>NZ_JAWLSE010000001.1:1589935-2008355 GCF_033142365.1 Rhodococcus sp. IEGM 1241
TGTTTTTGTTGTTGTATGTTTGGTAAATCTTTGGTCTTGTAATGAGCGGGCTGCGTGGGCTGTTCTATTTTAATAACTACCGCTTTATAATTCCCCCCCACGGCAATATAGCCTCGGCACATGCGCGAACTCTTGGTGATCGGTATCGGTGCGGGTGATCCCGACCAGGTGACGGTTCAGGCGATCAAGGCTATGAACAGGGCCGATACGTTCTTCATCATCGGAAAGGGTGACGAGAAGCAGGCTCTGGTCGACTTGCGAACCGGCATCCTCGACGAGCACGTTCACCTCGACTACAAGGTGGTCGAGATCACGGACCCGCCGCGGGACCGAACCCCGACCGATTACGAGGGGGTTGTCGAGGACTGGCACGAGCGTCGGGCCGCGAAATTCGAAGCGGAATTCGCGGCCGAACCTGGCGTCGGAGCGATTCTCGTCTGGGGTGACCCCTCCCTCTACGACAGCACTCTGCGGATCGTCGAGCGGGTGCTCGCTCGCGGGAGAGCGACGTTCGACTACTCCGTCATCCCGGGAATCACCAGCGTGCAGTCGTTGGCCGCACAGCACCGAATCGTCCTCAACCGAATCGGCGAACCCATCCACATCACGACCGGCCGCAAACTGGCCGAGGGATTACCCGACGGCGTGGACAACGCCGTCGTCATGCTCGACGCGCATTGCACCTTCACTCAGGTGGCCGAAGACCATGCCGAAATCTGGTGGGGGGCATACCTCGGAACCGCGGACGAGGAGTTGATTTCCGGCAACCTGCGCGACGTCGAAGATCGGATCGTCGCGCGCCGGGCGGAGCTGCGCGAGAAGCACGGTTGGATCATGGACACGTACCTCGTTCGGCGCTGACACCGACCGCGGATTTGCGGCCTCGATCCTGCGCTCTTGATCCCGAACGACGGTCTGCGCACCTATGATCTGCGCATGACATCGTTCGGGCAGGACCGACTGCAGTCGATTCTGCCCGCTCCGCGTGGCCGTGAAAAATCAGCTGTGAAGTCGGCTTTCGATCTTCTCGTTCAGTGGTATCGGCGTCCTGATCAATTCGACAGTTTCAATCGATACCTCGCCACGAAGGGCCTGGAGCTAGCCGTCCGATTGCTGGTCATCGGTTCCCTGACGACGGTCATCGTTGCGATGACTCTGCTGCGCTTCAGCGACGCGGGCGTGCACAACCACGTCACCAGCGTCGTCAACGCCGTCATCATCGGAGTCACGGTCGCGGTGATCGTGCTCTTCTGCCTTCTGCCCGAAATCACGCGTCGGTGGTCGTACTTTTTTGTCGCCTACTGCGAGGTCGGCGTATTTGTCGGTGTGTTCTTGAACAGTGACCCCTTCATCGGGTTGATCCAGTGCGTGCTCTTGATACTGATCGGTGGGTACATCGCGTATTTTCACAACGCGAGACTCCAGGCGATTCACATCGCCCTGTCCATCGTGGTTCTGGCAGTGGTCGGACGAAAGGTCGCGGTCTACGCGGATCCTGCGTTGGCCACCGCACTGTGTCTGATCATCGCCACCGGGATCGTGGTCATCCCGTTCGCCTGCCAGTTCGTCCTCTCACTTCTCGGCTCCGACGCGGACAGTTCGGATGTGGATCCGTTGACCGGCCTTCTGAATCGGCGCGGGCTGCAGCGAGCTGTTGTCGAAATGGGGGCAACGGGGCATGCGTCGAGCAAGTCGTCGTATGTCGTTGCGATCGTCGATGTCGATTCGTTCAAGAGCGTCAACGACTCGCGGGGGCACGAAGAAGGCGATCTCGTACTTCGTGAGATTGCTGATCGACTGCGGTGGTGCGGCGGTGAGAAGGCGCTCTTCGCCAGATTCGGTGGGGACGAGTTCGTCTTGGTGGACACGATCGACGTCGGTGCAGCGCCCGCATTCGAGGACAATCTGCGAAGGCACCTGCGAATCGACGATCGTGATCCGGCGGTGACGACCAGCGTCGGAGTCGCGATCACCTCTGCCGAATGGTCTTCGATCATTTCCGACGAGGAGTTGACGGAACTGTTTCGAGTAGCAGACGCCTCGATGTACCGCGCGAAGGCCGCCGGCGGCGATCGAGTTGTGATGTGGGACGGCAAACAGTGAGAATTGTCTGATTGCGGGGAGTTGACTGGATTACCCTGACCCTATGGAATCTGCCGAGGGTGTGGAGCGTTCGGACGCCGTCGCGTCTCAACGGCCGCTCTCCGGTCCCGCATTCCGGCTGATCTCTTCTCAACTTGTCGATTGGTATCGGCGTCCGGACCAATTCGACACCTTCAATCGCTATCTCGCGGACAAAGGGTTGACCGTCGCCTCGCGGTTTCTTGTCGTCTGCTCGTTGGTGCTGGTCACGGTGATCATGTTCTTGACTCGCTTCAGTCCACAGGGACCGACCACTCCGCACGCGCGCACCGCGAACGCAGTCATCATCGTCATAACCGTGATGATGGCCGTCGCCCTCTCGACGAGGCGCAACCTCTCCCGTTCCTGGTCATACGCCTTTGTGCTCTATTCGGAAGTGGGAATAGCGGCCGCAATGGCGTTGTATTCCAATCCACTTGCGGCACTGGCCCATGCCGTGATGTTCTCGGTGATCGGTGGATACATCGCGTTCTTCCACAATGCTCGAATACAGAGCCTGCACATGCTGTGGGTATTCGTCGTAGTCATCGGCATTGTGACGCGCATTTCCGTTGTCGAGAACTATTCGGATGTTCCGGTTCTGGTCGCTTTGACAGTTCTCGTCGGCGCCGCGATCTACGTGATCCCCTTTGCCTGTCAGTTCATCTTCTCCATTCTCGGCACCGATGCGTTGAATTCGCAGTTGGACCCACTCACCGGACTACTCAACAGGAGGGGACTGGCCGACGAGGTGCGACTGCTACTGGAGCGGTCGTACGCGAATTCGGCGCTTGTCGTTGTCGCCGCTGTCGACATCGATCGATTCAAGACCATCAACGACGAGTACGGGCACACAGTCGGGGACGCTGTGATCGAGAAGGTCGGATCGAGACTGGTCGAATGCGCCGGCCCGGCGGCCTTGATCGCACGGATCGGCGGCGACGAGTTCATCATCGTCGATTCGGGCGATCAACGCTCGGTCGATCGACTCGAACAAGAACTTCAGCGATCAACGGTCGCTGCTCCCGACCATTCCGAGGTCGCCCTGAGCGTCGGAATCGCGAAGGTCGCAGGTCCTTTCGAATCGCCGGACGATGCACTCATCGCCTATCCCACTTTGCTGCGACGTGCAGATCGCGCGATGTACGCAGCGAAGGCGCGCGGTGGACACTCGGTGGTTCTGCTGACCGAAACGGACTGAGCACACGGTGAGTGTCCGTGGTCGGCGTTAGTCTGATGCCATGCCTGAACTACCCGAGGTGGAAGCGCTGGCAGGGTTCCTTCGTCAGCACGCGGTCGGCGCAGTAGTGGGACGCGTCGATATCGCTGCATTGAGTGTGCTCAAGACCTTCGATCCGCCGATCACGGCTTTGCAAGGGCGTGACGTCACGGGCGCCGCCCGCTTCGGGAAGCATCTGGCTCTGGATTGCGACGGGTTGTGGTTGGTCACGCATCTCTCCCGTGCCGGTTGGATGCGGTGGCTCGATAATCCGTCGCCAACGCCGCCGAAGCCGGGGAAGGGGCCGTTGGCGCTGCGCGTTCATTTCTTCACACCTGAAGGGTTGACGCCGGCGTTCGATCTCACCGAAGCCGGCACCAAGAAGCGCCTCGCCGTGTGGGTGGTGAACGATCCGCAGGAGGTTCCGGGCATCGCCCGGTTGGGGCCGGACGCGATGGCTGTGACAGAAGCTGAGTTCGCAGAGATTCTGGGCGGGACGTCGGCGCGGATCAAGAACTCGATAGTCGATCAGTCGCTGATCGCCGGCATCGGGAACGCCTACTCGGACGAGATCCTCCACACCGCGAAACTATCGCCATTCGCGACCTCGTCGCGGCTGACGCCGGAGCAGATTTCGACGCTGTATGCCGTGATGCGGTCCACGCTGGCCGACGCGATCGAGCGTTCGGAAGGTCAGGACGCGGCGCGGCTCAAAGGTGAGAAACGCTCGGGGATGCGAGTACATGCTCGCACCGGACTTCCCTGTCCGGTGTGCGGTGACGTCGTACGCGAGGTGTCGTTCGCGGAGCGTTCTTTTCAATACTGTGCGACGTGCCAGACAGGCGGTAAGCCGTTGGCGGACAGGCGAATGTCGAAACTGCTCAAGTAGCGAACTGCGCCGCGAGTAGTTCGACGAATTCGCGGGCGAGCGCCGACGAATGGGTGGGTTCGGTAATTGCGTGGACGATCCGATGCGGCGCATCGGTGATCGGAATACAGACCAGTTCGGGATGTAGGGCGCTCATGGACTGGGGGAGCAAACCGACACCCAGGCCGTTGGCGGTCAGTGAACAGATCAGGTCCACCGAGTTGGCTTCGAGCGTTTTTCCGCGTGGGACCTGTGATTCGGCGAAGGCTTGGTCGGTTTGGACACGGGCCTCGCTGCCGGAGGCGAAGTCCACGAGAGTGTGATCCCGTAGGTCTTCGAGTCTGATCGACGAGGCCTGGGCAAAGGGATGGTCGGGAGCAACAAACGCTGCGGTGGGTTCACTCCACAACGGTGCGGCGGCAAAGCTCTTGGGTAAGCGGCCTGCGGCCAATCCGACGATGCCGACGTCGATGGCGCCGGACCGGACTCCTTCGATAACTACTTCACTGCCGTACGGTCGCGCGGTGATGTTGATTGCAGGGTGGCGGCGTGTCAGATCTGCCAGCGCACGGCCGACGTCGACGCGCCCCGCCGAGGTGATGGTGCCGACCGTCAGCCGCACTTGCTCGTTGCTCCGTGCCGAGACATCACTGACCAGTCTCGACACGGCGCCGAGCACCTCACGGGAGCGGGCGACAAAAACCTCCCCGGCAGCAGTCAGGCCGACGTTTCGACTGTTGCGGTTGAACAATTCGACTCCCAGTTCCTTTTCGAGGTCTCTGATCTGGGCACTCAACGCGGACTGTGAAACGTGCAACCGCGCGGCAGCACGGCTGAAGTGTCTGTCTTCCGCGACTGCCAGGGCGTAGCGGATGTGACGTAGTTCCATCGCACCAATCTATCGCTTCTGGAGATAGATCATGCATATCTATCTATTGGACGCACGTCGGTGTTGCCGGTCATGCTTGACGACATGATTTCAAGCGACGCGCGTCCGAGGCTCGGACTACCGATAGTGCTGCTGATGGCTGCAGCGACGGGTCTGTGCGCGGGCGGTAACTACTTCAATCAGCCACTCCTCGATTCCATCTCGGACCACTTGAACGTCTCGGCCTCCGCAGCGGCCGCGACGGTGACCATCGCACAGGTCGCGTATGCACTCGGATTGATACTTCTGGTTCCGGTAGGCGACATGGTCGACCGACGCAAGCTGACGGTAGGGCTCATGCTGCTGGCGGCTACCGGTCAAGCGGTCAGCGGATTTGCGCCCAACTTTGCCACGCTTGCCGTGGGAATCGCAGTGGCAGGGGTCTTTTCGGTTGCTGCACAGGTGCTGATTCCGTTTGCCGCCTCACTGGCCGAACCTGAGCGGTCCGGCCGGGTGGTCGGAACGATCATGAGTGGACTGCTGATCGGAATCCTGTTGGCGCGCAGTGTTGCCGGCGTGCTCTCCGGACTGGGAGGTTGGTCGACGGTCTACAAGGTTGCGGCGGTTCTGATGGTGGTGATGGCCGTGGCATTGTGGCGATCTCTGCCTTCCGATTCCGCCGATCGACCGAAGGCAAGCTACGGCGCAACGCTCGTGTCGGTAGGGAAGTTGGCTGCGACCTTGCCGCGCCTGAGAACTCGATCGGCCATGGGCGGGCTGGCTTTTGCTGCCGTCAGCACAGTCTTCACGACAATGGCCTTTCTTCTCTCCGGCGAATTCGGCTACAGCGATACTCAAATCGGCCTGGTCGGACTACTCGGTGTGGCGGGAGCGTTGATGGCGACCGTGGCGGGCAGACTGGCCGATCGGGGACTGGGTCAGGTGGCGACGGGCGGAGCTATCGCGATTCTGTTGGTCTCGTGGCTTCCGTTTGCCTCCGGTGCCACGCATATAGTGTGGTTTCTTGTTGCCATCGTTCTTGCCGACCTCGCGCTGCAGGGAGTGCACGTCAGCAACCAGAACGTGATCTACGCCCTTGTCCCCGAAGCGCGTTCGCGTGTGAACTCGGTGTACATGACCACCTACTTCGTGGGTGCCGCCGTGGGCTCGGCTGTGGGGTCGATGGTGTGGAAGTCGTACGGCTGGAACGGAGTATGCATCGCCGGGTTGGTCTTCTCGGTTGCAACGGCGTTGGTGTGGATGCACGATCGCCGGCTGGAAAAGACTGAACTGCGAATCCCGGAATCCCTTGTCTCGGTGGGATAGGCACCCGCACCTTCTCGGATCCCCGCACCTGTCAGATTTCGGCGCCTGTCAGATTTCGGTACCGTCCACCAGGATCTTGCCGACGCGTTCGGGATAGAACGACACGTGGTTGTCGATCCCGGACGCTTCGGCGGTGGTGAACGGATAGAACCACGCCAGATCCTCGATCGGTGCGAGTTCGGTTGTGCCGGTGAAGGACAGATACGACGCAGTGCCCTTGTACGGGCAGGCCGTGGTGGTCGGGGACGGCACAAAGTACTCGCTGCGAACGTCGATTCTCGGAATGTAGTACCGCGTGGGCAGTCCGGTTTCGAACAGCAGTCTGGGTCGCGTCGTCTCGGCGACCAGTACGTCGCCGACAAAAACTTGGACGTGTCGGGACGAGGGGAGTGCGTCGATACGTACGTATGGATCGCGGGCGTGGACAAAGACCTGTTGATCCTCCTCGTACCAGGCGTCCATGCGATCCCAATAGAACGCGGCGTACTCACTCAGGTCCAGGGAACCGTCGAACTGTTCAGGGTAGGACCAGACGGCGTCCTCGGCCCGGCGATCCCCGATCTCGATCGTCCAATAGGTGGCGTCGCCTTTCCAGGGGCAATGGGTGGTCGTCGACGTCGGGACGAGGAATTCGGTGCGAACGTCCGCGCGAGGGATGTAGTACATCGGCAGGCGGCCGCGTTCGAAAAGGTACACCGAACGAGTGGTGTCCGCGACGGCGTGACCAGCGAAGAATGCTCGAATGCGGCGGGGGTTCGGCTCCAGTGCGATCCGCCCGTTGGAAGCTGTGATCTGTGTGTCTTCTGCGTGAGTCAGTGCTGTGGACATTCGCGAATGCTCCTGAGATCGGCAGGGTGGTCCTTCCCATCCTGCGCCCGGCAGCAGCTATTTGACAGGTTGGAGTCGAAATACGCGGATCTGGCGCCCGAATGCTCGATCGGCGTAGGTTTCGTACGGTGGCCACGTGGTGGTCGCGAGCTTCCACAACTTCTTACGCGTGGCGCCCTCCGCCAGACTCGCACCGACCGGTATTTCGACGCCCTTCACTGTCACGATTGCGGTGGGATTTGCCATCAAATTGAGTGTCCACGCTGGATGCGTATCCTGCCCCCAGTTGGATCCGACGACGACAAACGCATCGCCGTCGGGTGCGTACAGGAGTGGTGTGGTGCGAGAACGGCCGGTCTTGCGGCCAGTGGTGGTGAGCAGTAGCTGGGTCACCGTGTTCTCGCCGACGAGTGAGAGCTTGCCGCCCGACACTCTCTGCACTGCTCGATCGAGCGGAACCAGATCCTTGCCGAGATCCGAGAACCATTGTGTATGGCCGACATTGCGCATCAATGACCGGTAGATATTGCGCATAGGACCCCTCGGTTTCTCGGCACTGTTTCGAGGCTGGTGCACCTCGACTCGAAAGAGTCTGCCACGTCAGGTCACAGATACCTGAGTCCCAAGGTCCCGAAAGGAATGAAGCGGTCAGCCGAATTCGGTTATGGTGGAGTGGAATTGGGGCATACCTCCGAAACCGTTCGTGTGCGCGCGTTGGATGGCCATTGGAAGGTCAAGCCTCCGAGGTCAAGCCTCCGTGGTCAAGCCCCCGAGGTCAAGCCTCCGAGGTCAAGTCTCTGTGGTCAAGACATCGGGCTCTAGCCATTCGACGCCGAGCAGTTCGGACAGCGACCGCAGACCGGATCGATCACCGCCTTTCAGACCTGTGACCGAATTGAGATTGCGCAACATGACCGTGGCGACGTCCTCTTCCTTGGTGCCCACGCCGAAGGGTATGACCCATGGACACGTCTGGTAGTCGCGGTGTGACCGACCGAATGTCTGTTCTGCCGCGATCCCTGAGTATCGCGGTTGATGAAAGATTCCCGTCCGTGGCAACGAGGACGCGTGAGTGCCGTCGGGGAGTGCTTCGTTGGCGTGGAGCGAGATCGAGGTCGTGACATTGAAGACGATGACCGGTGCATCCCCGCGTTGAAACCGCAGACGTTGACCCTCCTTGTCCGGCACCGCGCCGAACAGTTTTGCCACCGAGATCCCGGCGTCTTCGATCATCTCGACCAGTGGATCGCCTGCCGTGGAGACGAATTCGACGGCCACCAACACCTGCTTGCCTGCCTTGACCTGCGCCTGCGCCCACTGGGCCGTCGATTCGGCGCGGATCATGCCCGCCTTCTGTCGATAGCGCAGAACAAGCGCACGGCCCCGCGCGATGTTGCGGCTCTTGCGGGCCAATCCCATTTCGTAGGCGTACTCGGCCCACTCGGTCTCGTACTCGGCGCGCTGGGCATGCGTGAGGTCGATCGGCATACCGTCGAGCGGAACGGGTCCCCACGGAGTCGGTCGATGAATCATCAAGGGCGGTTTGCTGTTCGACATCCATCCACGCACGGTCTCGAGCGCCTGGGATTGCAGGGTCGCTGATTCCTTCGCCTCTGCGCTCCACGTCCACTTCCCGTAGGACTTGTCCAGCGGAAGGCCGGACTCGACAAGCCTGGCACCCAGGTCGGACCAGTACTCCGAAGGTTCTGAATGCAGCTGCGCAAAAAGCGGCGCCAGGTAACGCTGATCTGCCGGCGTATGTCCCGGTGTTGCTGTCACGGACAGGACGAACGGCGCTTGCTCGTGTGAATTGGAAAAGCGCGCAACCTTCTCGAAGGCAGCTGTGCGCTGTGTGTCGTTGCTGTACAGCTGGGCCTCGTCCGCGATCACCACGCCGAAGGTGTACTTGGGACGGCCGTTTCGCGCGATCAGCTTCTTCAATTGGTCAGGCGACATGATCAGCCAGCGGAATCCGCCGTCGCCCACCGAGGCGATGGAATAGCGCCAATGCGGAATGGTGATCTGTGCGGGTCGATCGACGAGGACGAGGATGTTGGTTTCGCCGCGTTCCTCGGCAATCGTCTTGGCCGACATCACTGCGATCAGCGTCTTACCCAGGCCGGCATTGTCTGCCAACAGAAATCCGCGTTTGCCGGCCCGAGCAGCGTCGACGACGGCCGCAGCCCCCGAAACCTGCTCGGGCCGAGGAATTTTGGGTGCAGCAACCGGGCGTTCGCCGGTGCTGTCATTGATGTCGTCCTCGACCCACTGCTGATACGAGAAGGGGAGTGCCTTGAACGGAGCGAGTTCTACAGGCAACTCCGTGCCGACCCACGCGTAGCTCTTCCATTTCTTGACGAACTGCGCACCAGGCGCCGGCGTCCGAAAGGGTACGTCGAGAAGCCAGACTCGTTCGCCCGGAGCGGATGTCGGAACGTCGGGCATCACAGCGCGTGATCGTTTCTTTGCGACAGTCTTCTTTGCGGCGGTCTTTTTGGTTGCACTCTTCTTGGGAGCAGCCTTCTTCGGTGCAGCCTTCTTTGCGGCAGCCTTGCGTGCCGTGGTTGCTTTGCGTGGTGGCATCAGGCGGTTTCTGCTGTGAGGAATTCACGCAGCGTGAGCGCAGGCCGGCCGACAAGGTCCTCCACGGTGCTCGTGATCATCGCCAATTCACCCTGCGCGATTGCGGTGTACGTCGACACCCAAGCATCGAGCTCCCAAGCGGGTGCGTTGTACGACGCCCGCGACTCGTAGGCTTCCTCGAGCGTTTCCTCGACGTACGTGGTCCGCTTGCCGGTGACCTGGGTGATGATGCTCGCGGCCTCGGAGAGCGTCAGTGCCTCGCGTCCGGTCAGGTTGTACGTCTGTCCGACATGAGAATCCAGATCCTGCAGAACCGACACAGCGACGGCAGCAATGTCGGACCGCGCTACTGCGCCGACAAGACCGTCACCTGCGGGGCCGCGGATCACACCGTCTTCACCGGCGAGAGCGGGTAGGAAATCGAGGTAGAAGCTGTCGCGCAGGAAGGTGAATGCGAGTCCGGAAGCGCGGATATGTTCCTCGGTGACCCAGTGATCGCGAGCGAGCGTGAACGTCGCGTCCGGAGCGGCACCGAGGAAAGACGTGTAGACGATGTGCCTGACCCCGGCCTCCGCTGCGGCGTCGATGAAGGTGCGGTGCTGATCCAGACGATCTGCGCTTTCGGCCGCCGAGACCATGAAGAGGGTGTCGATTCCGGCCAGAGCCGCGAGAGCGCTCTCCTGATCCCCGTACGTAGTCTCGGCCGAATCGGCACCGGGGAGCTGCGGTAATCGGTTGACCGAACGCGCGATCAGCCGCTGCGGGACACCGGCGTCGGCCAACGACCGGGCCACCAGTCCGCCGATATGACCGGTAGCGCCGGTGACGGCGATCCTCGCAGACCGTGAATCTACGGACATGGTGCCCCTCCTTCGGTCGGTGTGCATCCCATCTTGCCGGAACCCACTCCCACGTCAGGTCACGACGCGACGATTACACCGCGAGCCACCGACAGAGCGTCGGACAAAGCTGTTCTGGTGTTGTCGTCGAGGGGCAGCAGGGGCCGGCGGGGAAGGCCGGCGTCGACGCCGAGAAATTCCATCCCGGCTTTGACCGTCGACGGCAGTCCGCGACTGACGAGGACCTTCAGTAGTGGCTCGATTTGTTCGAACACAGCGGCGGCACCCGACCGATCACCGGATTCGAGTAGACGCCAGAAGTGCACCACCTGTTCGGGGGCCAGACACGGGGCTGCCGTGCACCATCCGCTTGCACCGGCAGAGAAAGATTGCAGTGCAAGAGGATTGCTGCCGTTGAAGAAGGGAATCGTGCCACCGCTCAGTTCGTTGATGCGGTTCATGCGGGTGATGTCGCCGGTGGATTCCTTGATCATCGTGATGCCGTCGACGGTGGAGACGAGGTCGACGAGAAACTCCGGCGACATGTCGATCCCTGTGGTCGCGGGATTGTTGTAGATCATCGTGGGAATGTCGACGGAATCGGCGACCGCACTGACGTGTTCACGAATCTCCTGCTCACCCAGATGCCAGTACGACGTGGGGAGGATCATCATCGCGTCGGCGCCGGCGTGTGCCGCGATCGATGCTCGGCGGAGTGCTCCCGCCGTCGTCAGATCCGACACTCCGACGACGGTGGGGACTCGTCGGTCGACGTAGTCGACAGTTTCCCGGGCGACCGACTCCCATTCGGCGTCGTCGAGATAGGCGCTCTCGCCGGTGCTGCCGAGTGGCGCTATCGCGTCGACACCACTGCTGATCATGCTGTCGAGGAGCGTGTGTAGCGGCTTGGGATCGAATGCTCCGGTGTCCCGGTCGAACGGGGTGATGGGGTAGGCGACGATTCCCTTGATTGTGCTGCTCATGGGGTTCTCTGTTCTGTTGGTGGGAAACGAAATTCAGTTGGTCAGTGCGTCGGGATGATTGCGGAGAGCCCGACGGGCGTAGTACGCGAAGTTCGCCTCGCTGCGCCGAGGGGTCAGTGTCCAATCGTGAGCCTCCTTCGCCAGGCGAGGCGGTAGCGGCTTGATGTCGCCGGCAGCCATTGCCAGCAACTGCAGCCGCGCGGCCCGCTCGATCAGATGCCCGAGGGAGCATGCTTCTTCGACCGTGTTGCCGACGACGAGTTGGCCGTGGTGGGCGAGCAGAATTGCCCGCTTGTCGCCGAGCGCAGCCGAAATGATCTCGCCCTCTTCGTTTCCCACGGGAACTCCGGGCCAGTCGGCGAGAAATGCGCAGTCGTCGTAGAGGGGCGCGATGTCCATTTGGGAGACGACGAGGGGAATCTCGAGCATCGACAACGCCGTCGCGTGCAGTGGGTGTGTGTGGACGACGCAGTTGACGTCGGGTCGGGCGCGGTAGATCCAACTGTGGAACCTGTTGGCGGGGTTCGGCATGCCCTCCCCGTCGAGGACTTCGAGGTCCTCGTTGACGAGCAGGAGGTTGTCCTCGGTGATCTCGTCGAACCCGAGGCCGAGTCGCTGGGTGACAAACGTGCCAGGCTGCTCACCGCGGGCGGAGATCTGGCCGGCGAGACCGGAATCGTGGCCGGCGTCCGACAGTGCGCGGCAGGTCAGTGCGATCTTCTGTCGAAGTGTCCAACTGCCTGTGGTTACTTCGGTGAGCATTTTCGTCTCGGCGGTGGCCATGAGTTCTTGCTTGCTCGCATGCATTGTATCGGTCATGGGGTGTGCCTTTCTCGGGGCCCGGAATCAATGACATTCAGTCACCTATAGGACACAAAGTGTCATATAGGACGGAAATGTGCAACCCTCAGTGCGAGCGGCGGTGATCGTCGCAGGTCAATGTGTTGGTAGGGTGATGACACAAAGTCTCGTGAGGGGAATCGAATGGCAGCGTTTTTGCGAACACATCGGCGTCGCGCCGGTCTGACGCTCGAGGGCTTGGCCGAGCAGACCGGTCTGACGAAGAGCTATCTCTCGAAGGTCGAGCGGGGTATCAGTACCCCGTCGATCGCGGTGGCGCTCAAAATTGCACGGGTGCTCGATGCCGATGTGGGACAACTGTTCTCGGACAGTATGGAGGGCAATGCCATGACGATCGTGCGCGCCAAGGACCGCGTGATCGACCCGGCTTCCTCCGTGCAGTCTTCCGTCTACGATCCGATCGCGCCCTCCATGGTCGGAAAGGCCATGCAGCCGTTCGTGGTTCATCCGGCGTCGGTGATGGGTCCCAAGTTCATGGACCACACGGGAGAGGAGTTCGTGTTCGTGCACTCCGGATCCGTAGAATTCGAAATCCCCGGACAGACGATGCACCTCGACGCCGGCGACAGCCTGTATTTCGACGCGAATACGCCACACCGGATGCGATCGGTGTCGGCGGATCGTGCGGTGGTGCTGGTTGTCGTCTACGACAAGCCTTCGACTGGATCACCCAGCGGTGACTCACTGGAAGCGCACTGCGGGGTGAGCAGATGACCCTGGGGATCGACACGACACTGACGCTGCTCGCGGCCGGTCTGATCTTCCTTCTCTCCCTGTGCCTGGGAATCTGGAAGTACCGACAGATGGCCACCTCGGATAATCACCTCGCCCATCCGTATGTCGACATCGCCCACCGCGCTGCCCTGATGTACTCGTTTGCGACGCTGCTGATCGCGGTGTTCGTCGAACTCAGTGCGTGGCCGACGTGGATCAACCTGACCAGTGCCGCAGTGGTCGTGTTCTTCTTTCTCGCAGCGATTTTCAGCTACATCGCTCACGGTGCGATGAAGGACACCGACAATCAGTTCGAGTCCGCCGGTCCGCCCCTGCACCTCGGAATGTTCCTGCTGATTCTCGGTGAGGTGGGCGGATTCGCGGTCCTGCTCGCAGGTTTCGTGAAAGGTCAGTTCTTCTGACCGGGCTTCAGCGTCGGTGCTCGTAGCCGATCCAGGCGCGTCGACGCTCACCCATCGGGTCGTTCTCCACTCTGGACGTCTCGTCGAAGATCATCGTTTGCCGCTCCGGGACGGAGTAGGCGGGCCAATCCTGGTCCGGCACTCCGTGTCGGGCGAAATGGATCCAGTGGCGCTGCACGGTGGAGGTCACCGCGGCCAGTCCGCGACGTCCACCGACCGCGGTCAAGGCCGCGGTGAGTGCATCCGAACGGCCGAAGACCGCAAGCAATTCGGTGGCATGGGTAGCGCCCATGCCGATGAGTCTGAGCAGGCGAGGCGCAAAATCGTAGCGGTAACTGTAGGTAGGAGCTACCTGGCAATGGCCCTGTGCGCACAGTATTGCCGGTTCCCAGAAGGTGATGTCGCCGCCGAGATCGGCGGCAGCGAAACGATGCGGATACGTGGGATACGCCGCGAGCGCACGTGCTTTCACTTCAGGGGTGGTGTGGGAGAACATCTTCTCGATCCGAACCGGGTTGGTAGGCAAGATGTCGAGAACGCGCGGAAAGATCCGCCCCTCATGGAGATTCGAACCGACGAGCAGCGGAACGGGGTGGGCCCGTCCGGCGGCGAACACGTCGAGCGGGTGTTCGGGAAGAATGTCGTCACCCACTACAGGGGCGAATGCCCGTGTTCCGGGTTCTTCGTCCGCGCCGCGTCGCGCAAGTTCTTCGCCGGCGTCGACCAGTTCCTTCACCGAAGCGGAGCGCAGCCACGAGGCAGGATCGGTTTCCGGTGCGTCTGCGATCTCGAGGAACTCGCGCGCCCATCGCTGCGCTCGATCCTTTCCGTATGCCGAAGCAGCCGGCGGACTTTGAGCAATGGCCCGAGCGAACAACCCTCGGGCCGCGGGCGTTGCCATCAGAGTGGTGACAGCGTTGGCGCCGGACGATTCACCGAAGACGGTGACGGCGTTCGGGTCGCCACCGAAGGAGGCGATGTTGCGCTGGACCCACGTCAGCGCGGCGATCTGATCGCGCAATCCGAGGTTCGTGTCGAATGATTGTTCAGCAGTGGAATACTCACTGAAATCGAGGTAGCCCAACGCGCCGAGACGATATTGGATCGAGACGTAGACGATGTCGCCACGTTCGACCAGGCTCGTTCCGCGGTACATGGGCGTCGACGGATTCCCGCCGTTGTACGCGCCGCCGTGAATGAAGACCATGACCGGTCGCAACGAATCCGACGGTACCTGCGGGGCCACGACATTGACGAAGAGTGAGTTCTCGTCGAAGTTGCTCTTGCGCTGCGGAGACGGAGAGCCGAATGCTTCCGCCGGGCGGACACCATTCCAAGCCTCGACCGGCTGTGGTGCGCGAAATCTCCAGCGGCCGGTCGGGGCCGCTGCGTAGGGGATTGCTCGCCAGGTGCGCAGTCCTCGATCGAGGCGCCCGCGTACGACCCCGGAATCGAGAGTGATCTCGAGGGGGCTCGTCACGGTAGGGAGATGTCGGTGCCGTGGCTACGGTAACCGCTGTATCCCGACCAGGCCAAGCGTTGTTCACGTCTGGGATCGTTCTCGACGCGGACGATCTCGTCGAAGATCATGGTCCTACGCTCCTGCGCGTCGTAACGCGGCCACGACCCACGCGGCGAGCCGTGCTTGGCGAAGTGAAGCCAGTGTCCCTGAACAGATTCGGTGACTGCGCGCAGTCCGCGCCGACCGCCGGGAAGGGTGAGGCCGCGCCCGACAAGGGTGTCGCCGATACCGAAGACCGCGAACATCTCGAAACCGTGAGTGGCGTCGAGGCCGAGCCAACGCATCATGGTCGGCGCGAAGTCGAATCGGTAGGCGTACGTCGGCGCCGATTGTGCGTGAGCCTGCATCAACTCCACTGAAGGGTGCCAGAACGTGACGTCTCCACCGACATCGATCGCGGACTGCTCGTCGGGATAGCCGGGATAGGTTGCGAGGATGCGCTTTCCGGCCTCGGGATCGGTGAGAGCGAACATGGTGTCGATGCGCGACGGGTTGGTCGGGAGTGCGTCGAGCACCTTCGGGAACAGCGTTCCCTCCCGTCTGTTGGTGCCGATGATCATCGGCACCTGGTGTGCCGATCCTTCATTGAATGCGTCCAAGGGGGAGCGCGGCAGGAAGTCGCCGTCGACGACCGGACCGAAGGGATGTAGTCCAGGCGTGTTCGCCAGTACCTCGGCACCGAGTCTGCTGCCTGCTCGGCCCAATTCGACGGCAGTCGCCGAGGTCAAAGCCTTCGCGGGCGGTAGACCGGAATTGAGGATCTCGACGAAACGCGCGCCCCAGGCGTGCGATCGCTGCGTGCTCGAGACCAGATCAGGAGCCGAACTCTCGGCGATCGCACCAGCGAACAGTCCTTTGGCAGCCGGAGTAGCCATCAAGGTGGTGACGGCAGTGGCTCCGGCGGATTCACCGAAGATCGTGACTTTTTCAGGATCCCCACCGAAGGCAGCGATATTGCGCTGCACCCATTGCAGGGCCGCGACCTGATCGCGCAGTCCGAGGTTGGAATCGAATGCCCGCTCGGCCGTGGAGAAGGGTGTGAAATCGAGGTACCCCAGAGCACCGAGGCGGTAGTTGATCGAGACGTAGACGATGTCGCCGCGTTCGACGAGGGACGCACCGGAGTACAAGCCGGTAGCCGAGGTCCCGATGGTGTTTGCCCCACCGTGGATGAAGACCATGACCGGAAGCGGGGTGTTACCGGCGTTCGCTGGAGCGAGCACGTTGAGTGTCAGACAGTCCTCGCTGCTCGGCTGGTACTTCCCGGGCGAAAGCAGCAGCCCCTTCTTGTGCTGGACCGAGGCGTCGCCGAACCTGGTCGCGTCGCGTTCTCCGGTCCATGGTGTGACCGGCTGTGGCCGCGTCAGACGCAGTGTTCCGACCGGCGGCCGGGCGTAGGGAATTCCGCGCCAGGCACGAAGTTTTCCCACCCGGCGGCCGCGTAGGGTGCCGTCGGCCGTGGTCACAAGTATGTCGGACGCCATGTCGCGACTATACGTACTTCGGGATCGCGTCAGCGGCGAGCCTCCAGCAATCGAAGCCAGACCTCACTGACCGTCGGATACGAGGGCACCGCATGCCAGAGAGTTTCGAGTGGGACGGCGCCGACGACCGCGATTGTCGCCGCGTGCACCAGTTCGGATACTTCGGGCCCGGCAAAAGTAGCGCCGAGGATCACGTCGGTGGCCTTGTCGATGACCAACTTCGCGCGCCCGGAGTAGTCGTCGCGCAGCAGCGAGGATCCTGCGACGGCCAGTTCGATCTCCACGACTTCGACGTCGTAGCCGTCGTCGCGAGCTTTCTTCTCGGTGCGTCCCACCCAGGCGATCTCGGGTGAGGTGAACACCACCTGGGGGACCTGTCCGTTGTCCGCCGACGCCGTGTACCGAGGTCCCCTGAGTCCGCGGCTCTCGGCCCGCGCGGCGATGACGTCTCCGCAGACTCTCGCCTGATACTTGCCCATGTGGGTGAGGGGAGAGCGACCGTTGATGTCGCCGACGGCGTAGAGCCACTCACCTTGGGCACAGAGGTGATCGTCAGTGGTGACGTACTTGCCATCCTCGAGGCCGATGACGGACAAGCCGAGATCGGCCGATGTCGGCCCGCGGCCCGCCGCGACGATGACCTCGTCGACCTCGATCACACCGGAAGAGGTCTCGATGCTGACGGGTCCACCGTGGATGTGGCCCTCACCGGTGTCCTTGGCGTCGGGTCGCGACACCGAGTTGACGGCGGTGCTCAGTCGAACGTCGACGCCGCGGGCGCCGAGTGCTTCGGCAACCATCGTTCCGGCAAACGGTTCTGCCGATTTCAACAGAGCATCGCCTCTCACGAGCAGTGTCACGTGAGCGCCGAACGACGACAACCACGTTGCGCACTCCGTTGCGACGACTCCGCCGCCGATGACCGCCACCCGCGACGGAACCTCGTGGAGATTGGTCGCATCGCGCGACGTCCACGGGAGTGCTTCACGCAACCCCGGCGTCTTCGGGACAGTGGCAGTTGTGCCCGTGGCGAGTACAACGGCTTGGCGGGCGCGGAGCTTACGGGTCCCGTCGACGGTCACAGCGCGCTCGCCGTCGATCACCCCGTGGCCTTTGATCACGGTGATTCCCGCGGAGGTGGCCCAGTCGACCTGGGACGAATCGTCGTGGTTGTGGGTGAACGAGTCGCGGCGTTTCAGGACGGCCTCGACGTCCAGCGGTCCGGCCGGGATCCCGGGCAAAGCGTCGGCCGCCTCGAGGACCTGCCCCGGGCGCAGTAGCGCCTTGCTGGGCATACAGGCCCAATACGAGCATTCACCGCCGACCAGTTCGTGTTCCACGATTGCGGCGGTGCGATTACTTTCGGCGATGGCGTACGCGGCGGCGTTCTCGCCGGCGGGCCCACCGCCGATCACGATGACATCGAATTCGTCGGTCATGGCTCCACGGTATGTCGGATCGGTCCGAGTTCGCTCGGTTACCGCCGGGTACGAGAACTCGAAGATGGTTACAGTTGCACCCATGACGCGGCAGAAGATTTTGATCACCGGTGCCAGTTCGGGTCTGGGTGAGGAGATGGCTAGGAGATTCGCCGCGGCCGGTCGCGACCTCGCGTTGTGTGCCCGGCGGACGGATCGTCTCGACACGCTGCGTGGGGAGCTGGTGGCGCAGTACCCGTCGATCAGCGTCGCAGTGCGCGAACTCGATGTGACCGAACACGATTCCGTCGTCCGGGTTTTCGGTGAGCTGCGCGACGAGTTGGGTGGCCTGGACCGGGTGATCGTGAACGCCGGGCTCGGCAAGGGCGCCAAGATCGGCACCGGAAAAGCGCACGCGAATCTTGCAACAGCGCAGACGAATTTTGTCGGCGCGCTGTCGCAGTGTGAAGCTGCGCTCGAGATCTTCCGCGCGCAGGACGCCGGACACCTGGTTCTCGTGTCCTCGATCAGCGCGGATCGGGGGCTACCAGGGCCAAAAGCGGCCTATTCGGCAAGCAAGGCCGGGGTAGCGGCTCTGGGTGAGGCGCTCAGTATCGAGTTGGCGCGCACACCTATTCGCGTCACCACCCTGCTGCCGGGCTTCATCAAGACCGACATGTCCGCCGGCGCCGGCGACGACGCAGCGCTCATGGCCAGTTTGGACGAAGGCGTCAGTGCCATGGTCGACGCCATCGAGAAGGAAACCACCCGAGCGGCGCTACCCGGCCTCAAGTGGCAAGGGATAGATGCGGCCCTACGATTCCTGCCCAACTCCGTGACAGCGAGGTTTGTCTGATGAGCATCCACATCTCGAACGGTAAGCCCCGCGTAGTGATCGTCGGTGGCGGCTTCGGTGGACTGTACGCAGCGAGACGACTCAAGAAGGCCGACGTCGAGGTGGTTCTGATCGACCGAGGGACCAGCCACGTCTTCCAGCCCCTGCTCTACCAGTGCGCCACGGGTCTGCTCTCCGAAGGGCAGATCGCAAGTCCGCTGCGACATCTGCTCGAGGACAACAAGAACACGAACGTCGTTCTGGGCGAGGCCAAGTCGGTGGACGCCGACGCCGGGATACTGACTGCCAGTCGCTTCGACGGGTCGACCTTCGAATTGCCTTACGACTACCTGATCGTGGCGGCTGGAATGCGCCAGTCGTACCACGGCCAGGACGAGTTCATCAAATGGGCGCCCGGCATGAAAACCCTCGACGACGCTTTGGCGATCAGACGCAGTCTCATTGCTGCGTTCGAGATGGCCGAATCGCTCCCGACAGCGGAAGAACGTCGACCGTGGCTGACATTCGCCGTGGCGGGCGGCGGACCCACCGGCGTCGAATTGGCCGGACAGATCCGCGAATTGGCGATGCACGCGCTCACAAACGAGTTCAGGTCCATCGACCCGGACGAGGCAAGGGTACTGCTCTTCCACGGCGACGATCGGGTGCTCCCTTCGTTCAGTCGCAAGCTCTCGGCCGCCGCCAAACGTACTCTCGACGGGATCGGCGTCGAGACTCACCTCGGCGTGCACGTCACCGACGTGTGCGAGACCAGCATCGAGACGACGGACAAGAAGACAAAAGAGAAGCGGCAGTACGAGACCCGCACGATTCTGTGGACCGCGGGTGTCGAAGCAGTGCCGTTCGCCGAGGCACTGGCCACGGCGCTGGGTGTGAAGCAGGTCGGCGGTGGCCGCATCGAGGTGGAAGCCGATCTGACCGTTCCCGGCCACCCGAACGTCTACGTGGTGGGCGACCTCATGTCGCGGGACAAACTTGCCGGGGTGGCCGAGGTCGCGATGCAGGGTGGTCGGCACGCCGGTGCCCGGATCGCTGCAACCGTGGAAAACGGCGTGCCCAGCCGAAAACCGTTCAAGTACCGCGATCTTGGAACCGCGGCCTACATTTCGCGACGCCACGCGTTGCTTCAGGCAGGGCCGGTCCAGTTGTCCGGGTTCATCGGATGGGTGTCATGGGGAATCATCCACATCGCGTTCCTCGCGGGGTTCCGCAATCGCGCCAGCACGGTGCTGAACTGGGGCGCAACCCTGGCGTCGAAAACGCGTCGGGAACGGGCAATCACGTACGGCGACCCCGAAACCGCGCGGCAGCCGTACAACTGAGGGTTACTCAGTCTTGAACACGGGGTTTCCGGCGGCGTCGATCATCCACCACAGGCTGCCGACGCTCTGTCCGAGCATGTCTCCGGGAACCTTGTCGTCGAGGTACCGATAGACGGGCTTGCCGTTGACGGTGATCTGGAAAGATCCTTCCGGCCCGTCGACAGTGTCGATGACGGCGTCGATTCCTTCGACGATCGGCGAATCCGTGACCGAGGTGACCGCCGGCCAGTAACGCAGGCACGCTTCGTCGCACGACCCGGCTTGTGAGTTCTCCTCGTCCGGGTTGTAGACGTAGACGGTCATGCCCTCGCCGTCGACGGCGATCGTCCCGAGTGGGGAGTCGGCGGTCTTCAGCAGGGGTGCATCAGCGGCGGCGGGTGGCGACAGCGACGTCGAAATGGCACTGACGTTGTCTGCGCTGTCCCCGGAATCGAGGGCGTCGGGCGAGCAACCGGTGAGGATCAGGGCGCTACTCGCAACCGTCGCGAACAACCACTGTCTGCGCATGACGTCTCCGTTCTGGGCGGGAGTGCTCGGGACAAGCAATCGGGGATACCCGTTGCGGACGAGCTGAAAACGCCGGGCGTCCTGACTCCTCGACAATAGCTCTGTTACAGAGCTATTGTGAGGTGTGGATGAAATCGGAGCAGATCACAGGCTTTCGGATGATGTCCTGGAGACGCTCGGGCAATTGCGCCGGGGCACGAGGAAGGCATCGGGGCGACCATTTGCAGAACGACCGCTCGGCGGCGCCCAAATCGAACTCGTCAGGCTGCTACGGCGCAACCCGGGTCTGTCGGTGGCTGAGGCTGCCGGGCGATTGGGTGTCGCGGCAAACACGGTGTCCACCCTGGTTCGGCAGCTCGTCGACGATGGAGTGATCGAACGGGTTGCCGACGAGGCTGATCGACGCGTCGCGCGATTGGTCCTCTCGGACGAGGCGCGCGCCCGCGTCGAAGTGTGGCGTGATCGCCGGAGTGTGATTGTCGGTCAGGCATTGTCGAGTCTGACGGGAGAAGACAGGGCGAGGATCGAGGCTGCGCTACCAGCCCTGTCGCGATTGGCGAGCGCTCTGGCAGCAGCCGGATCAGAAGGTGAGGGGCAGTGAGATGCTGACACAGTGGTGGAAGAGCCGAGCGGCAGGTTCACCCGACCCCGGCGCACACGCGGTCGAGATCGACTCGGTTACATACAAGTTCGGCGACCACCGCGCGGTGGACAAGCTGAGTCTGGTCATCAATGCGGGGGAGTGTTTCGGCCTGCTCGGTCCCAACGGTGCAGGAAAGACTACGACGATCAGATTGCTCAACACGTTACTTCCTCTGCAAGACGGTGATATTCGGATTCTCGGTCGCTCAGTTCGTACCGAGGCGATGACCATTCGGCGCTACCTCGGATACGTGCCACAACAGCTCTCGATCGAAAGCGCATTGACCGCGCGCGAGAACGTGACCTGGTTCGCGCGACTGTACGACGTTCCGCGGTCCGAACGACGCGAGCGCGTCGACCAGGCGCTCGAGATGGTGGACCTGCTCGATTCAGGCGATCGCCTGGCGTCGAGTTTCTCCGGCGGTATGGTGCGACGGCTCGAACTTGCGCAGGCGCTGGTGAACCGACCGTCGCTGCTGGTACTCGACGAACCGACGGTGGGGCTGGATCCCATTGCCCGCGAATCCGTCTGGCAGCGAGTGGCGGAGATGCAGAAGCAGTACGGCATGACTGTGCTGCTGACGACGCACTACATGGAAGAAGCCGAGGAGCTGTGTGATCGTGTTGCGTTGATGCATCACGGTGAACTTCGGGCGGTGGGCGAGCCGAGCGAGTTGGCCGCCGAACTGGGGCCGGAGGCCACTCTCGAAGACGTGTTCCGTCACTACACCGGCGACGATCTCACCGGCGACAAGTCAGGAGGTCTCCGCGATGTCCGCAGTGCCCGTCGCACAGCGCGCCGCTTGGGCTGATCCCACTACCAACGGTTTCGCTCGATTGCTCTCGAGAATTTACACATTCTGCCTCGTGGAAGTTCAGAAGTTGCGGCACGACCGATCTGAATTGGTCACGCGCGCAATCCAGCCGATCCTCTGGTTGGTGATCTTCGGCCAGACGTTCAGTCATATCCGAGCGATCCCCACTGGCGACGTACCGTATCTCGACTTTCTCGCGCCCGGCATCATTGCGCAGTCCGCTCTTTTTGTTGCGATCTTCTACGGAATCCAGATCATCTGGGAGCGTGACGCGGGAGTCCTCACCAAATTGATGGTCACGCCGACGCCGCGCGCAGCATTGGTGACAGGTAAGGCATTCGCCGCCGGGATCCGCGCAGTCGCCCAGGCAATGGTGGTCGTCATCGTGGCGGCGCTGTTGGGCGTGAGTATGACGTGGAACCCGCTCAAACTGCTCGGGGTCGTATTGGTCGTTGTCCTGGGTTCCGCGTTCTTTGCCTGCTTGTCGGTTGCGATCGCGGGAATCGTGCTCAAACGAGATCGATTGATGGGCATCGGGCAGGCAATCACCATGCCATTGTTCTTTGCGTCCAACGCGCTGTACCCGGTCGAACTCATGCCGACGTGGGTTCAGTGGCTCAGCCGCATCAACCCGCTGAGCTACGAGGTGTCAGCACTGCGCGGTCTACTCATCGGAATGCCGACCAACTATGTCGTCGACTTCGGCGTGCTGATCGGGGCAGCGCTGCTCGGAATCGTCACCGCCTCGGCACTATTGGGCCGCTTGACTCGCTGATCTTCGCGCTGGATCAGTCACGAGTGAACGGTGGGGCGTACGTGCTGCAATCCGGAGGTACGGCCGGGAGTCCTTCGGACGAGCGAAGTTTCTCCGCAATCGACGAGAGTAGGTCCTGCGATTCAGGGGAGAGATCGACCGCTTTCATAGCCAGAGAACGCAATTCGCTGTCGTGGAACTCTTCGACAACCGAACGGTCTTCTTCCGGAATCAGTTCGGGATCTTGGCGAGGCGTCGGGCCGAAGAAGTACTCTGCTGCTACGCCGAAGTAATCGGCCAATGCCAAAACGACTTGCTCTGACGGATTTGTGCGCACACCGCTCCGGAGCTGAGAGAGGTACGGTGTCGAAATCTTGCATCCGCGTTGTGAAAGGGCTTCCACAACTTGTGCGTTGGTGAGTCTCGGGGCTGTGGCCGGGTACAAGGCGTTCAAGCGGTCCTTGAATGAATCGGTCACAATTCCTCCCTCGAGCGTGACCCAGCGTCACAGCTACTTCGCAGTTTTCACATAGTAGACGACACGGTTATTCTGGACTCCGGTCGAAAGTCCTTTCACCTGCGGATATTTGGCGCGGAGAGATTCCAAAGACTTTGTAAAGTATGTGATTTACGCCGCGTACTGACCGTTCGTTTTGCCAACGGCGTGCGGGTGGCGTATAAGCAAAATGTCGGTGGTTACGCCGTTGTGCTGCAGGTTCTTTCGGCCGGTCCTATGTAGCTGCGTCGATGCATTGTGGCCCTGTCTGTAACGTGCGAGCGCTGCCGCCGGGCGCCGGGCGTCACTCTCTCCGGCGGTTGGCGCGCCGCGTGTTCGGAACTCTTTCTCGGTGCTCTGCTCGACGCTCGCACGTAGTGAAGGGCGCGTATTTTCTCGGCAGTCGAGAGTGAGCGGGCAGGTGTGTCGACCTGTCGAAAGTGGCGCGCGTCGAAAGCGGCCGATTGGTATGTCATCGACGTTGGAACACAGTGCTTCTCGTCAGTCGCCGCTATCTCCTGCGGTGATATCAGCGTCGCCCGGACGTGTTTTGCGGCAGACCGAGCTCGAGGCGCAGCGTCCCGGCACGACATGTCGAGCGTCGCCTCTGCGTCTTTCGGATCGGAATAGCCCGCTGCGCCGGTAGTAGTCGACGTCCGTCGACATCGGGTGCGTGTCAGGACCCTTCGAAGGACTACGCGGCTTGCACAGGGAGGGCGGCAATTCTGTCGCACAGATCTACCATCAGCCCCTGCCGTGCGCTGCTCCTCCTGCAGGATGCGTGCCTCGGCCTCGGAAGCGGCTTATGGCACGGGGCTTGCTGACCGGCGCATACTGGTTACAACGCGGTGTGTTCGAAGGGCAGGACTGACATGGTCAGTGTCGAGAAGTGGGCGATGTGGGATTCCGCCGTGGAGGTGGATGTCACCGAAGGCGCTGCGCTGCCCACTGCGCACGCGTTGATCGCAGCTGCCATCGACGAGACCGAGGCGGTGTGCGACCTTCGCCGGGGCGACGCCGAGATTCACGCCGTCAACCTCGCTCAGGGAACTCCGGTCAAAGTGACTCGGCGTATGTCTGCTCTCTTGCGGTCGGCGCTGTGGGCGGCTCGTATGACCGGCGGCGCAGTCAATCCGCTTGCCGACAACTACTCCGAGGACGAGTCCATCCCTCCGGTCCACCCGACCCCGACGTTCGAGGACGTACAGCTCGACGGCGACGTGGTGTACGCGCCCTGGGGTGCGTCGTTCGACATCACCGGAGTTGCCAAGGCAGACACCGTCGATCGCGCCGCGCAGATCGTGGCTGCCGAACTGCAATGTGGTGTTGCCGTACGGATCGGCGACGTGATCGCCACGGCCGGCCATGCACCGGCCGGTGGCTGGCAGATTCCGGTGCCGGGCAGCGAGGAAGTCGAACTGATCAACGGAACCGCGATGGCGACGGCGCGGGCGGTAGAGCTGCCCTCCTGGGAGCCGAACCAGGAGCGTCCCTCCACGGAATGGGCGCAAGTCTCGGTGATAGCGGACGACGCGGTGTGGGCGTACGCAGCGAGCGAAGCAGCGTTGATCCGGGGTATCAGCGCCATCAAATGGGTTGAACAGCAAGAGCTTCGCGCTCGGCTCGTCGACCGATCCGGACGTGTGTACGCGACGGAGAGTTGGTTCGGCCCTGCTGCCGCGTGAATCAGGCCCGTCCGCGCTCCTTGCGGTACCAGTGCACGAGTGCGTCGGTGGACGTGTCGCCGAGGTCGCCGGGTGCCTCTTCGGAGGAGAGTGCAGGTCCCAGTTCCAGTGCCTGCGTCTTGCCGAGTTCGACGCCCCATTGATCGAACGGATTGACACCCCACACAGCACCTTCGACAAATACCTGGTGCTCGTAGAGTGCGATCAACTGACCGACGACCGAGGGCGTCAATTCCTTGGCCAGGATGGTGCTCGAAGGCCGGTTGCCTGGCATCACCTTGTGCGGCACCAACTCCGGTGCAGTGCCCTCTGAAGCGATTTCTTCGGCGGTCTTGCCGAACGCGAGAACCTTTGTCTGAGCGAAGAAGTTACTCATGAGCAGATCGTGCATGGATCCGGTGCCGTCCGCCGTCGGCAGATCGTCGGTGGATTCCGCGAAGCCGATGAAATCGGCGGGCACGAGCCACGTGCCCTGATGCAGGAGCTGATAGAACGCGTGTTGGCCGTTGGTTCCCGGCTCGCCCCAGAAGATTTCACCGGTGGACGTGGTCACCGGTGAGCCGTCGGCGCGAACCGACTTGCCGTTGGACTCCATGGTCAGCTGCTGCAGGTACGCGGGAAAGCGCAACAGGTCGTTGGAGTAGGGCAGCACTGCGCGGGACTGAGCGCCGAAGAAGTTGGAGTACCAGAGCCCGATGAGCCCGAGGAGTACCGGCGCGTTCTGCTCGAGCGGTTGGTTTCGGAAGTGCGTGTCGATCTGGTGGAAACCGTCGAGGAATTCGGCAAAACGAACGGGTCCGACGGCGCACATGACCGACAGTCCGATCGCCGAGTCGACGGAGTAGCGCCCGCCGACCCAATCCCAGAATCCGAACATGTTCGCGGTGTCGATGCCGAACTCCGCCACGCGATCACCATGGGTGGAGACTGCGACGAAATGCTTGGCTACGGCCGAGACGTCTTCGCTGCCCAGACCGGCGAACAGCCAACGCTTTGCCGCCGTCGCGTTGGTGAGCGTCTCGAGGGTGGAAAACGTCTTGGACGCGACGATGAAGAGCGTCGTCTCCGGATCGAGGTCGTCGAGCTGCCCGACCAGGTCGACCGGGTCGATGTTGGAGACGAACCGAACGCTGATTCCGGCGTCGGCGTAGTGCCGTAGCGCGCGATAGACCATCACGGGCCCGAGGTCGGAACCGCCGATGCCGATGTTGACGATGGTGCGGATGCGCTTGCCGGTGGCGCCCGTCCACTCGCCACTGCGCACCCGATCCGCGAAAGCGCCCATCGCGTCCAGAACTTCGTGAACGTCCGCGACGACGTCCTGACCGTCGACGGTCAGAGCAGAATCCTTCGGCAGACGCAGTGCTGTGTGCAGCACGGCTCGGTCTTCCGAGCTGTTGATGTGATCGCCCGCGAACATCGCGTCGCGTCGTGCCTCGACGCCGGCCTCGCGGGCCAGCTCGACGAGTAGCGCGAGAGTCTCGCGGCTGACGCGATGCTTGCTGTAGTCGATGTGAAGATCACCGGCGTCGATCGTCAGCTCTCGTCCGCGGGCTGGATCGTCCTGGAAGAGTTCTCGCAGGTGAACGCCTTCGATGTCGGCGTAATGAGCGCGCAGTTTCTGCCAGGCTGAGGTTCCGGTGATGTCAGTGCTCACGATCATCGACTTTAGTGGCACAAGCTGGAAACTTCCGCGTGAGTCTCGCTGGCGGGCAGACGGACGCGGCTCCGACGAGCATCATGGAACCCATGGACACATTCGAATTCATTCGATCAGTTCCCACCCAGTTGTTCGTCGGCGGCCGGTTCGTGCCCGCGGAGAACAACGCGACCTTCCCGGTGGCGGATCCGGCGACCGGAAAATCGTTGACCGACGTCGCCGATGCGAGCCCCGCGGATGCGCTGCGCGCTCTCGACGAAGCCGTGGCCGTCTCGTCGAAGTGGGCGAGCACACCTGCGCGCGAGCGTGGTGAAATTCTGCGAGCCGTCTTCGAGAAGATCACCGAGCGCGCCGAGGACGTGGCGCTGCTGATGACCCTCGAAATGGGCAAGGCACTCGCCGAGAGCCGTGCCGAGGTCAAGTACGGCGCCGAGTTCTTCCGGTGGTTCAGCGAGGAGGCCGTTCGCATCGGCGGGCGCTACACGCCGGCGCCGGCGGGCAACGGCCGGATCCTCGTCACGAAGGCGCCGGTCGGACCGTGTCTGGCCATCACTCCCTGGAATTTTCCGTTGGCGATGGGCACCCGCAAGATCGGACCGGCGTTGGCCGCCGGCTGCACGATCATCGTCAAGCCCGCCTCGGAGACCCCGTTGACGATGCTGCTGCTCGCTCAGCTCATGGCCGAAGCAGGGCTGCCCGACGGAGTCCTCTCGGTGTTGCCGACATCGAAATCCGGTGAAGTGACCGGCCCTCTCATCGACGACCCTCGACTGCGCAAGCTCACCTTCACCGGGTCCACCGGCGTCGGCAAGATGCTGGTGGAGAAGTCCGCGAAGCGATTGCTCCGCACGTCGATGGAATTGGGTGGCAACGCGCCCTTCGTCGTGTTCGACGACGCGGACGTCGACAAGGCAGTCGAGGGTGCGGTACTGGCCAAGCTTCGCAACGGAGGCGAAGCCTGCACCGCCGCCAACCGGTTCCATGTCGCCAACGCCGTGCGTGAGGAGTTCACGACCAAGCTGACCGAGAAGATGGCGGCGTTCACGATGGGACCGGGTACCGACCCGGAGACGAAGCTCGGCCCGCTGATCAACCAGAACCAGCTCGACACGGTCGCAGAGTTGGTTGCAGATGCGGTGGATGCCGGGGCGAAGGTTCGACTGGGCGGTAAAGCGCCAGGTGGTGAGGGTTACTTCTATCCGGCCACGGTGTTGGCCGACGTTCCGGCGAGCGCGCGGATACTGAAGGAAGAGGTGTTCGGACCCGTTGCCGCGATCACCGGCTTCGACACCGAAGCCGAAGGCATCGCGGCCGCCAACGACACCGAGTTCGGATTGGCTGCGTACATCTTCACGAGGGATCTCGACCGTGCGCTTCGGGTCTCCGACGCACTGGAATCAGGAATGATCGGCGTCAACCGCGGAGTGATCTCGGACGCGGCAGCGCCGTTCGGTGGTGTGAAGGAATCCGGATTCGGCCGCGAGGGCGGGACCGAGGGGATCGAGGAATACCTGAACACGAAGTACATCGCGCTCGAGAACTGATACACACACGAACGGCTACATCGGGACTGCCAGAGGCATCCGATGTAGCCGTTCGCAAGTGATCTGGGTGTGCGCTAGTGGCCCAGGCGTCCGCGGCCCAGGCGCAGGAGCAGCATCGCGAGGGTGTGGCCTTCCTGGCCCAGCTCGTTGAACCGTTCGAGGACCTTCATCTCTCGGCTGTGCACCAGACGCGGACCACCCGATGCCATCCGGGTACGGCCGATGATTTGGGAGACCTCGGAGCGGCGTTTGATGGCCGCGAGGATCTCGGCGTCGAGACGGTCGATTTCTTTCCGTAGTTCGTCGATCTCCGCCTCACTCTGGGGGATCTCGACGTCTGTCGGAGCAGTGTTTACAGTATTTACAGTATTTCCATTGGGGGCTGCAGCCTGGGTGCTCATTGCTATTCGTCTCCTCTTCCTACTGCGTGGATCGTGGTCTCGGCTCGGGTCGTTACCGATCCAGGCACACTGACGAAAATGCCCCGGATCCGATTCGGACCAGGGGCGGGTGAGCTGTTCAGATCACGTGCACCGAGGTCCGGGGCACGTAAAGTAACGCCACAGCGGGCCGACGGGGTCGGCCGTGTTGTCGCGAACGGAAATGCTGAACATAGCGTCCAGTTTGCCATGCTCGACACAGGTAATCCAAGTGCCTCTACCAGCAGGTGGACGCACTGACGACCGTGTCGGTGGACGCCGGTAGCGTGGACAGGCGATGAACACGTACCCAGCACTCGGTGAGCACGACGGACATTCCCAGCACGACGGGGGCGGCGCGCGAGGACATGGCGCGGGTTCGGACGCCCTCCTCGAGGGTCTCAACCCGCAACAGCGCGAGGCCGTGGTCCATGCCGGTTCGCCGTTGCTGATCGTCGCGGGCGCCGGCTCGGGCAAGACGGCAGTACTGACGCGTCGCATCGCCTATCTGCTGGCCGAACGGGGTGTCACCCCCGGTCAGATCCTGGCCATCACGTTCACCAACAAGGCTGCGGCCGAGATGCGCGAGCGTGTGGCAGCCCTTGTCGGACCGCGTGCCAACGCCATGTGGGTATCGACGTTCCACTCCAGTTGCGTGCGCATCCTGCGAGCACAGGCGGCGCTCCTGCCCGGTTTGAGCTCGAATTTCTCGATCTACGATTCCGACGATTCGCGTCGACTGCTGACGATGATCTCGAAGGACCTCGAGCTCGACACCAAACGATTCTCCGCGCGGCTTCTCGCCACTCACATCTCCAACCTGAAGAACGAACTCGTCGGACCGGAAGAGGCGGTTGTCGCAGCCGATCAGGATCCGGCCGAACTGCCGCGACTGATCGCCAAGGTCTACGGCCATTACCAACAGCGGTTGCGTGCGGCGAACGCACTCGACTTCGACGATCTCATCGGTGAGACCGTTGCGCTTCTCCAGGCGTTTCCCCAGATTGCCGAGTACTACCGCCGCCGCTTCCGTCACGTGCTCGTCGACGAGTACCAGGACACCAACCACGCGCAGTACATGCTGGTGCGTGAACTGGTCGGCGGTGCCGGAGAGTCCGACCATGCCGTTGCCCCGGCCGAATTGTGCGTCGTCGGTGACGCCGATCAGTCGATCTATGCATTCCGCGGAGCCACTATCCGCAACATCGAAGAGTTCGAACGCGACTACCCGGACGCTCGGACCATCCTTCTCGAACAGAACTACCGTTCGACGCAGAACATTCTGTCTGCGGCCAATTCCGTGATTTCCAAGAACACCGGCCGACGTGAAAAGCGTCTGTGGACCGATTCGGGTGAAGGTGAACTGATCGTCGGCTACGTTGCAGACAACGAGCACGACGAAGCATCTTTTGTCGCCTCGGAGATCGATCGGCTGGTGGACCAGGGCGAGACCAAGTTCGCCGACATCGCGGTGTTCTACCGGACCAACAACTCCTCACGCGCGCTCGAGGAGATCTTCATTCGACTCGGAGTGCCGTACAAGGTGGTCGGCGGCGTTCGCTTCTACGAGCGCAAGGAAGTTCGGGACATCGTCGCGTATCTGCGCGTCCTCGCCAACGAAGACGACACCGTGAGCCTGCGACGCATTCTCAACACGCCACGACGCGGTATCGGTGATCGAGCCGAAGCCTGCGTCGCCGTGCACTCCGAGCATCGCAACATCAGCTTCGCCGCCGCACTGCGCGACGGCGCGGAAGGCAAAGTGGCGCTGCTCAATACGCGGTCACAGAAGGCCATCGCGTCGTTCCTCGAGATGATGGACGGGCTGCGGGCCCTGCTGCCGACACCGGCCGCCGACGAGGACGAACCCTTCGAACTCGGTGACATCGGTGAGGTCGCCGAGGCGGTGCTCGAGCGCACCGGCTACCGCGCCGAGCTTGCGGCCAGCAGCGATCCACAGGACGGCGCGCGGCTCGACAACTTGAACGAACTCGTCAGCGTGGCAAGAGAATTCAGCTCCGACGCACGAAACGCGGCCGGACTGATCGATCCGGACGACGAGGAAACCGCAGCAATGCGTGAAGGCGAACCCGATCCGGGTTCGCTTGCCGCCTTCCTCGAACGGGTATCGCTTGTCGCCGACGCCGATCAACTGCCGGACTCCGACGACGGCGTCGTCACGATGATGACGCTTCACACCGCCAAGGGCCTCGAGTTCCCGGTCGTCTTCGTCACCGGTTGGGAGGACGGGCAGTTCCCGCACATGCGCGCCCTCGGTGATCCGGCAGAGCTGTCCGAAGAGCGTCGACTCGCTTACGTCGGCATCACCCGTGCCAGGCAGCGCCTGTACCTGACGCGCGCGATCATGCGTTCGGCTTGGGGACAACCGATCCAGAACCCGGCGTCGCGGTTCATCCAGGAGATCCCGGAGGACCTGATCAATTGGCGCCGTGAGGATCCGGGCACCGGTGGTGGATTCGGAAGCGGCAGGCCGGGTTACGGCAGCGGAAGCCGATACGGCAGCCAGGGCGGCCAGGGATACGGTGGCGGGCAGAACTACGGGGGAGGGTCCGGCAAGGCTGCGTCGACTCCCAGTTTCGGTGCCGCGCGTGGCCGCAACAACGTTCTGGTCCTTGCCACGGGTGACCGCGTCAGTCACGACAAGTACGGTCTGGGCACCGTGTTGGAAACCAAGGGCACCGGACCCACCGCGACGGTCACCATCGACTTCGGTAGCGCGGGCAAGGTGCGGTTGATGCTCATCGGCGGTGTGCCGATGGTCAAGCTGTAGAAGACAGACAAAAAATTTCCGGCCCGTACCTGGAAAGGTGCGGGCCGGAAATTTTTGTCAGAAGCGTTGGGCTTGCGGTCAGTCCTGCTCGATACCGAGGCTGATGCCGCGTGATGCGAGCCAAGGGAGGGGGTCGATCTTGTTCTCGCCGGCGAGGTGAACCTCGAAGTGAAGGTGGGGGCCGGTGGAGAAGCCGCGGTTGCCGACAGTGGCGATCTGGTCGCCGGCCATGACCTGCTGACCGACGGTGACGGTGGACGTGTCGATGTGGCCGTAGACGGTGATCGTTCCGTCTGCGTGCTGTAGGCGTACCCACATGCCGAATCCGGAAGCCGGACCTGAATCGATGACCTTGCCGTCGGCGACTGCGACGATGGGCGTCCCGATCGGGGCGGCGATGTCGACGCCGGCGTGCAGGGTGCCCCAGCGGGTGCCGAAGTTGGACGTGAACGTGCCGACTGCCGGCAGGACGAACAGCGGGCGACGGGCAGCTGCTTCGCGTGCTGCGCGCTCGTCACTGAAACGCTGGCCCTTGGCAAGCAGGTTGCTGAACTGGGAGAGGTCGGTCGGTGCTGCGACGTTGAGGACCTGGGGAGCGTCGGCCTCGGTGGTGGCTGCCGTGGAGGTGGCCGGAGCGAACTGAGCGGCCTGCGGTTCTGCGGTGGTGCCGATCGCGGAGGACTCGTTGGCGAGTGCAACTTCCGAGTGGTCGGCGGCGGAAGAGGAACCGTCGTTGACAACTGCCTGGCCCGCGGCGACAACTGCGCCGGCTGCAACTGCCAGAACGGCGGCGCGGCCCTTGAGAGCAGAGGGAGGGGTGGGGAGTCGGTGAGCACCGCTGCGGCGAACCGGAGATTCGACATCGACTGTCGGTGCGGAAGAGGCGTAAGTGGGGGTGCTGATCACGTCGGACTCGACGAACTCGTGAGAGTCGGAATCTGACGACGTGGAGGATGAATTTCGAGTGAACATATCGGTAGAGATCTCAGAACTTTTGGTCTCGGTGTAACGCCTGGCCGAGTGCGTTGGATAAGTGGTCGTGACCTCGTCTGGAGCTGAGTTCGAGAACCTACTAGCGGTGAACTGGCTGCGGTGATGCATATGCCGGTTCTCTCCTCGAGTTCGTGATCAGCCCGTGACTTAGACCGACTGACGGTAACGAAATGATTGCGATGGGCGCAAGCCGTAGCGGAAACCTGTCCGATTATGTGACGTGCCTCACAGCTTGACCTGGGAATATGTCGATACGGGCAAAACGGACGAATCATCTCGTTTCGTGATCACGCGTGTCACAACCGGATCACCGGTCCATTCAGGCACTACCGTCGATCGAGTGTCCACAACACCTGGAACTACGTCGCAGGCGCGTTTCGACGACCCCGGAGTGAAGTCCGGGGCGCCACTTGCGGCGGTAATCGGACTGCTCGGTGCCGTCGGAGTGGCAGCCAGTCCCGTCGTCGGAGTCGGGAGTGGCCGCGGGGTCGACACGACGGGGGCTCTTGCTTCTGCCGCTCTCTTCGCGGCCGTCTGCACGATCATCGTGCCGTTGGTTGCAGTGCTCACCTCGGGCCGCAGGCCCGCCTTGGCCGGTGGACTCCTGGCCGGTATCGGGGCGGTGTCGCTCGGAGCGGCAATTCTCGACGTCCAGTTGTTCGTCGACGCAATCGATGCAAACCGCTTGGACCTTTTCCGTCCGATTTCGGCGGGTTCGATCGATGCGGGTCCTGGCGCTTATCTCGCGCTCGCGGGACACTGCCTTCTTGTCCTGTCCGGGGTGCTCGGACTTGTCGCCGTCCATCGTGAATCGGAACGGGACGGATACGGCAGCGCTCGCGCCGCGGAATTCGACGGGCGATCGGTTGGCGGACGGATCGGCGCGTGGCCGACAGCGCTGCTGATTCTGGCTGCTGTGGTGTTCGTGCTCTCCCTGTTCGGGCCGTCCTTCAGTTCGCAGGATCCGATCTTTCTGGTCAAACCGCTCGTCGACTCGGCGTCGGCCACCGCCGTCGGTACAGGATTGCTCGGCGTCGCGGTGCTCGTTGCGGTCGCGGCGGCGTTGACGTCCATCTCGCTGCCGGTGGGCTGCGGCGCCCTGATCGGTGTCGGCCTCGGCGCACTCGCAGTCAGTGGAACCAGGGTGATGGCTGGGTTCGCGGCCGGCGATCGGATCGGCGTCGGTTCGGGATCCGTGGTCGGGGCACTGGCCGCCGTGGTCATCGTCGTGATCGGAGTTTCAGCGCCTTACCTCGCATCCAGGCGTGAAACGGATGCGATTCCCGCTGAAAGTGTGGTCCGCGCGCCTGCGAAGACAACAAAGGGTGCGCTCAAAGCAGCGATGGTGGCTCAGTCCCGGGCGGCGCAAGCGCGGGTCGACAGACTTCACCGCGTCGCCGGTACCGCCGCAATCATCACTGCGGCTGTTGCGGGCGTCGGCTCGGCTTTGCCTGTCCTGTCGTTGCCGGACGGAATCCCGGAGCCGTCGATGCTGTCGTCTCGAGTTGTCCTGCTCGCCGCTGCCGTATTGCTCCTCGCCGCGCTGGGCCTGTTTGCCCCGGGCCGCGCCGCCGTGGTGCGTCCGGCCGTCGGAGTGCTGTGGACCACCGTCGTGATGGGCGTCGCGGCTGTCATGCAGTCGGCGGTCATCGCGACGGACGTACCAGGCGTCGGGTTAGGTGCCGGCGCCTTCGTGCTTTGTGGCGCGGCTCTCCTCGCTGCGGCGACGGGACTGCTCGTCTGGCTGGCGGGAAGCGCAGAACGTGAAGACGTCGACACGTCGGTAGACGGCGGTTCGAGAGGGCTGGTGCTTCTCGTCGGTGGGATCGGCGCAGTCGCAGTCCTGATCGGGACCGCGCTTCCCCTCTATCGGGGTGACGCCTACACAGCGGCGTCAGTTCTGGAGTGGCCGTGGGGAATTGACGTCTGGGGGCAACTGCTCGTCGGCGTCACCGTCGTGATCGCCGCTGTGATCGCAGCGTCTGCGCGGCCGGCTCGAGGCGCGGCAATGCTGATCGGATCTGCCGTGGCAGCTCTGGTGTACGTCAGTGAGTGGCCGCTGACGTCATCGCGCATATCGGACGCAACCGTGGGGGTGGGTGCGATCACAGCGGCCACGGGCATAGTGTTGCTTCTCGTTGCAGCGTTCTCGAGCGCAAGAATCAGTGAGACTGATGCTTGACAAATTCGGTGTGGCCACCTTGCTCGATCGGTGAGGCGTGCCTCATTGCGCATTTGCGCGTGACTTGGGCCACATAGCATCAGTGCGGGCGCAAACCGAACGCGGCAACTGGTTAAAGTCCAGAACAGACCCGCTCCTACCCCTCGAGCGGGTGACAACGCAGACGAGACGGTGAGCAGATGGATCTCTTCGAATACCAGGCGAAGGAACTCTTCGCCAAGCACGGAGTGCCGACTTCGGCTGGACGTGTTACAGACACAGTCGCCGGCGCACGCGAGATTGCCGAAGAAATCGGTAAGCCCGTGATGGTGAAGGCACAGGTCAAGGTAGGCGGCCGCGGCAAGGCCGGTGGCGTCAAGTACTCGCCCGACGTGGATGCCGCAGTGGCAAACGCCGAGGCAATCCTGGGCCTGGACATCAAGGGCCATGTCGTCAAGAAGCTGCTGGTCGCAGAGGCAAGTGACATTGCCGAGGAGTACTACATCTCCTTCCTGCTCGACCGCACCAACCGCACCTACCTGGCCATGTGCTCGGTAGAGGGTGGCGTCGAGATCGAGGTCACCGCCGAGGAGAACCCCGACGCTCTCGCCAAGATCCCCGTCGACGCAGTCAAGGGCGTCGACCTCGCGTTCGCGCGCAGCATCGCCGAGGCAGGAAAGCTGCCCGCAGAGGTGCTCGACGCAGCGGCCGTCACGATCCAGAAGCTGTGGGAGGTCTTCATCAACGAGGACGCACTCCTCGTCGAGGTCAACCCCCTCGTTCGCACGCCTGACGATCAGATCCTCGCCCTCGACGGCAAGGTCACCCTCGATGAGAACGCGGCGTTCCGTCAGCCCGGCCACGAGGCATTCGAGGATCGCGACGCTACCGATCCCCTCGAGCTCAAGGCCAAGGAAAACGACCTCAACTACGTCAAGCTCGACGGTGAGGTCGGAATCATCGGCAACGGCGCAGGCCTGGTCATGTCCACCCTGGACGTCGTCGCATACGCCGGCGAGAACCACGGTGGCGTCAAGCCCGCCAACTTCCTCGACATCGGCGGCGGAGCTTCCGCTGCAGTCATGGCTGCCGGCCTCGACGTCATCCTGAACGACGCACAGGTCAAGAGCGTGTTCGTCAACGTCTTCGGCGGCATCACCGCGTGTGACGCAGTTGCCAACGGCATCGTCGGCGCACTGAAGACCCTGGGCGACGAGGCCAACAAGCCGCTCGTCGTTCGCCTGGACGGAAACAACGTCGAAGAGGGTCGTCGCATCCTCGCCGAGGCCAACCACCCGCTGGTCACGGTCGTCGCAACCATGGACGAGGCCGCCGACAAGGCCGCCGAACTCGCTCACGCAGCGAAGTAAGGGACTCACAGAACAATGGCAATCTTCCTCACCAAGGATTCAAAGGTCATCGTCCAGGGCATCACCGGCGGCGAGGGCACCAAGCACACCGCTCTGATGCTCAAGGCCGGCACCCAGGTCGTCGGCGGCGTCAACGCTCGCAAGGCCGGCACCACGGTCTCGCACGTTGCTGCTGACGGTTCCCCTGTCGAGCTCCCCGTCTTCGCGACGGTCGAAGAGGCAATCAAGGAGACCGGCGCAGACGTCTCCATCGCATTCGTTCCCCCGGCCTTCTCGAAGGACGCCATCGTCGAGGCCATCGACGCGGAGATCCCGCTCCTCGTGGTCATCACCGAGGGCATCCCGGTTCAGGACTCCGCTTACGCTTGGGCGTACAACGAGTCCAAGGGCAAGAAGACGCGCATCATCGGACCGAACTGCCCCGGCATCATCACCCCGGGTGAGGCCCTCGTCGGCATCACGCCCTCCAACATTGCAGGCACCGGCCCCATCGGCCTGGTCTCCAAGTCGGGCACCCTGACCTACCAGATGATGTACGAACTCCGTGACTTCGGCTTCTCCACCGCCATCGGCATCGGCGGCGACCCGGTCATCGGAACCACCCACATCGACGCCATCGAGGCGTTCGAGAAGGATCCCGAGACCAAGGTCATCGTGATGATCGGTGAAATCGGTGGCGACGCGGAAGAGCGTGCAGCCGATTACATCAAGGCCAACGTCACCAAGCCGGTCGTCGGCTACGTGGCTGGCTTCACCGCTCCCGAAGGCAAGACCATGGGCCACGCAGGCGCCATCGTCTCCGGTTCCTCGGGAACGGCTCAGGCAAAGCAGGAAGCTCTCGAAGCTGCAGGCGTGAAGGTCGGCAAGACGCCGTCCGCCACTGCTGCTCTCGCTCGCGAGATTCTTCAGTCCCTGTAAGGGGCTTCGCCCCCGTGCGTGGTTAGGGAGTCTCCGGACTCCTTAACCACGCACAGTGGTATCGACCCACATCGACCCGGCAGGTTCCAACTGCCCGGCACCGGATGTGATGGATGCGACGATCGAGTCGAGATCGTCGGCGTCACCGGCGGCGAGCGTCATCACCGCCTTCGATCCATACGCAGTTCCGAGCACCGAGACGCCCCGCGCTCTCAGCTCCGCTTCCACCCGACCGGCCTCTGAGTGCCGGATCGCCAAAGTGCGCAGGATCCTCCTCTCCCTGGCCACAAGCTCGGCCGAATCGAGAGCAACCGAGACGGCTCCCGAATGCGCGCGGACCAACCCACCGGCGCCGAGCTTGATTCCGCCGAAGTAGCGCGTGACGACAACAATCACATCGACCAGATCTCGAGACTTGAGAACCTGAAGCATCGGCACCCCAGCTGTCCCGCCTGGTTCGCCGTCGTCGTGTGCACGCTCGACGCGTGAGTTCGCTTCGTATCCGATCACGAAAGCCGAACAATGATGGCGCGCATCGGGATACAGCGACTTCTGCTCCGCGACGAACTCCGTGGCGGCCTCGGCGTCGTCGATCCGGCGAAGCGCGGCGATGAATCGTGAGTGCTTCACCTCGGTTTCGACGACATGGTCGGCGCCGGGCGCGAGGGTGAAGGGCATCTGCCCATTGTCTCCTGTCGGTGTTAGCGTGCGAAGTCGAGACACATACGCTGGTAACCATCGAAGACCGTCTACGAGGAGAAGTCATGACGTTCACGCCGCAAGGGCCCAGCTTCGGGCCACCGAATCAGCCGGCAGCGGGCGGTGGAACCAAGAATCTCGGATTCATCCTGCTCATCGCCGTCGCGGCACTCGGCCTGATCAATTTCCTACTCGGTTTTGCGCCTTTCACGTCGATCAGTGGAAGCAGCAGCGGCATTGGTAGCGATCTGGACACCAGTTCGAGCTTCTTCGAGTCGAGCATCTACGGCCTCGGATTCGTTTTCGCCGGCGGTGTGGTCGCAGGCGTATCGCTCCTCCCGAAGCAGTCGTATGCAGGCATTGCCGCAGCGCTCACCCTCACGGGTTTCTTCGCTTTGGTGTTCGCCGCGTTCTCCGTAGGTACCAGCGACTACGTCGACATCAGCCTCGGTTGGGGTCTGATCATCGTGCTGATCCTCTCGTTCGTGCAGACGGTCGTCGCAGTCGCCGCGTTGTTGTTCGAGATCGGAATCCTGAAGGCTCCCGCGCCGCGTCCGGTAGCTCAGCAGTACGGTCAGCCGCAGGGCTATGGCCAGCCCCAGGGCCAGGCGCCGGGGCAGGCGCCAGGTCAGCCACAGGGATACGGACAGGCTCAGTACGGCCAGCCGCAGCAGGCTCAGCAGCCGGGCCAGTACCAGCAGAACCCGCAGTACGGGCAGGCGCAGCAGCAGGGATACGGGGGAGCGCACGCCGCCCCCGCCGACCCGACTGCTTCGCAGCCGCCTTACGGCCAGACTGCGTCTCCCTACGGTCAGAACCCGGTGCAGAATCCCGCACAGACCGACTCGGCCGCGACGACGTCGTCTTACTATCCGCTGACCTCGCAGCCCGCGAGTCAGCCGAACCCGAGTTACTCGTCGGATCAGTTCACCGCTCCGCGCGGTTACGGCCAGCCGTACAACCAGCAGCAGACTGGCTCGACCGAGCAGCCGACGGGCTTCGAGCCGCCCACTTTCGAAGCGCCGACGCCGTCTGCTGAGCCTGACCAGGGCAGCAGCGATTCCGCGGCCGAGACCAAGGTCTTCGGGTCGCAGAACCCCGACGAGCGTCAGCAGTAGTACTACTTCGTTTCACGAACATGAATGTGGCCTCCGACCCGCTGCGGGTGGAGGCCACATTCCGTGAGCCCGACGGCGCGCCTGAGTGCGCGGCGCACTATCGAGTGAAACCCTCGAGGGGATGAGTTCTTTGATTGATGGCACCCGGTCCCGTCCCGCGTCCTCACGACCCGGACGTGGTCGTACTGGCGGCGGCCGCGTCGGCGGCGGTCGCCCGGCACCGAACCCGGACCTGGCGCGCAAGCTGCTGACGGTCGCCTTCCGGCCGTCGGGTCTGACGATGCTGCTGATCGCGGCTGTCGTTGTGGTCACCTTGGTATCGGCGAGCAGCGACCTGACCGGAACCTTCGGCGCCATTGCCACCACATGGTTGGTCATCCACCAGGTGCCGGCGACTATCAGCGGCGTCCAACTCGGTGTACTGCCATTGCTTCCGACGGCCGTCATGATGTGGGTGGTTGCACGCCGATGCGCGTCGACTGCGGTGCACACCGACTCCCGTGACGACACCCTCCGCCTGGTGGGGGCCGCGGTAGCCGGACCGTTGACTATCACGGCAATCGCTCTCGCCGTGGTTGCCGACGCCTCCGCAGCCATTCCGCTGTCTAGCCCCAACACGTTGGCTGCTTTCGGCTGGGTCGCCGGGATTCACCTGATCGCCGCGTCCGTCGGTGTTGCTGCTGCGCACTGGGATCGGGTCGTCGCCGAGATTCCGCCGTGGGCATCTGCTGCTGTTCGACCGGCAACGGCTGCGTCGGCAGCGCTGTTGGCTGCGGGCGCCGTGGCCGTCGTGGTGTCACTACTCGTGTCGTGGTCGACGGTCGGTGACCTACTCGCGCGCGGCAACGGGTTTGTCGGCGTACTGGGATTAACGGTGTTGTCGCTGCTCTATCTGCCGAACCTCGTGGTCGGCGCAGCCGCGGTGATGACGGGATCGACGGCCGATTTCGGCAATGTCTCCATCAGCGTGTTCGGCAACATCGGCGGTGACCTGCCACCCTTGCCCCTTCTCGGAGCGATTCCGGAAGGCGTCGCCGGTGGAATCTGGCCCGTGTTGTTGATCGTTCCGGCAGCGGTGGGCATGATGCTCGGCCGTGATTGCGCTCGACGCATCGCCGGGCAGGACAGTGTGCTCGCAGTGTTGACGGCAGCTGCCGGAGCCGGCGTCGTCATGGCGCTGCTCGCTCTTGCTGCCGGGGGAGACCTCGGGCAGTTCGGCACCGTCGAGGTCCTGTGGTGGGGCTTCGGTCTTCTGACCTTTGCGTGGCTGGGATTGTTCGGAACGGTCTCGGCGCTGTTCGCGATGTGGTTCTCACACCGCGGACACATGAAGGACGAGGTTGCGCCCCCGACGGCTGAACCGGCTCGAACAGTCGAGCCCGAACTTGCGATCACGGCTGCGGCCACACCGGAAGACGAGGACGACGAGAACACGGGCGAAGTGCTGGCCCAGGAATCTGCGGTCGTTGTCACCAAGGTCGTCGAAGCGGAAATCGTCGAGGAATCAGGCGAACCCGTGCAGGTAGTGACAGAGGAAACCGTCGAGATCGAAGTAGTCGACGCCGAGGTTGTCGCGGCACCCGAGGCGGACCCCACAGCCGACTCCGCAGCCGGGGCCGAGCCGGAGACCGACCTGCCCTCGAAGCCGCAGAAGTCCAGCGACTAGGCTGTCATGCGGCCGATACTCCGGCCGCATCATCTTCCAGTTCTCAGGAGTAGTGCGCTGACTGCCTCGGCCGACAATCCGCAGCCGACAATGCCCGACGGGGTCCAATTTCGCGACTCGATCGCGCGGGTAGTCGTACTCGCTTCCGGCGCGGGAACCCTGCTGACTTCGCTGATCGAGGCTTCGCACGCCGAGGGATACCCGGCCGAGATCGTTGCCGTCGGGGTAGATCGTGACTGCCTCGCCGCCGAGCACGCTGCGGATTCGAAGATCCCGTCCTTCAAAGTCTCGATCAAGACTTATGAAAATCGTGCCGCCTGGGACGAGGCGCTGACAGCAGCGGTGGCCGAGCACGAACCCGATCTCGTGGTCAGTGCAGGCTTCATGAAAATCCTCGGCCCCAGCTTTCTCGCGCGTTTCGGCGGCCGAATCATCAACACTCATCCCGCGTTGCTGCCTGCCTTTCCCGGCGCGCACGCGGTTCCCGACGCTCTGGCGTACGGCGTGAAGGTCACCGGTTCCACGGTGCATCTCGTCGACGGCGGAGTTGATACCGGGCCGATCTTGGCGCAGGAAGCTGTGCCGGTGCATGACGACGACACCGAGTCTTCGTTGCATGAACGCATCAAAATTGTGGAGCGACGGTTGTTGGCGGACGTCATCGCCGCTGTTGCTACGCGCGGAGTGGTTTCCGATGGACGAAAGGCCGTGATCCCCAGTGAGTGAACGCAAGGCTGTGCGCCGTGCACTTGTCAGCGTCTACGACAAGAGTGGTCTGATCGAGCTGGCCACGGGCCTGCACGAGGCCGGTGTCGAGTTGGTCTCGACCGGTTCGACCGCGTCGAAGATCGCCGACGCCGGAATCCCCGTGACCCCGGTCGAGGCTCTGACCGGATTCCCGGAATGCCTCGAAGGCCGCGTGAAGACGCTGCATCCGCGCGTCCATGCCGGCGTCCTCGCCGATACCCGCAAGCCGGATCACCTCGCTCAGCTCGAGGAACTCGGCATCGCGACCTTCGAATTGGTCGTCGTGAACCTGTACCCCTTCACCGAGACGGTTGCCTCGGGCGCTAGCCCGGACGAGTGCGTCGAGCAGATCGACATCGGCGGCCCGTCGATGGTGCGTGCTGCAGCCAAGAACCATCCGTCGGTTGCCGTCGTGGTCGATCCGGCTCGGTACGCCGATGTCCTGACTGCCGTTGCCGGTGGCGGATTCACCTTGCGTGAGCGCACTGTGCTTGCGGCGCAGGCGTTCCAGCACACTGCGTCGTACGACGTCGCTGTTGCAAGCTGGATGACGAGCACGATCGCAGCTGACGAGGACGGTTCGCTGTTCCCCGCCTGGGTCGGTGCTACCTGGAACCGCAGCGCTGTCCTTCGCTACGGCGAGAACCCGCACCAGGACGCCGCGCTGTACGAAAACCCGGCTGCGCCTGCAGGTTTGGCTCAGGCGGAGCAGTTGCACGGCAAGGAGATGTCGTACAACAACTACACGGACTCCGACGCAGCGTGGCGTGCAGCGTACGACTTCACTGATCCGGCCGTCGCAATCATCAAGCACGCCAACCCGTGTGGCATCGCCATCGGGACCGACATTGCCGACGCCCACCGCAAGGCGCATGCTTGCGATCCGGTCAGTGCATTCGGTGGTGTCATCGCAGCCAACCGTGAGGTCACCGTCGAACTGGCAGAGCAGATCGCCGATATCTTCACCGAGGTTGTCATCGCGCCCTCGTACGAAGACGGGGCTGTCGAGGTTCTGCAGCGTAAGAAGAACATTCGTGTTCTGAAGGCTGCGGCTCCGACCGCTACCGGAATCGAACTGCGTCCGATCTCTGGCGGTACCTTGCTCCAGCAGCGCGACGTTCTGGACGCTGACGGCGACAACCCGGCCAACTGGACTCTCGCCAACGGTGAGGCTGCAGATGCCGAGACTCTCGCAGACCTCGAATTTGCTTGGCGCGCCAGCCGATCGGTGAAGTCAAACGCGATCCTGCTGGCCTCCGGCGGCGCGTCCGTCGGCGTCGGTATGGGCCAGGTCAACCGCGTCGATGCAGCGCATCTTGCTGTTCAGCGAGCCGGTGACCGCGTCGTAGGGTCGGTTGCGGCCTCGGACGCGTTCTTCCCGTTCCCCGACGGTCTGCAGGTTCTTCTCAACGCCGGCGTCAAGGCTGTTGTGCAGCCGGGTGGTTCGGTTCGCGACAACGAGGTGATTGCCGCGGCCAAGGAAGCCGGTGTCACTCTTTATCTGACCGGTGCGCGCCACTTCGCGCACTGACTTTCTGCTTCGGTAGCGGGCCTCGACTCCTCAACGGGAGTTCGGGGCCCGTTCTGCTTTCAGGCCGGCCCGGTTCTTTCAGGCTGCGCTGCTGTGGGTGCCCTGGAGTTCGCGGGGTGAGCCGGTGATGACCACGCGTGAGGCTCCGCGACTGCGGATCTCGCTGATCAGTGCGCCGAGGGTGGCTTCGTGGGCAGCATCGGAGTGCGAAAGATCCAGGGTGACGGCGTATCCGGTGAGGTCACCGGGCAGATCGACATACGGCGGCGCGATGGACAGTTGGTTGACTCGAAGTTTCATCTGGTGCTCCTGCGTGTGAAAGGTAAAAGAAAAGGCACCCGAGGCGTTTGCCCTGGGTGCCCGAGAACGAATCCGGTGAAACTGGGGATCATTCTCGGGGTACACCGCGCTTGTTGCCCATGTGCTTGGCCGACATTGCGGCCGAAAAAATGTGCTTGCCTGCGGTGCAGCTGCGCCACGAAGGTACGGATGCAAAGTTCGGGTGTAGCGACATGACGTCCGTTCCTTTCTGTGTGGCGTTGCTGGTTAATGGATGACCGTACAGCACGGATCGAGGGTTCGCACCAATAAAAAGCGCCGCGAACGTAAACTCCGGGTGACTTCTGTCCCCGGGTTCGCTGGATTGAGAGAGCCTTTGTTGCAGGTCAGGCGTAGAAAGCAGAAGTCCCTCCGCGATGGTTCGCGGAGGGAACTTTCTACCCGGAAAAGAGGACGTTCGGTCTGTACGTGATCAGGAGAACGAGCGGACCCACGCTGTGAAGGGCTCCGCGAACTCTGCCGAGTACGGAAGCGGAGCGACGTAGTCGGCCCCGGTGGACTGTTCTTCGCCGATGTCCTTGAGTACGAAGTTGGCGTTGCGCATCCGCACTGAAGTCAGCGCGGTATGTGAGAGCGCGGCGTCGAGTGCCGCGACGTCGGAGGGAATTACTTGGATGTCCTTGTCCGAGCAGCTGGTGAGAACGGGCATGCCTGCCGGCAGCGCCGTTACGAGCGCAACCGGGTCCAGTGCGTCTTCCTCGGCGAGTGCCTTGGCATTGGCGTGAACGAGTCCCGCGTTCTGCAGCGGTTCGGGTAGATCATCCGGAACCGTGCCCTCGGTCCGAAGAGACTCGACGGCGTCGGCGAGCGCTACGCGCAGTTCGTCAGCCAGTTCGACCGGCAACTGTCCGGCGCCGACGACGGCGTCGAGCTGGCGGTGAATCTGCGTCGTGAGTAGATCGAGAAGCCGGACACTCAGTGGCTCGAGCAGTGCGAGGGCGCTGACTCTTGTGCCCTCTTTCGCCGTGGCAAGTGCCAGCGCGACGACGGCGCCGTCGCTGTGTCCGACGACGAACAGTCGCTCGGGATCGACGCCGGGTTGTCCGGCGAGGTAGTCAAGTCCGTCGGAGGCGGCGTCGACGAATGTGTTGAAGCCGAGATCGGCGATGTCCTCGATCTCGTAGTCGCCGAGGGCGGTTTCGCCGCTGCCGAGCTTGTCGTAACGCAGGCTTGAAATGCCTTGATTTTCAAGAAGATCCGCGATGAACCGCAGAGTTCCGATGTCGCCTTCGAGGAGTGCGCTGTCGCCGTTTCGGTCGGTGGGGCCGCTGCCGGCCAGAATCAGCGCGGCCGGCGCCGGGGAGTCGGGTGAGGCTGCCAGGCGAAGACTCCCGTACAGGGTGACGTCGCCGGATTGGAACGAGATCTCGGTGTCGGACATGACGACTTGTCTACCAGGTCCGCAGGTTCAGGCGGTGCGCAGACTCCGGACACGTCGCCATCCGCGCCAGCTGAACCACAAGAGTGCGGCGAGCAGCGGAATGATCAGGAGCGGCAAGATCATCGCGATCAAGGAGGTGAAGAAAGTCAGCACATCCTCGATGACGGAGACGACGGGATTCGCCAGTCCACCGGTAGTGGCCGTACTGACCGCGCGAGTGCCGGTCTGGGCGGCGCTGAATGTCAGCGCCGTCGGCGCTCCGACGATGATGCCCGCCAACGCGGCCATCGCGGGGTCGAGATGGCTGAAGGCCGCCCAAGCCGCGATCACTCCGGCGATAGGTCCGGTGACGTTCCCGATCACCGAGAGTGCGTTGTCCACGAAGGGAATGAGGTCGGCACCCAGTTCGACCACCGCGGCGATTCCCAATGCCACCAGCGCGCCGGTGGATCCGATCCACCGCATCGACTCGCCGACGGTGATTCCGAACAGTTCGAAGTGGACGGCAGCGCTGAGCATCAGCAGCGGCAGGAAGGTTCGCATTCCGGACGCTGCGGCGAGTCCGAGCCCGAGCATGGCGGGCAACACCCAGGTATCCATGGGTGGAGTTTAGGTCTACTGTGCGCCTTTATTAACCGCCGGCGGTTAATAAAGGCGCACAGCAAAGTCTCGGAAAGGACCTTTCATGGCGACAAACCCGCAGCCGATGTTCTTCCTCAACCTGCCCGTCAAGGACCTCGGCAAGGCCACCACCTTCTACGAGGGCCTCGGATACTCCAAGAACACGCAGTTCTCCGACGAGAATGCGTCGTCGATGGTCATCAGTGACACCATCGTCGTGATGCTGTTGGCCGAGCCCTTCTTCAAGACCTTCACCACCAAGGGCATTGCCGACACCTCGACGTCGACGGAAGCGCTGCTCGGTCTCTCGGCCGAGACCCGTGAGGCCGTCGACACCCTCGTCGACAAGGCACTCGCGACCGGCGGTTCCGAAGGAAACGCGACGCAGGATCACGGCTTCATGTACAGCCGCAGCTTCCAGGATCCCGACGGCCACATCTGGGAAATCATCTGGATGAATCCCGAGAACATCGAGGGCTGAGCGACCGAACTTCCTCGGCGAGAGGCGAAACCCCGCAAACACTCGTAGCGTGGAGTGGTGACTGTCGCAAAAACCCTCGGAGAGCTACGCGCCTCCGGACACGTACAGCGAAGTGTCAAGGAAGAACTACGAGAGAACCTTCTCGCCGCGTTGCGGGACGGCCGTGACCCCTGGCCCGGGATAGTCGGGTTCGAGGACACGGTCGCCCCGCAACTCGAGCGGGCGCTGATCGCCGGCCACGACGTGGTTCTGCTCGGCGAACGCGGTCAAGGAAAGACGAGGTTGCTTCGCACTCTCGGGCTCCTGCTCGACGAGTGGACGCCCGTCATCGAAGGCTCGGAACTGGGGGAGCACCCGTACGAGCCGATCACACCGGCTTCGATACGTCGAGCCAAGGAACTGGGTGACGACCTCCCGATCGCCTGGCGACACCGCGGCGAGCGGTACTCCGAGAAACTGGCAACGCCGGACACCTCGGTCGCCGACCTGATCGGCGACGTCGACCCGGTCAAGGTGGCCGAGGGTAGGAGCCTCGGCGATCCGGAGACCATTCACTTCGGTCTCGTGCCCCGCGCGCATCGCGGAATCGTGGCCATCAACGAGCTTCCCGACCTCGCCGAGCGCATCCAGGTCTCGTTGCTCAACGTGATGGAAGAGCGGGACATCCAGGTCCGCGGGTACACGCTTCGGCTTCCATTGGACGTCCTTCTGGTCGCGAGCGCAAATCCTGAGGACTACACCAACCGCGGGCGCATCATCACACCGCTCAAGGACCGCTTCGGCGCCGAAATCCGCACTCACTACCCCGTCGAGTTGGCGGGTGAGATCGCGGTGATCGAGCAGGAGGCGCACCTGGCCGCGGAGGTGCCTGACTACCTTCTCGAAATTCTTGCCAGGTTCACGCGCTTGCTACGCGAATCCACCTCGGTGGATCAGCGATCGGGTGTGTCGGCACGATTTGCCGTCGCCGGCGCGGAAACCGTCAGTGCAGCGGCGGTACGACGCGCGGCGGTGCTCGGCGAGGCCGATCCTGTTGCACGGCCCGTCGATCTCGAGTCCGTGGTCGAGGTTCTTCGCGGCAAGGTCGAGTTCGAATCCGGTGAAGAGGGACGGGAACTGGAGGTGCTCGAGCACCTGCTGCGTCGCGCGACCGCCGATACGGTTCGGGTACGACTCGGCGGAATCGACCTCGGGATGTTGGTTGCTGCTGTGGAGACGGGCAATACGATCGTCACCGGTGAATCTGTCACGGCCAAGGCGTTTCTCGACGAGCTTCCGGATCTCGAGGTCCTGGATGAAGTAGCCGAACGCCTCGGCGCGCAATCCGACGGCGAGCGTGCCGCCGGTGCCGAACTTGCCCTCGAAGGGCTTTACCTCGCGCGCCGGATCTCCAAAGATCAAGGCCCGGGCGGCCGCTCGGTGTATTCGTAAGGGGCAGTGATGATCCACAATCCGCGGTACGGGCCGTACGACGGTGGTCCCGATCCGCTGGCGCCTCCGGTAGATCTGCGCGAGGCCTTGGCAGCAATCGGCGACGACGTGTTGTCAGGCACGTCGCCGCGCCATGCCCTCCGGGAGCTCCTGCGCCGCGGAAACCGAGACATGCGCGGGCTCGACGACCTTGCTGCCCAGGCGAACCGGCGTCGACGTGAGTTGCTGCGCCGCAACAATCTCGACGGAACGCTCGACGAGGTTCGTAAGCTTCTCGACAAGGCGGTGCTCGAAGAGCGCAAAGAACTGGCACGTGCTCTCGACGACGACGCACGATTCAACGAAATGCGGATCGAGGAGTTGCCACCGTCGACAGCTCAGGCCGTGCAAGATCTGGCCGACTACAACTGGCGCAGCGAACAGGCTCGCGCGGATTACGAGAAGATTCGTGATCTGCTCGGACGTGAGGTCCTCGATCAACGCTTCTCGGGAATGAAGCAGGCACTCGAGGACGCTACCGACGAGGATCGTGAGCAGATTCGCCAGATGCTGGCAGATCTGAATCAACTGCTCGATGCGCACTCTCGGGGCGTCGACACTCCGGAGCAGTTTGCGGAGTTCATGGACAAGCACGGGCAGTATTTCCCGGACAACCCGCGCAACGTCGACGAACTTCTGGATTCGTTGGCGCAGCGCGCGGCGGCCGCACAACGATTGCGTAACTCGCTCTCGCAGGAGCAGCGTGACGAGTTGGATGCGTTGGCGCAGCAGGCGTTCGGTGATCCGAGTCTGATGAGTGAGCTGAGTCAACTCGACCAGTTCCTTCAGGCGGCTCGGCCGGGTGAGGACTGGGAAGGTTCGCAACAGTTCCGCGGCGACAACGGAATGGGGTTGGGTGAGGGGACCGGTGCCCTGCAGGATATCGCCGAGCTGGAATCGCTGGCAGATCAACTGTCGCAGCAGTATGCAGGCGCAGCGCTCGACGACATCGACCCCGAGCTACTCGCGCGGCAACTCGGCGGCGAAGCGGCCGCTGATGCTCGCACCCTGGCCGATCTCGAAAAGGCTTTGCAGGAACAGGGTTTCTTCGATCGCGCACCAGACGGTCAATGGCGCTTGTCGCCCAAAGCCATGCGACAGCTCGGACAGACCGCTCTGCGTGACGTCGCCGGGCAACTGTCGTCGCGAACCGGTCAACGCGATACGCGTCGGGCAGGTGCGATGGGCGAACCGACCGGAGCTTCCCGCGAATGGGAGTTCGGGGACACCGAACCCTGGGACGTCACGAGAACCATCACCAACGCCGTCCTACGTGACCCTGGCCGAATGCCGGTGCGGCTGAGCGTCGTCGATGTCGAGGTGGCCGAAACCGAGCAGCGTAGTCAGGCTGCGGTGGCTCTGTTGGTGGACACGTCGTTCTCGATGGTGATGGAGGATCGCTGGGTGCCGATGAAGCGCACCGCTCTGGCACTCAATCATCTGGTGAGCACGAGGTTTCGCAGCGACGAGCTGCAGTTGATCGCCTTCGGACGCCACGCGCACGTACTGAGCCCGTCGGAGCTCGCCGGTTTGGACGGCGCGTGGGACCAGGGAACCAACCTGCACCACGCACTGTTGTTGGCGGCCAGACACCTTCGACGCCATTCCAATGCGCAGCCGGTGGTACTGATCGTCACCGACGGTGAGCCGACGGCTCATCTCGAAGCGGACGGAGAAGCCAGGTTCGACTACCCGCCGAGTGCGCGAACCCTCGGTTTGACGGTTCGAGCACTCGACGCCGTGGCCAGGCTGGGCGCCAAGGTCACGTTCTTCCGCCTCGGTGAGGATCCAGGTCTGGCCAGGGTGGTCGACCGGATGGCGCACCGGGTGGGTGGACGCGTCATCGCACCGGACCTGGACGGCCTCGGCGCCGCCGTCGTGAGCGACTACATGCGAGGTCGCCGCTAATTCTGCCGCCGTCAGTCTTGTTCAGCGGGCTGGTGCTGGGTGATGCAGTGGATGCCGCCGCCACGTTCGAACAGCGGTCTGGCGTCGACGGTGACGACAGTGCGTCCGGGGTAAGCGGCTGACAGGATCCGGGCCGCTTCGGCGTCGGCCGGATCGTCGAAGCTGCAGGCGATCACTCCACGGTTGACCACGAGATGGTTGATGTAGCTGTAGTCGACGAATCCCTCGTCGTCGCGCAGGATTTCGGGTGCAGGCACCCGAATGACCTTCCACGGCCGGCCGCCGACGTCCGTCGAGCTTTCGAACAACTCGATGATCGTCTTGCTGACGGCGTAGTCGGGGTGCACCGGATTGCGTTGGTCATGGACGAGTACCACTCCGGGGGAAGAGATGGCAGCGACGATGTCGACGTGTCCGCGCGTTCCGTACATCTCCTGATCGCGAGTCAACCCGCGGGGAAGCCAGATCACGTGCTTGGCGCCGATGGTGCGGGCGAGTTCGGCCTCGATGTCGGCCTTCGTCAGGTCGGGGTTTCGTCCCGGATCGAGTTGGACGGTTTCGGTGACCAAGACGGTGCCGAGACCGTCGACCTGAATACCGCCGCCCTCGTTGACGATTGGTGAGTCGATCAACTGGGCACCGGATTGTTCGACGACAAATGCGCCGATCTTCGAGTCCTTGTCCCACTGCGCCCACCCCTGTGCGCCCCAGCCGTTGAACACCCAGTCGACTCCGCCGAGACGGCCTTCGTCGGACAGGACGAACGTCGGCCCGATGTCGCGCATCCACGCGTCGTTGAGAGGCGCCTCGACGATGTCGACCTTCTCGGACAGATACTTTCGTGCTTCTTCGACTTCGGCGGGATCGACGACGACGGTGACCGGCTCGAATTCTGCGACGGCGTGGGCGACGGCCGCCCACGTCGAGCGCGCTTCGTGCTGTTCCTCGGCGGTGTCGCCGAGGGAGTACCCGGCGCTGGGGTACGCCATCCAGGTGCGTTCGTGCGGTTCACTTTCCGCGGGCATTCGCCAGGTCATCGGTTGGCTCCCACAGTGTTCACCGGTGCGGTCAGAGCCGAGTAGGTGTCGGGTCGGCGAGTGGCCAGGAACGGGAACAGTGCAAGCCAGTCTTCACGTTGCCGAAGATCGAGATCGGCGACCAGCACTGCTGATTCGTCGCGGGGAGCCTGAACGAGGATGCGTCCGTACGGATCCGAGATGAAGGAAGAACCGTAGAAGGTGATGAGACCTTCACTGCCGTGGCGATTGGGAACAACCATGAAGGTGCCGTTTGCGATACCGTTTCCGACGATCACCTGCTGCCACAGCGGTTGGGTGTCGAAGTTCGGGTGATCGGGCTCGGAGCCGATCGCCGTCGGGTACACCAGAACCTGGGCGCCGGCGAGGGAGTATGCACGTGCGACCTCCGGGAACCACTCGTCCCAGCATGTCGGGAGGCCGAACTTCGCGCCGAGTGCCTCGTGGACGGGGTATGCGTCCTGCGCCGGACCGCCGCGGAAGTACGTGTCCTCGTAGTATCCGGCCGTCACCGGAATGTGGAGCTTGCGGGTTCTGGCGAGAAGCTCACCTTCGGGCGAGACGAGGATCGCGGTGTTGAATCCCAGTCCGTCCTCGGCCTCACTGCGCTCGTACAGCGATGCGTGGACGAGGACCTGGTTCGCGGCGGCGGCTTTGGCGGCGAAGGCGAGAGTGGGTCCGGTGAGCAGGTCTTCCGCTTCGCGTCCGGGATTGTCGCCGGCCGGGGTGGAGGCGGGGTAGCGGCTGAGCGTCAGCTCCGGAAGAAAGACCACGGAAGCGCCCAGCTTCGCTGCGGACGCAATGCCCTCGCTCAATTCGGTGTAGAGGTCGTCTTGGTCCTCGTGCCAGCGATGTTGCACGAGACCTACACGCAGAGGTGTGGACGTGGACGGCGTAGTCGCGGCCAGAGACTCGGGTGGGGTGAGGGCGGTGATCGTCAGCATGGGGTTTCCTCGGTGCTCGGGTATTCGACGTTCAACGTAAAACGAATGTGATTCGTTAAGTATGGTGGGTGAGCGCTGATTGATCAAGGACTTTCGAGGAATTGTTTTTTGCGGCGCCCCGAACGGTGTGAATCACTACAGGAGGACATATGCCGCGGCCATCGCAACGACTGCTCTCACCGGCGATCATCACCGAGGCAGCGATCGAGTCGGTGGACGAATCCGGCGACTTCACCATGCCGGGACTCGCCGCACGACTGAAGGTGCGACCGTCGTCGCTCTACAACCACGTTTCCGGACGGGCCGAGATCGTCGAACTGATGAGGGCTCAGCTGATGGCGGGAATCGACGTGGAGTCGGCCTCGGGATCCTGGAGCGAGACCGTCTCTGCGCTGGCAGCCGAGTACCGGCGAAGCTACGCAGCACATCCTCGCCTGATTCCGCTCTTCACCGCCCAGACGGTGCAGGCCGGTGTGGCGTTCACCCTGTACAACGCGTTGGCGCAGGCATTCGCCGATGGTGGCTTCGACCCGGCTCAAACGCTGCACGCAATCACAACCGTCGACAGTTTTGTTCTCGGTTCGGCGTTGGATCTGGCGGCGCCGGATGTCCAGTGGGCATCGGGGCCCGAGGCCAACGACGCGATGAAGGCGGCGTTGGCAACATCCGGGAAAAATCCCGAACGTGCCGACGCCGCCTTCGAATTCGGCTTGCGCGTATTGATGGCGGGCCTGATCGCTCAGGCCCCCGAACCTACTGTCTCCTAAGACACGCTGAGGTCGTTCTCGTCGCGCAGAGCCTCTGTGTCGCGGTTGAGGGTTTTGCCCTCGAAGAACTCGGGATTGCGCACTCGCATGACCATCATCAGTACCGCGCCGAGGATGAGGATTCCGAAGCCGAGGAAGAAGACCAGGCCGATTCCGCCGATGGATGCTCCGCTGGCGTTGTCCGGATTCATACTCTCCTGAACCGAAATGACGAACACCGCAAGCAGCATGAGACCACCGATGAGTGGGAACGCGAGCCGGAAGACGAAGTTTCGTACGCTTTCGAAGAGCGTCTTGCGGAAGTACCACACGCACGCGAATGCCGTGATGCCGTAGTACCAGCAGATCATGATACCGAGGGCGGCGATTGTGTCGAGCAGCGCACTTTCGGAGAGGAACGTGACGACGCTGTAGAACACTGCCGTCACCGCGCCGGCCACGACGGTGGCGTACGACGGCACCAGGAACCGAGGCGAGACCTCGGCGAGCTTCTTGGGGAAAGCTCCGTATGCGCCCATGGCGAGCATGGTTCGGGCGGCGGGCAGGAACGTGGTCTGCAGGCTCGCAACGGAAGACACGAAGACAGCGAGGAAGAGGAGCATTCCGCCCCAGTTGCCCAGGACCGGGTCGGCCAGAGCGCCGAAGACGTTCTCGGAGTTGTCGGGATTGCCGAGGCCGAGGCCTTCCTCACCGACGCCGGCGTACATCATCGCGGCAACGGCGACCAGCAGGTAGGTCAGGAGAATGGTTGCGACACAGAGCAAACCGGCGCGGCCCGGGGTCTTCTTGGGGTTCTTCGACTCCTCGCCCAGCGTGAGACAGGTATCCCAGCCCCAGAACGCGAAGATCGATCCGGTGAGTCCGATGACAAACGCACCGATGGCGAGTCCGCTGAACGGGTTGAACCAACTCAGGTCGAAGGACAATCCGGCCGGGGCATCGCCGGCGCCAACGTGAACCAGTGCAACGACGGCGAAGACGACCAGCAGCACCATCTGGAAGCCGACGAGCGCGAACTGTACCCGCTCGCTGGTAGTGATTCCTCTACTCGCTATCCAGGTGGCCAGGGCGATGAAGACGAGTGTGGTGCCGACATTGACAAATTTGTTGCCCGGCAGATCGGCGATCGACGGATTGTCGACCACTCGCGCGATGAACAGATAGAAGAAGTCGACGGCAATGGCAGCAAGGTTCGAGAGCACGATGATGGTGGCGATGACCATGCCCCAGCCGCACATCCAACCGACGTACGGCCCGAATGCCTTGGTGGACCACGTGAATGACGCGCCGCAGTCAGGTGTGTCGGAGTTCAATTCGCGGTACGCGTACGCGGTGAGGAACATCGGGATGAAGCCGGCGATGAAGATGGCGGGCATCTTGAGGCCGACCGCGGCGACGATCAATCCGATACTGGCAGTCAGGGTGTAACCCGGTGCCACGGAGGAGATTCCGAGTACGGCGCCTGAGATCATGCCGATCTTGCCGGTAGCGAGTCCTTTGGAACTCAGTTCGGTGCTGGTCATGACAGTGCCTCCGGCTGGGTGAATTCGTGCTTGGGCACTACGACCATGGGAACGGGCAGCACGCGCAGCATCTTGGCGGCGGTGGAGCCCAGGAAAAGTTTGCGGGGCTGCGCGAGACGGCTGGAACCGACCATCACGAGGTCGCCGTCCTGCCAGTCCAGTTGACGCACTGCGGATTCCACCGTTGAACCGTCGGCGATGATGACCTCGATGGGGAACTCGGCGGGGAGCGCCGCTCTTGCGATGTCAAGCGTGTCCTGAGCGTGGTTTCGTGCACGTTCCCTGGCGGACTCGGCGGTGTCGCGGTGATCGCGCAGATCGTTCTGGGGGTCGAGTGCCACGAGCGAGACCAGTCGCAGCGGAACCTGCATCAGTTCGCTGGTACGTACGGCGGTGTTCAAGACGACGTCGGCGCCGACGCGGGTGCCGAGCGCGCAGGTGACCTCTCGTATTGCGGTAGCCGACGAGTGCCGCGTTCCGCGAGGAGCCAGTGCTACCGGGACGTGGGCGGAGTGCAGTAGTTCGGTCGAGACCGAACCTATCGCGTGACGGCCGAGCAGACCGTCGCCGGAAGCTCCCACCACGATCGCCAGCGCGCTCAATCGGTCAACCTCGTCGAGCAGGCCCTGAGCAAACGACTCGTGGAAGCTCAGGTGTACTTCCACCTGGATGTCCTCGGGCACCGATGCTTTCGCCTCGGCGAGCCAGTCGTGTGCACGTGCGGCGAGAATGTCGTCGTAGCCGGCTTCCGAGGGAACCTTGGCCGGCAGTGTCCGATCCGGCGGGAGGACCATGCAGATGTCGAGTTGCGCGCCGAGACTGCGCGCGAGCTGGGCCCCGAGGACCAGCCCGTCTTTACCGCTGGGTGTGGCGAGGTATCCGACGATAAGGCGCATGGTGGCTCTCTTCCGGATTGGAGGAATCTGCTGTGCGCCGTTATTAAACCCGGGGGGGTTATAAAGGCGCACCGCACGTGGGGTGGGGACACAATCGTTCGTACACATGACGTGCTTGAGGCGGGGGTTTCCCTACTATATGGCGGTGGGGGGCGCTCTGGGTGTTTGGTGGATTCTGGTGGGCGCTTTTTTTACCGGGGGGGTGTTAAAAAGGGCGCACAGCAGGAGGGGTGGCGACTCAGTCGTGCGAACTCATGACGTGCTTGAGGCGGGTGTAGTCCTCGACTCCGTATGCCGAGAGATCTTTGCCGTAGCCGGAGTACTTGAAGCCGCCGTGCGGCATCTCGGCAACGAGCGGGATGTGGCAGTTGATCCACACCGCACCGAAGTCGAGAGCGGCGGAGACGCGTTGCGTGACACCGTGATCCTTGGTCCAGATGCTCGAGGCCAGGCCGAACCGAACGTCGTTGGCAAGCGTGATCGCCTCCTTCTCGTCGGAGAAGCTCTGGACGGTGAGGATGGGACCGAAAGTCTCTTCCTGCACGATGTCGTCCGATTGCGCGACGCCGGTGATGACGGTCGGCTCGAAGAAGAATCCGGTTTCGCCCGAACGCTTTCCGCCGGTAACGATCTTGGCCGACGCCGGCAGGTTCGCGATCTTGTCGCTCACGGCGTTGAAGTGGTTGATGTTGTTGAGCGGGCCGTAGAAGGCATCAGGATCGGAAGGAGCGCCGGGGCGCAGCTTCTCGGCGTTCCGGACGAGGGCTTCGACGAGCTGATCGTGGATGGACTCGTGAACGATCACGCGAGTGGCCGCGGTGCAATCCTGGCCACCGTTGAAGAACGCTGCCTCTGCGATGCCGGTGGCGGTCTTCTCGATGTCGACGTCGCCGAAGACGATCGCCGGCGCTTTGCCGCCCAGTTCGAGGTGCGCGCGCTTGAGTTGCTGCGCTGCGGACACGGCGACAGCGATGCCCGCCCGCACCGAACCGGTGATCGAGACGAGACCGAGGGCCGGGTTCTCCACCAACGTCGCGCCGGTTCCGCCGTTGCCGAGCACGACGTTGAACACGCCGTCCGGCAGGATGCCCTTCGAGAGCTTCGCCAGGACCAGCGTGCTGCCCGGTGTGGTGTCGCTGGGCTTGAGGACGATCGTGTTGCCGGCTGCAAGGGCGGGCCCGATCTTCCACAGCGCCATCATGAACGGGTAGTTCCACGGAGTGACCTGACCGACGACGCCGATCGGCTCACGACGGACGTAGGAGGTGAAACCCTCCATGTACTCTCCGGCCGCCTTGCCCTCGAGAAGTCGTGCGGCTCCGGCGAAGAACCGCATCTGATCGGCTCCGACCTTGACCTCTTCGTCGGCGATCATCTGGTGGGCCTGGCCGGTGTTGGCGCTTTCGGCTGCGACGATTTCGTCGCTGTGCGCTTCGATGGCGTCGGCGAGTTTGAGGAGTGCGGCCTGCCGCACGCTTGGTGTCGTCTTACCCCAGGTCTCGAATGCGCGCTGTGCTGCTGCGACGGCGGCGTCGACGTCTTCCTTGGTGGAGACCGGCGTACGCCCGACCACACTCTCGTCCACGGGGTTGATCAGGTCGAGTGTTTCCGTCGCGGCCGAGGCGACGAATTCACCGTTGATGTAGTTCTCGAGTACGACGATCGACATCGGTACCGGTTCCTCTCGAGGTCGAACGAGTTCCGGCCGAGGTGATCAGCACGGAACTCGCACTTTGTGGGGCGTGTGTGAGCAAGTGTGCGCTGACTCACAAGTAAAGGCAGCTGCCAAAAAGGGTGAAATCTTTGATCCCCGACGCGCCGAGTTGTACAGTCCTGCCCATGACGATCGCTGTGCGGTGGATGTTGGCGCAGCCGGATCTCGCGCTGGAACTCAAAGGTGGGGCGCAGGGTGTCGGTCGCGAAATCACATTTGCGCACGCCACGGAGCTGCTCGACCCGTTTCGATGGTTGACCGGCGGCGAATTCATCCTCACCACCGGCATCCGATTGCCGTCCACTCAGCAAAAGCGCGGCCGCTATCTCCGGATGCTCGATGCGGCGGGTGTGGCCGCGGTGGGATTCGGAACCGGGCTGTCGTACCCCGAGGTCCCGGCCGATCTGGTGGCCGTCGCCGACGAGATCGGACTCCCGCTGATCGAGGTGCCGCTGCCGACGCCGTTTGCTGCCGTCGTCAAGCGCGTTATGAGCCGGTTGGCAGAGCAGGAATATGAAGCTGTCCTCCGGGCGTCGCGGGCGCAACCGCGGATGACGCGTGCCGTCATTTCCGGCGGAACTGCCGCAACCGTGCGTGAACTGGCGATCGCAACCTCGGCGACGGTGCTTCTTCTCGACGTCGCCGGACGAGTTCTCGAGAGCTCACCTCAACTGCCGACGGACGACGTGATCGACGAACTGCGAGCAACTCTCGGGGGCGGCGCATCCAGCAGCGTGACGCTTGCAAGGTCTGGAGCGTCGATCGCGGTGCAGCAGATCAGCGTCGGGCGAACGCCGTACGGATACCTGGCGGTGATCAGCGCTTCGGCGCTGAGCTACGTCGATCAGATACTGCTCGGTCACGCGAACTCGTTGCTGGCGTTGGACTTCGAGAAACCTGCGCGCCTGCGCGCCACTCAGGATCAGTTGAATTCGCATGCCCTCGGATTGCTGCTCACCGAAGACCGTGACCCGGCGCCGGCGTGGCAACAGATCCGGCAAGCCGCCGACGGCGAGGGAATGATCCGAGGGTTGACAGTTCTTGCCGACACGTCCGACGTAGCGGGACGCGTCGGAGTCGAGATTGCCGAGTTCATGAACAAGGCAGGGCGGCAGTTGTTCTCGCGGATCAACGACACTCGCGTCACGGTGCTGCTGCGTGGAACCGACGACGTCCAGTTCGCCCGAGAGCTACTGGGTGGGGTATCGAGGTCGGATCTTCGCGCGCTTCGAGTCGGCTTGAGCGCGCGACGGGTGGTCGCTGCGCTGGCGGTCGCCGTCGAGCAGTCTCAGCTGTGTGCGTCTGCCGCGGAAATCGGCGCCGAGCCTTTGGAATTCGCGGCGCTGACCGGAAGTGTGCTGCTGTCTTTCGATTCGACGCGTGAAGTGCTCAACACGCTGGCGGAAACGATGATCACGCCGATCGAGGACTATGACCGTGACAACGGCACCGAACTGCTGGCGTCGCTGCGGGCATTTCTCGAGGCCAACGGGCACTGGGAAGCGGCAGCCATCACGATGGGCGTCCACCGGCACACGCTGCGAAGCCGAATGGCGAAGGTGGAGAGCTTGATCGACTGTCGACTCGAGGTAGCGAGAGTTCGTGCGGAACTGCTGCTCTCGATCATTGCCCGGCAGTCGTGACTGCCGGGCAATGATCGAGACTTGGCAAAGTGGCCGTCAGGCCTTGCTGCGGGCGATGATGTCGGCGGCGGTTCGCTGCCCCATCCGAACAGCACCGTCGACGTGCTGGTACCCCTCGGCCGCGATGTCGGAGCACGAGAAGTGGATCGGGCCGACGGGTGTGCGGGAATCCGCGCCGTATCGGTGCAGGCCACCGAGGTCGAAGCTGGCCGCGTACGCACCGCGGGTCCATTCCTCCGAGCCCCAGTCGGATTCGTAGTACACAACCGGTTCTTCGGCCTTCGGGCCCAGGTAGCGGGCAAGTGAGGCCAGAATCGTGGCCTTACGCTCCTCGACGGAAAGCTCGAACATCGCGTCGGCCTTCTCGTCGGAGACGAAAGCGACCAGTGTGCCGCGATCGTCCTCGTGGTTGGTGTTGTCGTACACCTCCTGTACTACCTCGGACGCGCCGAAGCCGGTGCCGGAGAGGCCGTCTTCGCGCCAGAAAGGCGTCTCGTACACCGCGTGCACCTTGATGACGAGGCCGAGGGACTGGTGCTGGTGCATCTGGTGCTGACGACGCGGCAGCGGGGGATCGTACGAGATCCGGGAGTAGAGGTTGGGCGGTACGGCCAGGATCACTCGGCTTGCCTCGACGCGAACATCGCCGTCCGCCAACACCGTTGCACCGGATTCGTTCCACTTCACCGTTCGCACGGGTGCGTTGAGGAAGACGTCGTCACCGAGGGCCTCCGCCATGCGGATCGATACCTGCTGCATTCCGCCGATCACTCGCTTGTCGAGGATGAAGTCCTCGTCGACGAGGTGGGAGAACGAGCCTGCGGAAGCGGCCATGAGTACGGCCTGCAGGGCAGAGAACGAGTGGGCGGGCTTGGTGAGCATGCCACCGGCGATGAAGAGGCCGATGTTGTCACGTGCCTCGGCGTCGTCGGACTGATTGATCAGCCACTGCTTGAAGGAGACTGTGTCGAGATCGCGGGCGAGGGGATGTGCCCACGGTTCCTCGGCGCCGATCTGTGCTGCGAGATCGTCCATCTCGTCGATGAGACGGTCCATCTCCTTCTTCGTGGTGTCGTTCGTGGGGAAGGAATCACCCGTGTACTGCGTCCGCTCACCTGCCGACGAGATGTAGACGGACTCGCCCTCGCGGTAGCGCTCGAAAGTTTTCAGGCCGAGTTCGTCGAGCAAGGAGATCAGCGCGGTCTGGTCGGGGGAGACCCACTGGCCGCCGATTTCCAGAACTGCTCCGTCGATGGTGTCGGTCCACGTGCGGCCGCCGACGCGGTCGCGCGCTTCGATCACAGCGACGGTCAAGCCGGCCTTGCGCAGCGCGGTTGCAGCTGCCAGGCCAGAGGGGCCGGCGCCGACGATTGCAACGTCTCTCTGGAGAGTAGGCACTTGCGAGCTCCTTCATGTTGAGCACCGCTCGAGTCGAAAGCTGCCGACGAGCGAGTGCACGGGTGTCGGTTTTCAGTCTGTCCCGACGAGACGCACACCACACCTGACGAAACGGAGTGTTCGATCGTTGATCTTGTGCCGTTTAGGCGCGGCTAGCCGTTGATGACGTGGCGATCGCCGAGCGGTCGGCTCAGCGGAACGTCCAGGCTGCCGAACACGGCAACCAAGATGCACATCTTGTCCGCGGCCTCCGGCAATGCTCCGGTTCGGAGCGTGACGATCACCGTCGTATCAGTCTCTTCGACGGTTGCGTACGCGCCGTAGCACTCCGGAGTGCCGGTCACGAAGTGGACTGCCACCGTGTGATCGTCGACCTCGGACCACGATTCGAACATGGTGGCCGTCGCACCCACGATGTCGGTGCGGCTGTCGAACTCCGTGCCCATCTCGCTGTCGTCGACCTCGTCGGGAACGGGGGTTCCGAGCGACCAGTCGGCGGGACTTGCTTCGTTGGCCGCCATCGGATTCGGCGCAGCAACCGGCCCCGTTGTCTGGGCCCCGACGGAGCATCCGGCCACAGCAAGGCAGGCCAGAACGGCGAGGGTTAGTACACGCATGAATCCACCGTAACCCTGCTCAAGCGAGTAGCGCCGTGACCAGCGCAATCGCCGGTATCGACGCCAAAGTGGTGACAAAGGCGCTGTCTCGGGCGAGGACCATTCCGCGCCGATATCGGCTTGCGTAGATGAAGACGTTCTGTGCCGTCGGCAACGTCGAGACGACCACGATGGCGAACAACTGATGGCCGTCGATGCCGAGTAGGAAGTGCGCCATCAGGTAAGCCAGCACTGGTTGGACGACGATCTTGAGGGTCGACGCAAGCGCGACGTCGCGGCGCGGACTGGAGCCCTTCTCGAGCACTCGTACGCCGTACAACGAGAGCCCGAATGCCAGCAGTGCGCCGGGGACCGAAGTGGCGCCGATCAATTCGAAAGGCTGCATCAAGGGTCTCGGCGGCACCCAACCGATCAACGCCACGATCAACCCCGCAGCGCCCGCGAGCACGATCGGATTCTTGAACGGAGCGGTGACAGTGTCGATCAGTGACAGTTTTTCGGCTTCGCCCCGCAATGCCGTGAGATCGAGGATCGTCAAGGCGATCGGGGAGTACACGACGATCTGGAAGAGCAGGAGCGGCGCGACGAACGTGGCATCGCCGAGCACGAACACCGCGATCGGGATACCGAGGTTGGCCGAATTCACGTACGACGCCGACAGTGCGCCGATGGTCAGCTCGGGCAGCGGCCGGTCGAGCCAGATTTTTGCGACGACGACGTACAAGGCGCCGACGGCAAAGGCGGTGGCCGACGCGACCGCGAGCGTCGGCGAGAAGATCACCGAAAGATCGGACGACGCGAGCGTGGTGAACAGCAGGGCAGGCGTCGCGACGAAGAAGACGAGCCGACCGAGAACGAACTGTCCTTGGCTACCGAGGGTGCCGAGGCGACCGAGGAGATACCCGACCGCGATGACGACAAAAATGACGGTGAAACCCGCAACAACTCCCGACACGCTGCGGGCACCTCTCGACTGGAATGAACGACTCCGGGAAATCTTAGTCCGGGCAACGAAAAGGCCGCGCAGTCGAGTGACTGCGCGGCCTCTTCGGTACTTCTACGTATGACTACCGTGCGGCGGTGAAGGGGAGCAACGCCATTTCGCGGGCGTTCTTCACTGCAACGGCGACCTGACGCTGCTGCTGCGGGGTCAGGCCCGTGACGCGACGGCTGCGGATCTTGCCGCGGTCCGAGATGAACGTGCGAAGCAAGTTGATGTCCTTGTAATCGACATGCGTGATCTTCGCTGCGAACAACGGGTTCTTCTTGGGCTTACGACCCTCTACGGGGCGTGGCTTCTTCGACGGTGAACGCTTGACTGCCATCCGACTTCCTTACCAGCTCGACTTGTGTACGCCAGGCAGTTCCCCACGGTGCGCCATTTCTCGCACGCGAATCCGGGAGAGCCCGAACTTCCGCAGGTGGCCGCGCGGACGTCCATCCGCAGCGTCTCGATTGCGCAATCGTACCGGACTGGCGTCGCGTGGTAGACGTTGCAGGGTCGCTTGGGCCTTCGCGCGCTCCTCGGGTGAGCTTTTCGGGGAGCGGATCGTCTCCTTGAGTGCCGACCTCTGCTCCGCGTATCGCTCGACGACGACCCGTCGCTGGTTGTTCTTCGCGATCTTCGACTTCTTGGCCATGCCTACTTCTCTTCTCGGAAATCGACGTGCTTGCGCAGCACCGGGTCGTACTTCTTCAGTACGAGTCGATCGGGGTCGTTGCGACGGTTCTTGCGGGTCACGTACGTGTACCCGGTGCCCGCGGTGGACTTGAGTTTCACGATCGGGCGGATCTCGTTGCGTGCCATCTGCTCAGACCTTCTCGCCGCGCGCGCGGATCCGGGCGACGACGGATTCGATGCCGTCGCGGTCGATCGTCTTGATGCCCTTGGTCGAGAGGGTGAGCGTGATGCGACGACCCTCGCTGGGCAATACGTATGTCTTGCGCTGGATGTTCGGGTTCCAGCGACGATTCGAACGCTTGTGGGAGTGCGAGACGGATTTTCCGAACCCCGGCACACGTCCGGTCACTTGGCAGTGAGCCGACATGGGTGTTCCTTTCAACTTGCAGATGACAATCATTTTCGACAATGCGGTGAGATCAATGTAGCGTTCATCCCCGGTAATGACAATCATTCCCAGAAAGGTCCGCTGTGAACACGATCCTGGACGGCAGGACTCCGCTGGTCCTGGTCGCCGGCATGAGCGAATCCACTCCACACACCGCACGAGCGTTGCTGCGAACCGGAACTGTTCTGGTTCACCACGACCTGAGCCACGTCCGTGAAGGGGTGGTCCGGCGGACGGTCACCTCGATGACCGGGGGCACCGGGTCTGCCGGGACGGTGTCCGAACGCGAGACGATCCTCGAGCTCGCGCACGGCTGCGTCTCCTGCACCCTGCGCGAAGACTTGCTGCCGCTGCTGCGTCGCCTTCACTCGCACAGTTCGGTTCAGCGGATCGTCTTGCTGCTTGACCGCCAACTCGAACCCGAAGCGCTGTGCTGGGCGATCGAGCATGTCGTCGTGACCGGCGTCGTCGGCCAATTGGACGGACCGGCGCAGCGTGACTGCCGCGTCGACGCCGTCGTGACGTGCATCGACGCCCAGACCTGGCTTGCCGACGCCACCGGCGACGAAGCTCTCGACGACGACCGCACCCTGGCTCAAGTCGTCGTCGGGCAGGTCGACTTCGCCGACGCTCTCGTAATGCGCGGGTCCGATGGACTCGACGGCTGGCAGCGGTCCCGCTTGAACGCGGTTCTCGCGCGCATTGCTCCGCGCGTACCCGTCTTCGATGAGGGAGACGACATCGAGGCACTGCTCCTCGAGGTGCCTGCGGATGCGCGACGCGGTGAGCTGGCCGACGCTCACTCACCGCTGTTGCGTCGTCAGCCGCCGCTCGACGACGACGGCGGAGTGATGCTCGTCGAGTTTACCGCTAACCGGCCGTTCCACCCCGAGCGTCTGCACGAGGCGATCGACGTCCTGCTCGAAGGTGTCGTCTATTCCCGCGGGCGCGTCTGGGTGGCGACTCAACCGGGCGAAGCGCTCTGGCTCGAATCGGCGGGCGGTGGCCTGCGAGTTGCCAGCGCGGACACCTGGCTGGCCGCGATGACGCCGCAGCAACGCGAGCGCGTTCCAGCCGAGCGCCGTGCGCTCGCGGCCCTGAAATGGGACGAGCGTTTCGGCGACCGCGATACCTCGATGGTGGTTCTGGCGTGCGGAGCCAATCCGCTCGAGATCGACCGAACGCTGCAGCACGCCCTGGTCACCGACGAGGAGTTGGCCGACGAAGCGTCGTGGACCACCTGGGAAGACCCGTTCGGAGAGTTCCACGAAGACCCGTGCGACGAATCCGAATCACCTTATGCCGAAACCGAATCAACGCGAGAGGGAAACGAATGAAGAAGCAGATGCACCCCGACTACCACCCCGTGGTGTTCCAGGACGCCAGCACCGGCAAGAGCTTCCTGACCCGGTCGACCGTGACGAGTGAGCGCACCGTCGAATGGGAAGACGGCGGCACATACCCGCTGTTGGTCGTCGACGTCACGAGCGACTCGCACCCGTTCTGGACTGGAGCACAACGAGTGATGGACACCGCCGGACGCGTCGAGAAGTTCGAGCGTCGCTACGGAAAGCGCAAGGCACTCTGATGGCCGTTCCCAAGCGGAAGATGTCGCGTTCCAACACCCGCAGTCGCCGTGCCCAGTGGAAGGCGACGGCGCCCGATCTGGTCGAGGTCACGGCCTTCGGCCAGACCCACCGGGTTCCTCGGCGACTGGTCAAAGCAGTTCGACTCGGGGTGATCGACCCGAGCCGCATCTGACCGTGCGATCCTTGGCCGGTGCTGCTGAGGATCCTCGAACTGGTGGGCATCGTGGCGTTCGCGGCCTCGGGTGCCCTGGTGGGCGTCACCAAGCGACTCGACATCTTCGGGGTGTGCTCGGTGGGTGTGTTCACCGGCATCGGCGGCGGTATCGTCCGCGACGTCCTTCTCGGCGTCCATCCGCCCAGCTCGCTGAGCAGTTGGCCGTACTTCGGAACGGCCGCCGCCACCTCACTCGCCGTGTTCTACCTACACGAGCCGCTCAATCGACTGCGTCGTGAAATCCTGGCGCTCGACGCGCTGGGGATGGGCTTGTTCGCGAGTACCGGCGCCGTCATCGCGCTGGACAACAACGCCAGTTCGCTGGCGGCGACATTGATCGGTGCGACCGCGGCGATCGGCGGCGGAGTGATCCGCGACGTCCTCGTCAACGAGGTACCGCTGCTCCTGCACAAAGACCTGTACGCGGTTCCCGCACTGCTCGGCGCTGCGTTGGTGGTCACAGTCTCGCAAGCCGGACTGTCCACCAACGCCGCGCTGGTGTGCGGCACGGCGTTCGCCGCGGTGTTCAGACTGCTTGCGTTATGGCGTCATTGGAGCCTGCCCGGGCCCAGGCGAACCCGGGACTGACCGCGACACGCCGGAGGCCGGAATCGGACCCTCTCAGCCGCATCTCAGCACTTCAGTCCAAACTGTCGGTATGCGTATTTTGGTGGTCGACGACGACCGGGCGGTTCGCGAGTCGCTTCGGCGGTCGCTCAGCTTCAACGGCTACACGGTCGAGCTCGCGGTCGACGGGCTCGACGCACTCGAGAAGATCCTCGCCAACCGGCCGGACGCCGTCGTGCTCGACGTCATGATGCCGCGACTCGACGGACTCGAAGTGTGCCGTCGTCTTCGCAGTGCCGGCGACGACCTGCCCATCCTCGTGCTCACCGCCCGCGATTCGGTCAGCGAGCGAGTCGCCGGCCTCGATGCCGGAGCGGACGACTACCTGCCCAAGCCCTTCGCTTTGGAAGAGTTGCTTGCCAGGTTGCGTGCACTACTGCGTCGCACCGCGCCCGATCTGGACGCCGATTCCGAAATGATGGCCTTCGAGGACCTCACCCTCGACCCGGTCACCCGTGAGGTCAAGCGCGGAGAGCGATCGATCAGCCTGACCCGCACCGAGTTTTCCCTCCTCGAAATGCTCATGGCCAACCCGCGTCGCGTGCTCACCCGTGGACGCATTCTCGAAGAGGTGTGGGGGTACGACTTCCCGACGTCCGGCAATGCGCTCGAGGTGTACGTCGGCTACCTGCGTCGCAAGACGGAAGCCGACGGCGAACCGAGGTTGATCCACACCGTCCGCGGAGTCGGCTACGTCCTGCGGGAGACGCCTCCGTGATCACCGCTCCGTTCGGCAAGAATGCCGAACCGAAGAAATCCTCCACCACCCAAGCGTCCGTCGAAATGCGCCCGCCGATGCCACTGACCCGTTCGGTGTCATTGCGTTGGCGTGTGACGCTCCTCGCTGCGTCGGTGGTGGCCATTGCCGTCGCGGTCATGGCGATCGCGGCGTACGCGGTGGTTTCGCGTGCGCTCTACGCGGACGTCGATCACCAGTTGCGGACCAGAGCAGCGGTGCTCATCGACAGTAATGTCGTGCGCTTCGATCCTCGCTACATCTCCGGCGCGACGCTCTACACCACCGACATCAGTGTTGCCCTGATCTTCTCGGATCTGAGCACGTACCAGCCGCCCGGTTCCGACGTGCCGATCGGCGAAGCTGAAGATGCCGTTGCGCGGGGCGAATCGGATTCCTCGCTGCGAACCGTCGACGGCCAGCGCGTGTTGGCCCAACGAACCCATGACGGAAGCACTTTGGTGATCGGGCAGCGGCTCGCGCCGACCGTTGCGGTACTGGACCGTCTGGCCTGGGTTCTCTTCGTGGTCGGTGGGTGTGGTGTCATTCTTGCGGCGGTGGCGGGTACTACCGTGGGCCGCACCGGTTTACGGCCCATTGCCAGGCTGACTGCAGCCACCGAACGCGTCGCCCGGACCGACGATCTGACGCAGATCCCCGTGACAGGCAGCGACGAATTGGCGCGCCTGACAGAGAGTTTCAACACGATGCTGCGGGCACTCGCCGAGTCCCGCGAGCGCCAGTCGCGTCTCGTCGCGGATGCCGGACACGAGTTGCGCACACCGTTGACTTCGTTGCGTACCAACATGGAATTGCTGATCGCGTCCAGTCGCCCCGGTGCGCCGCAGATTCCCGACGAGGACATGGCCGAACTGCGCGCCGACGTCGTCGCGCAGATCGAGGAACTGTCGACTCTTGTCGGTGACCTTGTCGATCTGGCCCGCGAAGACGCGCCCGAAACCGTGTACGAGCGCGTAGACGTCAGCGACGTCGTCGAGCGTGCGCTCGAACGAGCGCGGCGCAGGCGCAACGAAATCGAGTTCGAAGCGGTCACCACTCCGTGGTACGTCTACGGAGATCAAGCGGGCCTGTCGCGTGCGGTGCTGAACGTCCTCGACAACGCTGCGAAATGGAGTCCGAAGGGCGAACAGGTACGCGTCGAAATGCGTCCGGTCGGCCAAGGATTGTTGGAATTGACCGTAAGTGATGCGGGACCCGGCATTCCGGAGGAGGATCGGGAGTTGGTGTTCGATCGTTTCTACCGGTCGACCGCGGCACGTTCGATGCCGGGATCGGGTCTGGGACTTGCGATTGTGCGTCAGGTCGTCGTCAAGCACGGCGGCACCATCGCGATCGACGAATCCGATCGTGGGGGAGCGCTTGTTCGTATCGTGCTTCCCGGCGAACCAGGGCCGAGCGCCGAGTAGCGTGTTCTGTAGACCCGTTGGTCCCGTGCTTCGGTGACTGACGTCACGAGTTAATGCGTTCGGCCCGAGAGTCTTTCACGCCGAACCGACAACACCGGATTTTCACGTCGAACTCTGGGTAAAGTGACAGGCACGTCTCAGCGCCTTCTCAGCAGCGCAAGGCAGCATTGTCGGCAGAACAGTTGTGACTGCCCGTCCGGTGGTCACCGTAGACGAAAGCGAGCCGATGACCGAGGACCGTAACGTCGGGCCGACCCGGCCCGAGCAGCCCAACAGCGAGCCCACCGCCCAAGCGCAGCCGCAAGCACCTCAAGTGCAGCCGCAGCAGCCTCAGGGGCAGGCGCCTCAGCAGCCGTACCAGCCGACCGAATCCTTTTCTCGACCCACCGAAGCCTTCGGGCAGGCGCAGCAGCAGCCCACGCAGGCTTTCGGCCACCCGCACGGTGCCCATGAGGCCGCGTACCAGCAGAGCGCCCCGTACGGCGCACCCAACCCTGGTGGCCCCAGCGGTCCGAACGGCCCGGGCGGCCACAACCAGATCCCCGCACCGCTACAGGGGCCGAACTCCGGTTCGACCACCACCAAGCCGAAGTCGGGACGCATGGCGCTGGTTGCCGGCGCTCTCGCCCTGGTCCTGGTCAGTGGTGGTGTCGGTGGCGTGGTCGGTGCCGTCGTCGCGGACCGCAACGGTGGAACCGCGACGGTCACCAACTCTCTGAACGCTCCGAAGCCTACTGCGACCAACACGTCCAACGCTCCCGCCGGCTCGGTTCAGGCCGTTGCCTCGAAGGTGGTGCCCAGCGTCGTGCAGATCGAGGTGGCCACCGCGCAGGGACAGGGCGGTGAGGGTTCCGGTGTCATCCTGTCCTCCGACGGTCTGATCCTGACCAACAACCACGTTGCCGGTGCTCAGGGAGCGCAACTTCGCGTCGCGTTCTCCGACGGAACCAAGGCCTCGGCCACCCTTGTCGGTGCCGATCCCGTCTCCGACATCGCCGTCATCAAGGTCGACGGCCGCAACGACCTCACGCCCATCGATCTCGGGAACTCCGGCGACGTTCAGGTCGGACAGCAGGTTGTGGCCGTCGGGTCCCCGCTCGGCCTGGCCGGCACGGTCACCGAGGGCATCATCTCCGCACTCGATCGCCCGGTGTCCACGAGCGGCGAGTCCGGCAACCAGAACACCGTCATCGACGCGCTGCAGACCGACGCAGCGATCAACCCCGGCAACTCCGGCGGCGCCCTCGTCAACATGGACGGCCAGCTGATCGGCATCAACACGGCGATCGCCTCGCTCGGAGCCTCGTCGGGTACCCAGGGCGGTTCGATCGGCCTCGGGTTCGCCATCCCGATCGATCAGGCACGCCGCGTCGCCGACGAACTGATCAAGACCGGCAAGGCGACTCAGGCCATGATCGGCGTGACCGTGCCGTCGCAGGACAACGCCGACGGCGCAACCGTCATGGATGTCACTGCTGACGGGCCGGCCGCCAAGGCCGGTATCCCGAAGGGTGCAGTCATCACCAAAGTCGACGATCGTGTTGTCGCAGATGGCGATTCGCTGATCGCGGCAGTGCGTTCACATGCTCCCGGCGACAAGGTCTCGATCACGTACAGCGACGGCGGGCAGACCAAAACCGTCGACGTCACGTTGGGAACCGCGGCAGCGCAGGGCGGCCGATGATGTTCGGCGATCAGCAGACGATCGACCCGATCTTCGGCCAGATCGCAACGGCGTCGGGATCGGACACTACGGTAGGTGTCATGGAACTCGAAGCCACATCGGCCGGCCGCGCTCTGGTCGTCATCGTCGACGATCGCACAGCCCACGGCGACAACACCGACTCCATCGGTCCACTGGTTACGGAACTGCTGAACGAAGCGGGTTTTCTCGTCGATGCGACGGTCGCCGTCGCCGCCGACGAAGTGGAGATCCGCAACGCTCTCAACACCGCAGTCATCGGTGGCGTCGACCTCGTCATCTCGGTCGGCGGTACCGGGGTATCCCCGCGTGACGTCACTCCCGACGTGACCGCAGAGGTTCTCGATCGCGAGATCCCGGGAATTGCCGAAGCACTTCGCGCTTCCGGTCTGTCGGCCGGATCGCTCGAAGCAGGCTTGTCCCGCGGCCTCGTCGGGGTTTCGGGAAGCACCGTGGTCGCCAATCTGGCGTCGACCAGGCCGGCAATTCGCGACGGCATGGCAACCCTGACGGCATTGGCGAGTCACGTCATCGCCGAGCTGTCCAGCCTCGAGGGCTGAGATAGCTTGTCGGAGCAACCAGATACCCCGAAGAAGCCGCCAGTCGACAAGAAGCGCCTGGCGCACATCTTCGGGGACGTCTTTCCCGAGACGACGTCGGACGAGCGGGGTCCTGAAGGTTCCTCGCGATCCTCGGACGACGACTGGCTGCGCAGTCAGCGGCCCCCGCACCACGGCGGTTGAGAAGTAAATCAGGCCCTCGGACACAATGTCCGAGGGCCTGATTTGTTCTGTGAGCGCTGCCTATTCGAGCGTCTTGGCGTGAGCTCCCGTGTCGGCGCCACCGGCATTGGCGGAGAGGATGTCGCGGATCTGGATGAGCAGATCGGTTTCGCTGGCTTCCTTGTCCTCGGGCTCGGAGACGAACTTCTTCTTCGCCGCATTCGCGGGAACGATCAGCACGAAGTAGACGACCGCCGCGATGATGATGAAGTTGATGATCGCGGTGACCACGGCGCCGAAGTTCAAGAACGTCTCAGCGGTGTCACCCGTCAGCTGAATGCCCCACCCGTATTCGTTGCCGCCGCCGATCGAAGCGACGAGTGGGTTGATGATGTTGCTGGTGAATGCCGTGACGATGGCGGTGAAGGCTGCGCCGATGACCACGGCGACGGCCAGGTCGAGCACGTTTCCGCGAAGCAGGAAATCCTTGAATCCCTTGAGCATGTCGGTGTCCCCTCGAGTCTCCGATGGCAAGTGCCAGATGGTCCGTTGATACCGAACCGACTGGAAAAATCCTAGAGGAGCTTCGGACGCTTTGTGCGGTCAGCGGAATGTCACGGTGATCGCATTGGACAGGGATGCCGCGGCAACGACGTTGGCTGCCGGTGTCGGCAGAGCCAGCAGAATCACCTGTTCCTGCTGGTTACGTGTACTTTCCGACGTGGTGACCAGAGCGACTACTGCTCCCGCCGCAAGAATCTGCGGGGCCTGGTCGGCAATTGATTCGTTGGGTGTGTCGGGGCGGGATGTGTCAGTGCGGGATGTGTCAGGGCCGACGGTCAGGACGTCGACGACATCCCCGCTGCGCAACATGTCCGCGACGGCTGCATCGGCCAATCGAACGGGGACGATACGGGCGTCGTCGGTTCCTACCGACAACCCGGCCAGCCGTGGGCTGAGAACGCGCACGTCGGTAACGGTTTCTCCGGAGCGAATCGGGCCGGCAACGGTTCTCCCGACTACCAGGTCGGTATCGGAGACAATTCCTTCGGGAAGTTGTTTCGAGTCGATCTCTCGGATCTCGACATCCGAATCCGCGATCACCTGTCCGGGAGTGAGATCGCGACTCGAGACAACTGCAGAGACGGTATCGGTCGCTGGATCGCCTCGGAAGAAAAGAACGACGCCGAGTGCGGCCAGGGCAACGGCTGCGATCTTGCGGACTGTCGCCGTGCGGAACCGAGTGCCGCGCGTCAGTTCGACGACGCGATCGAAGGTGCTCGGGGTGAGATCGAGCTGGGCGCGCAGTGGATCGGAGCGCCTCGGCGAGCGAGAACGTGCTGACGGCATTCATGCACGTTAGGGCCGGAAGCGGTGCTTCCGGCCCTAACGATGTGAAACTGTGGACAACCCGGAGGTTGTGGAAATCAGCTTGCGGCAGCCTTCGCGGGCGCCGGCGTGCTGGTCGACGAACTCGATGTCGAAGAGGAGTCCGACTTGGACTCGGACTTCGCAGCGGGTGCCGAATCACTCTTGGCGGGCTCGCTCGCAGTCCCGGAGCCGCCGCGGCTGTCGGTGCGGTAGAAGCCGCTGCCCTTGAACACGATGCCAACAGAGTTGAACAGCTTGCGGAGCTTGCCTGAGCAAGCTGGGCAGACCGTCAGCGAATCTTCGCTGAAGGACTGGACGATGTCGAAACGGTTGTCACATTCCGTACATGCGTATGAGTAGGTGGGCACCGGGCTTCCTCCGCACTGTGATGTTCGAGCAGCCGCGTATTTACACCGCAGCCTTTAGCACTCTACAAGTGACAGTGCCAACAGCGCTAATCAGGGATCTATTCCCGCAGATCAATCGCCTTGGAGCCGCGTGAGACCGCCGCTCGGCGTCAATGCCCATCCCATCGGAATGTCGTGGTCGTCGGCAGGCAAGGTCTCGACGAGTTCGGAGTCTCTGACAATTGCCACGAGCCGAGTCTGCGGTCCGACCGACCCGAGCGTCCGGTCGTAGAAGCCTGCGCCGCGGCCGAGGCGTGTTCCACGAAGATCCACCGCGAGAGCAGGGATCAGCATGCATTCCACGTCGGACAGGGTTTCCGGTGGTAGGACGGGTCCGGCGGGCTCCCGAATGCCGTACTTCGCGGGGCGTAAACCGTCGGCACCGCTGTATTGAACCCAGGACAACGGTCCGGGTTCCCCGGTGATCGGAAGTAGTACACGCTGCGCGATCTCGGCAACGGCGTCGAGCAAGTCGGTGGATCCTGGTTCGGTGCGGGTGGGGACGTACGCACAGACGGTTGAGCCGTCGACAATCACTGAACGTATGTGCGTGATCAACGCCGCAGTTTCCGTATTTCGAGTGTGCTCGGAGACTGCATCACGTGCTGCGAGTGCGATTTGTCGCCATTGTGCTTTTGTCTGAGGTGTCACCCCGCAACGATATTCGTCGTGCTGACCGAGCGGTAACAAGCGGCGGCTAAGGTGTTGGCATGACAGACGTTGTCGCTAGCAGCACGAGGGCCTTCCGTACGGCCGTGGTTCCCGCAGCCGGACTTGGTACGCGTTTCCTGCCTGCCACCAAGACGGTTCCGAAAGAATTGCTGCCGGTCGTGGACACACCGGGTATCGAACTGGTGGCGGGTGAAGCTGCGGACTCGGGAGCCGAGCGGCTCGTCATCGTGACGTCCCCGGGCAAAGACGGAGTGGTTGCGCACTTCGTCGAGGATCTCGTGCTCGAAAGCAAGCTGGAAGCGAGCGGAAAACTTGCTGCCCTGGCAAAGGTGCGCAAAGCGCCGGGTTTGCTCGAAGTCGATTCCGTGATTCAGGAGCAGCCCCTCGGCCTCGGGCATGCAGTCGGTTGCGTCGAGTCGGTTCTCGACGACGACGAAGATGCCATCGCGGTCCTTCTGCCCGATGATCTCGTACTCCCGCGTGGCGTCCTGGAGATCATGGCGCGAGTTCGGGCCAAGCGCGGCGGGTCCGTTCTCTGTGCAATCGACGTTCCCAAGGACGCAGTGAGCGCTTACGGCGTCTTCGACGTCGAAATCGTTCCCGACGCGGTCAATCCCGACGTCCTCAAGGTCGTCGGCATGGTCGAGAAGCCGGCTGTGGAAGACGCGCCGTCGACCTTTGCCGCTGCGGGTCGCTATCTGCTCGATCGTGCGATTTTCGACGCACTTCGTCGCATCAAGCCGGGAGCCGGCGGTGAGTTGCAACTCACCGACGCCATCGCTCTCCTGATTTCCGAGGGTCATCCGGTTCACGTGGTGGTGCACCGCGGAACGCGTCATGACCTGGGCAACCCCGGCGGGTACCTCCGCGCTTCGGTTGACCTGGCACTCGACAGCGACGATTACGGTCCGTCCTTGCGTAAGTGGCTCGCGGATCGGCTCGACCGCTGAGCGTGTCGCCACGGTGGTTGATCGCCCGATAACGCAGTATCAATGTGCTTGTCCCTTTTCGAAGGCAAGGCATCATGAGCTGACGGATATCACCGAATTTCCAGACACAGGAGGACGCGGACCAGATGCGGTCGGTTGAGGAGCAGCAGACCAGGGTTACCGCTGCTGCAGTGGCACCCCGTCCGGTTCGGGTCGCCATCTCGGAGGCGCAGGGACTGCTGTGTGCCGAGGAAGTGGTGACCGAACGCCCATTGCCGGGATTCGATCAAGCTGCCATCGACGGTTACGCGGTTCGCAGTGTCGATGTCGCCGGCGCTGGAGCCGACCTCCGCGGCGAGGACGGCGAGCCTACGGACCTCAGCTTGCCGGTGGTCGGCGAGGTGACGGCGGGCTCACGCCAACCGATCCGGTTGCAACCGCGTCAGGCCGTGCGAGTCGACACGGGCGCGCCGTTGCCCACGCTGGCCGACGCAGTTCTTCCGCTCGAGAACACCGACGGTGGTCGCGCTCGCGTTCGGATCTTCGAGCCGGTGCGTTCGGGCGATTACGTTCGCCGTGCAGGCGACGACGTCCAGCCGGGCGACGTGGCCGTTCGGGCAGGCACCATCATCGGAGCCGCGCAGGTCGGTTTGCTTGCCGCGGTCGGTCGCGACAAAGTGCTCGTCCATCCGCGTCCGCGTCTCTCCGTCATCAGCGTCGGTGGAGAACTTGTCGACGTGGATCGCACGCCGGGGCCTGGTCAGGTCTACGACGTCAATTCGTATGCCCTCGCCGCCGCAGCGCGCGATGCCGGCGCCGACGTCAACCGTGTGGGAATCGCAGGCAACGACTCGCGCCGTCTTCGCGAAGTAGTCGAGGGACAGCTGATTCGCTCGGAAATCGTTGTCATCGCCGGTGCCGTGGGCGGCGGAGCGTCCGACGAGGTTCGTGAAGCGCTTGCCGACCTGGGGACACTCGAGGTGGAGCGCGTTGCCATGCATCCGGGATCAGTGCAGGGCTTCGGCAAGCTGGGACGAGACGAGGTTCCGACCTTTCTCCTACCGTCCAACCCGGTCAGCGCACTGGTGGTATTCGAAGTCATGGTTCGCCCGCTGATCAGAATCGCGCTCGGACGCCGCCAACCGATGCGGCGAGTAGTGAAGGCGCGCACGGTGGGAACGATCACGTCGATTGCCGATCGCAAGGGTTTCCTGCGTGGTCAGCTGATGCGTGACGAAGCGACGGGGGAGTACCTGGTGCAGGCACTCGGGGGTGCGCCCGGTGCGTCCTCACATCTCCTCGCGACCTTGGCGGAAGCCAATTGCTTGGTTCTTGTCGATCGAGACGTCACCGAAGTGCACATCGGTGAAGAAGTCGACGTAGCTTTTCTCGCCCAACGTGGGTAACGCCGACCCGAGTGGGGTGTGATGTCAGTCCATCCAGGATGGCCGGAAGATCTCGGCCCACTGCGAGTGCCCGCGGGAGTGGTGACCGTCCGCCCCGTGAAGCTCCGTGACGCTGCTGTGTGGAGTCGCCTCCGCATTCGCGATCGCGAGCACCTGGAGCCGTGGGAGCCCACCGGAGAGTCGCCCTGGGATGCTCGCCACCACATCACTGTCTGGCCGTCCCTGTGCGGGAATCTTCGCTCCGAGGCGCGCAAGGGCCGGATCCTTCCCTTGGTGATCGAACTCGACGGGAAGTACTGCGGGCAGGTCACCATCGGAAATGTCGTGCGCGGCGCTCTGCGGTCCGCCTGGGTGGGCTATTGGGTCGCCTCGCACGTCACCGGTGGGGGCGTAGCCACAGCGGCCGTGGCGCTCACACTCGATCACGCATTCTCGAAGGTCGGTCTGCATCGAGTGGAGGCGACCGTTCGGCCGGAGAACGCGTCGAGTCGCGCAGTCCTACGAAATGTTGGGTTCCGGGAGGAAGGTCTTCTCAAGCGCTATCTCGATGTCGACGGCCAATGGCGTGATCATCTTCTGGTCGGAATGACCATCGAGGAAGTACCCACCACCGTCGTCGACAGATTGGTGCGGTCCGGACGCGCTTCGTGGGTGTGACCAATACGGCGCCACGAGCGTGAGAAACGCGAGCTAAACGGCAGTTACCGCTGAGTAGTCCTACTTTCGGCCGGAAAAATGTGGTTTTTGATTCAACCAGAACTTGAGACTTTTGGGACTGAACCGGAAGTTCAGTTCGGTACGCGTGTGACACATGAGTATGGTGGGGTTCGGCGCGTCGGCAACGATGCGAGGGCGTCGGCCGTTAACCTTGACTCGTCAACGGCTGGCATAGGTGCTGGTAGGTGATCGGGAGGAGGCCGCGGCATGCCTAGCTCATTCGTGTGGATCGGGCTGGTGGCCGTGTGGCTGTTCGTCCTGGTGCCGATGCTTGTCAACAAGCGCCCCAGGATCCGGCAGACGAGTGACGCGGCGCTCGCGACTCGAGTACTCCACCGCGGCGACAGCAACCCTGTTCAGCGCGGGCCGGCAGCAGGACATCGAAGCGATCCGAACTGGCAACCAGAACCAGTGCGCAGCAGCTACGACGCGGAGGACCAGATGGACACTCACGCAGAAGACGACTACACCGGCGGTCGTGCACCGGTCGGAGAATTTGTTCCCGTTCGGCGCGGCCGAGGCGGATTCGACCCCGAAGCGGATGCCATCGCCCGGGAGGCGCGGTACGCATTCCGTCAGCGGACATTGTTGGGCCTGGCATTCGTCGCGATTCTCTCGGGCGCTCTCGCATTGATCATCTCGCCGATGGTGTGGTGGTTGTTTGTGCTGACCGTGTGCGGCCTCGGTGGGTACATGGCGTACCTACGTCGGCAGGTTCGTATCGAGCAGGAGATTCGCCGTCGTCGCACCGAGCGCCTCAACCGATCGCGACTCGGAGTCGAATCGCACACCGACGAAGAGTTGCGCCTGATTCCAGCGCGATTGCGCCGGCCAGGAGCGGTTGTCCTCGAGGTCGACGACGAAGATCCGGCGTTCGATCACTTGGATCACTACGAAGAAGAGGTCAGGCACACCGAGATGCGTCGCGCATCCGGTCAGTGACCTTCTGGGCCGATCTTGTCAGGTCGAAAGTTCGTGTCGGGTGATTCCAACGGGAGTATTCGTTCCTGTTAGAGTTGCCGAGCACCGCTGAGGCGGTGGCACGGGGCTGTGGCGCAGTTGGTAGCGCGCTTCGTTCGCATCGAAGAGGTCAGGGGTTCGATTCCCCTCAGCTCCACCAAGAAGTACCAGCAAAAAGGGTCTTTCAACGAAAGTTGAACGGCCCTTTCCTGCATTTTCAGAGCCTGCCCGAATTGTGAAGATTTAGCTCGAGTGTGCGCCGTTTCATACGATTGCGACCGCTGATCCGGACCGTTGAGCTTCCAAGTGAGGGATGATCCTTGGGCGGATACATGTTTGCCGGAAATGTAACGAGGGTGTGTCCGGTGCGATAGGCACGATGAGTCTGCCGCAGTTTTTCGCAGGTCGGACGTATGTGTCGGGGAGGAATGTCGATGAGCCAGCCACGACGGCTAGCGATGATGCTTGTTGCTGTGATGTGCCTGATGGGTATCGGCGTCCTTGCCGTATCGGTCTTCCCTGCCATCGTCGCCGCCCAACCTGGCGGCAACAGTGGCGGTGGAAACAATGGCAACGGAAACGGCAACTACGGCAACAACGGCGGCAATAACAACGGCAACAACGGTGGCGGTAACAACGGCAACGGCAACGGCAACTACGGCTGGCATTGCCACCATCACAACTGCGGTACAACGGTAATTCCGACGCCGACCACGACGACTGAGCCGACCACGACGACTGAGCCCACGACGACGACTGAGCCGACCACGACGACTGAGCCGACCACGACGACTGAGCCGACCACGACGACTGAGCCCACGACGACGACTGAGCCCACGACGACGACTGAGCCCACGACGACGACTGAGCCCACGACGACGACTGAGCCGACCACGACGACTGAGCCCACGACCAACCCTTCGGCGTCGCAACGTCCGAGCAGCAGCGCTTCCCCTGCGACCAACGCAACTTCGCAGACTGAGAGTTCATCTAGCGAAGCAGCCTCCGAGACGACGCAGTCCCCTTCCGAGTCGCAGTCGAGTTCCGAGCCATCCTCGGAGGCCGCGGTTCCGCCGGCTGGACCGTCTGATCCGCAGGGGCCGTCAGCGGGCGGCGGAGCACCTGCACCCTCTGCCGGTGGACCGGCGAACGCTGCGCCGGGCGCAGTCGCAGCACCGTCCGCGCCCGAGGTTCTGGCCGCACCGGCTCCCGTAGCTCCCCAGGTACCGTCGAACGCTCCGAACGTCGCGAGTCCCAGTGAGAACCCGCAGGCATTCCCGACGGCGTTCACTCAAGGCCTTCCACCGATTCTCAACGCTGCCGCCGTCGCAGGCGGTGTGGGCGGAATGGCAGTCGTAGCGGCCGGTGCGGGAGCAATGACTTTCCGCGGAGCATCGTTGCAGAAGGCACGTTTGGCTGCCGCACGTGCCGAATTCCTGGCACCCGGATCACAGGGAGGTGCGTGAGTCGTGCCGGACAGACGTTCACATCGCCGCGTTCTGGCCGCGGTGGATGCCGTATGCGACGCAGCAGCGTCATCGGAGGCTGTGTCACTGCTGACGGTGGTGCAGACAGTCGCTCGCGAGCGTGGGCGCCCGATCGAGATCGATCTGGAAACCCCGCTCGCCACCGGAGTGTGCGGTCAGCGCCGGGCCTACGACGACCACGACGTCATCGTTTTGGCTCCCGGACTACCCAATGTCGAGCGAACTCTGGCACATGAGTTGGGACACATAGTGTTTCGCCACGAAGGTGCCGAGATCGCCGAGGCGACGCTCGAGGTCAGTGACGATTTGATCGCCTACATGTTGAGTCAACGTTCTCTGCGGCGCAACGAACCCGTGCCGATGGATGACATCGCGGAGTGGGAAGCCGAGACGTTCGCGTCGATGTTGATCATGCGTCTGCGAACGATGAGTGGCCGTGGGACACCGCTGTCGGTATTGCGGTACGACGAGGCGATCGGATGATCTTTTGGGCTGTGGCCCTTCTCGTCTGGGTTGCAGCCGGCGCGAGACTGGGTCGAGTTGTCGCGCGCACCGCGACGCCGTTGCGAATGTCGATGGTCTTCGCAGGCTTCTCGGTCGCATTGTCGTCGACGGTCATGGTGCCTGCGGTGTGGGACATCGTCGATCGAATTGCGCCGGAGCAACATGCCGCAGCGATGATCGTCATCGTCTTGTGGACCGCGTTGTCCGCGGCCAGCGCAGTCGGCGCCGTGTCTGCCTGGCCGGTGATGTCGCGTCCAGCCATGCGCGGTCTCGCCACGGTGCTGTACTCGGTGGGACTGCTGGTGGCGATCGCGGTTTTCTTCGGATACCCAGCGCCGGCTCTGATCTTTATCATCGTCGCTCTGTCCCTTGTCATTTCGACGGGGCTACGGCACGTTGCTTGGGCGCCGTTGGGGCGCGGAATCGCATTGATCGTGACAGGTTCGTCGGTCTTGCTTGTCGTGGTCGTCGTGATGCTGGTCGAATCGATCGGTGGCACCAGCGCACTCGAATCGGATATCTGGACGGGCGCAGGGGTGTGGTTCATCGCTGCCTCGAGTGTTCTGATAGCGCTGGGCATTACGTGGGTGCTTCTCGAGACGTGGTTGCGCGCACGACGAGACTTGTATCGCCTACGGCGGATGCATGCGCTTCTGGTGAAGCGATTCCCTGAGGTTGTCGACGCGGACAGTGCCGGAAGTACGTCAGTACTCCGGGCATCGGACATGATCGCCCAGATCATGGATGCGATGTACATACAGTCCGGCGCCGGGATGTTCGACGTCGGTGGTCAGGAACCGCCCCGGGCAGTTACCGCCCATGCAGGAATACTTGCGGGGTGGATCGCGGATCCATTGGCCTCGGATGTGTTGGACACCAGATGGATTGCGCCACCTGAGAAGATGTCGGCGCGCCGATGGGTGTTGTTGTTGGCGAAGGAACTCGATGAAACGACAAAAGTAGGTCGACGATCGTAGTCGACCTACTCCATGTCAATTCAGTGCTTCAGATAAATTCAGTGCTTCAGCACATTTGCATCAGCGTGACGCGTCGGGCGGAACCTCTGGCAAACCCTCACTCGCGCGGAGCTTTTCAGCCATCGTGGTGAGCAGATTCTGCGATTCTTCCGACAGGTCGAATGCGCGGCTCGAGAGGCGGCGAAGGCCGTAACCTTGGAGCTGCGAGAGCAGTTCGAGGTCGTGATCGATCTTGGCAGCGTAGATGTCGTTGAAGAAGTAGTCGGGCTTCACCTTGAAGAACCGGGCGAACGCAGCGACTGTCTCGTCCGAGGGGTTGGTGCGCTGTCCCGAGCGGAGCTGCGAGATGTACGGCTTGGAGATCTGATGGCCGTCTTCGATGAGCGCTGCCGCAACCTCGGCGTTGGTGTGGGGTTTGCGCCCCGGAGGATGAACACTGTCGAACAGTTTGTTCAATCGTTCTGCAAAGTCAGCCATTGTGAACCGCCCCGTAATCCTCTCTAGCTAGCAATTGTCCGTTCAGTGAATCCTACGGTATCACGCGGATAACCGATCGGTAGCTCACCGTAGTCTGTTTAGTGGACCAGTTGTCAAATGTGTCCGAGATTCGATTCGTTCGGCCATTGAGTGCTCAGCTATGTCTCAGCGCACATTGAGTATCGGCCGCACGAAGATTGTGCAGCTACGGTCGCGCTATTCGAACCTTCCATTACTTGGTTAATGTGCCCAGTATCAAACCTTTTACCCGTTTTGGCGATATTAGCTAAGCGTTAGCCTGGTTTTTCATATGTGTTCCGAAAGGAAAACCGCAGTTCAGTGACGGTGTGGAGTGATGCGGTTGCAATTATGGCGACTGTTCGCGATGTTGCTCGAATCACTTCGGGGTTGAACCTTGAACGGTTTGCCGGAATGCAATCTGCGCTAGCTAAACCCCCTGCGTAGGTGCAGAATTGTGATATGAAACACACGATGAGCGATGACGAACTGCGCCGCGCGATCCGTGAAATCCAGGATCGAGCCCACGACGCACGCAAGCGTGGGGACGATGTAGCGGCGGAAGAACTCGACCGTACGGTCAGGGGCTATCAAGAGCAGATGGCTCAGCGTCTGTAGCTGTCGGTGGGTTCGGCGGCTGCCGCCGAGGTCGTGGGTTCTGGCATGCTCACGGCCGCAATGCGTGTTTCGGGGCGGCCGCACAACGCGTGCGTAGACTTTCCCGCATGTCCACAGTACGAGTGCGGGGGAGTGTCGATCCATGTCAGTAAGGTCGCTCGAGGGTAAGAAATGCCTGATCACCGGCGCTGGTAGTGGGATAGGACGCGCAACTGCACTGCGGGCATCCGAGGCCGGAGCCGAATTGTTTCTCACTGATATCAACGACCGTGGATTGCAAGAGACTGCCGCAATGGTTGGTGCCGGAGGCGGCACGGTCAGTTTGGCCAAGGCACTCGATATCTCGGATTACGACGAGGTTGTGAAATTCGGTACCGAGATTCACACTCAATTCTCTCCGATGGATGTCGTCATGAATATCGCCGGCATTTCAGCGTGGGGAACTATCGAGAACCTCGAGCATCGGCACTGGAAGTCGATGGTTGACGTCAACCTGATGGGACCGATCCATGTCATGGAGACGTTCGTTCCGCCCATGATCCGCGCCGGCAAGGGTGGGCACCTGGTCAATGTGTCTTCGGCCGCTGGGCTCTTGGCACTGCCGTGGCATGCCGCTTACAGTGCGAGCAAGTTCGGCCTTCGTGGGGTCTCCGAGGTGCTGCGATTCGATCTGAAGCGGCACGGAATCGGCGTCAGTCTGGTTGTGCCTGGTGGGGTGAAGACGCCTTTGGTGGGAACCGTGGAGATCGCGGGTATCGACCGGGATGACCCGCGGGTCAAAAAGCTCACGCACCGGTTCGAGAAGCGCGCGGTCTCCCCGGAGAAGGTGGCCTCGTGCATTCTGCGGGGAATCGAGAAGAACACGTACCTCGTGTATACGTCCAATGACATTCGATTCGGATACTGGTGGGCCCGCAAATTCGCCCCGCCTTACGAGTTCGTGATGCAAAAAGCGAACGACCAGTTCAGTAAATTGCTCAAGCGATGAGCATTACCTCCGACGGGACTTTTATCTAGTCGAATAGGGACCAAAGTCATGCCGAAGAGTTTTCACTTCGATATCGAATTCAAATATCCGATCGACGACGTGCATCGAACTTTGACTGACCCGAGTTATTGGAAAGTCCGACTCGGAGACCTTTATGCCACCTCGGACATCGAAGTTGGAGACGGATCGATCGAAGTATCCGTGTCCGAGGAAATCGACTCTGCCTCCCTCCCGACCCTGGTCGCCAAGGTTGCGCCGAGTCGACTGGGTCTGACACGGGTCGACCACTGGGGGCCTCTGTCTGACGGGAAGGCCGCAGGGTCGGTCACCGGAATCGCGCACGGACTGCCGATACGAATCGAGACGACGCTGGACCTCACCGCCGCCGAGTCCTGCACGCGACTGGTCGTCGACGGGACGGCCGAAGTGAAGATGCCGATCATCGGCGGCCAGATCGAGAAGTTGCTGAAGAAGACCGTCGAGGACTTGCTGGGGCGCGATCGGGACGCTGTCGAGTCATTTCTCGCCTGAGTCGGCGCCGAAATCCACCTCCAGAACGCGTGCACCTGGGCCGGCGGCAGCGAGTTGATCGTGAGGGTTTGCGAGGGCGCATCCCTCCAGTGAGAGACACCCGCAACCTATGCAACCGGTGAGATTGTCGCGTAGTCGTTCCAGTTGCTCGATGCGGAGATCGAGGTGGCGCCGCCATCCGGTCGACAACCGTTCCCAATCTGCGCGGTTCGGGGTACGGCCTTCAGGAAGTGTGCCGAGGGCTTCCCGGATTTCCGACAGCGGAATGCCGACGCGTTGCGAGATTCTGATGAAGGCGACACGTCGAAGCGTGTCTCGTTGGTATCGACGCTGGTTGCCGCTGGTCCGGCGACTGACGATGAGGCCTTCTCGTTCGTAGAAATGCAGGGCCGAGACGGCGACACCGCTGCGCTCGGAGAGCTGGCCGGGCGTAAGTTCCTTGGCTTTCCACGACGGCATCTCCATGGCGACTACCGGTCCGTCGCCCGGTGGAGGGTGGCGTGGAGATGATGCGTCAGCGGGGTGTCGCCGTGCGCCATCCACAAGTCGTAGGTCAGGGTGTCGCCTTGGACGCGCATGACTCGCCGGACGTCGTGAACCGGTTTTGCGTCGGGCGATGCTGCGAGCGTGAGACGGGTCAAGGCAAGAGTGCCTTCGGAGTCGACGGTGCCGCGATGGATCTCCACAAATCCGGTGGGCTGGCTGACCAGCAGTTCGAGCTCACCACCAGGTGTCGGGCGCAGGTAGCCCGATTCCATGTGAAGTGGTCGGCCGTCGGGGAGCCCTCGAGTGCGCGACGAGTAGGTGACAAACGGTTTCGGAGTCGGAGCGAACTCGATCTCCTCGGAGTACTCGAAGTCGTCGATGGTGGGGAAATGTCCGGCTCCAGCGCCGACCCAGCGCCCGGTGAACCTGTCGATTCCGGCGCCGCCCAGCGCCGCCTGATCCGTGCTACTCATTGCGTGGTCCTCTCGCCTGCGTCGGATCAGACGTTACGCGGGAAGATATGGCAGCTGCTCATCCCTGCTGGGTGGGGCCTACGGGATTAGTGTTCACTCATGAACGCTTCTGGCTCCGTCCCCCTCGGTGTCGATTCCGAGGTGGGCCGATTGCGATCGGTCATTCTTCATCGTCCGGGCGACGAGTTGAAACGATTGACTCCGCGCAACAACGACGAGCTGCTGTTCGACGCGTTGCCGTGGGTGGACCGCGCGCAGGAAGAACACGATCAGTTTGCGACCGTCCTTCGTGAGCGCGGCGTCGAGGTACTGCTTTTGTCCGATCTCCTCACCGAGGCGCTCGAGGTCAGTGGCGCAGCGAGGATCCAGGGAATCGCGGCCGCCGTCGACGCACGCAAGATCGGCCACGCGCTCGGGCAACACCTGGCTGCGTACCTGCGAAAGGTAGAGCCGAAGGAGCTGTCGTCGATCCTTACTGCCGGAATGACGTTCGACGAGCTGCCGATCGACGCCGGCTCGACCTCGTTGGTGCGCAGGATGCATCACGGCGGTGACTTCGTGATCGACCCGCTGCCCAACTTGCTCTTCACCCGCGATTCGTCGTTCTGGGTCGGGCCACGGGTCATCATCACGTCCTTGGCGTTGTCAGCGCGAGCTCGCGAATCCTCGATCACGGATCTCGTCTACGCGCATCACCCTCGATTCAAAGGCGTGCGCCGCGCGTACGAGTCGCACACGGCTCCTGTCGAGGGAGGTGACGTGCTGCTTCTCGCGCCGGGGGTGATCGCGATCGGTGTCGGTGAACGTACGTCACCCGCCGGCGCAGAAGCATTGGCGCGTAGCGTGTTCGACGACGGTCTCGCCCACACGGTGTTGGTTGTTCCGATCGAGCAACGCCGAGCGTCTATGCATCTCGACACGGTCTGCACCATGGTCGAGGCCGACGCGGTCGTCATGTATCCGGCCATTCAGGACACATTGGCAGCGTTCACCCTTCGCAAGGAAGACGACGGGGTGAGTATTCGCGGTGCGACGCCGTTCCTCGAAGCGGCAGCCGACGCCATGGGAATCGGAAAACTTCGAGTGATCGACACCGGACTCGACACGGTCACTGCCGAGCGTGAGCAATGGGACGACGGCAACAACACGTTGGCCGTCGAACCGGGCGTCGTCGTCGCTTACGAGCGCAACGTCGAAACGAATGCCAGGCTGGAGGCCTCGGGTATCGAGGTTTTGCGAATCGCGGGTTCCGAACTGGGCTCCGGTCGCGGTGGACCTCGCTGCATGTCCTGCCCGATCGCCCGCGATCCGCTGTGAGCGGTAGACGTCAGAGAATCTCTTCCACCTTGGCTGCCGGACGCGCGAGCACCGTGCCCTTGTCAGTGACGACGAATGGGCGTTCGATCAGAATTGGGTGCTCGATCATCGCGTCGAGGATCTCGGATTCGGAAGCGTCGGCGAGTCCGAGGTCCTTGTACTGCGTTTCGCGCTTGCGAACCGCTTGACTGGGCTCGAGGCCGGCGTCGGCGATGAGTTTTTCCAGCTCGGATCGGGTAGGCGGAGTATCGAGGTACTTGACAATGGTGGGTTCGATGCCGGCTTCCCGGATGAGCCCGAGAACGGTCCGCGAGGTGTTGCACCGTTGATTGTGGAAGATGGTTGCAGATGCCATGTTCGTCATTCTGCCTCTGCGTCCGAACTCGTGGGACAAACAGGGGAACAACGGGCCGCTCCGGAGTGCTGCACCTGAAGTACCGACGTGTGAGGAGAAAACGATGACGGAACATCGAAGTGTGGACGAACGACGCGTGGTCATTGCCGGCGGGCACGGCAAGATCGCGCAGCACCTGACGTACCTGCTGGCAGGACATGGCGATCGGCCGGTAGCGCTGATCCGCAACTCCGCGCACGAGGGTGCGGTCCGCACACTCGGCGCGTTCCCCGTGGTGATCGATCTGGAATCCTCCACGGTCGAGGAAGTTGCGAAGGTACTCGACGGTGCCGACGTCGCGGTCTTCGCCGCGGGCGCCGGACCTGGTAGCTCGATCGAGCGCAAGGACTCCGTCGACCGAGCTGCGGCGGTGCTGTTGGCCGATGCCGCCGAGAAAGCGGGAGTACGTCGGTTCATTCAGATCAGCGCCATGGGTGCTGGTGACGAAATACCGGAGAACACCGACGAGGTTTTTGCCGCCTACCTGCGGGCGAAGACGGCAGCGGAGGAAGACCTGAAGACAAGGTCTTCGCTGGATTGGACGATTCTTCGGCCAGGCCTTCTGACGGACGACGACCCGACCGGTGAAGTATTGCTTGCGCAGCCGCCCGTCGATCGAGGCTCTGTGCCTCGAGCCGATGTCGCCGCGGTCGTCGAAGCGCTCATCGATGCGCCGTCCAGCGTCGGCAAGACATTGGTTCTGACCTCCGGCCCGCATACGATCCGCGAGGCGATCGAGGGCTTGTGACCGAGAAGATACGACGAGGGTGACGATGAAGATCGCAATCGAACACGATTCCTCCACAGCTCCGTACGACCAACTGCGGCAACAGATTATCGAGCAGGTTCACGGCGGCGGATTGATCGCGGGAACCAAGATCCCGACGGTGCGAGCGTTGGCCTCGGAGCTGGGATTGGCGGCCAACACCGTCGCGAAGGCTTATCGCGCGCTCAGCGATCAGGGCGTCATCGAAACGAGGGGAAAGCAAGGGACATTCATCGCTTCGGGGACCGATCCGGTGCAGGCGCAGGCCGAGCAGGCGGCGACCGCGTTTGCGCATAGGGTCCGCTCGCTCGGGTACTCCGACAGTGAGATCGTCGCCATGGTGGAGTCGGCATTGAGAGGTGCATGACACAATGTTTAAGTTGACGCTTCAACTTAAAGCTGTCAGTCTTGGCTCATGAATTCGTCGATTGCTCGTGACCTCGGACTCCTCATCGCCCGTGTCGGCCTCGGGATCATCTTCATCGCCCACGGTTGGCAGAAGTTCTTCACCTACAAGATCGCCGGAACGCAGGCCGCGTTTGAAGGGATGGGCGCCCCGCTCCCCAAGATTTCTGCGGTTGTGGCTGCATCCATCGAACTCGGCGGCGGAATCCTGCTCATCGCGGGTCTGTTGACCCCTCTCGTCGGCGCGCTGCTGTTCCTCGACATGGTTGGCGCGTTCTTCATCGTGCACGCGGACAAGGGTGTCTTCATCGACAACGGTGGCTACGAACTCGTCGTCGCACTCGGTGTCGGATCGCTCTTGATCGCTGTGATCGGCGCAGGACGCATCAGCATCGACGGATTGATCGGCAAGGGCAACGGTTGGGTTAAAACCCCAGCTTGATCGGGGTGAGAAGGCGGGTTCAACGGACGTTGAGCCCGCCTTCCGGCTTGCTTTTGGCCCATAAAGTGACGAACGTAGTCATCTATGGTGACGAAATCTGATCGATCCGAACAAGATTCCGGGGCCAACGAAGAGCGCCCGGAGACGGGCTTTACTCGAGTAGGCGTTCGGACCGACTACGTGGTGTTTTCCGTGGCGGCTGCCGCGGTGCTGGCTATTGTCGTGTGGGGCCTCGTAGCTCCCGACAACCTCGATTCGGTAACCGGAAGTGTTCTCGGCTGGTTGGTGACGAACATCGGCTGGCTCTTCGTACTCGCAGCTTCGGCTTTCGTGCTGTTTTCCATCTACCTCGCGGTCAGTCGATTCGGCGACATTCCGCTGGGCAAGGACGGTGAGAAGCCCGAGTTCCGAACCGTCAGCTGGATCGCGATGATGTTCAGCGCCGGCATGGGGATCGGCCTCATGTTCTTCGGTGTCGCGGAACCGCTTGCGCACTACGTGACTCCGCCTCCCGGCACCGACGGTGGCGTCGGAACTGCCATGGCCACCACCATGTTTCACTGGGGTCTTCATCCTTGGGCGATGTATGCCGTTGTGGGCCTTGCCATTGCATACGGGTCGTATCGCCGAGGACGCAAGCAACTGTTCAGTTCGGCCTTCATTCCGTTGCTCGGTCGCAAGGCCGAAGGGCCGATCGGCAAGGTCATCGACATCCTGGCGATCTTTGCCACACTTTTTGGTACCGCAGCATCTTTGGGGCTCGGCGCACTTCAGATCGGCTCCGGTTTCGAGGTAGTCGGCTGGATGGAAGAAGCCGGCGTATTCCTGCTCGTGGCCATCGTTGCGGTGCTGACCCTGGCATTCGTCGCTTCGGCAGTTTCCGGTGTGGCCAAGGGAATTCAGTGGCTCTCCAACATCAACATGGTGCTCGCGCTGATCTTGGCGCTGTTCGTGTTCGTTCTCGGGCCGACCGTGCTGATTCTCAATCTGCTCCCGACGACCATTGGCGCATACGTTTCCGACCTCGCCCAGATGTCCGCCCGCACGGGTGCGTCGTCGAATCCTGAAACGGGCGCGTGGCTTTCGTCGTGGACGATCTTCTACTGGGCATGGTGGGTGTCTTGGACGCCGTTCGTCGGCATGTTCCTGGCACGCATCAGCCGCGGCCGCACGATCCGCCAGTTCATCGTCGGCGTCATCGCCGTTCCCACGACTGTCAGCTTGCTCTGGTTCGCGATCTTCGGCGGCGCAGGCATCGGCGAGGAACGTGACGGAATCGGCTTGTCCGGCCGAGGCTCGGAAGAGGCTCAACTGTTCGGCATGCTCGACAATCTGCCGTTGGCCGGAGTGACGACTGTCCTCGTCATGCTGCTCGTGGCAGTGTTCTTCGTTTCCGGCGCAGACGCTGCGTCGATGGTGATGGGGACGCTCTCGCAGCGCGGAACGCTCGAACCGAGTCGCTGGGTTGTGGTCTTCTGGGGCATGTTGACCGGTGGCGTCGCGGCGCTTCTGCTGTGGACCGGTGGCTCCGAAGCGCTCGACGGCTTGCAGACCATGACGATCATCGCTGCGGCGCCGTTCGTGCTGGTCATGATCGGACTGTGCTTCTCGCTGTACAAGGATCTTTCGCACGACCCGATCATCATTGCGGCGAAGGAGCAGAAACGTGCTCTCCTACGCCCGAGGCGGGGACGTCGCGTCGGTAAGCCGACAGAGTAATCGTGAAGCGAAGGAGGCACCGAACCAGGTTCGGTGCCTCCTTCGTCTGTCCCACTATTTCCAGCTAGGCAGCCACAGATGGTTTTGCCACGATTCCGGCGTGATCGGCATGGCGGTGAGTATCGGCCAGAGGTAGACGAAGTTGGCCACGACCAGACCGATGTACAGACTGACGGCAAGAAGTCCGGTGGTACGACGCTCGACGGACGCGCTCGCCTTGCCCAGAACATCGCCGAGGACCAGCGCAAATCCCATGACCATGAACGGGGCGAGTGCAACTGCGTAGAAGTAGTACATCTGGCGGTCGAGCGTCGCGAACCACGGAAGGTAAGCGGCGCCGTAGCCCGTCAGGACCACGGCGTATCGCCAGTCCCTGCGCACGAACGTCTGCCAGATCGCCCACGCCAACATCGGTAGTGCCAGCCACCACATCGCCGGTGTGCCGATCAGCATCACGGCCTTGACGCAGCTGGCGGCCCCGCAACCGGTGACCTGCTCGCCGTCGGCGTAGTAGTAGAGCATCGGTCGTAGCCCCATCGGCCACGTCCACGGTTTCGACTCCCACGGGTGGTGGTTTCCGGCGGAGTTGGTCAGACCGGCATGGAACTGGAGAACGTTTCCGCTGTAGTACCAGAGTGAACGCAGTGCGGAGGGAATGAAGCTCCACGTGCCGCCCTCACCGATCTCGTTACCGACGGCGTGACGGTCCACGCCGGTCTCGCTGGTGAACCAGGCCCAGTAGCTCGCGAGGTACACACCGAGCGGAATGACCACCAGCGCATACAGAGCTGGACCGATGTCGCGAACTGCGGTGCCGACCCAGGGGCGCTGCACGCGGTATGCGCGGCGCGCTGACAGGTCGAAGGCAACACTGAGCAATCCGAAGAACAGAATGAAGTACATGCCGGACCACTTGGTTCCGCATGCCAGACCGAGCAGGATGCCGGCGCCGAACCTCCACCACCGGAAACCCAGCCGTGGACCCCAGGCGGAATCGCCGATTCGACCTTCCTCGTACACCTTCGCCATCCGTTCGCGGACTTGGTCACGATCAACCACCAGACATCCGAGGGCGGCGAGGACGAAGAAGGCCAGGAAGATGTCCAGCATCCCCAGGCGTGAGGAGACGAAGGTGACGCCGTCCACGATGAGCAGGATTCCGGCAATCGCCCCGATCAGCGTGGACCGCGTCATGCGGCGGACGATCCGGATGATCAGCAGGACCATCAGCGTCCCGACCAGGGCTGACGAGAATCGCCACCCCCAACCGTTGTAACCGAAGAGTGCTTCGCCGATCGCGATCATCTGCTTACCGATCGGCGGGTGCACCACCAATCCGTAACCGGGATTGTCCTCGATGCCACCGCCGGTCAGAACTTGCCAGCCCTGCGGAACGTAGTGCTTCTCGTCGAATACAGGTGTGCCGGCGTCGGTCGGGTAGGCGAGCATCGTGAAGCGGGTGATCGCCGCGATGACGGTGATGAAAGCGGTGACGATCCAGCCGCGCAATCTGTCGGTCGGGCCGAAATCAGGATCCGGTACCAGCGGGCCGGGACTACGCACTACCCGATCGCTCGTGGCGGGCGTTGGCCGCTCGTCCGTCTGCACAGTCACCTGGCAATCGTAGGCTGTCAGGTATGACTGGTCGTTTGGTACTCGCCGCAACACCCATGGGAGATGTCGGTGACGCGTCCCCGCGTCTTCGGTCTGCTCTCGCAACCGCCGACGTCGTCGCTGCGGAGGACACACGACGCACCAAGTCTCTGGCGTCCGCGCTCGACGTCACCATCACCGGGAAGATCGTCAGTTTCTACGACCAGGTCGAGATTTCGCGGCTGCCCGCGTTGGTCGCCGACGTGGCCGAAGGCAAGACCGTCCTGCTGGTCACCGATGCAGGCATGCCGTCGGTCAGTGACCCCGGATATCGCCTCGTTGCCGCCTGCGTAGCCGAGAACCTCGCCGTCACGTGTCTCCCGGGCCCGTCGGCGGTCACGACGGCGCTGGCACTCTCGGGTTTGCCGGTGGAGCGGTTCTGCTTCGACGGATTCCCGCCGCGAAAGCAGGGGCAGCGCAAGACCTGGCTTTCGGCCCTGGCAACCGAGCAGCGAGCGTGTGTGTTCTTCGAAGCACCCCATCGCCTTGCCGACTGCCTCGCAGATGCGGTGGAAGTTCTCGGGCCCGATCGCCGCGCGGCCGTGTGCCGGGAATTGACCAAGACCTACGAGGAAGTGAAGCGCGGCACTCTCGGAGAGTTAGCTACTTGGGCGGCCGAGGGCGTTCGCGGAGAGATCACGGTGGTGCTCGAAGGCGCAGTACTGGTGGCATCTGATCCTGCCGATCTGGTCGACGAGGTGGAAAGGCTGGTCGAGGGGGGAGCACGATTGAAGGACGCGTGTGCTCTGGTCGCAACGGCCGGAGTCTCCAAGCGTGAGTTGTACGAGACGGTACTGGCCGCTCGAAAGGACTAGCGGGAGCGGTTCACGGCGGGTGCGCCGGGACGCAGGTTGGCGTCGTCGGCTGCGGCCTGGCCGGCGTGCCAGCCTTCGGCGTCGACGGACCGTCCGCGAGTTTTGCGGGTTGTCGGGAACAATCGATCGAATTCGGCGTCGACGGCCTCGGAAGTGGTGGCCAGGATCGGCAGAAGATCCGCGACGTCCATCGATGCCGCGTCGGCCGCTTCGGCGGTGGCTTTGGTGCCGGCGTCACGCAGGCGGTGTCCGATGCGGCTGGCGAACCCGGCCAGGAATCCCTTGCGGAACGAGGTGGTGCGTGAGCCGCCACGATTGCTCGAGTCGGCGAATTGCATTGCACGGGTTGCCTGTACGAGCAAGGAAGTGAACAGCATGTCGACTTGCTGAAGGTCGACCGGAGTGCCGACGACGGTCGCGAGTGCAATGTCGCTGAACCAGACAGTCCTGACTCGATTCGATTCGCCGATCTCGGTCAGGAGGTGAACCTTTTCCTTCACGTACGGGTTCTCGATGTGAATGCGTCGGGCATTCACGGATGTGTCGGTGACCCCGGCGCGAGAGTGGAGCAGCGCGGAATCGATGGCGTACCGGGTCATCAACTCCTGAGCCTTCGCGGTGAAAATCTCGGCTTCTTCCGCGAAGTTGGTGGCTTCCGCTTTGGCGAGTAATCCACGAATTCGCTTGAGTACCTTGGAGTCGACCTCGGTATCACCGACGCCGGCATAGGTGGTGTCGGTCCGTTGCGACGGCCAGGTGGATGGTGGCGCGAGCAACACCGTCCACTGAGGTAGGCGCATCCACGATCGCGCGACGTCGACGATCTGCGAAACAAGGAAGTAGGGATCCTGGAACAGAAGGCCGGCGGCGAGGGAGCGAAAAACGTCGTCGTCCACGGTGATTCGAGAAGCGATGTGCCGAGACTTCGGATACTGTTCGCCGATCGTCTGCAACTGCCCCACCCATTCGAGCGGTGCGCGATCGGAGGCGCGCGACGCTTTCGCATCGAACAGGATGGTGGTGGCGGCGAGATCGGCGTCGGACGCTTCTTTGCTTCGACGCGCCAGATGAATCAGATCCGCCGGCTGCCATCCGCGGTCGTACGCTGCGGACAGTTCGGAAACGAGATCTCGCACCGCGGAAACGGATTGAGGGCTGACCTCCTGAGTGGACACCCGCGCTCCGTTCCATGGCAGTGTCTGCGCCGAAGCGCTGGTTCGAATGTATGTTCTATTCGTCGTCATGGCTGGAGTGTGCACGTGGGGTCCGACACATCCGCCTGTAACCGGATATCTCGGACCCCACGTGCGGCACTCTCGCTTAGCTCATTCCTCGACGAAGCGGGGGAAAACTGGCGCCGGAGCAGGCAGTTTCCGGTTGGCGTCGATGCGAACCGCGATGTCGGCGAACTGCCGGTTCTCTTCGCTCTGGCCGAGCAGATCGAGGATGCGTGACGCCGCGTCGGGCATCACCGGCTGAACGAGAAGCCCGACGATACGGACCACTTCGAGCGTCACGTACAGAACCGTCGCCATGCGTGCCGGATCGGTCTTACGCAGAACCCACGGTTCCTGCTTGGAGAAGTACCGGTTGGTCTCGCCGAGAACGCCCCAGATGGCTTCCAGTGCGAGATGCAGAGCCTGCACGTCGAACTCGCTGCGGCACTTGGCAAGCAGGGCATCCGCCGATGCCAGCATCGCCAGGTCGTCCTCGGTGAACTCGCCGGGGGTGGGTACCTGGGCGTCGCAGTTCTTCGCGACCATCGTCAGCGAACGCTGCGCGAGATTGCCGAGTTCGTTCGAGAGATCAGCGTTCATGCGCGTCACGATCGCTTCGTGACTGTAGCTGCCGTCCTGACCGTACGAGATCTCGCGGAGCAAGAAGAAGCGGACCGCGTCGAGGCCGTACTGATCGACCATCGCGATTGGGTCGACGACGTTGCCGACGGACTTCGACATCTTCTCGCCCTTGTTGTACAAGAAGCCGTGGACGAACACCCGCTCCGGCAGTTCGATGCCGGCAGACATGAGGAATGCCGGCCAGTACACGGTGTGGAACCGCGTGATGTCCTTGCCGATGATGTGCAGGCTCGCGGGCCAGAACTTCTTGAACTCCTCCGAGTCGACGTTCGGGTATCCGACGCCCGTCAGGTAGTTGGTGAGGGCGTCTACCCAGACGTACATGACGTGGTCCGGGTCGCCCGGCACCTTGACGCCCCAGTCGAACGTGGTGCGCGAGATCGAGATGTCCTTGAGGCCGCCCTTGACGAAGCTGACGATCTCGTTGCGGCGAGTCGTGGGGGCGATGAATTCGGGGTGCTCTTCATACAGCGCGAGGAGACGCTCCCCGTACGCCGAGAGACGGAAGGTGTAGTTCGACTCCTCGGTCCACTCCACCGGGGTGCCGGTCTCGGTGGACTGACGGGTGCCGTCCTCCAGAAGCGTGGTCTCGGCTTCGGTGTAGAAGGCCTCGTCCCGAACCGAGTACCAACCCGAGTACGTGTCGAGGTAGATGTCGCCCGATGCGGCCATCTTCTCCCAGATCGCCTTGCTGGCGACCTGGTGATCAGCGTCCGTGGTGCGGATGAACCGGTCGTACGAGACGTTCAGGACTTTGTCGAGGTTCTGGAACACGTCGGAGTTGCGAGCCGCGAGTTCGCGTACGTCGATGCCCTCTTTGATCGCTGTCTGCTGCATCTTCAGACCGTGCTCGTCGGTACCGGTCATGAAGAACACTTCATGACCGTCCAAACGCTTGAAGCGGGCAAGCGCGTCCGAGGAGATGTACTCGTACGCGTGGCCGATGTGCGGAGCGCCGTTGGGATACGCGATCGCTGTCGTGATGTAGAACGGCGATCGTTCCGCGCCTTCCGGGGCGGCGGAGTCCGGGCGCGGGGTCTGGGAGGGTGAGGCAGGCACAGTCATGGTGGGCTTACTCTATCGGGCGTGAGCAAAGACCGTCCCGCCCCCGATGCCCCTGAGCCCTTGTCGCCTCTGATCGACGCCCATACGCACCTCGACGCGTGCGGCGCACACGACGCTGCGACCGTGGCCGAAATAGTCGATCGAGCCGAGGCCGTCGGCGTCGGACGGGTCGTCACGGTGGCCGACGACCTCGATGCTGCACGCTTTGCCGTCGACGCTGCGAACTGGGATTCGAGGGTTTACGCAGCCGTCGCAATCCATCCGACCAGGGCGAACGTCCTGGATGCCGACACCAGGGCCGAGATCGAACGGTTGGCGTCCAATCCGCGGGTCGTCGCGGTGGGGGAGACTGGGCTGGATCTCTACTGGCCAGGCAAGCTCGAAGGGTGCGCCACGATCGAGGAGCAGGTCGACGGTTTCCGGTGGCACATCGACCTCGCGAAGCGTCTCGGTAAGACGCTGATGATTCACAACCGCGAAGCCGACCAGGACTTGCTGCGGGTGCTGAACGAGGAAGGCGCGCCGGAGACAGTGGTGTTCCACTGCTTCTCCTCGGATTCGGAGATGGCGCGGGAGTGCATCGCCGCCGGGTACGTGTTGAGTTTTTCGGGAACCGTGAGTTTCAAGAATGCGAAGGCGCTGCGTGAGGCCGCGCTGTTGGTGCCGTCGGATCAGCTGATCGTCGAGACGGATGCGCCGTTCTTGACGCCGCACCCGTTCCGCGGTGCGCCTAACGAGTCGTACTGCCTGCCGTACACAGTGCGTGCACTCGCAGACATCCGCGGCGAGGATCCGCAGGCCCTGGCAGCGGCGTCCACGGCGACAGCGGAGCGCGTCTACAAGATCTGACGCTATTCTGGTTCGACAGGTAACTCCGCGCCCGGGATCGTCGTGTCCCGGTCCGTCTACTGCGCGGGGTATTTCAGATGAATGACTACAACGTGGTCACAGTCCGCATCGAAACGTGGGAATTAGAGTGCTGTGCACCGTTGCCGGTGGTCGGCGAAAAATCTTCGTGGGCTTTGCACCCGATACCTGACTCGCTGTGGTTCGACGGGTCGGTTCATGGAGGAATCTTTCCCGACGACGTGGAACCTACTGCCGGGATCGTTCTCTCGATCCGACTCGAGCGCGGCGAATTTGTCGAACAAGAACCCAGACACTGGGTGTTGGTACCTGGGAGCATCGATCATGTTCGAGTCGAGAAGGTCCCACGGTCTTTTCGCGGCATGTCATCACTGGTTGCCGGTCGTCGTGGCTGGATGGAGACGGCTGTTGTCGTCGAATTGGCCACCACCCGTGCGCCTTTCCGGTAGTCCCCACTACCAAAAAGGCGCACAGGGGGCTTGCCCCTACAGAACTTTCGCCAGGAAGTCCTGGGTGCGCTGCTGCTGGGGGTTGCCGAACAGACTCTCCGGCTTACCTTCTTCGACGATGTATCCGTCGGCCATGAAGATGACTCGGTCGGAAACCTCACGGGCGAAGCCCATCTCGTGGGTCACGACGACCATGGTCATGCCCTGCTTGGCGAGGTCGCGCAGCACCTGCAGAACCTCACCCACCATTTCGGGGTCGAGAGCGCTGGTGGCCTCGTCGAAGAGCATGATGTCCGGGCTCATCGCCAGTGCGCGGGCGATGGCCACACGTTGCTTCTGCCCACCGGACAGGCTGGCGGGCTTGGCATCTGCCTTCTCCGCGAGACCGACCTGGCCGAGCAGTTTGACGGCGATCTCGCGAGCCTGATCCTTGGTCGATCGCCCGGTCTGCACCGGGGCGAGCATCACGTTTTCGACGACGCTCATGTGTGGGAACAGGTTGAAGTGCTGGAACACCATCCCGATGTGCTGGCGCACCTTGTCGATGTCGACGTCCGTGTTCGTGAGGTCGAACTGGTCGACGCGCACGGAGCCGGCGGTGATGTCTTCGAGGCGGTTGAGGCAGCGCAGGAAGGTGGACTTACCCGAACCGGAAGGCCCGATGACGCAGACCACTTCACCGCTCTTGATGTCGACGTCGAGGCCTTTGAGGACCTCGTTGTCGCCGAACGACTTCTTCAGTCCCTTGACCGAAATCTTGACCTCGGTGTCGGACTTGCCCATGTTGACGGCTGTTTCGGTCACTTGTTGATCCTCTTCTCGAGGCGGTTCGACAGCTTGGTGAGCGCCATGATGATGATGAAGTACATGACGCCGATGATCAGCCACATGTTGAACGACTGGAAGTTGCGCGCGATGATGATGCGCCCTGTCTGAGTGAGCTCGGCGAGTCCGATGACCGACAGGATCGACGTGTCCTTGAGGGTGATGACGAACTGGTTGATGTACGACGGGATCATCGTGCGAATTGCCTGCGGCATGATGACTTTTCGCATCGACTTCATGTAGCTGATGCCCAGGCTTCGTGACGCCTCCATCTGTCCCTTGTCGACGGACAAGATGCCGCCGCGGACGATTTCAGCCATGTACGCACCGGCGTTGAGCGAGAGCGTGATGATGCCTGCGGTGAAGGCGGACATCTGGAAATGCAGGGCTGCCGGGATGCCGAAGTAGATGAAGAACGCCTGCACCAACAGCGGTGTGCCGCGGAAGATGTCGACGTAGGTCGTGCCTATACCTCGGACGAACATGTTGGTGGACACGCGGCAGAGACCGAAGATCGCACCCAGGACCAGAGCGATCGCGATCGAGACGACCGAGAGAACGATCGTCAACCACAGGCCCTTGAGGAGCTGGGGATAGGTGCTCTTGATCAAGCCGATGATGGAGTTGTCCGACGTCGACGCGCCCTGACCGAGGTAGGTCGAGACGATTTCGTCGTACTGGCCGTCGTCGCGCAGGTTCTGCAGTCCAGCGTTGAACATCTGGAGCAGTTCGGCGTTCTGGCCCTTGTTGACTGCGAAGCCGTAGCTCGCACCCACCTCTTTTTCGGTGACCGTCTTGAGGCCGTTGCCCTGTGTGATGCCGTAGGCGAGGACGGGGTAGTCGTCGAAGACTGCGACGGAGTTTCCGGTGCGGACCTCGTCGTACATGCTGGCGGAGTCGGCGAAATAGACTGTGGTGAAGCCGTATTGGTCCTTGATGGACTCGGCGAAGCTGGCGCCCTCGGTGCCGTTCTTGACGGCGACGCGCTTGCCCTTCAGATCCTCGTACGACTTCACGTCGTTGTCGGTCTCGAGGACCGCCATCTGCACGCCCGACTCGAAGTACGGGTCGGAGAAGTCGAAAACCTGCTTGCGGGCGTCGGTGATGGACATGCCGGCGATGACGCCGTCCGCCTGCCCGGCCTGCACGGCCTGAAGCGCAGCGTCGAAGCCGAGCTGCTTGATGTCGACCTTGAAACCTTGGTCCTCGGCGATCGCGTTGAGGAGATCGATGTCGATGCCGACGAGTTTGCCGTCTTCGTTCTCGAATTCGAACGGGGCGAATGTCAGATCGGTGGCGATCGTGTAGGTGCGACCGGGTTGCGCGCTCGCGATTCCGGGGGCGAACAGCGCTGCGATCAGCGCCAGCAGGATGGCCAGGATCGGCCACCTGGCATTACGTGGTCTGTCGAATCTTCTTCGCACTATCGCCCAGCTTTCTTCTGTCGCGCCCGGGATCGCCGGACTGCTTTGAACCAGACGAGAACATACTGCGCCCAGAGCTGAATCGATACACGGGTATCGGAGCCGGAAAGTGTAGAACACACGACACGCCGTTGCCGTTCCGTGACAAAAGTCGCATTTCGTTGTGATTTGGTTGCCGATACAACGCTCGGTCGTTACCGTATTGTGATCGAACGTCGTCTGCCTTGGGATTTCCTGTGTCGCCTTTTGCCAAGATCAACTCCACGAAGTCACCACTTCTCTATTCAGTGGTGGGTGCGTTGCTTCTGACGCTCATCGTCGGAGGTGCACTCGCCGTGGTTCGGCACAAGACGATCACCCTCGACGTCGACGGCGACATGATTTCGCTGTCCACGATGTCGAGCAGCGTCGGTACCGCTCTCGAGGACGCCGGATACCCGGTCGATCCCAAGGACGCGCTCGCTCCGAGCGCCGATTCCTCGCTGTCCGACGGCGATACCGTCGTACTGCGCCGTGCCCGTGAGTTGGCGCTGACCGTGGACGGTCAGCCGACGACCATCTGGACCACGGCATTGACGGTCGACGAGGCACTGAAGCAGGTTGATGTTTCCGACGACTTCGCAGTCTCGGCTTCGCGCTCGCATCGTCTGCCCCTCGAACGCACCGAGCTCGACGTCGTCAGCCCGAAGACCGTCAGCGTCAGCGACGGTGGTGCTCCGGCGGCCGAGATCAAGCTCGCCGCCGTAACCGTCGGTGATCTTCTCGCGGCCAAGAATGCGCCGCTCGAGCAGGCCGACTCGGTGGTTCCCACCGCTGACACACCCGTTACCAACGGCCTGACCATCCAGGTCACCCGCGACCGCACGGACACTCGCGTCGAGACGCAGCCGATCGCGCCGCCCGAGAACAAGGTCGAAGATCCCGAGCTCGAGAAGGACAAGACCGTCGTCGAAAACCCGGGTGTTGCCGGCGAGCGCACGGCCACCGTCGAGGTCAAGACCGTCAACGGCGTCGAGGCCGGACGAACCGAACTGTCCGCGACCGTGATCAAGGAACCGGTCGCAGCAGTGGTGAAGGTCGGAACCAAGCAGACTTCCGCGCCCGCTGTGTCCAACGCGTCGACGTGGGACTCCATTGCTCAGTGCGAAGCGACCGGAAACTGGGCCATCAACACGGGCAACGGTTTCTACGGAGGACTTCAGTTCACCCAGAGCACCTGGGAAGCATTCGGCGGCGGTCAGTACGCAGCGCGCGCCGACCTCGCATCACGTGAACAGCAGATCGCGATCGGCGAGAAGGTCCGCGCCGGTCAGGGCTGGGGTGCGTGGCCGTCCTGCACCAGCAAATTGGGCCTGCGCTGACGCGCCCACACTCCACACAGAACTCAGGAACCCATGTCACCGTTCGCCAAGATCAACTCGACCAGGTCGCCGTTGTTGTACTCGGCGATCGCCGCTCTTCTCCTGACGGTTCTCGTGGGTGGCGTTCTGGCCGTCGTCCGGCACAAGACCATCACCCTCGACGTCGACGGTGAGCAGATTCACCTGAGCACCATGTCGACCAACGTCGACGGCGCTCTCGAGGACGCGGGTTACCCGATCGGTGACAAGGATGCGGTTGCTCCCGCGGCCGACGCGTCGCTGTCCGACGGCGACACCGTGGTGCTCCGTCGTGCTCGTGAGATCACGCTGACGGTCGACGGACAGCCGCAGAAGCTCTGGACCACCGCCTTGACCGTCGACGACGCGCTCAAGCAGTTGGATGTCTCAGCGGATGTGCACGTGTCGGCGTCGCGCTCGCAGCGTCTCCCGCTCGACGGCGCCGCGCTCGACGTCTTGACACCTGTCGTCGCAAAACTGGTCGACGGCGCAAACGCGGCGGCCGACGTGCGTATCGCGGCACCGACGGTGGGCGAGTTCCTTACGGCCAACGGCACTCCGCTCGAGCAGTCGGACACGGTGGTTCCCGCCGCCGACGCTCCGCTGACCGAGGGCCTCGAGGTCACGGTGACGCGCAACCGCACCGAGAACAAAGTCGAGACCTTGCCGCTCGATCCGCCGGATCAGCGCATCGAGGATCCGACGATGAACCAGAGTCGCACGATCGTCGAGAATCCGGGCGTTCCCGGCGTGCGTGACGTGACGTTCGCCGTGAATCTCGTCAACGGTGTCGAGGCCGGACGTAGACAGGTATCGGAGACGATCACCACACCGGCGCAGCCGAAGGTCGTGCGCGTGGGAACGAAGCCGGGCACCGAGGTGCCGCCCGTGGAGAACGGTTCGACGTGGGACGCGCTCGCACAGTGCGAGGCCACCGGCAACTGGGCTATCAACACCGGCAACGGTTTCTACGGCGGCGTGCAGTTCGACCAGAACACGTGGGAACGGCAGGGCGGGTTGAAGTATGCGCCTCGCGCCGACCTCGCAACCCGTGAAGAGCAGATCGCGATCGCGACGCAAACGCAGCGCACTCAGGGCTGGGGCGCATGGCCGTCGTGCTCGGGTCGCCTCGGACTGGGATAAGTTCTACTGGTGTCAGACGCCGAACAATCGAACGAACCCATCGCTACTCCGCGCGGGCAGGCAGCCCTGCTCGGTCCGGTCGAGGTGCGCGCTCTTGCCGAGGAATTCGGTGTCCGGCCCACGAAACAGTTGGGGCAGAACTTCGTTCACGACGCCAATACCGTGCGACGCATCGTCACCACGGCAGGCGTCACTCGTGACGATGTCGTTCTCGAGGTGGGGCCGGGTCTCGGTTCGCTGACGATGGCGCTGATGGACGTCGTCGATCGTGTGATCGCGGTCGAGATCGATCCCAACCTCGCGGCTCGCCTCCCGAAGACGGTGGCCGAGCGAGCGCCGGAGTTGGCCGATCGACTGACCGTCGTCGAAGCGGACGCGATGCGTGTGCTGCCTTCACAGATTCCCGGCGAGCCGACCGCGCTTGTCGCGAACCTCCCGTACAACGTGGCGGTGCCGGTGCTGTTGCATCTGTTCGCGTCGCTTCCGAGTTTGCGGACCGCACTCGTGATGGTGCAAGCCGAGGTTGCCGATCGCCTGGCGGCTGATCCGGGAAGCAAGATCTACGGCGTTCCCAGCGTCAAGGCCAACTTCTTCGGCGAGGTTCGCCGCGCCGGGGCCGTCGGACGCAACGTCTTCTGGCCGGTGCCGAAGGTGGAATCCGGACTGGTTCGTATCGACCGGTACGCGGAGCCGCCGTGGCCGATGGACGAGAAGCACCGCAAGCAGGTCTTTGCTGCCATCGACGCCGCATTCGCGCAGCGCCGCAAGACTTTGCGTGCCGCGCTCAGTGGTTGGGCAGGTTCGCCTGCCGAGGCCGAGCGACGGCTCCTCGCTGCCGGCATCGAGCCACAGACGCGTGGCGAGATGCTCGACGCAGCAGCCTTCGTTCGGCTGGCTGGAGGCGAATAGCCCCGTGCGCGGTTAAGGAGTGCAGGGACTCCCTAACCGCGCACAGGGGCTTGCCCCCTTACTTGAACCGCCGCAACCTCAGGCTGTTGCTCACCACGAACACACTGCTGAATGCCATTGCGGCACCAGCGAGCATCGGGTTGAGCAGGCCGGCCGCAGCCAGCGGGATCGCAGCCGTGTTGTAGGCGAACGCCCAGAACAGGTTGCCCTTGATGGTCTTCAGCGTCTTGCGGGACAGTCGAATTGCATCGGCTGCCGACCGCAGGTCACCTCGAACCAGGGTGATGTCGCTGGCCTCGATCGCAACGTCGGTACCCGTGCCCATCGCCAGACCGAGATCGGCCTGAGCCAGGGCCGCCGCGTCGTTCACGCCGTCGCCGACCATGGCTACGACGCGTCCTTCCGCCTGCAGCTTCTTGACGGCGTCGACCTTGTCCGCCGGCATTACCTCGGCGAAGACGGTGCTGATCCCGACCTGATCCGCCACAGTGCGGGCGACGGTGGCGTTGTCACCGGTCAGCAGAACCGGTTCGAGGCCGAGTGCCTTCAACTGCGCGATTGCTTCGGCGCTCGTGTCCTTGACCGCGTCGGCGATCACGAGGATGCCGTGCGCCTTGCCGTCCCAGCCCACCGCGATTGCGGTGCGCCCGGCCTTCTCTGCTTCAGCTTTCGCGTCACGGAGATTTTCCGGCAACGGCATCGACCAGTCGGCGAGCAGCGCGTCTCGGCCGGCAACAACGGCATGACCGTCGACCATTCCCTGCACGCCGCGACCGGCGACGTTCACGAAATCCTCGACCGCAGGCAATTCGCCCACGGCTTCGGTCGCACCCTTCGCGATCGCAGCGGCGATGGGGTGCTCGGAGCGATGTTCGAGGGCGCCGGCCAGCCGAAGGACCTCGTCGACGGTTGTTCCTTCGCCCACCACGGTGTCCAGCAATGTCATCTGACCGGTGGTGACGGTTCCCGTCTTGTCGAGCACGACGGTGTCGACTGCGCGCGTCGATTCGAGCACCTCGGGTCCCTTGATGAGGATTCCCATCTGGGCTCCGCGGCCCGTGCCCACCAACAGAGCTGTGGGCGTTGCCAATCCGAGAGCACAGGGGCACGCGATGATCAGGACGGCGACCGCAGCGGTGAATGCCATCTCGATGGGGTTGCCGGTACCGAGCCAGTAGCCCAGTGTCGCAACGGCAATCGCGATGACGACCGGTACGAAGATACCGGCGATCCGATCGGCGAGGCGCTGAACTTCGGCCTTGCCGTTCTGGGCGTCTTCGACCAGTGCCGCCATCTGGGCGAGTTGGGTGTCGCTCCCGACGCGGGTGGCCTCGACGGTCAACGTTCCACCGACGTTGACGGTGGCGCCGACGACGGTGTCTCCGACACCGACCTCCTCCGGGACGGATTCGCCGGTCAACATGCTCATGTCGACGGCTGAGCGGCCTTCGGTGATGATGCCGTCGGTGGCGATCTTCTCGCCGGGCCGAACGATGAAGGAGTCGCCCGCTGCCAGTTCTTCGGCGGGGATTCGTACTTCGACGCCGTTTCGCAGTACCGCGACGTCTTTTGCACCGAGTTCCATGAGCGCGCGTAGTGCGGCGCCGGACGTGCGCTTGGACTTGTGCTCGAAGTAGCGTCCGGCGAGCACGAACGTGATGACGCCCGCGGCAACCTCGAGGTAGATGTTGGCGCTGCCGTCCATCCGGTCGACCGTCAGTCTGAACGCGTGTTTCATTCCCGCTTCGCCCGCGGTGCCGAAGAACAGTGCATACAGCGACCAGACGAACGCTGCGATGGTGCCCAGCGAGATGAGCGTGTCCATCGTTGCGGCGCCGTGACGCAGGTTGACCCAGGCAGCCCGGTGGAAGGGAAGGGCCGCCCACACGATGACCGGTGCGGCCAGCGTGAGGGAGAGCCACTGCCAGTTGTCGAACTGCAACGCAGGAATCATCGCCATCGCGATGACCGGCACGGAGAGCAGAGTCGAGATGATCAGGCGGGTACGAAGCTCGCGCAGATCACGATCCTGCGGGGTTTCCGCATCCGGGTCGACGGTGTCGGGCGCGCTCGGCGGTTTCGGGAGCGCGGCAGCGTAACCGGCATTCTCGACGGCGGTGACCAAATCTTCGACGGGTACCCCGTCCGGGAAGGTGACCTTGGCTTTTTCCGTCGCGTAGTTGACCGTGGCTGTGACGCCGTCGATCTTGTTGAGCTTCTTCTCGATTCGTGACGCGCAGGAGGCGCAGGTCATTCCGGTGATCGCGAGTTCGACGCTGCTCGAGTTGGCAGCATTGTCGACCGCAGTCGGTGACGTCATCAGTGCCCTCCCTCGTGATTGTCTGGAACTGAAGCTGTGGAAGTGCCTGCATCAACAGTGAATTCGGCGGTGCGAACCACGCCCTCGTGCTGGAAGTCGAGGAACAGTCGGTATATGCCTTCGCTCGGCGCCTGTGCGTGGAAGGAAATTTCAGGACCGGGAGAAGTGACGCCGTCGCCCGGTTCACCCTCGGGGTGAACGTGCAGGTAGGCGAGGTCGCCGGTGCGAAGCGCAACAAGATGACCGTAGGCACCGAGGTACGGATCGAGATCGGTGACCGGGGCTCCGTCGCGAGCAACGCTCAGCGTGATCGGGCCGCCGGCAGTGGTCAGATCACCGTCGAGAGTCACGGTGTATCCGTCGACGGTTGCGGTCGCGCTCTTCGCGGGCAGCGGCGCAGGAGTGAATTCGCCTGCCACGTCGAAGTTTCGGCCGAGTGTCAGTTGGGTGCCGTCGGTGGGATCGAAGTCCGCGAAGACTCGGTAGGTGCCGGCGACGGGCCAGGTCCAGTCGATCGACCAGGTGCCGTCTGCGGCGAGAGAAGGATGTACGTGGCGGAATTCGCTGGTGTCGTTTCGGACGACGATGAGGTGGAGCTTCTTCTCGTGCAGGAGGTCGAAATCGACGACGGGCTTGTTGGTGCTGTCGAGAATCCGGAAGGTCAAGGTTCCCGGCTCCCCAGCTCGACCGGGTGCGGTCACGTCGGTGAGTGTGTATCCGCCGGAAGAGACTTCGAGCCCTGCGGGTGTCGCCGAATCCATGCTTGGCATCGATTCAGCGGTTGATTCGTGGGTGCTGTGCTGGGTAGTGGACATGTCTATCGGGCTTCCGATTGCGGCCCCCACGCCGAGGGCGGCGCCGAAGACGGCGACCAACCCTACGGCGTAGGTGGCAAGTGTTGTCGAGGTGCGCACGGCTGACTCAGCTTGGTACGACTGCGTAGCCGGCTTCGTCGACTGCTGCGACGACGTCGGCTGCGGAGACGGGGGCATCGCTGGTGACAACGACGCGTCCGCTCGCCAATTCGACATCCACCGCGGTTACGCCCGCGATGTTGCCGATCTCTTCCTTGACGGATCCGACGCAGTGTCCGCAGGTCATTCCGGAAACGGTGTATTCGGCGGTGGTCATCGCAGATCCCTTCGCTTGTGTAAAACTCATTTTACGGATACCCGGTGTAGGTATCTCCCTGGGATTGAAGGTACCCCCAGGGGGTATGCCTGTCAACGGGTTGGGCAGTGACGAAGGCCTCAGGGAAGACAACAGGGCGGATGTGTGGTCTACTTGTGTTGGTCGTAAGTGTTTGTGTTTGTGTTTCCACGCTCGCAAATGGTTAGGTTGCGAGCGTTTGGACATCCTCCACGGATTTGTCTCAGAACGGTCGTAGTAAGTGACCCGGGCGGTCGAAGCGACTGCCTGTTGACACTGTGTTAGAGGAGATTTACATGGCAGAGGGCATCGTGAAGTGGTTCAACTCCGAGAAGGGGTTCGGCTTCATCGCTCCCGAAGACGGCAGTGCTGACGTCTTCGTTCACTACTCCGAGATCCAGAGTGGCGGCTTCCGCACTCTCGAGGAGAACCAGCGCGTGGCGTTCGAGATCGGTCAGGGCAACAAGGGCCCGCAGGCCACCGGCGTTACCATCGTCTAAGACGTCCATGTGAGTCGGGCAACCGACGCATGACGTACTGACAAGACCCCAACTCTTCGGAGTTGGGGTCTTGTTGCATTTTGGGTGAAAAGTGCTCTCACGCATCGAGATAACGCTGAGCGGCCACTGCGGTTTCTGCTGCGATCGCGCGGCATTCCTCGCGGAGTTCGGGTGGATTCACAACGGTGAAATCGACGTCGAAAGCCCTGAGCCACATTGCGATCGACCGTAGGGAAGTGCCCGAAAGCACTATGACGCAACGCCCTTCGTCGGTGGACTCCACTGATCCCCACTGCTCATTGACCATTGGTGCTATCTGCTCGATGGGTGCATGCAGTAGAACTGTTGCGCGCGTGGAGGAATAAGCCCGGGCGACGCCGCGCGAAACGAAGTCTGCCGCGCCACCGGCCGGTAGTTCCCGCGGCGTGAACCGCGGACCGGTGGGAATCTTGGGTTCCATCCGGTCGACGCGGAACGACCGCCAGTCTTCGCGAGATAGATCCCAAGCCACCAGATACCACCGAACACCCGACCGTACGAGCCTGTACGGTTCCACCTCGCGTCGGCTCTGGGTGCCGTCGTGAGTGCTGTAGTCGAATCTCAAACGCTCGTGGTTGTGGCATACGGACGCGATGGCGGACAGTACCGACGCATCGACTGCGCTCGCGGCGGGCTCGCGTGGCACGACGTCGATCGACAGCGACTCCAGACGGTGTCGCAGCCTCGACGGCATGATCTGCCGCAGCTTCGCCAGCGCGCGCATCGAAGCCTCGCCGATGCCGACCACAGAGCCGGTCGCTCCGGACTGCAACGAGAGCGCCACCGCGAGCACTTCTTCGTCATCGAGCTGTAGCGGGGGCATCTCCGCGCCTGCTCCCAGGCGATATCCACCGCCGACGCCGACCGTCGCGTCGACCGGGTAGCCGAGATCGCGGAGGCGGTCGACGTCACGTCTGACTGTGCGCGGGGTGATCGCGAGCTTGTCTGCGAGTTCGGCACCGGACCAGTCTCGACGTGTCTGGAGCAGTGACAGCAACCGCAGTAGGCGAGCCGATGTCTCCTTCATGGCAAGAAGTCTGCCAAACATTTAGGACCCAATGCGTCCTCAATTGAATTTAGGTTGGTCCTCATCCGACCAGTCGAGAAGAAATTGGGGCACATCATGAGTCGCATCAACAACGGCAGACCGATGATCGAGACGGAGGCGCTCACCAAGCACTTCGCCCAGGGCAAGAAGCTCGTGGAAGCGGTCAAGGGAGTCACTCTCGACGTAGCGGAGGGCGAGTTGGTTGCCTTGCTTGGGCCGAACGGTGCCGGAAAATCGACGACGTTGCGCATGCTGACCACCTTGCTCGAGCCCACTTCCGGTACTGCGCGGATCGCAGGATTCGACATCGCTGCGGCACGAAACGAGGTGCGCTCCAGCCTCGGATACGTCGGACAGGGGAACGGAGCCGGCCACAACCAGCGGGTTCGCGACGAGTTGGTGACGCAGGGGTTGTGCTACGGAATGCCCAAGGGCGACTCGCAGGTCCGGGCCGACGAATTGCTGCGTGATCTCGAACTCACCGAGTTGGGTACTCGAAAGGTCAGTACGCTGTCCGGCGGGCAGCGACGGCGGCTCGATATCGCTCTGGGCCTGGTCCATCGCCCACCGCTCCTGTTCCTCGACGAGCCGACCACGGGCATGGACCCGCAAAGTCGGGCCAACCTCTGGGACCACATCCTGCGGTTGCGGCGCGAGATGGGCACCACGATCGTGCTGACCACGCACTACCTCGAAGAAGCGGATTCGATGGCAGAGCGGGTCATCGTCATCGACGAAGGCACTGTCATCGCGGACAACACCGCTGCCGCACTCAAGGCCGATCTTGCCGGAGATCATTTGTTGCTCACGTTCGACAACGCCGAAGCGGCCGCCATCGCGGCGTCGGTGGCCGAGCAACTTGTCACTGTGCGTGACGTCACGGTCGAGGCAAGCTCGGTGAGTATCCGTGCCGGCGAGGGTGATTCGACGCTTCCGGTATTGCTGCGTGAAGCCGATGCCCGCGGCGCCCGCGCAGTCACTGCCGACATCACCAGGCCGACTCTCGACGACGTTTTCCTCACTCTCACCGGCCGCAGCCTGCGCGAGAGCGCCGCCGCGGTTGCTTCCTAGAACTACGACGAAGAACTACGACGAACAGGAATCCGCCATGACAATCACACTCGATACCCCACGTAGCGCGCACGGCAACATTGTTCGAGACAGCGCGATCGTGATGGGCCGTGAACTGCGGCCGATGTTGCGTGACCCGGTCAGCGTCATCTTCAGCCTCATCCAGCCGCTGATCCTGTTGGCCCTGTTCGGGCCTCTGCTCAAAGGGGTCCCGGGTACCGGTGACGGCGTATGGAATTGGTTCGTCCCCGGTGTATTGGTGATGATCGCGATCTTCGGCACGACGATGACCGGTTCCAACCTTCTGATGGAGATGCAGCAGGGATCCCACGAGCGAATGTTGGTGACTCCGCTCAGACGCTCTTCGTTGTTGATCGGGAGGGCATGCAAGGAGATGGTTCCGCTTGCGGCGCAGGCGATTCTGATCATCCTTGTTGCTCTACCGCTCGGATTGGACGTCAATGCAGCGGGCGCCGCGCTCGGAATCGTCCTGCTGGGAGTGTTCGGCGTCGGACTCGGTGCGCTCTCGTACGCTCTCGCTCTGGCTGTGCGGGAGCAGGATTGGATGTTCTGGGTCGTTCAGCAGACGCTGATGTTCCCGCTCCTGATCCTGTCGGGCACCATGCTTCCGCTCGACGACGCACCAGGTTGGATGAAGGTCCTCGTGAACATCAATCCGCTGGGCTACGTCGTAGATGCCGAGCGGGCTCTCTTTGCCGGTGACTTCGCGTCGGGCAGCGTTCTGGCAGGAATCTTCGCTGCCGTCAGCGTGGCTGTGGTCGGGCTGGGGATAGGCGTGCGCGCGGTGAAATAGCGTGGGTGTGCTTGCTGTCGGATGGGGTGCGGCGGTCGCAGGTTTTCGCCCAGGTGTTCGCAGCGCCTATTGTTGTTCCTTGTGCTCTCCGTCGTTCCTCGCCCCGTAGTTGTCCGGGCCCCGTCCAAGGTGAATCTCCACCTTGCCGTCGGGGACCTGCGAGACGACGGCTATCACGAACTGACGACCGTTTTTCAGGCATTGTCGCTGGCAGACACCGTCACGGTGGCGCCTGCGGACACCTTGACAGTGCGGGTGATCGGCGACGACGCCGCGGCCGTACCGACCGATCGCACCAATCTCGTGTGGCGTGCCGCCGAGATGCTGGCCGCCGAGGGTGGCGTGGCTTCGAATGTCGAGATCGTCATCGAGAAGGGCATTCCCGTCGCAGGCGGTATGGCCGGCGGGAGCGCCGACGCGGCAGCCGCGTTGGTTGCGCTCAATTCGTTGTGGAAACTCGACTTCTCGCGGCCTGATCTCGACGCCTTCGCGGCACGTCTCGGGAGTGACGTTCCGTTCTCGCTGCACGGTGGCACTGCCCTCGGAACCGGTCGCGGTGAACAACTTGTCCCCGTCTTGACGCGCCGCACCTTTCACTGGGTGTTGGCGCTGGCCAAGGGAGGCTTGAGCACGCCGGTTGTCTTCCGGGAACTCGACAAGCTTCGCGCCGAAGGCACACCGAATCGATTGGGTACCGCTGACGAGTTGATTCACGCGCTCACCACCGGTGACCCTCATGTGCTCGCTCCGCTGCTCGGAAACGATCTGCAGGCGGCAGCACTCTCACTCAACCCGGATCTACGACGGACGCTGCGAGCGGGTGTCGAAGCCGGAGCTTTGGCCGGCATCGTCTCCGGCTCCGGACCGACGTGCGCCTTTCTCTGCGCCGACGCACAGTCCGCGGTGGAAGTGAGCGCAGAACTTGCGGGAGCGGGGGTGTGCCGCACCGTTCGCGTGGCGAGCGGACCCGTTCCCGGAGCACGAATACTCGACAATGCGGCAAAGGGACAGCACTGATGGCGAATCTGATCAATCTGGAAAACGTGTCGAAGTCTTTCGGCGTCAAGCCGTTGCTCGACGGGGTCTCCCTGGGCGTGGAGGAAGGCGAGCGCATCGGTGTCGTCGGCCTCAACGGTGGCGGCAAGACGACCATGCTCGAAGTCCTCGCGGGTGTGGAGCAGCCGGATTCGGGACGCGTGAGCCGCGTCGGCGGATTGCGCATGGCCGTCGTGACGCAGCGCGGTGTGTTGCCTCCAGGCTCGACGGTCGGTGAAGTGGTCCTGGGGCCGCTCGGAGTGGCTCAGCACGAGTGGGCCGGCGACGCTCGCATTCGTTCGGTGCTCTCGGGTATCGGTATCGACAACTTGGGCGCAGGCGGCGAGAGGTCCGCATTGGACGCCAAGGTCGACGGCCTGTCCGGCGGTGAGCGTCGCCGCGTGGCTCTCGCTGCGGCTCTGGTTCAGGACCTCGATCTGCTGGTGCTCGACGAGCCGACCAACCACCTCGACGTCGAAGGTGTTCAATGGTTGGCCGAGCACCTCGTCTCGCGTCGCAGCGCGCTTGTCGTCGTGACCCACGATCGCTGGTTCCTCGACACCGTCGCCACCCGCACCTGGGAGGTTGTCGGTGGCGGCGTCGAAAGCTACGAGGGTGGCTACAACGACTGGGTGTTCGCCCGCGCCGAGCGTTCGCGTCAGGCCGACGCTTCCGAAGAGCGTCGACGCAACCTTGCGCGCAAGGAACTCGCATGGCTGCGCCGCGGTGCGCCGGCCCGTACATCGAAGCCGAAGTACCGCATCGAGGCCGCGGAGGCCTTGATCGCTGATGTTCCGGCACCTCGTGACGCGGTGGCACTTGCGTCCTTCGCCCAGCGTCGACTCGGCAAGGTTGTCATCGAACTCGAAGACGCGCGTCTGGAGACCCCGGACGGCCGCGTACTCGTCGAGGATCTGACCTGGCGTCTCGCTCCGGGTGAGCGTGTAGGCCTGGTCGGCGTCAACGGCTCGGGCAAGACGACTCTGCTGCGGACACTGGCCGGTGAACTCGAGCCGGCAGCAGGCAAGCGCATTCAGGGGCAGACCGTCCACATCGGTTGGCTCAAGCAGGAACTCGACGATCTGCCGACCGACATGCGTGTACTCGACGCGGTCAAGGACGTAGCCGAGCGAATCACGCTGGGGGACAAGGAAGTGTCAGCCGGTCAGCTGGCTGAGCGGCTGGGCTTCACACCGGCGCGTCAGCGCACCCCCGTCGGCGATCTGTCCGGTGGTGAGCGCCGCCGTCTGCAGTTGACGCGTGTCCTCATGGCCGAGCCCAACGTTCTGCTTCTCGACGAGCCCACCAACGATCTCGACATCGACACGCTTCAGCAACTCGAAGATCTGCTCGACGGCTGGGCGGGCACCATGGTGGTCATCTCGCACGACCGGTACCTGATCGAGCGCATCTGTGACACCACCTGGGCTCTCTTCGGTGACCGCAAGCTCACCAACCTGCCGGGTGGTATCGAGGACTACCTGCGTAGACGCGCAGCGATGGGGGATGGCGACAACCCGTCAGTGGCCTCGACCGCGAGTGGTGCGTCGAAGAGCAAGCAGGTCCGCGACGGTGCCGCGGATCGCGCTGCACGCAAGGAACTTTCGAAGCTCGAGCGGTCCATTGCGAAGTTCGACGACCGCGAGAAGAAGCTGCACGCTTCCCTCGCCGACGCAGCCACCGACCCGGACAAGCTGCAGAAGCTCGGGGCTGAACTCAAGCAGGTCATCGCGGACAAGGAAACCGCCGAGGAGCAGTGGATGGAGCTGTTCGCCGAGCTGGACGGCTAGGGGAACTTCGCTCCGAATTTCTTGAAGATTCGCTCTGGATCCACGCCCTCCGGTGCTTGCTCGCGTAGCAGCGCGTCCAGAACGATCCCGTCCAGTGCTGCGACCAACTCCGTTGCATCGGACGATGTCATGCCGCGTTCGACCAAGATGTCGACAAACCGATCCCGACCACGCACCAGTTCCACTGCGAGGTCGGGATCGTGGAATGACGCGATGATCAGTTCGTAACGCGCCCGGGTGCGGCCGGATTCAGGCCCCAGCCACCGGGCCACTTGTTGCTTCGGCGTCTCGCCTGGGCGAGGAAGATCGCCGTCCAGAAGGTGTCGCACCACCTCGACTATCAGTCCACGTTGATTTGCGAAGTAGTGCCGTGCGCTGCCGTGTGGCACGCACGCCTCGTCTTCGACGCCTCTCATCGACCAGGCTCGAAACCCAACCCGGCCCAGCAGGTCGAGCCCGGCGTCCAGAAGTGCATCTCGCGTCGATTTCTCCACGCAGAGAAGATACCGTGATACGTTCTTCTCCGCGTGGAGAAGTTCTTGAACTGGGTTGAACTCACTGGGGGTGAAGCATGGTCGTCTTTTTCGACATCCTGCTCGTGCTGTGTGTTGTTGCGATTGTGTGTTTTGCGGGGTATGTCTTCTATCGCGTGATATTGGACGACTAGGTGAATGTTGATGTACTTCAACAGGTCTCGAGTCTTCATGTTCCTGAAGTTGTCCGCTTTGTCTCTGGCTATCGAAAGTATGTTCGATTACGATTTCGGTATGGACAGTCGGGATGCGTGGCAGCTGGATGGTGAGGACCTCAAGTGTGAGGTTCTGGATCTGGTGCGTGTCCGGCATGAGTTGCAGTCGCGGTTGGTGTTGTTGATCGTGGAGATGTTTTCCCGTGAGGTTCTCGGCGGGAAGGGTTTTCGGGCGATCGCGCAGTGGTTGCATGGTTCGACGAATTTGGAGATCGGTGAGTGCAGTCTGCTGGTCGGTTTGGCGCGGTTGTTGATGCTCGAACCTGTTGTGGCGGATGCGTTTCATCGGGGTGATGTGGATGCGTTGAAAGCCCGGCAGGTGGCGTCGTTTTGTCAGCATCCACCGAAGAACATGACCCCGGCGGATGTGGACAAGGCCCGCGGGATTCTGCTCGGGTTGGCGTCGAAGAACATTGCCGATTGTGATGCGGTGCGGGCGGCGATTCGGCGGATCGAGAAGCAGTACGGCAAGCGTGAGGACGGTGTTCCGGTCGGCGAGGATTCGGAGCGTAACGAGTTCTACGCCTCGAAAGGCTTGTACGGGCGTGTGTCTGTGAAGGGTGATCTGGATGCGGTGAACGGGGCGCGTCTGATCACGTTGTTGTCGAGTTTGTCGGCGCCGACGCCGGAGAAGGACGGTGTCAAGGACACGCGTACTCCGGCGCTACGGCGTGCGGATGGGTTTTGCGAGTTGTTGCGCCGGTATGAGCGGGCGGGGTTGGGTCCGATCGAGGGCGGGGTGAAACCGCACATCACGGTGACCGCGTCGGCCAAGGACATGACGGACCTTAAAGTTCTGAAAGACCTCCTGCCGTCGACCGATGAACTGGGGTTTGCGTGGACGGATTGGGTGGGCCCGATCAGTATCGACACTGCCCGGATGCTGGCGTGCGACTGCACCGTGACGCGGATCTTGTTGGATGAGAATGGTGTTCCGCTCGAGTGCGGTAAGGAAGCGAGAACGGCGACGGTGCCGCAGCGGCGGGCGTTGGCGGTTCGGGATGGCGGGTGCGCGTTTCCAGGGTGCGGGACTCCGTCGGGGTGGTGCGATGCCCATCATATTGTTCACTGGAACGATGGTGGCCCAACTGATCTCGACAACCTGATCTTGTTGTGCGGTCACCATCATCGGACGCTGCACCACACCGAGTGGAGGGTGGAGATCGGCCCGGATCGGAAGACGGTGTTCTACCCACCGATGTCGGTTGATCCGCACCAGCATCCGATCGGCGGGAACAGTCCGCCCACCGCGGCGTGAATCGCGACAACTGAAGACGTGAGCACCGGGGCACAAACATGCCCCGGTGCTCACGGCTGTCTGCCGTCAGAACGTGAGCGTGAGCTTCCCGTTCTCGTCGCTGATATGAACGGTCCGCCCGATCGCCGCCGGGTTGTCACCGCGAAGCTGGGTCAGTTCGGCGGCATTCTCGGGACCGGTGTGACCGGCGACGCGGCCGCCGTCCGGCGTTGCCGCGATCACGAACCCGATCTCAGGCTCCCCGGTGCGACCGTATTCGACAGAGGCAGTGACGATTTCTGCAGTGCCCTGGTAATCGGTGATCAGTTCCGGAGCTTCCGCGGTCAAAGCGCGTGCGTCGGGGTCACCGACGTACCCGTCGGCATGAGCGGCGGCCGACAGCAGTACGCAGTGCTGGTATGTGAGGAATCCACCGTTGGCGTGGACGAGGGCAAGGTTCGCGCCGTCGCGAATTCGCCTGGTGACTTCAGCGACGGAATGCAGGGTGTAGCTGTTGAGCGGTCCGCCGAAGAACGAGTGACCTCCGGTGACGCTTGGGATCGCGGTATCGGGAAGTCCGAGTTCGCGGATCAACAGCTTGGGCACGATCGGGAAGCAGCTGTAGGCATCTACGATGTCGAGTGCGTCGGCGCCGACTCCGGCACCATCGAGTGTGCGATGTACGGCGTCATGCATCGCGGCCGAGCTGTCGAAGCTGTTGCGGCTGAGGATGTCCAACGGATCACTCGCACCAGCGCCGCCCCAGAGGTACACCAGTTTGCTTTCATCGATCCCGAACTCGCGGGCGGTCGACAACGAGCAGACGACAACGGCCGCAGCCTGATTGACGAAGGGCATGGCGTTGAGCATCAGCGGGTATGGCTCGGAGACCATCCGATTGCCAGGTCCGACGGTGCCGATCTCGTCTGCCGATCGGATCTCCGACGTCCAGGAGGCTGGATTCTTCGATGCCAGTTCCGAGAAGGCGGCGTACATCTTCGCGGACCAGGCGAGCGATTCGCGGGCGCCGTGGCCCTCGGCAGCACTGAAACAGTTCTCGAAGAGCGGGTAGACGCGCGTCGGCACGATGAAACCGGCGCGCTGCATTTCAGGGCTTCCCAGGTCGGCCGGATCGAATCCGGGAGGCCCACCGGGCGCAGCGGTCCACCCGATCGAGTCGGGAGCGACTCCGGACTTTCGCAGCGCGGTGCTGCTGGCGTGCGATTCGCCGCCCACGAGCAGAGCAGCCGAGGATTCACCGCGAGCGATGGCCGCGCCGATCCGATCGAGGAGTGCCGCCGGCCAGTGGCCACCGATCGGCGAGGTAGAGGTGACAGTGGGGGTCGCGCCTAATCGTGAGGCAAGCAGCCCGGGGAGATCGTCGTACGACCAGCTGACTGTCTTGATCGCGAACACGGAATCGATCTGTGTTCCCAGTTCAGCGTGTCCACTGTCGTTCAACGCGGCGACGGTGGCGTCGTGAATCAAGTCAAGAGGTTCGCGGTGCCCGTCGGCAGGATTCCAGCGCAGATCGCCGACGCCGACGATGACCGGGATTCGTGATGCGTCAACCATCATGTACCTCTCGTTGCCGACCCGTAGCCGGGAGTTGCAGTCACGATATCGGGGACCCCGGTATGTGTAACTCCGGGGTCACAGTCAACAATTTTCGGGTTCCTATTTAGGTATGCCTAACGAAAGTCCTATACTCGTCTTCATGACAGCTGTGGCAGAGAGAATTTCGGTGCCCGTGGGGCCGCGTTCCATCGATCACCCCTACTCGATGACAACGGTGACTCTGAAGCTCTCTCATCAGCGGCAGTGGGCCCCGCATCGTCATCCTGAACATGAGCTGATCTGGGGAAACTCCGGTGGAATGCTCACGGTTGTCGCTGACGGCATCACCTGGGAGGTGCCGCCTTCGGCCGGACTGTGGCTGCCTGCCGGGGCGTTGCATGCCGTGAAGGCGGGCCCAGGTACCGAGTTCTTCTGCACGTACTTCCGGCCTGAGGCGCACGCCGCGCCGTCGGGTGTTCCGGGCTTGTTCGGTGTCAGCGCTCTCCTGCGTGAGGTACTCCTGCACATGCATCGGCGGAACATGCCCGACGAGGCGCGCAGTCGCGCCGAGCGGGTGGCCTTCGACATGTTGCAGCCGCTCGAAGTTGCTGCGGTGGAGGTTCCGATGCCGACCGATCCGCGAGCGTTGTTCGTTGCCGAAGCGTTGGTCGCCAATCCGGCAGACCAGCGGTCGCTGTCCGAATGGGCGCTGACGGCCGGCGGTAGCGTCCGTACGCTGACGCGTGTGTTCGCTCAGGGCACGGGAATGACCTTTGCGCAGTGGAGAATTCAGGTTCGAGTCCGCGCAGCACTGACGTACCTGGCTGCTGGCGTGCCGGTTTCGGTTGTCAGTAGGCGGGTCGGATACGAAACTCCGAGTGCTTTTGTCGCAGTGTTCCGCCGGGTCACCGGCCGGACACCCGGCAGCATGATGAACAAGGGGAGCGTGGCTCCCGAATCGGTGCCGTATCTCCTGCACGCTTGAGTTGGGTTGCACCGGGCGGAAGTGCCCGGTGCAACCGTCGCGGTCAACGCCGCGGCGCGGACCACGCTTCCCACAGTTCCGCGTACCGACCCCCGAGGTTGACCAACTCGTCGTGAGAGCCGTGCTCGACGACGCGGCCGTCGTCCATCACCAGGATCTGATCGGCGTCGACGGCCTGTGAGAGTCGGTGTGCCACTGTGACAGCAGTGCGACCCCGGGTCAGAGCCAGAGCGGCATCGTCGAGGACCTTGGCTCCGGCGCTGCCCGCTTCGGCGGTCGCCTCGTCGAGAATCAGCAGCGGCGGATCCAGTAATTCGATTCTTGCCAACGCAAGTTGTTGTGCCTGTGTTGCGGTCAGCCGGTGTCCACCGTCTCCGACGACGGTTTCAAGTCCGTCCGGGAGTGCCCGCAGCCAATCGGAGGCGCCGACGGTTTCGAGCGCTGCGATGATGTCGCTGTCGGTTGCCGACGGGTCGGCCAGCCGCAGATCCTCGGCCAACGTGCCGGCAAAGACGTGGACCTCCTGAGTCACGAGGGCCACCGCGCTCCGAGAGGTCGACGGTGGCAGTTCGTTCCGGGGCACCGTCCCGATCTTCACGACGCCTTCGGTCGGTTCGTAGGTCCCCGCGACCAGTTTTGCGACTGTCGATTTTCCGGCTCCGGTAGCGCCGACGAGTGCCGTGACGGTTCCTGCCGGAAGGGTGATGTCGATGTCTCGCAGAACAGGAGCGTCGCCGCTTCGGTACGAGAATGTGACGCGTTCCAAAGACGCCGAGCTGTCGACAGGTTCCTGCGGATCGGTCGGTGCGGATGGCACGGGCGCAAGGGTGACTCCGACCAGGCGAGCCAACGCGATTGTGCCTTCCTGCAATTCGTCGAACACGCTGAGAACCGCGCCCACCGGATCGAAGAGGCGGTGGAAGAACAGGGCTGCGGCGGTGGCGGCGCCGATGCTGATCTGACCGTCTTTCACCAGCCAGAAGCCGGTGATCAGCACAGCGGACAGGCCGATGTACTCCGCGATGTTGAGCCGGCCGAAGAATCTGGTGCGTAGACGCGTGGTCAACAAGCTCAGGCGGACGGCGGCCATCGATCGAGATTCGATCTGTTCGAGATGCGGCTGGGCCAGGCGAAGCGATCCGACGGTGTCGGAGTTGCTCAGCGAGTCCAGGAGCTGTTGCGCACGTGCACCTTCTGCCTCCCTCTCCTCGCGGTAGACCGGTGCCGACCTCGAGAGGTACCAGCGCAGCGCCTGGATCTGGATGGGTGCCGCGATCACCGCGGCGACGGCGAATCGCCAATCGAGGCTACCCAATCCGATCAGCGTCAACACGATGGTCAGTGCCGCGGTGGCAAAAACCGGAAGTGCTTCGGATACGGCCCGGGTCACCAACCGCACGTCGCCGGTGATGCGGGAAACCAGGTCTCCGCGCCCGGCGCGTTCGACGTCGCTCTGCGGAAGGTCGAGAACCCGGACGACAACTTCTTCGCGAAGGTCGGCGACAACGCGCTCGCCGACGCCGGCGAGCAGGTAGTTGCTCACTCCGACGAGAAGTGACGAGGCAACTGCGATGCCGACCAACGCGAGAGTCAGTGTGCCGATGCGAGAGACAGCGTCGCCGTCTCCGTCGGTCACGGCGTCGACCATGGCGCCGAGGACCAGCGGTGTGAGCAGACCGATCGCGGTCGCGGCGGTCAGGGTGACGACTGCTGCGATCGCGGAAATCCGGTGGGGTCCCATCAACCGAAGTGCCGCGCGGCGAGCTTGTTTCGGTGTTGCGGTGGGGAGTAGTTCGTTCACAGCTCGATCACCCGATCGCAGATATCGAGCAGCACTGGGCTGCTGGTCAGAAGTATTGTGGCGTGCGCCCCGCGTACCTCGGCGATCCCGCGAGCAATGCGCGCTTCGGTGACGGAGTCGACGGCAGTGGTGGGATCGTGCAGCACCAGGACGGGCGCTTCGCTCGCCAGTGCCCTCGCCAACGCGATGCGCTGACGCTGTCCGCCGGACAAAGAATTCCCTTGCTCGGTGACTCGGGTGGCGAGGCCGAGCGGCAGTGCCGAGATCACTTGATCTGCGGCGGCAGCGGCGATGGCCTCGTTGTTGCGGCGACCGATCGGTGCGAGGGCGTCGATGTTGTCGCCGACTGTGCCGATGAACAGTGCCGCGTCGTGCGGTGCTGCCAGAACGTGAGTGCGAAGTTCGTCGATGTGCAGCTCGTGAATGGCGTTGTCGCCGAGATGAATTGTTCCGCTCGAAGGCTCGATTCGACGCGCCAGTGCGTCGACCAACGCATCCGCCCACGCCGCATTCTCGGTGACAATGCCGATGATCTCGCCGCGTTTGACGTCGAGATCGACTGGTGACGCTCCGGCCAACACGACGTCGCGCAGCGTCAGGAACTCCGAGTGATTCAGGGGCACAGGTTCACCCGCGGGAGTCACAGCCTCGGTGGTCCCGAGAAGTGCTGCGACGCGGTTGGCGGAAGCACGCGCCCGTGCCAGACCGGCGCCGAAGTAGATGATGTCGATCAACGGACCGCGAAGGAACTGTGCCAGACCAACCACGGCAACGAATTCACCGACCGAGATGCTCCCGGACGCTGCCATCCGTCCACCCACGTACGCGATGACGGCGAGGAAAGCACCGGCGATCGCAACATTGGCGGCGGAGTACATCGCTTGGTATCTCTGTGCGCGAAGGGTTGCTTCCAACGAAGTCCGGCTGGCTCCCCGATACCGCTGCGCTGCAGCATCTCCGGCGCCGATGCCGGAGAGGATTCGGAGTCCGGAGAGCAGATCTGCGGCCAGTGCACCGGCCTTGGCGCCCTGCCATTGATCGGTTTCGGCTCGGCGTTCGAGCGGCCGACTGACCACCTGCATGAGAGCCAGCACCGGGGGCGTGCCGAGGATGACGAGCAGGCCGAGTGGCACCGAAATCACCAGCAGCGAGATCGCGGCGGTCAGCACTCCGCAGGCGGCCGCAAGTTTTGTGCTCAGCGTGTGGGTGAATCCGGCCACCGAACCCGCGTCGGATGTTGCAATCGAATAGACCTCGCCCGGCATGCGCCGCGGTGACATGCCGTGCGGATCGAGGCCTCGGCGCGCGATGTCCATCCGCAAGCGATGTGCACCGTGCTCGGTGACGGAATCGGAGATGCGTGCCGCGAAGCGCCAACTGAGCAACAAGCCGGTGAAGAGAATTCCGAGAACGAGGATCCACTTCCCGAGTGCGGCGGCATCGCTGGTCGCCACAGCACGGTCGATCACCGCACCGATCACCACCGGCACCAACGCTTCCGCGACCTGGTGGCCGGTGAAGCCGACGGACGCCGCCGCCAGCTTGGTTCCGCGACCTTCGGAAGCGATCGCGCGTGTGATTACCTGGCGCGGCGTGATCGCCGGGCCGGTTGGGGGACCGTTTGTCTCGGCCGAAAGAAGTGGTGTCGAAGGCACTGGGTCCACGCTAGGGATCGTGGGCGGTAGTCAGAAGTCACACCGGTGCCAATACTTGTCGTGAACAGGCCATATGTATTGCGTTGGCCGAATTGCGATAGTAGTTGGCCCCGTTGCAGCGGAGAAGGCATCGACTCATCGACAACACTGCAATAAATTAAGGTCTACCTTACTTAGCGCGGGTTAACTATGTCCGGAAGTCGGATTTGATCCTCGTGTTCGGGTCCGGTTCATGTTCCATCGATGTTGGAGATTGTTGTGAGTCTTGTGTTCGGCGAGGTACTTCACAAGGAGTACGTGACCCCGGGAATGGTTCGTATCGTGTTCGGAGGGGAGGAACTGACCGCCTTCGAAACTACCGGTACCGGGGACGAATACCTGCGCCTCCACTTCCCGGTCCCGGCTACAGGCGAGTTCGTTCTACCTGCGGAAGATCCGGACGCACCGCGCGGTTGGCGGTACCCGGAGGGCGAGGAACCATCCCCGTGCCAGCCGTACACCGTGCGACGGTTCGATACCGAAACCAGCCGAATGACAATCGACTTCGTCGTTCACGAGGGCGGAATCGCCAGCGACTGGGCGCAGAAAGCCGAGATCGGTGACAAGTTGGCGATCGGCGAGTCTCGTGGCCTCTACGAGCCGCCGGCCGACGCACGCTGGCAGGTGTTCGTCGCCGACGCAACCGGACTCCCCGCACTCGGTCGTCTGATCGAACAGTTGCCGGCCGGCATGTCGGCCAAGGCGATCGTCGAGGTGGTGGACGAGTCTCACAAGCAGCAGATCACCTCGGACGCCGACGTCGAGTTCATCTGGCTGGTCGGCAGTGGCAACGGTGTTGCACCGTCGAAGCTGCCGGACGCGGTTCGCGCGATGAACCTGCCCACCGAACTCGGATACGTGTGGGTTGCAGGCGAGAGCACGATGCTCCGTGACATCCGCAAGTACCTTCGCCACGAACTCAAGTTGCCGGGTGAGCAGTACAAGGTCATCGGCTACTGGACCTACAAGGCAGAGGTCTGGAACGCGAAGTACGAGGCCCTCGACGAGAGTGTCCGCGCGGCACTCGATGCGGCCTGGGAATCGGACCGCGACGAGGAAGAGATCCGCGACGAGGTCGAGAAGACTCTAGAGAGCGCCGGCTTGTGACCGTTGGATTAGACAAGAGTGCCGTCGACCAGAGTGCGGCTGACGAGAGAGCCGTCGACAAACACACCGAAGAACTGATCGACGAGTCGCTGCAAGAGAAGCAGAAGCAACCGGACGGCCTGGTATCGACCAACTCTCGTCGTATGGCGGGTCTTCTGGTGTGCCTGGTGGTGCTTGCCGCCGTGCTCCTTCTGAGCATTGCGGTGGGATCGAAGACCATTCCGTTCGGGACCGTGATCGACGCGCTGGTGAACTACGACGACTCGAACGATCACGTGATCATCCGTGACCTGCGGCTGCCGCGTACTCTGCTCGGTCTGATAGTCGGCATGGCGCTCGGCGTGGCCGGTGGCCTCATCCAGGCGATGACACGAAATCCCTTGGCTGATCCCGGAATTCTCGGTGTCAATGCCGGAGCAGGCTTTGCGATGGTTGTCGCCGTCGCGGTCTTCGGCCTGACCAGCATCTGGTCGTACATCTGGTTCGCGTTCCTCGGAGCGGTGATAGCCACGGCGATCGTCTACACGCTGGGCTCGATCGGTCGAGGTGGTGCGACGCCCATTCGGCTGACGCTTGCCGGTGTTGCCATCGGCTCCGTGCTCGGCGGCATCTCGTCCGGCATCACCTTGCTCAACCCGACCGCCTTCGACCAGATGCGCCAGTGGAATGCCGGCTCACTCAGCGGACGTTCGTTGGAAATCGTTCTGGCCGTTGCCCCCTTCATTCTCATCGGACTCTTCCTGGCGCTCGCGTTGGCGCGCCAACTCAACGCGGTGGCCTTGGGTGACGATCTGGCACGTTCGCTCGGTGCCAACATCACTCGTACTCGTATCCTCGGTGTCATCGCGGTGACCTTGCTGTGTGGCGCAGCGACAGCGGCGGCCGGCCCGATCGGATTCGTCGGTTTGATGGTTCCGCACGTCGCGAGATGGTTCGTCGGACCGGATCAGCGATGGATTCTCCCGTACACGTTGGTGTGCTCGCCGATTCTGCTTCTCTTCTCCGACGTCGTCGGCCGAATCGTGCTGCGCCCGGGTGAACTTCAGGTCGGCATCGTCACGGCATTCATCGGAGCTCCGGTGCTGATCATGCTGGTGCGTCGAAGCAAGGTGAGCGGTCTGTGAGCATCGATTTCGGGCGCCCCACCACGGTGGTGCGCTCACCCAAAGAAGGCTGGTCCGCGCGGATCGACGTCCGCACGGTCACGGTCTGCCTCATCCTCGTTGCGCTTGCACTGGCGATCGGTGTCATCGCCCTCGGTAGTGGTGACTACCAGGTGCCGATCGGGGACGTCCTCGGCGCACTGTTCGGCGAAGCGCCCGCGCGTATCCACATGGTCGTCGTGGAATGGCGTCTGCCCCGAGTTCTGTTGGCGCTGATGCTCGGTGCGGCACTCGGCATGAGCGGTGCGATCTTCCAATCGCTCACCAGGAACCCGTTGGGTAGCCCAGACATCATCGGCTTCAACTCCGGTGCGTACACGGGCGCTCTTGTGGTCATCCTCCTCATCGGTGGTACTTACTACGAGATCGCAGTCGGTGCTCTGGTGGGCGGAATCGCGACCGCAGCAGTGGTTTACCTCCTTGCGTACAAGCGTGGTGTGCAGGGATTCCGGTTGATCATCGTCGGTATCGCCATCAGTGCGATGTTGGGCTCGGTCAACACCTGGATGATTCTCAAGGCGAAACTTGACGACGCCATGGCCGCGGCAGTGTGGGGTGCCGGTTCGTTGAACGGTCTCGGCTGGACTCAGGTGTGGCCGGTGGTCGTCGTGCTGGCCATCCTCGTTCCGCTGATCCTGGTGTTGGGCAGGCGGATGCAGATGCTCGAGATGGGCGACGACGCCGCCAAGGCGCTCGGAGTCCGGGCCGAACCCACGCGGCTTTCCCTGGTTGTTCTGGGTGTCGCTCTGACGGCCATGGTGACAGCAGCGGCCGGACCGATCGGGTTCGTCTCGCTGGCGGCTCCGCAATTGGTGAGGCGATTGACCGGTAGTGCCGGAGTGACCCTGCTGCCGTCGGCAGCAATGGGTGGCGCGTTGCTGATGGTCAGCGACTGGGTGGCGCAGCGAGCTTTTGCACCGACACAGTTGCCGGTCGGCGTCGTCACCGTCTCCATCGGTGGCATCTATTTTGTATGGCTTCTCGCGCGAGAGGCCCGTAAGCAGTGATCGGTGAAGGAACGAGGAACAGCGTGAACGAGGCAAGTGCGGCGGGCGTCGTGGCTGAGAAGACGAATCGGCTTCGCGCCGAGGACGTCACGATCGGGTACGACAAGCGCGTCATCTCGGAGCACCTCGATGTCGAGATCCCCGACGGTGGCTTCACCGTCATCGTCGGTCCCAACGCCTGCGGCAAGTCGACACTTCTGCGTGCGTTGTCCCGGTTGCTCAAGCCGACCACCGGCAAGGTTCTTCTCGACGGCAAAGCGATCACGTCGTACCCGGCCAAGGAAGTTGCGAGGCGGCTCGGGCTTCTGCCGCAGACGTCGATCGCCCCGGACGGTATCAAGGTCGCCGATCTGGTTGCGCGAGGACGTTATCCGCATCAGAAGCTGATCCGTCAGTGGTCGCGAGAGGACGAGGCCGCCGTCATCAAGGCGATGGAGGCAACCAAGGTCACGGATCTGTCGGCAAGGCCGGTCGACGAACTGTCCGGTGGTCAGCGCCAACGTGTCTGGGTCGCGATGGTTCTCGCGCAGCAGACTCCGTTGGTGTTGCTGGACGAGCCGACGACGTTCCTCGACATCGCGCATCAGATCGAGCTTCTGGAGTTGTGCCGCGATCTGAACGAGAACGACGGGCACACGCTGGTGGCTGTGCTTCACGATCTCAATCACGCGTGCCGCTACGGAACTCACATCATCGCGATGAAGGACGGCGCGGTGGTCGCCGAAGGCCCGCCCGCGGAGATCATCACCGAAGAACTGGTGCAGGAGGTATTCGGCATGGCGTGCCGCATCATCGACGATCCGGTTTCCCACACACCACTTGTCATTCCGCTGGGACGCGAGCGTCAGCGAAACATCGAAGGAGCAAAGGTATGACACTCGTCCTGGATACGCAGGTCACCGATTCGGAGTGGGCTCAGATCGTCGACCGCATTTCACGGCGCCGATTCTTCGGTGGCGCAGCCGGTGTGGCTGCAGCACTGGCGCTGAGTGCGTGTGGAACTTCGGATGCCGAGTCGGACTCGGCCAGTGACACTCTCCCGTACACGTGGGGCGAGTTCAGCGGCGACGTTCCCCGCGACCCCAAGCGCGTTGTGGTGCTGGACGGCCGCGTCGACCTCGAATTCGCGATGATGATGGACTACCCGATCGTCGGTTCGGGGAACTTCTGGTTCCCCGATGCCAAGGCAGGATTCCAGTTTCCCGGCCGCACAATCGAGGACGCGAGCTTCGTCAACGTAGCCGGCGATTTCTCCACCAATTTCGAGGCTCTGCTCGCTCTCGAACCCGATCTGATCGTCATCACTGCGATTGGCTACACGAGTGACTGGTACGGCACCGAGCGCTTGTCTTCCATCGCGCCGCTGTTGGTCGTCGGCGACGACGTCGAACCGATCGCCGGACACCCGGTCGACTGGCGAGGTGCGCTGATGGCGCAGGCGAGCCAACTCGACCGTGCGGCAATCGCCGAGGCTTCCATCGCGGAGTACGACGACAAGCTCGCGAGACTGCGACCCATGTTGCAGGAGAAGCTGGGCGGAAAGAAGATCGTATTCGGCGTTCAGACGCCGACCGGATTCCTTGTGCATCAGCGGAATCTGCGGATCAGTGTTGCAATCGATGCCGGCCTGGACGTGCTTTTCCGTGACGACGACAATGCAGAGAACTCGTTCGAGTTGTCGTTCGAGCAACTCGACACCTTGGCTCCGGCGGATGTGATCATCGCCCAAGCTCGCGATCAGGAAGCGCTCGACGCGATCAAGACACAGCCGACGTGGCAGCGGTTGCCTGCAGTTCAAGCGGGCAACGTGTTGACCAGCGACGCGCGATACAACCAAGGATTTGCGCTCACCGCGGCCATCTTCCTCGACGTTCTCGAGGAAGCGGCCGGGCGAATCACTGCTGGGCAGTAATTTCAGGCGACGTTGCGGGCCTGGTCGAGTAGTTGTGCAACCTGCTCGAACCAGGCGCCGTAATTGGCGTAGGTGTTGGGACGCTTGTCGTCGAAGTCGATCACCTGGTTCGCGGTCACCGCGGGCAGCTTGACGAACACGGGTGATGCTGCGAGTGCTTCTGCCGACTTCGCGAACTGGAACACGATGTCCGCCGGGTAATCCGGGACCTGCTCCCAGCTGAGGTCGGCCCAGCCTTTGTCGCCTCCCGGTCCGGTGAACTTCACGCCGAGTTCTTTCAGATAACCGAACTGGGCGAGCGCCGTTGTGCCTGCGTACAACTCGGAGCTGTCACCGTTCAGGGCGAGGACTTCGATGTCGTCGACCTTGGCCGCGGCAGTTCGGATGCGCTCTGCACCGGATTCGAATGCTTCCTTGCCCTCGCGTGCTGCGGCTGTGTCGGTGTTCCCGCCGAGAGCTTCGGCGAGTGCGGCGTATTCGCTCAACACGTCCGGTGTCGAGGCTCCGGAGAACTTGACGCCGACAAACGGTGCAACATTGTTGACGGTGTTGCCCATCGGCTCGTCCCACCAAGTCCATCGCGTCGGGTCGTCGCTGTTGCCGTACCCGATGACGAGGTCGGGGTCCAGTGCCGCAAGTGCTTCCGCGCTGAGTTCGCCTTCACGGCCGACGACCGTCATGGTCGACTCGTCGGCATGATCGGTGACGTCGGGATTGCCGACGCCGTAACCGAAGATGCCGACCGGCCGAATACCGTAGTCCCACAGCGCAGCAGCGGAATACGCGTCGACGACGATCCGCTCCGGGGCGTGATCGAGGGTGATCGTGTTTCCGTATCCCGTTGTGTAACTCCAGGACTGGTCGGCGGACCTGGTCTCGGTAGAAGGTGATGCGTCGCTACTTCCGCAACCGGTGAGCAGGAGTGCGGCGACGGCGGGTAGTGCGGCGAATCCGGCGAACCGGCGGGTGAGTTTCATGAAAACCTTCCGAACATGGCGAACTAAGCTAGGTAAGCCTAACCTGATGTTCCGTTCGGGTGTTCTCCGGGTCAGGCGCCCTGCCACATCTGAAGCCATTCGCTCCAGGATGGGGGAGTGATCGACGGTTGAGGTGTTCCGCCACGAAGTCCGTCGAGCATGAAATCGAGATAACGCGTGTGTATTTCGGTGGCTCGATCGCCCTCGATCGGCAGAGTCGGCCGCAGATGCACTGTCATGAGCATGACGTCTGCAGCAGTGAAGCCGGGCGGGACTTCGCGAGTGTCGACGCAGACGTCGACCATGGATTGCAAGGCGGCCTCCAATTCTTCGGCGGCACGAGTGACTTCGGCGTGTTCAGGCAACCTGCCGCCGAGGACCGGAATGAGCGGTCCCACCGATTCGGTGAGATATCGCAAGAAGAACGTCTTCAATACGGCTTCATCGGTTTTCGCGGTGCTCACGCACTCTCGGGCAAGGGTGGCGAGGTGATCGATCGCCCAGACGCGCAGGGATTGCGCCAGTTCCTCCTTGCCTCGGTATCGGCGATAGATGCTGCCGACGCCCACTCCGGCCCGTGCGGCAATCGCCGATACCGGTGCATTCCAACCCTGTTCGGCAAAAATCTCGCGCGCTGCTCGCAGCACGGTGACGTCGTTGTCTGCGGCTTCTCGGGCGCGTCCGGGGAGGCTCGCATTCTCTTTCGCCATTCCCACAGGCTAGCAATGCATGGTTTACTCAATCGGAACGGAGTGTTCCGTTCCGATTCGATTCATGATTGGAGGAAGGTGTCGATGACGACCTTGGCAGAGGCGCCCACGCGATCCGGGAGCCGGATGATCGCAGCCCTGGCTGGAGCGGTACTCGTCTACTCGCTCATGCAGACGATGCTGGTACCGGCGTTGCCGGTGTTGGGTGAGCATTTCGACACGTCCGTGGCGGTGACCGGGTGGATTCTTACGTCCTATCTGTTGGCGGCCGCGGTGATGGCTCCGATCGTCGGGGCAATGGGTGACCGGTTCGGCGACAAGCGAGTTCTGGTGATCGTTCTGATCATCTTTGCCCTCGCCACATTCGCCGCCGCGGCAGCGCCGAACATCGGGGTGCTGCTCGTCGTTCGGGCCGTCCAGGGAGTGAGTATGGCGAGCTTCCCGCTCGCGATGGCAGTGCTGCGGAGAACGGTAGTGGGCGCCGAGTTGTCTTCGGGGATAGGTTGGCTCGCTGGGACTTTGGGAATCGGTGCCGGAAGTGCACTGGTGATCGGCGGTGTCATTCTCGAGTATCTCAGTTGGCAGTGGTTGTTCGTGATCACCGGGATCTTGATCGTGCTCGCATTGGTCGCGGTGGTGGCCGTGGTTCCGGGTTCGCATCGCCGGCCGGGTATGCCGACGGACTGGGCCGGTGCCGGAGCACTGGCGTTCGGGTTGGTGAGCCTGCTCCTGGCGATCACCAAAGCCTCCGACTGGGGAGTTCTGTCGCTCGGATTCTGGGGTCTGGTTGTAATCGCGTTAGTTTCGTTCGCGACACTGATTGCCGTCGATTCCCGCCACGACGCGCCGATTGTCGACATGCGAGTCTTTCGGGACAAGCCGATGATGATCACCAGCGCACTCACTCTGGTGTTCGGATTCGTGCCGTACATCTTTTACCTCTGCCTGCCGCGGATCCTTCAGGCGCCGGACACGTCCACGTACGGAAGCGGATTCACTGTCGTGCAGACCGGGTTGGCGCTCTTGCCTGCCGCTGTACTCGTCTTTCTCGGCGGGCGTTTGACGCCGGCTCTCGCGCGGCGATACGGGCCGCGAGTACCGGCGGTGACAGCGCTGGCACTCATGGCGACGGGCGCGATCGGACTCGCAATCTGGCCGAGTTCGGTGGTTGCGATCGTGCTGTTCTTCTCCCTCGTCGGGTTGGGGAACGGCGTGGGGTTCGCGGTCTGTGCTCTGTTGGTTGCTTCGATCGTGCCGCCATCGGAGATGGCAGCGGCCAGTGGTGTCAACAGCGTGATCAGGACCGTGGGATCGGCGGTGGGTGCGCCGGTGACCACAGCAGTCCTGGCGATCGGTATTTCCGGTGATTCGTTCGGAGCGGCGTTCGTGATGGGCGCAGTCATCAGTGTTGTCGCGTGTCTGCCGGCGTTTGCACTTCCGGTGACGAGGGCTGCACAAACGGCTTGAGTTATTGTAGGCTCCCCTAATCGAGACAGTGTGTAACTAAAGCAGGGAGAGAAGGATGCGGCAGCAGTGGGGCCTGCGAGCAACGGCACTCGCAGCGACAGCAACGGCCCTTGTCGGTTGCTCCTCGGGCGTCGATGACGCCGACGCAGCGGCACACGGGTCCTCTGCCGCCCCTGCGCCGCAGAAGTTGCTCGCACTGGACGAGTTCGCAGCACTCAACGCGCTCACGCTCGGGGTCAAGCCCGATACGGTCTTTGCCACCCTGCAATCACAGGCGGCGAAGGAGATCTTGCAGAGCGAGGGCGTAGAGGTCATCGACAAACCGACGTTCTTCGAGTCGCCCGACGTCGAACAGATCGCAGCAGTCGATCCTGACAGAATCCTGCTCAGTGACGTCGGGTCGTTGACGTCGATCACGGCTCAGGCCAACGAGATTGCCCCGACGACGGTGCTCGCCTACGCGGCGCCGTGGCGCGAAGTTCTGAATACCGCGGCGACTGCACTGGGTCGAGAGTCCGAAGCTCGCGAAATCGTGTCGAGGCTCGAGACCAAATTTGCCGAAGTATCCGGAACGGTCGAGGCGCAACCGCAGACGTTGTCCGTGCTGGTGGGATTCTCCGGCGGCATCTACACCGTCATTCCACAGTCGCCGATGTCCTCGATCATCGAGGAAGCCGGTTTCAGGCGTCCACAAGCCGAACTCGACGCGAAGATCGGACCGAACACAGGTGTTGCCACGTCTTCGGTGTCGGGCGAGGAGGTCGGGCAGCACGCGGCGGACGCGATGGTCGTGACCTCGGGAAACATCTACGACGGCGCACTGGTACACGCAAATCCGTTGTTCAACGGGATCCCTGCGGTGCAGGCCGGGCGCACGGCAGACGTCAGCGGCGAACTCTGGTTCGGCAGTTATCCCTTCGCGGTCTACTGGATCCTCGAAGACCTCGAGGCACTTGCCGATCGCACACTCACCGGCGCGGAGCTCCAAGGACGCATCGCATCCGACGCCGACGCAGTTACCCGATGGAAGGCGTTCTCGAAATGACGACGACACAGGCCACGAAAGCAGACATTTCATCTGAAGAGGCCGACGTATCACAAGGAGCGGCGGCCGAAGCCTCGCAAGCCAAAGCTGAAGCGGCGGAGCACAAGAGCGCGCTTCGCGAACTCCTTGCTCCAGTGCGCACGCGGACCACCATCGCGATGGTGATGCAGGTGATCGCCGCGGTCGCCGCCATCGTGCCGTACGTGGCCATCGCCGAACTGGGTAAGACGCTGATCGTGGGCGGTGACGTCGACTCGTCCCGTGTCTGGACGATCGTGTGGGTGGTCGTCTTCGGTCTGGGTATGCGTGCGTTCTTCGGAGGCGGTGCGTTGATCGTGACGCACTTCGCCGATGTGAATCTGCAGGCGGTGCTGCGGCGTCGAATCGCAGCGACTCTCGGTCGACTTCCCTTGGGCTGGTTCACCTCCCACTCGTCCGGAACCGTGCGCAAAGCCGCGCAGAACGACATCTCCGATCTTCATTACCTGGTTGCGCACAGCGCCGTCGAGACCACCGGAGCCATCGCAGTGCCGCTCGTCGGACTCGGCTACGTGATCTCGATCGACTGGCGTCTGGGATTGGTCGCGATTGCCACGCTCCCGATCTACATGATCGCCTACGCGATGATGACCAAGGACATGGCCGTCAAGATGAGCCGGATGAATGAGGGCATCGCGGCCATCAGCAACACCATCGTCGAGTTCGTCACCGGTATCGCAGTGGTCAAGACCTTCGGTCAGGACAAGCAGTCACACTCCCGGTACCGCGACGCCGCCAAGGCATTTGCACTCTCGTACGAGGGCTGGGTTCGCCCGATGCTCCGGACCGAGGCGCTGGCCTCGATTGCATTGAGCGCACCGGTAGTGCTGGTGGTCAACCTTGGCCTCGGCTCGTGGTTCGTCCGCTCCGGATGGGTGTCACCCATCGATGTGCTGACCAGTTCTCTTGTCGCGATGGTGATTCCGGTGTCGGTGACGACCATCGGTTTCGGTATGCAGGCTCGCCGAGAGGCAGCCGCCGCTGCGGCGCGACTGATTGCGCTGTTCTCGACCGAGGCGCTGCCGGAAACCGATCATCCGAAAAGTCCCGCGGGGAATGAAGTTCGATTCTCCGGAGTTTCTTTCGCCTACGACGACGGCGCCGACGTTCTGACCGACATCGATCTGACGCTGCCGGAGGGCACTGTGACGGCGTTGGTCGGACCTTCGGGTTCGGGTAAGTCGACGCTGGCAACGCTGGTTCCGAGGTTCCACGACGTGCGTGCCGGATCGGTGGCCATCGGTGGTGTCGACGTCAGGGAAGTCGCTACCGACGAGCTGTACCGCCACGTCGGATTCGTTCTGCAGGACGTGCAGCTGGTCGAAGCGACCGTGCTCGACAACATTCGGCTTGCCCGACCGCAGGCGACTTCGGCCGAGGTGAAGGCCGCTGCCGCAGCCGCGCAGATCGACAACCGAATCGAAGCGCTCCCGAGAGGCTACGACTCCGTGGTCGGGGTCGACGCCAGATTCTCGGGTGGTGAAGCCCAAAGGGTCTCCATTGCGCGTGCGATTCTCGCGGACACTCCTGTTCTCGTGCTCGACGAAGCAACCGCTTTCGCCGATCCGGAGTCCGAAGCCGATATCCAGGAGGCGTTGTCGCGCTTGACGGTGGGGCGCACCGTGCTGGTGATCGCGCACCGGTTGGCTTCGATCGTGAGCGCCGATCAGATCGTGGTTCTCGACGCCGGACGGATCGTGGAGAAGGGCACACACGATCAGCTTGTGGCGAGTGGTTCAACCTATGCCCGGATGTGGGCGAGTCACAGTCGGGCCGACTCGATTGAACACAGTCGGGCCGACTCGATTGAACACAGTCGGGCCGACAGCATCGCTGGTATGTCTGACGCAGCAGGAAAGGCCAACTCATGATTCGCGACCTCTTCCGGATACTCGGCCCGCAGAATCAGGGCCGCTATCGCGAGTTCTTGGTGTGGGCAGTGTTGTACGGCGTGATGCAAGGTTTGGCAGTGGCGCTACTGGTCCCGGCGGTGCAGGCACTGTTCGATCAGGACTGGGGCAGTTTCCTTCGGTGGCTCGCCGCAATGGCCGTGTGCGCCGTGATCAGTTCGATTGCGCATTACCTGCAGGCGATGAAGGGATTCGAGTCGGCCCTCACGCTGCTGAGGACTATGCATCTGCGCCTGGGAGATCATCTCGTCACTCTGCCGCTCGGCTGGTTCGGCGCCGGCCGTCTCGGCCAGGTATCGCAGGTTGCCAGCAAGGGCACCATCTCGGTGATGGGGGCGGCTGCGCACCTGATGACACCGATCATCTCCGGAATTGCCAGCCCGGCAACCATTGTCGTGTGCATGTTGTTCTTCGACTGGCGGCTCGGGCTGGCGCTGGTGGTCAGCGTTCCGATTCTGTTCGCGGCAGCCAGATTTGCCTCGACGATGACTGCGAAGGCGGACGATCGGGCACATGCCGCAGCCGTCGAATCGAACAATCGAGTGCTCGAGTACGCGCGTTGCCAACCGGTCCTGCGTGCTTTCGGACGCACACACGGGGTGTACGAACCGCTCGACGACGCGATCGAAGCGCAACACACTGCGGGTCGTTCACAACTGTGGTTCGTGGTGATCGGGTCCGTGGTCAACGGGATCGCCCTGCAATTCGTCTTCTCTGCCGTGATCATCCTGGGTGCATTCCTCGCGCTCGGCGGCGACATCGACCCTGTCACGTTGATCGCGCTACTCGGCCTGACCGCACGGTTCATCCAACCGCTGGGTGAGATCGGCGAGTTCGGCGGTGCAATCAGAATGGCACGCAACGAAATCCGTCGGATGTCCGAGATCCTCGAAGTGGAACCACTGGTAGAACCCGATACCAGCGGGCAGCCGACGGGGGAGACGGCCGTGCAGTTCGACGCCGTCGACTTCGGCTACGCGGACGGTGGGCAGGTGCTGCGGGACATCTCCTTCGAGGTGCCGCGGAAGTCGCTGACGGCGTTGGTCGGTCCGTCAGGGTCTGGCAAAACCACCGTCACCCGGCTGATCTCGCGCTTCTACGACGTCGACTCGGGGGTGGTGCGTGTCGGCGGCGTCGATGTGCGGGACCTCACGAGTGCCGATCTGATGTCGCAACTGTCCTTGGTTTTCCAGGACGTGTACCTCTTCGACGACACGTTGATCGCGAACATCCGCCTCGGTCGCCCCGAAGCCACGGACGATGACGTCTTCGACGTGGCTCGGATCGCGGGCGTCGCGGAAATCGTCGAGCGACTTCCGCGGGGTTGGGACACCCGCGTCGGTGAGGGTGGGACGGCACTGTCCGGTGGAGAGCGGCAGCGGGTCTCCATCGCGCGCGCACTCCTCAAACGCGCACCTATCGTTCTGCTCGACGAGGCGACGGCCGCGCTCGATCCCGAGAACGAGGCCCATGTACAGCGTGCGATGCAGGAACTCGCCAGTGAAAGCACACTGCTCGTGATCGCGCACAAGCTGTCGACCGTCGTGGCCGCAGACCAGATCATCGTGCTCGGTGACGACGGCTCGATCGTCGAAGTGGGAACCCACGAAGTTCTGCTCGCAGCCGGTGGGAATTACGCCGCGTTCTGGAACCAGCGCCACCGTGCGTCGGGATGGCGGTTGGTAGCGGGCTGAGCAGGTGGCAGGCTGAGCAGAATGCAAACCGGAAAGAAGACGGGGCGGCCGCCGACGTTGTCGACAGTGGACATCGTCGAGGCCGCCCTGGCTGGTGATCTGAGTGAATTGACCATGCCGAGTGTGGCAAAACGTCTGGGCGTCAGTCATTCTGCACTTTATCGCTACTTCGCGGACCGTGAAGCGCTGCTGCGGGCTTGCGCGGATCACGTTGTGCGTCAGACTGTATGGCCGGACACGGATCGTCCGTGGCGTGAGTTTCTGACGGATTTGTGCGACGTTCTGTGGTCCTCGTTCGAGCGCTATCCAGGTCTAGCCCAGGTCGGTCTCGCAGTTCCGGGCACGCCACCGGCGATAATCGAGATCGTGGAGAAACTGGTCGGTTCGTTGACTGCCCAGGGTTTCACACCACACGACGCGGTCCTGGCGGTGGACTTCATCTCCGAGGTGACCATGACGCAGTTCGCAATGATGGCGGCAATGGACAAGACCGTGAGCTCCGCGGATTCGCGTTCTGCGCGCCAGGCGTATCAGGAGAGTTGGAATGCGTCGGAGTCGTTGGTCGAGGGGATCGGCGACGAATCGACGTGGCACGGGCGAGGTTGGTTGGACGAGAAGATCACGATCATGCTCGACGGCCTGGAAAAGCGTGTTATCGGCTGACATTTCTACTAGCTTTGAGAGTAATGCCCGTTTCGGCGTGATACAGGCTAATGTGCACACATAGGACGGGTGGTTGCTGCACCGGGAGGCGGGGATCATGGATCTCGAAGCGATTGTTCTCATCCAAAGACTCAAGTACCGATACGCACGCGCCTTGGACACCAAATCGTGGGTCGAATTTGCCGACACTCTGACCGTCGACGCCACCGCGATCTACGGAGAACAACTCAGTTTCGATTCCCGAGATTCGTTCGTCTCCTTCCTCGAGAACACCCTCGGATCACACGTCATCACTGAACATCAGTGCGGGCAACCCGAGATCGACGTCGACGGAGACACCGCAACCGGGATCTGGTGCCTCGCGGACACTGTGGTGATCCCCGAAGACGGCATGCTTCTTCGCGGATCGGCCTTCTATCACGACAGATACACCCGCTGCAGCGACGGTGAATGGCGAATCTCCCACACGAGCTACGAGCGGACCTGGGAATCGGTGGTGGCGCTCGCCGACATGCCGAGTTTCCGATTGACGTCCAACAAGTGGGCACTGCTGCAGCAACCCTCGTTCGGCGACTCGGTAGTGCGCAACGTCTCCTGAGGCCGTCCGCGATTAGAGTCGGCTCATGGTTGATGCAGATTTTTCGCTGCCTGACGTACGGACGTGGATTCGCGGTATCCCCGCACTGACCGGAACTCCGCCGCCCGCGCCTGAACATTTTCCGGAAAAGCCGGGAGAGCTGTTCCTCGACTGGCTCCGTGCGGCCGTGGCCTTCGGCGTCGTCGAGCCACACGTGTGTGCGCTCGCGACCGTCGACAGTGACGGTATGCCCGATTCCCGCTTCCTCATCCTCAAGGACGTGACCGAGGGCGGGTTCTGGTTTTCTGGTTCAGCTGCTTCGCCGAAAGGCATTGAGCTGAAAGAAAATCCGCGAGCATCGCTCGCCTTCTACTGGCGTGAGACGGGCCAGCAGGTCCGGATTCGCGGGTTGGTTCGCGAGGGCGACGACGCACTTCGAAGCCGAGACTTCGTCGAACGCTCCGTCACTGCGAGAGCGGTGGCGACCGCAAGTAAGCAGAGCGAGGTGCTCGAAGACTTAGGGGCGTACGACACATCGGTGGCCGCTGCGGAAGCAAGAATCAGTGACGACCCGGGGTTCGTGTCGAAGGACTGGCGTGCGTGGTGCCTCGAGCCGGAGTCTGTCGAGTTCTGGCAGGCAGACTCCGGGCGTCGGCATCAGCGATGGTTGTACCGGCGCGGCTCGGACCGAGCATGGACACGAGCAGTGCTGTGGCCCTGAACAGCTGGGTCGAGCTCAGCTGGCGCTGATCTCCGGCGACACGAGGTTGACGACGATCGACTGTCCACCGAGCTTGGCGTGGATTTCGGGATGTTCGAACCCCGAGGACAACAGGTAGCTGCCGAGCATCGTGAGCAACTCGTCCAGATCCATCGTGGGATCGGAGGAATGCGTGCTCGAGGGTGAGGCCTGATTCGCGATGAGTTCGGTGTGGGTGAGTCGACCGGCCACTCGAACGGCGGCTACACCCATCGCGTCGCGCCGTACGACGGTGCGACTCCGAGTCTCGAGTGTCCTCGATGATTCGCGTGTTGAAGCTGGCACTGAAAGGTCCTCTCCGCTGCTGTGTGCGGCCGTGGTTCGGGTAGGAAGCGGAAACGTGAATGCATCCGATTGCTTGGGTGCGGTCGACAGAAAATCCGCTGTGGCGGTGGCACTGCTGGAACCGTTGCTCGTGGAAAGGTTGCTCGCAGAACCGTTACCCGTGGGAAGGTTGCTCGCAGAACCATTACTCGCGGAACTACTGGCTCTCGATCCGTTGCCGGAACCGTTGGGGCCCGTTATTCCGTGAGAATTCTTGTCTTCCATTGTTCGCTCCTGATGCCCGTAAACAGACCGCTGGTTTGCTTAATCGACGCAAACATACCAGGAGTCTGTTTACTGTTACACCCCTTGTGGAGTTCGGCGTTGAATGCGCAGCCACATCGCGAAGCCCCACAGAACGAAGAATGCATAGACCAGATAGAGGATCGCCGACGGGTAGTACCCGGCCCGGAATAGAAGGGGAACGCCGACAACGTCGACGCCGATCCAGATGAGCCAGAACTCGGTCCAGCCGCGTGCCATCCCGTACGTCGCGAGGATCGAGCCGGTGAAGATCCAGGCCTCCGCCCACGCTCCGTACGAGCCGAGAAGGTCGAAGATCCAGGCGAAAGCGATTGTGCCGCTTGCCATGACGGCGATCATGGCGACTCGCTCGCGAGTTGTCGCCCAGTGGGGCAGGACTGCGCGACCGGAGTCACGTGCCCCACGTCGCCACTGGGTCCACCCGTAGACGCTGACGGTGATGAACAACAACTGACGGCCGGCCTGGCCGTAGAGATTGAGCTCTTGCGGCGTGTGGAAAAGTGCGCCCATGAAGACCGTGAACAACAAGGCATTTCCGGCTATACCGACAGGCCACGCCCATACCGAGCGTCGCGCGCCCGCGATCGCGGAGCCTATTCCGAACGCGTTTCCGATGATCTCTCGCCAGAGAATCGTGGCGCTGCCGATGTGCAGTTCAGCGTCGAACAGCGCCTCGATCAGGCTCATCAGTCCGCAGCAGCGACGAGGGGTTCGAGCGTCAGATCCGGGAGTTCCTTCTGGATGTACTGCAGGCGCCACTTGTCACTGACAAGGGCGAGCAGGACACCGTCGGATCGGGTGAAGACCTCCACACCGCGCTGACGGTTCAGTTCGACCTCGGACGCGGCGTCGGTACGGCGGGCCAATGCGTAGCCGAGTGGTTCCATCTTGGCCTCGACGTTGAACTCGGCCTTCATGCGCGCTGCGACGACCTCGAACTGCATCGGGCCGACAGCAGCCATGACGGGGGAGGCGTCGCCGCGGATGTCGTTGCGGAGAATCTGGACGACGCCCTCGGAATCGAGTTGATCGACTGCACGGCGGAACTGCTTGTACTTGCCGGCGCTTTCGGCGCGCAGGATCGAGAAGTGTTCCGGCGCGAACGACGGGATCGGCGGGAACTCAACCTTCTTCTCGGTGTACAGCGTGTGGCCGGGTGCGAGTGCGGTGGCGTTGACGAGGCCGACGACGTCGCCGGGGAACGCGGATTCGACGGTGGAACGTTCACGGCCGAATACCGTCTGCGCGTACTTGGTCGTGAAGGGCTTGCCGGTTTGAGCATGTGTGACAACCATGCCGCGCTCGAACACGCCGGAGACGATGCGCATGAACGCCAGACGGTCACGGTGCGCGGTGTCCATACCGGCCTGCACCTTGAAGACGACCGCACTGAACGGATCGGTGACCTCGCGCGGCTTGCCGCTGAGGTCTTCGCGGCCCCGCGGCGGCGGCGCCAATTCGACGAGAGTGTCGAGGATCTGGCGGACACCGAAGTTGAGCATCGCGGACGCGAAGATCACCGGGGACGTCTGACCGGCGAGGAACATCTCCTGATCGTGGTCCTGGCCGGTAGCGGAGAGCAGTTCACTCTCCTCGGCCGCGGTCTCCCACTCGGAGCCTTCCTTGGCGAGCGCCGCGTCGGCGTCCATGACCTCTTCGGGGGCGATCTTCGCGCCGCCTGCGGTACGGGTGAAGCGGACGTACTCGCGAGCCTCACCGTCTTCGCCGCGCCGCAACAGTCCTCGGAAGTCGCCGGCGATGCCGACGGGCCAGTACAGGGGAGTGGGCGTGAGGCCGATGCGTTCGCTGATCTCGTCGAGCAGTTCGAGAGGAGTCTGGCCGGGACGGTCCCACTTGTTGATGACCGTGATGACCGGAATGCCGCGGTGACGGCACACCTGGAACAACTTGAGGGTCTGCGGTTCGAGGCCCTTGGCAGCGTCGATGAGCATGACGGCTGCGTCGACGGCGGTCAGGACGCGGTACGTGTCCTCGGAGAAGTCGGAGTGACCGGGGGTGTCGACGAGGTTGATGACGTTGATCTGCTCGTCCGGGGTCTCGGACGAGTGGTAGTTGAACTGCAGTGCGGTGGAACTGACGGAAATGCCGCGGGCCTTCTCCATCTCCATCCAGTCCGAGACCGTCGACTTGCGTCCGGCCTTGCCGTGGACGGCACCAGCCTCGGAGATCTTCTTCGCGTGCAGTGCCAGCGCTTCGGTGAGTGTCGACTTACCGGCGTCAGGATGCGAGATGACGGCGAAGGTGCGGCGACGCTCCGCCTCGGCGGACAAGCCCTTGGTCGTCGTCGTGACCGCGACCGACCCGCTCTCGGTTGAATCGGGGCCTTCGGTGTCGGACTGGACAGTCGAGTCGGAAGGGACGGTCGAGTCGGACGGGGTAGTCAACGAAGAACCTCTCGAAGTGGGCGTCGGTGCCGGCGACGTGCCGGTGCGCGGACAGGTGGAGAGTGCGGCAGCACAACAGAGAAAGGATACTCGCAGACCACGAGGCAGTAGCCACTGCGGCGTAACACTCGGCGAAGGATCGCTGATTATCAATGTATGTGTGTGTTCGAACACACAGCCATTTGTGTCCTGCGAAGAGTTGCACTGAATCGAAGAGTGACACTGACCGAGGAGTTGCGTTGAGCAAGTTCACCGAAGAGATGTACGCGACCGCCGCAGTCACCGACCGCGGCCTGGTGACGGGAGAGCCCGACAACGCTTTCCGTCAGACCTGGGGCGACATCCACCAGGAAGCTCGGCGCATGGCCGGTGGCCTGGCCGAGGTCGGCATCGATCGCGGCGTCGCGATCGGCATTCTCGCCGGACAGCCCGTCGACATCGCGCCTGCCTGCCAGGCGACGTGGATGCGCGGTGCGTCGGTGACGATGCTGCATCAGCCGACCCCCCGAACGGATCTGGGCGTCTGGGCTCAGGACACCGAGACGGTGATCGACATGATCTCCGCAAAAGCCGTCATTCTGGGTGCACCATTCGACGCGGCCAAGCCGCTCCTAGAAGAGCGAGGCATCACCGTCGTGACGGTGGACGAGCTTCGTAGCGGAACGTCGATCGATCCCGTGGAGACGGCTGAATCGGATATCGCACTCCAACAGTTGACGTCAGGTTCCACCGGTTCGCCCAAGGCCGTGCAGATCACGCACGAGAACTTCTACACAAATGCGTACGCGATGATCAACCGCATCAAGTTCTCCATCGAGGACGACGTGATGGTGAGCTGGCTTCCGCTCTTCCACGACATGGGCATGGTCGGCTTCCTCACGGTTCCGATGCAGGTGGGCGCCGAGGTCATCAGCATCACGCCGATGGATTTCCTGCGCACCCCGGTGCTGTGGGCGGAACTCATGGGCAAGTACGGCGGAACTGTCACCGCCGCACCGAACTTCGCGTATTCGCTCTTGGCTCGTCGACTCGCACAGGCAGAAGACGGGGCAGTCGACCTGTCCAGCGTCCGATACATGTGGAACGGCGCCGAACCGGTGGATCCCGACACGATGGATGCCCTCGCCGAGGCCGGTGCGCGTTTCGGTTTGAACCCGACCGCGCTCGCTCCCGTGTACGGAATGGCGGAAACCACGCTAGCCGTGTCGATTCCGGATCCCGATCAAGGTCAGGTCCTCGACTACGTCGATCCCGACTTCCTCGAGTCGATGTCTCGGGCGGTGCCGTCCAATCGCCCCAACGCTCGTGCCCTCGCCACACTCGGAAAGATGGTGCCTGACCTCGAGGGACGCATCGTCGACCGCGACGGCCAGGTGCTTCCGGCCCGCGGCGTCGGAATCATCGAGGTTCGCGGCAAGGCAGTGACCCCTGGTTACGTCACGGTGGAAGGTCACAAGCCGGCGCAGGACTCCGACGGTTGGCTCGATACCGGTGACGTCGGGTACTTCACCGAAGAAGGACTGGTCGTGGTGTGCGGGCGAGTCAAGGACGTCATCATCATGGGCGGCCGGAACGTGTACCCCACAGACATCGAACGGGCGGCCGGAAGCGTTGCCGGTGTGCGCCCGGGAAATGCCGTCGCAATCCGTCTTGATGCCGGCCAGAAGCGTGAGAGCTTTGCGGTCGCCGTCGAGACCAACGCTTTCGAAGATCCGGAAGAGGTCAAGCGCATCGAGCGCGAAGTGGTCCACGCCGTGGTTGCCGACGTCGGTGTCCGGCCTCGCGCCGTTGCGGTTCTGGGCCCCGGCAGTATTCCGAAGACGTCGTCGGGAAAGCTCCGCCGCGCCAATTCGGCTGCCCTGCTGGGTAACTGACTGTCAGTGCAAGCGGTTCTGTGCGGCTTCGAGCCCGAGTTCGAGCAGTAGCTCGACTGCATCCGCAGCTTCTTCGCACACGAGATCGAGTTCTTTTCGCTCCGTGGACGAGAACGGCTTGAGAACGTAGTCCGCCGGGTCCATGCGGCCCGGCGGGCGACCGATCCCGACGCGCGTGCGCAGGTAGTCCTTGGTGGTCAACGAACTCGAAATGGACCGCAGACCGTTGTGTCCGCCTTCGCCGCCGCCGAGTTTGAGTCTGATGGTCCCGAAATCGAGATCCAGTTCGTCGTGGACGACGATGATGTTCGCGGCATCGACCGAGAAGAATCGCGCGAGACCGGCGACCGCGCCACCCGAGAGATTCATGTACGAGCGTGGTTTTCCGAGAATCACGCGTCGTCCGGCGAGGCGACCTTCGACGATTTCGGCGCCACTCTTCTTGTGTACGTTGAACTTTCCGCCCATGCGCCCGGCAAGGGTGCCGGCGACCATGAAGCCGACGTTGTGCCGGGTCTTCTCGTACTGCGGGCCGGGATTACCCAGGCCGATGACGAGGGCGGTATCTGTGCTCAACGGACGCTACTTTCTGGCTTGTTTTTTCCTGCTACGCACGAACGGCGCGTCACTCCGAATCGGAATGACGCGCCGCGCGCAGTGAGTTCTGTTGGAACCGAGAGGATCAGGCCTCTTCTGCAGCCTCGTCGGCGGCGGGAGCTTCTGCGCCCTCTTCGAGGTCAGCCTCGGTCGGTGCAGCAACGACGTTGACGATCAGGGTGTCGGCGTCAGCCTGCAGGACGGAGCCGGCGGGCAGTTCGAGCTGGCTTGCCAGGATCTGGGTGCCGATTTCGAGGCCCTCGACCGAGACCTCGATCTGCTCGGGGATGTGGAGGGCGTCTGCCTCGATGGAGATGGTCGATGCATCCTGCGCGACCATGGTGCCTGCAGCAGCGTCACCGACGACTACGACGTGAACGTCGATGGTGACCTTCTCGCCCTTCTTGATGACGAGGAGGTCAGCGTGCTCGATGTAGCTGCGGATGGGGTGCACGACGACCGACTTGGTCAGTGCAACCTGCTCCGTGCCCTCGATGTCGAGGGTGAGGATGGCGTTGGTGCCCTGTGCGCGGAGGATGCGAGCGAAGTCGCGAGCCGGCACGTTGAGGTGGCGGGGATCTTCGCCGTGGCCGTACAGAACCGTGGGGACCTGGCCGTCGCGACGTGCGCGGCGAGCTGCGCCCTTGCCGAATTCGGTGCGGACGACGGCGACGAGGTTGTTTTCTTCAGACATGATGAAACGGCTCCTACAACTCACGGGGTTCGTGCTCGGTTTACTGACGTGTGGTTTTGCCTGCGGCAAGGCGGACAGGCGCGCACACGGCCAGGAGCGAAACGCTCGAGCTGAGCCGTAGCCGCGTCGATCACGGTAAACCTGCAACGTGTGGAACTGCTGCGATTCACCCTCGCCGAGACAACTTTGGATACGTTACCGGAGTTTGCTCCCCGCCGCTAATCGCAGGTGGTGGGGACCTGGCCGTGTGGACGTGGTTCGCGTCACATCGAAAGCGGTAGCCTGACGGAGTGACCACCGTGGGGAGCGCTCCCGAAGGCAGTCGGCTCGGTGCCGTCGTGCCGGGTACCGACCTGTCGCAGCATGCGCGCCTACTGAGCCGGGTGCACGACGCAGTTCTCTCGGGGCAGGAACCACCGGCGCAGCCGCGGACCGTCGTGGCGCGATCGTGGTCGCGGGTGGCCGCGGGTGGGCTCGCGCCCGATCATTGCGGCGCGTCCGCTGTCGCCGATTTCTCCGAGTTGGAGTCGAGGCGTTCGCGTACCGCGCTGCGCAGCGTTCTGCCCGAACTGCGAACCACGCTCACCGAGGTCGCCGAGGACGCGGGCTTCATCGTGGTCGTTGCCGACGCCGACGGTGTCCTGCTCTGGCGTGAAGGGGCGAAGACCGTCAAACGTGCGGCGGACGCACTCGGGTTCGCCGAAGGCGCGCGCTGGTCGGAGCAGTCGGTGGGTACCAACGCGATCGGTACCGCGCTGATCGAAGATTCTGCGGTGCAACTCTTCTCGGCCGAGCACTATGCGCCGACGCATCACAATTGGTCATGTACAGGCTCGCCCGTGCACGACCCCCGGACAGGCGAGATCCTGGGTGTGGTGGACATCAGCGGGTCCGCAGCCTCGGTGCATCCCACCACTGTCGCGCTGGTTCGCACCGCGGTTCGCCTCGCGGAGGCGACGCTGTGGCGCGAGCATTCAGCTCAGCTCGATCGCCTGCGCTCGCGGGCGGCGCCATTGTTCGCGGCGGGCACGGGTCCGGCATTGGTGGTCGACGAGTTCGGCTGGGTGGCCGGCGCCAGCGGGATTGCCGCGCCTGACCGGGTGGCGGCACCCAGTGCGGGAAAGCCCGTCATCGTGCCAGGTCTTGGGATGTGTCTGCCTGAGCCGCTCGGTGACGGCTGGCTGTTGCGCACCGGCGTCGGCGGGCCGGTGATCGAGCTCGAGCTGTCCCTCGGTGCATCGCCGCAGGTGACGGTGCGTGGTGATGCAAACTGGACGCGCGCGCTTTCGCCGCGTCACGCTCAGATCTTGCGTGCGCTGGCAGCTGTGGGATCGGCTGGCGTGGATGCCGCAGGCCTGAGCGAAGTGCTCTTCGGTGATCGCGAGCATGTGGTGGCAGTGCGCGCCGAGGTGTCCAGATTGAGGAAACACCTCGGCGCGGTTCTGCAGACTCAGCCGTACCGCTTTGCCGACGGCGTGCGGGTTGTGGTGACCTAGCGCGCTGCGCTGATTCCGGCACGACGTCCGAAGAAGCTGCCGTCGCCGAGACTGGTTCCGCTGGCGTAACCACCTGCGCAGACACCGGACGTGCAGCGCCCCGCTGCGAACAGTCCGGGGATCGGCGCACCCGAGACGTGCAGAACCTCGGAATCGACGGTTGTCTTCAATCCTCCCAGCGTGAATCCGCCTGTGCGGCCACGTAGATCGATTGCCGCGAACGGGCCGACGATCGGCTTGACCCACTCGGACTTCTTGCCGAGCACCGGGTCGGACCCTTCAGCCGCGTGACGGTTGTAGAGGTCGACGGTCGATTGCAGCGATCCGGCGGGAAGCCCCACCTCGGCTTCGAGTTCCTCGACGGTTTCCGCCACCCAGGTCGGCTGCGCCCGCAACTGCGCACTGGACGATTCGGCATTCATGCCTTCCTCGTACGCAGCTTCGTCGATCACGAGGAATGCCTGGTTGTCCTGCTGGAACAGTGTTGCCTGTCCGATGCGGCCCGGGTAGGTGTCTTCGGGGATGTATCGCTGACCACGGCCGTTGACAAGAATGCCGCGCACCATCAACTGTGGGTCGCAGAAGAACGCGACCTCGGTGGCGTCCATGTGTGCGGTGTCGGCGCCCAGAGCCTGACCGATCTGGATTGCGCGGCCGTCGTGCGCTTCGATCGAGGCCGCCGGGTGGCCGAAGATACGCGGTGCGTTCGAGCGCACCATCTCGTTGTTGTACGCGAAACTGCCCATCGCAAGCACGACGCCTTTGCGGGCACGAATCGCGACGTCCTTGCCGTAGCGCTTGGCGACAACTCCCACGACCCGATCGCCGTCGACCACCAAAGTCTGGACACGCAGATCGTATTCTGCACGGACACCGAGCTTTTCGGCCGTCTCGACGAGTGGCTTCATCAGCATGTAGCCGCCGCCCTGCTCGCCGGTCTTCTTCTCGCTCATCTGCGGGACGTGTCCGCGGGGCGCGGGATCGACGAGCGCGTTGAACGGTGCGGCGTTTTCGCCGCCTGAGTACATGAGGCCGTCGTCGTACGGCGGTTCCCAGCCGGGCTGACCCCAGAACGATTCCTTGAACGGGACGCCGGCGTCGACGAGCCAGTTGTAGTGATCGACGCTGCCCTCGCAGTACGCGTCGATCTTCGTGTCGTCGGTTCCGGGGCCGAGCGCTGCCTTCATGAACGTCTTCATGTTCTCGACCGAGTCCTCGAACCCGCACGCCTTCTGCAACGGCGTTCCACCGCCCAGGTAGATGAATCCACCAGCCAGTGACGCGGCTCCGCCCCAACCGCCCGTCCGCTCCAGGACGAGCACCTCGGCGCCGGCACGCGCTGCTTCGATCGCAGCGGTGACCCCGGCGATGCCGTATCCCGCGACGACGACGTCGGCCTCGTAGTCCCAGGTGGTGATGTCTGCAGCGGAGATCGGTCTGACGGTCGGGTCGGCCATGCGAAGCGTCCTTTCGGAAGACGAAACTACTGATCGCCACACAGTTGCAGTTTCGACTTCCGCGGATCAGGTGTGGTCCCGGTCAACGGGAGGTTTGTAATCTCCTGACCGCGCTAAGGAATGCGTCCAGGTCCGCTTCGTCGACGAAGTAGTGCGGCGATGCGCGAACCACGGCGTCGAGCCCGCGTGCATCCATGTCGAGGAGCGTGGACCCGCGACCGCTGACGGTGACGGTGATGTTCTGTGCTGCAAGCTGATCCCGCACGAGGTGCTCGGAAATACCTTCGACGGTGAAGGAAACGATGCCGCTCAGCTGGGTCCCTCGATCGTGGACGTCGACTCCGGGAATCGATGCCAGCCCTTGCCGCAGCGCGACTGCTCTGGATTCGATCTGTGCCCACACCGTGTCGGTGCCGATCGAGAGCAGATAATCGGCGGCGACGCCAAGACCCAGGCGCGCAGCGACACTCGTCTCCCAGAGTTCGAATCGTGTTGCGTCCGGTGCAGGGACGAAGCTGTTCTCGCTCGTCCATTCCGCTCCGTGCAGATCCATCGCAGCAGGTTCGAGCGCGTCGACGAGTCCGGGGCGGACGTACAGGAATCCGGTTCCGCGTGGCCCGCGGAGCCACTTGCGGCCGGTGGCGCTGAGGGCGTCGATGCCGAGTTCGGTGACGTCGATGGGCAACTGGCCGAAGGACTGGCACGCGTCGAGCAGAACGAGAGAGCCATGGGCTCTGGCCAATTCGACGACCTCGCAAACGGGGTTGATCAGGCCGCCGTTGGTGGGGACGTGGACGACGGAGACGAGGCGAACCCGATCGTCGAGCATGTTCTCGAGTGCGTCGAGGTCGATGCGTCCGTACTGATCGCTCGGGATGATCTCGACGTGGGCGCCGGTCGAACGCGCCCGCCCCAGCGCGGCGATGGCGTTGCTCGCGTATTCGACTCCGCTGATGAGGATTCGATCACCAGGTCCGAGCGAAACCGAGGCGAAGAAGTCATTCCACGCGCGGGTCGCGCTGTCCGTCAACGCGATATCGGTTGCCTGAGCGCCGATGACCCGGGCCAGCGAATGCGGAACAGCAGCCAGGGCGCCGCTCTGACGAGCAGCTGCGACGTATCCGCCGACGTCGGCTTCACGTCGCAGGTGCTCGATCATCGTGGTCAGCACCGGCTCGGGCGGGAGCGAGGATCCCGCGCTGTCGAGGAACACCTTGTCGAGGCATCCGGGAGTGTCGCGGCGGATCGTGTCGAGATCGAACATGGCACCTTCCGTTCATGTCGGTGTGGTTCAAACTACCTGTGAACGAAGCTGTCCCGATGGAGCGAAGGCTGGGCACGGTCGATGCCGTAGTGATCGGCCTCGGCGCGATGATCGGCGCCGGAGTCTTCGTGGTGTTCGCGCCCGCTGCCGCAGTAGCCGGTACCGGGTTGCTTGTGGGCCTGGCGGTTGCAGCGTTCATCGCATTCTGCAACGCGACGTCGTCGGCGCAGCTTGCGGCCAGATACCCCACGTCAGGTGGGACCTACGTCTACGGACGTGAGCAGCTCGGACCCTGGTGGGGGTTTGCCGCAGGCTGGTCGTTCGTGATCGGGAAGACCGCGAGTTGCGCGGCAATGGCCCTGACTTTCGCGACGTATGTTGCGCCTACGGCCTGGCGTGTTCCCGTCGCGGTATTGGTGGTGGCGGCGCTGGTTGCAGTCAACTACCGCGGAGTGACGCGGACGGCGCACATGGCCAGGGTGATCGTCGCTGTGTCGGCGACCGCACTGTGCGTAGCGCTGCTGGTTGCCGTCGTCGGTCCTGGTGCAGTGCGCGAGCTCCCGGATCTCGCGTTCGGGTCGTGGTACGGAATCCTGCAATCGGCGGGGCTGCTGTTCTTCGCCTTCGCCGGCTACGCCAGGATCGCAACACTGGGGGAGGAAGTGCGCGATCCGCGCCGCACGATTCCGCGGGCGATCCTGATTGCTCTCACCGTCGCCGTCATCCTCTATGCACTGGTAGCGGTGGTGCTGTTGGTGACGTTGGGACCTGATCGGCTGGCGAACTCGGCACGGCCCTTGGCCGATGCAGTGGGCGCGACCGGGTGGAACTGGGCAGTTCCCGTAGTGGTGATCGGTGCCGTGGCGGCGTCGGCGGGGGCGCTGCTGGCTCTGATCGCGGGGGTGAGCCGTACGGCGATGGCGATGGCACGCGAGCGTGATCTGCCGGTTGCCCTGTCAGCCGTCCACCCACGGTTCGAGGTACCTCACCATGCGGAACTTGTGGTCGGTGCTGTCGTGATCGTTTTGGTGTCGACAACCGATCTTCGTGGGGTGATCGGCTTTTCGTCGTTCGGAGTGCTGCTCTACTACCTCGTCGCGAACGTGAGTGCGTACAGCCAGCGCGGGGTGGACCGGATGTATCCGAAGTGGCTGCAAGCGGTCGGCGCGGCTGGTTGTGTCGTTCTGGTGGTCACACTTCCGTGGATTGCGGTTGTTTTCGGGGTAGGTGTTGTTCTGGCCGGTTGTGGGTACCGGTGGATACGACTGAAGAAATTCAACGACACGTAACACCACAAAGGGTGCATCTCGGACGTTGGCGTTCTATCGTCGGTAGCGACCGCGAAGACCGCCCGAAGGGGAAGTCGAATGGTGACAGCAGCGTTGACAGCAGCACAGACCACGCAGGTGGATTCGCGTCCTGCGGCCGAGGCCTACGTCGGTGGTGTGTGCTTCAAACAGGGGCCACCCCGCTTGGTAGGAGCTGAACTCGAGTGGCTGACCAGCCACGTTCCCGGTGGAGAGAGGCCGTCAGCCGCGACTCTGGCAAGGGCACTCGGGCGACATGCACCCACCAGTATCGACCCTGATTCACCGGCGGCACCGCTTCCGCGTGGCAGCCTCGTCACCGTAGAACCTGGCGGACAAATAGAACTCTCCTCAGCGCCGCGCACGTCCGCTCGCGAACTGTGTGACTGCCTCGACGACGACCGTCGTACTCTCGAAACACTCCTCGCGCCGTACTCCATCGAAATCAGTTCGGCGGCGGCCGACGTCGCCCGTCCACCTTCCCGGATTCTCCGGCTGCCGCGTTATTGCGCAATGGAATCCCGCTTCGCCGGGATAGGACCGTACGGCACCTTGATGATGTGCAATACCGCGGCAGTACAGATCAGTGTCGATGCCGGCGGCAGCCCGGAGTCCATCGCCCAGCGTTGGCGGCTCCTCGGGGACATGGGCCCGGCTCTCATCGCAGCGTTTGCGTGTTCTCCACGCTTGCAAGGGGTTCCGAAGGGAGATTGGGCGTCCCAACGCATGCGGACGTGGCTCGAACTCGATTCCTGGCGAACGGTCGCAGTCCCGCAAGTGCAGGACTACGCCGGCTGGGCGCTCGATGTTCCGCTGATGTGTGTGCGAAACGAGGGTGACGATTGGACGGCTCCGCGGGGTGCCACTTTCGGAGACTGGATAGACGGCGCTGTGGATGCCGAGATCGGACGCCGACCCGTCTGGGCAGACTTGGACTATCACCTGTCCACGCTGTTCCCGCCGGTTCGCGCCGTCGGGCATCTGGAGGTTCGCTACATCGATGCGCAGCCGGGAGATCTGTGGCGAGTACCGGTAGCAGCGATCGACGCGTTGCTGTCCGGGCCTGCCGTGATGAGGGAGGCCAGTGATGCTGCAGCATCTACGGCCGGGCGGTGGCGAGACGCGGCGGAGTACGGATTGGACGATGTCGAACTGCGTTCGGCTGCAACCTCTCTGATGTCGCTTGCCGCGTCGTACGCGCCAGAGCCGCAGTTCGTTCGTCTTCTCGATGCCGCAGCCGAACGGTGTTGTCGCGCAATCGTGCCCGGTGAGAGCGACACATGACGGGGGAGATCACCAAGGAAGCGGTCGAGGCCGTACTTCTGCGAGCGCGTGAGCGGTCGACGCTGCTCACCGACTGCGTCGACGATACCGAATTGATCGCTCAGCATTCCCCGTTGATGAGTCCACTCGTGTGGGACCTGGCGCACATCGGTAATCAAGAGGAACTCTGGTTGGTGCGTGATGTCGGTGGCCGCGATCCGGTGCGTAGCGACATAGACGAGCTGTACGACGCTTTCAAGCATTCGAGATCGTCGAGACCCACACTTCCCCTGCTCAACCCGGCCGAGGCGCGCGAATACGTACGTACGGTCCGTGGGAAGGTCTGGGATGTGCTCGAAGCCAGCACGTTCGGTCGTACAGAACTCGACGTGGACGGTTTTGCCTTCGGGATGATCGCGCAGCACGAGCAGCAACACGCCGAGACCATGCTCGCGACCCACCAATTGCGTTCGGGGCCCACGGCACTCGTTGCGACTCCCGCTCCGCAAGCGGCCCGCATGCCGGAACTCGACGAGGTCACGATTCCCGCCGGCCCCTTCGTCATGGGGACCGACGACGAACCGTGGGCACTCGACAACGAGCGCACTGCGCATCAGGTCTATCTCACCGACTTCGCGATCGACAAATTCCCGGTCACGAACGGGCAGTTCGTCGAATTCATCGAGGACGGCGGGTATTCCCGACCGGAACTGTGGTCTCGCGACGGTTGGCGGCATCGCGTCGACGCGAAACTTCGTGCACCCCTGTTCTGGGAACACGACAATTCGGGTTGGTGGCACGAGACTTTCGGCGTCGAGGCTCCGGTTCCGCCGGACAAGCCGGTAGTGCATGTGAGCTACTACGAGGCCGAGGCCTACGCCAGCTGGGCAGGCAAACGGCTTCCCACCGAGGCGGAATGGGAAAAGGCCGCGCGCTGGGATCCGGAATCCGGAAGATCACGACGGTTCCCGTGGGGGGACGCGTCCGCAGACGAGAATCTCGCCAATCTCGGTCAACGCCATCTCGGCCCCGCCGGCGTCGGTTCTTACCCAGCAGGGGCGTCAGCAGCGGGTGTCGAGCAGTTGATCGGCGACGTATGGGAGTGGACGTCTTCGGGTTTCCATCCGTATCCGGGTTTCCGGGCATTCCCGTATCGGGAGTACTCGGAGGTATTCTTCGGCGGCGACTACAAGGTGTTGCGAGGGGGATCTTTCGGGACCGACAGCGTTGCCTGTCGTGGGACGTTCCGTAACTGGGACCATCCGATCAGGCGCCAGATCTTCTCGGGTTTCCGTTGCGCCAGAACGATTTCGGGTAGACCCTGACATGTGTCGGCACCTCGGGTATCTCGGGCCGCCACGTTCGGTTCGTGAACTCATCCACGACGGCGAGAACTCACTGATGCGACAGTCGTGGGCACCTCGCGAGATGCGCGGCGGCGGGACCATCAATGCCGACGGATTCGGTGCGGTGTGGTGGAACGGTGGAAGACAGGGACGGTACCGCAGTATCTCGCCGATCTGGTCGGACCCGACAGTCGACGAGACGTTGTCCCACATCGTTTCCGGATCCGTTCTCGCCGCCGTACGTTCCGCGACGGAGGGGATGGCCGTCGAGATCGGTGCCTGCGCACCGTTCGTCGACGGAACCTACGCTTTCAGTCACAACGGAGCGGTATCCGGTTGGCCTGGATCACTTGCCGACTTGGCGGCAGAAGTTCCGGCCGTCGAACTGCTGAAGATGCCCGCCCCGACGGATGCTGCCTTGTTGTGGACAGTGCTTCGGCATCGGTTGAAGTCGAAGCCCGCGGAGGTCGCCGTGACGAGCCTCGTTCACGATGTGGCTGCGGCGGCGCCGGATTCACGATTGAACCTCCTGTTCGGCGACGGGCAGGAACTGTGGGCCACGGCGTGGGGCCACACGTTGTACACGCGGGTCGACGAGTCGCGGGCCCTGATCGTTTCCGAACCGTTCGATCGATCCCCGGACTGGGAGCAGGTGCCGGACCGGCACATCGTCTGCGCGCGTCCCGGCCATGTGATCATCACCCCGATCCCGATGGGAGAAAAATGAAAACCCCTACGCTCGAGGTTTATCTGACACCGGCCGAATCGGTCGACGCACTGCGAGCCGAGGCCAGGGAGGGTCTGACCGCTACGCCGAAGTGGCTCTCGCCCAAATGGTTCTACGACGCGCGTGGAAGTGAACTGTTCGAGGAGATCACGGCCTTACCCGAGTATTACCCCACCCGTACCGAACGCGGCCTGCTCACGCAGTACGCCGACGAGATCGCGGCGTTGACCGAACCCGAGATCCTGATCGAACTGGGTTCAGGTTCCTCGGAGAAGACGCGGTTACTCCTCGACGCGATGACGGCTCGCGGAACTCTGCGAACGTATGTACCGCAGGATGTTTCGGTGACGGCCCTCGAAGGCGCGGCGCAGCAAGTCGGCGCCGAGTTTCCCGGAATCGACGTGCTCGGAGTGGTCAGCGACTTCACCGGTTCGCTGCATCATCTGCCCGGTGGTGGACGGCGCGCGGTCGCTTTTCTCGGCGGAACTCTCGGTAATCTCGTTCCCGCAGAACGAGCCGAGTTCCTCTCGGGGATCGCAGCGGTGCTCGCTCCGGGGGAGAACCTGATCCTGGGTGTGGGATTGGTGATCGATCCGGCGGTTCTCGTGCCCGCCTACGACGACGCTGCCGGCGTGACTGCCCAGTTCAACCTCAACGTTCTCGCGGTCCTGAACAAGCAACTGGGAGCGAACTTTCCCTTGGAAGACTTCCGTCACGTCGCGCTCTGGGATGCCGAGAACCAGTGGATCGAAATGCGGTTGGAAGCACTTCGTGAACTCTCGGTGCATATCGACGACCTGGATCTGGAGATCACCTTCGCGGCGGGCGAGCAGCTACGCACCGAGATCTCGGCGAAGTTCACCGAGGACGGGATTGCCGCGGAGCTCGCGTCCGCGGGCTTCGGGGTACGGAAGGTGTGGACAGATCAGGATCAGCGCTTCGCGTTGTTGTGCGCGCAGCGGGCGTGAAGTGGGCGCTTGTCAGAGGATGCGGTCTCCTCCTAGAAGTGTCTCAAAAGTTCTGTAGGCGGCAATATTTGAGAAGTGTCGAGAGTAGAGATCTGCGGTGCCAGTATGGACAGCGTCGGACACCGGCGCAAGATCCACGAGATGCGCGAGTTTTACATAGGACTGGTCATCGCTCGCGCCGAGCGGATACTCCTGCTCGCCGGCCTTGCGTTCGAATTTTGACTGCGCCTCAGCGGGGTCGCCAGCCCAGATGAGATAACAGTCCTCTCGGTAGAAGCACCCGACCCCGTCATTCTTCCCCAACTCGAATATCGCTATGCCGAAGTACGGTTGATCTCGTGTCGGATGCTGAGTCATGCGATTGAACGTAGTGACATCGGAGCGCAGAAGGTATCGGTGAATACCCCGGGATTTCGCAAAAACTTGTCGGTGGGCGCCCGTAGAATCGCTCATATGTTCGAATCGAAGACTTCGGCGGACGCACTGTTTCGGCAGCATGCGGAAATCGCGCGCGCCCACTTCCTCGAGATCGACGCGGTCACTGCGCTGTACTTGGACCGTTGTGAGGAGGATGCCGCGGGTGGAGTCAACGAGGCTTTTCGGGGTCAATTCGCGCACGTGGAGATCGCGTCGATACTGAGCATTACGGAGTACGCCGCGCAGAAAATGATTGCACTGGGATGTGACCTGCGCTGGCGACTTCCGCGGGTGGCGGCCGCTTTTGCTTGCGGTGACATCGATCTGGCCAAAGCGACGGCACTGTCCGAAGCTCTCGCCAACGTTTCCGAGCACGCGCTCGATGACATCGAGCGACTCCTCGTGGACGGTGCCTGTCGTGCAACCGGTAACAAGTTGAAGGCGCGCGCACGAGGTCTCATTGCTCGGCACGACCCTGATGGGGTGCGTGCCAGGCGAGTTCGTGCGGAGGCGGATCGGGACGTTCGGACGTGCGCGTCGCACGACGGTATGTCGACTCTGGACGGAATGCTTCCAGCGGTCGGCGCTCAGACTTTGGCCACCAGGCTCCGAGCGATGTCGATGCAGGTGTGTGGTTCCGATCCGAGAACTTTCGGGCAACGTCGTGCCGATGCACTGATCGCATTGGCGGAAGGAAAGACGTCGTTGGATTGTCAGTGCGACGGCGATTGCACCCGTAGGGATGATACGAAGACCTCCGCGCTCCCGATTGCGACAATTCTTGTGGGTGTCAACGCTTCCACCCTGCTCGGATTCGACGACCTGCCAGGCTATTTGCAGGGGTACGGCCACATCGATGCCGACCTTGCGCGCGCGATCGCCGCGGACGCCACCTGGCAGAGAGTCCTCACCCTTGCACCGTCCGAGGTGCAACATTGTTCGACTGCGGGGGCAGTCGGACCGGTGCTCGGCGTGGGTCGGTCGATGCGCTCACCGGAGATATTGCCCGCTGCGGCAAGGGATAATCGCTCGAGAAGGAACAGTGGTTCGCGGCGCGGTGAATCCACGTACCAGCCGTCCGCGGCGTTGGCGACGATTGTAAGGACGCGAGACGGTACGTGCCGCTTTCCGAATTGTGTTGTGCGTTCGGATAGTTGCGATATCGATCACACGGTGCCGTTCGATCACGGCAACCCCGCTCAGGGAGGGCCTACTGCAGAACGGAACTTGGCCTGTCTGTGTCGAAAACATCACCGACTGAAGACGTTTGGCAGGTGGACAGTGAAGCAAATCGGAGGTGGTCTTCTGGAGTGGAAAGATCCGTCAGGACGACGAACGGTTACCGCGCCCGTAGGCCCATTCTGTGACCCGGAACCGAGAGTGCCCGACGCGGCGAGACTGCATTTGACGGACGACGATGCGCTGGAACGACGTTTCGGACTTCGGGACAGGGGAGCGGAAGCGGATCTCGAATACCTCCTGGACTGGAGTGTGCCCGGCTGGCGGAAGGCACGATCTGCATCAAGACGTAACGCGTCCCCACTGGCGAACGCCTTCCCGGAGTTTGCCGACTTCTGAAGGGGTTTCGTTTCTCCTGTGGCCTGCGGGTATAGCGAGAGGGCCCGAAAAATGGTGTTTGTCTGTTTATAGTGAGGCGCAGAACGGTTTCCGACCCGAGGAGAACGCGTGCGTCATCCGAAGCTCGCCGCATTGACCGTGGCCCTGACTGCAGTACTGGTGATGCCGGTAACGCAGAGCGTGGCTCAACCCTTCCCCTTCGACCCCGGCAGTTTCGGCAACGGCAGTACCGGATCGCTGGGCGGTGACGACCCGGACATTCCCATAGAGAACACCCTCCCGCAGCTGTCGGTCACCACACTCGTCGACGGACTCGATCACCCCTGGGACGTCGTGGCAGCCCCGGACGGCGCGATCCTGACGGGACAACGGTCCGGCGGATTCTTCGTACGCCGCGGCGACAACACGACAGGTCCAGTCTCTGCTGACCTTTCGGATCTCTACGCTCAGTCCGAAACCGGGCTCATGGGCATCGCGCTTGCCCGTGACTTCGCTCAGTCGCGCACCCTCTACACCTGCCAGGGATTCAGCGCTGGGGGAGTCACGGACGTTCGAGTGATCTCGTGGACCGTCGACGCCGGATGGACCGCACTCACGCGGACCGGAACCGTATTGCCAGGGATCCCGGTCTCGTCCGGGCGTCACGGGGGTTGCCGAATTCTTGCGGCCCAGGACGGAACGCTGTTCGTCGGGACGGGTGACACCGCGACGCCGAGCGTTCCGCAGGATCCGAATTCGCTGGGCGGCAAGGTCTTGCACATCAACGCCGACGGATCTCCAGCAGCGGGGAATCCGAACGCAGGCAGCCCCGTCTACACGCTCGGGCATCGCAACGTCCAAGGCTTGGCCGTGCAACCTGGAACCGGCCGGGTCTACTCGGTTGAACAGGGCACAAGCGTCGACGACGAAGTCAATCTGCTTACCCCCGGCGGAAATTACGGCTACCGCCCGGATCGGCTTCCCGGAACGTACGACGAATCCGTGCCGATGACCGATCCCGTGCGAGTGCCGGGAGCAATTGCGGCGGTGTGGCGTTCGGGTAGCTCCACGTTGGCTACCGCCAGCGCTGCCTTCACGGGCGGAGCGGCGTGGGGCGCCTGGGACGGTGCACTCGTAATGGGTGGTCTCAAGAGCAAGGAACTGATCTTCCTCCGCCTCAGTGCCGACGGCCGTTCGGTCGACGCGCAGACCTTCGGATTGGTGAACCAGTTCGGGCGCTTGCGCTCGGTGACTCCGACGCCGGACGGCTCGCTCCTGGTGACCACCGACAACGGAGCAGGCGACAAGGTGCTGCGGGTGACGCCAACGCCCTGATCTTCAATACCAGGCAATGACCCGGCACGGACCACCCGAACCACCCGCATGCGTCGGCGCTCCCACCATCACCGTGGCGCCGACGGCCGGAAGTGCGGACAGGTTCGCGAGGGCTTCGACTGCGTACTTTCCTGAGCCCAAAGCGCTTCGGTGAGCCCCGTGGGTGGTGCTTCGGCCCGCGTCGATGCTGAGGGTGTCCGAACCCACGGCCACTATGTCGCGCTCGCGGACGAGGAAGTCGATCGCTTCGGGGGCGAATCCCGGAGTGTGTTGCACGCCGTGTACATCTCGATTCGTGAAGGCTCCGCCGGCACCGGCCCGGGTATCCCAACCCGAGTTCATCGCGACCAGGCTGCGGGGAGCGATGGTCCCGTGGAGGGACTCCCAATCGAGGATGTCCTGGCGGGTGAGCAGTGTGTCGGGGTCGACGGAGGCTCGGGCACTGATGTCGACGACCGCAATCGGCACGACAAGGTCGGCGACGGGAATCTTCTCGACGGTGATTCCGTCCGCACTGGCGTGTGCGGGAGCGTCGATGTGCGTACCGGTGTGTTCCTCGAGGCGGAGTTCGTTGAGGTAGAAGTTTCCGCCGAAACCAGCGGACCCGAGCGAGCCCAGGGACCCGCCGGCGTCGGCGATCTTCGCCAGGTTCCTCATCTCGAACGAGCGCGCGCCCGGCCACACCGGGAAATCCGGCGTCAGTACATGGGTCAGATCGACGATGGTCCGACCCGATGGTGCTGCCGACGCGATGGGCTGCACCGCGCCGGTAACGACGGTCGCACCGAGCGCAGTAGTGCCGAGCGCCGCGAACATAGATCGTCGGCTGACTTTCCGGCCCTCTCGTCCGATCGATTCGTAGACCTCCGACAACACCTTGGGTGAGCACATCAGAAACTCCAGATCACTGGGATCAACACCGTCGCAACTACCAGGAACCACAACAACATCGGGAGTCCGAGCTTCCAGTAGTCGCCGAACTTGTATCCGCCAGGTCCCATCACCATCATGTTCGCGGGAGTGGCGACGGGCGTCAGGAAGGAGGCTGCGGCAGCGACAGTCACCGTCATCAGAAGGGGCAGCACCGAGATATCGAGTTCGCTGGCGACCGAGATGGCGATCGGCGTGATGATCAGCGCGGTCGCGGTGTTGCTGATCAGCTGACCCAGCGTCGCCGTCACGACGAAGAGTCCGGCGACGACGACATACGGGCTTGCACCACCGACGACGTCGACGAAGGCATGAGCGAGTTTCTCGGCTGCGCCGGTCTGCTGGATCGCGGTCGAGAGCGGGATCATTCCACCGACAAGGATCAACGTGGTCCACGAGATGGACCGATGCGCTTGCTCCACGCTGATCACTCGTAACAAAACCATTGCACACGCCGCGAGGAGTCCGGCTATCGCCGACGGCACCAATCCGAAGGTCAACATCACGACCATCGTCGCGACGACGACGAGGGCGATGACCGCGCGAGTTCCCAACGGCGCTGCCTGCTTACGGATCTGACCAGGTGCGTCGACCACGAGGACGTTCGGATCGACCGCGGTGTGCGTGTCGAGATCGTCCCAGCTGCCTTGCAGGAGGAGCGTGTCACCTGCCGCCAACTTGACGCCCTTCGGGCCGCAGTCCTCACCGGCACGCTGGACCGCGAGGATCACCAGATCGCCACTGTCGGTCACCATGCCGGGAAAAGCCCTGTCGCCGATCATTTCCGAGCGCGGCGGGATTATCACTTCGACCACACCGTCGTGCTTGGTGATCAAGGGCTCTGCGGACGGCGCATCCTTGCCCATCAACTGATACTGCTTCGCGAGGGTCTTGGCGTGCCGGCTCAGGTCAGGCGACATCGACGTCCCCGCACGATGGGGGAGGACGTGAGGACCGAGAAGTACGGCGATCGCGATCGTTCCCACTACGAGCGGCGCACCGACCAAGGTGAAACTGAAGAACCCGAAAGCACCGGCCCCGGATTCCTCGGCGGCTTCGGAAACGATGATGTTGACCGGTGTTCCGGTCAAGGTGAGCATCGAACCGGCATGGGCGGCAAATGCCAACGGCAGAAGCAGTTGTGACGTCGACTTACCGAGACGCACTGCCAAGACGACCACCATCGGCACCAGCGCGGCTACGGCTCCGTTGACGCTGATCAATGCGGTCAACGCGGCAACCAGCAACATGATCGCACTCAAGAGGCGAACACGGGATTCGCCGACTTTCGCCAGTAGTTTCTCGCCCGCCCACGTTGTGACACCGGTGGCGTCGAGGGCTTCGCTGACGACGAAGAGCGCGGCGATGAACACCACCGTGGGATCGCCGAATCCGGCAAGCGCCTGCTCCATCGTGATGACGCCGGTGGCGTAGAGCGCCAGGGCAGTGCCGATCGCGATGATGCCGACCGGGATTCGGCCGATCACGAACAGCGCCACGACCAGTGCAAGCACGACAAAGGTGATGGTGATGTCATTCACGATTCGTAAAGGTACCTGCTCATACAGAACGGCCCCGTCTCGCAAGGGAGACGGGGCCGTGGGACGGACGCGAAGGAATTAGTTGGAGGCGGCGATGCGAGCCTTCTCGAGAGCGGCCAGCGTGCGAAGAACCGTGGCCTTCTGCTTGTTGAGATCGCTCAGTCGCGCGCGCGCCGGCAACCCTTGTGCGAGTTCGGCGACCTTGATCTGCTCGTCGATCGAACCGAGCTGATCGAGAAGCCCTAGGACGCGAGCCTGGAGCGTGTCGATGTCCACGGTGTCCGTCTTGACCGGAGCGGCAACGCGCGTCGCTGTGCCCGTGCTGGCGGGGCGGGAAGCCCGTGCGGGTGACGTGTCGGCGACAACCGTTGCGGCACGGGGCCGAATCGCCTTGCGAACGGCGGCCGCATCGGGAAGGACGTCCATGCGGATCTCGTTCAGAACTCGGCGAGCCTCGCGAGCGTTGACGCGGTACTCGCGTTCTTCGTCGTCGTCGGACTGCAGCGTGCCGCCGAGCGGGCGCAGACCGTACATACCGAGGAAGCGCTTCGCGTCGTCGATGATGCCTTCGTTTTCACGACATTTTCCACAGCGGGGTTCGTTGCGGAACATGTCCACGGAGTTGTCGTCTCCGCACCAGACACAAGATCCTGGGCGCCACCGCCGGATCGTCGGAACTGATGAATTCAGGGAATGAGATTCGGGCCGGGATTCCAGGGTTTGCGCGTCGATCACGACGAGCCACACTAGGCGAAGATTGCGGCGCGGTGAACACCGCCCCAACATCGACCTGGGTTTCTGGTCGTGGGCGTGATCAAGATCATGCTGAATGCCGCATTCGGTGGTATTCGTGTGTCCCACAGGTGGTTTCATGGTGACCGGGTGGTCTGTTTCTATGGTGTTCACGAAGACGACGACGGGCGCGTACCAGTGACCGTGAAGTCACAGGTACGCGCCCGTAGAGCAGCGTGAGACTAGGCGCTGCCGTTGAACAGCGAAGTCACAGAACCGTTCTCGAAAACTTCCTTGATGGTGCGAGCCAGCAGCGGTGCGATGGACAGCACCGTCAGCGTCGGGAACTTCTTCGACTCGTCGATCGGAAGTGTATTGGTGACAACAACTTCCTTTGCGCCACACGTCGACAGACGCTCGGCAGCAGGGTCGGAGAGGACGCCGTGGGTTGCGGCGATGACGACGTCACCCGCTCCGGCCTCCTTGAGTACCTTGACCGCGCCGGCGATGGTTCCGCCGGTGTCGATCATGTCGTCGATCAGGATGCAGGTGCGACCTTCGACATCACCGACCACGCGGTTGGACTTGACCTGGTTGGGTACCAAGGGATCGCGCGTCTTGTGAATGAACGCCAGCGGCGCTCCGCCGAGCGAGTCGGCCCATTTCTCGGCGACGCGAACGCGGCCCGAGTCGGGGGAGACCACCGTGATGTTCTCGAGGTTGTAGCCCGCGCGAATATGGTTGGCCAACTGGCTGTGTGCGTGCATGTGATCGACGGGGCCGTCGAAAAAGCCCTGGATCTGATCGGTATGCAGGTCGACCGTGATGATGCGATCGGCGCCGGCGGTCTTGAGCAGGTCAGCGATCAGGCGAGCGGAGATCGGCTCGCGTCCGCGGTGCTTCTTGTCCTGGCGGGCGTACGGGTAGAACGGAAGAACGGCAGTGATGCGCTTGGCCGATCCACGCTTGAGAGCGTCGATCATGATGAGCTGCTCCATCACCCACGTGTTCAGCGGTGCCGGATGACTCTGCAGGACGAACGCGTCGGAGCCGCGAACCGACTCTTCGAATCGAACGAAGATCTCACCGTTCGCGAAGTCGCGCGCGGTCTGCGGGGTGACGCGGATGTCGAGTTCCTTCGCCACCTGCTCCGCCAACTCGGGATGTGCGCGACCCGAGAACAACATCAGGTTCTTCTGGTTGTCGATCCAATTCGCAGTCACTGGTTCATGCCATCCTTTTGTACTTGCCGGTCGATCTGGTGGTGATCTGTGCTGTCAGGTTGTTGCAGGGCCGTCAGGTTGTGCAGCTGCTGCTGCAGCATCGGCCGCGGGCGTGCCGGGACGATTCTTCTGAACCCAGCCCTCGATGTTGCGCTGCAAACCACCCGAGACGGCAAGCGCCCCTGGCGGTACGTCGTTTCGCAGAACGGTTCCGGCCCCGGTGTATGCGCCGTCACCAACGGTGAGCGGGGCGACGAACATCGTGTCGGAGCCGGTTCGCACATGCGACCCCACCACAGTACGGCTCTTGTTCACGCCGTCGTAATTGACGAAGACGCTCGAAGCCCCGATGTTGCTGTGATGGCCGATGGTGGCGTCGCCGACGTAGGTAAGATGCGGAATCTTCGAATGCTCGCCGATGTCCGCGTTCTTCGTTTCCACGTATGCGCCGATCTTCCCGTGGTCACCGAGGCGTGTAGCCGGCCGCAGGTAGGCGAAAGGACCGACGGTCGCGTCGGCTCCGATCACGGAGTCGGTCCCGTGGGAGCGGACGACTTGCGCGCGCTCCCCGACGCTCACGTTGTCCAAGGTGGTGTCGGGGCCGATCACGGCGTCCTCGCCCACCGACGTTGTGCCGGTCAACTGAACTCCGGGCAGGAGCGTCACGTCCTGTGCGATGTGCACGCCGCAATCGATCCACGTGCTCGCCGGATCGACGACGGTGACGCCGGCACGCATCCACGTCTCGAGGATCCGACGGTTCATCTCGCGGGCGAGCGTCGAGAGCTGCACGCGGTCGTTGGCGCCCGCGACGAGAACCGAATCCGCGATGTGCTGCGCGCGAACACGCTTGCCCGCGCGACGGGCGATCATGATCACATCAGTGAGATAGAACTCGTGCTGTGCGTTGTTGGAGTCGAGAGACGCCAGCGCATCGCGCAGAGTCTCGAAGTCGAAGGCGTAGACACCTGAATTGACCTCGGTGATCGAGCGCTGCGAATCGGTGGCTTCCTTCTCTTCGACGATGGCGTTGACTTCGCCGTCCGTCGTGCGAAGGATCCGTCCGTAGCCGGTGGGGTCGAGGGCGGTCGACGTCAACACCGTGACCGCGGCCGCGGGGGCGGCAGTGTGCTGAGCGAGGAGGTCTGCGATGGTCTTGCCGTCGAGCAGCGGCACGTCGGCGGCCGTCACGAGTACGGTTCCGGCGAAGTCGGCCGGCAGACCCTCGAGTCCGCAACTGACGGCGTGCCCGGTGCCCTTCTGCTCGTCCTGAACGGCGACGGTGACGGGCCGGCCCAGTTCACCCGCGACTGCGTTGACTGCTTCGGTGACACGCTCACGATCGTGACCGACGACGGTAACCAGGTGCGTGGGGTTCAGTGAGGTTGCCGCGTGAAGCGAATGTGCCAGCATGCTGCGTCCGGCAAGAGTGTGGAGGACCTTGGGAGTCTTCGACTTCATTCGTGTACCGGCACCCGCTGCGAGAACGATCACGGCGGTCTGCACTGGTTTGAGCTCCCTCTGTCGATCAAACTGTCGATCAAACTGTCGATCAAGACACGCATTTCCGCTCGGAAAATGCATGTTGTTCACCAGCTCCGCCGCCAGGACTCGAACCTGAACTATCTGAACCAAAATCAGAGGTGCTGCCATTACACCACGGCGGATTGCCACGCATTGCCGAGCCTTGCGGCCGAACGCGCGCAAGAATAATCGCATGCCGACCCGCCGTAGGTCGAACCGCTCCTCTGATTGGGTCCCCGAAGTCCCGATAGGCTGAGCGTCCACAGCAGTAATTTGTGTGTCGGCGAGAGGAAGACAATGGCGGCGGTGTCCGGTTCGGGTGGCGGGGATCCAGTTCCCGAACGAGTGACACGGATCCGGATGACCGGTACCCAACGTCGGCAACAACTGATCGAGATCGGGCGGGCATTGTTCGCCGAACGGGGATACGAAGCGACCTCGATCGAGGAGATCGCCCAGCGAGCAAACGTGTCCAAGCCGGTCGTGTACGAGCACTTCGGCGGCAAGGAGGGGCTGTACGCCGTAGTAGTGGACCGGGAGATGTCGCGACTCCTCGAGATGATCACGTCTTCGCTCTCGCAAAATCGCTCGAGAGTTCGAGTCGAGCGGGTTGCGTTGGCTTTGCTCACCTACGTGGAAGAGCACACTGACGGATTTCGGATACTCGTGCGCGATTCGTCCGTTGTTGCGCCCAGTGGGACGTATTCGAGCTTGCTCAACGATGCGATCAGTCAGGTGGGCTACCTGCTTGCGGGGGACTTCTCCAGACGCGGTTTCGACCCCGGACTAGCAACGATGTACGCACAGGCGCTTGTCGGCATGGTGTCCACTACGGCTACTTGGTGGCTCGACGAACGGACTCCGTCGAAGGAAGTTGTCGCCGCTCACCTCGTGAATTTGTGTTGGAATGGGCTGACGAATCTGGAAGCCGACCCACAATTGGAGGGTTAACCAGGCGCGCCTGCCGCGCAGAGATGGATCGCGGTCTAAGCTGTGTTCGCTGTATCACGATCGTTTGATGGGCAAATGTCTCATTTGTTTGCAGGGTGGGTTGAATGCCGAACCGTGCCTTCCATTTTGACGCTGTGAACGGGTAAGACCAAGGATTCGTTCGATGTGTGGTGATTGGAGGCCGGATCGATGGTGAGGCAAGAACGGGCAGAAGCCACCCGTGATTCGGTGCTGCGCGGAGCAGCGGGTGTGTTCTTGCGCCTGGGTTATGCCAATGCCAGCTTGAGCGAGATCATCGCCGAGTCGCAGGTGACCAAAGGCGCGCTGTACTTCCATTTCGGGTCCAAGGAAGAACTCGCGCGGGCGGTGATCGACGAGGGTTCGGCGCGTTTCGACGCAAAATGTGAGCTCTGGTTGGACCGTCGCACTCCCGCACTCGAGTCGCTGATCGGTATTTCGTCGGTCATCGTCGACATCGGTGCGCACGACGCCATGGTTAGAGCAACGTTCCGCTTGTTGGTCGAGATCGGGGACTATCGGGGCTCCGGGCCGGCGACTCTGGACGTGTGGCTCGATATTTACCGTGAACTTGCCAGCCGTGCGGCAGACGAAGGTGATCTGCGTTCGGACGCGGATTCTGCTGACATTGCTCGTTTCCTGTTGGAAGTGGCGTCCGGAGTTCGGCTGATGGCAGCCGCGACCGGGACCGTTCGTGAGCTTTCGGACTCCATGAAGGCATCGTGGAACCTGATACTTCCGATCGTGGTCCCGGAATCGAAAGTGGAGTACTTCAGGCAATTCGCGGCCCGCCGCCTTGCCAGCGATCACTGAAATCACTGGCCCTCCGCACTGCTCCTTTGGTCAGTTTGCTGCAAATGTCCTGGTAGCGACATTGTTCTCTTTGTTCTGCATTCGAAACAAACTAAGAGTATGTTTATAGTGTTGATGGGAATCTGGAAGTCTGATCTTGCCCATCATCTTCGGATTGCGGTATGTTCTACTGGTAGCTGAAGAATTGCTGAGAATGAAGGTTTGTCAGGGCAGGGTGACGGCGTCGGCGCACCGGGCAGCATAGGGGGCTGCCCGGCGTGTACGACCCCAGATGGGGAGTCAACAGATGGGTGACACTGCGCCGACGCCGATGCTCGATATCGGCCCGCGGATCGGCTGTGACGTAGTGAACGTCGTGGATGTCACTCGAAGTATCGAACTCTTCGGGCGGAGGTATCTCGATCGGACCTTCACCCCGCACGAATTGCAGACGTGCGCCGGGCCGGCGCGGGATCAGCGATTGGCTGCACGCTTCGCCGCCAAAGAGGCTGTTGTGAAGGTACTGCGGCCTGGTGACGTCCCCGTTCCGTGGAATTCCATCGAAATCACTCGGGCCGAGTGGGGTGGCTGTGGGGTGACGCTGTCCGGTAATGCCGCGGAACTCGCGCGGGCCCAGGATCTGCACGATTTTCAAGTATCTATCTCGCACGAAGCGGACGTGGCCATCGCAATGGTGATCGCAACACGCTCGGGCGCTCGCATCGAAAAGAAGGACGACATCGCTGATGATTGATCAGGCAATTCGGAAAGTGCTCGTCGAGCACGGTCGGCTGGCAGTCGACGTGAGCACGATCGATGGAGAGGCCGATCTTTACGAGTTGGGTTTGACGTCGCACGCGAGCGTGAATGTCATGTTGGCGCTGGAGGATTCGTTCGACATCGAGTTTCCTGACGAGTTGTTGCGGAAGAGTACTTTCGCAAGCGTCAAGGCGATCGAGGGTGCGTTGACGGAGTTGGGTGCTGCATGAACGCTCCGCAATCGCAGTGCGCCACCGGGACAGCCCTCGAGCGGGCCACACGGTTGGCCGACGAAGTTGCAGCGGTGTGGGCCGACGAAGTCGATGCCGAGGCAAGGTTTCCGCGTGAAGCTGTCGACGCCATGCGAAGCGAACGGCTGCTGTCGGTAGCTGTGCCGAGGGAACTAGGCGGCGAAGGACTCTCGCTGCAGGAAGTGTCGCAGATCGCCCGTGTGATCGGAACACGCTGTGCAGCAAGCGGAATGATTTTCGCGATGCATCAGACGCAGATCTACTCGTTGGTCAAGCACGGCAACACCGAAGCGCTACGCGGGTTTGTCGAAGAAACGGTCGACAAGCAACTGCTGTTGGCATCGGCAACCACTGAGCTGGGAATCGGTGGTGACGTCAGCCGGAGTTATTGCGCGGTCGAAGACTTGGGCGGTCATCTGCTGTTGATCAAGAACGCGCCTGTCATTTCGTACGGCGAACACTCCGACGCGATAGTCGTGACGGCTCGGCGAACCCCGGAGAGTCAGCCGAACGATCAGGTTCTCGTTGTGTGTCGTACCCCAGACCTGACGCTCGAACGCACCACCGAGTGGAACACGCTGGGACTCAGGGGAACTTGCAGTCTTGGTTACATCCTTCGGGCCACCTCGACGCCCGAGATGGTCGCCGACGTACCGTATTCCGATATCTCCACCCATACGATGCTTCCGGTCTCGCACGTCGTCTGGAGTTCGGTGTGGTTGGGAATTGCCGACGCTGCAGTCGAGAAGGCACGCAAGTACGTGCGTGCCGCCGCCCGCAAGCAGCCCGGAGTCACTTCCCCCGGAGCGCTGCGGCTCGCCGAAGTTGCTGCTTCGGCACAACAATTCGCCGATCTCGTCGACGCCTCTGCACGCAGGTACGACCGCGCAGTTCACGCTGCGGAAGGCGCCGCCGATTTCGAGGCGACAGGAGCGGTGGGCTTTTCGCTCGCGATGAACAACCTGAAAGTCACAGCCTCCACCGCGGTGGTGGAAATCGTGGGGCAGACAATGCTGATCTGTGGCATCTCGGGATATCGCGAGGACACCGAATTTTCGCTCGGTCGGCACCTTCGTGACGCGCACGGCGCAGCGGTGATGGTGAACAACGATCGAATCATGGCAGGTTCAGCTCACATGGCTATCGGATACCGGGGAACGCTATGACGACGGAGAATGTGACAACCGAGACTGTGACAGGCGAGACCGATCTGGATCGGGCTCGGGCTGCATTTCAACGCGAACTGCTCGTCGAAGGACTACTCGTCGAGACAGAGGTACCGGGACTCTACGGGCGTTCCGGCGTGTTCGAGGACATCGTCGACGGTATCGACCGAGTGGTGGTTGCAGCGGGGCCAGGCGACGCCGCGACTCGGCTGCGGTTCCCGCCGGTGTTCCCTCGTAGCAGTTTCGAGCGCACCGACTACATCGCTTCGTTTCCCAACCTCACCGGCGCCATCAACACCTTCGCTGGTTCCAATCGCGATCACGCGCGACTGCTGGCCGATCGCGCCGACGGACAATCGTGGGATCGCCACCTCGAGCCGACCGAGACCATGCTCGTCTCCGCAGCGTGCCATCCTGCCTATGCGCGATACACCGGAGTTCTCCCCGAAGGCGGGGTGCTGCTGGACATCTACGGTTTTTGCTTCCGGCACGAACCGGCGATCGATCCGGCTCGCATGCAAGCGTTTCGGATGCACGAGTTCGTGACGATCGGTGACGCCGCGGCAGCGCGAGCGCATCGCGAGCACTGGATCGAGCGGGGGCTCGAGGTGCTCGGCCGGCTCGAACTCGACGCCACCCCGGTGATTGCCAATGATCCTTTCTTCGGACGCGCCGGAAAGATGCTCGCAGCCAACCAGCGTGAAGAGAATCTCAAGACGGAACTGACGGTTCGGCTCTACGGAGATCTCGACGAGGGCACGGCGATCGTGTCCTCGAACAACCATCTCGACCATTTCGGTGTCAACTTCGACATCCGAACGGCGGAGGGGGAGGTGGCGCACAGCTCGTGCGTCGGCTTCGGGATGGAGCGAATCGCGTTGTCCTTGTTGCGGACTCATGGTCTTGATGTGGCTGCGTGGCCAACCTCCGTACGCGAACGAATGGGCATCTGATGTCCCGGCTCATCGACATTTCACCTGATCGCTACCAACCCCATTCGTTGCACCAGGACGACCGGGTGTGGGCGCAGACCAACTGCTATACGGATCTGTGGATCGAAGTGTTGCATTCGCTGGGATTGGACCCCGTCCCGGCGCTGGCATGTGCCTTCTCATCGCGGTTCGACGGGACTCAGTGGACGTTCCTCAAGCTCAAGGCCGAGGACATCTACGCGCTGTACGGAATCGAAGTCGCCGAGATGAACGTCTGGCGGGCCCCGCTGATCCATGTCGAGGACAACCTCGCGGTTGGGATGCTGTCGACGGTTGAAGTCGACGGATACTGGCTTCCCGACACTCTCGGAACGAGTTATCACGAGGGGCACACCAAGACCACGATCGTGCCCAATCGGATCGATCGCGTTGCCGGCGAGCTCGAATACTTCCACAACAGCGGGTACTACTTGCTGCGAGGCGACGATTTCTCCGGTGTCTTCGATCTCGATCGTTCCTCACTTCCTTCGTTCGTGCCGTACGTCGAACAGATCAGGTTGAATCCGGTTCACGCGACCAACGCCGGAAACATCGCCGAAGTGGCTCGGCGGAACGTAGCGGTTCGAGCCGCGGGTAATCCCGTGCGAGAGCTGGGACGCCGGGTGATCGACGACCTCGAATGGGTGCAGGGGGCGGGTATGGATGCCTTTCACCTCTGGTCCTTCGGGCTACTTCGTCAGTGTGGTGCCAGCGCGGAGCTGGCAGCCGACGCCAGCGAGTTTTTGGACACTGCAGGTTTCTCCGGGACAGGCGAAGCTGCGCCAGATTTCCGCAAAGTGGCGTCCGGGGCCAAGAGCGTGCAGTTTCAGATGGCGCGTGCCTCCAGGGGCCGCGCGGTGGACCCGCGTGAGCAACTCGACGAGATGGCCGTGTCGTGGAAGAGAGCGATGGAAGTCGTTGCCGACACAGTCGGCGTCGACTCGCATCGACACTTGAGGTTGGTCTAACAGTGCCTCGTTCGTCAGCAGACCTGCTGGCCGGCGCGATATGGCGATGCGCTGCAACCGAACCCGGATCCATATCTGATCCGGATGCCCTCGAAACCGTGACCGAGTGGGTCGCAGCGTCTGTGCCTGGGACAGTCGTTGGTGCGATACAGGCGGCGCAAACGGACGCCGGACGCACGAAGTCCGTTGCATCGTCGTCGGTTTCATCATCGTCTGTTGCATCATCGGACTGGTGGTTCGTGACTACCGTGGCCACGACCGGTGAGGGGTCGTGGCTGCTCCAGTTCGACGGTGTGACGGCGTTTGCCGATGTCTGGATCGGCGGCGTCCATGTCGCGTCCACTGAATCCATGTTCACGCCTGGGGAAGTGAGCATTCCGGCCGTAGTCGGCGCTGGTAAACGCGTCCAGGTCGCTATTCATTTTCATTCTCTGTCCGCGATTCTGAGATCGAGGCGTCCTCGAGGACGTTGGCGCTCGTCGATGGTCCGTGAACAGGGTCTTCGGTGGATCCGAACCACGATGCTCGGTATGGCTCCCGTATTCAGTGGCGTTCCGGTACCGGTGGGACCGTGGCGGGGTATCCGGTTGTTGGACAAGGGAGTTGCCGCCGTAGTCTCGGCTGTCAAGCACGCGAGTGTTGACGGCACAACCGGTCACGTTGCCGTCAGCGCTCGGCTCACCGGATTGCCGGCCTCGCTGGAGTACGTGACCGTGCGCGTCGGCGAACACTCGCGACAATTGGCTGTAATTGCCGGACCGGACGGATTCCTCGAGGTGTCCGGCGTCGTCGAAGTGCCGGACGCGCAGTTGTGGTGGCCGCACACTCATGGCGCTCCTCGCACGTATCCGGTGACGATAGAAACGATCGGAGTCTCCGAGCATCTCGGTTCAGTGGGCTTCCGGACGGTGGAGGCCGACAGATCCGATGGTGGATTCCGTTTGAATGTCAACGGCATCCGGGTGTACTGCCGTGGTTCGGTGTGGGTGCCGACCGACCCGATCTCGCTTCAAGACGACGCCGGCACCACTCGTGTCTTGGAACGCCTGGCTGAGGCGGGCCTGAACATGATTCGAATCCCGGGGACGATGGTCTACGAGAGCGACCACTTCTGGGAGGAATGCGCGCGACTGGGCATTCTCGTGTGGCAGGACATGATGTTGGCGACGCTTGATCCGCCCGACACCGACGAATTCTTCGAACTCGTTGCAGCAGAGGTCACCGCGTTCTTGCACAGAGTGCGTGGAAATCCCGCTTTGGCAGTCTTCTGCGGCGGCAGCGAGACCGAACAGCAGCCGACCATGCTGGGCTTGGTCGATCAACACATCCCGCTCATTCATTCGAGACTGCCGGAGCTGATCTCGGCGGTGGCACCTGAACTCGAATACGTGACGTCGTCGCCCTCGGCGCCTCGCGGGGGAGAGCAATTGGCAACGCATGTCGGAAGCGGGGTCGCCCACTACTTCGGGGTGGGTGCCTATCGTCGTCCACTGGCCGACGTGCTCAGCGCGCGAGTACGTTTTGCGACCGAATCATTGGCATTTTCGATTCCACCGTCGAATGCCGTGATCGAGAACGAATTCGGTTCGCTCGCCGTCGCAGGGCACCACCCGGCATGGAAAGCCGCGGTGCCGCGGGACAACGGATCGTCGTGGGATTTCGAGGATGTTCGGGATCACTACGTCCACGCGCTTTTCGGCGAAGACGCTCGTGAAGTCCGGTGGTCCGACCCGGAACGCTATCTCGACCTGGGGCGAGCAGCCGTATGTGAGGCGTTCGCCTCGACGCTCGGCTACTGGCGTCGCCCGGATTCTCGGTGCGACGGCGCCTTGACACTCGCACTGCGAGACCTGGAGCCCGGACCGGGATGGGGGGTCCTCGATTGGAGCGGCAGCCCCAAGGCTCCGTGGTTCGTGCTCCGTAGGAGCGCCAAACCGATCGCGCTCCTCGTCACGGACGACGGTATGGACGGATTGAGGCTCGACGCGATCAACGAGACTGCCGAACCTGTCGTCGGCGAGATCAGGTTTCGAGCGCACAGTCGGTCAGGTGTCGTCCCAGTCGACGTCGCGCTACCGGTCAAGGTGAAATCGCACTCGAGTCTGACCTGGTCCGTGGACAGCCTTGTCGGCCGTTTCACCGACCTCACTCACGTCTTTCAGTTCGGGGCGCGGACATACGACGCCGTCACCGTCACACTCGAAGACGAAGACGGAGAGATGGTGGACGAAGTGGTGCACCTCCTGGGGAGCCCGGCACGGCCCCTCGAGCGGTCGGTCGGACTTGTCGCCACGGCGCGCAACGTCGGCGACGAAGAGTGGGTAGTCGACGTCACGACGGATGCTTCCGCCCAATACGTTGCCCTCGAACTGCAGGGCTTCGAGCCCGAAGACTCCTGGTTCCACCTCGCGCCGAACGGTCGCAGGACTGTACGTCTACGGAGAACCAGCCAGGCAACGAAGGTAATCGGCCGGGTTCGGGCGCTCAACTCTCACACCAGCGTGGCCGTGGCACCGCCGAGCGCCCCGGCCACCCGATCTTCACCGGCCAAGCGGACGACGAAGAAGCCGAGCGTTACGGGAAACTGAACGGATCGGACTGCGCTGCGAGATCGCGCACCGATAGAATCGAACCGGCGCACAACTCTGCCTCGGTGGAGATCTTGCGCTCGGGCTGTGCGTCCGCAACCCGTCATCACTGTTCAGGAGCGCGTTCGTTGACTTCCTTGTCCTCTGCCCAGACTGCGCTCGCTGGACTCGCCGAGGTCGCCCTCGCAGACGCCGCGTTCACTCCAGTGATCGACTCGATCGGTGCGCCTGCCCTGGACATCGTGGCGCCGAAGCCGGCTCGACCATTCATCGCCGCTGCACTTGCCGCGCGCACTCCGGTGCTGCTGGTGACGGCCACCGGTCGCGAAGCCGACGATCTGACGTCAGAACTCACCGAGATGCTCGGTGGAGGCGTCGCGCAGTTCCCGTCGTGGGAAACATTGCCGCACGAGCGACTGTCGCCGAGCGCGGACACCGTCGGGCGACGGGTGGAGGTACTGCGCCGACTCGCCAGACCAGACGACGCCTCGTACGGCTCGCCTCTCCGGGTGATCGTGACCACGGTGCGCTCTCTCGTTCAGCCGATGGCGCCGGGTCTTGGCGAGATCGAGCCGATCACGTTGCGCGTCGGCACCGAGATCGATTTCGATTCTGTTCTGGTTCGCCTGGTGGAGATGGCGTACAGCCGTGTCGACATGGTGGGAAAGCGTGGTGAGTTCGCGGTCCGCGGCGGCATTCTCGACCTGTTCTCGCCGACGGCGGATCATCCGGTACGTATCGAATTCTGGGGTGACGAGGTATCGGAGCTTCGGTACTTCTCTGTCGCCGATCAGCGTTCGCTACCGGACGTCGACGTCGATTCCGTGATCGCGCCGCCGTGTCGTGAGCTGATTCTGACAGCTGATGTTCGCGATCGAGCTGCGGCACTCGCTGCTGAGAATCAGGCTGACGCGTCGTTGGTCGAGATGCTGGACAAGATCTCGGCAGGCATCCCCGTCGAGGGGATGGAAGCTCTGCTCCCGGTTCTCAAACCCGGTGAACTGCAACTACTTTCCGATGTCCTTCCGGTAGGGGCGCACATCCTTCTGTGCGATCCGGAGAAGGTGCGCACCCGCGCCACCGATCTGGTGCGCACCGGCCAGGAATTCTTGGAAGCGTCGTGGACGGCGGCGTCGATCGGCGGCGCTGCACCGCTCGACACGTCGATCCTCAACGGCGGGGGAGTCGATCTCGGTGCCTCCGCATACCGGTCGCTTCGTCATGTTCGCGAATCTGCCGAAGCTGCCGGCCGTCCGTGGTGGACGGTCAGCCCGCTGGCTTCGGGAAATGGTGAAGAACTGGAAATCCCGGTTCAGGCGGCACCGCAGGTACGTGGTTCCGACGACCTCTTGGCCGAGCTGTTCGTCAGCCTCCGGGCACACGTGAGCACGGGCGGTCGCGCGGCGATCGTGGTGGCAGGCGCCGGCACAGCCAGCCGAGTCGTCGAGCGACTCGGTGAAGCCGAAGTACCCGCCAAGATGCTCGAAGGCGGAGCGACCCCTGCCCGCGGACAGGTCGCGGTGCTCCGCGGGTCTCTGCACGACGGACTGGTACTCGCCGGCGACGACTCGACGCCGGGGATGGTGATCGTCACCGAGTCCGATCTGACGGGCAACCGCGTTGCTGCGGTCGGCGACGGAAAGCGCTTGCCGGCCAAGCGCCGCAATCAGGTCGATCCCCTCGCGCTGTCTGCAGGGGACATGGTCGTGCACGATCAGCACGGTATCGGCCGGTTCGTCGAGATGGTCGAACGCACCATCGGCGGGGCGCGTCGTGAATACCTGGTCATCGAGTACGCGCCGAGCAAGCGTGGTCACCCGGGTGATCGTCTGTTCGTCCCGATGGAATCGCTCGATCAACTCTCCCGGTACGTCGGTGGAGAGTTGCCTGCGCTGAGCAAGCTCGGTGGATCCGACTGGGCGAACACCAAGCGTAAGGCCCGCAAGGCGGTTCGTGAGATCGCGGGTGAGTTGGTTCAGCTCTACGCTGCGCGTCAGGCGGCCCCGGGGCATGCGTTCGGCCCGGACACGCCGTGGCAGAAGGAACTCGAAGACGCATTCGCCTTCACCGAGACCATCGACCAGTTGACCGTCATCAGTGAGGTCAAGGCCGACATGGAGAAGCCGGTTCCGATGGACCGGGTGGTGATCGGTGACGTCGGGTACGGCAAGACGGAGATCGCCGTTCGTGCCGCGTTCAAGGCAGTCCAGGACGGCAAGCAGGTGGCGGTACTGGTCCCGACGACTCTGCTTGCACAGCAACATCTTCAGACATTCACCGAACGAATGGCGTCGTTCCCGGTGAAGGTGCGAGGGCTGTCCCGTTTCACCGACGCCAAGGACTCGAAGGAAATCATCGCCGGCATGGCCGAAGGCGAGATCGACATCGTCGTCGGTACTCACCGGTTGCTGCAGACCGGTATTCGCTGGAAGGACCTCGGGCTTGTGATCGTCGACGAGGAACAGCGATTCGGAGTCGAGCACAAGGAACACATCAAGGCACTACGCACCCACGTCGACGTCTTGACGATGTCGGCTACCCCGATTCCTCGTACTCTCGAGATGAGCATGGCCGGGATCCGCGAGATGTCCACGATCCTCACACCGCCGGAAGAACGTCATCCGATCCTCACTTACGTCGGCGCGTATGCGGACAAGCAGGTTGCCGCGGCCATCCGGCGTGAACTTCTGCGCGACGGTCAGGTCTTCTACGTACACAACCGTGTCAGCTCGATCGACAAGGCGGCCAAGAAGATCCGTGAACTCGTCCCGGAGGCTCGCGTCGTCGTCGCGCACGGTCAGATGAACGAGGACACTCTCGAAAAGACCGTGCAGGGCTTCTGGGAACGCGACTTCGACGTGTTGGTCTGTACCACGATCATCGAAACCGGTCTGGACATCTCGAACGCGAACACACTGATCGTCGAACGTGCGGACTCGCTTGGCCTCTCGCAGTTGCATCAGCTTCGCGGACGCGTCGGGCGTAGTCGTGAACGTGGATACGCATACTTCTTGTACCCGGCCGAAAAGCCTTTGACGGAAACGGCATACGATCGGCTGGCAACGATTTCGCAGAATTCGGACCTCGGCGCTGGTATGGCAGTCGCGATGAAGGACCTCGAAATCCGTGGAGCCGGAAACGTTCTGGGCGCAGAGCAGTCCGGCCACGTCGCGGGTGTCGGGTTCGATCTGTATGTCAGGCTGGTCGGTGAGGCGGTCGAAGCCTTCCGGGCTGCAGCCGACGGCAAACCGATCACCATGGACGAGGGCACGAAGGAAGTCCGGATCGACCTACCGGTGGACGCGCACATCCCGCCCGACTACGTCACCAGTGACAGGCTCAGGTTGGAGGGGTACCGCAAGCTCGCTGCGGCAACTGATTCCGACGGCATCGCTGCCGTAGTCGAAGAACTGGTCGATCGCTACGGCCCACTGCCCGAAGAGGTTCGACGGCTGATCTCGGTGGCCAAGCTTCGACTGCTCTGCCGCGAGTACCAACTGGAGGAAGTCGCCGTCACCGGAACTCAGCTCAAGATCTCGCCGATGTCACTGCCCGATTCCAAGCAGATCAGGCTCAAGAGGATCTATCCGAGCGCGCAGTACCGGGCAACGACCGGGCTCGTGCAACTCCCGCTGCCTCGCACCGGCGGAGTCGGCTCGGATCGCCTGCGGGACGTCGAACTACTTCAGTACATCGCGGACTTCATCCTGGCGATAGACGGGCGCGCCGCCGGTGCCGTCCTGGTCGAGGCGTGAGCACACGGTGAACGAGATATCAGACGAGGACCACCTGCCGACTGTGGTCGTGCTCGACCCGTCTCGCCCCATGTCCGTTCCAATCGATGCTTTGACTGCCCTCGTCGGTCCTGTCGAGATTGCCGAAGATGTGCCAGCGCAAGTTCGGGACCGATTTGCTGAGTCAGTCCCCGGCGCCCGGGTGTTGGTGACGACCGACCCCGAGTGCGAGGCGGCGCGCAGCAGGCTCGAGAATGGTGCGCGTTTGATTGCCGGTGAACGCGTGAAGGGCGACGGACTGGTCGCAGCGAGTGCGTTGATGGACCGGATGTGGAGTTTCGGCGGCTGGGAGGTTGCTCAGACTCACGAGAGCTTGTCGAACTACCTCCTGGAAGAGACCTATGAGGTGCTCGATGCGATTCTGGCCGGCGACCGTGAGGCACTGAACGAGGAACTCGGTGATCTTTTGTTGCAGGTGTTGTTTCACGCACGGATAGCGGAGTGTGAGTCGACTGCACCGCCAGTCGACATAGACACGATTGCCGGCGCATTGGTGGCGAAACTTTGCCACCGGAGCCCACATTTGGCCGGCGAACCTTCGGAGTCGGTCGACATTGCGGCGCAGGAGCGGGCATGGGATCAGCGAAAGGCTGAGGAGAAGTCGCGTGCCTCGGAGCTTGACGGCATTGCGCAGAGCCAACCCGCAAGGTTGCTGGCTGAGCAGTATGTGAAGAGGGCTGTTCGTGGGGGGTTTCCTGAGGACCTGGTACCGGTTGAGTTGCGGGACGCGGTTGCGCGGTCCCGTGACGCCGACGAGGCTCTTCGCTTCGAGGCTCAGCGCTTTGCTGAACACTTCCGTGATGCTGAGTCGATGTTTCGGTCGTCGGCGAGAAATTCGGTGAATGTGCAGGGCGAGGAGTCTTCCGCTCGCTCGACTGCACGGTGGGCTCATGCCTGGCGAATTCGGCGCCTCCGGTGATTTGATTGCCATTTTGTAGCTGAGGGGAAGGTCACCTGAGGTCGAGGCTGCGAAATAAACAAACTCAAGGTATGTTTATCTCCAGACGAGCAAACCTTGCCGCTTTGCCTGCGAGGTTGGGGGTACCAACCGTTGGTTCGGTACAGGTCGAGCGAGAGGCGAGCCAGTCAGTGCCGGACGGCGGGGCGTTCGGCGGTTGGCCAACTATTTGCTTGAAGCCAAAGGTTCACCGTTTTTGACATCTGGCGGGGGACGCAACCGGGGAGACAGAGGACCAATGAGCGTGGACACAACTGACCGCATCCAGATATCCGAGCAGGAGCACGCACCGGCTTCACGGCGTCCCTCTGTGACGGTGGTGGTGCCGGCGATGAATGAGGCGAAGAATCTGCCCTACGTCGCAGAGCGGATGCCTGACGGAATCGATGAGATCGTTTTCGTCGATGGCCATTCGGTCGATGATTCGGTGGATGTTGCCAAGCGGTTGTGGCCGAAGGCGACGATCGTAACGCAGACGAGACGAGGGAAAGGCAACGCACTCGCATGTGGATTTCGGGCGGCAACGAGTGACATTGTCGTCATGATCGACGCTGACGGTTCGACGGATCCTGCCGAGATCCCTTTGTTCGTCGATGCGTTGGTGCAGGGGGCCGACTTTGCCAAGGGGACACGGTTTGCGCAAGGCGGAGGGAGTGATGACATCACCTTTTCCCGCAAACTTGGAAACAAAGCACTGAATGGAATCGTAAACATCAAGTTTCGTGCGTCTTTCAGCGACCTTTGCTACGGCTACAACGCGTTCTGGCGTCGCCACATACCTGTCATGAACCTGCCGGAGACGGGTACCTCGGAGGCGCAATGGGGCGACGGTTTCGAGATCGAAACCTTGATCAATGTTCGGGTAGCCAACGCAGGATTGAAAATATCCGAAGTACCGAGCTACGAGCGCGACCGTATCTATGGCGAGAGCAATCTCAACGCAGTACGTGACGGATTTCGAGTACTGCGAACCATCCGGAGTGAGCGTCGGGTTCCGCTGCGGGAAGCAGTTCGCGCAAAGTAGTCGGAGACTAACGAAGGCCCTCCCGTCTGTCCGGCGGGAGGGCCTTCGCACGTTCAATCCTCGTACGACACGATCTGGATGTGTCAACATTGTTGGATGTCGACATTTCGCCTCACCGGTTCGGATCTGCAGTGCCGCTGCGGACATATAAATGACGCCCACCGGCACTTGCGGCCGGGGAGCGATTGTGGCTTATGCGAATGCACTCGATTTCGGCGCAGAAGTGGTCTCCTGAGCCGGATCGCTCATTGCCTCCGGCGGCGTTGAGAGTAGTCGTGAACTCGGGAATGAGAGATTCCAAATGTCGTCAAGATTGAATTCTTCATTTCCTCGTGAACCGAGGCGCGAATCCTTGGTCCGATTAGCGCGTGATCGCCCTGCTCGAGCCTTCGAATCTCGATGGTGCCGAATGCTTTCCGTAGGCGACGGACTCCGCTGTGACCGCGATTCTCGTTAAACCATTCCTCGTCGGTTGGTGATACAAGCACTGTCGTTGCGACGCCGGCTTCGACCAACGGCGCGAGAAGCACCTCTGGTACCTGTACGAGACCAATCTGACCCAACGCGAGCCAGGCGCGATACGGCAACCGGTCACGAAGCTTGTCCTTGAACCTGACAGCCCAGTTGTGTGCTCGAAGCGCGAAGGTTCCCCGCGAGTATTCTGCATGCGCGAGCGACTGGCTTCGCGTGAACTCTAATTGTCGGGTAGTCCACCGAAGGGGATTGACTAATATTGCTCGATTTGCTCCGAGTTCTGCGGCAGCGATTGCGGCGCTCCACGATCCGGAGCATAGGCCGGCAACAACCAGGTTTTCTGGGCGGACGCCAGCGTTGCTGGCTGCCTCTACCCCATCGGCGCGTTGCTCGGGTGTGTAGATGGTGCTGATTTCTCGATCCTGCGCCGCGGTCGTTTCACCGGTCGAAGTGCGGTCGAATCGGATAGTCGTGATTCCGTAGCCAGCCAACTCTCTTGCCAACTCAACCCAAAGGCGACTGGGACCAATCCGGTGTTCGGACGCGGTGCCATATAGAACTAGTGTCGGGCCGCCGGGGACACTCGAGGCCGGCGCTGTGCGGATAGTCAGCATACGGTTCGTGCCGGCGTAGGAGATGCATTCGGTGATCGGGAGTTCGAACTGAGAGTTCAACAACGTCGTGGAATGACGAAGATGTGCGGTGACACTTGTGCGTAGCGAGCGCGTCGAATCGCTAATCCATTGCGCCAGAGAAGACACTGTATGCCAGGGTATCTGCACCGCGAAGTCGGCTGGCTCGATGTAGGGGGCCTGGCCGTCGATGTTCATATGGTCAGCTGACAGCGATTCTACGAGTTGTCTTACTCCTACAGTGTCGGCGTGCTCTGGTCGCGACGCAACCAGGACGTTTATTGAAGGGTCGACGGGGAGCGCAGCGAGATTCATACCCGAAAGACGTTGCGCAGCAAGTGGGTGCACCGACATCCCGACGAGCGGGATGAGTGGATCGTCGGCATCGGGGCCCGCTGCGAGCAGATTCAACGCCTTCTGTTGCTGAACGAACGTGCGCCCACGGATGACGGGGTCCCAAAGTACCAGCGTCGTTATTTCTCGTATCTTCGACGCCGCAGAAGTTGCGATCAACGCGCCTACTCGCAGCCCGACCAGGGTGATCTCACGGACTCCACAGGACTGGAGAAACTCGGCAGCCTCTACGACGCTCGACTCCCACATCTCGACAGCGTCTTCTCGGGTCTGTTCACCGGACGAGTCGCCTGTGCCTAGATAGTCGAACCGAAGGACCAACATGCCCTGCGCGCAGAGTTTTTGAGCCAGAAGCATCAAGCCGCGATAAGAATCGACATGCTCCTTTCCGATCGGAGGGCACAGCACGACCCCTCCGCGTGCTGTGCCCCCAGCCGGAACGTGCAGTGTGCCGAACAGTGGTGAGGGCTCGTTGCCGAACCAAGTCGTGAACTTTCCGCCATCTGTGGCCACATGCGTTGAGGATGCGTTTTTGTTCATCTCGGCGGTGTTTCCAGGAGTGTTCGGTAACGCTCCGAAATGACATGTCGAACTCGCCGGTTCGACGTGTCCACGCGCTAACCGCATCTGAATCCTTAGACATCCGAGTGGACTGAGGGGATGCTCTCAGTCGAGAACGTACTCATCGACAGTTGATCTGCCCGAAAACAAGATACAGGTTTGTTTCAGAAATTGCCAGACAGTTGCGGAAGTCGAGGTTTTTTAGCGCTGAACGAGTGAACCCACGATCGCGAGGTGGTCGGAGCCGACGATCTCGACAGTCTCGAACGTCGTCGCCCTCAGTTCGGACGGGACGAGGATGTGGTCGAGAGCGGCGAATGGCGGCCACGACCAGTTTGCGGGGAACGTGTTTACGTAGAACCGACCAGCCTGTCTCGCGGCATCCTGCGTTCCACCATGCAGTAAACCTCGAAATTGTCTGTGATCGACGGTTGCGTTGAAGTCGCCTGCGATAACGAGCGGGTTGGGATTCGTGTCCATTAGTGCGCGGATATGTGCGAGTTCCGTGATCCAGTTCGTGGAATCCTGATCTTGTATCGGGGCGGTGATGTGTGTCGCCACAAGGTCGTATTTTCCGCCTTTGAATTCGATTGTTCCTGCGACGCAGGCGAACCCGAACCCTTCCAGCTGGCGGGGTTCGCTGATCGGGAATCGGCTCCACAGTCCCGTTCCTCGTGCGTCGTTGTCGGGCCGGATGACGCTGAACGGGAATATTCCGGGCATTCCGGCGACTTCAAGTCCGTCCGCAAAGGCCGGGGTCAATTCCTGTACTGCGACAGCGTCGACGTTGTGGAGTCTCGCTGCGTCGACGACTGCATCTACGTCGGCCGCACCCTTTGCGACATTGATCGACATGATTCGCATGGCCTCGCCTTCCCGAGGCTGGGTGATGGGCACCGCGACCTGTGTGCTGATAGCAAGCATGATCATTGCCAGTCCGATGGTCGACCCAACCCACTCGCGAGTGGCGAGCAATGTCACCGTTGCGGGCACCATAGCAAGCGGTAGGTACGGCACCGTGATCACCAGTGAGAGCAGGGCAGGGCTGCGTAGGGGCAAGTATCGAAGGAGGAGCAGTCCTGCGCCCACGACGAGGGTGGTCCAGCATGCCCATTTCAGAAACGTCACAACCTCGGTTGTACCGCATCGGGGAAATGATCGCTGAGACGTTACTGGGGTACATTGGTTCACGACAGTTCGCGGGGAAACCGTCGAGTAAATCGCCAAAAAACAGACCGACAGTCTGTCGATCTGCGCTTTTGTGGCGACTGAGATGTTTTGGTCTGTGTGTCCAGGCGGTGGTCCGGATGCAGGCGGGACGGGAATTCGGCCGGCACGATGATTGGAGACGTGACCATGCTCACAAGACATGGCCTCAATTCGAAGAGCGGTGCGGTAAGCGTCGTCATGGCTTGTTATTCGATGGATCGGCTCCGCGGGATCGTTTCTGCTGTTCATTCGATTTCAGCGCAGACCTTGCAGCCTGCCGAGATCATCGTTGCGGTCGACCACAATCGCGCGCTCGTGCACACCTTGCGCCGCGAAATGCCGGACATCTGTGTGATCTCCTACGAGGACGGACCTCGAGGTGCGTCCGGCGCTCGCAACGCAGGAGTTGCTGTCGTGTCGACGCCCTACACCGCCTTCATCGATGACGACGAGATTGCCGACAGTAACTGGTTGTCGGAGCTGATCAAACCGTTCGCGGACGAGCGAGTTGTCGGAACGGGCGGACGGTACAGGGCAGTATGGCGATCGCCCAAGCCCGGCTGGTTTCCGGACGAATTCGGGTGGGTCGTCGGAGAATCGTTTCAAGGAATGCCGATCGAGACCTCCCGTGTCCGCAACGTCTGGAGTGGCAGCATGGCCGTTCGAACAGCGGCTTTCCGCGCGGTCGGAGGGTTTCGAGTCGGGTTCGGCAAGAGCGGCGAGCGATCGCAACCTGAAGATACCGACCTGTGTATCCGAATGGCGGAACTTGGCAACGACTTTCATTGGATGTACGTGCCGACCTCGGTGATCGATCACGATATTCCATTGGAACGCAGTACATTTCGTTTCTTCCTGGCCCGCTGCTATTCCGAAGGGAAGGGAAAGATCGAACTACGGGACGACCGGAACGGCTCCGAGGAACTTGACGATGAGCGTGACTACGTGCGCAGTGTTCTCACAAGCGGGCTTCGGCGATACGTCTTGGGGGGTCGGGTGTCCCTGTCGAGGGCGGCGGCCGTAGTTGCCGGAATCGTCTCGGCAGGTATGGGCGCCCTGTCCGCCGTCGTGTGCAGGCGTCGGCACTTTGTAGGGCCGTGATGACGAACAAGGGGCCGCGCATCTACGCGGACGCAGCTTCAATGGCGTCGTCCCAGGTCATCAATGCCGCACTAGGCATGGGATTTTGGGCAGTTGCGGCTGTAGTTCTACCGCCGGCACAGCTGGGCGTCATGACGGCGCTGCTTGCACTCGTTACTGCGCCGGCGATGGTCATCGGTACCGGAGTCGGCGATGTCTTCAATTCGATGATGCCTGCAGCAGGTGCAAGCCTCGGCGCCGTACACCGGCGAGGTCTGCAGGTGTTCTACATGTTGTCGATTCCTGTGGGCGTCATGGCGGCAGTCGCGGCGGTTTGGTTCATTCCGGAAGTGAAGGGCTCGATTCCGGTTGCCTGCTTGGTGTTTGTGGGCGTTGTCGTCTGGGGCATGTTCATTCTGCAGAACAGCACTTTGACCAGTTTGGACGAGTCCCGGAAGTTGCCCTTGATCAACGGGATCGTCAGCGCTGGTCGCATTGGTGTTCTTCTCGCGTTGGTGTGGTTAGCGAATTGGCAACCGGTGGTGATGTCGACGGTAGTAGTAGGCGGAGTGTCGGTTGTGTTCATGCGGTTGATGATCAACCGTATCGTCGAACGGCGCTCGGCTGCCTCTCCACCTGGCCTGTGGAGTGACGGCAATGCGTCGGCTGAGGTCGTGAGAATGTGCAGGCAAGCTGTCCCGACCCAAGCCATGGGTGTCGGAGTGATCCTTCTGATGCCATTTCTCGTCACCGCCTATTCCGGTCCCGTTCAGGGCGCAGTTTTCTCCCTTTCGATGAGCATTGCACAGACTCTCGAATTCGTCGGCTCTGCCATGGGGACTTCCCTTGTGGTTCACGCGTCGAAGAACCCCAAAGATGGTTCCAAGATGGCGTTGGTTTTGTTTGTGAGGGTTTCTGTTCTGGTCGCTGTGGGCGGGGTATTGGTCTCGCTGGGCGCACCGATTATCTTCGGAATACTCGATCCTGAGTATCTGGATTTGAATGCCGAGTTTGTCGTGATCATCCTTGCGATCGGGTCGTTGATGAGAACGATGTTCGTGGTGTGGTCTGCGTTGCAACGAGCAAGGCGCGAGATCGGACCATTGGTCGTCATCAACGGTCTGTTCGCCGGACTTCTCATGGTGGTCTTGCCTTTCGCGTGCTTTCTCTGGGGAGCTGTGGGTGCGGCGGTTGCTGTCGGTGTGGCCCAGACGGCGGCTAGCATCGCCGCAGTCTTCGGGATAGCTCGGCGTCGAGATGCAATAAGAAGGCGGGTGTTTCAGTATGAGGTTTGAAGAACATGTCAGAAATCAGGACGCCGATGAGCCAGCCGCACAGGGCGTTCGGCGTGATGGACTCACGAATCTCGATCCGGTGATGACGCCGACGGCCGGAACCGAATTGTGGGCAGGGGCCATTTGGATTGGTCAGGTGGACGAGTGGGAGCTACTTGCATCGAGTGTCATCGAATTGACCGGGGGAACAGCCTACTCACGTGCTCGCCTGCTGGTTGCGCGCCTCAACGGATCATTTGCCTTTGTCGAGGTTCAAGTCGCGAACGGAATGATCAGATCGAAGGAAGTCCTGGCCTACTTGCCGGATTCCGAGCCTGTAACCGCTCCACCGATCCCCGAAGTGCCTGTTACATTGGTCATTTGCACGATGAATCGACCGGACATGCTCCGTGAAGTTTTGACCTCACTCGCCGATCTCGACTACCGAAACTATGACGTGCTCGTCGTGGACAACGATCCTTCGTCTGGTTTGACACCGCCGATAGTGGATGCTTTCGCCGGAGTTCGGATCGTTGATGCGCCGGAACGTGGCCTGTCCAAGGCCCGAAACATAGGCCTCGTTGCGGCCACTGAAGAGTTCGTGGCATTTACGGATGACGATGTCGTGATTGACAAGAACTGGCTCCGTGAGTTGGTCACCGGATTCGCAGTCGCGGACGACGTCCACATCGTCACAGGTCTCGTGCCGACAGGTGAGGTATCGACTCCTGCTCAAGCCTTTTTCGATCGTCGCGTGAGTTGGTCGAAGAATCTTGTGCGAACGACGTACCGCTTGTCAGATCCGCCGGAGAACGACGCTCTGTTCCCTTTCCGCGTAGGCGATTTCGGGACGGGTGCCAATTTCGCGGTAAGACGATCCGTGATGCTCGAGCTTGGCGGATTCGACGAGGGACTAGGGGTGGGATCGCCTTCAGGCGGCGGTGAAGATATCGACATGTTCGTCAGGGTCATTCTCGACGGGGGTGCGCTGGTCTACGCACCTGCTGCGCGAGTCTGGCACCGTCATCGCATCGATCCAGCGGGATTGAGTAAACAGATGGCCGACTACGGCCTCGGGCTTGGCGCCTGGTTGACGAAACTCGCTATGGATCCGCGAATAGCGATGATGTTGGCGACGCGTATGGTCAAGGGACTTTCGCACTTCGGGAGCGTCTCCCAGCCTGAAGAAGGTCAGATTCGACTTACACCCGATCTTGACAAATTGCCTTGGATCGAGCGGCGCGCTTTGTTGCGAGGTCCCGCAGCGTTGGTGCGCTCGCGTATCGGGGGATTACGGGGGCGACCACTTCTCCCGAAGGGAACGCGCCCGGTGCGCAGTTCGATAGCCGTCGAATTTCCCGGCGCTAGGTCGATTCGTCGGGCGATCGCGACGGTTGACGCGCGGTGGCCGACCGACGAGCACAGACTGGCAATTCTGGGATTGGTCGGTGGCGTTTGTGGTCTGATCGGTGCCGGCCTGGGCGCGATCGGCGCTCTCACCGGTGTAGCCGTTATCGTTTTTGTTGCGGTCGGCCCGGGTGCGGCAATTATGTCGTACATGCCTGATCAACCTGGCTACGTTCGGGTCGCAGCTGTTCCGGCCCTAGGGATCTCGATCGTCGTGCTGATGACATTCCTGATGACCACAATCGAAGAGTACTACCCGTTTTCGCAGCTCGTGATTCCCAGTCTCGCTACCATTGGAGCATCTCTAGTTCGACTTCTCACCCTCGATAGTCGCCCGGACGTTTCCGGCCGCGAAAACCTCAAGCGACGTATTGGGGCTGTCCTGTCGGGGTTCCGGCGGTTATGACGAGTTTGAAGGAGCGAAACGAGCTGTCGTCGACGAAGTCATATGATGCTCCGACTGACCGGCTGACGATTGCCGTCGTATCCGACAGCAAGAGGCGCGATTGGGTTTCGTGGGGGATTCTCGTTGCAGCACTGGTGAGTTGGTGGATCGCTATACCTTCGCTCTCGACTGCACAGGCGTCGGATTTCGGCCTGCTGTTCGCGGCGTCGCCGTTCTTCGCCGGTGCAATCACTTTGTCGGTGATCGGCTTCGCAGTCGCAATGTCACGAAGTAACAACCGCGCAGCGTTCGGCGCGGTGGTAACTGTTGCGCTCGTGCAGAGGACTGCGACACTCATGGCGTCCGATGTGCCGCTGTATACCTGGACGTACAAGCATCTTGGGGTCACGGATCTGATCCAGCGAAGCCATTTCCTGGCGCGAGGTGTCGATGTGTACAACGGGTGGCCTGGCCTCTTCACGGCGACGGCGTGGTTCTCTCGCGTTACCGGCGTGCCGGACATAGCCGTCGCGAACTGGTTCGCGATCGCTGCGCATCTCCTCATGGTGATTCTGTTCTACTGCATGGCGAGGGCGTGGAGGCTGGATGTCCCGACCGCTATTTCCGCCACGTTTCTCTTCGAGGTGCTCAATTGGGTGGCGCAGGATTACTTCGCCCCGCAGTCGCTGGCACTGATCCTTGTTCTTGCATTCTTAACCCTGGTTGGATCCTCGCGAGACCGACCTAACCTTGTCGTCATCATGATCGTGGTCTTCTGCGCGATAGTAGTCACTCACCAACTCACTCCGTATTGGATGGGGTTGATCGTGGTGGCGCTCATGGCCTTCCGAATGCTTCGGCCGTGGTGGTTGACATTCGTGTTCGCTGCAATAGCCATTGGTTTCCTCATTTACAACTGGGACAGTGCAGGTGACTTCGCGAAATTCTCTTTCGACGTGACGTCGAACGCGAAGTCCAACCTCGCCGGAGCGAATCTCACGCCGACTGCGGGACAGGTATTTGCAAGTAAGACGATGCGTTTCTTGACTGTCGGACTGTTGGTTTCCTCCGCAGTCACGGCAATTGTTATGTGGCGCAAGAAGATGCCGGTACTCGCTTTCGTGATTGTCGCGTTTGCCCCGCTCGCCATTCTGGCCGGGCAAGGCTATGGTGGTGAAGCGATCTTTCGTGTGTATCTTTACTCCCTGGTGGGTTGTTCCCTACTGCTTGCATTTCCGGTCACTGCGATGCTCCGCGCGTCCCGTGCCTCGAGGATAAAGCTAATAGCTGGGAGCATCCTGCTTATCGGTGTCACGCTGTCTTCATCGGAAGCGTATTTTGGTGCGTGGTTCGCCTACTTGACGAAACCCGCAGTAGTCAAGGGCGCTTCCGAGGTGTTGGAGTCGGCTGATCCCTATGGCGTACTGAGGGTTCCGTCCCCGGCGTGGCCTGATCGGCCAACTCAGGCCTATCTGCGGTTGGCCGGCCTCGATCCGAAGTTCGATGTGCAACCGGAGGCCGCGACTCTTTTCTACGGTGCAGACTTCGCGACTGACGAAGAGTACGAGAAGTTCAATGAATACTTCGTCGCTGACCACCGGACAACGTACTTCGCGATTTCCGATCAAATGGTTTTCTACAATTGGTACTTCGGGCTCTCCCCACGGGACGCATTGCCGAATCTGGAGGCACGAATGCGGTTGGACCCGATGTGGAAAGTCTTCCTCGAAGGTAGTGGATTCGTAGTCTTCGAGCGAGTCGCCGTTAAGGATGAAGGTGGTAACGATGGCTGATCGCAGGCTGCGAATTCTTGCGTCGACGCTGACTCGCGATGTCACGGGTATTGAGCACAGTGTTATTCGGTTGCTCCCACGTCTCGGTGAGCAAGGTGTGAACGTTGTCATGGCCGCGCCCTCTGGTGGTGAGCTCGAACAGACGTGGAACGAGATGGGGCTCGAATTCATACCGATGCCAGACGGGGCGCGTGTCGGTCTGCGTGATTCCTCTGGCGTTTCTCAAACTCCGGCGACGTTGTTGTCGCAGATCCCGCGGTCTGCGACGTGGGTTTCAAAGCTTTTGGTACATGCTCGGCGTGCTGATGTCGTCCACTCGAATTCGCTCTTGTCACATCTGGATTGCGTTGCGGCTGGCAGGCTGGCGCGAACACCTGTGGTGCTCGAGATTCACGACATACTCGACCCCGGGCGAGGTCGGAGTCTGCTGAGTGCGGCCGTTCGTGGGGCCTCAGCCTCGATCGCAGTGAGTAATGCTGCACGGCAGCAGCTTTCGGAATCGGCTCAGGGAAAGACGACGGTAGTTCCCCAGGGCGTCGATGCGGCAGTCTTTGCGCCAGGACCAGCCACGGTGCGAGCTGAGCTCACTGATTCCCCCGATTCCGCATTGGTCGCAGTCATTGGACGCGTCGACCCTGTCAAAGGAATCGACACTTTGATCGAGGCAGTATCCCAGATTCGTTCCCGCGGCAGGGACTTACATCTGGTCATCGTTGGCAGGTCGAGCCCGGGGAACGAGCACTACGGCGAGAATCTTCGCCGAATAGCCGCGGAATTGGCCCCTGGCGCTGTCAGGTTTGTCGGGCAACGGAACGATGTTGCGGCTATTCTGCGGTCGGTTGACATCCTGTGTGTTCCCTCCGTGCGAGAACCTTTCGGGCTCATAGCGATCGAAGCGATGTCAGTCGGTACTCCGGTGGTGGCCAGTCGGACGGACGGTTTCCTCGATTACGTCGTCGATGGGGAGAACGGACTGCTGTCCGTCCCGGGTGATCCCGCAGACGTTGCCAGGAGAATTCTGTCCCTCCTGGATGACAGCCAGCTTCGCATCCGGTTGGTGACCGGTGCACGCAGGTCGGTATTGGATGACCACGAGGTCTCAGCGCGAGCTGATCGGGTGATTGACGTCTATCGAAGGGTTGTGAAATGAGTGGGAGTACGCGTGCCGTGGTTCGGGCCGGGATGATTCTTTCGATGGCCTCACTACTATTGGCTACTTCGTGCGCCACCGGTCAACCCCGGAGTCCAATGATGCGAATGGTCTCGAGCGATTTCGGCACAGACGAATTCGATGGTGCTGCAGGGGATTCTCCTGATCCGGCGATGTGGGGATTCGATGTCGGGGGCGGAGGTTGGGGAAATCAGGAGAAGCAGATCTACACAGACAACGCCGAAAACGCGCGTTTGGATGGAAACGGTAACCTCGTGCTCGAAGCTCGTCGGATCCTGGGGGGATTCACGTCAGCGAGGATCGTGACAAGGGACAAGTTTTCGTTCACAGAGGGCACGATTTCTGCCCGAATAAAGTTCCCGATGGCGCAGGGAATCCATCCGGCATTCTGGTTACTCGGCGAGAATTTGGCGACGGTGGGCTATCCAGAGAGCGGCGAGATCGATGTAATGGAGTTGGTGCACAACGCCACTGAGTATCACAACGCAATTCACGGTCCGTGGTCCGATCCTTCTGCACACACAGACGGCAAGTGGAAGATGTCGTCGGATGGTTTTCTCGGCGGTGATGCCTCGACCACCTTCCATGTTTACGAGGTGACGAGAAGGTCTGACTCCATCTCGATCTTCATCGACGGTGAAATGGTGGGCGAGTACTTGCGCAGCGAGGCGCCGGACGGCTCGAAATGGGTTTTCGACAAGCCGTTCTATGTCGTGATGAACATTGCGGTGGGCGGAGAATGGCCCGGGCCGACGGATGCAACCACCCCGGATGTGTCGACCTTGACCGTCGACTGGATTCGATTCACGCCTTGAGAGTGAATAATGGCTAGTTACAAGGTTTCTGCAGTTGATCAGATGCGGGTGCGTGATCGTGCGCTCGTCATCGGCGGACCAGTTGGTGTCATCTCGTCGAGTGATCTGCGTAGTGCGTTGATCGAGATTGCTCGGATCGGTCCGCAGACGAGGTTCGGATTGCGAGCGGATTCCTCGCGCCGTCGTTGGCTGTTCGATCCTGATGCTGTTGGGTCGGCAGTCGAAGAAGTTCCGCACACCGACGCGGCAGACATTTCGAGATTTGCGACCGCCGTGTTCAATTCGGATTTGACGCACTCGTCGATCCGGATCGTTGCGTCCGGGGAGTATGTTGCATGTTTGGGTTCGCACGGCATCTCCGACGGGATCGGTGGTTCGCGACTGTGGACTGCCCTTGTCAGCACCGCTCAATCAGGGCAATTACCCGCATCTCTGCATTCGGTAGAGTCAAGATTTCCATTGTCGCGCACAATTATTCGTGCTTTTGGCGGCAATCCTCGGCGGCTTGGAGCGGCCGTTCGATGGCATTCGCACGTGCGTGGAACAGGGATCGAGCCGGTTCCGGCGACTCGCCGAATGCCGTGGCGGCCCACCCCGGTCAGTCTTTCGCTCCCGATGGATCCGCATGTTGCGCATCGACTAGTTTGCTGGCGCGACGAGCACGCACCGTCGGCGTCTTTGCGCGCGATAACACTGTTTGTATTTCTTGCTGCCTTGCGAGGTCATGGAGTGGAAACCGCGTCCCATGCGCTTGTGTTGATGGACGCGCGCAGATATGCGCATCCGTCGACCGTTGTTAACGGTAATTTTGCTGTGGGGCAATATGTTCCGGTAGGTGAATCCGTGACGTTGTCGGAGGTCAGTCGGGGTATCGCGGGGGCGCTCGTCTCGGGTCACCCGTTGCTGACCCTTTCAGCGATCAGTGCGAAGGCGACTGTCGCTTCGGTTCTCGGGAGGTCCCACGCCACGGTCGCCGAGGCGAGCGTGGGTATCAAGCCTCACGCCTTGGTTTCATACTCAGACATAGGTCGACTTCCCAATTCGGATGAAATCAGATGGACAGGCGATCAGCTATGTGTGGCAGCTACCGACCCATACGGAGCGGAAGGTATCGCGTTCCTCGGTGCAGAGATCGAGGGGCGGCGACACCTCTCAGTCACTTTCCACAGCAACGTATTCGATACCGAGACGATCAAGGGGGTGCTTCGAGCGGTTGCTTGCGATCCCACCGCACTGCTGGATGAATGTCTGTAACTCCGCGTGTCAGTTCTCGTGGAACCAACGTACGTAGTCGATAGTCATTGTGGATGGCCAAGGTGTGGTGGAATCGGTTAAACCTGGCCAGGTTCCACCAACGGCGATATTCAGTAAGGTGTATGCAGGGGCGTCGAACACCCATGCCTCCGCTCCGGATACCTGTGACCGATCGAGGTACAGCATTCGGACGCCGTCGATGTAGGTCTCGATTCGTCCGGGTCGTTTGAGTATCCCGTAGGTGTGGAAAGCAGTGAAGTCGGTGCCGGGTCGGGCGCCGCCAACGCTGCGGTCCCAAACGCCGGTCACTCGGTTTCCGGATTTGCTAGGACCGTGCACGGCGCTCGTGTATGTTTCCGCATCGTTGATGGTTTCGATTGCGTCGATTTCGCCACAGCCGGGCCAACCGGCGGTATATAGATTCGTGCCAAGCGTCCAGAATGCCGGATGCATGCCCTTTCCTGCTGGCAGTTTTATTCGCGCCTCGACTAGTCCGTAAGTGAAATCGACCTTGCCGAAAGTTCCAAGTCGTGCGGAAGTGATTGTGCTGCCTACTTTTTGGGCCTGAATGAGGAGATTTCCTTGCCCATCCAGTCTCGAGTTGGACCGTGAGTCGGTGTACACCTGCTTTTCGTTGTTCCCCCAACCTCCGCCGGTTTCATATCGCCAGATTGCTGGGTTGGGGGCTGAATTTGCAGGGCCATTGAACTCGTCGTACGCATAGACCGTAAAACGATCTGCTGCGCGTGCTGGCGGCATAAGGGGAGGCAAGGTAATCGCAGCCGTCGCCAGAGTCGTTGAAAGAAGGGCAATTCGAAGAAGTGCTGAAATTCTCATGCGCAGATCGTATGGGCGAGATATCACCTTCGGGACCATTGATCCCAAGATTGTTATCAGTTCGATATATAGAATTACTCGAAGTTTGGTAGCAAGTATGGTATCGGACCAATTGATCGACTATTCGGGGTTGAACAATGTTTCGCCCCAGTAGTGTCTGTCGGCGAGACCGCCGGGGCAGGCGAAGACGGCAGAACCGACGTGTTGGATGTATTCGTTCAGCGCATCGTGTCGTGAAAGGTTTTGCTGCATCGGAACAAACTGCTCGACCGGATTCCGGCAGTACGCAACGAAGAACAGTCCCGCGTCCAGGTGGCCGAAGCCGTCGGAGCCGTCGGTGAAGTTGTATCCGCGGCGCAAGATCTGAATCCCACCGAGTTCCTCGGCAGAGGCCAGGCGCACGTGTGAATCCTCCGGGATGACGAAGTCGTGGCCCATTTTGGAATCGAGATCAAGTTCGTCGAACTCGTCTTTGCCGCCGAGTGGCGCTCCGCTGCGTTTGGAGCGGCCGATGACAGCTTCCTGTTCCTTGAGTACTGCGCGATCCCACTGCTCGATCAGCATGCGGATTCGTCTGGCGACGAGGAATGAGCCGCCTGCCATCCAGGCCTGATCGTCAGTGGGATCAACCCAGACGTGCTGGGCGAGTGCGTTTGGATCTTCCGCCTTGATGTTGGCTGTTCCGTCCTTGAACCCGAACAGATTTCGTGGTGTCGCCTGCGTCGTCGAGGTCGAGGACGTTCGCCCGAACCCGAGTTGTGACCACTTGACCGACGCGGTCCCGAAAGCGACTCGCGCGAGGTTGCGGATCGCATGGACGGCAACCTGGGGATCGTTGGCGCACGCTTGGATGGCGATGTCGCCCCCGCTGCGATTCGGATCGAGGTTGTCCGCGCGGAAGTGGGGGAGATCCAGCAGGGCAGCAGGTTTCTTGTCTGCGAGCCCGAAACGGTCGTCGAAAAGTGACGGTCCGAATCCGATGGTCAGGGTGAGTTGCGACGGCGCGAGATCGAGTGCCTCACCGGTATCGCTCGGTGGCGCGTACGGACCGTCGCCGGTCGCTCCGTCCTCGGTTGCTTCCTGACCCGCCGTCATTCGTTCGGCCATCGCCGTCCACGTCTGCAGCAGCGTGATCAGTTCGTCGCGCGACTTCGTCGTCACATCGAAAGCGACGAAGTGCATGCGATCCTGGGCCGGCGTCGTGATGCCTGCCTGATGCTCGCCGCGGAATGCCACCACGTCTGCGTGATCGGTGCCGGAATTCTCGTCGGCGGTCACCCGCCCGATGACGGCACCGGCACCGGCCAGGACGGCGCCGGCCCCCACGGCGCCGAACAGTCGGCGCCGTGAGACCGCATGCGGTGCTGCGTTTTCCGCAGCGGGTGTGCCTTCTGGTGAATCAGTCATCTACTGTCCCGCGACTACTTCCTGGACCTGGCTGACCTCGGCGGACAGAGCATCGATTTTACGCGAGAGTTCTTGACGCTGCGCTTCGGTGACGGTGTCGTAGTACACGAATCCGTCGCCGACGCGGAACTGCGCCAGAGCGGCGTCGAGGTCGGCGAAGCGGTCCGCGATGCGCTGGGCGAGCTCGGGATTACGTTCCTGCAGAATCGGGTTCAGTGCCGCGATCGCCGCTTGTGAGCCGTCGACGTTGGCCTGGAAGTCCCACAGGTCGGTGTGCGAGAAGATGTCTTCCTCTCCGGTGATCTTGGAAGTCGAGATCTCGTCGAGCAGTCCTTGGGCGTCACCGGCGATCTTGGTTGGATCGATCGTGTAGTCCTCGGCGTTCACCTGATCGGCAAGATACTGAATGTCTTCGAGCAGTTGATCGGCGACGGCGTTGGTATCCGGCTGAAGTCCGGTGACCCACAAATCCTTCTCGAGGCGGTGGAATCCCGTCCAGACCTGACCGGGCTCCAGATCCGCTTCGCGCAGGTCCAGCTTGGGATCGAGTTCGCCGAAGCTCTCGGCTTCGGGCTCGATGCGCTCGTAGTAGGTACGTGCGATCGGGAACAGTGCCTTCGCCTGGTCGACGTTGCCGGACTGGACGGCGGCGACGAACTGAGCTGCGGTGTCCTGCAATGCGACGATCTGGCTGCGGATGTACCGCCGGTAGCCGTCGGCAGCTTCGGCGAGTTGTCCGCTCTCGTCGGTGGCCGCCTGCGAATCGCCCGTGACGACGAAGTCCTGGCGGATGCCGGTTCCGACCATGCCCGGCTTGCACGCGAGTTGATAGGTCGCAGCCTCGGGGAGAGAGACGATCAGCTGCCGGGTAAGGCCGGGGCCGATGTTCTCGACTTCGCCCATCGCTCGATCACCCTCGGCGAAGACGTAGAACTCGGTGACCTTCGAGCCGTTGTTCGTCACCTGGAACGTCGAACTGCCAGTGGTCCCGGTGGTGGCACTGACGTCACACGAATCGTCGGTGGCCGTGACGACGATGTCGCCGTCGCTCGCCGTCGTCTTCTCGGTGCACGCGGCGAGGGAGAAGGGAAGTACCGCAGCCGTGGCCAGTACGAGGGTGGATTTACGCATGTCGGCAATGCCTCTCAGGATTTTTCGGGAACGTGTGTGTCGTGCGCCGGCGGGGCCGTCGGCTCGGTTGGCTTCGACGGAAGGGGACGCAGGAAGAGCGCTAGGACGACTACGAGGTAGACGACCCACGCGACGGCTTGCAGGACCGTCGGATCCGGGCGGAAGTTGAAGATTCCGGCGAGGACGGTGCCGTACCAGGTCGACGGGTCGTAGCCGGGCGTCAGGTTGAACGCGAGATTCGAACCGCCCGGAAGCACATTTCCGGTCTGTAGAGCGCGAACACCGTACGAGAGGATTCCGGCGGCGACGACGATGAGGAAGATCGCCGTGTACCGGAAGAATGTCGTCAGGTTGAGACGGAGGGCGCCGAAGTACATGGCGACGGTCAAGACGGCGGCCAGGAGAATTCCGAGGAGCAGTCCGACCAACGGCCAGGAGCTGCCTGCGGTGTTCTCGGCGTATCCGACCATGAGCAACGCTGTCTCGACGCCTTCACGACCGACCGCGAAGAACGACAGCGACAAGATGGCGACGGGGCCGGCGATCAACGCCTTCTCCATCCCCGCTTTCAGATCGCCGGAAATGTTCTTCGCGGCCGTGCGCATCCACAGGACCATGATCGTGACGATGACGACGGCGACCAGGGAGGCAACGCCCGCGATGATCTCTGCGGTCAGGCCGTCGACCGTCGACGTTCCGTAGTGGATCGCGAAAAAGATGATCGCCACCATTGCGACGGCGATCGCGACGCCGAGCCACACCCATTTGAGTGCATCCCTGCGCTGAGCTTTCACGAGGTAGGCAGCGAGAATCATCACCACGATGCCCGCTTCGAGGCCTTCGCGCAGACCGATCAGGCCACTACCGAATAACTGGGTGGCAACTGATGGTGTGCTCGCGGCAGCGAGTACCGACACGGGCACGGGCGACTCCTGACTGAGTGAGTGCGACAGCTTCTGCCGAACGTATGAGGCTAGGCCAGCCTTAACTCAGAAGAAGATACTCCACAATCGGTGGTGAACCACGCCCTGACCTGTACTTTTGCTGTTCTTTACCAATGGATTCGGGAGTACTTCGCTCGCATGTGGATGATGGAAGGGTGTACCGAACTCCCGCAGCCCGCAGAAGTCCCCGGCGTCTCTCGAGAGTCGTAGCCGCAGTAGCTGCCGGAACAGCCTTGCTGGGCGCAGGCATCGTGGCGTGTGGATCGAACGAACCGAAAGTAGCCATTCCGGAGGGCATACCCCCAGGTACCGGCTCTCCGACGCCACCGATCGACATCAATGCCCCCGGCCGCAGTGCTGATCAACTCGCCGACTGGGCCGCGGGATTGTCGGACGACATCGGGATCGGGACCACGGCACTCGAGGCGTACGGGTACGCCGCTGCGGTCATGGCCGAGACGCTTCCCAGCTGCGGAATCGGGTGGACGACATTGGCCGGTATCGGCAGCGTCGAGAGCCGACACGGGACCTACGACGGTTCGTCGGTCGATGCGTTCGGCCAGGTCGCCCCGACCATTCGGGGAATCCCTCTGAACGGTGGCCCGGGAGTTGCCGAGATCCCCGACACCGACGGCGGGGCGATGGACGGCGATCCAGTGCACGACCGTGCGATGGGGCCCATGCAGTTCATCCCTGAGACGTGGCTCAAATGGGGAGTCGACGCCAACGGCGACGGCCGGGTGGACCCGGACAACATCGACGACGCTGCCCTCACCGCCGCTCGTTACCTGTGTGCACGCGGGGGAGACCTCACTGCCGCTGCCGGGTGGCAGCAGGCGCTCATGGCGTACAACCTCTCGGGCGACTATCTCGCGCTGGTTCGTGATCGCGCGTCGGCGTATTCAGTCGGGGTACGGCCGGACTGACGGCGATCGATCCGCAGGTCGGGCCCGTGACCGCGCGTCGATAAAGAAGCCTTCGGCCCGTGCGGTTAGGCTGTGTGCTGGCACTACAGAGGTGCTGGCACTGCAGAGGCCCAGCCGCGATCGTGGTCCTCTTTCGACCGGAGGGGTCGGAGCCCAAGTGTCAAGCACGCAGAGCGTGCCCCAATGCGAAGCCCATTCGAAGGAGAACCACACAGTGGCCAGTATTGAGCAGGTCGGAGCTCGCGAGATCCTTGATTCACGTGGCAACCCCACGGTTGAGGTCGAGGTTCTGCTCGAAGACGGAAGTTTCGCCCGGGCTGCGGTGCCGTCCGGTGCTTCCACCGGTGAGCACGAAGCCGTCGAACTGCGCGACGGTGGCGCACGCTACGGCGGAAAGGGCGTCGAGAAGGCCGTGGAGGCTGTGCTCGGCGAGATCGCTCCGGCCATCATCGGCATCGACGCAACCGAGCAGCGCACGGTCGACCAGGCGCTGCTCGACGCAGACGGCACCCCGGACAAGTCGCGTCTGGGCGCAAACGCTCTGCTCGGTGCCTCGCTTGCCGTGGCTCGCGCCGCTGCCGAGTCCTCAGGCCTCGAGCTGTTCCGCTACGTCGGTGGCCCCAACGCTCACGTTCTCCCTGTCCCGATGATGAACATCCTCAACGGTGGCGCGCACGCAGACACCGGTGTCGACGTCCAGGAGTTCATGGTTGCTCCCATCGGCGCACCGAGCTTCAAGGAATCGCTGCGCTGGGGTGCCGAGGTCTACCACTCCCTGAAGTCGGTCCTCAAGGAGAAGGGCCTCTCCACCGGTCTCGGTGACGAAGGCGGATTCGCTCCCGACGTCGCGGGCACCAAGGAAGCACTCGACCTCATCACGATCGCCGTGAACAAGACCGGCCTCAAGCTGGGCACCGACGTCGCGCTCGCTCTCGACGTCGCCGCCACCGAGTTCTACACCGACGGCACCGGCTACAAGTTCGAGGGCAAGAACCGCACCGCGGCCGAGATGGCGGCGTTCTACGCCGAGCTCATCGACGCCTACCCGCTCGTTTCCATCGAGGATCCGCTCGACGAAGACGACTGGGACGGCTGGGTCGCACTCACCGATCAGATCGGCAACAAGGTCCAGCTCGTCGGCGACGACCTCTTCGTCACCAACCCCGAGCGCCTCGAAGAAGGCATCGTCAAGGGTGCGGCAAACGCACTCCTGGTGAAGGTCAACCAGATCGGCACTCTGACCGAGACCCTCGACGCCGTCGATCTCGCTCACCGCAACGGCTACAAGACGATGATGAGCCACCGTTCCGGCGAGACCGAGGACACCACCATCGCCGACCTCGCGGTTGCCGTCGGCAGCGGTCAGATCAAGACCGGTGCTCCGGCCCGCAGCGAGCGCGTTGCCAAGTACAACCAGCTGCTGCGTATCGAGGAGAACCTCGGCGACGCAGCACGTTACGCCGGCGAGGTTGCGTTCCCGCGCTTCGCTTTCGAGGCCTGACGGAAATCTAAGATTCAGTAGTGTCTGCACAGCGCGGTAAGCCACGATCCCCCGGCGGAAGTCCGGGGGGTCGTGGTTCCCGTCGTGGGGACACACCGTCGCGTGCGCGTCGTGACAGTGCTCGACGCCCACGCGCGTCGGAACCGGCATCTTCGGTCGATCCGGCAGCAGTTGATTCCGCTGCGACAGACCCCGCGCAATCGGGGGTCTCCGCCGAGAAAGCGTCGGCGCGTGGGTCGAAGTCGGCCCGGGGGAAGAGCGGAACCAACAAGTTCTGGTCTCGGCTTCCGAAGTCGGACAACACCATTTTCGGCTTGTCCACCAGTCGGGCCGTTGTGCTCGCGATGGTTGTGCTCATGCTGGCGCTGACACTGGCAGTGCCGCTGCGCACGTACATCAGCCAGCGTTCGGATGCCGCGCAGGTGGCGGCCGAACGTCAGGTGCTCGAGGAAGAACTGCGAAAGCTGCAGGGCCAGAACGCGCGCTTCGACGACCCTGCGTACATCGAAGCTCTTGCACGAGAACGCCTTCGGTACGTCAAACCGGGCGAGACCCCGTTTCAGGTTCAGCTTCCCGGCGACTACAAGGAACCCGAGAAGAAGCAGGAAAAGGAAACACCGCTGACAGGTCCGTGGTATCGCGATCTGTGGCAAACGATTTCGGAACCGCCAGTGGTTCCCGAGACGACGACACCGGCCCCGATGCCGTTGGCGCCGATAGAGCCAGAAGAACAAGGAGTACCCACCGGGTGAGCAACACGTCCGAAAATTCCCCACAGGTTTCACAAGCGGATCTCGACGCCGTTGCCGCTCAATTGGGCCGTGAGCCACGCGGAGTGATCGAGATCGCGTACCGCAGCCCGGACGGTCAGCCCGGCGTCGTCAAGACTGCCCCCAAACTTCCGGACGGAACACCGTTCCCGACGTTGTACTACCTCACCGACCCGCGACTGACGGCCGAAGCGAGCCGTCAGGAATCCGCCGGCGTCATGCGTGAAATGACCGAACGCCTGACCCAGGATCCGGAACTTGCCGCGGCCTACCGGCGGGCATACGAGTCGTACCTTGCCGAGCGGGACGCGATCGAATCTCTCGGAACCGACTTTGCCGGTGGCGGGATGCCGGATCGCGTCAAGTGCTTGCACGTGCTGATGGCGCATTCGCTTGCCAAGGGTCCCGGCGTCAATCCGCTCGGTGACGAGTCCGTTGCCTTGGCCGGCCACGGAAAGCTCCGCGGAACTGCAATTCCCGCGGACTGGCCTGGCATCGACGACGCCGACACTGCCGACCGGTGACTCGCCGTGTTGCCGCAGTCGATTGCGGTACCAACTCCATTCGACTGCTGATCGCCGACGTCGGCGCCGACGGCCGTCTGGTGGATGTCCGGCGCGAGATGCGCGTCGTGCGACTGGGTCAAGGTGTTGATGCGACAGGGACATTCGCGCCCGAGGCCATCGAACGCACCCGGGTCGCGCTGGTCGAGTACGCGTCGATGATCGCCGATGCCGGAGCAACCGCCGTTCGGATGGTCGCGACGTCGGCTACTCGCGACGCTGCGAATCGGGAAGACTTCTTCACGATGACGCGGGACGTGCTCGGTGCGGTGATTCCCGGATCCGGAGCGGAGGTGATCACCGGCGACGAAGAGGCGCGACTCTCGTTCGGTGGTGCTGTGGGAGAACTTGATCCGTCCGAGGGCCCCTTTGTGGTAGTCGATCTCGGCGGCGGGTCCACCGAAGTTGTCCTCGGCGACGCGTCGGGCGTCCAGGCTGCGTACTCCACCGACATCGGCTGTGTGCGCGTCACTGAGCGGTGCCTACCGTCGGATCCGCCTACGGCAGAGCAGGTTTCCGAGGCGACGGCTTTTGCGACCGCGAAATTGGCCGAGGCATTCGAGGCCGTGCCCGTCGAGAAGGCTCACACCTGGGTGGGTGTCGCTGGAACCATGACGACGCTGGCCGCGATTGCTCAGGAACTTCCGGAGTACGACGCCGAGAAGGTGCACCTGTCGAGGATTCCGTTCAAGCAACTTTTCGAGGTGTGCGAGCGACTTACCGCCATGCCTCGGGTTGATCGCGCCGCCTTCGGCCCGATGCATCCGGGGCGGGTGGACGTCATCGGCGGCGGAGCGATCATCACCACGGTGCTGGCTCAGACATTCGAAGCCAAAGCCGGGATCACCGAACTGGTTGTCAGCGAACACGACATCCTCGACGGCATCGCGATGTCGATAGCTCAGACCCACCCGATAGTCTGATTCCCGACGCACCCGACCAGTCGGGTGCGTCAAGGCCCCCATAGCCCAATTGGCAGAGGCAACGGACTTAAAATCCGTCAAGTGTCGGTTCGAGTCCGACTGGGGGCACCAAGTAAATCCGCCTGTCCGTGGAATCGAAAAACCCCGCTCGTCCTCATACGGACGGGCGGGGTTTTCCGTGGAGCAACGACTGACCCACCAAGTGGCTACTGGGCCCAGACGGTCGTTCCGGCAGGCGCATTCAGTGTGTTGACGAGGTCGATGCCGGCTACGACAGCCGCGCCGCCGCCACCGAGGATCGTTCCGGCGACACCGCCGATTCCGGCTCCTGTTGCGAGACCACCCAGGCACAGTGCCGCAGCGACGGGGAGTCCGACGATGGTCAAGCCCAGCGGAGCACCGACAGCGCAACCGATTCCGGCACCGACGATGGTGCCGAGCAGGCTGCCGACCTGAGTGCCGAGACCGAGCTGACTCTGGAAGTGCGCAATCGCCCGATCATTTTCCTCGGGCGAAGCTACCGGCGTCCATTCCTTTGCCGCAGGCGCACTCTCGGGTCGAGGTGTTGCCTTCGACGAATCGGTGATCGGTGTCAGCGTGAGGGTCTTACCGTCTTCACTGATCGTGCGATCGAAGGGGAACTGTAGATCCCCGAGGTTGTATGCGAGAGGCAGGGAAACAAGGTCGGCTCCCTTGCTGTCCTGCAAGACGACGGAGTGGCCGTCGCCGGATACCTTGAACAGCCCGGCGTCGATAGTGGTGACGATCGACTTGTCGACGATCTTCGCTTCGTAATTCACGTCGGTCGACGGATCAGCTGATGCGATCCCTGTTGATGCTCCGACTGCAGCGACCGCTAGAGCAGTCACAGCCGCCTTCTTGAAGAAACCCATAGTTCAACCCCGTGTTCGCCTGCGTGTGCTCGCAGAAACTCGACAACTTCGGACATTGGTAAACCCCCGACAAAGCCTTCGTATTAAAGCAGACCGAAGTGACAGAAGGGATAGTTGCGCTCGGGCTGACCGGAAGCGGCCGGTGCAATCGAATTTGCAGTGTGCAGTACCAAGGCATCGAACGTGTGTGCGAAAATGTGGAGATGCGGCTAACCGAGCGATCCCCGGACCGCTGCCCGAACGGACACCCGCTGACGGCCAATACGTGCCTCGTCGGCTGGGAGGTGTGCGGGTGTGCCTCGACCGAGAATGGCGGGCATCGGACCCATTACTGCAGGCGCTGCGGTGAAACTGTCCGGACGCCAGAGTGCGTTGGCGTGGATCCGCAGAAAAGTCGATGGAGTTGAAGGGGTGCCCTGCCTGCTTGGGTGGGGCAACCAGGCAGGGCAGTGGTTGGCCGTCCCTCTCAATACCGACCTACGGCGAACCATTGGCGTTGAAGGTACCCACAGTTCGTGACGCGCGCCACTTACGTACCAGTACCTTCGTTAGCCGAGGTCAGTGGTGGCGACGACGGAAGTCACCGACGTCCCCGCGGGGACGTGGTTCATGGAGAAATCGCGGTCCCGGTCAGGGTTGACGACGCTTGCCAGCAGGAGCATGGCGGCGACAAAGAGAACTCCCGCGGTGAGGTAGGCGATTCTCACGGGCAGGCGCGGGCGTCGGTCTGAATTCGTGGACATTCACGTTCTCCATCGGTACATGTTGGACGAACGCTTAGTTTAATGATCAACTAATAAAAGGGGTCCGAACAGTGACGCAAGATACGAAAAGACCCTCGATCTCGGGGGAAATCGAGGGCCTTTCCGGTCGAACGTCGGTGTCGCCAAGCACATAGCGTCACCGACCCACTATCGGTGTCGAGCGTGACCCCTCATGTCCGACCCCACTTCTCGACACTATCCAGTAATTTGCGACATTGTGGACGATTCAGACATTGTCATTCGGATGGGGGACACCCCGCCCGCGACACCTACTTTCGTCCAGCCGCCCATTTCATTCCCCAGTTGTAGGCCCGATCGAGATCTGACTGACTGCCGTTGATGTACTGAACTTCGCGGGTCACCGTCACGCCCTGACCTGAACTCTGGATGAGAGCGATTGCGCACAACCGCTCCTGGTTGCTGGCCGAATCGAGCCGCACTTCCACCTCGGGGCCGTTGGTGGGATACAGGGTGACGACGCCGTCCACGGCCGCCCAGTTGGGGGCGCCGTCGTAAATCATCGCGAAGATCAGGATTCGCCGGAAAGCGCTTGGGTCACCGAGATTGACGTGCATGTTCTCGCCGCCGGTGTTCGCACCACTTCGGTCGTCGCCGTCGAGGGAGATGTAGGGCGGAGAAGTCAGTGAACCGAAACTGTTGCCCAAGGCCTGAACTACTCCCTTGGACCCGTCGGCAAGTTCGTACAGGCATCCGAGGTCCAGGTCGACCGCGCCAGAACCTGCGCCGGCGAGTTTGGCGAGGAAACCGGTCTTCTTCGGTGGTGCTCCCTGCGACCAGTTGAGGTTCACACGCATATTGCCTTGTCGTTCACCCGCCTTCGCGAGGTTGACCGTCGGTGCCGATTTGGTGAGCGTGATCTTGCTCAGGCTGACCGGTGCTTGCGACGGAGTGGACTCGCCGGAACGTCGGGTGTAGTCGATTGCCATCGTGATTGTCCTTGTCTGAACTCGAATGAGTCCGATCGTGTTACCCGTCGAGGAATCTCCACCGACGTGATCGGCGATCTCCGGCCATTGTCCCTCATGTCTGATTTCAACCCATCCGCATCAAACTTGCCGCACCAACTACCGGCAGACCAGTAGTTTGCTGATTACTGTGTCTGTGGGCAGACCTGACTCCGAAATAGGTCGGACGTACTGGTTGGCAGCGCAGTGCTTAATTACGAGAGAATTGCTGAGTCGGACGTCCGATTCGAATTGAGTCGTGGGAGCGGGAGGTAAGTGATGTCGGTCCTGTCTCTTCTGCAACCCCACCAGAGAGAAAGATTGACGCCCGCGCAGCGCGATGACGTCACTCGTGAGCAGATAGCCGTCACCTTCGGCGTGCTGCCGTGGGCCGCTGCTGTCCACCTAGTCGTCACACTCGGGCTGACGTTGTATGTGATTCCGCCGGACAGCGGACCGTTGCCGCGCCTGTGGCCATTCCTGTCCGGAGTGATCGGGCTGGTGGGGATGTGCGTCGGTCTCGCCATTCATTTCAACCTGATCGCACCCACGTACCGGATGTCCTACGCGTTTCTCATCGTCGAATTTGCTGTAGTCGGGATCCTGTATTCCTCGCTCGCCCTGGTCCTGTATCCGATCCTGGACGATTCCGGCGATCTGATCCTCACGGCGGCGTCCGCGTCTATCACCGGCGCCGGAGCCGTGGCTACCGCGATGTTGCGGATCGTCGGACTCACCTGGGTCCTGTCGAATCTCGTGATTTTGGGCGTGGCGTTCTGGCTCCAACCGGGGCCCGAGTTCGAACGAATTCTCATCGGATTGATCGTGTACGGAGCAGCTCTGATCGGCGGCACGATAGTGGTCTCGGGCAACCTGGAATCTCGCTACCGAGCCGAGCTGCGCGCAGCATCGGAACGATCGGTTGTGCAGATGCTGCTCGAAGACTTCGAAGGCAACGCCGGGGACTTCGTGTGGGAGACGGACCAGAAAGGCAAATTCAACCGAATCCCGACGCGGCTCGCATCCGAAGCGGGGCTGGACTCCGCCGAGTTGCAGGGAACGGCGTGGCAAGACCTGTTCATGGAGCTGGGCACTCTACGGATCCCCGGCGGAATCGATGCGCTCATGGAGTTGCAGAAAGCCCGCCACACGAAGACCGCATTCGTCGACGTGCTCGTTCCGGTCCGAGTGCACGGTGAAATCCGGTGGTGGCAGATCTCCGGACGCCCGCGCCCCGGCCGCACACCTGACGAGTTCGTCTGGCGAGGAGTCGGTTCCGACGTCACGGAAGTGAAACTGCAGAGTGACGAGATCGTGCGGATGGGTCGCGTGGACGCACTGACCGGCATGCCGAACCGGCACAGCTTCTGGACCGAGCTCGAGCGACTGCTGCGTGATCCGTACACAAGCGAAAGTGGTCTCGCGTTGGCGATGCTCGACCTCGACAACTTCAAATCGGTCAACGACACACTGGGTCACACCGTTGGCGACGCGGTTCTGCGAGAGGTCGCGGATCGCCTGTCCGAAGCCGGCGGAATGTCACAGTTGTTCGCACGTCTGGGTGGAGACGAGTTCGCGATTCTTTTCACCGACATGGGTGACAGTTCGCAAGTTCGTACTCTGCTCGGCCGCTACATCGAAACTCTGCATGAGCCGATCACAGTGGCCGGCACGCGGTTGGAGATCGGATGCAGCATCGGGTACTACCTCCCCGCCGAACTGCCGTCCTCCGCCGACGAAATGATGGGCGCTGCGGACCTCGCATTGTTCGCGGCAAAGGAATCTGGGCGCGGGGCCGTGCGTGAATATCGAGACTCGATGAAGTCCGTGGCCGATCGGCGGGCCCGCCTGCTCGAAGATCTGGGAAACACCGTCGCGGAGAAGGACCTCGAACTCGAGCTGCTGCCCAGGATCGACGTGCTCTCCCGCGAGATCGTGGCCGTGGAGGTCCGCGTGGTCTGGCACAACGCCCGCCTCGGAGCTGTGACGTCCGCCGAATTCATGAGCGTGGCAGACGACACCGGTTTGGCTTATTCACTAGGAACGACAGTCTTCGAGTTGGCGTGCGAGGCGGCGTCGCGTCTTCCTGATCACCTGCGGGTAGCCGTCGCGGTATCGACGCGTCAGCTCGAATCGGAGGCGTTCATCGAGGCGGTCGGCGACTCGCTTCGTCGATCAGATGCCAGGGCAGGGCAGTTCGAGCTCCAACTCGACGAGTCCTCTGTCATTACCGACCAGTCCAGAGCCGCGTTGCATGCCATCGCGGAGATGGGAGTATCGCTGACGGTCGACGAGTTCGGAGCCGGATTCTCCTCCCTTGCATCACTGTCCGGCCTTCCGTTCACGCGAGTGCGCATCGAACGCTCCATTTCCGGTGCGGCGCCCGGCGGGCGGCCGATCCTCGAAGCGCTCGTGGATCTGGTCGACGCACTGGGAATGGAGGTCGTTGTCTCGGGGGTGGACAGCGAGGAGCAACTGAAGGCCGTTGCGGCTGCGGGGGTGCGGACGGTGCAGGGGCGTGCTGCCGGCGAAGTCATGTCTGTCCAGGCAGTGGCGCTGGCGACAGCAGGCCGACGTGGATGACCCGGCGGTGGTACGCAGACGTCGAGTCGTAACCACCGTGCGCAGGCTCGGTCGACGAGGTTCTGACGACCACCTTTCGGATTACGATCGTCACCGACTTCTCAACCGACGCCTGGAGTTCACGTCGCGAGTACTGCCGTGGGCCTTCCTGATCGCTGCTATCGCGCTTTCGACGATCGTGGTGCTTCTGCCGGCAGATACCGGGATGTTCCGCTGGGTATGGCCGAGCGTCGTGGCCGTGTCGAGCATCGCGTTCAGCCTCTATTGGCTGGGGCGCTCGCGGCTGGGGGTTTCGGAGTCGCAGACCACCGAATTGGTTGTACTCACAACCCAGGTCGTCGTGTGGGGGGTCTTGCTCGCGTGCCTGGCGCTGGTGCTGTTCCCGATCCTGGATCCTGGTAACGAATTGGTGCTGACCTCGACATTGATGGGAGGCATCGCAGTCGGCGTTTTCCCGACATTGATGTTTCGCGGATTCACGCTGATATGGATCGGACTGGTTGGGCTTGGGTTGGCGGGGGGATTCTGGACCGAGCCGGAACCCTCGCGCTATGTACTGATCGGGGTGCTGGTCATCTTCGTAGGCTCGCTCTACAGCGGAACTTTGCTGTTGGCCAACCTCTTCGAGAGACGGCTACGCGCCGAACTCGTAGCCGAGGACGAACGAGATCTCGTCGAATTGTTGCTCAACGATCTCGAAGACGGAGCGCAGGATTGGCTCTGGGAAACCGATTCGCGCGGTATCGCCAGTACCGTGTCGTATCGATTTGCCGAGCAGGTCGGTTTACCGGCAGCGCAGATTCGGGGCCGCACCATGCACGAGATCCTGATCGGGATCGGCGCATCTCGAACAGAGGCGGGCAGGAAGTCCCTTGATCTTCTCACCGCGAATTTTCAAGCCGGGACGGCGTTTCGGGACCTCACCATGCAAGTTGTCGTACGGGGCGATACTCGCTGGTGGTCGATGTCAGGTCACCCCGCCAGCGGCGACGGGGCGGACTACGGGTGGCGCGGTGTCGGATCCGATATCACGCACTCTTATCACCAGCGTCAAAATATATTGCGACTGGCGGAAGTCGATTCTCTGACCGGGCTCAAGAATCGGTACAGCTTCAACTCTCAGCTCTCGTCGAGGCTTCGGGACGGACGCAGAGTGTGGTTGGCGATTCTGGACCTGGACAACTTCAAGTCGATCAACGACCGGTTGGGACACCACGTCGGAGACGACGTGCTTCGCGATGTTGCGAGCAGGCTGCACAGCGTTCTGCGATCGAACGAGATCTGTGGGCGACTGGGGGGTGACGAGTTTGCCATCGCCTTCGACGACTCCGCCTTCGACGACTCCGCCTTCGACGACATCGCGAGTGCAGATGAGGTTGAGGAACGATTCCAAACGATTCTCGACTCATTCGAACGACCATTTTCACTGGTCGGCAACCAGATTCGCATTCGTGCCAGTCTGGGGTACGGCTCGATGCCCGACGACGCCGACAGCCTCGAAGACCTGGTGATTGTTGCGGACCTCGCGCTCTACCACGCAAAGGAGAGCGGTCGGAACCAGATTCGCGCCTTCGATGCGACTTTGCGGGATCGTGCGACAGGTCGGGCCAGAGCACTGTTGGATCTTCGTCGTGCGTTGATCGACGAAGAGTTCGAGTTGGTCTATCAACCGCAGGTTTCAGCCGCGACGGGAGTTGTTGTCGGGTTCGAGGCTCTGCTGCGGTGGAACCATCCGACTTCAGGTCTCGTCTCGCCGGGAGACTTCATTTCGGTCGCCGAGGAAACCGGCTTGATCGTGCCGATCGGTGCAGGTGTTTTGCGGGCTGCCTGCACGGCAGCGACAACGTGGCCGGAGGACATTCGGGTTGCCGTCAATGTTTCTCAGGTGCAACTGCGTTCGAGTCGATACGTCGAATCGGTACGCCAGACACTGAACGAGGTGAACCTCCACCCCAGCCGACTCGAGATCGAGGTGACCGAATCGCTGGTCATCGACGATGCCGACCGAGATGTGTTGGTACAGCTCTCGGCGCTCGGAATCGCGATTGCGATGGACGACTTCGGTACAGGGTTCTCCTCGGTTGCCAGCTTGGCCCGACTGCCGCTCGATCGGTTGAAGATCGATCGGGCGTTCGTCGCACCGCTGGACGCGGATCCCTCGAATTCGAGGTTCGCTGTCCTGCGAGCCGTCATCGCGATTGCCAAATCTCTCGGGCTGGACACCGTTGCCGAGGGCGTGGAGACGGAGAGGCAGCGCGCGATAGTGACGGAGTGCGGATGTGACGTGATCCAGGGGTACCTGGAGGGAATGCCGATACGGGCAGCCGAGATTCCGGACTATTTGAATGAGCGACCAGGCGGTCCGAGCAGGCTGGGTGTCGCGGCTACCACTGAGTGAGAACTTTGCGCCCGTTTTGCCGATCGATGTGTGACGGTACGCCGAAGTGATTCACATCGAACTGCAGAAGGGTGTCTTCGTGGTGGTCGGATCGGCGTACTTCCCAGGGCCGATGTTGGTGGGTAAGAAGGCAGTGGTCACAGGCGGTTCCCAGGGAATCGGCGCAGCGATCGTTCGAGCATTTGCCTCGCATGGCGCGTCAGTTCTGGTTGTGGACATGGCACCGCTGGGCGAGGTCGAATTCGACTCAGCTGCAGGTGGTTCGATCAACCATCTCGAGTACGACGTGCGTGCGCAGGAGGTCCCCGTCGCGTTGACCGAGTTCGCGCCGGACGTTCTGGTGAACAATGTGGGTCATTTCCTGAACCCGCCGACAGCGTTCACCGGTACGGATCCAGGATTCTGGTCCGAGGCGGGCAACATCAATTTCGATCACGTCGTGCGCCTGACCCATGCCCTGCTTCCCGGCATGATCGATCGCGGAGCCGGTGGATCGATCGTGAACCTGACGACGGTGGAGGCGCATCGAGCGATCCCGGGCCACACCATGTACTCGGCATACAAGGCTGCGCTGACGCAGTTCACCAGAAGTCTTGGTGTGGAAATCGGTCGAACCGGAGTGCGCGTCAACGCCATTGCCCCCGACTTGATCGAGTCGGTACAGGTGCCGTATCGCAGGATCGTCTCTGCCGATGACTGGGACAAGTGGCCGGGGTGGGCACCGCTGGGTGGACCGGGCCAGCCGGTCGACATTGCCGGCCCCGCGCTGTTCCTGGCTTCAGACCTGGCGAGATACATCACCGGAACCGTCATCCACGTCGACGGCGGCTCGCACGCTGCCGGAGGCTGGTTCCCCACCGAAGAAGGCGGCTGGACCAACCGGCCCCGAAAGGCTTGACACATGACAACTTTCAGTCTGAACGTTCCTAATTTCGGCACCACTCTCGCGGAGAACTCCTACGGGAAACTCGTGCAGGTCTGTCAGAGCGCGGAAGCTGCCGGCTTCGACCGGGTCCTCGTCACCGATCATGTGGTGATGGGCTCGGACAACTCGGCATATACGTGGTCGGCGTTCCCCACCGAGCCTGACGCCAACTGGCTCGAACCGCTGACCGTCCTGGCTTTTGTTGCCGGACAGACGAAGACAATTCGCTTGGGGACCGGAATCGTCATCGCGGCGCTTCGCGGGGGAGCGGTACTTGCCAAGACTGCCGCGACACTCGATCTGCTGTCCGGTGGCCGCCTCGACCTTGGCGTCGGAACCGGTTGGCAGCAACGCGAATACGACGCGGTCGGTATGGACTTCGGTAAACGAGGACCGTTGCTCGACGACGCTCTCGCTGTGTGCCGGGCCCTGTGGAGTTCGGCGCCGGCGAGCATCGACACTCCTCGTCTGAAGTTCGACGACGTGTATTGCGCGCCCCGTCCAGCCGCTGGAATCCCGATCTGGGTATCCGGTTCGCTCTCCAAAGCCGTCGTACGACGCGTCGCAACCTGGGGTGACGGGTGGATTCCGATCATGGGCGCCGCGGACGACGACCTACGTGAAGGGATCGATGTCATCCGGAAGGCCATGGCGGATCTCGGACGCGATCCAGCGGAATTGCAGGTCCGTGGGCGACTGACCGTTGTTCGCGGGGCTGACGGTTCGATCGATCTCCCGGCGACGATGATCGGTGCCGAACAGCTGCTCGAATCCGGTGCTACCGATGTGCTGGTCGCGCTGGCAGCTGTTGATCCGGATCCGGACACGGCGATGTCGGAGTTCGGCGAGCTGGTGTCGGCCTTCGCAAAGGTGACCCGATGACTATTGCGTTGAAGCGATAGTTCTATCGTGCGAAGTGTTGTAGTGCAGCCTGATCGAGGAGAGAACACATGACCGAGAGCATCGTCGTGGATACGAGCCTGGAAGGGTTGCTCGATGCCCGGATCAGCTGCCGCGCGTACGAGGACCGTCAGGTGCCACGTGAGGTGATCGAGGAGATCCTTCGGCTGGCGCAGAAGACGCCCTCGTGGTGCAACACGCAACCGTGGCAGGTTGCGATCACCGAAGGAGAGGGCACCGAACGATTCCGCGCCGGCCTCGGTGAGTACGTGATGGCCAACGCCCAGGAGTCGGACTTCGAGTTCCCCCGCGAGTACCAGGGCATCTACAAGTCGCGTCGGTTCGACTGTGCGATGGCGCTTTATTCGAGCGTCGGAATCGAGCACGGTGACCGCGCCGGTTCCGCGGCACAGACGATGAAGAACTTCGAGCTCTTCGGCGCTCCCCACGTCGCGATCATCACCACCGACGAGGCATTGGGCACCTACGGCGCCGTCGACTGTGGGTTGTACGTGAACAGCTTCCTGCTCGCGGCCCAGAGCCTGGGGGTGGCCACCATTCCGCAGGCGGCGCTCGCGGGTAGCTCCAAGTTCATTCACGAGCACTTCGGCATCGACGACACTCGCAAGGTCGTGTGCGCGATCTCGTTCGGATACCCAGATACCGACCACCCGGTGAACGGATTCCGCACCGAACGCGAAACCGTCGACAACGTCGTGCAGTGGATGTCGAACTGATGGGGATGTCGAACTGATGTGGATGTCGAACTGATCACCTGCACTTCCAGGGATTGAGTGTTGAGCTGATTCACCTGAAAGACTGGTGGCATGTCCGACACACCCGAACTGTTCGATCGTCTGCGCCGATTCCCCGATGTCGAGGCACCCAATCTCTTTGCCGTCGACGCGGCTGATCGTCTGATCCTCGACGAGGCCGCCGATGCTCTTGCCGCGACACCGGCGGGCACCGTCGTCGTGATCGGCGATCACTACGGTGCGCTGACCGCCGGTGTTGCGCTCGTTCACGGAATCGCCGGCGTGCGGGTTCACCAGGATCCGCTCACCGGAGAGATGGCCCTCGCGAACAATGCGCGCGAACTCGGTTTCAGTGACGCCTTCACCTCCCACGGACTGGACGAGGAGTTGCTCAGCGGCGCCCGCGTCGTGCTCATGCAATTGCCGCGTAGCCTCGCCGAACTTGCCGAGATCGCTCAGCTGATCGCGCTCCACGCCGACCCGGCGGTTCGTGTCTTCGCCGGTGGGCGTGACAAGCACATCACCCCGGCGATGAACAAGGTTCTCGGCGAATCGTTTTCCGACGTCAGCGCCTCGCGTGGGCGTCAGAAGTCCCGCGTACTCAAGGCATCGGAACCGAAGGCCGATGTTGCCATCACGTTCCCGATGACCGAACGCCTCGACGAGTTCGACCTCGACGTCGTTGCTCACGGCGCCGTGTTTGCCGGTGCGGGCCTAGACATCGGCACCCGGTTGCTCCTGGAGAACCTCGGAAAGATTGCGGTCGATCCGCTGAGCGACGTGATCGATCTGGGTTGTGGCAGCGGCATTCTCGCGGCGGCGATCGCGCGGAAGTTCCCGGATGTCCACGTGATCGCAACGGATCAGTCCTCGGCAGCCGTCGCTTCGGCTCTGGCGACCGCAACTGCAAACGGCGTCGGCGAACGGGTGAGCGGCCTGCGCGACGACGCCGTGAGTTCGTTGCCCAGTGCGAGTGCCGATCTGGTTCTGTTGAACCCGCCGTTCCACGTCGGCGCGGCGGTGCACACCGGCGGAGCACTCAAGATGTTCGAAGCCGCCGGTCGCGTCCTGCGTCCGGGTGGCGAGTTGTGGACTGTTCACAACGCGCATCTGGGGTATCGCGAACCGCTGAAAGCCGCGGTGGGACCGAGCGAAGCGATGGCGAAGAACGCCAAGTTCATCGTGATGAAGTCGGTCAAACCGTCCTAGTATCGAAGAGTGTTGATCTTCCGGAAATGCGCCGGGAACTACAACCGACGCTTCGACGTTGTAAATTACGAGTGCTTTACTTTTAGTTAGGTACACGGACCGTGTCGGAAACTCGGATCCGTACGGCGAACCCGCGACGCACCCGTCGTAGGCCACCACGATGAAGGGATGATCACGGTGCGCACCACCAGCAACCCGGTGTTCCGCAATCTGCCCAAGCAAGAGGGCAACGGATACGCCTCGTTCGGATCTGCGACGGCGGGCGCCTCGCAGGCAACCCAGCAGTTCGGTCAGCCGCAGTACGCTCCGGCCGAGCCGTACCAGACCGGTCCCACCTCGCGGGCCATGACGATCGACGACGTCGTCACCAAGACGGGCATCACGCTCGGCGTGCTGACGATCTCGGCACTGGTGTCGTACTTCCTCGTCAACAACAACGCCGACCTCGCTACCCCGCTGGTCATCGGCGGCGGTCTCGTCGGCCTCGTTCTGGTTCTGGTCGCGACGTTCGGCCGCAAGATGGACAACCCGGCAATCGTGTTGGCGTACGCCGTCGCCGAGGGTCTGTTCCTCGGTGCGCTGTCGTTCATGTTCACCGATATTCAATTCGGTGGCGTCGGCGGATCGGCACTGATCGCGCAGGCAGTCCTCGGCACCTTCGGCGTGTTCTTCGGCATGCTCGTGGTTTACAAGACCGGCGCGATTCGGGTGACACCGCGTCTGACGCGAATGATCATCGGCGCGTTGATCGGCGTTGTCGTTCTGGCGCTCGGCAACCTCGTCGCGAGCTTCTTCGTCGACGGCGGACTGGGACTGCGTGACGGCGGAACGCTCGCCATCATCTTCAGCCTCGTCTGCATCGGCATCGCAGCCTTCAGCTTCCTGCTCGACTTCGACGCCGCTGATCAGCTGATCCGCGCACAGGCCCCGGAGAAGGCAGCCTGGGGCGTCGCATTCGGCCTCACCGTCACCCTGGTCTGGCTGTACGTCGAGATCCTGCGTCTGCTGAGCTACTTCAACAACGACTAGTTCTCGAGTCGTTCCGTAACACGAAGAAGGGCCCCACTCGGGGCCCTTCTTTTGTCGTCTGTGGGCGGTTACGGTGCTTGGATACCTAGCAACTGCTTGGTTTGGGCGAAGGGGGAGCGAATGTCGACAAACACCACCGAACCCGTGCTGGTGGCGGATGCCGGAGCAGTGCGAACGCTGACCTTCAACAATCCGGGCCGCCTGAACGCTTTCGATGCGGCCGGCTTTCGAGCGTTGACCAAGGCGCTTGACGACGCGGCGTCGGACGAAGCCGTGGCCGTGGTGATCGTCGAGGGCGCAGGCAAGGCATTTTCCAGTGGCGTCGACCTACGCGCACTCGCCGAACCAGGCGCAGACAACGCCGACTTCGGCCACGCATTCGCGCCGCTGATCGTCGCGCTGGTGGAGTTCCCGAAGCCATTGATCGCCGCGGTACACGGCGCTGCCGTCGGCATCGGCCTGACCATGCTGCTTTACTGCGACGTCGTCTACGTTGCCGAGGACGCACGCCTGCGGGCACCGTTCACTTCGCTGGGTACCGCTCCTGAAGCTGCCAGTAGTTGGTTGCTGCCCAAGGTGATCGGAACGCAGCGAGCCGCCGAGCTGATCCTGTCGGCCCGGTGGCTCAGCGGCGTCGAAGCTGCCGCCTACGGACTGGCGACAGCCGCCGTGCCGGCCGACCAGGTACAGGCACGCGCCCGCGAGAGTGCCGAGCAGATTGCCGCCAACATCGGACCGGCAGTCCTTGCCGCGAAGCGACTGCTCCGCCACGGTTGGGCCGACGAAGCCCGCGCCGCTGTCCAGCGTGAGGACGACGCTGCACGAGCGTTGATTCGCGAGTTGGGGAGTTTTGCTCGGAAATTCACGACTACCTGAAACACGACCACACGAAAGCGGCCGCCCGGCAGAAGCCGGGCGGCCGCTTTCGACGTGCTCAGGGGATCAACTGAGGCGCTCGATCACCATTGCCATGCCCTGTCCGCCGCCGACACACATGGTCTCGACGCCGAAGGTCTTGTCCTGCTCCTGCAGGTTGTTGATCAGGGTGTTGGTGATGCGGGCACCGGTCATACCGAAGGGGTGACCCAGGGCGATCGCGCCACCGGAGATGTTGAGCTTGTCCTCTTCGATGCCCAGTTCGCGAGCGGATCCGAGGACCTGCACGGCGAATGCCTCGTTGATCTCGAACAGGTCGATGTCGGAGATCGACTTGCCAGCGATCTTCAGGGCGTTCTTGACGGCCTGGATCGGGCCGAGGCCCATGATCTCGGGGGACAGGCCCGAGACGCCGGTGGAGACGATGCGAGCGAGCGGGGTCAGGCCGAGTGCCTTCGCCTTGGTGTCGGACATGATCACCAGTGCGGCTGCGCCGTCGTTGAGCGGGCAGGCGTTGCCGGCGGTGACGGTGCCGTCGGGGCGGAAGACGGGCTTGAGGCCGCTGATGCCCTCGTAGGTGGTGCCGGCGCGGGGGCCGTCGTCCTTGGAGACGACGGTGCCGTCGGCGAGCGTGACGGGCGTGATCTCACGCTCGAAGAATCCGCGAGCGATGGCTTCCTCGGCGCGATTCTGGCTGCGCACTGCCCAGCGGTCCTGGTCTTCGCGGGTGATGCCGGTGGCCGAAGCGACGTTCTCGGCGGTCTGGCCCATGCCCAGGTACACGTCGGGGATCAGGCCTTCTTCGCGAGGATCGGTCCAGGCGACTCCACCCTCGGCGAGCTTGGCGCTACGAGCCTGCGCTGCGTCGAAGAGCGGGTTCTTGGTGTTGGGTAGGCCGTCGGCGTTGCCCGTGATGAAACTGGAGACGGACTCGACGCCGGCAGAGATGAAGACGTCGCCCTCGCCTGCGCGGATGGCGTGCAGTGCCATCCGGGTGGTCTGCAGCGAGGAGGAACAGTAACGGTTGACCGTCACACCGGGGAGGAAGTCGTAGCCGAGCTGAACGGCGACGACGCGGGCGATGTTGAAGCCCGACTGGCCGGCGGGCTGGCCGCAACCGAGCATGAGGTCGTCGATCTCGGTGGGGTCGAGCTCGGGGATCTTTGCCAACGCGGCGGCAACCATCTGGGTTGCGAGGTCATCCGGGCGGATGTCCTTGAGCGAACCCTTCATTGCGCGGCCGATGGGCGACCGTACTGCTGAGACGATTACTGCCTCGGGCATGAAAACTCCTTTTGTGTACTGCTCGTGGGCGGCTTGAAACGCCGTCGAGCAGGGCAAGTTGAATGCAGCTTCGACTTACAATTTACGTTGCCGCTCCCAGATGGTGGTCACGCAGTCTCACTCAGTTGACGTCGGGGCGCTGAACTGCGGGTTTGGTGCGTCTCGCGAAGGCTTTCCACTGAGTTGCCGCTGCCGTCAGTCGGGCTGCGACGGTGCGAGCTTGCGCCGCCTCCGAAACGTGGGGAAGTTCGGGTAGCGGGCCACCCTGCCACTCACCCAGAGCCGACGCGAGAACCGGGACGATCTGCTTCGCCGCGAGCTCGTAGCCGGCCGCCGACGGGTGGAAACGATCAGCCGAGAACATCGTGTCGGGCGAGGCCAGGAATTCCTTGGCCAGCAGGTCGGCTAGTGGAACGGGATGACCCCCGGCGTTTCTGGTCGCGGACGCCTGGGCGAGCGCGAGACGATGACCCCATTCACGCACCACGGAGCGCAGTGGTTGCGGGATAGCCGTGACCACCCCCAGATCCGGGCAGGTGCCGACAACAACGACGGCGCCACTCTCGCGTAGCCGTCGTACCGCGTCGCCGAGGCGTTTTGCCGAAGCATGTATTGCGTTCTTGGCCGTGACGTCGTTGGCGCCGATCAGGATCACGGCAGCATCCGGGGGAGGGCCGGCGACGAACATGGCGTCGACCTGCCCACTCAACCCGCGTGAGGTGGCGCCGCCGATGGCCTTGGTGCTCAAACGGATTCGCTTCCCGGTTTCACTCGCAAGCAGCTTCGCGACCTGCACACCCGGAACTTCCGACGCCGTCAGCGCGCCGACGCCGGCCGCCGACGAATCGCCGAAGATCATCAAGTGGAGATCGAAGGGCACGGCCCGCCACCAGAGTTCCGGGTTGTCGGCGCCGGGTGCGTACACCCCGTCCGCCTCGGGTGGCTTGGCGATATTGCGACCGATCACCCCACGGGCCGCCCCCGCCTGCGACATCAGATAGTTGTAGCCCAACCAGGAGAGCGTGCCTGCACTCGATCCGGCCACCACCGTGGCCACCGACGCTTTCAGTCCGGTTCGACTCACACTTGCCAATCTAGCCGGATTGCACCACCTTCGCCCGACGTCCGCGCGCACCGTTTTCTTTCATCTGGGAACATGGACGAATGCGCATCGCGGAACACGTCGTCGACCTCATCGGCAACACCCCACTCGTCAAGCTCACGTCCGTCACGGGCGAAAACTTCGGCACGGTGGCAGCCAAGGTCGAATACCTCAACCCTGGCGGTAGCTCCAAGGACCGCATCGCCGTCAAGATGATCGACGCAGCCGAGGCTTCGGGTGAACTGAAGCCCGGCGGCACCATCGTCGAGCCGACTTCGGGCAACACCGGAATCGGCTTGGCACTCGTGGCGCAAAAGCGTGGATACAAGTGCGTTTTCGTCTGCCCCGACAAGGTCAGCGAAGACAAGCGCAACGTCCTGCGTGCCTACGGCGCCGAGGTGGTCGTGTGCCCCACGGCCGTCGCACCGGACAACCCGAACAGCTACTACAGCGTCTCCGACCGCCTCACCCGTGAGATCCCCGGCGCCTGGAAGCCCAACCAGTACTCCAACCCGGGCGGACCGGAGAGCCACTACGAGACCACCGGTCCCGAGATCTGGGCCGACACCGACGGCAAGATCACGCACTTCGTCGCGGGCGTCGGCACCGGCGGCACCATCACCGGCACCGGCCGCTACCTCAAGGAAGTTTCGGGCGGCAAGGTCAAGGTCATCGGCGCAGACCCCGAAGGCTCCGTCTACTCCGGCGGCACCGGTCGCCCGTACCTGGTCGAAGGCGTCGGCGAAGACTTCTGGCCGTCGGCATACGACCCGTCCATCCCGGACGAGATCATCGCCGTCTCGGATGCCGATTCCTTCGAGATGACGCGTCGCCTCGCCCGCGAAGAGGGACTGCTGGTCGGCGGTTCCTGCGGTATGGCAGTCGTCGCTGCCCTCGAAGTAGCCAAGCGCGAAGGCCCCGACGCTCTGATCGTCGTCCTCCTCCCGGACGGTGGCCGCGGCTACCTGTCCAAGATCTTCAACGATCAGTGGATGGCGTCGTACGGATTCCTGCGCACCCCACTCGACGGCAAGACCAACGTCCCCACCGTCGGCGACGTCCTGCGCGGCAAGTCGGGCGAGCTGCCGGACCTCGTTCACACTCACCCGTCGGAGACTCTGCGCGACGCGATCGAGATCCTGCGCGAGTACGGCGTGTCCCAGATGCCCGTCGTCGGTGCAGAACCGCCGGTCATGGCAGGCGAGGTCGCCGGAAGTGTGTCCGAGCGAGATCTGCTGAGCGCGGTATTCGAAGGCCGTGCGCACCTTGCGGATTCCGTCGAGAAGCACATGAGCAAGCCGTTCCCGCTCATCGGTTCCGGCGAGCCGGTCTCGGCTGCCACGAAGGCGCTCGGTGACACCGACGCACTCATGGTCGTCGACGACGGCAAGCCGGTCGGTGTCATCACGCGCCACGATCTCCTGGGTTTCCTGAGTTCGGATTCCTGAGTACGGATTCCTGCGCCGGTGCCGGCGCCATTAGGCTGGGGACCATGAGTGAGCAACGCAGCAAGGCCGACAACATCAGCTGGCAGGGTTTCTCCACGAAAGCGGTGCATGCGGGTTACGAACCCGATCCGCTGACCGGCGCGGTCAACGTGCCGATCTACGCAAGTTCCACCTTCGCCCAAGACGGCGTCGGTGGAATGCGCAGTGGCTTCGAGTACGCGCGAACGGGCAACCCCACCCGTCGCCCGCTCGAGGCGAACCTTGCCGCGCTCGAATCCGGAACCTACGGCCGAGCGTTCAGTTCGGGAATGGCGGCCACCGACTGCCTGCTCCGTTCGGTACTTCGACCGGGCGATCACCTGGTCATCCCCGACGACGCGTATGGCGGAACCTTCCGTCTCATCGACAAGGTGTTCACGCAGTGGGGGATCGAGTACACCCCGGCTCCGGTGTCCGACGTCGATGCGGTGCGCGCGGCGATGAAGTCCAACACCAAGCTGGTCTGGGTCGAGACGCCCACGAACCCGCTGCTCAATATCGGTGACATCGAGCTCCTTGCCGAGGTCGCCCACGAGGGCAACGCAAAGATCGTGGTGGACAACACCTTCGCGTCGCCGTACCTGCAGCAGCCGCTGCAGCTCGGTGCCGACATCGCGCTGCACTCCACGACCAAGTACATCGGCGGACACTCCGACGTGGTCGGTGGCGCTCTCGTCTGCAACGACGAAGAACTGGATACCGCGTTTGCGTTCCTGCAGAACGGATCCGGCGGCGTTCCCGGCCCGTTCGACGCGTTCCTGACGTTGCGCGGAATCAAGACACTGGCGCTGCGCATGGAGCGTCACAGTGACAACGCGGAGAAGGTCGTCGAATTGCTCGACGGCCACCCCGCGGTTGCCAGCGTCATCTACCCGGGCCTGGCTTCGCATCCGTCACACAAGGTCGCGGCCAAGCAGATGCGACGCTTCGGCGGCATGATCTCCGTCCGCCTCAAGGGCGGCAAGGCGGCAGCTCTCGACCTGTGCTCGCGCACCGAGATCTTCACGCTGGCAGAATCTCTCGGCGGCGTCGAATCCCTCATCGAGTTCCCCGGCGCGATGACCCACGCCTCGACGGCCGGTTCCGCTCTCGAGGTTCCCGACGATCTGGTTCGCCTGTCGGTCGGCATCGAAGACGCTTCCGATCTGGTCGGCGACATCGAGCAAGCGCTGTCCTGATCTTCGCTCTACAGTAATTCGACTTCGAATCTGCAGTGCGCCTTCACACCTCACGAGGGTGTGGAGGCGCACTTTCTGGAGGCATGCGTGAATCTCGAACAGATAAAGGCTGCACAGCAACTGCTCGCCCCGGTCATGCGACGCACCCCGGTCGTGGCCTCGCGAGTGTTGTCCGAAACCACCGGCTTCGCCGTGAGCTTGAAATGTGAAAACCTGCAGCGCACCGGCTCTTTCAAACCGCGCGGTGCGTACAACCGCATTGCCAATCTTTCCGCAGAGGAACGGGCAGCGGGCGTGGTGGCGGCCAGTGCCGGTAACCATGCGCAGGGAGTTGCCTGGTCTGCAACAGAACTGGGAATCAAGTCGACCGTCTTCATGCCGACGGGTGCGCCGCTGCCGAAGTTGGTGGCCACCAAGGCATATGGAGCTCAGGTCCACCTGCACGGTTCGACTGTCGACGAAGCGCTCGTGGCCGCTCGCGAATTCGCGGACCGGACGGGAGCAGTTCTGGTCCACCCCTTCGACCACGAGGACGTCGTGGCGGGGCAGGGGACTGTGGGGCTCGAAATCCTCGAGCAACTGCCTGAGGTCGGCACTATCCTCGTCCCCACCGGCGGCGGCGGGTTGATCGCCGGAGTGGCCGCAGCAGTCAAAGCTGTACGCCCGCAGGTCCGCATCGTCGGAGTGCAGGCCGAGACCGCGGCTGCCTGGCCGGCGTCGTTGGCAGCCGGGAAGCCGACCGCCTTGGCGTCGATGTCCACGATGGCAGACGGTATCGCCGTTGGCTGCCCTGGCGAGGTTCCGTTCGCCGAAGTTGCCGCCCATGTCGATGCCGTGGTGACGGTCAGCGAGGAAGCGCTGTCCAAAGCGCTCCTGCTGTGCCTCGAACGCGCCAAGCTCATCGTCGAACCGGCCGGCGTTGCGGCCGTTGCGGCCTTGATGACCTGCTCTCCGGAGGAGCTGGGACTGACAGGGCCGGTGTGCGCCGTGCTTTCCGGCGGCAACATCGATCCGCTACTGCTCACGCATGTCATCTCGCACGGTCTGCGAGCGGCCGGACGGTTCCTCGGCGTTCACATCACCATCGACGATCGGCCGGGCGCACTGGTCTCGTTGCTCGAAGTGGTTCGAGCGAACGGCGCCAGCGTGGTCGACGTCATCCATTCCCGTACCGGTGGCGAACTCGCGCTCGACGAAGTGGAAGTCTTCCTCACCGTCGAGACGCGGGGTCCGGACAACAAGGCGGAACTTCTCACCGCCTTCGACCGTGCCGGCTACGCCGTACGACTGCAGAACTGACGCGACTTACTCGTCAGGCCAGCCGCCCAGAACCGTTACGCGGTACTCCTGGTCGACCAGCCTGGCGGGTACGTCGAGTTGATGTAGCCAGTCGATGGCCGAACCGCCCATGCCGACCGCAACCCGACTGAATGCGGCGGCCTGGGCGCAGGAAGATGCAATCACCGACACCGTGCGCCACATCGGCGTCGCCGTCGATTCGCGGTGTAGTGGTTTGACGGTGCTGGCCGTGGCGATCCCGCAGTCGGAAGGAAGCGCTACCTGGCACGTCGGGTCGCCGGGCAGGTCTTGAACCTGAATCTGCCAGCCGTCTTCCGGCGCCGGGCCGGCAACCGCGATGTCCCCGCCGAGGCCGACCAGTACTCCGCACCCGAGAAGCGTGGCGGTCGATGCCGCGCAGTGGTCCGCTGAACTGGCGCGGGCCGTCGCGGACAGATCGAGAACGACGTCGTCCGGGCTGTACACGCGGTTGTTCTCGACGCGGATCTTCCACCAGGAGTGAGGGTCTGCCGACCCGGCCGTCGGCGTGAGTTTGCCGTCGGTCAGTCGTGCGACGGCCAACGCGTCTTCGAGGAAGTGCGCGAACATCGGAGTCACGGCGACGCCGTCGACGTTGCTCGCGGCGCTGACATAGGTACGAATCTCGGAGTCGGCACGATCTCGATTGGTGGCAGCGTCGGCAGCGGTGAGGTATCCGCGAACCAGGCTGGCCGCGGAGGGAAGGACATCAGGGTCGGTGACGACAACCCGGGCCTGCACACCCCACGTGAGCCACTCGGAGGCCGAGCGCGGAGTGCTCACGAACCGTTGGAGACGGCGTCCGGGGTTCCGAATCCGGCGACCACGACGGGCCGCTTCGCTACGGGATTCTTGGTGTGAGAAGCCGAGGTGTCCGGCGCGAGTGCCGTGGCAGTGGGAGAAGAAACGAGTGAAAGTCCGCCGCTTGCGAGCGCTCCCGCCACAGCCGTGGCTGCGAGGGCGAGGCGAACGGGTCGATACACCGTAGTGCGTCCCCGGGCGGGTCGTGGCCGATCGTCGCTCATGCACTCAGCTTGCACGCCGAACCTGAGAAAAGCCTTGGTGTCTGTAGTCATTTGCGTAACGCCCACCGAGATAAATGAGACATTGGTTACAGGAGTCGCGAGACTGAGCCGTGTCGAATGCATGTTCGAAAGGGTAGATGTTCGCACCGACAAGTTTCGGGTACGACCACGTACGTAGATTTTCAGAGGTTTATCGGAGGTTCGGATGGCAGTCGGTGTCCTGGCGATCGCTGTGTCGATCGGCACCGCACTGGGCGTGATGAGTGGAACTCTCGGAGCGCCCGCACAAGTCGAGAAGAACGAGTCTTCGAATGCTGCAGTCTCACTTGCAGCCTGGAACGGACCGGCACGAACTCAGGACACACCTGAGGGAATCGTGCCTTCCGTACCGTCCAACTTTCCGGGAGCGACATTGGCGCCCGTTGGAGCGGTGGCGGTGTTCGCGCCGTGGATCAAGAAGGCCGGTGCTCTGTGCTCGGAGATCACGCCCGCGGTGATCGCTTCGCTGTACTCGGTCGAGAACGGATTCAAGTACGGACCCGATACCGACATCTCACCGGAAGGTGGGCGCGGGCCTGGCCGCTTCACCACCGCAGCGTGGACGGCATACGGCAAGGACGGTGACGGCGACGGAAAGATAGACATCCTGGGCGTTGCCGATCCGGTGATGACAACCGGATACCGGTTGTGCGATCTCGTGAAGCAAGCGCAGTCCTGGCAGAAGTCCGGTGAGGTCGAGGGCGATACCGTCGACCTCGCGCTCGCTGCCTACGACGTCGGGCCGGACGCAATTCGCGAAGCGGGCGGCGTCCCCGCCGACAAGGCGGGCGAGGTTCCCGCGGAGCAGGCGGTCGCCGCTCCGTTTGTCGCACAGATCAAATCGTTGCAGGACTCGTTCGCTCTGATGCTCGCCCCCTTCGACTACAACAACCTCGCCGCTGCCGTTGGCGGCGTCGTCGAGGCCGGTCTGAAGTTTCTCGGATTGCCGTACGTGTGGGGCGGCGGAAACATCAACGGGCCCTCGATGGGCGGGTTCGACTGCTCGGGTCTGACGTCGTACGCGATCCACGCGGCCACCGGAGTGACTCTGCCCCGGACCTCGGAGACACAGTGGGGCGTCGGCGTCGAGATCCCGCTGGATCAGGCGCAGCCCGGTGACCTGTTGTTCGGCAACTGGCAGGCAGGCGGTCCCGGCCACGTGGCGATCTATGTCGGGAACGGACAGATGCTTCACGCACCCACATTCGGTGACGTGGTGAAGGTCGGCCCGATCTTCGCCGGCATGAAGGCTCGCCGCGTGGTGTGAGTGGGCCGGAACTGCAACGCCGACAGAGCAAGAAGCGCCACCCGACCGAGTCGGGTGGCGCTTCTTTTCAGAGCTGGTACAGCCGATCAGCTGTGGTAAGGCTCCGCGCTCAGCAGGGTGACCTTCATGGTGCTGCCGTTGGGCAGGTTGTACTCACGCGTGTCGCCGACCTTGGCTTCGAGCAGCGCGCCGCCCAGCGGTGAGTTCGGGGAGTAGACCTCGAGCTTGGCGTCACGTGCGCCTTCTTCGCGGGTAGCGATGAGGAACGTCTCGGTGTCACTCTCGTCGCCGTCGTAGTAGACCTTGACTACGGATCCGGGCAGTGCAACACCGGACTGAGTGGGGGCCTCGCCGACCTTTGCGCTGTTCAGCAGCTCCTGGAGCTGGCGAATGCGGGCTTCCTGCTGACCCTGCTCTTCGCGGGCAGCGTGGTAGCCGCCGTTCTCTTTCAGGTCACCCTCTTCGCGACGCTCGTTGATCTCGGCGGCGATGACCGGGCGATTGGCGATGAGCTGGTCGAGTTCGTTCTTGAGCCTGTCATGTGATTCCTGGGTAAGCCAGGTCACCTGGGTCTCGGTCATCTCGATCACTCCCTAGTAGTCGGAGCCGGGGGCTCCCTCGACGATCGCTGCAACAGCAGCGAACAACGACTCGGAAGCACCACCAGGGATGCAACCTTGCCGTCAAACCTTGCGTCAATGCAGCAATACACGGTTCCACCCGGAACCGTGTATCGGGCAATTCTATCACGCATGACTACCCGCCCTGTCCGGCGCCAAACGTCCGGCAGGGTGGATGCGTTCCGAGGTCAGCTCTTGGTCAGGTACTCCGGAACGTCGAAGCTACAGCCGTAGACGTCGGCCATGCCTGGCGGCTGGGACGTCTTGACCTCGGTGTTGAACTCGAGGGTCTGATGCTCGGAGGACGGGACGTAGACCTCACGTCGTCCGGTTTCGGATCCGTCCTTCGAGCGAGCGCGCACGATGCACATCGCGTCACGTGACGAGTCGTCGCGCGTGACGGTGAAGCGAATCTTCACCGTGGAGTCGTTGGCGATGTCGAACGAGATGGTCTCGGTCTCGATTTCCTTGACCGCAAATTTTCCGTACGCGTAGTACGCGATTCCGCCGCCTACGACGATGACGAGTGCGGTCAGAGCCCACACCATCCACTTGCGGGGACTGCCCGTGCGAGTTGTGCTCGGGTACCGATCTTGGGGAAGCGGTTTGCTCATCACTCTGCTCTCGAAGACTCGAGTTCACGTGTCGTGCAGCAACTGACTGTGTCCCGCCGAATTACCGAAGGGGTCACGGCTGCGCCAGGAACTCTCGGGTGGAACTATAGAGGACGTGTCCCGTCGCGCCGTCGGTAGGTTTGTCGGCAGTCGGTACGTTTGACGGCAACCACCCGGAGTCATCCGAGCGGTGCACAGCGTGTGACTCGAAGACTGCCGGTGACGGCTACAGGTGAACTGCCGGTGACGGCTACAAGTGAACTGCCGGCAACGGCTACAGGTGAAGTTGAGGTGAACGAACACGTGAGCGGATTCCGGCTCATGGCCGTCCATGCCCATCCCGACGACGAGTCGAGCAAGGGTGCGGCCACCACCGCCCGTTATGCAGCCGAAGGCCACGAAGTGATGGTCCTGACGCTCACCGGGGGTGAGCGTGGCGACATTCTCAACCCGGCCATGGACGTTCCCGGTGTCCGCGATCGAATCAGCGAAGTTCGCCAGGAGGAGATGGCCGAGGCCGCTCGCATCCTGGGCGTGAAGCAGCGCTGGCTCGGTTTCGTCGATTCCGGGCTCCCCGAGGGTGATCCTCTTCCTCCGCTGCCCGAAGGGTGCTTCGCCCTCGTTCCGCTCGAAGAGTCGACGCGCGCTCTGGTCAAGGTGATTCGCGAGTTCCGTCCCCACGTCGTCACGACGTACGACGAGAACGGCGGATACCCGCACCCGGATCACATCCGGTGCCACGAGGTGTCGATGGCTGCCTACGAGGCCGCTGCCGATCCCGAGTACTTCCCCGAGGACGGTCAGCCGTGGGAAATCAAGAAGGTCTACTACTCGCACGGATTCATCCGTAAGCGCCTCGAACTCTTCCAGGAGGAGTACGAGCGTCGCGGTGAGCCGTTCCCGATGGCGGACTGGCTCAAGAAGTGGAAGACCGAGCGCGGCGACATGATGGTCCGGGTGACCACTCAGGTCACGTGCGGCGACTACTTTCCCCAGCGCGACGACGCTCTGCGTGCGCACGCGACGCAGATCGATCCCAACGGTTCGTTCTTCGCTGTGCCGCTCGATATTCAGCAGAAGATCTGGCCCACCGAGGAATTCGAGCTCGCCAAGACGCGGGTCACCACGTCCATTCCGGAAACCGACCTGTTCGCAGGTCTCGAAGAGGACGCTCAAAAGTGAATGCTCTGTCCGCCGAGGTAGTTCTCGGCACCACACAATTTCTTGCTCAGACCCCGAGTAACCCATCCGGTCCGGAGTTCGGAAAGTCGTCTCCGGTCGGCCTGCTGGTGATTCTTGCGCTGCTCATCGGTGTGATCCTCTTGGTTCGGTCGATGAATCGCCAGCTCAAGAAGCTGCCGGAAACGTTCGAACCGGATCATCCCGAACTCGATCAGCAGGCAGACGAAGGCACCGACCGGGGAGCGATCACAGCTCCGAGCCCGGCGGAACCGAACGTCTCTACCGAGAAGAAGCCGAAGCAAGAATCCTGAGACGAACGAGGTAGCGACGATGGACCCACGGCTGCGGAACAACCTGGGTGGGTCCTCGAGCCCCTACCTGCGTCAGCACGCCGACAATCCGGTCCACTGGCAACAGTGGGGCGAAGAGGCGATGGAGTGGGCGCGCGAGCGCAACGTGCCGATCCTTCTCTCGATCGGATACTCGGCGTGCCACTGGTGCCACGTCATGGCGCACGAGTCGTTCGAGAACGACGAGATCGCGGCCGTCATGAACGCGAACTTCGTCTGTGTGAAGGTGGACCGCGAAGAGCGTCCCGACATCGACGCCGTCTACATGAATGCGACGGTCGCGATGACCGGTCAGGGCGGCTGGCCCATGACCTGTTTTCTGACTCCCGACGGTTCACCGTTCTACTGCGGCACGTACTACCCGCCGACGCCTCGCGGCGGAATGCCGTCGTTCACACAGCTTCTCGAAGCGATAGCCGACACCTTCACGAATCGGCGCGACGAGGTCGACAACGCGGCGCAGTCGATCGTCACGGAACTTCAGCGCGCGTCTGGCGGAATTCCGTACGGCGGAGCGCCTATCGACGCCGAACTGCTGAACGCGGCGGGTCGATCGATCCTCGGTGACGAGGACATCCCGCGCGGGGGATTCGGTGGGGCACCGAAGTTTCCACCGTCGGCACTACTGGAGGGGCTGCTCCGACAGTTCGAGCGAACGGGTTCGGGCGAGATCTTCGGCGGTATCGAGCGCACCGCCGAAGCAATGGCACGCGGCGGTATCTACGACCAGTTGGGCGGGGGATTCTCGCGCTACTCGGTCGATGCCGAGTGGGTGGTTCCGCACTTCGAGAAGATGCTCTACGACAATGCGTTGCTCCTGCGGTTCTACGCGCACTTGGCGCGGCGAACCGGATCGGACCTGGCCACCCGCGTCGCCAGTGAGACCGCAGGGTTTTTGCTCTCCGATTTGCTGACCGAGAACGGTTGCTTCGCTTCGGCTCTCGATGCCGACACCGACGGCGTCGAAGGCCTCACGTACGTATGGACGCCGACGCAGCTGGTCGAGGTACTCGGTGCGGAGGACGGGCAGTGGGCGGCGGACTTGTTCCGGGTCACCGATACCGGAACCTTCGAAGAGGGTGCGTCGGTATTGCAATTGCTCCGTGACCCCGACGACTGGTCGCGCTGGCAGACGGTCTCCGACGCTCTACGCGCCGCCCGGGCTCAGCGTCCACAGCCTGGCCGCGACGACAAAGTGGTGACGGCCTGGAACGGGTTGACCGTCACGGCTTTGACGGAAGCGGGACTTGCCCTGGACCGACCCGACTGGATCGCGGCGGCGGCCGAGTGCGCTGGCGCTCTTCTCGACCTTCACCTGGTAGACGGCCATTTGCGTCGCGCTTCCCTCGGCGGGGCTGTCGGCGCCCCGACGGGAGTGCTCGAGGATTACGCAATGTTGGCCACCGGCCTTCTGGCTCTCTACCAGGCAACGGGATTCGCGCGGTGGCTCGATGCGGCGCAGCAGTTGCTCGACGTCACGCTCGACCACTTCGCCGATCCGGCCGAGCCGGGAAGCTGGTTCGACACGGCCGATTTCGCGGAGTCCCTCGTCACACGGCCCCGAGACCCGTTGGACGGCGCGACGCCGTCCGGTGCGTCGAGCGTCGCGGAGGCTCTGTTGACCGCGGCGGCGTTGACCGATGCCGGTCGATCCTCTCGTTACGCCCAGGCCGCGGCGGACGCGTTGGCGAGGGCCACGCTGCCGCTCGAGCGTGCGCCTCGGTCGGCGGGACACTGGCTCACAGTGGCGGAAGCGTCGTTGCGTGGTCCGATACAGGTTGCCGTCGTCGGGGAAGGTTCGCTGTTGGCCGATGCCCGGCGGCTTGCCCCGGGTGGTGCAGTGGTTGTCGGCGGAGCGCCGGATTCTTCACCGCTGCTTGCAGATCGCCCCCTTGTCGACGACGGTGAAGCCGCCTACATCTGTCGGGGATTCGTGTGTGATCGGCCGGTGACGACGGTGGTGGAACTGGCGAATCAGTTGAACACGACGAGCCATACCGCGATGTAGTGGCAGATCGCTGCGATGACAGTGGCAGCGTGGAAGAACTCGTGATGCCCGAACGTCGTCGGCCACGGGTTGGGCCATTTTGTCGCGTACAGAATTGCGCCGACGCTGTAGAAGATTCCGCCGACGAGCAGCAGCACCATCGGCGCCACACCGACCTGGTGTGTCAGTTCACCGACCACGGGAACGATCGCCCAGCCGAGGAGAAGGTAGAGCGGTACCCCCACCCATTTCGGCGCGGTGGGCCAGAGCATCTTGAGGGCAACGCCGGCCAGTGCACCTGCCCACACGATCGCAAGAATGATCTTGCCGGTGTGGGTGGGAAGGCCGAGCATGGCGAACGGTGTGTAGCTGCCGGCGATGAAGAGAAAGATCATCGAATGGTCAGCACGCTTCATCCACGTACGGCCCTTGACGGTCTGCCACTGGATGCGGTGATACGTCGCGCTGATGCCGAAGAGGCCGCAGATCGTGATGCTGTAGATCGCGGTTGCCCAAGCCGCCTTGGCGCCCACCTGAGCGCCGGCTACGGAGACGAGAACAATGCCCGCGACGACGGAGACACCGAGCGCCCACAGATGGATCCAACCGCGCATGCGTGGTTTGGCCGGAAGCTCGTCGAGCCCGAATGCCGTCATGTGCAACCCCTCTCGTTCCATGCTGTTGCGAACTACGTAACCTACGGTACCGTAGGTTACGCACCAGTAGCATAACCTACCTGCGGGTTTTCGACGCGTACAAAAAGCGTGACGGCGCTCGCATGTGGCTGTCACTGCCGGGCGTAGTCTTTGACACCATGGTGATGTCACGGTGAATCTGCGCGGACTGCTGTACAGCATCTACGAGCGACGGCTCCTCAGTCATCTCGACGGTCTCGCGCACCCACGGCACGTAGCCGTGATGTGTGACGGAAACCGGCGATGGGCTCGCGAGAACGGCTTCACCGATGTCAGTCACGGGCACCGCATGGGCGCGCTCAAAATTGCCGAATTGCTCGAGTGGTGCGACGCCGCCGGAATCGAGATGGCAACCATCTACCTGCTCTCGACCGAGAACCTGCGCCGCGAGCCGGAAGAACTCGACACGCTCCTCGAGATCATCACCGACGTCGTCGAAGAGATCTCCGGGCCCGGCAAGAACTGGAGTGTGCAGATCGTCGGTGCTCTCGATCTTCTGCCCCCCGAGCAGTCCAGGCGCTTGCGGGAAGCGGCGGCGGGGACCAGTGGCCGAACCGGGACACATGTCAACGTCGCGATCGGATACGGCGGACGTCAGGAGATCGCCGACGCCGTCCAGTCGCTCCTGCGCGACAAGATCGGTGCGGGTCTGAGCGGAGACGAACTGATCCAGGCCGTCACGGTCGACGGCATCGACGGTCATCTGTACACGTCGGGACAGCCCGATCCGGATCTGGTGATCCGCACCTCCGGCGAGCAGCGGCTCTCCGGATTCCTGTTGTGGCAGAGCGCTTATTCGGAGATCTGGTTCACCGAGGCGTACTGGCCCGAGTTCCGTCGAGTCGACTTTCTTCGAGCCTTGCGTGACTACGCGGCGCGCCACCGCCGGTTCGGCGCCTGAGCCGTCTCAGAGCTTGCGCAGTCGGAGCCGGTTGATCGTGTGATCGGCGTCCTTGCGCAGTACCAGGGTTGCGCGGGGGCGGGTGGGGAGAATGTTCTCCACCAGGTTCGGGTGATTGATCGAGTTCCAGATCTCCTTCGCCGCGATGGTCGCGTCACGGTCGGAGAGGCCGGAGTAGTGGTGAAAGTGAGCGTTCGGATCGGCGAACGACGTGTTGCGTAGCGCGAGGAACCGCTGGATGTACCAGGCTTCGATGTCCTCGATACGGGCGTCGACGTAGATCGAGAAGTCGAACAGATCGGAGACCATCAGACGCGGGCCGGTCTGCAGGACGTTGAGGCCCTCGATGATGAGGATGTCAGGCTGGCGGATCAGGTGGTACTGGCCCGGGATGATGTCGTACGACGTATGCGAATAGACCGGCGCCGCTACCTCTTCCGCCCCGGACTTGACTTCGGTGACGAAGCGCAACAGCTTGCGGCGATCGTAACTTTCGGGAAAACCCTTGCGGTGCATGATGCCCCGACGCTGGAGTTCCCTGGTCGGATAGAGGAATCCGTCCGTGGTGACGAGGTCGACGCGTGGATGGTGGTCCCAGCGGGCCAGGAGAGCTTGCAGCACACGAGCAGTCGTGGATTTTCCGACCGCGACCGAACCGGCGACACCGATGACGAAGGGCACCTGACGGTCGGGATGCTTCTCACCGAGGAACGTCGCGGTGGCCGCGAACAGCCGTTGGCGTGCCGCCACCTGCAGGTGGATCAGACGTGCGAGGGGGAGATAAACCTCGGCAACTTCTTCGAGATCGATCTGCTCGCCGAGACCACGCAGGCCGTACAACTCGTCCTCGGTCAACACCAGCGGCGTCGACTTACGCAGTGTCCGCCACTGCTTGCGGTCGAACTCGACGTAGGGACTCGATTCGTTGGTGCGCGCCATCAGCCCAGCTCACCGGCATGTAGTGAACCCGGGGCCCGGCGGACGAAACAGCTATGCGAGCAAGCCAGGCGCGTGTGCGCACGATCCGAGTGCATAGTCGGATTGTGCTCGGTGCCACGTCCGGGACTTTCGCCGGGTGGCATTCCGGAGCGAGCGGCTAGGCTCGGTCGTTATGGATCCAGACACACTTGTTCGCCAATATCTGCTGCTCGGACTGGGTTTCGACCGTCTCGAAGACGGGTTCGTCGACGCGTTCACCGGTGACCCCGCGCTGCGTAAGCAGATCGAGAGCGCCCCGAAGCCCGATCCGCGTGAACTTGCCCGCACGGCACGTGAATTGCGGGGCGAGCTGGCCGGAAGTGGTCTGAATGCCGAGCGCGCTCATTTCATCGACGTTCACCTTCGCGCGCTGGAATGCTCCGGGCGCAAGTTCGCGGGTGAGGACATCGGCTTCGTGGACGAGGTGGAGGCGTACTTCGACGTACGAATCGAAAAGGGAAACGAGGACGCCTACAGCGACGCTCACCGGTTGATGGGTGAAGTTCTGCCCGGTCCGGGACCGCTGGCGCAGCGAGTGCAGGCGCATCGCAAGGCCGACGAGATCCCCGCGGCGAGACTGAACGAGTGCGTCGAGGCAATGTCGAGTGCGCTGCGCGATCTGGTCCGCGGCACGTTCGGGCTTCCGGCGTCGGAAACCGTCGAATACGAAGTGGTGGGGGACAAGCCGTGGTCCGGCTTCAACTACTACCTCGGTGACTACCGCTCCAAGGTTGCGATCAATTCGGATCTGCCGCAGTTCATGGCCAACCTGCCGCGGCTGATCGCGCACGAGTCCTACCCCGGCCATCACACCGAGCATTGCCGTAAGGAAGCCGGTCTGGTCGGTTCGGGTCAGCTCGAGCAGACACTGTTCCTGGTCAACACGCCGCAGTGCATCATGGCCGAAGGCCTCGCAGATCTGGCGCTGGAAGCAATCGTCGGTCCGGAGTGGGGCTTGTGGGCGCAGGACATCTACGCCGATCTCGGCTTGTCATTCGACGGGGAAAAGGCGCAACGGCTCTCCGCCGCGTCGGGGCAACTGCTGAGTGTTCGTCAGGATGCCGCTCTGATGTTGCACGACGAGGGGCGCAGCCTCGACGACGTGGCGCTGTTCCTCGAACGGTGGTCGCTGTCGACGCCGGAACGCGCTCGCCAATCGCTCAAGTTCCTGTCTTCACCGCTGTGGCGGGCGTACACCAGCACGTATGTCGAGGGATACCGGCTGCTCGGGGGCTGGCTGGACGAGGTGCCGGTGGGCGCAGAGCGCACCGAACGCTTCCGCAGGCTGCTCGACGAGCCGCTGGTCCCCAGCTCTCTGCGTGCTGCCTAGTGCCGGGTGGAGACGGCGGGAGCGAACTTCGTAGACTGGACGCATTCGTTTCCGCATCCAGCTTGGAGATTCCTCGATGACCGCTGTGCCCGGCTCCGACGTCAACTCTGCATCACTCGCCGAACTCGACCCCGAAGTCGCCGAGGCGATGGCTGGTGAATTGGCTCGTCAGCGCGACACGCTCGAGATGATCGCGTCGGAGAACTTCGTTCCCCGCTCGGTTCTGCAGGCTCAGGGCAGCGTCCTGACCAACAAGTACGCCGAGGGCTACCCGGGACGTCGTTACTACGGCGGTTGCGAGCACGTCGACGTCATCGAGGATCTGGCGCGCAACCGTGCGAAGGAACTCTTCGGTGCAGAGTTCGCGAACGTTCAGCCGCACTCGGGCGCACAGGCCAACGCTGCTGTTCTGATGGCACTGATGAACCCGGGTGAGAAGCTGCTCGGCCTCGACCTTGCACACGGTGGTCACCTCACGCACGGCATGAAGCTGAACTTCTCCGGCAAGTTGTACGACGTCGCGTCCTACGGCGTCAGCAAGGAAGATCACCGCATCGACATGGACGAGGTGCGCTCGATCGCCCTCGCCGAGAAGCCGAAGGTCATCGTTGCCGGTTGGTCCGCGTACCCGCGTCAGCAGGACTTCGCGGCGTTCCGTGCGATCGCCGACGAGGTCGGGGCGTACCTGTGGGTGGACATGGCTCACTTCGCCGGACTGGTTGCCGCAGGCCTGCACCCGTCGCCCGTCCCGTACGCGGATGTCGTCTCCTCGACCGTCCACAAGACACTCGGTGGACCGCGTTCCGGCCTGATCCTGGCGAAGAAGGAGTGGGCCAAGAAGCTCAACTCCGCTGTCTTCCCGGGTCAGCAGGGTGGACCGCTCATGCACGCCATCGCGGCCAAGGCAGTCACCTTCAAGATCGCTGCCGGTGAAGAGTTCAAGGATCGTCAGGCACGCACCCTTTCCGGTGCGCGCATCCTTGCCGAGCGTCTGGGCAACAAGGACGTCGCAGACCAGGGCATCAGTGTCCTGACCGGCGGCACAGACGTCCACCTCGTTCTCGTGGACCTGCGTAACTCGCAGCTCGACGGCCAGCAGGGTGAGGACCTTCTGCACGAAATCGGCATCACGGTCAACCGCAACGCTGTTCCGTTCGATCCCCGCCCGCCGATGACCACCTCCGGTCTGCGTATCGGTACCGCAGCGTTGGCCACCCGCGGATTCGGCGATGCCGAGTTCACCGAGGTCGCCGACATCATCGGTACCGCTCTGGCCGGCAACGCGGATCTGCCGGCGCTGCGTGCGCGCGTCGCCAAGCTCGCCCTCGACCTTCCGCTGTACGACGGTCTCGAGAACTGGGGCCTGCTCAGCAAGAACGTCTAGGTATTCCTTCACCGACGGCCCGGTCCTTTTCGAGGGGCCGGGCCGCTGGTTTTTTGCCAGTCGCGGATTGTGGCATCGGTCACATGACCGATGGTGGCCGAGTTCGGCGCTTCCTAGCCTGAGAGCATCACCCCTCCGGCGAAGGAAACCCCATGACCGAACAGAATCTGCATTGGCTCTCCGCTACCGAGATGGCGGCGTCGGTCGCGTCGAACAGTCTCTCGCCCAACGAGATTGCCGAAGCGATGATCCAGCGCGTCGACGCCGTCAATCCGTCGATCAACGCGATAGTGCAGTTCGATCGCGAGCAGGTCACGCGCGACGCGGCCGAACTCTCACGGCAACAGGAATCGGGCGAGAAACTCGGCCCGCTGCACGGCGTTCCATTCACGATCAAAGATCTGACGGCAGTCGACGGGCTGCCGACCACGTTCGGGATGAAGCCGATGGCCGACAACATCGCGACGGGAAATGCCGTCGTCGTGGACAGGCTGCGCGGCGCCGGCGGACTGTTCCTGGGAAAGACGAACACTCCCGAAAGCGGTTACTACGGTGGCACGGACAACCACCTGTACGGGCCGACGCACAACCCGTGGAAGCTCGGCAACAGCGCGGGCGGGTCCAGTGGCGGTGCGTCGGCTGCTGTGGCTGCAGGCCTCGGGCCACTTGCCGAGGGCAGTGACGGCGCCGGATCGGTGCGTATCCCGTCGGCGCTCTGCGGGGTCGTCGGGCTCAAACCGACCACCGGCGTGATTCCTCAGACCATCCTGGCCGGGCGCTTCTACAACTGGGCGTACCACGGTCCGATCACCAGGACCGTCGCCGACAACGCGCTGATGCTCGACATCATGGCCGGGCCGGACAATGCGGATCCGCTCTCGATCGAGCGTGCGGAGACCTCGTACGTCGAAGCGGCGAAGGGTGACGTGAAGGGGCTTCGCGTCGCGTGGTCGACGAATCTCGGCCTCGGCCATGTTGATCCGGAGGTGCTGGCGGTGTGCCTCGACGCGCTGGCGGCATTCGAGGAATTGGGTGCCCAGATCACCGAGGCCACCCCGCAGTGGGGAAATCCGTCGGAGTCGATGTGGAACGGCATCTGGGTTCCCGGTTTCGCTTCCGAATACGACTTGCTCGACTGGGAGAACCAGCGCGGCGAGGTCGACGACAACCTGATCGAGATCATGCACGAGGCCGAGCGGCTCACCGGTGTCGACGTCGGGCGGGCCGACGCATTCCGCGGCGTCATGTGGGACACGTGGACCACGTTCATGAACGACTACGACGTGTTGGTCTCGCCGACCTTGGCTTCGGCCACGTTCCCGCTCAGTCAGTTCGCGCCGTCATGGCTCGAAGGTGCGTCGTTGCGTGAGCAGTTGCTCGATTGGCTCTTCACCTACCCGTACAACATGCTCAACAACCCCGCGATCACCGTGCCCGCCGGATTCACCGCCGACGGTCGACCGGTGGGGCTGCAGATCGCCGCACGCCACCGCCAGGACGCACTGGTTCTGCGGACTGCCGCGAACTTCGAAGCGGTGCGTCCGTGGGCGGACAGGAAGCCGGCCGATTCACTGGTGGTGGCCTAGCTCACACGATTGGCTAGATTGGTGTGATGACGTCTGTACTGCCTGATCGCGGCGCTGGACCTGACATGTTCGCGCCGCGATCGCCGGCGGCCGGGGCGTACGGCATTCTCGGCCTGTGCGCCGAAGAACTCCGCACACGTGGACTCGCGTACTCGGCTGCGGCGGTCACGTACCGGGACCCGTCGAGCGGACGGCATCGGGCTCTGGCGAGTTCCGGATACGACGCCAGGGTGCTCGAGTTCCTGCTCGACGACTTCGTCGCCGATCGCAATCTCTTCGGCATCATTCGCGAGGCTTCGGGCGTGCCAGTGTTCTGGCAGGACGTGCCACGATTCGAGCAGGTCGAGATGGTTACCGATGTTCTGCGGCCGTCCGGGTACGCCGAGGGTGCGTCGGTCGCATTGGGGTTCTCCGGCCGTGAGGTGACCGGATTGCTGCACATGAGCTTCGCGGATTCCGGCGTCGTCGATCGCGTGCGCGAGGTGGTGGCGGCGTCCAGCGCGGCCTGCTCGCGCGTCGTGGGGGACCAGGTGGCGCTCGATCGTGTCCATCTGAGCCCACGGGAGATCCAAGTACTGCAATTGGTGGCCAGGGGCGCGGGCAATGTCGAGATCGCCGAGGAGTTGTTCGTCAGCCGTCGCACCGTCGCCACCCACCTCGAGAACATCTTCGTCAAGACCGGAACCAATTCGCGGGTTCAGGCAGCGGTGCGCGCCGCGAAGTGGGGTCTGATCGAGTCCTGAGTGACGCTGAATCACACGAGTGGCATTTTGTTACCTGGCGTTCACCAGATGTGCGGCTCGTTCCGTGGCGCGAGTGTCCGATCCGCAGTACCGTCGGCAGTAACGAGTAACCAGAAGTTACTTGTGCGGGAGGTTCTGATCGTGACTGAAACACTCAGTACGAGAGGGCCGGCGCCCGGCCCTTGTTTCAGCTGACACAGCGTCACCTGACACCAGAGCCGTCCGGCCCAGCGAGCTGAGTTTGCGCGGGTGCCGCGCAGACCTAGGAGCCCAACGTGACTGCATCACGCTCCGTCTCTGCCCACTCGGCCCGGGCTGATCTATCAGCCGGGAATCATTCGGGAGATGCACTTCGCACGTACGTCTTGGATACCTCGGTACTACTGTCCGATCCATGGGCTGTCACTCGATTCGCCGAACACCACGTGGTACTGCCACTGGTCGTGATCAGCGAACTCGAAGGCAAGCGACACCACCACGAACTGGGATGGTTCGCCCGAGAATCGCTCCGCATGCTCGACGATCTCCGGATCGAATACAGCCGCCTCGACCGTCCGGTACCGATCGGCACCGAGAACGGGACACTGCAGGTCGAACTCAATCACACCGACCCTGCGGTCCTACCCGTCGGATTCCGCACGGACAGTAACGATTCGAGGATTCTGGCGTGCGCGCTGAACCTCGCGGCGGAGGGCAAGGACGTAGTCCTCGTCAGTAAGGACATACCGCTTCGTGTGAAGGCAGGCGCGGTGGGACTACCTGCCGACGAGTACCACGCTCACGACGTCGTGCCATCCGGATGGACGGGCATGACCGAGCTGGACGTCGCCTCGACGGACATCGACGAGCTGTTCAACGAGGGTTTCCTGGACCTTGACGAAGCACGAGATCTGCCGTGTCACACGGGTCTTCGTCTGCTCGGTGGCTCGTCGAGCGCCCTCGGTCGGGTGACTCCCGACAAGCGCATTCAGTTGGTGCGTGGTGAGCGTGAGGCTTTCGGGCTGCACGGCCGCTCCGCCGAGCAGCGCATTGCGCTCGATCTCCTCATGGATGAGAGCATCGGCATCATCTCTCTCGGCGGCAAGGCAGGCACCGGTAAGTCGGCCTTGGCTCTGACAGCAGGTTTGGAAGCCGTTCTCGAGCGCCGCACCCAGCGCAAGGTCGTCGTCTTCCGTCCGCTGTATGCCGTTGGCGGACAAGAACTCGGCTACCTTCCCGGTAGTGAGAGCGAGAAGATGGGCCCGTGGGCTCAGGCCGTTTTCGACACTCTCGACGGGTTGGCTTCGCCAGAGGTTCTCGAAGAGGTTCTCGCCCGCGGAATGCTGGAAGTGCTGCCGCTGACGCACATTCGCGGTCGGTCGCTGCACGATTCGTTCGTGATCGTCGACGAAGCGCAGTCACTCGAACGAAATGTTCTGCTGACAGTGCTTTCTCGTCTGGGAACCGGCTCGCGGGTGGTTCTCACGCACGACGTCGCGCAGCGTGACAACCTGCGAGTGGGTAGGCACGACGGAGTTGCGGCCGTCATCGAGAAGCTCAAGGGGCACCCGCTTTTTGCGCACATCACACTCACGCGCAGTGAGCGGTCGCCGATCGCCGAGTTGGTGACCGACATGCTCGAGGAGTTCGGCCCTACTTCCTGAGAAGCGATCTCCCCGTGCGGACTTCGGTCTGCACGGGGAGATTCTTGGGTTTTCAGTAGTTCAGTTTTGCAGCGGTCCGAGTTCGTTGTCGAGAACTCCCTGCACCACACGCATTGCCGCCAGCCCCGCCGGTGCGCCGCAGTACGCGCTCGCGTGGATCACGGTTTCGACGATCTCGGTGCGCGTCAAGCCGTTTCGTAGTGCTCCGCGTACGTGGCCTTTGAGTTCGTTCTCCGCGCGCAGCGCGATCAGCATCCCCAGATTGATCAGACTGCGGCTGCGGCGATCGAGTCCGGGACGCGTCCATACCGAACCCCAGACGTTGGCCGTCACGAAGTTCTGCAGTTCTTCGCTGTCGGTGCCGCGGGTGCGCTCGAAGGCGGCGTCGACAAAATCGGCCCCCATGACTTCGGTGCGCACAGCCAAGCCGGCGTCGAAGGAGTCAGGCGTGGTGTTCTCGGGCATGGCAGGTTCGCTCGCTTTCGGCAGGTGATTTCAGGCCGGAGCAAGCCTACTTCGTGTCCCGCTCCCGACGACTGCACGGCCGACCGCGGTCACCACACCCCACGCGACGTCTCGCAGACTGAAGTAGTCACGCCAGACGGAGACCTTGCCGTCGCGCAGTTCGAAAGTTCCGCACACCCAGAATTCGATGCGCAGCGGCCCGACGGTCAGGATGTCGGTGCGTTCGGTGAGCACCGTGGACTCGTCGCCGACGATGTGGTGCATCTCCGCCTCGAATTTCAGTGAAGGCTTGGTTACCAGACGAAGCGCTCGCACGACGGTCTTCTTGCCTCGCAGAGTGGGGAGCGAGACGTTCTGCCAGACGATGTCGTCTGTCATCAATTCCGCTGCTGCGTCCACGTCGAAATCGGTGAGGGCCGCGAACATTGCGTTCACCGTGGCTGTCGAACTACTCATGGGGTGTCCTTGGCTGATTATTCGGCCGGTGTTGCCCGGATGAAGGTACCGAGATGATCGTGATCGAAGTACTCCAAGGTTAGCGAGTTTCCGTCGAAGGTGGCCTTCGAGACCGTCCCGGCCGGTGCGTTCTCGCCGCTGAGCGGGAACGTGAAGGTGTTTCCGTCCCAGTGGGTCAGCGGATACGTCACCGCCGCGGGACCCATCATCAAGGTCAGCGCACCGTTCTGCTGCGTCACGAGTGCGGGACCCCAGTACGGGTTGCCGTAGTCGCCGGTCAATTGGTTTGTCGGTGGGGCAGGAGCGGGGGAGGTCGGCGGTGTCTTCCCGGCAAGTTCGCCCTCGGGATCGGCTTGTGAGGCAAACGCCGCTTCGTACAGCGGGCGCCACTCGCGGGTGATCTTCCCGAACTGCACCAGATCGGCGAACTCGGCGGTCAAGGTCTCCGCGACGCCGGTGGGCGTGCCGTTGGTCAGAACGACGATGCCGACGTCAGCGGAGGGAATCGTCACGAAATTCGTCCCGGCTCCGACCAGGAAAGCGCCGGAGTGGCTGGCGGTGACACGGCCAGCGGCGCTGTCGGAAACGTTGAACCCGTAGCCGTAGAAGCCGGAGCGTTCCCCGATTTCCTGCGCGTGGCGCGAGACGATCTCCGGGTTCACTGCGGGCACGAGCGCATCCGTCTGAACGACCTGCTGCCCCTGATACTGACCGCCGGACAGCACCATGTCCAACCACTTGGCCATGTCGTTCGCCGAGGAGCTGACTCCACCGGCGGGGGATTGGGCGTCGGCGTCCCGAACCGGGCCTACCTTGTACTTTCCGTCTTCGAGGATGTGGCCCACTGTTCGATTTTCTCGGGCCTGGTAATCGGCGAACCGCGAAGACGTCGATGTCATACCGAGCGGGCCGTAGATCGTGTTCTGCGACAGCGTTTCCCAATCGGTGCCCGCCGCAGCTGCAACGGCCTCAGCGCCGGCTGTGACGCCGAAGTTCGTGTACTCGTATGTGATTCGGAATGGATTGAGCGGTAGTTGGCGAAGCTTCTCGAGCACCTGGGCCCGGTTGTAGCCCAGGTCCTCCAGCCCGTCGCCGGCGTGGTCCGGTAATCCCGACCGATGCGTGTAGAGATCGGAGATCGTGAGGTGGTCGGTCACCCACGGATCGCCAAGCGCAAACCCCGGCAGTTTCGAGATCACCGGAGTGTCCCAGTCGACGGTCCCGATTCCGACTTCGTGGGCGACCACCGTGGCTCCTACCGATTTCGACACCGATGCCAGTTGGAACACGGTGTCGGCATCGACGGTGGCGCTCTTACCCAACTCGCGAACTCCGAATCCCTTTGCATACACAGTCTTACCGCCGTGCACCACGGCCACAGCCATGCCGGGAACACCCGAACTTGCCATGAGATCGTTCGCGAGGCCGTCGAGCTTTCCGACCGCGTCGTCGATTTGCCCGTCCGGGATCGGCACCCCGGCGTCGAGACCGGGGCTGGCGTCGCTGACGACCGGCCCGGGCGCTGAGGTGGTGTCTGAATCGGACGAGCATCCGGCGAGCAGGGCGACCGTCAGTACTACCGGAACCGCCGCAGCCGACAGTCGCGAGCTGTTTCTACTGGTGATGGACACGAGATTCTCCCTAGCAGGGCTGTCGTCGGTACCACTCGGTCAATCCAGTATCGGGGAACGGCGGGCTGAGATACGGACAAATCGGGAAACCTTGTAGCTACTTCGGGGTCTTGGTCGCCAGACTGCCGAGAATGGAGCCTTCTGTGACCGGCTTCCATGGGAGCAACAACGCGACCAGCAGCGCGGTGATCAGTGCTGCGCCGACCGTGAAGTACGACGCGATGGCGAAGCCTTCCAGGCACGCGGTCTTCATCGTGTAGATCAGACTGTCCTTCTGCTGCTCGAAGAGCGGACTGATGTCGCGCGAACGGATCTCGATGACGCTGAGCACCGACTCACGAGCGAAGCCCTTCTCCTGTGCCGACATCACGGCGTCGGGAATGGCGTCGACGATCGGAGCCACCTTTGACGTGTAATACGAGGCGACGATCGAGCCGATGACGGCGACGCCCAGGGTCCCACCGAGCTCACGCGTCGTGTCGTTGACTGCCGAGCCTGCGCCGGCTTCGTCGAGGGGCACCGAGGACATGATGGAGTCGGTAGCCGGTCCCTGGACAATTGCGAGGCCCAGACCCATGAGAACCATCGAGATCACGACGGGTCCGAGGTAGGGCGTCTCGACGGTCGTCTGGCCGGCCAGGAACATGCCGCCGCTGAGGACGAGGAGGCCGAACACCATCACTGCGGTCGTGCCGAGTTTCTGTGCCGCCAAGGTGGCAACTGGGGCGCCCACCGCAACAGCGGCGGCGAAAGGCAAAGAGTGGATGCCGAATTCGAGTGGCGAGTATTCGCGAACGCCCTGGAAGTACTGCGTGATCAGGAACAAGAACCCGAACATGCTGAAGTAGCTGACCGCAATAGCCAAGGCGGGGAATGAAAACCGCCGGATTCGGAAGAGATTCATGTTCAGGATCGGCGCGTCGGTGCGCAGTTCCCATGCGACGAATGCCGCCAACAACACTGTCGCAGAGAGGTATCCCGTGATGCTGAATGCCGACACCCATCCGCGATGGGGTGCGTCGATGATGGTCCACACCAGAATGACGATGCCGAGGAGCGACAAGATTGTTCCGACGAAATCGAATCGGCCGACGTGAAGCGCCTTCGATTCCGGAACAACCAGCAGCACACCGACGATGACCAGCAACGCAGCCGGAACGTTCATCCAGAACACCGAGTGCCAGGAGAAGTGCTCGAGAAGCCAACCGCCTGCCGTCGGGCCGATGGCAATCGCGAAGCCGGCCATTGCGGTCCAGGCGGCGATGGCGATGGCTCGTTCTCTGGCGTCGGTGAAGATGTTCGTGATCATGGCCAGGGTGGCCGGAAAGACCGCTGCGGCAAAGACGCCCATGGCAGCGCGCGCCATGATCACCTGTTCGAGGTTGGAAGCCAACGCGCCGACGAGCGACATCGCGCCGACGCCGATCAGACCGATGATCATCACTCGGCGGCGTCCGAAGCGGTCACCCAGGTGGCCGAAAGTGAGTAGGAACCCGGCGAAGGTCAACGTGTACGCGTCGACGATCCATTGCAGGTCACTGACGCTGGCGAACAGGTCGACGCTCATCGTCGGCAGTGCGACGTTGACCACTGTGTTGTCCAGCACGACAAGGAGTTCGGCGAGGCAGATGAAGATCAGCGCAGTGAATCGACGGGACTTGGTCATCATGGGCGCCGAGGGCGCCGGTGCAAGTGTGTGAGACATGTTTGTACGCCATCTCTGCTCCTGCGCGGACGGCAGCAGCGGTTGGAAGTAGAGGGGTTGGTCAGCTCGGGGCCGAGACCAGAGCCTTGAGGTGCGCGCCGATCCGATCGAGAGGCGCGGTGGTGTGCTGAGCTTTTGCCATCAGAGTCGCGCCTTCGATCGACGCGATCACGACGGTTGCCCACTGTGCTGCAGTCTCGGACGGCTGTCCCTGCTGCCAGAAGAACGATGTGAGAAGCGATTCCCACGAGGTGAAGGATTCGCCCGCAGCAGTTAATGCCGCCGGCGTCGACGCGCCCTCCACCGCCGCGGCTGCGACCGGACAGGAGGAGGTGAAATCGCTCTCTACCAAGCTGTTTCGAAATATTGTGACAACCGCGTCGATGATCTCCGGTGGGGAAGACTGAGCGATCATCGAACTGATGGCGGCGCTGACGCCTCGGCCGAAGTAGGCAACTGCTTCGCCGGCCAGCTGTCCTTTGCCTTCGGGAAAGTAGTGGTACACCGACCCGCGGGGAGCTCCCGAGCGTTCGACGATCTCGGTGAGCGAGGTCGTCGCGATCCCGTGTTCACGGAAGGCATTGATGGCGCCGACCAGCATCAGAGTGCGGGAATCGGAGTCGGCCATCCCGCCATCGTATGCAATCGCAGAGCTGTTCGATTCATCTGGTGCCGCTGATTCTCTTGGTACTCCCCACTTGCGACGCGCTGCGGCGATCGGACAACGCGTCTGCGGGCCGGTCATGGCAACGAGGTGTCTCGAGGTGTGTTCATCACTGCCTCCCAGTATGTCGATCGGTATAGGAACGAATCTGAGACTAGATGTAACCGACAGACACAGTCAAGTGTTGTGTGCAGGTAGTGGGTATTGATCGATATTCATGGTGGCAAAACTCCCGGATCAGTGGTTATATCGTGCGGTATAGAGCTGTTGCTTCGAGCGCCAGCTCCGGAGGAGAGGAAACGGCATGCCGGTACCGACGTCAGTTGCACGAAAACGAAGAATCGAAGTCGCAGTCGGGAAGTATTTCGCCAATCCGCTGGTCACCGGATTGAATCGGATCGGTTTGATGCCGTCGTTGATGACCGAGATCGAGACGGTTGGACGCCGAACCGGTCTGACCCGCCGAGTGCCCGTTGCGATCACCTACGACAGCGACGAGGCGTGGGTCATCGCGCAGCACGGCATCGACAGGGGTTGGGGCGCCAATATCTCTGCGACGCCGAAGGTTCGGATCCGTCGCCGCGGCGAGTGGGTGGACGGACAGGCCCAGATCATGCCGGACGACGACGTCCCGGCGCGGGTGAAGACATTCACGTCGGGGAAGTTCAGATCGGCGCTGACGGCCTCTGCCTTTCGCGGATTGCAGACCGATCCGGTCAGTGTTCGCATCAGGCTCGAACTCGATCCGTCAACCGATTGAATCAACGGGAGTTGAAGTAGTCGGTACGGAATGACCCGGTGCGTTCTCGTCGTTGACGAATGCAGCGGTGGCGCGATCGCCACTGCACACGACGAAGGAGCAGGGTCATGCGCATCGGAATCATCGGAGCCGGTCAGATCGGTGGCACGCTCACACGTAGGCTCGCTGCGCTCGGTCACGACGTGCGCGTCTCGAATTCGCGGACACCGGACACCCTTGCAGAACTGGAAGCGGAGACGGGCGCGAAGGCAGTCCGCAGCACCGAGGCCGCCGAGGGCGCCGAGTTGGTCATCGTGAGCATTCCGCAGAAGAACGTGGTCGATCTACCGGCGGGGATCCTCAGCGGTGCGGTCGCCGGTGCCCCGGTCATCGAGACCAACAACTACTACCCGCAACAGCGTGACGGTCTGATCTCGGCCATCGAGGACGGACAGACCGAAAGCGGATGGGTGCAGGAGCGCCTGGGTGTACCGGTATTCAAGGCGTTCAACGGAATCTGGTGGAAGCATCTCCTCGAGAAGGGGCTTCCCGAAGGTGCAGAGGGGCGCATTGCGCTACCCATCGCCGGCGACGACGACGCGAACAAGCAGGTCGTGTTCGATCTGATCAATCAGTTGGGCTTCGATCCTGTCGATGCGGGAACGATCGACGATTCCTGGCGTCAGCAGCCGGGAACTCCGGTGTACGGCAAGGACTTCGATCGTGAAGCGACGTTGAAGGCATTGGCCGAGGCGAGCCCCGATCGCACCGACGAATGGCGCGCAACCACTACGGTGTAGGGAAAAGAGTGGCGGTTTCCGAAGTGGAAACCGCCACTCTGTTGTTTGTTCAGTCCTTGACCTTCGCCATCGCCAGAACGTCGAGACGCTTGTCGAGTTCTTCCTCGCACAGCTTGTCCGGGACGAGTCCGCGCTCGATGACGACCTGGCGGATCGTCTTCTTCTCTTTGAGCGCCTGCTTCGCGACGGCCGCGGCTTCCTCGTAACCGATCGCCGAGTTGAGGGGCGTCACGATCGACGGTGACGATTCGGCGAGTGTCTTGAGGTGCTCCTCGTGCGCGACCAGTCCGCTGACACACTTGTCGGCGAACAGTCGAGAGACGTTGGCCAGCAAGGTGAACGACTCCAGCAGGTTGCGTGCCATGACCGGGATGTAGACGTTGAGTTCGAACGCTCCGGCAGCGCCGCCCCACGCGATGGCGGCGTCGTTTCCGATCACCTGAGCCGCAACCTGAGTGGTTGCCTCGGGCAGGACCGGGTTCACCTTGCCGGGCATGATCGAGCTACCCGGCTGCAGATCGGGGAGTGCGATCTCGCCGAGTCCGGTCAGCGGACCCGATCCCATCCACCGAATGTCGTTGGCAATCTTCGTCAGTGAGACTGCGATGGTCCGCAGCGCGCCCGATGCCTCGACCAGTCCGTCACGCGCGGCCTGTGCTTCGAAGCTGTTCTTCGCCGGAGTCAGCGCGTCGACGCCTGTCGACTTGACCAGCTCGGCAACAACTTTGGGGCCGAATCCATCCGGAGCATTGAGACCGGTGCCGACTGCTGTTCCGCCGATCGGCAACTCGCCGAGGCGGGGGAGTGTTGCGTTGACGCGCTCGATACCGGCCTCGATCTGACGTGCGTAGCCACCGAACTCCTGACCGAGCGTGACCGGCACAGCGTCCATCAGGTGGGTGCGTCCGGATTTGACGACGGTCTTCCACTCGGACGCCTTCGTGGCAAGCGCAGCATGCAGATGTTCCAGTGCCGGAACAAGATCGGTGACCGCTGCTTCGGTAGCTGCGACGTGCGTGGCGGTGGGGAAGGTGTCGTTGGAGGACTGCGACATGTTGACGTGATCATTGGGGTGTACGTCCACGCCCGCGGCCTTCGCGATGGACGCGATGACCTCGTTGGCGTTCATGTTCGAGCTGGTTCCCGAGCCGGTCTGGAAGACGTCGATGGGGAACTGATCGTCGTGCTTGCCTTCGGCGATCTCGTTCGCGGCGGCGATGATTGCGTCGGCCTTGTCCGCGTCGAGCAGTCCGAGGTCCTTGTTGACCTGCGCACACGCTGCTTTCAGCAAGCCCATTGCGCGGATCTGGGTGCGCTCGAGTGGGCGCCCGCTGATCGGGAAGTTCTCGACTGCACGCTGGGTCTGTGCCCGCCACAGCGCGTCGATGGGCACCCGAACTTCGCCCATGGTGTCGTGTTCGATTCGGAACTGTTGATCGTTGCTCTCCGTCATGGCTCCACATTGCCACTTTTGGAGGGCGGGTAGGGGACTACGTCCCCCGTGAGCGGTTAAGGAGTGCAGGGACTCCCTAACCGCTCACGGGGCGGAGCCGATCAGAACGTCGGGGGAACCGCGCCCTCTTCGCCGTCGAAGTCGACGGAGCTGTACTCACGCAGCTTCTCGAGACGGTGGTACGCGTCGATCATGCGAACGGTGCCGGACTTGCTACGCATCACGATGGACTGCGTGCTGGCGCCGCCACCGTAGTAGCGGACACCGCGCAGCAGGTCACCATCGGTGACGCCCGTGGCGCAGAAGAATACGTTCTCGCCGGAGACGAGATCTTCGGTGGTCAGGATCCGATCGAGATCATGACCGGCGTCGATGGCCTTCTGGCGCTCTTCGTCGTCGGTGGGTGCGAGCTTGCCCTGCAGCGATCCACCCATGCAGCGCATGGCTGCTGCGGCGATGATGCCCTCAGGCGTTCCGCCGATGCCGACGAGCATGTCGGTGCCGGACTCGGGACGCGCTGCGGCGATGGCGCCGGCAACGTCACCGTCGGAGATCAGACGGATACGAGCGCCGGTGTCGCGCACGTCCTGGATCAGCTGGTTGTGACGCGGGCGGTCCAGGATGCAGATCGTGATGTCGGAGACCGACGCCTTCTTGACCTTGGCGACGCGCTTGATGTTCTCGGCGATCGGTGCGCTGATGTCGATGACATCTGCAGCATCCGGTCCGACAGCGATCTTCTCCATGTAGAACACGGCCGAGGGATCGAACATCGCGCCGCGCTCGGCAACAGCCAGAACGGAGATCGCGTTGGGCATGCCCTTGGACATCAAGGTGGTGCCGTCGACCGGGTCGACGGCGAAGTCACAGTCGGGGCCGTCGCCGTTTCCGACCTCTTCGCCGTTGAACAGCATCGGCGCTTCGTCCTTCTCGCCCTCACCGATGACGACGATGCCGCGCATCGAGACGGAGGAGACGAGCTGACGCATAGCGTCGACGGCTGCTCCGTCGCCGCCTTCCTTGTCGCCGCGGCCTACCCAGCGGCCGGCAGCCATAGCACCGGCTTCGGTGACTCGGACCAATTCGAGTGCGAGGTTACGGTCCGGGGTCTCACGATGAGTGCTGCTGGCCGTCATGTGCGGTGCCTCCTGGCGCGGTCGCGGTCGACGGGGTGTGTCGACGCAGTGGTTTCTTCAGGCGTCATTGTCCCAGATGGGAGCGGCTACGTGCGCTGTCGGGTCGCTGCTGCGACGTTTTGTCTCGCTCGAAGGGGACCGGGAATCGTATCTACTGCGCAGTACCTGGATACTGGGGGTGTGGCATCGAAGAAACCCCGCATTCTCGAAGACAACAAAGACATGGTCTGGTCTCTCGTACCGTTGGTGCTGTTCTGCATCATCATTGCGGGCATCGCCAGCCAGTGCACGTTCAGTCCTGGCGGCCCGACGCAGGGGCCTATCCCGAGCGTCGACGTGGACGCTGCTCTGAACTACGACGCGAAGGAACTCGGATTTCCCATCCGTAATCCCGGTGTTCCGGACGGGTGGACCCCGAACTCCGGCAGTCGCAAAATCATCTCCGGCGACGGTGGCGGAGATTCGAGCACTGTGGGATTCATCACGACCAGTGGTCGCTACATTCAGCTGACTCAGAGCAACGCCGAGGAATTCCCGTTGGTGTCACACGTTGCCGGTGGACAGCGATTCGCGACCGGAGTCGAGACCGTCGGTGCCGATACGTGGAACGTCTTCGGCGGCGAAGGTGTCGAGTCGATCTGGGTCACGGACGTCGGGGATGTTCGCCTGTTGCTCACGGGCGCGGCGACGCCGGACGAGTTCCGGATTCTTGCCGAGAAGGTCGGCGCAGCGCAGCCGATCACGCCATAGGATTTCCGGTCGGAGCGGACGTTACTCGTCCGCTTCGGCCAGAGCCTTTTCGACGCGAGCCCTGGCGCCGGCCAAATGCTCTTCACAGCGCTTGGCCAACGCTTCGCCTCGCTCCCACAGTGAGAGTGACGCGTCGAGGTCCAGGCCGCCCTGTTCGAGAATCTTCACGACGCTCACCAATTCGTCGCGGGCTGCTTCGTAGCCGAGTTCGTTGATGTCGGTGTCGGTGGCGTTGCTCATTTTTCTCTTCCCATCACTGCGGCGCGAACGGCGCCGTCTGCAAGTCGAACTCGAATCTGGGTTCCGGGTGGCGCGTCCTCGACCGAGCGCAGAACCTCCGGATCGCCGTCGGCGACAACACGTTGCACGACTGCGTACCCGCGGGCCAGCGTCGCGGCGGGGCCGAGAGTGGTGAGCCGGGCGCGCAGATGCTCGATCGTTCGGGACTCGGAGTCGATCAACCGAGTCACATCGCGTCGCCCGGCGGCCTGGAGCCTTTCGACCTCTTCGGCGCGACGGTCCACCGCGAGCAGCGGTGATGCCATGACCGGTCGAGTGCGCAACTGTTCGATCAGATGAGACTCACGCTTGACCCAACTGCGCAGTGCCGCAGCGCTGCGGTCACGAAGATCGGCAACCAGAGCAGCTTCCGCAACCGCGTCGGGTACGACGCGCTTGGCCGCGTCGGTGGGTGTGGCTGCGCGCAGGTCGGCGACGTGGTCACTGAGCGGGCTGTCCGGCTCGTGGCCGATGGCACTGACGATCGGCGTCGTGCAGGCCACGATGGCGCGGCACAGCGCCTCGTCGGAGAACGGCAGGAGATCCTCGACGCTACCGCCGCCGCGAGCGAGGATGATGACGTCGACTACCGGGTTGGCGTCGAGTTCCTTCAGCGCTTCGATGATCTGGGGAACAGCAGTCGGGCCCTGCACGGCGGTGTTACGCACCGCGATAGCCACTGCGGGCCAACGACGGTGGGCGACCGAGACGACATCCTTTTCGGCCGCGCTGGCTCGGCCCGTGATCAGGCCGATCGTGCCGGGCAGAAACGGAAGAGGCCGTTTGAGTCTCGGATCGAACAAGCCCTCCGCGGCGAGCAAGGCGCGCAGTCTCTCGATGCGGGCCAGCAGCTCACCGATACCCACGGCGCGAATCTCGGTGACACGCAACGACACCGTTCCGCGTCCGGTGTAGAACGAGAGCTTGCCGAACATCACGACACGCGAGCCCTCGGTCAACGGCACCGGAGAGTTGTGCAACAACTGTGGTGAGCATGTGATCGACAGCGACATGTCTGCCGACGGATCACGCAGAACGAGAAAGGCCGTTCGGGTACCGGGGCGTGCATTGATCTGTGTGATCTGACCTTCGACCCAGATGCTGCCGAGTCGATCGATCCAGCCGGCGACCTTGGCGGAAACCGTGCGGACCGGCCACGGCTGTTCAGCGCTGCTGGCGCCGGACGATCGCTGCGATGAAGCGGGGGGCGTTGCGGAAGTCACTTTGCCTTGGCTGTGGTGATGCGGTTGGTGAGCATGGTCTGGAACGGTGCGCGGGCGAGCGTCGCATTCTCGTAGTCCAGGACGGCGGTCAGCTCGTCGATGCTGAGCGTCCGGATGCGCGCACGGAGCTGTGCGAGTGTGAGGTTGGGGTAGTCGAGTTCGGTGACGATCTCGGGCTCATCGGCAGGTCCGTCCGTCGTAGCTGCCGCGGATTCGGACTCGGCGCCGGGTGCGGGCTCCTCGATGGGGGCAGTCGGCTCGAGCGAGTAGAGCGCGAAGCGTCCGGCGTTGGTCGGGGTGTCAGCGGTGGTCGCGCCGGTGGTCGACGCCGAGTCCGCGGGAGCGTCGGCGTCCTCGTCGAAGACCGCCCACTCGGGCTGTTCGTCCTCGGAAGACCAGTTGATCAGTGCAAATGCCTGATCGCCCTTGATCGCCAACGAGGTGATCGACTGCTGCACGCGCATGCTTGTCTGCAGCATCTGGCTCACGGCGGTCATCGGCAGGGCGACAGCGGTGGTGGGCAACTTCTTTGCCTCTTCCATCGCGGTGACGGCGAGTCCCGCGGCAACGCGCGCCACGAACGGTGGTCGGATCATTCCCACAGCTTGCCGCAAAGCTCCGACAATCGGTAGCCGACTTGCCTGTGACGGCCGTACTCGTTTACTTCGGAACCTTCGATCGGAGCCCGAAACCGAGGTGTTCACGTTTGCCGGAGTGTCTCACGTTCGAGGTGCCAGTAGGCTGGTCACATGTCTTCGGCTGTTCCTCTCAATCTCGGTATCGCGCACTCGGCTGATTCGCCGTCCACCCGCAAGGGCAGCGCCAAGCGCGTGCTCCTCGCCGAGCCTCGCGGCTACTGCGCCGGCGTCGACCGCGCGGTCGAGACCGTCGAGAAGGCGCTCGAGAAGCACGGCGCACCCATCTACGTGCGTAAGGAGATCGTCCACAATCGCCACGTCGTCGAGACGCTCGAAGATCAAGGCGTGATCTTCGTCGACGAAACCGACGAGGTTCCGGAAGGATCACTCCTCGTGTTCTCGGCGCACGGTGTGTCTCCGGCCGTCCACGACTCGGCCGCCGAGCGGAACCTGCGCACGATCGACGCTACGTGCCCCCTGGTCACGAAGGTGCACCAGGAAGCAAAGCGATTCGCTCGCGACGATTACGACATTCTCCTCATCGGCCACGAAGGCCACGAGGAGGTCGAGGGCACCGCAGGTGAGGCTCCCGATCACGTCACCATCGTCGACGGCCCGGATTCGGTCGAGGCGGTCACGGTTCGTGACGAGTCGAAGGTCATCTGGCTTTCCCAGACCACACTGAGCGTCGACGAGACGATGCAGACTGTCGCGCGCCTGCGTGAGCGCTTCCCCAATCTGCAGGACCCGCCGTCCGACGACATCTGCTACGCCACGCAGAACCGTCAGGTCGCGGTCAAGGCGATGGCTCCCGAGTGCGATCTCGTGATCGTGGTGGGTTCGCGGAACTCGTCTAACTCGGTTCGCCTGGTCGAGGTCGCGCTTGGTGCAGGCGCTGCTGCGTCGTACCTGGTCGACTACGCCCGTGAGGTCGATCTCGCGTGGCTCGAGGGTGTCCAGACCGTCGGCATCACGTCGGGCGCATCAGTGCCCGAGGTGCTCGTGCGCGGCGTGATCGAACTTCTTGCCGAGCATGGATACAACGACGTTCAGCCCGTCACCACAGCCAACGAGACCTTGGTGTTCGCTCTTCCCCGTGAATTGCGAGCAGCGCGCACGTCCTAGAACAAGAAAATGCGGGGCACCTTCCATCTGGAAGGTGCCCCGCATTTTTTGCTGCTGGGCTCGTCTGTCAGGGCTCTTCGCGATCGCGGTACCGAACTCGCGGCGGCGGATACGCCGGAAGATCGACTCCGGGTGGGCGGCGCCGAGGGGGCAGCGGCGGCGATACGTCGTCACCCGAAGCGAAGAAGGGCTCCATCCGCTCCTCACGCCTGGGCGACGGACTGGGCTCGGGCGCCCGGCGGCGACCGTACGACGGGTAGTCGTCGTCTGCTGTCGGTCTGCTGTCCGGCTGAGGGCGACGCGTAGGCGGTTGGTGCGTGCGATCGACCCTGGGTGGCAGTGGGCTTCTCCGGGGCGGCAGCGGGCGATCGTCTTCGATCGGTTCGCGGCTGGGAGCGCTTCGGTAAGCGGGCTGTTCGTCCACCTCGGGGGCGCGGCGACGCGGGGGCCCGGGGACGGGCGCGTCCGAGACTCTGCGGCGACGCCCGGTCTCGGGTGCGGATTGTTCTCGCGTGGCAGCCGCAGAGGATTCTCGAGTGGCGGTCGCCGAGCGGCGGGAGCGGGTCGAGCGCGCAGGCCCGGTGGGACGCTGATTGAGCAGGAAGTACCGGAAACCGCCGATTATCAGCACGACGACGGTTGCGGCCAACATGATCGGAAAGCGGTTGACCAACGGGTACGCGATGTTGATCGCGATGTCGCGCAGTGCGGTGCTGTTGTCCTTGCCGATGAGCGTGTGCCCGATCGGCACCGCAGCGAAGAGCAGCAACGGAGGTTGGGCCATCGCGGTGAAGAGAGCCTTGTTCGAAGCGGCAACCACAGCGAAGAGACAGCCCAGGAAGTAGAACGTCGAGAACACCGCGGTGAGCTCGCCGCCGCCTCCAGTTGCATCGATCAGTACGCCGACGGCGGTGACACCGGCAGCAAGCAGGATCACTCCCCACCAGGGCAGGCCGGGGACGGTCACGATGAGCGATCGCTTGTCCAGCGGTACCCCGGAGCGAGCACGTTGGGTTGCAGACACATAACGACATTAGCGGTTCTTGCGTTGTCGGCCGTGTTTGTGCGGGTCGTGGCTGGCGCATTTATCGACGCGATGGCGCGATGGTTTCGGGTTCTTCGCCAAACGAACCGGACGGATTGTGTGCAGGGTCACCGGACGCTCGTGGGTTGAGGCACACCGTCGAAGCCGTCAGCGTGGGAGATCGGCAGTGTCGGTGGGCTGCTCTACCGTCGGATTCATGAAGATTCTGCACACCTCCGATTGGCACATAGGTCGCACCTTTCACGGCGTCGATCTGTTGGCCGATCAGGCTAGTGTGCTCGGTTCCATCGCGGATTCCGTCCGCGAACACGGTGTTGACGTCGTGGTCGTGCCCGGTGACATCTACGACCGCTCAATTCCCAGTTCCGACGCGGTCGCGGTGTGCAATCGAGGCTTCGAGGCAATCCGGGCGGCCGGAGCGGTCATTGTCGCCACGTCCGGCAACCACGATTCCGCGGTGCGGCTCGGTGCCGGGGCGTCCTTTGCAGCTGCCGGCGGATTGCATTTGATCACCCGAGTCGGCCAGATCGGTACTCCGGTGATGCTCAGTGATCAGTTCGGACCTGTCGCGTTTTACGGGATTCCTTATCTCGAGCCGGAGATCACGCGCGTCGAGTTGGACGTGCCCCGGGCTCGTACTCATTCCGACATCCTCGGTGCGGCAATGTCGCGTGTTCGGCGAGACCTCGCCGAACGAACAGCTACCGATCCGTCGACTCGGTCGGTACTGCTCGCGCATGCCTTTGTCGTGGGCGGTGAGGCGTCTGAATCGGAACGCTCCATTTCGGTCGGCGGAGTGGAGACTGTCGCAGTGGGCGAGTTTGCCGGTGTCGACTACGTTGCGCTGGGGCATCTGCATTCGCCCCAGATGCTCTCGGAGCGCGTCCGCTACTCAGGTTCACCGTTGCCGTATTCGTTCGGTGAGCGCAGCCACCGCAAGGCTGCTCTTTTGATCGAACTCGACGCAGCCGGTCTGTCGTCGGTGCAGCGCCTCGATCTTCCGGTGATTCGAGGGCTGAGCCAGGTGACGGGAACTCTCGAGGAACTTCTCACCGAGTCGAAGTACGCCGATTCCGAGCAGTGCTACGTCTCCGCTTTGCTCACTGATCCGGTTCGTCCCGTCGATGCCATGAGGCAGCTCCAGGCACGCTTCCCCTTTGCCGTTCACCTCGAATGGCAAAGGCCGGAAGGACAATCGGATCTCAAGTATCGCGACGCGGTACGGGGTCGAACCGACATGGAGATCGCCCGTGGCTTTGTCTCGGCCGTGCGTAGTGACCCGTCCGGGCGGGAGGTCACGTTGATGGCCGAAGCGCTCAGCGCTGCCGCGCGCGCCGAGGAGTCCACGGTAGAACTGAGTGAAACCGCGTGAGGCTTCACAAACTCGAAGTCAGCTCTTTCGGGCCCTTTGCCGACACTGTCGAGGTCGACTTCGACCGATTGGGTGCAGACGGGCTGTTCCTTCTGCACGGCGACACCGGTGCAGGCAAGACCACGATCCTCGACGCGGTTTCCTTTGCCCTGTACGGGCGGGTTCCGGGTGCGCGCAACGAGGGCAAACGGCTACTGTCCGATCATGCGCCTGCCGGTTCGGTGCCGCGCGTGGAACTCGAAGCGACCATCAGTGGTCGCAGAATCAAACTTGTTCGTAGTCCAGAGTATTCGCGCCCGAAGAAGCGTGGCACCGGTTCGATCACGGAGAACGCAAAGGCCACACTGACGTGGTTGGACGGCCGCGGCGAAAACCTTTCGCGCATCCCTGACATCGGTGACGAGATCAACCGCCTCATGGGCATGAGCGCTGATCAGTTCTTCCAGGTGGTGCTCTTGCCGCAGGGTGAGTTCGCCAAATTCTTGCGTGCCGAGAGCGACGAGCGAGGCAAACTGCTCGAGCGTCTGTTCGACACCAAACGGTTTGTCTCCGTCGAGGCATGGTTCGACGCCAAACGAAAGGCAAGTGCGACCGCGCTCGCGGCCAGGGAGCAATCCGTGCGGCTGCTGCTCGCGAAGGTCGAGACAGCTGCGGGACTCGAGGTGGGCGCCGAGGCACACCCACTGGAATGGTCGCGCAAACTCCTCGCCGAGGCTCAGGACACCCGCGATGCAAGTCTCGCGGAGCTGGTGACCGCGAAAGATGCAGCAGCCGAGGCTAATCGGGTTCTGTCGGCGGCGCAGCGAACCGCAGATCTGGTAGCTCGCCGTAATCGTGCGACCGCTGAACTCGCAGCATTCAATACGGGCGCCTCCCAAAGAGCTGTGATCGGCGCCGAACTCGAGACCGCCAAGCGTGCACTACCGGTGGCCGCTGTCGCCGGCGATGTGGACGCTGCCGGCTTGCATCTCGCTGCCGCACTCGAATCGATGACCACAGCGATGTCGACCTACTCCGCACTCGACGGTCCGGAGATTTTCGTGCCGGAGGTGTGGCCACCCACCGACGATGAGCGTCAACGCGTCGTAGCTCGGATCCGGACCTGGCGTGACGAGATCGTTCGCCTGGACGCAATGGCGGAGGACGCTCGCCGAGTCGATGCGGCAGAAGCCGAGATCGAGAAACTCGGAGTTCGGCGAGACACTCTGTCCGAGCGCATCGATGCCATCGCGGTTGAACGCACACAACTGCCAGAACTGGTGCGCTCGGCCGGCCAACGACTGGAGGATGCGCAACGCGCTCACGCGGCTCTGCCTGGCCTCGAGGCTGCACTCGTAAAAGCGTCGGATGCTGCGACAGCGGCCCATGAAATCGTTTCTCTGCGTGCACAAGCCGAGAAGATTCGTGTGCAGGTGTTGGATGCGCGCGACGCCCATCAGAGTGCTCGCGGGCGCTGGCTCGACCTCGTGCAAAAGCGTATCGAGGGCATGGCGGCGGAGTTGGCGAGTTCACTCGCGCCCGGTGACCCATGCCAGGTGTGTGGTTCGCGTGAACACCCTGCGCTGGCTCAGTCGGATGTCGTCACGGTCACCGAACCCGATCTGGAAGCCGCGTCAGCGGCCGAGCGTGCGGCCGAGAAAGCCCTCAGCAAGGTGGCCGATCGCCAGGTAACCGTCGAACGTGACATCGACCGGGTGATCGCGCGCGGCGGAGACGGCGATTCCGAAGAACTCGACAGGCTCCGCGCCGAGGCACGGAACGCCGTCGACGAGGCGACACACTCTGCCGGTCAGGTTGGAGTGCTGGCACAAAAACTTGCGCAACTCAATGGGCGTGACACCGAACTACAACAGGAATCCGCTTCTCTGACAGCCGAATTGGCGGCACTTGCCGAGCGTAGGACGACTCTGTCAGCGACGGTCGAGCAGATTCGAACGGCGATCGTTGCTGCGGTGGGAGAAGATTCGACCATCGCTGCTCGGCGCTCACGGTTCGAAGGCCTTGCCTCCGCTGCCACGGCGGCGTCCGAAATGCGCGACGACGCCGTTCGTGCGCAGGCCCGATCGGCGGAACTGTCGGCCAAACTGGCCGCTGCGGCGGCCGCTGCCGGATTCGATTCGGTCGAGGCTGCGATCGGAGGGGTGAGAGCGCCTGCCCGAATCGCGGCGATCGAAACGGAACTCGCCAAGGCGCGTGACCTCGAGGTTGCCGCCCGGACTGTCCTCGACGACCCCGAAGTTGTTGCGGTGGGTGAAGTCGAGACCGTCGACGTGGACGGACCTCGCGGCCTCGCGCTTCAGCGCGCCGAGGTAGTGAACGCGGCTGTTGCGGCCGCTTCCCTGGCCGAGAACCGTGTGTCGGATCTCGAACGGTTCAGCGGACAACTCGAGAAGGCCTACGAGGCGGTTGCACCTGAGCGTGAACTGCACGACGAACTCGCTGCCCTGGCAGACGTGATCGCCGGCAAAGGTCAGAACAGTCGCAAGATGTCGCTGCGAGCGTATGTGCTCGCTTCGCGGTTGGAAGAGATCGCCGTGTCGGCATCGGTTCGTCTGCAGCGGATGTCCGGGGGACGGTACGAGTTCGTGCACAGTGACGAGGCAGGATCTCGGGGTCGCCGCGGCGGTCTGGGACTCGACATCCGGGACGACTTCACGGGCGTCGTTCGCTCGGCGAAGACCCTCTCGGGCGGTGAATCGTTCTTGGCGTCATTGTCTTTGGCGCTCGGACTCGCCGATGTGGTTGCGGCGGAGTCCGGCGGAATCGTTCTCGACACGATGTTCATCGACGAAGGATTCGGCACCCTCGACGCCGACACCCTCGACTCGGTGATGGCTGTGTTGGACGAGCTTCGCGACGGAGGACGAGTGGTGGGCATCGTCAGTCACGTGGACGAGATGAGGCAGCGAATCCCGAGTCGCCTGCACGTCATTCGCGGACGGGCAGGCTCCTCGGTAAAGGTAATCGCGGGCTGATCAGGCCTTTTTATTCTCTACCTCTGACTCGGCGTCGTCGTCTTGATCTTCGAGGATGTCCGAGGCATCGCCGGCGGGCATCGGCTCGTTGTCGCTTGCGCGTTCGTCGATCTGCTCTCCGATGTAGCGGATGACAACTGCTGCAACAGCGGCGACGGGCACTGCGAGGAAGGCGCCGACGATGCCGTACAGCGAGCTACCGGCGGCCACGGCAAGCAGCACGATAACGGCGTGGAGTTTCATCGACTTGCTCTGCAGCACAGGCTGAAGGACATTTCCTTCGATCTGCTGAACGGCCAGGATGATGATCAGGACGATGATGGCGGTGGTTAGGCCGTTTGCCACCAACGCAACCAACACGGCCAGGGCGCCGGCGACAAACGCACCGACGATCGGTATGAATCCACCGATGAACGTCAGAATTGCCAGCACCGGTGCCAGCGGGACCCCGAGGATGAGCAATCCGGCGCCGATGAAGACCGCGTCGATCAGGCTCACCAGTGCTTGAGTCCTGATGAATCCGCCGAGCGTGTCCCACATGCGGGTGAGAACCTCTTCGAGATGCCGACCGGCGCGGCCGCCGCCGACAGCGTGCAGCCAGGGGATGAACCTCGGTCCGTCCTTGATGAAGAAGAAGGCGAGAATCAGGACCAAACCGAGCGTGACCAACAACGAGCTCGCCGTGCTCACACCGCTGAAAACGCCTGAAGCGATGGCGGTTCCACTTTCCTGCACCTTCGTGATGACGGCATGGACTGCGTTGTCGATCTGGTCGTCCTTCAGATTCAGTGGCGGACCCTGGAGCCAGTCCTGAACCTGATTGATGCCCTCGGTGGTCTTGTTCGCGAGCTCGGGGGCCTGGCTGACCACTGACGGAACGATGCCTGCGATCACACCGGCCAAGATTCCGATCGAGAGGACCAGGGTGATGCCGGCTGCCGCGGCCGGTGGCATACCGCGCTTGATCATTCCGCGGGTCGGCGGCCACATGACTGTCGCAACGACGATTGCCAGAGCCACCGGCAGGATGATGACCCAGAGCTTTTCGATCAGCCAACCGAAAATCCAGGCGCCCAGCGAAATCGACGCCAACACCAACGACCACTTTGCGAGCCACATACCCCCTTGCCCGATGATCTCGCCGCGGTCGCGCTTTCGCACCCCTGCGGACGTCCCCTTGTCTTGCTCGCTCACTGATCGTCCTTTCCGTCGGCGCAGGGATCTCCTCGCCGATGTGCGAATCCGGTGATCTAGCTGAGCTGATCGTAACGACTGCATGCGATAACTCGTGTGTTGCGATGCAATTCTGTGTTTTGAAGCATGCCGACCGGACTAACATTTCCGTCATGAGAATCGCAGCAGCAGTCGGGGCAGCAGCAATCGTCGTTCTCGGGCTCACCGCGTGTAGCACCGAGGATCAGGACAACGCGCAGAACAAGATCAGCGAGGCAGTCACGAGCGGGCAACAGGCGCTCGAGACGGCGAAGCAGTCAGCGGGCAACGCCATCGACCAGGGCAAGACGGCGTTGTTCGTCGCCACCTTCCGTGGGGCTTACGCACCGTTGGCGGAGAACCGCGACGACGCAGACATCGAGGAGATCTTGACGACCACGTGCACGGAGGTCGCCAACGGCACGGACGAGGCGGAGGTCAAGTCCAAGATCACCGACCTGGCCGAGAACAACGGCAACAAGCCCACCGACGAGCAGGCCGGCCACATTTACGAACTCGCGAAGGCCACCTGCCCCTGACCGGATTCAGCAGCAGCGGGCGCCCGGGTTGGCGTCGGCTGCTGCATGCCGGCGGCGCCAGAACTCTCGTTCGCTGATCACCGGTGAGTCGGCGTGGTGGCGTCGGGTGTGCTCGACGTAGCGCTGATAGTCGAGATCACCCATCACCGAGCGAACCCACCACAGCGTTCCGCGGAACGCTGTGGTGAGTTTTGCAGTCATGGTCATGGTCAGTGCCCACCTCCGTGCGCGGCGCCGGGTGCTCGGACCTTCCCGGCTTTGATGAGCTCGTCCCATTCCTTTTGGATTTCCTTCTCCGCGGGCGTCGGAATGAAGCTTGCGGGACCGAAGATCTTCGACGGTTCCTCCGGGGACTCGGTGGTCGGCAGCCCACCCGCTCGGATTGCCTTGGCACATACGATGATCCCGGCGATGACGACGACAATCACCAGTGACGCGAAGATGATCGACAACGTGCCCTGGATGAAGGTGTTGCGAATGACGGCATCGATGGCCTCCGGAGTCTTCGCGGAACCGTGCGCCGTCTCGCCGGCAGCCTTCGCGTCCTTGAACACGTTGTGCTGAGCCCAGTACCCGATCGCGGGGTTGTCGGAGAAGATCTTCTGGTACGACGCGGTCATAGTCACGACCAGGTCCCACACCAATGGCACGCCGGGGATCCAGGCCCATTTGAACAGGCCCTTCTTCATGACGATCGTCATGACCACCGTCAGTGCGATCGCGGCCAGAAGTTGGTTGGCGATGCCGAAGAGCGGGAAGAGCGTGTTGATTCCGCCGAGTGGATCGGTGACACCCATGAGCAGGATCGCGCCCCACGCAGCGACCACGATCAGCGAGCACAGCCACGCACCGATGCGCCACGACGGGTCCTTGAACTTCTTTGCCGGACCGCCGAAGTTGCCGAGCGAGTCCGAGAGCATGAATCGAGCGACGCGAGTGCCGGCATCGATCGTGGTGAGGATGAAGAGAGCCTCGAACATGATCGCGAAGTGGTACCAGAACGATTTCAGCGAGTCGCCGCCGAAGACGTCGCTGAGCACTTCGGACATGCCGAACGCGAGCGTCGGGGCGCCGCCGGTTCTCGAGATGATCGATTCTTCCCCGACGGCCTCGGCTGCCTGCGTCAGCACGTCCGGTGTGATGGGGGCGGTGCCGAGGGGCAGATTGTTGACGTATTCGGCTGCGGTTTCCGGTGTTCCACCGGTCAGCGCCGCGGGAGCGTTGAGTGCGAAGTACAGGTGCTGATCGAGGATGCAGGCGGTGACCAGAGCCATGATCGCGACAAACGATTCGGTCAGCATGCCGCCGTACCCGATCATCTTGGTCTGGCTTTCCTTCTCTAGCAGCTTCGGCGTCGTGCCGGACGCGATCAGCGCGTGGAAGCCCGAGAGTGCGCCACAGGCAATGGTGATGAATAGAAACGGGAACAATGAACCGGCAAAGGCCGGGCCTTCGCCGTTGGAGGCGAACGGCGTCACTGCAGGCATGTTCAGCGCGGGTCGTGCGACCAGAATTCCGATGGCCAGCAATGCGATGGTGCCGACCTTCATGAACGTCGACAAGTAGTCGCGCGGTGCCAGGAGCAGCCAGACCGGCAGCACCGAAGCGGCGAATCCGTACGCGATCATCAGCCACGCAATGGTGACCTTCGAGAGTGTGAACCAGTCTGCGCCCCAACCGGTATCGGCTACCCAACCACCGGAGACGATGGCCAGGAGGAGTAGGACGACGCCGATCAGGGAGACTTCGGAAACCTTGCCCGGCCGCAGATACCGCAGGTACACGCCCATGAACAGGGCGATGGGGATGGTCATCGCGATCGAGAACACACCCCACGGGGACTCGGCGAGCGCATTGACGACCACAAGTCCGAGAACGGCGATGAGGATGATCATGATGACGAACACGCCGATCAATGCGGCGACGCCGCCGACGAGGCCGAGTTCTTCGCGGGCCATCTGACCGAGGCTGCGCCCGCGGCGCTTCGACGAGATCCACAGGACCATGAAGTCCTGCACCGCCCCGGCGAACACCACGCCGACGATGATCCAGATCGTTCCCGGAAGATATCCCATCTGCGCCGCCAGGACGGGTCCGACCAGGGGACCGGCACCGGCGATTGCCGCGAAGTGGTGACCGAACAGCACCCGACGGTCGGTGGGCATGTAGTCGGCGCCGTTCTCCATGATCTCGGCGGGAGTTGCGACGTCGTCGCGGGGCTTGACGATCTTGCGTTCGATCAACCGCGCATAGAAGCGGTAGGCGATCAGATAGGTACAGATTGCGGCCAACACGAACCACACGGCGCTGATGTGTTCACCGCGGACGATCGCAATCATGTACCAGGAGCCTGCGCCGACCAGTCCGAGAACGAGGAAGACGACGCGCGCAGTGGTGGAAATGGGTGTTTTGTCGATGACGCCGACAGGTGGCAGGTCAGGATCGGTTTTCAGGTACTCGACATTTGGTTCCGGCGCAGTCGTCAAGCTCATCGTCGAACTCCGTCCACTAGTGCAGTGTGGCCGCCGTCACAGCGGGCCATCTGTCACTGTAGGACCAGACGGGTGAATCCGCGCGATCTGTGGCGCGGGAGTCGACCGGCGTCAGAATCGGTGAGCGTCGGCGTCGATCCAATCGGTGAGCCAGCTCTGCGGCGGGGAGTCGAGCAGTTCGCCCGGCATCAGCCAGTCGAACAGGTCGGCATAGGTACGCGTGGTGAGACCGTCGACGCGGCGGTTGAGCATTCCCGGTTGCAGTTGGTCGAACGAATCGATGCCCATCGACGCGATCATCTGTTGTGCGCTGGCGACTGTTGCCTTCTGGAAGCGGTAGACGCGCTCGCTCTTGTCGGGGATGTCGAGTGCGCGGGTGCGTGCCGGATCCTGAGTGGCAACGCCGACCGGGCAGCGGTTTGTGTGGCACATCTGGGCCTGAATGCAGCCCACTGCGAACATCATTGCGCGGGCAGCCATCGTGAAGTCTGCGCCTTGGATGATGCGTTTGACGATGTCGGAACCGCTCGCCACCTTTCCGGAAGCGCCGACTTTCACGAGAGCGCGCAGACCGGTTCCCACCAAGGCGTTGTGCACGAGCATCAGGCCTTCGGTCAACGGCATGCCCATATGGTCCTCGAATTCCACCGGACCTGCGCCGGTGCCGCCTTCGGAACCGTCGACGATGATGAAGTCCGGCGTGATGCCGCGTTCGATCATCGCCTTGCAGATTCCGAGGAATTCACGACGCGAGCCGACGCACAGTTTCATACCGACTGGCTTGCCTCCCGACAGTTTTCGCAGGGTCGCGATGAAATCGACCAGTTCGACCGGAGTGCTGAACGCGGTGTGCGCGGGTGGCGAAATCACGGTCTGGCCGACGGGTACCCCGCGGGTTTCGGCGATTTCGGGGGAGACCTTGACTCCGGGAAGCACGCCACCCAACCCGGGTTTCGCACCTTGCGAGAGCTTGATCGAAATGGCCTTCACCTGATCGAGGCCGGCACGCTCGGCAAACCGGTCAGGATCGAATCGGCCGTCCTCGGTTCGGCATCCGAAGTATCCCGAGGCAATTTCCCAGATCAGATCGCCGCCGTGTTTGCGGTGATACGGACTGATCGCGCCTTCGCCGGTGTCGTGGGCGAAGCCGCCTTTGGCGGCGCCGGCGTTGAGGGCCTCGATTGCGTTGGCGGACAACGACCCAAAGCTCATCGCGGAGACGTTCAAGAGAGCGATGTCGTACGGCTTCGTGCAATCGCGTCCGCCGAGGCGAACTCGCGGAACGGTGTCGGGGGCGGTCCGTGCGCGAATCGAATGCGTCATGAACTCGTAGCCGATCGCATTGACGTCGCGCTCGGTCCCGAAGGGCTCTTCCGCCAGTGTTCCCTTTGCACGCTCGTAAACCAGATCTCGCGTTTCGCGATCGAATGGCATTCCATCGGTGGATGATTCGACGAAGTACTGCTGGATCTCCGGTCGAATCTTCTCGAGGAGGAATCGCGCGTGCCCCAGGACCGGATAGTTACGGAGGATGCTGTGGGACTTCTGAGTGAGGTCGTAGGTGCCCATCGCCGCCAGCGCGAGAGTGACGACAGCGATCACCCACCATCCGGGCGAGGCGACAATTGCGAGCGCGGCGGTGCCGAGACCCACTATCCATATCAAGAGCACGATCAGCATCCGAGTCACCTCGAGAGCGTAGGCGCCCACTGTGACACGGCAGCGGTAAGTCTCCACTAGGTTCTGCGATAGAGAACCGAATCCGACTCTTTGGGGGAATGATGACCGAACCGCAATATCCGACCGACCCGCAGGATCCGAAGGAGCAGCAGTATCCGGCGGGCCAGCAGTATTCAGCCGGTCAGCAATATTCAGCAGGCCAGGAGTATCCGACGGGCCAGCAGTACCCGACCGACCCGCAGTACTCAGCCGGACAGCAGTATCCGACCGGTCAGCAGTACAGCGCGACCCAGCAGTACAGCGCCGCACCCACGTACACGGCGCCTCAGTACGGTCCGCCGAAGTCCAACGCGGGATGGGCCGTCGCGTCGATCGTGTTCTTCTGGCCTATCGCGTTCGCCGCGTTCAACCATCTCCACGACATCTACCCGAAGTGGGCGATGGGCGATCACCAGGGCGCGCAGTACGCGTCCGAGCGGGTGAAGAAGCTCGGGCAGATCTCGCTCCTCATAGCCGTCATCTGCTGGGTGCTGTTCATCGCGTTCTACGTCATCTTCCTGGTTGCGATCGTGTCGTCCGTCGATTCGTATACCTACAACTGATCACCTGCCGCGACGTGACGGTGGGGCGAGTACCCGTCACGTCGCCGCGAGGCCGTAGAATCCACAGACCGTGAGCCTTACCCTCGGAATCGTCGGACTGCCCAACGTCGGCAAGTCCACCCTTTTCAATGCACTGACCAACAACGACGTGTTGGCAGCGAACTACCCGTTCGCGACCATCGAACCCAACGTCGGCCTGGTCGAGCTGCCCGATCCGCGGCTGCAGAAGCTCGCCGAGATCTTCGGCTCCGAGCGCATCCTCCCAGCGACCGTGTCGTTCGTCGACATCGCGGGAATCGTGAAGGGCGCGTCCGAGGGCGCAGGCCTTGGTAACAAGTTCCTGGCCAACATCCGTGAAGCGGACGCCATCTGCCAGGTAGTTCGCGTCTTTGCCGACGACGACGTCATCCACGTCGACGGCAAGGTCGACCCGGCCTCCGATATCGAGGTCATCGAGACCGAGCTCGTGATCGCGGACATGCAGACCTTGGAGAAGGCGCTCCCGCGTCTGGACAAGGAAGCTCGCAAGAACAAGGAGCTCAAGCCGGCCCACGACGAGGCACTGAAGGCTCAGGCTTTCCTCAACGAGGGCACGACGCTGTTCAGCGTCAAGGACAAGCTCGACTTCTCGCTGCTGCGTGAACTGAGCCTGCTCACCACCAAGCCCTTCCTGTACGTCTTCAACGCCGACGAGTCAGTGCTCACCGACGCAGCGAAGGTTGCGGAATTGCGCGCATCCGTCGCACCGGCCGACGCTGTGTTCCTCGACGCGAAGGTCGAGCAGGAACTCCTCGAGCTCGACGAGGAAGACCGCCAGGAAATGCTCGACTCGATCGGTCAGACCGAGCCGGGCCTGCACGCTCTCGCGCGCACCGGCTTCCACACCCTCGGACTGCAGACCTACCTGACGGCTGGTCCGAAGGAAGCTCGCGCCTGGACCATCCACAAGGGTGACACCGCACCCCAGGCTGCCGGCGTCATTCACACCGACTTCGAGCGCGGCTTCATCAAGGCTGAAATCGTGTCCTTCGATGACCTCGTCGAGGCGGGTTCCATGGCCGCAGCCAAGGCTGCAGGCAAGGTCCGCATGGAGGGTAAGGAATACGTCATGGCCGACGGCGATGTGGTGGAGTTCCGCTTCAACGTCTAAATCCGGCTTCTGGTCCTCACCCCACGGGCAACTCGCTGAGCGTCCGACGTGTCACAAACCGCCGCGCTCTCCCAGTCAACGGGTCGGTGAATTCGAGTTCCCGCGCGAGCAATTGGAGTGGGAGGGAATGATCGTCCGGGGCGTCGGGAAGCAGGTCGGGGTATCGCCGGTCGCCCAGGATCCCGGCGCCGAGAGCTGCCAGATGCACCCGTAACTGGTGCATCCGTCCGGACTGCGGACGTAGAACCGTGTGCAGCACAGCACGTCCGGAGGCGCTCACGCCCATCCCTCGCGCCTCGATCATGGTCTCGGAGTTGGGTTCACGGCTGTCGTCGACGACGACCCGCAACTCGCCGCGTCGAGCTTCGATGTGGTTGCGGTAAACGAGAGGGACGTCGAGCGCTGGCGCATCCTGGTCCCACCGGGACGGTCGCGCCGACACCGCCTCGTAGACCTTCGTGACCTGCCGCTTCTCGAACAGTGACTGGTACGCGCCGCGCGTCGCGGGGCGAGCTGAGAACATCACCACGCCTGCGGTGCCGCGGTCGAGTCTATGGATCGGGGTCAGATCTGGGTTGTCGAGGCGGACCCGCAGTCGGACGAGCGCCGACTCGCGCAGGTAACGCCCGCTGGGGGTGGTCGGGAGAAAATGTGGTTTGTCGATCACGACGAGATCGTCGTCGAGGTGCAGGATCTCCTCGCGGAACGGCACCGGGTCCTCCGCCGGTAACTCGCGGTAGTACCAGACGAACCGGTGCGCGCTGAGTTCTGTGCTCCGGCAGATCGACTGGCCGTCGATACCCACGAACTCGCCGTCGTCGAACCGCCGATACAGGTTTTCGGCGTCCAGATGGTCGAACTTGGCTACGACGTACTCGGCGATCGTCGTCCACGGCCCAGAGAGCGGGATGCGTAGGCGCGTCGGGCCAACCCCGTTCTTGACGGGCAGCGGTGGGGACATGGACACACAGGTAATCATCCCATCGACTGCTGGTCAGCGGTGATTCGGTGCGGCCTTGCCGGAGACGTCCCCGCGGGGACGTGGGGACCAACTCGGAGCGGTGATCACCAGAGATCGTCGAGTCGGAAAATCAGTAGCGCGGACCCCGGAAGGCTCCGTATGGTTTCGACACACACGATCGCAGTCGAAAAGCACTGCGGTCCATACCTTCTGTAGCTCAATTGGTGAGAGCACCCGACTGTGACTCGGGCGACGGCGGATCGTAACCGCCCAGAGGGACTAAGGCCTCAGCTCAGATACGGCTGAGGTCGGGCCTCTAGGCGCAGAGACCGGCAGCCCTTTGCCTGCACAGTTGTCGAACGAGCCTCAGCCGGTATTCCCTGAATCGCCGAACAGCATTCCAGTCACCCGCCATTTCCGCGTCGGCAAGTAGGTATTCGCAGTTGTCCAACTGATCCTTCAAAGACATCATCAGAATTCACCTCCGATCACCCGAGCAAGTACCTGTCCAGGATGCGTCCGGCGACACCCCGCGGACATCGGCCGAAGTACCTGTTCAGGTACCTGCTTTGGAATGAGGGCGAGGCTACTTCTTGACCGCAGGCGCTGGTAGCGGCATACCGCGCTCGGACAGGACGGCGCGGAGACGGTCGGGGTAATCGGTGATGATTCCGTCGACACCCAGGTCTATGAGGGCGTGCATGGTGGCGGGATCATCGACGGTCCACGGGATGACCTTCATGCCACGCGCATGTGCGCTCGCGATCATGTCGGCTGTCGGGTACAAGGCGAAGCCGGGGTCGCCGACCTTTCCACCCTGGGGAGTTCCTTGGACAGGGGAGTAGGCGGAGGCGCCGAAGGTTGCCACCGCCGAGATGCCGTCGCCACCGAAATCATCGATGTCCAGACCGCCGAGCCACGGTGACGCTCCGTCCTTGCCTACCTGGAGAAAGTCACCGTTGGTGAGCGCGACCACGGGCACACTCGGCGCGAGTTGACGGGTGAGCATGAGCGAGCCCCAGTCGAAGCTCTGAATGGTGACGCTGTCCAATAATCCGGCTGCCCGGATCGTATCGAGGACTACAGAGACGAACTGCTCACGCGGGGCGGTCTCGTGGGGCGCTCCCGCTTCCACCTTGGTCTCGATGTTGAGCTTGATTCCGGGTGCGTTGTACGACTTCACCAGAGCGAGCACTTCTTCGAGTGTCTGCATATTCGCTCCCGGAACATTTTGCTGCTCAGGGTATCCGGCAAGGGGGAGCGTGCCACAGTCCATGGTCTTGATCTGTTGCAGGCTCAGCGTGTTGACGAATTTGCCGACGTACGGGAACTCCGGGTCGCCGGTAGTGGCGGGCTCGGTGTCGAGGCATTTCTTGTTCGAGATCTTACGATCGTGCGTGACGACAGCGATCCCGTCTTCGGTGATCTGGGTATCGAGTTCCAGTGTGCTGACGCCCATTTCGAGAGCATTGGAGAACGCGGCCAGGCTGCTCTCCGTGTGCAGGCCGAGCCCGCCGCGGTGGGCTTGGACGTCGAACGTCGAAACCGGCTGGGGTGCTGAACTACCGAACGAACCGGACCAGTCGAGACTGCCGGTTGGCGATGCGCCGGCCGGGGTCGCCAGGGCGGTGAGGGGGAGTGCGACGGTCACGGCGGCACACGACAATATTCTGCTCAGTTGCATGAAAGGAACGTAAGGGCGTCGAATGGCTCGCCGGGGTTCGTTAGGTAAACTAACGGTAAAAGTCAGGCTGCGTGAACGCGCTGCTCGACGCCGTTTGCCTGGACCTTCATCCACGACGCCAGAAGCTCGCACCCGGTCAGTCCGCTCTCGTCGAGAGGTTCGATCGCGTAGCTGATGTGTCTACCGCCGCGAGGGTTCTCCAGCTGAAAGCGGTTCAGGTTCAACCGCGTCGGCAGATAGCCGAGGACTTCGAGGAACGCGGTACGAATGCGACGTAGATCGGTGCGCCACTGTTTTGGACTGAAACGAGTCTTCTGCGCATTCTGGAAAGCATTGCTACGAAGTAGTTCCCAAACTTTTTGTGCCCACACGCGTGCCTGGGAGAAGGACATCCAGCGCGTCAAGTCTGCGATGTCGCGAATGTAGCTGTCGTCGCTGGCATTACAGATCATGTCCTGTGGGTGCCCGATCCACTTGACCGGAATCCACGGCTGGACTTCGGGTCCGTCGCCGGCAACTCCGTGTCCCTCGCAACCTTCGATGACGCCGGTCGGTTGTTGTGGATCGGAGATCAGTCCGACTCCGATGATGTTGGCGCCGTTCAGCGTCGGAGAAGTCGTCGGAGAAGTCAATGTCGGAAGAGCCGCGCGGATCACGGTGCATCCCTGTGAGTATCCGATCAGCATGACTGGGCCGTCTGTCTCTGCGATTGCGGTCGAGAGGGCCTTCACACCCATCGCGGTGCTGTGCCGAAAGCTCAGGCCGCCGTCGGCGACCGGGCCGTACGACGCGGGATAGGCGACCCAGCGAGAATCGAATCGACTGTCGAGTTCGTCGGTGACGGCACTGAGGAGTCCGCGCACACGGGCGCCGTGGTCGCCGACGTGGGATTCGCCGGTGCCGCCAACTGCAAGAACGGTTACCTCAGCCATGCCAGCGATGATCCACGTCAATTCTGAGAGGCCGGCATCCAAACCCTGAGAAGAGGCTGGCAATCCGTTGTGCTGCGAAATCGTTATCGAGCGAGCACCATTTACCCATGACGACGCCGAATCGTTCATCCAGGCGAAAAGTGTCCGTTGTCGGTGCGGGAAGCGTCGGCACTGCGATTGCGTACGCGTGCTTGATACGCGGATCAGCCGACGCGCTCGCCCTCTACGACACCAACAGTGCAAAGGTCCGCGCCGAAGTTCTCGATCTCAACCACGGAACCCAGTTCACGCCGCCGTGCACCGTCGAGGGAGGTGATGACATCTCGGTCACCGCGGGATCCGACTTGGTCGTCGTCACCGCGGGCGCAAAACAGCATCCCGGCCAGTCGCGGCTCGAACTTGCCGCGGTGAACGTCAAGATTGCACAGACTCTGACCGAACAACTATTGGCGGTGTCACCGGACGCGGTTCTACTCTTCGTCACCAACCCGGTCGACGTGGCGACCTACGCAGCGATCCAGGCTGCGGGACCGTCGTACCGCAGCCGAATTTTCGGATCGGGGACGGTGCTCGACACGGCCCGATTGCGATTCCTGCTGGCCACCGAACTCGGAGTCGCGGTCGAGAACGTCCATGCCTTTATCGTCGGCGAGCACGGGGACTCCGAGATTCCGCTCTGGTCGAGCGCAACCATCGGCGGGGTGCCGGAAACCTCGTTCGTGGGACCGTCGGGCGGCGTCCTCGGCCCCGACTCACGCGCGAATGTCGCGAAGTCTGTGGTCGAGAGTGCCTACGAGATCATCGAAGGAAAGGGTGCGACCAACCTCGCCATCGGATTGTCGAGCGCATTCATCGCGGAAGTCGTGTTGCGGGACGAACAACGGGTTCTTCCGGTATCGACCTTGCAGACCGGTGTCCACGGACTCGATCGCGTTTGCCTGTCCCTTCCCACGATGGTCGGTCGTGCGGGTGCCGGTCGAGTCCTCGAGGTACCGCTTTCAGAAAAAGAGGCTTCGGGGCTCCGATCTTCGGCCCGTACATTGCGAGAGGTGCAGGAATCTCTGGGATTGTGAATATCTGTTCTGCTCGATATCCGACATATAGGATCAACAAATGATCAGCTTCCTGATTCGCGCCGCGATCTTCCTGGGTTCTGCCGCTGTCGGGCTTCTTGTTGCGTCGTTGATTCTTTCGGGCTTCTCGGCGCCCACATCCGGATTCATCGTTGCGGTCGTGATCTTTGCGATAGCGCAGTCGGTCCTGGCGCCGTTCATCGCGACAGTGGCAAAGCGCCACGCACCAGCATTTCTCGGCGGAATCGGATTGGTGTCGACGTTTGTCGCTCTGTTGGTGGCGTCGCTCTTCTCCAATCTGTCGATCTCCGGTGTCTCGACGTGGATTCTGGGAACAGTCGTCGTGTGGCTGGTAACAGCACTTGCGACGCTGGTGCTTCCGTTGTTGTTCGTGCGTAAGAAAGTTCAGGAGAAGAAGGCTCAGTGACGCGTCCGAACATCGGTATGGACTACTCAGTCTTGGACTGCCCGGATCCGGCTGCATTGGCCAACTTCTACGTCCAGGTCCTCGACTGGAAAAGCGTTCGGGACGAAGATGATTGGCACGTGATCGAAGGACCCGCCGGCGAGCGGCTCGCGTTTCAGCTTGCTCCGGATTTTGTTCCGGTCGACTGGCCGACATCCGGCGTCGGAATCCATCTGGATCTGCTCGTCGATTCTCTCGACCCCGCGGAGGCTTGGGTGATCAGCCTGGGTGCGCAGCGGGTGACCGGCATCCCGGAGCATCAGACTTTCCGCGTCTACCGCGACCCGGTCGGTCACCACTTCTGCCTGTGTCTGCGCGACTGAGTGTCGACTCGCCCCGATCTCGTCGACCGTGGATAATTCCGAACACTTGTCACGCCCGAGAATTGGAGATCGACGATGGCTTCGCAGAATTCCGACGAATTCCTGGTAGAACGTACGACGATCGTCAAGGCAGAAGCATCGGTCGTCTTCGCGTTGATCAACGATTTCCACCAGTGGACGCAGTGGTCGCCCTGGGAAGGTCTCGACCCGGCAATGCAGCGCACGTACGCGGGTCCTGACGCGGGCGTCGGGGCTTCGTACGCCTGGGCCGGAAACAAGAAGGCAGGCTCCGGTTCGATGGTGATAACCGAATCCGTCCCAGACGAACGCGTAGTTTTGGACCTGGCCTTCCTCAAGCCGTTCAAGGCACAGAACGTCACCACCTTTCTCATCTCTCCGAATGCCGGAGCCTCTCCCAATGCCGGTGAAGTTCAGGTGACGTGGAAGATGACTGGAAAGAAGAATCTGTTCTTCAAGATCTTCGGTTTCATCTTCAGCATGGACAAGCTTGTCGGAAAGGATTTCGAGAAGGGCCTGTCCCAGCTGAAAGCTGCTGCAGAAAAGAGCTGACAAGCCGGTGGTACCGTCTCCCGGTGTTACGGATGACGCCCACCGATGCCCAAACCTTCTGGATTTCGGAGAAGATCCCCAACGATCAACTACTGCTCTACTGTTTCGACGGGCAGAGCCAGTCGATCGACGAGCTACGACGCTCGGTGGTGGAAAGAGCGTCGCTCATTCCGGATCTCAATGTTCGGATTCGTGAATCACCGTGGCATCTCGACTATCCGCTCTGGGATCCCATGCCGGTCGATGCCTCGTTGGTGAGAGTGCAAGAGCTGCCGGATGACTCGTGGCCATCGTGTATTCACGGAATCGAGAAGCTTCTCGAAAACCACGTCGACCCGCGTGAGTCCCCGTGGACGCTTCACCTGTTCCACGGCGTCACCGGCGCGCCGCGTTGTAGCGGCCCGGCGCTGATCGCAGTTCTGCAGGTCGCTCATTCTCTCGCGGACGGTAAGCGGGCGTCGGCGATTGCTCGCCAGCTGTTCTCGCCGCAACCGCCCGCAAAGCAGAAGACGGACGTGCGGCCTAGCGGATCAGCCGAGATTCTGGGCGGCGCCGCCCTGCGCCTTCCGGGTCAACTTGTTTCGCTGTTCCGCGACGGACGGGCTGGGCACCGAGCGCAGTTACAGCTGCAGGCGGACACCGAATCGGGAGTTGTTGCGCCGCAGGCGGCGAGCCGTCCCAAGGTGCGCTCCAACATCCCGCCTGGACCTCACCGACTGGTGCGCATGGTCGTGCGGGACAGCGCAGATTTCCGTGGCGACGGCGTATCCGTCACAGTCGGAGCGATGACAGCCATCTCGGTAGCGATGGCGAATTACCTCACCGAGCGAGACGGCTCGGTACCGCCGGAACTGGGAGCTGAGGTGACCATCGCCAAGGCGGGTACACCCACGGCGCGCAACCACTTCCGCAATGCAGGTGTCGGACTGTTCCCGGACGTCGATGATCTTCGTGAGCGAGCCCAACGGATCAAGGAGTCGATGGACGAGCGTCGCGCACGGGCATCCCATCCGTCCAGCGCAGCGTCGGATCTCGCGCTGAACGCGGTTCCCGGCCCGCTGGTCCGTTGGGGCGTGCAGCAATACGATTTCACGGCAGTGCCCGACGAGGTCACCGGCAACACCGTGGTGTCGAGTGTCGCGCGCGGTGACGCGGATCTGGTGCTCGGAGGCGGCGTCGTTCGGTTCACAGCGGGCTTCCCGAGTTTGTCACCGGTCATGTCCTTGACCCACGGCGTACACGGGATCGGGGACACGGTGACGATCAGCATCACCAGCAGTCCGGCCTCGATCGCGGACATCGACGTGTACGAGCAGATGATGCACGACGCGATCGACGAGGTACGCGAAGCGCTGTCGTGACGGCCTGATGTACTGGCAGCATGGGATTCACGCGCGCCGAACTGGAATCGTTCCGAGACGCCGAGATCGAGGATCTGATCGGGCCGAATTGTCGTCTGTTGTTCGTCGGTATCAATCCGGGACTGTGGACGGCGGCGACCGGCGCGCATTTCGCCAGGCCGGGTAATCGGTTCTACCCGGCACTGCTGAGGGCAGGCATCATCGAGCGTCCGATCGATCCTTCCGCGGGTATGTCGGACGCCGATACGCAGCACCTGATCGATCGCGGCGTCGGTATCACCAATCTCGCCGTTCGCGCGACGGCCAGAGCCGACGAGTTGAATGCAGAGGAACTTGCCGCCGGAGGAGTGCGGGTGCGGGCAGTCGTGCGTTCGACCAAACCGAAAGTGGTTGCCTTCGCCGGAATCACCGCCTATCGCACTGCTTTCGCTGACAAACGAGCCAAAGCGGGGCGGCAAGATCAGCCTTTCGAAGATGCTGCTCTGTGGATCGTGCCCAATCCCAGTGGGCTGAACGCACACGAGACGGTGGATACGTTGGCCGCCAAATACCGTTCTGCTGCAGCCGAAGCCGGGATATTCTGACAGGAACTCTCAGTTCCGTTCGCCTGGAACGAAGTACGGGATAGAGTGATCGTATGTCTGTTCTTTACAACATCTTTGTAGTGATTCACCTACTCGGTATGGCTGCCCTGGTCGGTAGCTACTTCACCGTCCTCAAGGCTCCTTCGATCACCGAGGTCATGGTGTGGGGTGCCAGGATGCAGTTCGTGTCCGGCCTGATCATCGTCGGCTTGGGCGAAGGCGCGCTGGACAAGAACTACATTCACGCGAAAATCGCTGTGAAGCTGGTGCTTTCGCTGGTGATCGTGGCGCTGGCCGAGATCACCCGGGCGAAGCAGAAGAAGGGGCAACCCAATCCGAATCTGGTGCACGTCGTCGGCGGGTTGTCGATCGTAACCGTATTCGTGGCCGCGCTCTGGACCTGACAAAGACACAAAAGAGCCCCGGCGATCGAAACTCGCCGGGGCTCTTTGCTGTTGACGCGTCTACAGGCCCGGACGCTTACCGATCGTCAGGGTCACTTCACCGGTGTGGGCGAAGAAGTCGTTGCCCTTGTCGTCGACGACGATGAACGCGGGGAAGTCCTCGACGTCGATCTTCCAGACGGCTTCCATACCCAGTTCGGCGTACTCGAGGATGTCGACCTTCTTGATGCAGTCGAGTGCCAGGCGAGCCGCCGGTCCACCGATCGATCCGAGGTAGAAACCTCCGTGGGTGTTGCAGGCGTCGGTAACCTGCTTGGAACGGTTTCCCTTGGCCAGCATGATCATCGAGCCACCGGCGGCCTGGAACTGCTCGACGTACGAGTCCATACGGCCGGCCGTGGTCGGGCCGAACGAACCGGACGCCATACCGTCGGGCGTCTTGGCTGGGCCGGCGTAGTACACCGGGTGATCCTTGAGGTACTGCGGCATCTCTTCACCTGCGTCGAGACGCTCTTTGATCTTGGCGTGCGCGATGTCGCGTGCCACGACGAGCGGACCGGTGAGCGACAGACGAGTCTTCACCGGGTGCTTGGAAAGCTCGGCGAGGATCTCGGCCATCGGCTTGGTGAGGTCGATCTTGACCGCAGCACCCTTGCCGGTACCCGAAATGCCATCGGTCTCTTCGTCGAGCTGAGCGTCCGTGACCTCGGGCAGGAAACGGCCCGGGTTGAATTCGAGCTGTTCCAGGAACACGCCCTCCGGCGTGATTTTGGCCTTCGCCTGTCGATCGGCCGAGCACGACACCGCAATGGCGACGGGCAATGAAGCGCCGTGGCGGGGGAGTCGAACGACGCGGACGTCGTGGCAGAAGTACTTACCGCCGAACTGTGCGCCGATGCCGATCTTCTGCGTGAGCTCGAAGACCTTCTTCTCGAGTTCGTGATCGCGGAAGCCGCGGCCCGTAATGGCGCCTTCGGTGGGGAGCTCGTCGAGGTAGTGCGCGGACGCGTACTTGGCTGTCTTCATCGCGAACTCGGCCGACGTGCCGCCGACGACGATTGCGAGGTGGTACGGCGGGCAGGCTGCGGTGCCGAGTGAGCGGATTTTCGCCTCGAGGAACTGCATCATCGAGTCGGGGTTCAGGATCGCTTTGGTTTCCTGGTACAGGTAGGACTTGTTGGCGCTTCCGCCGCCCTTGGCCATGAAGAGGAACTTGTACGAGTTCTCATGTCCGGCAGCAGTATCGGCGTACAGCTCGATCTGCGCGGGCAAGTTATTGCCAGTGTTCTTCTCGTCCCACATCGTGATGGGGGCGTTCTGCGAGTAGCGCAGGTTCAGACGCGTGTATGCGTCGTAGACACCGCGGGCAATGGACTTCTCGTCGTCGCCGGGGGTGAGCACATGCTGTCCACGCTTGCCCATGACGATGGCGGTTCCGGTGTCCTGGCACATCGGCAGAACGCCGGCAGCGGCGATATTGGCGTTCTTGAGCAGGTCGAGCGCGACGAACTTGTCGTTGTTCGACGCTTCGGGATCGTCGAGGATGCTCGCGAGCTGCGTCAGGTGATCCGTGCGCAGGTAATGAGAGATGTCGTGCAGCGCCGTTTCGGTCAGCAAGCGCATCGCTTCCGGCTCGACCTGAAGGAAGGTGCGGCCGTCCGGTCCCTCGACTGTCGACACCCCTTCGGTGGTGAGCAATCGGTACTCGGTGGTGTCGTCACCGATCGGCAACAGGTCCTCATAGAGGAAGTCGGCCATCATCTCTCCTGAACAAGGGTGCGTGCGAAGGTCGCATTCAGGTTATCGTTGGGGGTTTCCTTCTCCGAATCGGGGCGGGTGTGAGCTGGAATTATCCGGATGCCACTGGCTCGATCAAGATACTTCGACCAGTTCGGAGAGCTCGACGCCGCGAAATTCGGCAAGTATTTCGGCCTGCTCGGCCACTGCTGCGCGGGCCGATCGTGACCACGTTCCCCACGGGGTGATCGCGACCTTCAGCTTCTTTCCGGATGCTCGTGGTCGCCACAATCCGGTGATCGTGCCACCGACCACCACCGTGCCCGGTCGCCCTAGGGTCGGCCACACTGTCTTCTGGGCGGTCGGATCGGGAACCAGGGTCTCCCGATCCTTGAGCTGTACATACGGATCGAAAGGCCCGAGCAAGCGCGTACTCGAATCGGTGGGGGAGCCGAACAAGTCTTCGCGGTCTTGTTCGAGAATCCACCGCTTCTCGCCGTTCACCTCGATCTCCTCGGCATCGACGGGCCAGTGGGCTTTGACGTCCTTGACCGGGGCATCGAGAAACGACGCGACGTGAGCAGGGGTGGCGGGGCCGTAGAAGTGCAGATACCCGCGGATCACGTCGAAGCGGGGATCGGCGTCTGAACCTGAGGCTGTGTACGGGCGTCGGCGCCAACCCGGAATGCGTTCGAGCACTGGGGGAGATGTGCCCGGCTGTAGCTCGAGGCCTGCCTGGAGTGCCGCGAGCCGGAACGGCATCTCGTACAGATGAGTGGCGTTGCACGGGCGGCAGAATCTCAAATAGGGCTCGGTGACCCGCGTGGTCAATTGCGCGGACATCTCGCCCTTGACGGTTGGTTTCGAGACGATGTCCCGCATCGCAGTAGCAACTGTTTGCAGGGCACTCAGCGTCGGGATGCCGGCGGCCTTCAGGGGCCGATTCGCGTCGTAAATGCGCTTGGCTGCATCAGCCTCGCTGAACGGCGACGTGGCGACGGCGATGGCAGGCAGGTCGCCCCGACGGTAATAGTGGGGAGCGCCGCGCAACGTCCAGGCAAGAGCGAGCTCAGTGACGTCGCCGCGGAGGCCGCGGATCCGCAGGGCCCAGGCGGCTCCGTCCGGTCCGGTGTTTTGAATCCCGAGATCGAGAATGCTGCAATCGCTGTGATCGGCGTCACCGGCAGTCGTTCGGTCGAGTTGATGGCGGTGCCACCGGAAATTAGCTACCTGCGTGAGGGAGGTTGCGCTAGACATGATTTCAGTTTACTGGTGGGTAACCAAAGGATTTGGGGTGGTTGATCCATACGGCGACAGGATTGGTCGAATTCGACCGATTGGCCGGAATTTTTTCAGTAGCAGACCTTATTAGTCGAAATAATGACCCCATTGTCAGAATCCTTTGCCAACTGGTCGTACGTATGATTACTGTTACCCACGTCACGGATACATTACAGATGTGACGCAGCTGTCACAGCACTGTCGGGTGCTTTCGGCAGCTGACCTCTGACCTCTCAAGGAGATTCACATGGGTTCGATGGAATCGATTCTCGCCGCTGCCCTCGGTGGCTTGGGCTCGTTGTTTGCTGCTGATGGTCTTCTCGAAACGTTCATGGGTTCGGTTGAGACCAACCTCGGTAGCTTCGGCGGCTAAAAGTCGGGCCTCTTAGGGGTCTGCATTCATCTGCTTCAGCTTGGCGTGCAAAGCGCCCACCAACATAGGAGTTCACATGGGTTCGCTCGACATCATCAAGATTCTGACCACGGGTTCGAGTGCGATTGGCACCGAGATCGTCAACCTGTTGACTTCGCTCAGCGGAGGAACCCCTCCGGCCTGATCGGAGGACTCTAGTTCCGAAAGGCTCACGCACTCGGTGCGTGAGCCTTTCCGTGTCGATCGGAACTAGGTCGACAGGATCGAGTTTTTCCGATCACGTCGGGTTTGCCTCTTTCAGCCGGTACCGTTCGAAAGGTTCCGCTGCCGAAGAGAGTGACCCGGATGATCGAGACTCGTGCTTTGCGAACGGTTTTCCGCGTCTTCGTGGCGTTGGCCACGGCAGTATGTGGGCTCCAGCTCCTCACGGCACCGGGTCACGCTCAGCCGGTGGACAGCAGGCTGGTCGACATCTCGGTGTACTCACCGTCGATGGGGCGCGACATTCCGTTGCAGGTCTTGCGGCCGGCTGATACCTCCACGCCCGCTCCGACGCTCTACCTACTCAATGGAGTGGACGGAGGCAAAGACGACGCGACGTGGTCGGTGCGGACCGATGCACCGAAGTTCTTCGCGGACAAGCACGTCAACGTGGTCACCCCTCTCGGTGGAGCATTCAGCTACTACACCGATTGGGAGCGGCCGGACCCCGGCCTCGCGGAATCCGGCAACAACAACGGGGTCAACATGTGGACCACGTTCCTGACGGAAGAACTACCGCCAGTCATTGATTCGACGTTCGGGACGACCGGCGATAACGCCCTGGCAGGCTTGTCGATGGCGGGCACGTCGGTACTGGATCTGGCTATGGCGGCGCCCGCGCTGTACAACAGTGTCGGGTCCTTCAGTGGGTGTGCGATGACGAGTCCAGGCATCGGTCAGGACTTCGTGAAACTCGTGGTCGCAGTGGGTGGTGGAAACGCGGAGAACATGTGGGGTCCGTACGATGGCCCGGGTTGGCCGGCTCACGATCCGGTTGTCAACGCGGACAAGCTACCTCGAATCCCGATGTACATCACTACCGCAACCGGGATTCCGGGTCCGTACGACACGCTTGCCGATCCACGGATCGGCAACGACGTCACAGATTTGGCGTTGCAGCTTGTTCTCGGTGGCGGAATCGAGGCGGCAACGCACTACTGCACCACCCAGCTTGCGGACAGGACGAACGCACTGGGTATGAACAATATTCGCTACAACTTCAAGCCGGCAGGAACGCATTCATGGGGATACTGGGAAGACGACTTACACGACTCGTGGCCGATGATCGCCGCGTCGCTCGGCGTGTGAGGCCCCAACGAGCAAGTCTTCGAAGCGTCGTTCTCGTCGGCGCGCTCGCCTTGATTTCACTACTTGCGTTGCCCTCGACCGCGCTCGCCGACGAGACCCCGAAGATAACGAGTGTCACCGAACTGTCTTCGCGCTTGGTTCTTCTCGACGTCGCGAGTCCCGCCATGGGGCGCACCATGCAGGTGAAAGTGCTGCTTCCTGCCGACCGCTCGGAACCGCGCGGAACGCTGTATCTCCTGGACGGCAATTCCGGGCAGATCGAAGAGAACAACTGGCTGGCTCCGGCTAACGGCGATATCGTCCCGTTCTTTGCCGACAAGAACGTGAACGTCGTACTCCCCATCGGTGGAACAGGCACCATGTACACCGATTGGCAGGAAGACCACCCGAAATTCGGTCGTCTGAAATGGGAGACGTTCCTGACGAAAGAGCTTCCCTCACTGATCGACACGAGGTTCGCAACCAACGGGCACAACGCAATCGGCGGGATCTCGATGGGCGCAGAGGCCGCGCTGATCCTGGCCCAACGCTCGGCCGGGTTGTACGACGCGGTCGCGGGCTACAGCGGCTGCTACACAACCGTCGGAGGATTCGGCAAGGCGTTGACCGATCTTGTGGTCATCAACGGAAATGCCCGTTCGGAGCAGATGTGGGGTCCGGCCGGCAGTGAGGCTTGGCAAGAGCACGACATTTTCGCCAATGCCGACAAGCTCCGCGGCACCAAGGTGTATCTCGCCTCGGGATCGGGACTACCAGGCCCGCACGAAACTCTCGATACTCCTGCCCTGGGCCGGGTACTGGTCGTTGGCGGGGTCATGGAACTGGGATCGAACCTGTGCACCGACCAGATCACGCAGGTGTTGCGCGATCGCGGAGTCGATGTCACCCGCAGCGCTCAACCGGTGGGGACGCACGGTTGGCCGTACTGGCGCGACGAACTCGTTCGTTCCTGGCCGATGCTCGACTCTGCGTTGTCGGCTTGAGTAATTCCTTGCGATGAGTTTCCGCTTCGGGCCGGGTCTATAACCCTGTACACCTGATTCGTAACCTCATCGACAAGGACAGAACATGCCTTCCATCACTCCCTGTTTGTGGTTCGACAACCAAGCAGAAGAAGCAGCGAACTTCTACATCTCGGTGTTCGGTTCCGGGCAGATCCTGGGAATCGAAAGATACGTCGAGGGATCGCCTTCCGGAATGCCGGCTGGATCGGTGATGACCGTCAGCTTCGAGCTCGGCGGTCAGCGATTCACCGGATTGAACGGCGGACCGATGTTCACGTTCTCGGAAGCAGTGTCATTCGAGATTCCGTGCGTCGATCAGGCTGAGGTCGATCACTACTGGTCCAGGCTGACTGAAGGTGGGGAAGAGGGCCCGTGCGGATGGGCCAAGGACAAGTTCGGATTGTCCTGGCAGGTAGTCCCGAATCGTCTTCTCGAACTGATGAAGGATCCGGATCGGGCCAAGGCACAACGCGCCACGGACGCGATGATGAAGATGAAGAAGATCGACATCGCAGAGCTCGAACGGGCCGCAGACGCGTCCTGAACACGATCTGGCCGATGGGCGACAGTCTTCGTTAGCTGATGCTAGCCTTCCCTAATTCTCGCTGGAGCGTTGGAGGAGTGCTGGTAACCATGCGAATCAAAGTCTCTCGAATGAAGATTGCAGTCACGGCCTTGGCGGCCTCGCTCGCCGTCGGCGGGCTTGCCGGCTGCAGCAGTGACAGCGCTGACGCACCCGCGGAGGCGGGAGCAACCGTCTCGACCATGTTCGGCGACGTCGAGGTCCCGGCCAACCCGCAGCGCGTCGTCGCGCTCGGTTGGTCGGACGCCGAGACGGCACTTGCCCTCGGAACACAGCCGGTCGGTGTCGCGGACTGGATGGCGTTCGGTGGCAAGGGTGTCGGACCCTGGATTGCGGACGAGTTCACCACGGACCCGAAGATCCTCGGAACGATGGACCTGAGCATCGAGGACGTCATTGCTCTCGACCCGGACCTGATTTTGTGGACGAGAAGCGACAACACGCAGGCCACCTACGACAAGCTCAGCGCCATCGCGCCGACGGTCGGGCCGCCCCCGGGTCTGGCCACTGCGTACGGGACGACGGTCGAGCAGCAGACCGAACTCGTCGCGAAGGCTCTCGGCAAGGAAGCAGAAGGAAAGGCGCTACTGTCCGGCCTCGACGCCAAGTTCGACGCTGCAATTGCCGCCAATCCGAGCTTTGCGGGTAAGACAGCGGCCGTCGGCGCCTACAGTTCCGACGGTTACGGCGCGTACGTACCCGGCGACGCACGCGCAGACTTCATGACCCGCCTCGGCTTCACGATCCCGACGGCGATCACCGAAAAAGCCACCGGCAACTTCTACATCCCGGTCGCCAACGAGAACCTGAACTTATTCGACGCGGATCTCACGGTGCTGTTTCCGATCTTCCTCGACAGCAGTGCGTTTGCGAACGATCCGCTACTGCGCGCAATCCCGTCGGCTCAGGAGGGACATCTGTTGATCCTCGATGACCCGGCACTCGTCAATGCGTTCTCGAGTGGCTCGGTACCGGGGTTGACCTACGCAATCGACAACGCCGTTCCGAAGTTTGCGAGCACGCTCGGCGCCTGATCAGAGGTGTTTCGGGACCTGCCCGTCACTGTGAGCGTGTTCGCAAACAGTGGCGGGCAGTTCTCATGCGTCAGTACACTGGAAAAAGTGAACTTTCAGCTAACGAGCGGCGGCCCAGTGGAGATCGCAACGACCGCTCCTCGTTTTCCGCGGATGCATGCATACGTGGATATCGCTGTTGTGATCGTGGTGCTGGTGGGAACCAATCTGATCGCGCATTTCACCACCGCCTGGGCAAGCATCGCGACGGTACCCATCTCTGCTCTCGTCCTGTTGGCGCTCACCAAGCGCCGGGGAATGGGATGGGCGGAATTGGGGCTCTCACCTCGCGATCTCCGGCGGGGTTCGAAGTACGCCCTTGCCGCTGTCGGCCTGGTCCTGACCGTTGTCGCCGTCGGCGCGTTGCTTCCGCTTACACGCCCCTTCTTCATGGCGGATCGCTACGCCACAATTTCCGGCGCGATCATCGCGTCGATGATCGTGATCCCGCTGCAGACCGTCATTCCCGAAGAGTTGGCTTTCCGTGGCGTCCTGCACGGCACGTTGAACCGGGTCAGTGGATTCCGCGGCGTCGCCGCTGCCGGTTCTCTAATGTTCGGACTGTGGCACATCGCGTCGTCGATGGGTTTGACCAGCGGTAACGAAGGTCTGTCCGGCTTTCTCGGTACCGGAGTCGTCGGCCAGGTCGCCGGTATCCTCGGAGCTGTTCTCGCCACCGCTGCGGCCGGTCTCGTATTCACCTGGCTTCGTCATCGCAGCGGCAGTCTCATTGCGCCGATTGCTCTGCATTGGTCGTTGAACGGTGCAGGTGCGCTGGCTGCGGCTCTTGTTTGGCATGCAACTCTTGCTTGATCCCAATATCTGACAAAAAGGACAGCATTCGCCGCGCGGCGCCGGGTAGTTTTGTGCTTTGCTCAGTAAGTGACGCACCTTCATCGAGGCCATGTCTTCCACATTTCCGGTCGTCCGACGGTTGAGGATGCGGCGCAGTCGCTCGTCTCGATCCCCGACGGCGTCTTGGCGATCGACGATGCCGGAACGATCGTCTACTGCGGAGAATTCGAATCGCTCCCCGGAGACCTCGCGGGCGGCGAAATTCACGATCATCGACCGGGTTTCCTGCTGCCCGGATTCGTCGATGCCCACATTCATTTCCCGCAGACCTACGCCGGCGATGCGTACGGCGGCGGCCAACTACTCGAGTGGCTCGACCTGTGCGTCTTTCCCTCCGAATCGAGATTCGCTGATCCGGAGTTCGCCCAGCACGCTGCCGAGGCCTTCTGCGCTCGCCGAATCGCGACGGGAACCACGGCCGCGATGGTGTTCGGATCGGCCTTCCCGCACGCGCAGGACGCCCTGTTCTCCGAAACTCTGAATCGCGGCCTTCGAGTGGTCAGCGGCCGCGGGATTCAGACCACCGGCCCGGCGTCCGCTGCCGCGCTGATCACCTCGGAAGAGGACGCGATCAGACTCACCCGCGAGGAGATCGACAAGTGGCACGCGGCCGACACCGGCGACGTGAACACCGCACTCATTCACGTTGCAGTGGTTCCTCGCTTCTCCCTCGCGGTGACAACACGGACGCTGAAAGACTTGGGGGAGTTGTACGACTCCGTCCGTGACCGGGGCGTCTACTTCCACAGTCACCTCAATGAGAACAATCGGCCCGGAACCGGCGAGGTCGCAACCACACTTGCCGAGTACGAGGTCGAGACCTATCTCGACACGTACGACGGCAAGTTCCTCCCCGGCTCACAGGTCGGCGGAAAGAGCTTTCTGGGTCCGCGCGCGATACTCGCGCACTCGGTGCACTGCCAGGACTCCGAACTCGCACGAATGGCCGAGACCGGAACCTCGATCGCACATTGCCCGACGTCCCAGCAGTTTCTCGGCTCAGGCACCATGCCGTGGAAGCGAACCGTTGCGTCAGGGGTCAACATCGCGATCGGATCGGACTTCGGCGGCGGCGACGAGTGCCTGCTCACCCGAGTCCTCGGCGACGCCTTCAAGGTTCATATCTCCGAAGCCGGCGACGACGGAGTGTCGATGCACCCCGCCGAACTGCTGTTCACCGGAACCCTCGCCGGTGCTCGGGCTCTGGACATGGAGAACCGGATCGGCAACTTCGACGAGGGCAAAGAGGCCGACTTCCTGGTGATCGATCCCTCCGGGTGGCCGCCGCTCGCCGGGCTCGTCAACCACGGAACGCGTTCGGATGATCCGATACTCGCCCGCGACCAGACGCTCTTCGGGCTCCTGATGGCGATGCGCGAGCCCGCGATTGCGCACGTATACGTGCAAGGGCGCCAGGTGTCGGGCTGACGTGTCGGCAACCGCCATCACCGGGTATCACCGAACGAGTTCGGGATTCCGAGCGTGGGTCGAGCGTGCGGCCGAGACCGCCGGTCGATTCGACGGCTACCTGAGCTGTGGCATCAGTGATCAACCGGAACCGGTGTCGCACGGCATGTCTGTCACATTCGACAGTGCCGACGATCTTCACCGTTGGCTGGAGTCGAGTGATCGCCGCGATCTCGAAAGAGCCGCTGCGGCAACGGGAATTCTGGCACAGACGAGTGATCTGGTCCTCGTCGACGGAGTTCTGCCGCCGCCCGGTATCGGCGTGTACGACCACGTCGTCGTCGTGGGCAAGGAGAACGAGTTTCTGCGAACGCAACGCCACCTCATCGATCTCAGTTCGCGATTTTCCGGCTACGAGTCGGTGATGTTGTTGCGGTCGGTCACCGACTCCACCCAGTGGAAGTCCGTCCTTCGGTTCCGGACCGAGCAGCAATTGGCGGAGTGGATGGCGTCGCCCGAAAGGGCCGCGGCACTGCCGAAACTGCGAGCCGAGTTGGCCGAGGACTTCACTGAGACCACGCGGTCGACACCGTTCGGCACCATTCTGCGCACGGAGAACGGGCAGACCCGTGCGACGCCGAATTGGAAAACGGCGATGATCATCCTGCTCGTTCTCTATCCGACAGTGATGACGCTGTCACGATTTCTCGGTCCGCTGCTCGACGGAATCGGAGCGCCGCCGTGGCTGTCGATGTGGTTGAGCCAGATAGTCAGCGTCGGCGCCATGACCTGGTTCCTGATGCCGACGGTCACCAGGTGGTTCCGCCACTGGCTCGACCCGGTCGACGGCGCCGTTCCCCGCACCAACTGGCGCGGTGTCGCAGCGGTAATTGCGGTGTACGTCGTGACTCTGACGCTCTTCGCCTCCGTGAAGTGGCTGCAGTTCTGGGACTACTTCGACTGAATCCGGCCTCGGCGGAAGTAGGTGAGCGGTCCGAAGAAGTTGACGAAGATGATCGCCGCCCACTTCTTCTTACTGCCATTGACCGTATTGGCAGGGCGTCGCGCCAGGTCTGTCCACGCGGCGATCGCCAACAGAGACTGAATCGTTGCGAGCAGGGCGGCGACGCGGCGCTGCGCGGGTGACAGCTCACTCCAGGATTTCTTTTTTGTGAGGTTCATGAACTCCACTGTGCCCTCGAACGTCCGATTGGTGTCGAGATAGGGCTGCTATCGGTGCCTGGAGTTCCGCAAATCGGTGTGAATAGCGTCACCATGATGACCGCTAGGTACGGTCCCGCGGTCAGTCGGGATGGTCGTTTTCGGCGTAAAGATCTCGCTAACTCGAACTGTGGCTGAATGTTTGCGCCCGGACTAAGCTCGCGTGGCCACATTGCCGCGGGGGATTTGGCCAATCTGCTGGTACGCGCTCTAGCGGGAGCAACGCCCTCTCTGTTAAGTAAGGCTTGCCAATCTTGTGGTCCGCCTACAGGTTTGATGCTGCGAGATAGCTGTTATCGGGAACGATGTTCGGAATACGTCAATAAATCGTCCGTAGGTGACAGTTTGATCACTGCCGGTGGGCGTCACCTGTGTGTATGTCCGTGTCCCGAAGGGGTCGAAATGTAACGTCCCGGACACATTTGGTGTCGCGGAAGTAACGGAAGACCTCTACTCTTATCGCCAGCAGCCACTCACGTGGCGGCAATCCTCTGGACCGTATCTTCGACAGGAGCACATCGCATGAGCAGCGCAGAATTCTCGGATGCCTTCACCTTCCTCAACGACTTCTTCAGCAACGCGTCTGATCTCTTCAGCGCTCTGAGCTTCTTCACCTCGCTCAGCTGATAGCTTCCGGCCGCTAGGCCGACTCAGTGGCCCCCGAAGACGATGTCTTCGGGGGCCACTGTTGTCTGTCTGACTATCTGTCTAACGTCCAATTTGGTGACAATGTGAGCATTGTTGGCCAAGTGCATGGCGGGGTTGATGTGACTGTGGTGGAATGCGAGCGAAAGAAGATAGCTTGCCTGCCCGCCACTTCCAGCGGGACACGCCGATGATCGGAGCTTTGTGCACGTCTCGCGAAGAAACCTCTTCAAGTACGCAGCTGCTGGATCGGCAGCTGCCGGACTCGCTGCATTGAGCGGTACGACGTCGGTGGCCAATGCCGGTTCACTAGGGACCCTGCTCGATTACGCCGCCGGTGTGCCGTCCGCTCAGGCAATCAAGGCCGCCGGGTATGCAGGCGCCATTCGATATGTCTCGGACAGGCGCCCGGGAGCCGATTGGATGGTCGGTAAGCCCGTACTGGCGCGGGAAACCGACGCGTTGACGGCGGCCGGACTCCAAGTCGTTTCCTGCTATCAATTCGGCAAGGGCGGAACGGCGGACTGGCGCGGGGCTCGCGAGGCAGGCAAGCGTCATGCTTCCCGTGGCCTCGAACTACATGCTGCGGCCGGTGGGCCGTCCGGTCGGCCGATTTACGCGTCGATCGACGACAACCCGACCAGTACCGAAATCACCACCCTGATCGCGCCGTACCTCGAGGGGTGGGCCTCGGTCGTCGGCAACGGAGCACTCGGTATCTACGGAAACACTCGCGTGATCGACGCAATGATCAGCGCCGGCGTCGGAACCTGGTTCTGGCAGCACAACTGGGGGTCGCCCGCAGGATATGTGCACCCGAGGGCAAACCTGCACCAGTTCGAGATCGACAAGCGCAAGGTCGACGGCGTGGGCGTGGATCTGAACTCGATCCTCACTCGCGACTACGGCCAGTGGTCGTTGGCCGGTGCGGTCGGTCCGGTCCAGCCCGTCGGATCCTCGTTGCCGACAGGATCTATCGCACCATAGCGCCGAATTTGGCGAGCCAGGCTTTGGCGTCATCGGGGAGGGTGCCCGCCGCTTCGGCGGCGAGGCACCATGCTTTTGCCATCGACAGGAAGTTCATCGGGTTGTAGGCGTCTTCTTCGCGAGACCACAATCCGTTGCCGGCGTAATGCAGGATCGTGATGTTGGCGGCTCCGTGCTTGGATCCGTCGCCCGGATCCTCCATCGGGTTGTCGATCTCGCACACGATCCATCCGCGCTGCTCGTCGACGACGAACCAGTTGGCCGGGAATTCGGTCATGCGGTGCCCCGGGAACTCTGTCATTGTGCGAGTGACCCACTTGCGTACAGCCTCTCGGCCATTGAGGGTGCCGAAAGCGTGTTCCACGTAGACGACGTCCTCGGTGAACATGTCCGCGAAGGCGTTCCAATCGCCGGAACGAGTGCACTCGACAACGGTGTTCTGGTACCCCGCGAAGGCGTCTTCGAGTTCGGTACGCGTCCAGGTCATGAAAGGCTCCTCGGGTAGTGGTCGCCTCAAATTAGAACACGTTGCAGAATTGATTGTCGGCGATTCGATGCAGACGAGTTCTGCGGTACCGTCGTTGACGGGTCGGGGACCCAATATGTGAGAGGGCAACGCGTGGATACCATCATCAGTTTCATCTACACACTTTTGTCGAAGTTGCAGACTGGCAGCATCGAAGGCTCTTCGGAGAAGTGAGTCCTCTGCCGGGTTGATTCCCTTACGTGACTTTCTGTTTGGGAATCAATCCGGCGAACACCATCGTCACAACGGCGGCTGCGATGGAAATCAGGAACGTGGCACGAAACGCCTCGAACGAGGGGATCACTGCGGTGCCGACGGTGATGGTCATTCCGGCCAGAACGACGCTCACGATCGCGGCAGACGTCGATGTGCCGATCGATCGCATCAAGGAGTTCAGTCCATTTGCGGCCGCAGATTCCGTGATGGGCACAGCGCCCATGATGAGGGCGGGCATCGCCGAGTACGCCAGTCCGACGCCTGCGCCGATGATCATTCCGGCAGCGGAGACCTGCCACACGCTCGAAACCGTGAAATACGCAAAGGTGTAACCCAATCCGATTATCAGCGCGCCAAGCATCAGCGTGATTCGCGGGCCTTGCCACGCCGAAATTCGAGCGGACACAGGTGAGAGTGCCATCATGACGAGTCCACCGGGAGCCAGCGCGAGTCCTGCTGCGACCATGGACAATCCGAGTCCGTAGCCGGTGGATGTCGGTGCCATGAGGAGTTGGGGGAGCGTCAAAGAGTGGCCGTACATGGCAAATCCGACGGCGATCGACGCGAAGTTGGTGAAGAGAACCTGCGGCCGGGCCGATACTCGGAGGTCCACTAGAGGTGCGTTGCGTCGAAGCTCCCACCATCCCCAAACCAGGAAGCTGAGGGCGGACACGCCCAAGAGTCCGAGCGTTTTTGCGTCGCCCCATCCCCAAGTCCCGCCTTTGGTGATGGGCAGCAGCAGAGTGATCAGGCCGACTGTGAGGCCGAGGGCTCCGACGAAGTCGAAACGGCCCGGGCGTCGTACCGTTGATTCGGGAATGACGAACGCAACAAGTGCGACGCAGATCAATCCGAGTGCCGCCGCAGTGACGAAGAGGAAGTGCCAGTTGGCATGCTGAGCGATCACCGCGGCGATGGGCAATCCGATCGCACCACCGACGCCGAGGGTGGCGCTCATGACCGCCATTGCCCCGGCTACCTTTTTCGGCGGCAGTACATCGCGAATGATGGCTATGCCCAATGGAATCGCCCCGATAGATGCTCCTTGAAGTGCACGTCCGATAATGAGCACCACGAGTGAAGGTGCGATCGCGCAGATGGCCGAGCCTAGAACGACCAATCCGAGGCTGACGAGCAGCATTCGCTTCTTGCCGAACATGTCGCCGAGCCGCCCGCTGATCGGCGTGATCACCGCGGCAGCGAGGAGTGTTGCGGTGACCGCCCACGAGGTGTCGGTGGGGGTGGAATTCAGTAGGTGAGGCAACTGCGGGATGATCGGGACTACCAGTGTCTGCATCAGCGCGACGACGATTCCGCACAGCCCGAGGACTGTGAGCACGGGACCCGAAGGTGCGTAGTTCGTGACCGTGGTTTTCTTGTCCGGGGATTTCTCGTCGACGTTCGACGAATCTGCGTGCACGGACATGCGGCTCCCGCCATGGATTGTTCTGATTTGGTGCGTTCGCCCCAATGTGCACGCTACACATCGTGTGTATTCTGCACAATATGAGTATGGATCGAGAACCCGAACTGGTGAACATCGAGTACGAGTTGACCCTGCTCTCGCGTTACCACGCGCTGGCTCAAAGAGCCGAACTTCTTCTGGACCGGTCCGCGTATCTGTTGCTCGGACGACTGGAATTGCAGCAGCCCATGAGCCTCAAGGAACTCTCTTGTGCTTTCTCGCTCGACATTTCGACCATCAACCGGCAGATCGGCGCTCTGAGGCGGCAGGGTCTGGTGGAGCGGGTGGAGGATCCGGACGGTGGGCTGGCTCGAAAAGTTCGGCCGACGGCGCAGGGTCTGGCGAAACTCCGTGCAGACCGCGCACATTCGACAGCAGGAGTCGCAAAGGCGCTGCGTGAGTGGACGCCGGAGCAGCGCTTCGCGCTCGGTGACCTACTGCGGCAATTCAATACCTCGGTCGAGTCCTTGGAAGGCCGCGAATGGCCGCGACCGAATCAGGTCTGAGAGTGCGAGACGGACCGCAGTGATCGGTCCGGATCGCTCGAATCCGATTCCGGCGCAATGACAACAAGTTTCGGATGTTCCTCGGGGGCGGTGTGATTTCCCCGCCAGGAAAGCAGTGACCAGCGTGAGAGACCGGACAGTGCCGACCCGAGGCTGGCGAACGAGCCCGAACTCAGCACCGATGCCGTAGACCCGATGCTCCCGATCGAAAGGAAAGAGCCGACGCTACCGATCGAGAGAATCGAGTATGCCGATCCGATCGAGAGAATGGACGCCTCGGATCGGATGGACAGTATCGATCGACTCGACTTGTGAGACCGTATCGACTGGTCGTCTGGGCTCGATGCCTTGTCTGGACGGCCATTCGTGATGTCCACTCGTAGATGTCCCATCTATCGGGTCTATCACGGTGATCGGAGATGCAAAAGGGACCCGCCGAAATTCGGCGGGTCCCTTTCACAAGACTTCGATCAAGCGACCGCGAACATACCCACGGTCGGGAGGAAGCTGCAGGTGATGCGATCTGCGCCTTCCGGCTGGGTGGTCAGCGAACCGCTGATCACCGAGAGGACACGTCCCGGACCCGTATCGGCAATAGCCGACAAGGTGGCGGGACCATCCGGGTTGATGCGCGACGCGTTGGTCAGGTTCTGAGTGGCGCTGCGCTGGTTGTCGATGTTGACCCAAGTCACGGTCATCGGCACCGGCTGGTCGTCGACGGCAGGAGCTGTTCCGAGAGCGGTGAAGACGAACCCGGCCTGACCGGCAGCGGGGCCGGGAGGGGGCAGGTGAGCCGGGCCCGGAACAGCAAGCGCGGTTCCGACCGAATCGGCGGTGGCCGAGATGCAGCCCTTGCCAAGCGTCGGGTAGAGGAACTGCGCGATGACGGGGGCGTTCTCGTTCGGGATTTCCGGTCCGCCGCCGCCGCTGCCGTCGAGGAAGGTGATGACCTTCTCGAGGGTGGCTTTGATCTCGGGCGGGATGCCGGGGGAGTTCAGGATCGCGCGAGCTTGGTCGAGCAACGCTTGCTGCGGGCCGCCGGCGACGTCAGCCGGACCTGCAGCGGCGCCGATGATGGCGGGCGCAAACGATGCGAGGAACTCGATCGGCACACTTTCGGGTGCGGGCGGTGCTGCCGGATCGGCCATTGCCTGTGCCGGCAATGCCAGTCCTGCTACTGCGGCAATAGCGACGGCGGTGAACGCCTTTCGCATACCTCGGGTTCGAAGCACTGTTTCCCCATCCTTAGTCATACCGCGCGGGCGCCTAGGCGAGCTCCGCGTTTGACGGCTCGAGGGGTCACTCTATGTACAGAGCCCCCGGGTTGTACAGCTGTTCAGTTGCTGAGCAGCTACGCACCGGGGGGAGTCTATGGCATGACCGGCCTCGATCGTGATTTACGGCGACCATACCTGTGACTGAAGTGATCTATGTGAAAGTTGATGCAACTGTTACGTCAGATTGCGAGGTTTGTTCACTCGGAGATCAGGCGAAACGGACCGAATCGTCGACGAGTACGTCAATTCGACGGGCAAGGTCGAAGTCCAGTTCCGTGAGACCGCCCGCCGAGTGTGTCGAAAGCGTGTACGTGACCTTTCGCCAGCGAACGTCGATGTCAGGATGATGATCTGCGGCCTCGGCGACTGCCGCGATGCGTTGAAGAAGCGCGATCGCATCCGGGAAAGTCGCGGAATCGACGGTACGAGTGATCGAGCCTGGCGACAGCTGCCAGGCCGGCAGTTCGTCGAGAGCGCTTTGGATCGCGGAGTCGGACAACAAAGTGGCCATACTCCATCATGGTGCGATGAGTGATGTGCCTGCAAGGGATCGCGAAGTTGTCGCCGGTGCGATCTTCCGCGGGGGAAGGCTGCTTCTCGCGCAGCGGACGAGTCCGCCGGCGTTGGCCGGTCGCTGGGAACTGCCGGGCGGGAAGGTCGAGGAGTTCGAAACGCCGCAGGCTGCGTTGGCCCGCGAGTTGCGCGAGGAGCTTGCGGTAGAGGTTCGATGCGGAACAAGAATCGGCGTCGACGTGCAACTGTCGGCCGGGTTGGTCCTGCGGGCGTACCGGGCGGAGTTGGTGTCCGGCGAACCGGTCGCGCTCGACCACGCTCAGTTGGCATGGGTCGATGCCGAAGAACTCTTGTCGATGGATCTGGTCGACAACGATCGAGCCTGGATCCCCGAATTGCTCGAGGAGTTGAGGGCGCTTACGCCGCGCGGGCCTTCTTGAGACCGGCTTTCAGTTCCTTCTTGGATGCGCCCTCGTTCTCGAGCTTCTTCATCCGCATGATGACAACGGGGCACTTGATGCACCGTGTCTTCTTCCGGCAGCACTTCTTTTTCGGCTTGAGCTTCGAGACCTTGCTTGCCTTGATTTTTCCCATGTGACGCTGCGGCTTTCCTGTTTCACTACGGCGGAGAGCCCGCTCTTGGAACGAGGTTAGCGTACCCTTAAACACCCTGTTTCTCCAGGTCGTAATCCTACTCGCTTCAGCGTGGTGCAGATCACTATTGGCTGGTGGGGGCGGTGATAGAGGCCGCACAATGCAGGAGTATCCGCTCGGAGCGAGTAGTATTTACTAGGCCGCGGTGCCTATTCAGGCGATTCGTGCCCTGATTCGGATCACACACTCGTGCAGCGGCCACCAGAAGAGCCGTGCGACTTGACTTTCGCGTGGCCGAATCAACTCAGCCAGGAGAGCCATCGCGTGACCACCACCAGCTTCCGTAACGTTGCCATCGTCGCACACGTCGACCACGGCAAGACCACCCTCGTCGACGCCATGCTTCGTCAGTCCGGCGCGTTCGAGGAGCGCGCCGAGCTGGTCGATCGCGTCATGGACTCCGGCGACCTCGAACGCGAGAAGGGCATCACGATCCTCGCGAAGAACACCTCGGTGCACAAGCGCAACGAGGATGGTTCGGTCACCGTCATCAACGTCATCGACACCCCGGGCCACGCCGATTTCGGTGGCGAGGTCGAGCGCGGTCTGTCCATGGTCGACGGCGTCGTCCTGCTCGTCGATGCGTCCGAGGGCCCGCTTCCGCAGACGCGTTTCGTGCTGCGTAAGGCACTTGCTGCCTCACTGCCCGTCATCTTGGTTGTCAACAAGACCGATCGTCCCGATGCTCGCATCGAAGAGGTTGTCTCCGAGGCTCAGGACTTGCTCCTGGACCTCGCGTCCGATCTCTCCGACGAGGCCGCCGAAGCCGCCGAGCTTGCGCTCGGGCTGCCGGTTCTCTACGCCTCCGGCCGCGAGGGCAAGGCTTCGACGGTGCAGCCCGAGAACGGTCAGGCGCCCGACGCCGAGGACCTCACCGCTCTGTTCCAGGTTCTGATGGAGTACGTCCCGGCCCCCAAGGGCACGGTCGACGCGCCGCTTCAGGCTCACGTCACCAACCTCGACGCGTCGGCATTCCTCGGTCGCCTCGCGCTGGTTCGCATCCACAACGGCGAGCTGCGCAAGGGCCAGACCGTGTCCTGGTGCCGCGAGGTCGACGGCGAGCCCGTCATCACCAAGACCAAGATCACCGAACTGCTCACCACCATCGGTGTCGAGCGTGTTCCCGCCGAGGTTGCGCTTGCCGGCGATATCTGCGCTGTTGCGGGCTTCCCGGACATCATGATCGGCGACACGCTTGCCGACCTCGACAACCCGGTTGCGCTGCCTCGCATCACTGTCGATCAGCCGGCTATCTCGGTCACGATCGGTACCAACACCTCACCGCTGGTCGGCCGCGTCAAGGGTCACAAGCTCACCTCGCGCATGGTCAAGGCTCGCCTGGACCAGGAGCTGGTCGGTAACGTCTCGCTCAAGGTCCTCGACATCGGACGTCCCGATGCGTGGGAGGTCCAGGGTCGTGGAGAGCTCGCGCTCGCCATCCTCGTCGAGCAGATGCGTCGCGAAGGCTTCGAACTGACCGTCGGAAAGCCGCAGGTGGTCACTCAGACTGTCGACGGTAAGATCCACGAGCCTTTCGAAGAGCTGACCATCGACAGCCCCGAGGAGTACCTCGGTGCCATCACTCAGCTTCTGGCAAACCGCAAGGGCAAGATGGTTCAGATGTCGAACCACGGTCAGGGCTGGGTTCGTATGGAGTTCATCGTTCCTTCGCGTGGTCTTATCGGCTTCCGTACGGAATTCCTCACGGATACCCGCGGAACCGGCATCGCCAACGCCGTCTTCGACGGGTACGGCCCCTGGGCCGGCGAGATTCGTGCACGCCACACCGGTTCTCTCGTGTCGGACCGTTCCGGCACGGTGACGCCGTTCGCCATGATCCAGCTGGCTGACCGCGGAACCTTCTTCGTCGAGCCCGGCGCAGACACCTACGAGGGTCACGTCGTCGGTATCAATCCCCGTCAGGAAGACCTCGACATCAACGTCACCCGCGAGAAGAAGCTGACCAACATGCGTCAGTCGTCCGCAGACGTGATGGAGACCCTCGCGAAGCCCATCAAGCTCGAGCTCGAAGCGGCCATGGAATTCTGCTCCGGCGACGAGTGCGTCGAGGTCACCCCCGAGGACGTCCGCGTCCGCAAGGTGCATCTCAATGCAACCGAGCGCGCTCGCGAGCGTTCGCGTAGCAAGTCTCGCGACAAGGCTGCTCTGTAGTCTTTCGTCGGTTACCACCTGACAGGCGGATGTGCCTTTCAGCCGAGTTTTCGGCGGAAAGGTACATTCGCCTTCATGGTTTCCGGGCGAAAGTTCTGCCCGGAAATCGAGTGCGAAGGGGCGACGCGGCCCCGTACGGAAGGAATTGTCTGTGGCCTCAGGACGTCGCTACCTGGCGTTGGCAGTGGCAGTGACGGCGTTGTCGCTGACCGCGTGTACGGCCGATCCGCCGCCTCCGGTCGAGAGCACCGAAACCGTCAAGCCCACACCGACTCCGGTTGTTCCGGCGATGAAGCAGGTCACTGTGGCGATCGACGAGGTGGGAGGCGGATTCAACCCGCACCTGCTCGCGGATCAGTCGCCGGTCAACTCCGCAGTCGGCAACCTCGTGTTGCCCAGTGCGTTTCGCCCGATCAATTCGCCGACGCAGCCTGGTGCGACGGAGTGGGCGATCGACGATTCTTTTCTCGTTTCGGCTGAAGTGACGTCAGAGGCTCCGTTCACTATTCGCTACCAACTGCGCAACGAAGCTCAATGGTCGGACGGCGCTCCCATTGCGGCAGAGGATTTTCGCTATCTCTGGCAGCAGATGATCTCGGTTCCCGGTGTGGTCAATCCCGCGGGCTATCAGATGATCGACGATGTGAACTCGTCCGGCGGTGGCAAGACGGTCAACGTCGTGATGCGTGCGCCGTATCCGGCGTGGCGAGAGTTGTTCACCGATATTCTTCCGTCCCACCTGATCAAGGACACTCCCGGCGGTTTCAGCACCGGTTTGAGTGAGGGGATTCCGGTGTCTGGAGCCCACTTTCACGTGCGCTCGGTCGACCGTGGTCGAGACGAAATCGTGCTGGAACGCAACGACCGATTCTGGGGCAAGCCTTCAGATCCGGATCAGATAGTTCTGCGACGCGGAGGAACGGCTTCGCAGTTGGCGGATGCACTGCGTACCGACGATGCTCAAGTGGCGCAAGTTCATTCGGGTAGTGCCACGGATATTCAGCTTTCTGCAATCCCGGGTGTCAGTACGGCATTCTCTTACGTTCCGCGCACTCTCGATATCAACGTCAATGGGCGCAGTAAGAACTTCGCGGACGTTCGGGTGCGTAAAGGTGTTCTGGGACTGCTCGATCCGGACCTGCTCGCCGTAGTGGCGGCCGGGAGTGAATCGGCGTCGGCCCCGGTGAAAGCTCAGATCCTCGCTCCGTCGGATCCGGGATATGCGCCAACCGCGCCGCCGAAACCGACGAGAGAGCAGGCGCTGGGCGAGCTGACCGCAGCCGGCTACTTGACAGCGCCGCCCACCGGAATCGTCACTGGCACTGGAACGGTCGGATCGATCGTCCGGGACGGCGCTCAGTTGACCCTGCTGATCGGCGCTCCCGAAAACGACGACATCGCGATCGCCGTGGCAAACACCGCTGCCGACGAATTGCGTGACGTGGGGATCCTGGCGACCGTCGAATCGGTGCCGCCGGAGGAGCTCTACGGCGAGGATCTGACCACAGGACGCGTCGACATGATCGTCGGTTGGAGCCGAGCAGGCGCTGACACCGCAACTTCGCTGGCCTCCCGGTTCAGTTGCCCGACAGCACCTTCCACTCCTGCGACAGGTTCGGCGGTGCCCACACCGACGCCGTCGCAGTCTCCGGAGCCTGTCCGAACGACAAGCGTCGAGGCTCCGAGCAACCTGTCCGGGCTGTGTGATCCGGCGTTGCAAGGTCGGATCGACGAAGCGCTCAGTGGCATCGGGGATCTCGGGTCGTTGATCGCCGATGCGGAACCCAAGCTGTGGGATCTTGCGGCGGTTTTGCCGATCGTGCAGAGCCGAGCGCTGGTTGCAGTCGGGACCGGAGTCGAGGGCGTGGTCCTCGACGGGCCGGTGCAGGTGGGGATATTCGGAAACGCTACGGACTGGGTGAGGGTGGCAAAGTGACCGCGTCGGCGAAGCGACTTCTGTTGGTGCACGCACATCCGGACGACGAAACGATCACCACCGGTGGCACCATCGCGCGTTACGCGTCCGAAGGCGCCGACGTCACGGTCCTCACCTGCACGTTGGGGGAGGAAGGCGAAGTGATCGGTGACGCGTGGGCAGGGCTCGTGGGTGCCGAGGCCGATCAACTCGGGGGCTACCGGATCGCGGAACTGAACGCTGCTTTGTCGGCTTTGGGCAGTGCCGCTCCTCGCTTCCTCGCCGGTGCCGGTCGGTATCGCGACTCCGGAATGATCGGCACACCTTCGGCCGCCAATCCCCGTGCTTTTGTCAATGCTCGACTCGACGAGGCAGTCGGCGCGGTGGTTGCCGTTATTCGTGAGATTCGGCCGCACGTCGTGATCACTTACGACCCCAACGGAGGCTACGGGCACCCGGATCACATCCAGGCACACGCGATCACGACAGCGGCCGTGGAAGCTGCAGCAACGGCCGCATATCCCGAGGCCGGCGAGCCGTGGTCGACTCCGAAGTTCTACTGGACCGTGACCGAGCGCAGCGGACTCGAACGCGGCATCGCGGCGATTTCCGAGTTCCCGGAGAATTGGCGTCTGCCCGAGCCCGGTGAATTGCCGAGCGTCGAGGACGCAGACGTGACGACGGCAATCGATGTTCGAGGCGTCATCGATGCGAAGGCGAGGGCATTGAGCGCCCACGCCACTCAGGTGACGGTAGCCCCGAGTGGAGCCGAGTTCGCGTTGTCGAACAACGTAGTCCAACCGATCCTGACGGTCGAGCATTTCGTATTGGCCGCCGGCACGCTCGGTCCGGTGGGTGAGGACGGTCGCGAGCGCGATCTGTTCGGCGGGCTGCACAGCTGACCTGGGCGTCGGCTCACAGGCATTGCGATCGACGCCGTAGTGGTGTGTGATGCGTGTCACCGGATGGGTGGTCCTTTCGGTAACAGCAAAGCCTGGGGGCTGAAGAAATGTACAACTGGGACCTGCAGAACCAGATCGTCGCCTTCGTCGATTCGTTGCGTCCGATGGCCGGTTACTACCACGACATGTATTACGGATCGCTCTACGCATTTGCAGATCAGCAAAGTCATCTGCTGACGCTGCTCGGGTTCCCGCCGGTTCCCTGATCGACTTCGTGCTTTTCGGGCGCGAGCCGGGGTGCTTGTCGGGAGGGACCCCGCGCTCGCGCGTTGGCCGTCGATAGACCACTATCAAAACCATGATCACGGCCGAGAACAACACAGACGCTTCGACAGAAACGTCGCTGTCGTGGCTCGACCCCATCATCCTCGGTGTCCTGATTTTCGACGGGTTCTTATGCGCGGTGTTGTCCGTCCTGTTCTTGCCGACTCATCTCGGTACGACGGCATTTCCGATCAGCATTCTCGTTGCAGCGACCGCGAACCTCGTATTGGTGATCGCCGCCCGCACGGTTACGACGCCGGGTATGGCCGCATTGCCGCTCGCCGGTTGGATCGTCGGGTTCTTGGTGTGCATAGTCGGCGGTCCGGGCGGCGACGTGCTGGTGCTCTCGTCCCCTCTGACGTTCTTACTGCTGGTCGGCGCAATCGCTCCGGCCGCGGTTTTCCTCTTCAAAGTAGCGATCAACAGGCTTGCCACCCTCAGTTCGCAATAGTTCTCGGCGCGCGCGTAGGAAAGTGACCCATCCATAAGGGACACTCAGCCTGTGGCTGAAGATGATCTGGCGGGCGCGACTATCGCCTTGACCGCAGAACGGCGTGTCGAAGAATTTGCGACGCTCCTCGAACGTCGAGGCGCGGAGATCGTGCGGACACCGGTGATCCATGTGCTGCCGTTGGTGGACGATCGGGACCTGCGCACTCAGACGTCCGCGTTGATTGCCGATCCGCCGGAATTGGTCGTGATCAGCACCGGAATCGGCTTTCGGGGTTGGCTCGACGCCGTCGCGTCGTGGGGTTTGACCGACGAGTTCCTCGGAGCTCTGGCCCGGACGCGGATCATCGCCCGCGGCCCCAAGGCGACGGGCGCCATCCGGGGCGCCGGACTGCGTGAGGAATGGTCGCCTTCGGGTGAGTCGTCCGAGGAAGTTCTGGAACACCTCGGAAGCGAGGGAGTGGCAGGCTTACGCGTCGCGGTCCAGTTGCACGGCACCATCACCGAATGGGAGCCGTTGACGGACCTGAGCGCCTCCCTCGCCGACATCGGCGCGGTTGTCACCCCGGTGTCGGTCTATCGGTGGATCCGGCCGCCGGATCAGTCGCCAGTCCGCGCGTTGGTCGCTGCAGTTCGTTCCGGTGCAATCGACGCGCTGACCTTCACCAGTGCCCCCGCGGTCTCCTCGATGCTCAGCACGGCAAAAGAGATGGGCGAGCTGGAGCGGTTCGTCGCAGCTATGCGCGGACCGGTACCGACCTACTGCGTCGGACCGGTGACGGCCGCCCCGCTGGAACTTCTCGGTGTTCCGACCATCCAGCCGGAGCGATCGCGTCTCGGTTCGCTGGCGAGGCTCATCATCGACGACCTGCCCAAACGTCGCCACCGCCCGGAGTGACGGCTTCGATCAATGCCCACGCGTTCTCGGCGGGGAGATCGATCACCTCGTAGCTTCCGGTGCCTGCTGGCGTCGCGGCGATGACGGTTGCCACGCCTGCGCGTCGCTGGAAGAACGTCTCGCGCACTGTCCATCCGATGACACCTTCGGATTCGAGGCTGTGACGCTGGCGATCGAGCGAGCCGCTTCGGGTGATCAACCATCCCGGCAGGACTGCGTGGCCGAGGCCGTTGTATCGGTCGTAGGCGAGGGCAGCGCCAGCGATGGCGAGTACGGCGACCCCGAACCACGCGTAGATCGGTACATCCAGACCAGAAGCCGCGCACGCCACGCAGACCAGAAACGCCACAGTCGCGAGAAACAGTGCCCTGGTGTACCGGCGACGCCGCGCGGCCGGGCCGTGCGGGATCAGCGGGGCGGACGCCTGACGTGAATCACCGATCACGGTAGCCATCACTCGCTCGGCTTCCCTCCGTGGCCCCTGCGGGAGCAGCAGCGAAGATTCCTTCTTCTCCGCGCTGACCCCGGTCATGATGGCGTCGAGCCGCGCGCCGCGGGCCAATCGCAGTAGAAGCGGTTCCTTGAGCGTCGTGCCGCGGAGGCGGGCGCGGTCGAGTGTGGTTTGCCGAGTTTTCAACAGGCCGTGACTGACATGCAGGATGCGGCCGTTGTCGGTGAGTTTCATGTTGCCGAACGCGATCAGGTACTGGACGCAGGCGAGTGCACTCGACAGCACCAGCAGCACGACGAGTGCGATGACGACCATCAGCGCGATGCCGAGGCTCTCGAGTGAGTCGAAGCTGTCGCTTACTGCCGACGATTTCGCGACGGCAGTGCCGATGCCGTATTGGAACGAGATGCCGATGATCGCTGCGATGATGGCGATTCCGGTGAACGAAAATGGAGCGTAGCGAACCCAACTGGGCTCCCAGTGACCGATCTCGGTGTCGACCGGTTCGGCGATGTTCTCGACCGGTGTGCCCGGGGTTTCCAGTCGCCGTGCCTGTTGCGCGCCGGCCAACAGCGCGGCACGTAGGTCCGGAACCAGGGCAGTCGAGAGGGCATTGAGTTCGAACTTGTTCGAATCGTGGCCGATCCCGGCGCGCTGGCCGGTCCCGATGCGCACGATCGACAGCCCGAGCAGTCGGTGCATGACCCCGGCCTCGACGTCGACGGATCGGATGCGGCTACGCGGGACAGAGAGCAGCTTTTTCTGGAATACCCCGGTGCGCAGTTGAACGTGAACGGGCCCGATTCGGTACGTGGTGGTGAAGTACCGCAACAGACCGAAGACGACGAGCAGAGTGACGACGCCGAGTCCCCACCAGTGGTTTCCGGATTGGCTGCCGAGAACTACCGAGACTAGTAGGACCGGGAGCAGTTTGACGACTTCGTTGACGGGGTGGACCAGAAGCATGCGGCGGTCGAGGCGGAGCCAGGGCTGTTCCTCCTCGGCTGCCTCGGCAGCTGCCGTTTCCGCCTCGACCGGGATTTCGATCGCGGTCGGGTCGCCCAACTGCTTCTCGTTCACGTTGCGTCTCCCACGTTGGTGCCCGCGATCTCCGTCAGTTGGGCCACTGTGCGGTCGGCGATTTCCTGGTCGAGCGCGGAGATCTTCACAGCCCCGGCCGACGACGCCGTAGTGACGGTCACGGTTGCCAGACCCAACATGCGGTCGATCGGTCCGCGTTCGGTGTCCACGGTCTGCACGCGCGATATCGGTGCGATCCGTCGTTCCTGGGTGAACCACCCCGTGCGTGTGTACACCGCAGTGTCACTGATTTCCCATCTGTGGACGCGATACCGCCACGCCGGAACCATCAGAATGTAGGTGGCCGCGAATAGGGCGGTGACTGCGAAGACCAGGCCCACCACCCAGGACGGGATTCCGGGTATCAAGACGGCACAGACGATTTCGGCGACGATGACGGGTACCCAGAACAGCGAGGCAGTGATTGCCCACAGCCTCGGGGCTTTGGCGCTGGGTCGCCATAACGGGTCGGCCATGGTCAGCGGTTGCGGGGCAGTCATGGGCACTACTTTGGTCGAGTGAGGGGCGATCTGTCGACATCGGCCCTATCGTGGAGTGTGGCGACTGCGAAGGGAGCACGTGATGACCGAACAAGATGCGACATTCGACCCGGAGGCTCCGGAATCAGATGCGCTCGAACAATCGACACCCGTAGATCCGAACGCCCCCGAAGAACCCGATCTGACCGACATTCCACTCGACGCGCCAGTGGCTGACGTGGTGGATCAACGAGTCGAGGTCGCGGTCGACGACGACTACCGGCCGTCGTGATCGAGGCCGTGTCGGGGCGGTAAGGCCTCCTACTTCTGGCACCGGGTGGCACTAGTCGTCCCGCATGGCGCATGATCGCTAGGTGAACCGAACTGGTGATGACTCCGGCAAACCCACCATGCTTCCGATGCCAGGTATTTCCGCGTCCGCCTCGTCCAGTCCGTCGCCCGGCCCGTCAGCGTCGGCGATGCGGCGAGTTCTCCGTCGCGCACGCGATGGAGCGACCCTGAACGTCGACGAGGCGGCAACGCTGCTGCAGGCGCGGGGAACCGATCTGACCGATCTGTGTTCCTCGGCAGCCAAGGTTCGCGATGCGGGTCTGCTGGCAGCGGGTCGGCCGAACACCGTGACGTATTCGCGGAAGGTTTTCATTCCGCTGACCCGTCTGTGCCAGGACAAGTGCCACTACTGCACATTCGTCACGGTGCCCGGGAAACTGCGTGCCGCTGGGCACGGCATGTTCCTGGAGCCGGACGAGGTTTTGGACATCGCTCGGGCAGGCGCCGAATTGGGCTGCAAGGAAGCGTTGTTCACGCTGGGTGATCGCCCCGAGGCTCGCTGGCCGGAAGCAAAGCAGTGGCTGGACGAACGCGGCTACGACTCCACCCTCGACTACGTGCGGGCGATGTCGATCCGGGTACTCGAGGAGACCGGACTGCTCCCGCACCTCAATCCCGGTGTGATGAGCTGGCAGGAACTCTCGCGGCTCAAGCCCGTTGCTCCGTCGATGGGCATGATGCTCGAGACGACCGCAACCCGCCTGTTCACCGACAAGGGCGAATGCCACTACGGCAGCCCGGACAAGGACCCGGCGGTTCGGCTACGCACCCTGACCGACGCAGGCCGACTGAACATCCCGTTCACCACGGGAATTCTTGTGGGCATCGGGGAGAACTTCCTCGAGCGTGCCGAATCGATCATGGCGATACGCAAGTCGCAGAAGGCGTTCGGGCACATCCAGGAAGTGATCATCCAGAACTTCCTGGCCAAACCTGATACCGCGATGCGCGATACCCCTGATGCAGGACTCGACGAGTTTCTCGCGGCCATCGCCGTCGCACGCCTGCTGCTCGGGCCGACGATGCGGATTCAGAGTCCGCCGAATCTCGTCTCGAACAGCGAGTGCCTCGCGCTGCTCGGCGCCGGTGTGGACGACTGGGGCGGGGTGTCACCGTTGACCCCCGATCACGTCAACCCGGAGCGTCCGTGGCCGAATCTCGAGACCTTGGCGGAGATCAGCGCCGAAGGCGGCTTCACCCTGACCGAACGCACTGCGGCTCAGCCGGCATATGTCCTGGCCGGGGCTCCGTGGATCGATCCGCGCATTGCGGGCCACGTGCAGGCACTGGCGGACCCCAAAACCGGCCTCGCCCGGCCCGACACCAAACCGGTGGGTCGACCGTGGCAGGAACCGGACGAGTCGTGGGAATCGAGCGGACGCGTCGATCTCAATACCGAGATCGATACAGACGGGCGCAACACCGAGACCCGCAGTGACCTGGGCAGTGCGTTCGGCGACTGGGAGACCGTGCGCGAACAGGTACTCGAGCTCAGTGCTCCGATTCGCGTCGACACCGATCTGCTGGCTGCGCTGCGCAGTGCCGAACGCGACCCGGCCGGATGCTCCGACGACGAGTACCTGGCCCTTGCCACGGCGGAGGGCCCGGGCCTGGAAGCTGTTGTGGCACTGGCGGATGCGCTACGCAAGGACGCCGTCGGCGAGGACGTCACCTACGTGGTGAACCGAAACATCAACTTCACCAACATTTGCTACACGGGCTGCCGGTTCTGTGCATTCGCGCAGCGCAAGGGCGACGCTGACGCGTTCACGCTGTCGGCAGAGCAGGTCGCCGACCGTGCGTGGGAAGCGCACGTCGCCGGCGCGACCGAGGTGTGCATGCAGGGCGGTATCGATCCAGAACTTCCCGTCACCGGTTACGCCGACCTGGTCCGGGCCGTCAAGAAGCGCGTGCCGTCGATGCACGTCCACGCGTTCTCGCCGATGGAGATCGTCAACGGTGCATCGCGCAGCGGTGAAAGCATCAGGGATTGGCTGACCGCTCTGCGTGAGGCGGGCCTGGACACCATTCCCGGTACGGCAGCGGAGATCCTCGACGACGAGGTGCGCTGGATCCTCACCAAGGGCAAACTGCCGACGGCGGAGTGGATCGAAGTGGTCACCACGGCCCACGAGGTGGGGCTGCGATCGAGTTCGACGATGATGTACGGGCATGTCGATCAGCCGCACCACTGGGTCGGGCACCTGAATGTTCTTCGCGGAATTCAGGACCGTACAGGTGGATTCACGGAGTTCGTGCTGCTGCCGTTCGTTCACCAGAGCGCACCGCTGTACCTGGCGGGCGCTTCACGGCCAGGGCCGACCAACCGGGACAACCGCGCTGCGCATGCACTGGCACGCATCATGCTGCACGGTCGTATCCCCAACATCCAGACTAGCTGGGTCAAGCTCGGGATCACCGGAACACAGATGATGCTCAACGGCGGAGCCAACGACCTCGGTGGGACGCTGATGGAGGAGACGATCTCGCGGATGGCTGGCTCCGAACACGGGTCCGAGAAGACCGTCGCAGAACTGCGCGCCATCGCCGAGGGAATCGGACGTCCGGCACGCGAACGAACCACCACACATGCACGACGCGAAGGAGCGATTGCCTGATGGCTGACGTACTGGGGGACCGCAAGGTCGTCGAGGTTCTCGATCGAGCGGTGTGGGGGATCAACCCGGTTCTCGATCTCGCCTACAGTGATCCGCTCGGTATCAAGCGTCGGACCTTCGAGCCGACCGATCCCGAGCGAAATGCCGCAGCGATGGTGTTGGACGCGGCGGCCTGGGTCCTCGACGTCGTCAAGTTCCCCGGGACGGCGGCGTGGTCGGTGATGACCGACGAGCAGCGCTCGAAGTGGTGGACGACCCGGTTGGGTGCACTCAACACCGTTGCCGTCGCGTTCCCCGGCATCTTCGGCGTCCTCCTCAATCGGCTGCCGATCCAGGACCTCTTGGCATTCGCGAATCAGGCCGTTGTGCTCGTTGCGGTTGCCCGTGAACACGGAGTGACGGAGCGGGATCAGCAGGTGGACCTCCTGGCGTCGGTGCTGTGCCGGCGTGAGACCAAGTCCCGAGATCTGCTCGCCGGTGAGGATTTCGCCGAAAAGTCGGTCAGCGGTGCCGACGAGACCTGGCGCCCGTTCGCGCTCATCGGCACCTTGTGGCGCACGTCGAAGACTTTTCGTGCCATCACTGACGAGTTGCACAAGCGGCCGTCGCGGACAAAACCGTACGAGATTTTCGGCAAGATTCCGGTGGTCGGCGTCGTGGCGGATTATCTCGGTGAGCGCGGCGCTTTGGTCCGCGCTGCTGCTGCGGGGGAGAAGTGGATCGCGATTCGGTCGAGGAACATCACCGCAGTAGGCTGAAATGTGTTACCCCCGCCTGCTCAGAGTCGGTTGGCAGGGGGATAATAGGCTGTTCCGCGGTACGTGAGAGTCGTATCGGATTTTCGGCCCCTTGCAACTGCGTGTTGCGGCGGCGATGCACGACAGGAAGGCAGGGAGATCGGCAGTGACCTACACGATTGCTGAACCGTGTGTAGATGTGATGGACAAGGCGTGCATCGAAGAATGCCCTGTCGACTGCATCTACGAGGGTGGACGCATGCTTTACATCCACCCCGACGAGTGTGTCGACTGCGGCGCGTGTGAGCCTGTCTGTCCCGTCGAAGCCATCTTCTACGAAGACGACGTCCCGGACCAGTGGAACGCGTACATCAGCACCAACGTCGATTTCTTCGACGATCTCGGTTCGCCGGGTGGAGCGGCCAAGCTCGGCAAGGTCGACTACGACACGCCGTTCATCAAGGCGCTGCCTCCCATGGGTGAGGAATAGAGATCTTGTCTCGTACTCCGGTGGCCACTGGGCTTCCTGATTTTCCGTGGGATTCGCTCGCCGACGTCACGGCGACGGCGCACTCTCATCCCGACGGCATCGTGAACCTGTCCGTGGGAACGCCGGTTGATCCCGTTGATCCGGTGATCCAGGAGGCTTTGTCCTCTGTTGCCGAGATACCCGGATATCCGACGACGCACGGCACGCTCGCACTTCGCGAGGCCGTAGCGGAGTCACTCGATCGCCGTTACAACATTCCCGACGTCGATCCGGCAGCGGTCCTGCCGGCGATCGGCACGAAGGAAATGATCGCGTGGCTGCCGACATTGCTAGGTCTCGGAGCCGACGATCTGGTGGTCATTCCGGAGTTGGCATACCCGACGTACGAGGTCGCGGCGAAGCTGGCAGGCGCTCGCGTCCTGCGCGCCGACGGCTTGAACAAGCTCGGTCCCGAGTCGGCGGCGATGATCTTCGTGAACTCGCCGTCGAACCCCACCGGCAAAGTGCTCGGCCTCGAGCACTTGCAGAAGGTCGTGGCCTGGGCGCGCGAGCGGGGCGCGATCGTCGTCTCCGACGAGTGCTACCTCGGATTGACGTGGGAAGCGGATGCGCTCTCCATTCTCGATCCCCGGGTCAACGACGGCGATCTGACCGGTTTGCTTGCGGTCCACTCGCTTTCGAAGACGTCCAATCTCGCGAGCTATCGCGCCGGGTTCGTCACCGGTGATCCGGCTCTGGTGTCGGAACTGCTCGAGGTGCGAAAGCACGCGGGCATGATCCTGCCGCTGCCGATCCAGGCAGCGATGACCGCAGCCTTGGGCGACGACCAACACGAGAACATCCAGCGCGAGCGGTACCGCGAGCGTCGCAGTGTGTTGATCGAAGCTGTTCGAGGCGCGGGATTCACCGTCGACAACTCCGAGGCGGGTCTGTACCTCTGGGCGACGCGCGGCGAGGAATGTCGAGCGACGGTCAGTTGGTTCGCCGATCGTGGGATCCTCGTTGCCCCCGGTGAGTTCTACGGACCGAGCGGTAGCAAGCACGTGCGGATCGCGCTCACTGCAACAGACGAACGAATCGCCGCGGCAGCAAAGCGCCTCTCCGCCTGAACTGCGTGCTTTCCCAGGTGTCAGGTTCCCTGATGTCGGTATCGGTCCGATGTAAGGTCGCGCTGTGACCACCTCAGGGGCCGGCGGCTTGGACGCGGTACTGATTTTTGCTGTCGTTGTTGCCTCGGTTGCACTGATGCTTGTGTGGTTGAAAAGTCGTCGAGTTTTCGGAGAGTTCCCACTCTCGGCAGCTCTCCTCTGGCTGATGGTTGCAGTGCCGTCCATCCTGCAGGCGCTGATACCAGGACTACTCGAGATGTTTCGTCGTGATCCCGCATTGATTCGCGACGGTCAATGGTGGCGCATTCTGACCTCCGTGCTCGTCCAGGACGGAGGGGTCGCAGGAACCGTCACCAATCTCGTGACGCTGGCCGTGGTTGCACCGCCTGCGTTTCGGCTCTGGGGCGCCGCACGTGGCTGGGCTCTGTTCCTGTTCGGTCAACTGTTGTTCGGTTTGCTCACCACCGCAGTCTTTCCGTCGACCGGCGCAGGTAACTCCGGTGCCACACTTGCTCTGGCAGCGGCGGCCGCCGGGATCGGTGTTCTGGTGCGCCCGCGAATGCCTGAGATTGTTCTGACGGCCGTGATTGTCGTCGGCGGCGCAACCCTGGTGACGGTCGACGATGCGCACGGATTCGCCGTTCTTTCCGGGGCGCTCTTGGGGGCGGCGCTGGTGACGCTGTTCCCTCCGCACTCGATAGATGCGCGTCGGGCAGGAGAAAGTTTGCGACCTTCGGCGCTGTGAGATGCTGTCGTGGTGCTGCTGAGATCACTGAACCCCCTTGCTGTCGCCCGCGGTGACGACCTCGACGACGCCGTGACGATCGGTGACACGGTTCTCTCGCGGAGTGCCATTCTCGGTGCCGCGACCTCGGTCGCGGAACGAGTGGCGCAGGCCGATCGGGTTGCCGTATTGGCAACTCCCACAGCAAAAACGATTCTCGCCGTCGTCGGAGCATTGATTGCCGGTGTCACCGTTGTGCCGGTCCCGCCGGACTCGGGGAAGGCTGAGCGGGAGCACATTCTGCGTGACTCGGGTGCTCAGGCGTGGCTCGGTGAAACGGACGACCACTGCGACACTCTGCCGGTAGTTCCCGTCCGGTTGCACGCTCGCTCGTGGCACAGCTATCCCGAACCGGCACCGCAGTCCACAGCATTCGTCCTGTACACGTCCGGTACCACTGGCCCACCGAAGGGCGTTCTGCTCAGTCGCTCGGCCATCGCAGCCGGGATCGACGCGCTTGCCGAGGCCTGGGACTGGACGTGGCGAGACACGCTCGTCCACGGGCTTCCGCTCTTCCACGTGCACGGACTGATCCTCGGAATCCTCGGCCCCCTCCGGATCGGCAGCCGGGTGATCCACACCGTCAAGCCGACGCCGGAAAATTACGCCCGGGCGAAAGGCTCCCTCTACTTCGGTGTTCCCACCGTCTGGTCGCGTATCGCCGAAGACGAAGAAGCTGCCCGCGCGTTGTCCGGTGCCCGACTTCTGGTTTCCGGTAGTGCGCCGCTTCCTGTGCCTGTCTTCGAAAAGCTACGGGACCGAACAGGATTGACGCCGATCGAGCGTTACGGCATGAGTGAGACGATGCTGACTTTGAGCACACGTTTCGACGGCGAGCGACGCCCAGGGTGGGTCGGCGTGCCGCTGCGCGGAGTCGAGACTCGTCTTCGTGACGAGAAGGGCAACGACGTGCCACACGACGGCGAGAGTATCGGCGGTCTACAGATACGTGGGCCGATGCTTTTCGACGGCTACTTGAACCGTCCAGACGCAACCGCCGAGTCCTGGACGGAGGACGGCTACTTCAAGACCGGTGATGTCGCCGTCATCGACGAGGGTGGGTTCCACCGAATCGTCGGCCGCGAATCCATCGACTTGATCAAAACCGGTGGATTCAGAGTCGGCGCCGGCGAGATCGAGACCGCCATCCTCGGGCACCCTTCGGTGTCCGAAGTTGCGGTGATCGGTGTCCCCGACGCCGATCTGGGTCAGCGGATCATCGCCGTCGTAGTCCGTAAGCCCGGGAGCCCCGAGGTCACCGAAGCTGAATTGGTCGAGTTGGTCGGGGCTGAGTTGTCGGCGCACAAGCGTCCCCGTGAGGTTCGCTTCGCCGAGACTCTGCCGCGTAACGCGATGGGCAAGGTCCAGAAGCGCGAGCTCTTCTGAGAAGAGCGGTTTGCTGAAAAGTCGCTGTGACGCTTGAAGGTTCGTGACTTCGGTCGGACTGTCCCGGAATATGGGCTCGTCGGTTCTCCGACGATTCAGCGCTAGTTGGAATTTCTGTGTTCTTGGCTACACTACCGCCCGGTAGGGATAGCTCCAGTCGCACGCATGCCGTCGGTATGTCCTAGTGCGAGTGGCCTCGGAAGGGCAGATTTCATGGCGGGCGGACGGCATTCGAGTCCTGACAGCGGGCGGTCGATCGGGTTCTACGCAGTGGGTGGGTTGGTTGCCGTCGCGGTAGTCGCTACCGGGGTGGTGGTCTTCAAGGCAACACAGTCCGATTCCTGCGAGAGCGTCGACGAGTACTCGCTGGCAGCAGATCCTGCGATCGCGCCTGCAGTCACGGAGATCCTCGCAGAATCGTCGCCGGAGCAGACAGGCTGTTCGCGGATCACAGTCACCTCTGCGTTGCCAGGCGACGTAGCGGGAACCCTGGGTAAGGGCGTGGACGCACCGGACATGTGGATACCGGATTCGACAGCGTGGGTCGGCAAAGCTGCACTGACGGCCAAGGGACCGGTTGCTGCCGCCGGCGGTTCGATCGCCACCTCGCCTGTCGTCCTCGCCTCCGGCGGTGGCGAGCAGTTTGCCAGTTGGCTCACGGCGCTTCAGGTTCCCGATCTCGCGCTGGGCAATCCGTTGTTCACCGGGGTTGCGTCGGCGCCCATTCTCGGAGCCCTCGCGGAGACCGGGGCCACCTCCGAATCGGTTCGAGCGGCCCTGGTACCCCATGCCCAAGCAGAGAGCGTTCGTACCGAAGATCAGCCGGTAGGGCAGAAGATGCTCACCGAATTGGTCAGCTCCGGCAAGGTCGGTGTTTCGACCGAGCAACAGGTCGTCGAGTTCACGAAAGCCGAGTCGAAGATTTCCGCGACAGTACCGGCGACTGGAACCATGATCATGGATTACCCCCTGGTGGTCAGTGCCTCGGCGCCGGATCGGCACTACGCGGCAGCGAAGAAGAGTGACGCCATCGCCGACCTGTTGCACAGTGAATCTGCTCAGGAAGTGCTGACACGCAGCGGTTTCCGTACTTCCGGCGGTGGAGCTGTCGAAGGTGGAGTTGGTGACGTGACGGCCTTGACGGTCTCCGAACAGTCGGTGGCCGATCAAACGCTGGGCGCTTGGGCTCTGATGGCCAAGCCGATCCGGACACTCGTTGCGATCGACGTGTCTGCGTCGATGGACTACCCGGCAGCAGGCGGCAAGACGCGCATGCAGTTGACCACTGCTGCCGCTCTCGCCGGCAATCAGGTCTTCCCGGACAGTGTCGCTGCCGGTCTCTGGGCGTTCTCCCAAGGTATGAACGGAACCCAGGACTTTCAGGAATTAGTGCCGATCAGGCGCTACGACACCATCGTCGACGGCATGACTCAGCGAAAGTTGATGGCTGATCAGGCGAACCGTCTCACCGAACTCAAGCGTGGCGCCACCGGTTTGTATGACACGACTCTGGCCGCCTTCCGTAAGGTGCAGGAATCGTACGATCCGCGAGCGGTCAACAGCGTCATCATCTTGACCGACGGTGCCAACGAAGATCCCGACAGCATCAGCCGTGAACAGCTGCTCGATGTTCTTGCACGCGAGCAGGATCCGGCGCGTCCGGTCATCATCGTCACCATCGGCATCACCGATGACGCCGATGCGGCGGCACTCGCCGATATCTCCCGCGTGACGGGCGGTTCGACGTACATCGCTCGAGACCCCTCGGAGATTTCCGAGGTGTTTGTGAACGCACTGGCTCACCGAGGATCGTGAGCCACGCCGAGGACCTCAGGCCGCGTCGGGACCGGCCCAGGGCGTCGGAAGTGGCGGAGCCTCAGACGAATATCGGTGCCCGGTAGGCGTCGTCGTGGTGAAGGTGTGCCGGGTACCTGGTACAGGTTCGGCCGACCAGTCCGAGCCCTGTTTCGCGTAGTTGCATGCCGCGCACAGCCCGGCACCGTTGGCTGCGCTGGTGAGGCCACCCCTCGAGTGATCGCGAATGTGGTCGCGGTGGCGAACCGGCGCGTCGCACCACGGAGTGCGGCAGCTTCGATCCCGGAGTTCGATCAATCGTGCCAACCCCTTCGGGAAGGTTCTCGCGGTGGATTCCATTGCGGTCAGTGCTCCCGTATCGGGGCGTGCGTAGAGCTTTCGAACCGTTGTCATGGTTTCGGAGTCCTCGCCGGACAAGGTGATCCATTCACGTGCGATGGCTGCTGGAACAGGTCCGTACCCGTGGACGTGGGCAGGATCGGTACCGTCGCCCAGTAGCGACTGGTCGGAGACAACCAGATTTACGGTGACGGGTGTCGGTGTGGCGCGGCCGATTCCGGTGACCCGCTCCACCAGGAGATCAGCCATGATTTGAGCTCGCGTGCGCTTGTCCCCGCCGGCAAGTACGGAATCTGCATCGCGGCCGAGCGTGGCATATACGGCGGTACCCGCGGCAGCGGGAAGTAACACATTGAGCCAGCACATCGTGTCGGGCGCAGGCCGTGACGTCACACGTCTGTCTCTTACGGCTTTGCGTGCTCGTCTGGCAACACTGTCGGCGTCTATTTCCGCAGTGCGTGCGCGGATTCTTTCTGTCAGTTGGTGGGTGCCACATCCGTCCAAGATTGCAGCGTCGCAGCAGAACTCGCGATCCAATGCAGCGCGATCCTGGACTGTGAGACACGCAGTTTCACGCATGAGAATTGTCGCTTGATGCTCACTGATGGAGCCACGGACGAGTAGTCGAAGTGTGTGCGGCATCTCGTCGTTCAGTGCGCGGGCCAGGTTGAGATGCTGAGTTCCGAACCATGCCGACTCTCGCCGTGCGAGGGCAATCTGCGCGTTGATTCCACGGCCCTGGTACGAGCGCAGAACTCCCCGTTCGCCGCGGTCCTTGCGGGTTACCGTGTCGAGATCGGCAGCCAGCAAAGCCTGGGCCCCAGCGCAACTGGCCTTCAGCTCTTCCAGTGCGCGTAGTAGATCCACGCGAGCTGCGTTGTCGATGGAACGATCCATGCTGACGAGTGACGCTCGGAATTGTCCGATCGTTTCTTCGGATAGCGCCTGTTCAGATACTTGCGTCGTCACTTTTACCCCCCGGTAGTGTCGAACATACATTCGATACTAGCGCCGACAGTGAACGCACGCAACGGCTTTCTGCGTTGGCGTCCGAAAGTTCCGACAGTTCGGTTTTTCATGGTTGACTGGTCCTCATGATCGAGTTGAGGGGATTGACCAAGGTTTACGGGCCGACGAAAGCGGTGGACGATTTGTCGTTCACGGTCAAGCCGGGCATCGTGACGGGCTTCCTGGGCCCGAACGGTGCGGGTAAGTCGACGACGATGCGGATGATCCTGGGTTTGGATCAGCCGACGTCGGGTGCGGCGTTGATCGACGGCAAGCCGTACCGCGAGCTCAAGACACCGCTGCGGACTGTCGGCGCGTTGTTGGATGCGAAGTGGGTGCACCCCAATCGCAGTGCGCGGGCGCATCTGCAGTGGATGGCTGCTTCGAACGGGATCCCGAAGTCCCGCGTCGACGAGGTGCTCGGGTTGGTCGGATTGTCCGAGGTAGCGGGCAAGAAGGCCGGCGGGTTCTCGCTCGGTATGTCGCAGCGTCTCGGGTTGGCGGGTGCGTTGTTGGGTGATCCGAAGGTGTTGTTGCTCGACGAGCCGGTCAACGGTCTCGATCCGGAGGGCATCGTCTGGATTCGTAAGTTCATGCAGCGGTTGGCGGCCGAGGGCCGCACGGTGTTGGTGTCGAGTCACCTTCTCTCGGAGATGGCGTTGACGGCGGAGCAGTTGGTGGTGATCGGCCGGGGTCGGTTGATCTCGGATTCGACGGTCGCGGAGTTCGTGGATCGCTCGTCGGAGTCGACGGTGCGCGTGCGCAGCCCACAATTGGACGCTCTCCATGCCGCATTGACTGCCCACGGACTGACTGTCCGCGAGGAGCACACGGGATCGGAGCCGGTGTTGGTGGTCGTGGATTCGACCACTGATGTGATCGGCGGTCTGGCTGGTTCGCAGGGAATCGTGTTGCACGAGTTGGCGTCTGTGCAGGGATCGCTCGAGGATGCGTTCATGAAGTTGACCGGAGACGATGTCCAGTACCACGCATCCGGTATCGATCCGGGTGCCGGAGCCCACCACACAAACACACAGCACGCTATGGGAGGTGCACTGTAATGGCTGTTCTCAGTGCTGAACGTATCAAGATCACCACGACCAAGTCGCCGCTGTGGTGCACGATCATCATCATCGTGCTCGGGCTGGGACTCGCCACAGCTTTCGGACTCAGCGCCAAGTCGTCGCTCAGCAGCCCCAACGGTGCAATGATGCCGACAGTGTCGGGGGCACTCAGTGGAGTGACCGGCTTCGGTGTGTTGGTTCTGATGATCATGGCGGCTCTCGCGATCACCAGCGAATATCGCTTCGGGACCATCCGCACCACCTTCCAGGCAGTTCCGAACCGCGCTTCGGTGCTCATCGCCAAAGCGGGCCTCATAGGTGGTTTCGGAGCGGTACTGACTCTCGTATTGTCATTCGGCGCTTTCGCTCTCACGAAGGCCACATCAGGTGACGCCGGAAGATTCCTGACTCTGTCGGGCGACGATAACTGGCGGGTCGTCTACGGAACACCGATCTACGCGTTCTTCTGCGTAGTTCTAGCCGTAGGAGTGGGCGCGTTGCTCCGGCAGTCTGCAGGTGCGATCGCATTACTGCTGTTGTGGCCCTTGCTGATCGAGAATCTTTTCAACCTGTTCGGAAGTATCGGCGAGAAGATCATGCCGTTCCTGCCGTTCATGAACGCCAACAACTTTCTCGGTTCCGGCGGTAGCGTCGACTTCCACTGGGGACCCTGGGGCAGCCTGGTCTACTTCGCCCTCTTCGTGCTCGTCGTATTCGGCCTCAGCATCGTCGTCGTGAACAGGCGGGATGCATAGGCACACGGATCAGGCGGGCTGATTCTGCTTACGCCAGCGGGCGTTCAGGAAACCCAATGCCGCGATCACCAGGAACAACACGGTGGTCGAGATCAACTGTGCACGGGCATCGGCGTCGAAGAGCATGAGGACGACGAAGACGCCGAGCATCGCGAGAGTCGCGTAGCTCAGATACGGGAACAGCCACATACGAACTGTCAGCTTGCCCGACGCTTCGAGTTGTTTACGCAGTCGCAGATGCGAGACGACGATGAAGATCCAGATGACGAGCAGCGCGGCGCCGACTGCGTTGAGCAGGATGCCGAGCAGGTCGTCGGGGAGCAGCCAGTTGAGCAGGACGCTGACGAAGCCGAAGAACACCGACAGCAGAACGGCATTGGTCGGAACTCCGGTGCTCGACAGTTTCGCCATGAAAGCGGGTCCGTCGCCGCGGCGCGAAAGTGAGAACGCCATCCGGGAGGTGCCGTAGATGTTGGCGTTGAAGGCGGAAAGCAACGCCACCACTACGACGAGTTCCATGAACCCGGCAACACCCGGAATGTTCGCCTTGTTCAAGACGGCCACAAACGGGCCGCTCTCGAGTTCGGGGTCGTTCCAGGGCAGCACCAGAACCATGATGGAGATGGCACCGATGTAGAAGACGCTGATGCGCCACACCACGGAGCGGACAGCGACGGCGATGGAGCGTTCCGGATTCTCGGATTCGGCTGCGGCGATGGTGACGATCTCGATCCCACCGAAGGCGAACGCCACGACGAGCAGTCCTGCAGCAATGCCAGACAACCCATTGGGCATGAAGCCGCCCTGCCCGAACAGATTGCTAGTACCGACCGGATCGGTATCGGGGAGGATGCCGAACACCAGCAGGACGCCGATGACGAGGAAGGCGATGATGACGGTGACTTTGATTGCGGCGAACCAGAACTCGAACTCACCGAAGTTGCTGACCTTCGCCAGGTTCACCACGGCGAAGAACACCACGAAGACCAGGGCGACAACCCATTGCGGGATCGACGGCACCCAGTCGTTCACTATCGCCGAGGCTCCGGTGATCTCGGCGCCCAGCACCATGATGAGCATGAACCAGTAGAGCCAGCCCATCACGAAGCCGGCCCACTCGCCGATCCCCAGGCGCGCGTAGTGAGAGAAGGAACCGCTCGCCGGGATCGCAGCTCCCATCTCACCGAGCATGCGCATCACGAACACCACGACGGCGCCCGCAAGGATGTAGGAGATCAGGACGGCCGGGCCGGCCTTGGCGATACCGACGCCGGTTCCGAGGAACAGGCCGGCGCCGATGGCCGAGCCCAGGCCCATCATCGTCAGATGGCGGACCTTGAGACCGTGGCCGAGAGCAGTGGTTGTTCCGTCGGAGACGTCGGTGTCAGTCATCAGTCGTTGGCGTGCAAAGCAGCGTTCAGTTCGACGCCGGTGCCCTTCCACGGCACGACCTCGACGGCACCCGAGACCGAGTTACGACGGAAGAGAAGGTTCGACTTGCCGCTGAGTTCCTTGGCCTTGACGACGGTGCCGTCCGGGCCGGTGACCTTGGTGCCCGCGGTGACATAGAGGCCCGCTTCGAGGACGCAGTCGTCGCCGAGCGAAATGCCGAGGCCGGCGTTTGCGCCGAGGAGGCAGCGCTTGCCGAGGGAGATGGTTTCCTTGCCGCCGCCGGAGAGGGTGCCCATGATCGAGGCGCCGCCGCCAACATCGGATCCGTCGTCGACGACGACGCCCGCGGAGATGCGGCCTTCGACCATCGAGTTACCGAGGGTGCCGGCGTTGAAGTTGACGAAGCCTTCGTGCATGACGGTCGTTCCGCTGGCGAGGTGCGCACCGAGTCGGACACGGTCCGCGTCACCGATACGCACTCCGGACGGCACGACGTAGTCGACCATGCGGGGGAACTTGTCGACGCTGAACACGGTCACGACGCCGCGGATGCGCAGACGCGAGCGAACTTGCTCGAAGCCTTCGACGGCGCACGGGCCGAAGCTGGTCCACACGACGTTGCTGAGCAGGCCGAACTGGCCGTCGAGGTTGACGCCGTGGGGTGCGACGAGACGGTGCGAGAGGAGGTGGAGGCGCAGGTAGACGTCGTGTGCGTCGACCGGTGCCTTGGAGAGATCGGCGATGGTGGTGCGGACGACGACCTGCGAGACCTCGCGAGCGTCGTCAGTGCCTGCCAGCAGTGCAAGATCGGAAGGAATGTCTGTTCCCTCGACGTTCTCGGTACCGGTCTTGTCGAATGTTCCCAGCTCCGGTGCCGGGAACCAGGTGTCGAGGACGGTTCCGTCCGCGGTCACGTTGGCGATACCTACTGCTGTTGCTCCCTGTGCGCTCACGGGACTAGAGATTACTGGGTGGTGGGTGCACCGGCCTAGGCTGGTGCGTGTGAGCATCCTCGATCTTGCTTCGGACCCCATCGACTTGACGGCCGCCCTGGTCGACATCCCCAGCGTCTCGCACGACGAATCCGTCATCGCGCAGGCCGTCGAGGATGCGCTGCGTGAGCAGACTTCGGGCTTCGAGATCATCCGCAACGGCAACGCCGTGTTGGCGCGGACCTCGCGTGGTTTGCCCAGTCGCGTCATGCTCGCCGGACATCTGGATACGGTGCCCATCGCGGACAATGTCCCTTCGCGGCGTGACGGCGACATCCTGCACGGCTGCGGGACCGTGGACATGAAGTCGGGCGATGCGGTCTTTCTGCACCTGGCGGCCACCATCGAGAACCTGGCCCACGATCTGACCCTGGTTTTCTACGACTGCGAAGAGATCGCCGCAACCTTCAACGGCCTGGGACGGATCGAACGCGAGATCCCGGAATGGCTCGCGGCCGACGTCGCAATTCTCGGTGAGCCGACGGCCGGTTTCATCGAGGCCGGGTGCCAGGGCACGATGCGGGTTCGGTTGACGGCTTCGGGAACTCGCGCACATTCGGCCAGGTCCTGGCTGGGGGACAACGCCATTCACAAGTTCGGCGGTGCGTTGGAGCGGTTGTCGAGTTACCAGCCGCGCTCGGTCGACATCGACGGTTGCGGCTACCGCGAAGGTTTGTCGGCGGTGCGGATTTCTGGCGGGGTCGCCGGAAACGTCGTCCCGGACGAAGCCGAGATGGACGTCAATTTCCGATTCGCGCCCGATCGCAGCGAGGCGCAAGCCGAGTCGCACGTGCGCGAAGTGTTCGACGGCCTGGGCCTCGGATTCGAGGTCACCGACTCCTCGCCCGGCGCGCTGCCTGGCTTGGCGAACCCGTCCGCTGCCGCCCTGATCGAGGCGGCCGGTGGTCAGTTCCGCGCGAAGTACGGGTGGACCGACGTGTCCAGGTTCTCGGCGCTCGGCATTCCTGCCGTGAACTACGGACCGGGTGATCCGAACCTCGCACACAAGCGCGACGAGCACGTTCCGGTGCAGCAGATCACCGACGTCGCGGCCGTGCTGAGGAAGTATCTGTCGGCCTGACCGTTAGCCTTGCCGCATGGCACCAGAGAAGAATTCGGCTTCGAAGAAGCAGAGCTCGTCGATCAAGCACCGCGGGCCCGTTCAGCTTCGACGCAAGCGCAAGGACGAGAAGACCACGACCGATCAGCGCTTGCTCGACAAGCGCGGACCCACGGACTGGGTACACACCGATCCGTGGCGTGTGCTGCGTATCCAGAGCGAATTCATCGAAGGTTTCGGCGCACTCGCCGAGGTCCCGCGTGCGGTGACGGTGTTCGGTTCGGCCCGCACCACGGTCGATCATCCCGAGTATCAATCCGGCCGTGAGCTGGGAACGGCGTTGGCCGAAGCCGGATACGCTGTCATCACCGGCGGTGGACCGGGAGTCATGGAAGCTGCCAACCGCGGTTGCAGCGAGGCCGGCGGATACTCGATCGGTCTGGGCATCGAGCTGCCGTTCGAGCAGGGACTCAACGAGTGGGTGGATCTCGGAATCAACTTCCGGTACTTCTTCGCACGCAAGACGATGTTCGTGAAGTACTCCCAGGCATTCATCTGCCTGCCGGGTGGCTTCGGAACACTCGACGAGCTGTTCGAGGCACTGACCCTGGTGCAGACCCACAAAGTCACGCGCTTCCCGATCGTCCTGTTCGGTACCGAGTACTGGTCCGGACTCGTCGACTGGATCCGCGGCACCCTCGAGCGCGACGGAAAGATTTCCGAAGGTGACGTGAACTTGCTGCACGTCACCGACAGTGTGGAAGAAGCAGTACGAATCGTCCTCAACGCCGACAAGGGCGTCGACGAGGCCGCAGATCTGGGGAAAGAAGAAGAATGGTGACCGATTCCGGCAAGAAGTACTCGATCTGCGTCTACTGCGCGTCCGGTCCGGTGGACGAATCGTTCCTGGCGTTGGCGTCAGAAGTGGGAACCGCGATCGGTCGACGCGGATGGCAGTTGGTCTCGGGCGGTGGCAACGTCTCGATGATGGGCGCTGTCGCCGAGTCCGCTCGCGCGGCGGGCGCATGGACCGTCGGCGTCATTCCGAAGGCCCTGGTGCACAAGGAAGTAGCCGACGTCGATGCCGACGAGCTGATCGTCACGGACACCATGCGCGAGCGCAAGAAGCTGATGGAAGATCACGCCGACGCGTTCATCACGCTGCCGGGCGGAATCGGGACGCTGGAAGAGCTGTTCGAGACGTGGACCGCCGGCTACCTCGGAATGCACGAGAAACCAGTGGTGATGCTCGATCCCGTCGGGCACTTCACCGGCCTGCTCGAGTGGTTGAACAAGCTCGACGGGACCGGCTTCGTCGGGCGTCAGGCGTTGGTCACTCTGTTGGTGCGGACGGACGTCGAGGCTGCGCTCGACGCGTGCGTCAGATCCTGATCAGACGCCTGCGTGAAACCCTGACCTGGGGCATGGCGGGCTTTATTACCGTGAAGTAAGGTGGCCGCAGACTGGGCGGCCGAATGGGCGCCGGATACGTGTTAGGGGAGCCATGAGTTCGGAAGCCCGTTCGACCGTCGGCCTGCTGGATCTGGCGGCAAAACTGCCGTCGATGATCACTGAGGTGCCGATCCTGGCGCGGGGGGCCGCCGGGCTCACCCGCAAGCCTTCGGCCAAGGAATCGATCGGGTTGATCTTCCAGAAGGCCGCGCACGCGCACCCGTCGCGCCCGTTCATCCGGTTCGAGGGCCACGCGACCAGTTACGCGGAGGCCAACGAACTGGTGAACCGCTACGCCGACGTCCTCCGCGGACGAGGAGTCGACCGCGGAGACGTCGTCGGAGTGCTGGCAAAGAACACCCCCGAAGCCCTGCTGATCGCGTTGGCCGCCGTCAAACTCGGCGCGGCAGCGGGCATGCTGAACTACAACCAGCGCGACGACGTTCTGGCACACAGCCTTACGCTGCTCGACGCGCGCGTCCTGGTGGTCGCCGACGAGTGCGAAGAGGCCCTCGAATCCTTGCCGGCGGGGTTTACCGGACCGAAGCAACTTCTCGTCAGTGAACTCGCGGATCTGGCGAAGACGGCTGATGCCGCCAACCCCGCGGTCACCGCCGAGGTGCTCGCGAAGGAGAAGGCGTTCTACATCTTCACCTCGGGTACCACGGGAATGCCCAAGGCCAGCTTGATGACTCACTTCCGTTGGCTGAAGTCGATGTCGGGCCTCGGGTTGATGGGCGTGCGCTTGCGCGGCTCGGACACTCTGTACTGCTGCCTGCCGCTCTACCACAACAACGCGTTGACGGTCTCGCTGTCCTCGGTGCTCGCGTCCGGTGCGACAATCGCGATCGGACGTCAGTTCTCCGCCTCGCGGTTCTGGGACGACATCGCACTCAACAAGGCGACCGCGTTCACCTACATCGGCGAACTGTGCCGCTATCTGCTCAACCAACCGGTCAAGCCGACCGACAGCGACAATGCTGTTCGGCTGATGGTGGGTAACGGTCTGCGCCCGGAGATCTGGGCCGAATTCACCCAGCGCTTCGGCATTCCCCGCGTCGCCGAGTTCTACGGTGCGAGCGAATGCAACATCGCGTTCGTCAACGCACTCAACGTCGACAAGACGGCCGGGATCTGTCCGTTGCCGCACGCCGTCGTCGAGTTCGACGAGGACACCGGAAAAGCGTTGCGTGGAGCCGACGGTCGCCTTCGCAAGGTGTCCACGGGTCAGGTCGGGCTCCTGCTGTCGAAGGTCACCGACCGAGCGCCTTTCGACGGTTACACCGACGAAGCCGCGAGCAACAGCAAGCTGGTGCGCGGCGGATTCAAGAACGACGACACCTGGTTCGATACCGGAGACCTGGTGCGCAAGCAGGGATGGGGCCACGTCGCCTTCGTCGACCGTCTTGGCGACACCTTCCGTTGGAAGGGCGAGAACGTTGCCACCACGGAGGTCGAGGGCGCACTGAGTTCGCACCCGGCCGTCGAGGAAGCGGTTGTCTACGGCGTCGAGATTCCGGGCACCGACGGTCGCGCGGGCATGGCGGCGGTGAAGCTACGGGACGGTCAGAGTTTCGAGGGCAGCGAAGTCGCGGCTCACCTCTACGGCAAGCTCCCCAACTACGCGGTCCCGCTGTTCATCCGCATCGTCGACTCACTCGAACACACCAGCACTTTCAAGTCGCGCAAGGTGGAATTGCGCAACGAGGGTTACGACGTCGGCGCCGACACTCTGCACGTTCTCGAAGGCCGCGAGGGTGGTTATGTGGACTCGTACGACGAATACGTCGGAAAGGTCGCGGCAGGCTCGGTACCCAAGGGCTAGACCGAGTTCCGTCATGCCAGTATGAGTGGCATGTCTTCACTCTCCGGTTCTACCGCGCAGCCAGGTCCGGCGCCCACCCTGTGTGGGCGTCCGGTCGCGGTCGACCGTGCACTGGTGATGGCGATCGTCAACCGCACTCCCGATTCCTTCTACGACCAGGGCGCGACGTTCTCGGATTCGGCAGCGATGGCCGCCGTCGACAGGGCCGTCGACGAGGGCGCCGATCTGGTGGACATCGGGGGAGTGAAAGCCGGGCCAGGTGACCTCGTCGACGCCGACGAGGAGGTCAGGCGAGTCGTTCCGTTTGTCGCCGCGATCAGAGCCAAGTACCCCGAGCTGATCATCAGCGTCGACACCTGGCGGAGCGGCGTCGCGAGGTTGGCACGCGACGAAGGCGCCGACCTGATCAATGACACGTGGGCGGGTGCGGATCCGGAACTCGTTGTGGTTGCCGCCGAGACTGGTGCCGGGATCGTCTGCTCGCACACGGGTGGCGCGGTTCCGCGCACCCGCCCGCACCGTGTCCGCTACGACGACGTCGTCACAGATGTGGTCACCGAGGTCGTGTCGGCGGCAGAACGCGCCCTGGCACTCGGAGTGCCGCGTGACGCGATTCTGATCGATCCCACTCACGATTTCGGTAAGAACACCTTCCACGGGCTCGAGTTGTTGCGAAAAGTGGACGTTCTTGTAAACACCGGGTGGCCAGTGCTGATGGCGCTGAGCAATAAGGACTTCATCGGGGAGACTCTTGGTGTGGAGCTTTCCGAGAGGTTGGAGGGAACATTGGCAGCGACAGCAATGGCCGCGGCTGGCGGCGCCCGGGTGTTCCGTGTTCACGAGGTGGCGTCCACCCGTCGAGTAGTCGACATGGTGGCCGCGATCCAAGGACGCCGTGCCCCGGTACGTACGGTTCGAGGTCTGGCATGAGCATCACCGGTGCGGGCCCGACCCGCGTATGGGCAGAAGCCAACAGTTGGGACCATCCGAGTTGGACGGTCGCCGAACTCGAACGGGCGAAGGGTGGCCGAACCGTCTCGGTGGTGTTGCCCGCGCTCAACGAAGAGGACACCGTTGCTGCGGTGGTCGACACCATTCATCCGTTGCTCGGTGGTTTGGTCGACGAGTTGATCGTTCTCGATTCCGGTTCGACCGACCGTACCGCCGAGCGTGCTCGCGCGGCGGGGGCGACGGTGATCAGTCGTGAGAGCGCAGTCCCGTCCATCCCGCCGACCGCGGGCAAGGGTGAGGTGCTGTGGCGTTCGGTCGCCGCAACGACCGGCGATCTGATCGCATTCGTCGACTCCGATCTCATCAATCCCGATCCGGCGTTCGTGCCCAAACTGCTGGGGCCGCTGCTCACGGTGGACGGCATCCATCTGGTGAAGGGCTACTACCGCCGTCCGCTGCGCGTGAGCGGCACGGAGGACGCCAACGGCGGCGGACGAGTCACGGAATTGGTTGCGCGGCCCATGTTGGCTGCGCTGCGGCCCGAACTCACGTCGGTACTGCAACCATTGGGCGGTGAATACGCGGGCACCCGTGAGCTGCTGTCGGCTGTTCCGTTTGCGCCCGGCTACGGCGTCGAGATCGGCCTTCTGCTCGACACGTACGACACGTTGGGGCTGGCGGCGATCGGTCAGGTCAATCTCGGTGTGCGCAAGCATCGCAACCGGCCGCTCGCCGACCTCGGCGTGATGAGCCGGCAGATCATCGGAACGATGCTCCGGCGGTGCGGGATCGAGGATTCGGGTGCCGGGTTGACCCAATTCCTGGTCGACGGCGATTCTTTCGTGCCCGAGACCACTGAGGTTTCGCTACTCGATCGACCCCCGATGAATTCGATAGTGCGCACCGCGGGGGTCTGACCGCTCACACTCGGGTATGGGAGTATCGGTTCATGATGACGATCCTCCTGTACCTGATTGTCATGGCACTGGTCGGCGCGATGATCTTCCTCGCCGCCAGCGCTGTGTTCGGGCGCTCGGAAGAGCTGCCGCCGCTGCCTCCTGGCACGACGGCGACCGTACTCCCGGCAGAGGACGTCACCGGGGCGGATGTCGACGCTCTTCGTTTTCAGCAGGTGTTGCGTGGATACAAGGCGAGTGAAGTGGATTGGGCCCTGCATCGCCTCGGGTTGGAAATCGATTCTCTGCGTGCGCAACTGGGCCGTGACGAGAAGTCCGAGGTTCTGGTGAAGGCGGATGCTCCGGCCAAGGCCGAAGCAACGCAGGAGGCGCCTGAGACCGAATCCGAAGCGAAGGATTCCCAGGGCTGATGGCAGACGGACTGGTTCGGTGCGGCTGGGTGGTCGAGACGCCCGGTGACTCGCTGTACCGCGACTATCACGACGAGGAGTGGGGGCGTCCGCTGCACGGGCGCGACGAACTGTTCGAGCGGCTCGCCCTCGAAGCATTCCAATCGGGGCTTTCTTGGATCACGATTCTGCGCAAACGCGAGGCGTTCCGCGAAGCCTTCGACGGGTTCGATCCGGACAAGGTCGCAGCGTACGGAGTTGCGGATGTGGAGAGATTGCTCTCCGATGCCGCGATCGTCCGCAATCGCGCGAAGATCGAGGCGACGATTTCCAACGCCCGAGTGCTCGTGAATTCACCCGATCTGGACCTCGATTCGTTACTCTGGTCGTTCTCGCCGCCTCGACGCACCAGACGACTGACATCAATTGCAGAGGTTCCGGCGGTCACTCCGGAGTCGACTGCCATGGCTAAGGAACTCAAGCGACGCGGGTTCAAGTTTGTGGGTCCTACCACGGCTTATGCGCTCATGCAGGCTACCGGAATGGTCGACGATCACGTGGCTGATTGCTGGGTTCCGGCGCAGGTGTGACGGTCGACTGAACACCCCTAAATGTGACTCAGATTCCCGGTTCCTGCATCCATAGGGAACAATGGAGGGTACGAGCCTCGCTGATTGTTGGCGGGGCGCACCGTTAGTCGAGGCGCAGAGCAATGCAGCGCAGATCTGGAGGGAGCAGAGGATGGCGGCCATGAAGCCCCGGACCGGGGACGGTCCCCTCGAAGCAACCAAAGAGGGACGAGGAATCGTCATGCGGGTTCCACTCGAGGGTGGCGGACGCCTCGTCGTCGAGCTGACCCCGGATGAAGCTGCAGCGCTCGGTGTGGAACTCACGAACGTCACCAGCTAGTCGGGTCCAGGTTGTAGCAGTACGAACAACAGCACGTGATTGCACGCAGGCTCCGTATCCGTTTCGGTACGGGGCCTGAAGTGTGCGCACCGCCGGTAGCCGAAAGGACGGATCAATGCTTGCCGCCGTGGTCGATCTACTGTCCTGCCCGCAGTGCGCCGCAGAGCTGGAATTGGTGGACGGCGCCGCCGAGTGCGATCGCGGACATCGATTCGACGTCGCTCGCCAGGGTTACGTGAGCCTGATCAGTGGCGGTGCCACGAAGTTCACCGGCGACAGTGCCGAGATGATCGCCGCGCGTGCACGACTTCTCGGCGCCGGCCACTTCGGCCCGCTGATGGATGCCGTTTCCCGGGCCTGCGCGACGACGGCAGGGGCGGATCCTGCGCGGATCGTCGAAATCGGTGCAGGCACAGGACAATACCTCGCACACGTCGTGGATTCGCTGCCTGATTCTCGGGCAATAGCCTTGGACGTGTCCAAGTTCGCGGCACGGCGAGCGGCGAAGATCCACGAAAGGATCGGCTCGATCGTCGCGGACGTCTGGCAACCACTTCCGATTCGAGACGGAGCGCTCTCCCACGTGCTCTGTGTGTTCGCTCCACGCAACGGTCCGCAGTCCCATCGAGTTCTCGCCGATGACGGCGTTCTGGTGGTCCTGACGCCCACCGACAGGCATCTGCGCGAGCTGATCGACATTCTCGAGATGGTCAAGGTCGACGATCGCAAGGTGGAACGTCTCGAATCGTCGATGGCCGGCTTGTTCGAGCGCGTGAGCAGCGACGAGGTCGAGTTCACGATGTCACTCTCACACCAGGACGTCCTCGACTTGGTGGGGATGGGACCGTCGGCGAGGCACCTGACGCCCGCCGATCTGGCTGCCGCCGTGGCGAAGCTGCCGCAGCCGAGCACCGTCACCGCGTCGGCGACGGTCTCGACCTATCGCAAGATCTGACGCGGATCAGCGTCTCGTGACGGCGTCCGCGTAGACCTCGAGCGTCTGCTTGGCGATTTCGGCCCAGGAGAACTCGTCGATCGCACGGATTCTGCCCGCACGACCCATCGCGTCGGCGCCTTCTCGGTCGGCGACAACGGCATTGACGGTGGCAGCGAGTGATTCCTCGAATGCGTTCGGCTCGTAGGCGTTGTAGTGCACGAGTCGTCCGGTGACGCCGTCGGCGACCACCTCGGGGATACCGCCGACATCGGAAGCGACCACGGCGGTCTCACACGCCATGGCTTCGAGATTGACGATTCCGAGGGGCTCGTACACCGAAGGACAGACGAATACCGTTGCTGCCGAGAGTATTTCCCTGATCTGCTCGGTTGGGAGCATCTCGCGCACCCAGTAGACATTGCCCCGATGTCTGGCGAGTTCGGCCACTGCCTTCTCCGTTTCGGCGGCGATCTCCGGCGTATCGGGAGCGCCGGCGCACAGCACGAGCTGAATCTCCGGGTCGAAGTGGTGTGCTGCCGCGACGAGGTGCCCGACGCCCTTCTGCCTCGTGATCCGTCCGACAAAGGCCACGATGGGTTTTGCGGGGTCGACGCCGATCGACGCGAGTGCGGACGGCGCTCCCGGCGCAGATCCCCCGGGATGCCATACCTCGGTGTCGATTCCGTTGCGCACTACGTGAACGCGACTCGGATCGACGGCGGGGTACGCGTCGAGGACGTCGAGTCGCATACCTGAACTGACGGCGATGATCGCGTCTGCGTGCTCGACGGCGTTGCGTTCGGACCACGACGAGATCCGATAGCCGCCGCCTAGCTGTTCGGCCTTCCACGGGCGTCTGGGCTCGAGTGAGTGCGCGGTGAGGATGTGCGGCACGTCGTAGAGAGCCGACGCGAGATGTCCGGCCAGTCCGGTGTACCAGGTGTGGGAGTGGACGATGTCGACACCGGCCGCGGCGTCCGCCATCCGCAACTCGGTGGAGAGCGTCGTCAAGGCTGGGTTGGATCCGGCGAGAGCGGGGTCGGGAGAGTGGACGATCGCGCCTTCGCGCGGGGCGCCCATGCAGTGCACGTCGACCTCGCACAACCGCTTCATCTGAGCGACGAGCTCGGTTACGTGTACTCCTGCGCCGCCGTAGATCTCCGGCGGGTATTCCTTGGTCATCATTGCGACTCGCACGCGCTAAACCTAACCGCCCGTGGTCGATCCGGCTACCGATCGCGTCATCCCCGACCGTTCGGAGGGGGACACGATCGGACCTCTCGGACTGCTTCGCTAGCGGGAGTTCACCAGTGCGGATAGGTTAGCGGTGTGAGAAGCCAGCCGCATGTGCTTGGAATCGTGCTCGCCGGGGGCGAGGGCAAACGCTTGTATCCGCTGACCGCGGACAGAGCGAAGCCCGCAGTGCCCTTCGGAGGTGCATATCGACTTATCGACTTCGTGTTGAGCAACCTTGTCAACGCGGGATATCTGCGTATTTGTGTGTTGACGCAATACAAGTCACATTCACTCGACCGTCACATTTCGCAGACGTGGCGATTGTCCGGGTTCGCGGGTGAGTACATCACTCCGGTCCCGGCCCAGCAGCGGCTCGGGCCGCGCTGGTACACCGGCAGCGCCGACGCAATCCTGCAGTCGCTCAATCTCGTTTACGACGAGGACCCCGAGTACATCGTGGTTTTCGGTGCCGACCACGTGTACCGGATGGATCCGGAACAGATGGTGCAGCACCACATCGAATCCGGGGCAGGCGTGACGGTCGCGGGTATTCGTGTACCGCGAAGTGAGGCTTTCGCTTTCGGCTGCATCGACAGTGACGAGTCCGGACGCATCACGCAGTTCCTGGAAAAGCCCGCCCATCCTCCCGGCACACCGGACGACCCAAATTCCACGTTCGCGTCCATGGGTAACTATGTGTTCACCACCAAAGTGCTCGTGGACGCCATCCGGGCTGATTCCGAGAACTCCGATTCCGACCACGACATGGGCGGAGACATCATTCCCGCCTTGGTCGCGGCGGGTGAGGCGTCGGTCTACGACTTCAAGGACAACGTCGTTCCCGGCGCTACCGATCGAGACCGCGGTTACTGGCGTGACGTCGGTACCCTCGACGCCTTCTACGACGCTCACATGGACCTCGTGTCGGTGCACCCGATCTTCAATCTCTACAACCGTCGCTGGCCCATCCGCGGCGCCACCGAGAATCTTGCGCCCGCCAAGTTCGTGAAGGGCGGACTCGCTCAGGAATCAGTGGTCGGTGCGGGGTCGATCCTGTCCGCGGCGACCGTGCGCAATTCGGTACTCAGTTCCAACGTGATGATCGAGGACGGTGCGACCGTCGAGGGCAGCGTGCTGATGCCGGGTGTGCGCATCGGCAAGGGCGCCGTCGTGCGGCGCGCGATCCTCGACAAGAACGTCGTGGTCGGTGACGGCGAAATCATCGGCGTCGATCTCGAACGTGACCGCGAACGATTTGCCGTCAGTCAGGGTGGCGTCGTCGCCATCGGTAAGGGCGTCTGGATCTAGAGCTTGCTCGCGCAGAGGAGGCCGTCGCCGAGGGGGAGGAGGACTCGAATGAGTCGCTCGTCCTCGGTCACGGCCTTTGCTGCTTCTCGGACCGCAACCGTTGTCGCGTCGCGAGCGGAGCTGTCGGCAACGCGGCCGTCGGCCAGGGCGTTGTGCAGAACGATGACACCGCCGGAGCGCAGCAGGCGGACACCTTCGCGGACGTAGTGGGGGTGGTCGATCGCGGCGCAGTCGACGAACACCAGGTCGTAGCCGCCGTCCGCGAGCCGGGGAAGTACGTCGAGAGCCCGTCCGTTGATCAGGCGAGTGCGTGCCGGAGCGATTCCGCTTTCGCGGAAGGTCAGCTTGGCCGCCCGCTGGTGTTCGGGCTCACTGTCGATCGTGGTCAGGACGCCGTCGTCGCGCATGCCGTGCAGAAGCCACAGGCTGCTCACGCCGGCTCCGGTACCCACCTCGACGGCCGTCTTCGCGTCGAGCATCCTCGCGAACATCGCGAGCGTCGCACCGACGGCGGGCGTCACCGGATGGGCTCCGAGATCCAGCGCTCGATCTCGCGCCGCGGTCAAAATCTCGTCCTCGGAAACTACGTCCTCGACGTGGCGGAGTATCTGTTCGGCGTGGGTCACGCTCATGAGGTTATCGGGCGGTTCGGATTGTCGCTGCAAGGCGCGCAGTCACCAGGATTCTCAGGAATCCCTCAGGCTCCTCATATGGCGTGCACACCGCGATGAGAAAAGGTGTATACATCGCCGGATCGAAGATCGCACGGCGGTATCGATTTTTACCAAGTTGGTCTTTCGCAGCTCGGTGATCGGGAACAAATCACAGCAACGGCTGGTTCTCCCGGATATCGCGCATTACGTGATTCGGACAACGCGGTGATCGAACTACGCGATCCCGAGCAGGAGGATCAACTTATTTACCAGGTCAACGACGAGCCTCGCCCTCGAGAGTCGGAAGTTTTGACGACGGAATCGGCTGTGGATTCCGAATTGATCGGCACTGCTGTGTTCGATGCAACTGGTGAGAAGTCCTCCATGCCGTCTTGGGACGAACTCGTGCGTCAGCACGGTGACCGGGTGTACCGCCTGGCCTACCGGTTGTCAGGCGATGCCCAGGACGCCGAGGACTTGACGCAGGACACCTTCATTCGGGTGTTCCGCTCGCTCTCCGATTATCAGCCCGGAACTTTCGAGGGCTGGTTGCACCGCATCACCACAAACTTGTTCCTCGACATGGTTCGCCGACGCAACCGCATCCGTATGGAAGCGCTGCCCGAGGACTACGACCGCGTTCCCTCACCCGGTCCGGACCCCGAGCAGATCTACCACGACGCGCGCCTCGACGCAGGTCTGCAGGCCGCACTCGACTCACTCGCACCTGAATTTCGCGCCGCTGTTGTGCTCTGTGACATCGAAGGTCTGTCGTACGAGGAAATCGGTGCCACACTGGGAGTGAAGCTCGGAACGGTTCGTAGCCGTATCCATCGTGGGCGACAGGCGATTCGTGATCATCTGGCAGCGCAGCGCGCAGCCGAATCCGAACTCGTCGGTTTCTGACGGTCGGGTTCGAGCTACAGAGCGGGACGTGGTCAATCACCTGGAGGGACGAATGACGGAGGCGCGGGCACATCGCCAGTTCGGTTCGACCGAACATCTGGCCAGCGAGGCAATCGCTGCCTACGTCGACGGAGAACTCCGAATGCAGGCCTACTTGCGGGCCTCGCATCACATCTCGATCTGCGCCGAGTGCGCTGCGGCCGTCGATGCTCAGCAGCAGGCACGTGGTGCGCTGCGTCGAAGCGGCGAGATGACGATGCCGTTGTCCCTGGTTGGACTTCTCAGTCAGATTCCCTCGTGCAACAGTCCGACCACCGGACCCAATTCGGAAAACGCCGACGGTTCCGTCGGCAATCAGCCCGCAGGCTTTTCCACCATCAGCAAGCGGTTGTCCCGTCGCTGGCGCAAATGACACCGCGCGCTGGCGCAAATGACGCCGCGCGCCAGCTTCCCGGCACGGATCAGTGATACTGGACAACGTGACTGACGGAAAGAGGGGGCATTCCGGAGTGAGCTCGGATTCTTCGGCAAGCGGTTCGGCGGATCGACCGGCAGATGCGCCGGTGCTCGATCCTCGGCCGGTGTACCGACCTCAGATCGATCCGGCCTCGCGCCAGGTGTTCGGTCGACCGAGTGGAGTCGAGGGCTCGTTCACTCCGATTGCCACGCGATCGACCCCGTCTTCCGATGTCGTGATCGGGAATCCGGACCCAGTTCTGGCCGAAGCGTTCGGTCGACCCGCTGACGCCACCGAGTCGATCGGTCGCGATCCCGAGGCGTCGGCGAACAACACACCCGACGAAGAACCCCCGCGTGATCCGTGGCGCGATCCTGAATCCGAGGTCTCGCTGGGCAAGCCTGCAGAGTCCGAGGCGCCGGTGCAGTTGCCTCCCGCCCAGAAGCTCGACGTGCGTGAGCTGCTGTTCGGTCGCAAGGTCGCCCCCTCGGCACTGGCCGCGCTCGCGGGCATGGCACTTGTCATCGCCCTTGTCGGCGGCTTGCTCGCCACTGTCATCACCGCCGATCGCAGTTCACTCACCAGCTCACGTGTCACGCTCGTTCAATCCGGCGGCGGTGAACAGCCGGAGTCGCAGGTGGCGAAGGTCGCCGACGCAGTGTTGCCTTCCGTGGTGTCGATTCAGGTCGCCGTCGGTGACCAGGGCAGTACGGGTTCCGGTGTGGTCATCGACGGCGCCGGATACATCGTCACCAACAACCACGTGATCTCCTCGGCCGTACCGCCTGCTCAGGACGCGAAGATCCAGGTGATCTTCTCCGACGGAACCAAGACCGACGCCCAGATCGTCGGACGTGACGTCAAGACAGACCTCGCGGTGCTCAAGGTGTCGGCCAACAATCTGACGGTCGCTCAGCTCGGAAAATCCGAGGATGTTCAGGTCGGCGACGACGTCGTCGCCGTCGGCTCACCGCTCGGATTGAGCAAGACCGTCACCCGCGGGATCGTCAGTGCGCTGAACCGGCCTCTGCGTTTGTCGGGTGAAGGCACCGACACCAACGCCGTCATCGACGCCGTCCAGACCGATGCGGCGATCAACCACGGCAACTCGGGTGGTGCACTCGTCGACGACGAAGCCCGCGTCATCGGTATCAACACGGCCATGCTCAGCGAGTCCGGTGGTTCGGTCGGGCTCGGCTTCGCGATCCCGATCGATACGGTCACCGAGGTGGCGCAGACCATCATTCGCGACGGCAAGGTTCATCACCCCGACATCGGCGTGAATGCCCGCACCGCGGTCAACGACGCGACCAGCGGTGCTGCGGTGGCCAACGTCCGCGACGGCAGCCCAGCTCAACGTGCGGGGATCGTCGAGGGTGACGTCATCGTCAAGGTCGGTGACCGACCGGTGACGAGTGCCGACGAACTGGTGGTTGCGGTCAACGCGACGACCGTCGATCAGCCGGTCAACGTCCAGTTGATCCGCGACGGACGGCAGGTCGACATTTCGGTCACGCCGGTGTCCGACTGATCGGACCCTGCGATCTTCCTGTGAGGTTGATCCGGACATGCGCGCACCGAGCGAGCACACAGTAGGCTGACCCTGTGTTTGGCAACATCGGTTGGGGCGAGTTCATGATCCTCCTCGTAGCGGCTCTGGTCATCTTGGGACCTGAGCGGCTTCCTGGTGCGGTCTCCTGGGTCACGAAGTCCCTGAGGCAGGTGCGCGAATATGCTTCGGGCGCTTCCAATCAGCTCAAGGAAGAACTGGGCACCGATTTCGAGGATCTGCGTAAACCACTCGCAGATCTGAACAAGCTGCGCGGAATGACGCCGCGCGCTGTGATCACCCAGCACCTTCTCGACGGCGACGACTCCATCTTCACGGGCAACTTCGACAAGAAGCCGCAGAGCGGAGTGCAGGAGCCGAAGACGCTGTCGAAGGACAAGCCACTCACCGCGGGCGAACGTCCTCCTGTGGACTTCGACGCAACCTAGATTCGACATACGAAAGGGCGCCTCTCACCGATCGGTGACAGGCGCCCTTTCGCATGCGGGGTTCTACAAGTTGCGAACCGTATTGATACCGAGCGACATTCCGGCCAGCCCGCGCTGACGGACGGCCAACTTGTCGGCGATGTCCTTGAGTGCGATGGCCGCGGGTGAATCGGGAGCGCTGAGGACGATCGGCGTCCCGGCGTCGCCTGCCTCGCGGACGGACGGGTCCAGCGGAATCTGTCCGAGAAGCGGAACCTTGGCGCCGACGGCCTTCGTGAGGCGATCGGAGACGGTCTGCCCGCCGCCTTCGCCGAAGACGTCCATGCGGGTGCCGTCGGGAAGTTCGAGCCACGACATGTTCTCGACGACGCCGGCGACGCGCTGGCGGGTCTGCAGGGCGATGGCGCCCGCTCGCTCGGCGACCTCGGCAGCGGCCTGCTGCGGTGTGGTGACGACCAGGATCTCGGCGCTCGGGATGAGCTGAGCCACCGAGATGGCGATGTCACCGGTGCCGGGCGGCAGATCGAGCAGCAGCACGTCCAGATCGCCCCAGAACACGTCGGCGAGGAACTGCTGGAGTGCGCGGTGAAGCATCGGTCCGCGCCAGACGACAGGAGTGTTGCCCTGGGTGAACTGCGCGATGGAAATCATCTTCACGTCGTGTGCAACCGGCGGCATGATCATGCGCTCGACCTGAGTGGGCTTGGCGTCGGTGCCGAGCATGCGGGGGATCGAGTGACCGTAGATATCCGCGTCGAGTACGCCGACAGACAGTCCGCGCGCGGCCATTGCTGCCGCGAGATTGACTGTCACACTGGACTTTCCGACGCCACCCTTGCCGGAGGCTACGGCGTAGACGCGGGTGAGTGAACCCGGCTGGGCGAACGGGATGACGGGTTCGGCGGAATCGCCGCGAAGCGACTTGCGGAGCTCGGTCCGCTGAGCGTCGTCCATGACGTCGAGTTCGACGCGGATCGCACCGACCCCGGCGACGTCGGCGACGGCCTTGGTGACGCGTTCGGTGATCTCGGTGCGCATCGGGCAACCGGCGGTCGTGAGATAGATGCCGATGTCGACGCTGTTGTCACTGGAGAGGGAGATCCCCTTGACCATCCCCAGCTCGGTGATGGGTTTGCGGATCTCTGGGTCCAGAACTCGCGCGAGCGCGGAGCGAACGTCGGACTCGGTCAGTACAGACATGACTCCATGGTAAGTCCAGGTAGGTCAGTGGATGCGCGGCAGGTCCGATGCGGCGGGCACGATGCCGGTGGAGTACCCGAGCGACCAGGCCAGAACGTTGGCAACGTAGGCGGCCGAGTTGTTGTAGCGGTGGATCGCGGAGGCAACCTGGGTGACGTCCTGCATGTTGAGTCCGCCGTCGCACAGGTACTTGCCGGTGGTCAGTGCGGAGTCGAAAAGGTTCTGGGGGTCGGCGATTCCGTCACCGTTGCCGTCGCCGGCGTACTGGTTCCAGGTGGACGGGATGAACTGCATCGGGCCGACCGCGCGGTCGTAGACGGTGTCGCCGTCGAGGGCGCCGCCGTCGGTGTCCATGATGACGGCCTGGCCGGGAAGGCTGCCGTTGAGTGGCAGGCCGATCACGGGCTTGTAGAGGTTGCCGTTCGCGTCGGCGTCCTTGCCGTCGTTGGCGTGGCCGGATTCGACGCGGCCGATACCGGCCAGGAGTGTCCAGTGCATGTTGCAGTTGGGCTTCTCGACGGCGAGGATCCGCTCGGCGTTCTGGTATGCGGCGACGCTCACGCTCGGGATTCCGAGTGCGCCCTCGGCCATGGAGGCTGGGAGCGGGGGAGTCGCCTGCACGGGAGCCAACGGCGCGGGTTCCGGCGCGGGGGCGGGAGCAGGCTCGGCGATTGCTTCGACGGCGGGCAGAATCTGCGCTTGCGGTTCCTGCGTGGCTTGCGCGGCAGTGTCCACCGTTTCGGCGGAGCTGGTGTTGAAGAACGGAACCTTGGGAGCGGCGCCGGCCGTGTTGGCTGCGGTGACGAGTCCGATAGGGATGAGTCCGGTGAGCGCGATGACCGAATTTCGACGGATGTGCGAATCTGTCTTCTTGCTGTGCCGACCCACTGTGTATGCCTCCTGAACCTCCGCGAGGAGGTTTTCCGTTCAACTGACGGAGTCGAGGCTACCTGATTTGTTGCGCTTCCGTTATTCAACCGTGATCTGGAAGGGCAGTTTGGGGCATATGCACTGTTCTTTCGTGATTTTTTGGTTACAGAGCGGGCATGCCGGGAAGGCCCGGGAAGAACGGCGCGAATGCCGGAGCCGGGGCCGGTTCCGGTGCGGGGGCCGGTGCGGGTGACGGAGCGGGCTCAGGCGACGGGGCAGCCGGCGGCGAAGATTCCGCGGGCGCTGCGTCGGTGGTGGCGGCTACTGCCATTCCTGGGACCGTGCACGGCAGAAGGATGCCGTCCTGTAAGGCGTCGAGTGCTGCTGGATCCGGAAGGATCACGCACATGTCGTCGGGCCAGCGCCATCCCTCAGCCGTCAGAATCGGCCAGACGAGACCCCGTGAGGTGAGGACGGGGAGCGGGATGATCGGACCGGGAGCCGCGTTCCGGGCGGCGTTGGGTCCCGGAGTGGGGCTGGTCGGCGTTACTCCCGGCGGGATCAGTGCCTGGATCTCGGGTGAGAGCGCGGGCATGTCGGGCAGGCCTGGGAAGAGAGGGGGGGTGGTGGTCGGAGTCGTCGACGCAGATTCCTTGTCGCCTGCCGCCGGGTCGGTAGCTGCAGCAGCGGCGAGAACGGCCGAAGCGGCGGAGTCTGCCGAGGCGGCGGCGTTGATCGCCGAGCTGCCGGTGTTGATGCCGGTGGTGTACGGGAGCTGACCGGAAGGAATGACACCGTTCTTGTATGCCGTCGACCACATGATCACGTTTGCCGCGTAGGCGGCCGAGTTGTTGTACCGCAGAACAGCTTTGGTCTCCTGGGCGACATCGCGCAGGTTGAGTCCGCCGCTGCAGAGGTACTTCGCTGCCGAGAGCGCCGCATCGAAGACGTTGTTGGGGTCCTTGATTCCGTCCCCGTTGCCGTCGCTGGCATAACCGGCCCAGGTGGCCGGAATGAACTGCATCGGCCCGACAGCGCGGTCGTGGGTCGGGTCTCCGTCGATCGCTCCCTTGTCGGTGTCCCGAATGACTTCGTTGCCTGCCAGCCGTCCGTCGAGGACAGGGCCGAGGATCGGGGTGACCGTCGTACCCACCGACGTCGTCTTGCCGCCGTTGGCGTGACCGGATTCGATGCGTCCGATGCCGGCCAGGAGATGCCAAGGGATGCCGCAGCCCGGCGCCTCGGTCATCATCACCAGTTCGGCGGATCGGTACGCGTTCAGAACGATCTCGGGGATGCCCAGAGAAGTGAGGACGACGGCCGCAGCGTTGGGCGCTGCCGGAGCGCCGGCGACCGTATCGCTGGGTGGGGCCGATCGTTGCGTTCGGACGGTGCGGGGCGTCGGGAGGAAGTCGACAGAGTCCGGCTGCGCAACGGAGGCGGAGCCTGCGAGGGCAATGGGGACCTGCGACCCGCCGGATGGTGCGCTTCCGGCCGTGAGGGCTGCTGGACCTGTTACGACAAGCAGTCCCCCCACCAGTGTGGATGCTGCAATCATTCCGCGTACTCGCACGATTCCCCTTTGCTGGTGCTCCCGCCTCGGAGTACCCACCGTGATAATCCATCCTGCTGTGACTTACGTTACATATCGGTCACGGTGCGTGCAGCAAAACTCAGCGAACGCTCAGCTAGTTGTGACTTTGTTTCGCAGTATTCGAGTCACGGTGCTTCTTCTTCGGGGTCGGTTCGCCGTCGGCGGCAAGGATCGACTTGATCTCCTCGAGCTCCCGCCGCAGGTAGTCGCGGGTGGCGACCTCGCCGACGGCGATGCGCAGCGCCGCGAGTTCGCGAGCGAGGAATTCAGTGTCCGCTTTGGTTTGCTCGGCGCGTGAGCGGTCCTCCTCGAGCGAGACCCGGTCGCGATTCTCCTGACGATTCTGGGCCAGGAGGATCAGCGGCGCCGCGTAGGCAGCCTGGGTGGAGAAGGCGAGGTTGAGCAGGATGAACGGATACGGGTCCCACTGCAGAGCCACCGCGAACACGTTGATCAGGATCCAGACGATCACGATGATCGTCTGGATCGCGAGATAACGCCCGGTACCGAGGAAGCGGGCGATGCGTTCACTGACGCGTCCGACAGCTTCGACGTCGAAATCGAGATTGAACCGGCGGCTTCCGCGAGGCGTTTCCAGTCGTTGCCGTGCGGTCGTGCTCGACGCCCGTTCGCTCATCGGAGTAGTTCCTCGTCGTCGGAGTAATCCTCACGCCAGTCTTCCGGCAGGAGGTGATCGAGCACGTCGTCGACTGTCACGGCCCCGATCAGGTGGTTCTCGTCGTCCACGACCGGCCCGCACACCAAGTTGTAGGTCGCGAAGTATCGGGTGACCGACGCCAGCGAGTCGTCCGGCGCCAACCGGGGCATGTCGGTGTCGAGTATTCCGCCCACAAGGCTGGCGGGAGGCTCGCGGAGAAGCTTCTGCAAGTGGACGCAGCCGAGATACCGCCCGGTCGGAGTCGCCGTCGGCGGACGTACGACGAAGACCATGCTCGACAGCGCCGGGGTCACGTCGTAGTTGCGGGCGCGGGCAAGGGCCTCGGCGACGGTCGTCGAGGCCGTCAGTACCACCGGTTCGGGCGTCATCAGACCACCGGCAGTGTCCGGGGAGTGCTCGAGCAGGCGTCGAACAGGTTCGGAATCCTGCGGGTCCATCAACTGCAACAGTGATTCGGCTTCGGTCTCGGGCAGCTCGCCCAACAGGTCGGCGGCGTCGTCGGGATCCATCGCTTCGAGTAGATCGGCGGCACGTTCGACTTCCAGGTGCATCAGCAGATCGGTCTGGTCGTCCGCCGGCAGTTCCTGCACGACGTCGGCGAGGCGTTCGTCGTCGAGCGCCACGGCCAGTTCGTGGCGGCGCTTCTCCGGCAGTTCGCGCATGGCGTTGGCCACATCGGCGGGTCGCATCCCTTCGTACTGCAGAAGGAGGTGAGCTACGCCCTGGCCGGGGAGCGAGAGATCGCTCTGGGTGAGGCCGGCGACGTGCTGCCAGTCGACGATGTGAATCGCCGCGCGTCGACCGAGGCGTCCGCGATGGCCGCGAACCGCGACCTTCGAGACGACCCAGTCTCGCGTTCGCGTCGATTCGATCCCGAGGTCGACGACTATCGTGTCGACGCCGTGAAGCTCCTCGAGTTCCGGGTCGTCCACGCGCACATGCGAATCGAGTACCTGCGCCAGCGCGAGTACTTCACCCGGCCGCTGGTTGAAGCGCCGCAAACTGACGTTGCCCGTGGTCAGGGTGACCGCACTCGGCTCGATGGCTGTCACGCGGAGCATCGGAACGAAAATGCGTTTGCGCGTGAACATTTCGATCACCAGACCGAGAACCCGCGGTTGCTGGCGTCCGATACGGACCGTGATGACGACGTCGCGCACACGACCGATCGATTCGCCGTCCGGGCCGAGTACAACCAGGCCGGCAAGCCTGGCTGCAAATACCTTGCCTGCTGCTGCCATGATTGCAAGGCTAATTCGTCCAGCGTCAAAATCTGCAACGGCGCCACCGAAAATCGAGAAGGGCAGTCCGCAATGACTTCACGCAACCGTTCCCGTCGATCGGTATTGGCAGTTCCCGGCAGCAGTCGGAAGATGATCGACAAGGCGAAGGGATTGCCCGCCGACGAGATCTTCCTCGACCTCGAAGACGCGGTGGCGCCGTTGGCGAAGCAGGCGGCACGAGAGTCGATCGGCGACGCGCTGGCCGAGGACGGGTGGGGCAAACAGGTCAAGGTCGTCCGGGTCAACGACTGGACCACCGAATGGACGTATGCCGACGTAGTGGAGGTGGTCGGCCGCGCCGGAGCGCATCTGGACGCCATTCTGCTGCCCAAGGTTCCCGACGCGAGTCACGTCCAGGCACTCGATTTGTTGTTGACGCAGGTCGAGAAGGCCAACGGTCTCGAGGTCGGCAAGATCGGAATCGAGCCGCAGATCGAGAACGCGATCGGCTTGACCAACATCGACGCGATCGCCACCGCGAGTCCCCGCGTCGAGGCACTCGTGTTCGGCCCGGCCGACTTCATGGCGAGCTTGAACATGCGAACTCTGGTCGTCGGTGAGCAACCGGACGGCTACGACCGCGGTGACGCGTATCACCACATCTTGATGACCATCTTGATGGCCGCACGTGCACACGGCGTCCAGGCGATCGACGGTCCGTACCTCCAGATTCGCGACGTCGAGGCTTTCACTCGGTCGGCGGCGCGGACGGCAGCGCTCGGCTTCGACGGCAAGTGGGTTCTGCATCCCACGCAGATCGAGGCGGCCAACGAGGTGTTCAGTCCGCGCCAATCCGATTACGACCGTGCAGAACTCATCTTGGACGCGTACGCGTTCCACACCTCGGCCGCCGGAGGAGGGCGGGGCGCCGTCATGCTCGGCGACGAGATGATCGACGAGGCGAGTCGCAAGATGGCACTGGTGATTTCGGCCAAGGGCCGCGCCGCGGGGATGACGCGCACGTCGGAATTCACGCCGCCCGAACACGCCTGACGCTCGCATAGCCGAACGAATCAGGTCTGTAAAGGGCACAATAGGGGTAGATGTACTTGCGTCATCCGCGCGGATGACGTGCCCGAAAAGAGGAGCGCAGCCAGCCATGTCCAATCCGCTCGGTCAATCGTCGAATGGGTCGCGCCGTGGAGCGTTGCCGACACCGCCTTCGGGATGGCCCATCGGGTCGTACCCCACCTACGCCGAGGCGCAGCGCGCAGTCGATTACCTCTCCGATCAAGAATTCCCGGTTCAGGACGTCACGATCGTCGGCGTGAACCTGATGCAGGTCGAGCGCGTTCTCGGCCGGTTGACGTGGGCCAAGGTGATCGGTGGTGGCATCGTCTCCGGTGCCTGGCTCGGTGTCTTCTTCGGCCTGGTGCTCGGAATCGTCACCGGCGGGTTCCTCGCTCCGCTGATCGCGGGCATCGTGGGCGGCATCATCTTCGGTGTCATCTCCACGACCATCCCGTACGCCGCGACGCGTGGGCAGCGGGACTTCGCCTCGACGATGCAGTTGGTCGCCGGACGTTACGACGTACTGTGTGAGCCCAAGACGGCGGAGTCTGCGCGCGACCTGCTCGCCAAGCTCGCCATCTGACATTCTCGCTCGGGCTGCCAACTTGTGTGATCTCGGTTACTTTATGTACACGCGGGCGAGGCAGTACTCCTTCCCGTGACCGTTTGCCGGACAAGGAAATAGGTCCCTTCTCCGGGAAAAGTGCCGATGTGTGGTGCGTCGGCCAGCCGAATCGACTGTGCCGTCTCGCCGCCCGAGGAGGACGGCTGTGCAGAACAAGAGATTGCAGGCGGGGCAGAAGAAGAAATTGAGGGTGGGGCTGCTCAGCGCGGCGACATTGTTGTTGGCGCCCTTGCTCAGTGCGTGTGGATCAGACAATGACGACGGCGTGGTGCTGTCCTTCTACACCGCCGCCGACGGCGCCGAGCAGTATGCGGAGGCCGCCGCCAATTGCTCGGCGGCGTCGAACGGCGCGTACCGGGTCGAGCAGAAAACTCTGCCCAAGGGTGCCGACGACCAGCGACTTCAGTTGGCCCGGCGTCTGACCGGTAATGACAAGTCGCTCGATCTGATGACGCTCGACGTGGTGTGGACTGCCGAATTCGCCGAAGCCGGATGGGCATTGCCGCTTCCTGACGACGTGGCGTCCGAGGTCAGCAACGGGACTCTCGAGGGTCCGCTGGAGTCGGCGAAGTGGCAGGACCAGCTCTATGCGGCACCATTGAACACCAACACCCAATTGCTCTGGTATCGAAAGGATTTGATGCCGGACGGGCAACCACCCCAAACCTGGGATCAGATGATCGACATCTCCGAAGGCCTGGCCGCGGAGGGGCGCCCCAGCTGGATCGGTGTGCAGGGCAAGCAGTACGAAGGATTGATGGTCTGGTTCAACACCCTTCTCGCCAGTGCCGGCGGATCGGTGGTGGGGCCGGACGGAACAACCGTGACGGTGGCCGACGGTGATGCTGCCCAGCAGGCGCTGACCGTCATGAAGCGCGTCGCTACCGCGAAGGGTGCGGATCCCTCGATCTCGCAGGGGGATGAAGCGTCGTCGCGACTGGGTATGGAGAGCGGCAAATCTGCCTTCCAGGTCAACTGGCCGTTCGTGCTGCCCGGCATCATGGAGAACGCCGAGAAGGGCGATCTGCCGTACATCGACGACAAGGGCAACGTCACCAGTGAGAACACCGGAAACACGGTGCTCACGGTGAACGGAGAACGGAATTTCCTTGCCGCTCCGTATCCCTCGGTGATCGAGGGTAAGCCGGCCGAGGTCACGATCGGTGGCTTCAACGTAGCGGTGGCCAAGACCAGCCAGCATCCGGACCTCGCGTTCGAGGCGCTCACCTGTCTGCGTAACGAGGAGAATCAGCGCAACAACGCGGTAGCCGGTGGCGTTCCGCCGACTCTCGAGAGCCTGTACGACGACCCGGCGTTCCAGGAGGCGTACCCGGCGTGGCGTGAGGTTCGCGACAGCCTGGACACCGCTTCGGTTCGTCCGGTTTCTCCTGCCTATCAGAGTATTTCGACGCTCATCACTGCCACGCTGAACCCTGTTGGAAACATCGATCCGGAATCGACCGTGAACGATCTTGCCGAGCAGGTACGTAAGGCAGTCAATTCCGAGGGGTTGATTCCGTGACGATCGACAGCGAAAATTCGGGAGCTGCACCAACAGTCGCGACGCCCTCGCCGGAGCCGAAGCACTCCGCGAAGTCGAAGATGTCGGACGGAAAGGCGGCCGAGCGTCGCCTCGGTCTCTGGCTGGTGGCCCCGGCCGCGATTCTCATGATCGCGGTGACCGCATATCCGGTGGTCTACGCCGTTTGGCTGAGTTTGCAGCGCTACGACCTGCGCTTCCCGGATCAACGAAAGTTCGTGTGGTTCGACAACTACGTGTCGGTGCTGACCGACGGTTACTGGTGGCAAGCGTTCGCGGTGACGACGTCGATCACTGTCGTCTCGGTCGTCATCGAGTTCGTTCTCGGACTGACCATCGCACTGGTGATGCACCGAACGATCGTGGGTAAGGGGCTCGTCCGCACCGTTGTGCTCATCCCGTACGGCATCGTCACCGTCGCGGCGGCATACAGCTGGTACTACGCGTGGACGCCGGGGACCGGCTACCTCGCCAATCTCCTGCCCGACGGCAGTGCGCCGCTCACCGACCAGATCCCGTCGCTCGCGATCATCGTCCTTGCCGAGGTCTGGAAGACGACGCCGTTCATGGCGCTGCTCCTGCTGGCCGGCTTGGCGCTCGTGCCCGATGACCTTCTCAAGGCGGCTCAGGTGGACGGCGCCGGCGCGTGGACCCGGTTGGTACGCATCATCCTTCCGCTGATGAAGCCCGCCATCCTCGTCGCTCTGCTGTTCCGGACACTCGACGCATTCCGCATCTTCGACAACATCTACGTGCTGACGAAGGGAGCGAACGACACCGGGTCGGTGTCGATTCTGGGTTACGACAATCTGTTCAAGGCATTCAACCTGGGCATCGGATCCGCGATCAGCGTGCTGATCTTCGTGTGTGTGGCCGTGATCGCGTTCATCTTCATCAAACTTTTCGGTGCTTCGGCTCCCGGATCCGATACGGAAGGACGCTGACATGACCGTGACTCCCAGACTCAAGATCAGCTGGTCCGTCGTCAACCTTCTGGTCTTGCTGTACGCGCTGGTTCCCGTCCTGTGGATCGCCAGCCTGTCCTTCAAACCGGCCGGAACGATCAAGGACGGCAAGTTCATTCCGGAGAAGTGGACCCTGGACAACTACCGAGGAATCTTCGACACCAGCGCCTTCACCAGTGCTCTGATCAACTCCATCGGTATCGGACTCATCTCGACGGTCATCGCCGTGGTGATCGGGACCATGGCGGCGTACGCCATTGCGCGCCTGGATTTTCCGGGCAAGAAGCTGCTGGTGGGTGTTGCACTGCTGATCGCGATGTTCCCGCAGATTTCATTGGTGAGCCCGTTGTTCGACATCGAACGACGGCTCGGACTCTTCGACACCTGGGCCGGACTCATCTTGCCGTACATCACCTTTGCGTTGCCGTTGGCGATCTATACGCTCTCGGCGTTCTTCAAAGAGATTCCGTGGGAACTCGAGAAGGCGGCTCAGATGGACGGCGCGACGCCGGGTCAGGCGTTCCGGAAGGTGGTGGCTCCACTGGCCGCGCCCGGTATCGTCACTGCGGGCATCTTGGTTTTCATCTTCTGCTGGAACGATCTGTTGTTCGCGATCTCGTTGACGTCGACCGAACGCTCCATCACCGCCCCTGCGGCCATCGCGAACTTCACCGGCGCTTCACAATTCGAGGAGCCCACCGGGTCGATCGCCGCGGCCGCCATGGTCATCACCATTCCGATCATCATCTTTGTTCTGTTCTTCCAACGTCGTATCGTGGCCGGGCTTACTTCCGGCGCAGTGAAGGGATAAGCCTGTGGCCGAGATCGTGCTGGACAAGGTGACCAAGCTGTACCCGGACGGAGCCAAGGCGGTCAGTGATGTCGACATCACCATCGCCGACGGAGAATTCATCATTCTCGTGGGCCCCTCCGGTTGTGGAAAATCCACGACTCTCAACATGATTGCCGGGCTGGAAGACATTTCGACCGGTGAGTTGCGGATCGCGGGTGAACGCGTCAACGAACGCGCCCCCAAGGACCGCGACATCGCGATGGTGTTCCAGTCGTATGCTCTGTATCCGCACATGACGGTGCGCCAGAACATCGCGTTCCCGTTGACCTTGGCGAAGATGTCCAAGGACGAGATCAACGCCAAGGTCGACGACGCGGCGCGGGTCCTCGACCTCACCCAGCATCTCGATCGCAAACCGGCGAACCTGTCGGGCGGTCAGCGTCAGCGTGTCGCGATGGGACGCGCAATCGTGCGCAGCCCGAAGGCGTTTCTCATGGACGAGCCGCTTTCCAACCTGGACGCCAAACTGCGCGTGCAGATGAGGACGGAGATCGCCCGTCTGCAGCAGCGACTGGGTACGACAACGATTTACGTGACCCACGACCAGACCGAGGCGATGACGCTCGGCGATCGGGTAGTCGTGCTGCGCGGCGGAATCGTGCAACAGATCGGTGCGCCGCAGGAACTCTACGATCGTCCGAACAATCTGTTCGTGGCGGGGTTCATCGGGTCCCCGTCCATGAACTTCTTCCCCGGACAGTTGACGGCGGACGGCGTCAGCACGCCGATCGGCGATGTTCGCCTGCCCGCGGCGGCGCAGTCGAAGATCTCGGGCAGCGGCTCGGGCAAGGACGTCGTGGTCGGTATCAGGCCGGAACATTTCGAGGACGTGGCGCTGGTCGATGCAGCGCAGAAGCCGCACGGTGGGACGTTCACCGTCGACGTCGACGTGCTGGAATCGATGGGTTCCGACAAGTACGCGTATTTCCTCGCTGGTGGCCCCGCCGTCAATTCTCGTGAACTCGAGGAACTCGCCGCCGATTCGGGAACGGCCGTCGCTGGTGGCGGTCAACTGGTTGCCAGGCTCTCGTCCGAGTCCACCGTGGCCCAGGGCAGGTCTATCGATCTGTGGTTCGATCCCGCCAAGATCGCAGTGTTCGACGGCGGTACGGGAGCCAATCTGCTGCTGTGACCGTTACCCGGGCAAGGTGACCGAATACGTCGCGCCCCAGGGGAGCGGTACCTGTTCGGGGCCGGGCGCTGCGTCGGCTGGCTCGGGTAGGGGGACCAGGCGGCCGAATTGTTCGTGATGGGTGGAGGCCGGGGCGGCTTGCGCTGTCCCGGCGACCACGGCGATCGGCGCCGCTGCCAGGGCGCCGGCGACGGCAAATCGAGTGGCGATGCGGCGCTTGCTTGCTCGGGTCGAGATCATGAGCACTCCTGCGTGGTTTCGAGGTTCGGTGAATGCTGTGCCATTCACGGTATTGCGGGTTGATTGTGAAATCTCGTGTGCGAAGCTCATTCACAGGGAACTGGGATGGGCGGCACAGGAGGACAGATGAACGAATCCTCGGTACGAACCGAGCACCTGCCCGGCGGCCCGGACCTCGAACGGATCATGCGCGAACACGCCTACCGCGGTGCGTACCTCCAACTGACGGTGCGCGGCGCTCTGGTGCTGTTCATCGCCCTGACACTGATCTTCGTCCCGCCGATGAACGACGCGGGATGGTGTTTCGCGATTCTGGGCGCCTATGCCCTCTGGTCGGCAGCCGTGGCGCTGTGGATCCGCAAAGGCGGCACCGGCCCGGTGACAATGATCTGGCTCGGCTTGTTCGTCGACCTCGCCGTGCTCGCAACTCTGACATTGCTGACCGGTCTCGCAGCCGAGCAGAGTTGGACCGCCGACATCTTGAGCAACGGGCTCTTCGTCATTCCGGTACTTGCGTGTACGCAACTGCGGACGGACGTGTGTGTCGGCGTCGTTGCCTGCACGATCGGTGTGTTTTTTGCTTCCAGTTGGGCAACGATGACTTCGAATTCCGAGCCGTGGCCGTCGATCCTGCTGAGTACCATGGCCTTGGCCGGGGTGGGTGCGGGCGCAATCGGATTGACTCGGATTCAAAGATCACGAGTGTTGACCATCGGGCAGCTCGTCGGGCATCGCACGAGCCTTCTGGCCGAACTCATGGGGCTCGAGCAGCGTGAGCGCACAGAACTGTCCGAGCAATTGCACGACGGGGCGCTCCAGTACGTTCTCGCGGCGCGGATGGATCTCGACGAATTGGCAGGCAGTGCGGAACCCGTCGCATTGGCGCGAGCTGGGAAAGCGCTCGGTGAAGCGACAACGCTGCTGAGATCGTCCGTCTCGGAACTGCATCCCACAGTTCTCGTCCACGTTGGCCTTGCCCGCGCGATCGGGGACCTCGCGCGCTCGGCGCAGGGACGCGGCGGAGTGGTGGTCCACGTCGACACTTCGGGCTGGAACGACGATTTACGCACGTCTGCCGACGAGGTCTTGTTCGGCGCCACTCGAGAGCTTCTGGGCAACGTCGTCAAACATGCCGGCGCGCAGAACGTCCGGATCGAGCTTGCACGACTGGACCACCGTGCGGTGCTCGTGGTCTCGGACGACGGTCGGGGGATCAGCGCCGATCGGATTGCCGAACGACGGGCCGCCGGGCACATCGGACTGCTCTCGCACGAACTGCGTGTGGTTGCCGCTGGTGGCTCGTTCTCGGTCGGACCGGGTGAAGAGTCCGGAACCCTCGCGCGAGTCGAGATACCGTTCGAGATCGTCACCGCCCCCTGACCACGATCGTTGAGGAGTTGTCGATGGCTGCACTGATCACCGATCGCGAGCTCAACCTGGCGACTCTGGCGCGGCAGTTCCTGCTGCGGCGGGCCGAGGTCAGCGCGTTGGATGCGATCGAGCACCTGGCAGGTCTGCAGGCCCAGGCGCCGAATCCGCCCTACCTGGCACTGTGGGCGCGGCTGAAGAACTTTGCGGCAGAAGACCTCTCCACCCTTGTCGAGAAGCGCCAGGTGGTGCGGCTGGTTGCCATGCGGGGCACGGTCTTTGCTCTCTCGGCCGCCGATGCGGGTCCCTTCCGTGCCACGGTTCAGACGATCATGGAACGCGACCTCCACACCAACAGCACTCAGCGTGCGGCGCTCACCGGGTTGGATCTCGACGCGCTGGCGCAGGCGGGGCGTGACCTGGTAGCGGACGGGCCGCTTACTCAGATGCAGATGAGACCGATACTGGCAGAGCGCTTTCCCGGCCACGCGGCCGAGGGACTGGCGCACGGAGTTCGAGGGCTTCTGCCGATGGTGCAGGTCCCACCGCGAGGTCTGTGGGGACGATCCGGAGCGCCGGCACTGACGACCTTGGAGAATTGGCTTGGCGCAGAGGTGAGTTCAACTCCAGATCCCGACGCGATGGTGCTGCGCTATCTGGCTGCCTTCGGGCCCGCCAGCGTGAAGGATGCGCAAGCGTGGTCGGGGCTTACGAGACTCGCCGAAGTCTTCGAGAGGCTACGTCCCGGCCTGATCACCTTTGTCAACGCGAAAGGGGCCGAGGTTTTCGACCTGCCGGATGCGCCACGACCGACCTCCGGAACACCGCCGGTCAGAATCCTTGCTCCGTTCGACAACATCCTGCTCTCGCACGCCGACCGCTCGCGAATCATGGACGAGCAGTATCGAACTCGCGTCTTCACCGTCAACGGCATCATCAAGCCCGCCATCCTGGTGCGCGGAAAGGTGGTGGGATTCGCGACGGTGACGCCGGCCAAGGAGACCGTCGAGTTGAGCGCGACTCTGTTTGCGCAGCAACCGAAGACCGCGCTCGCGTCCATCGAGAAAGAAGCGCGTTCGTTGCTGAAGTTCATGCACCCGAAGATCCCGACCCGAGAGGTGCGGTTCGCTGTCGCTACGTAGCGGGCTTGTGCTTTCGCGGTGCTCGATCGCGTAGTTCGGCCACGATCTCGTCATTCCACATGTGCCGCCGCACCAGTCGGTACCGCTCCCGGGCGATCCACAAGTACGCCTCGGCGTCGGTGTGCTCGGGCAACATGTCGGCGCCCCGCAGCATTCGCACGACGGGGAGAAACTCCTCGCCGAACCAGCGCCGGGCGACCGTGTCTCGGCCGAGGAACTCGCCCTTTTCCTGCATGAGCCGAAAACCCCACGCCTCCACGCACTCACTGAGTTCGGCGTACTCCCACGGGTCGGTGACCTGGACAGCTTCGCGTTGCGAGCCCTGCAGCGGAACGCGAGTGAGGAAGAGTCGGCGATGGTCCTTGATGAGCAGATCGGCGCGCTGAGTGATGCCTTCCGGCGAGATGCGCGTGATGATCTCGGTGACGTACGCGTCGATTGTCTTCTGGTGCATCGCACACGCAATGGACACTCGGTGGTGTCCGTCGATCACGAAATGCATGGAGCCGACACGGTACAACTGAACGGGTGGCACCGATTCGCCGCGTCGTTGCGCCACCGCAAGTCGCTCCCAACGAGCGCGCGAATGAGTGGACGTCGGACGGAAGTACCTGTCGAAATCACCTGTGCGGTCGACACTTCCGACTATCGATTCGATGGTGACGACCTGTAGACCCAGAGACTTCTCACCAACCTTGCCGAGCGCTGCGACAACCTCGTCGAACGGCAGGATCGCGTTGACGTCGTCCGGTTCGCGTCGTAGCCAACTGACCAGACGGGCAACGTCGGCGCGTCGACGCTGACGAGCGAAGTCGTTTTCCGCGTCGGCTGTGGGAAATCCGGTGTCACGAGCCATGTCGGCGCCTCACGATCGTCGGCGGAGTACCTGGGGAAAACTCCATCAGCGTGAAGCCGACGGTATTGAGCACGATAGTCCGGCCTACCTCCAGATCGAGAGGTGTTCGCCCGTGCGGGTGGATGTGTCCGTGAATCATGACCGTCGGATCGAGGGTGCGGATCAAGGGGGTGAAGCATTCGAACCCACGATGTGGCCGATCCTCGGCGTCGCCGACACCGCGGGCGGGGCTGTGGGTGAGCAGCACATCCACGCCCGCCCGGCCGCCGGGAAGCCGCGATTGCCAGGCGTTTCGCCAGGTGAGCGAGCGGGCGCGTCGGCTCTGCTGGCGCTCGGACCACTGATTGGGACCCGTGTTGTATCGGATGGAACCACCGAGGCCCGCGATCCGCAGACCGGCGACGGTCACGATGCGTCCGTCGGCGTTGACTGCGCCGGTCGGGCCGGGCCACTGCGCCGGCATACCTGCCCGCATCCAACCGGATCTCTTGTTCGAATATCCGGACAGATCGACGTCGTGGTTTCCGGGAACGAACACGCACGGCGCATTCAGTTGGTCAGACAGGTACTCCAGATACGCAAACGGCAGGTCGCCCGCGCCGAGGATCACGTCGACTCCGAGTGAACGAACTTGACTGCTCCACAGGAATTCGACGGTCTCGTCGCTGACAGCGAGAACGGAGACCATTTCGACGACGCTACCGCCACCGCGAGGTATCTGCGCTGCGAACCTCGCGGGCACGGTGTTTAGATGGACGAGTGTCAGACAGCGTCGTATCTTCCGTCCGGGCCCATCTCGTCAGCAGCATCGAGGGGCCGGACCCCACCGCGGCCTCAGTGACGTTCCTCGGTGTCGAACCGCTGGACGTGCTGCGTTTCGAATCACCCGACGGCCTGGTCCGCTACGTCACACTGGGGTGCTCGCGTCATCCGATGGGCGACCCCAACGAACTGGTCGCAGACCCCACACGCGGTCCTCGCGCCGAGTTGGTGCTCACCCTGCGCGGTGGCACGGGTGTCGCGTCGGGTGTGGCCAGGACGCTCGCGGTGCTGGCTGCGGCGCCGTCCGTCGAAGGCGTCGTGCTGCTCGAGGACGCACTGTTGGACCTGGGCGAGCCGCTGTGGAAGGACACTGCGTTCACGGCGGTGCTTCTCGGTGACAGCGGGATCGCCGACCTGACGCTGCCGGAGCCGTTCGATCCGGTGCGCTTCCTTGGCGTGGTCCCCCTGACCGGTACCGAAGCCGCCTGGGTGCGTCTGCGCGGCGCGGAGGCCCTGCGGGAAGCGTGGACCGAGGCGGGGATCGACATTCGCGATCCGCACCGTTCCGCTGCCTCGCTCTAGCTGCGCCGGCGCTTTGTCCGTCAGATCATTCGGCGTGCACGAGGATGTCCGCCAAGTTCTCGAGACTTACCCGAACGGTCCGTGAAAATGCTTTCGTCACGATCGGGTCGGCCATCTTGCCGAATACGCCGCCGAGTCCGCTTTCGCTGTCGAGTCGGTAGGTGACCCGAGTGCCGTCACCGACTTCTTCGCATGTCGTGGTCTGCGAGAAGCTGACCGGACTTTCGACGGACGTCGATTTCGACGATCTCGGTGGGTCGTACTCGGTGAATTCGGATGTCCACTCGAGACGCTTGCCCAGGATTCTCGAGACACCGTGCCAACGGCTTCCCACGCCCATCGGGCCGTCGGTGATCTGTTTGCACTCGACCATCGAATTCTCCCAGTTGGGCCAGTTCTCGGCGACGGCGATGTACTCCCAGACGTCCTTGGGTGGCAACGCGATCTCTACAGACTGCTCGACTGTAGGCATGGTTGTTCCTCCATCTCTCCTGGATCTGAATTTGCTTGTCGCAAAATGAATTTCGGGAACGGAATGAAAATGCGTACCCATATCCATTGTCCGCCTGCGACGGTGGCAAGTACAGGGAGTCAGCGTGCGAGGTTCACAGCCAGTTGTTGCGACGGAAGAGAAAGAACAAGCCGACACACACCGACGCGATGAGGAACAGGATGGACTGATAGCCGTACTTGTAACCGAGTTCCGGCATGTTCTCGAAGTTCATTCCGTAGATACCGGCAACGCCCGTCGGCACGGCGGCGATAGCGACCCAAGCCGAGATCTTGCGCATGTCGGTGTTCTGTTGCACCGCGATCTTCGCGAGTGCGGCATCGACCAGAGAGCTCAACACCTCGTCGTATTCCGAGATACGTTCGGCCACGATCGTGTGGTGATCCCTTACGTCACGGAAGTATCGCCGGATCTCCTTCGGGACGAGGCCGCCCGCGGGCTGGGTCAGCTGGAGCAGTGGCAATCCGAGTGGAGTGACCGAGCGTCGTAGTTCGACGATTTCACGTTTGAGCAGGTAGATATGCTCGACGGCAACGGTGTTCCGCGGGTTGAACACCAACTCTTCCATGCTGTCGACGTCCTGCTCGACGAGTTGAATGACGGAGAGATAGCTGTCGACGACGTGGTCGGTGATCGCGTGCAGCACCGCGAACGGGCCCATGGCGAGACGCTCGGGATTCTGCTCGAGTGACTTGCGCACGCTTGCCAGTTCGGAGTGATCCCCGTGCCGGACGGTCACCACGAAGTCGGGACCGACGAACACCATGATCTCGCCGGTTTCGACGATCTCGCTCGCCGTCGCCACGGACTCGTGCGGTACGTAGACGACCGTGCGCAGCACCAGGAACATGACGTCGTCGTAGCGTTCGAGTTTCGGGCGCTCGTGTGCATGGACGGCATCCTCGACCATCAACTCGTGGAGTCCGAAAGTTGCTGCGACATCTTGCATCTGGCCTTCGTCGGGTGCATGCATGCCCACCCAGACGAACGCGTTGTCTCGACTACGGACCTCGGCCAACGCGGCGCGGTGCGTGTACTTGCCCGGCAACCGCACGCCGTCCACGTAGACCGCGCAGTCGACGATCGCGCGGGCTGCCGGAACGGGGATCTTGGGCGCATCGGCTTGCGTCGATTTGCCGTTCGACCAATTCGGCAGTGACGGCATGGTTGGCACGCTCGCTCCTTCTCGGTCTGTAGTGCAGTGGAACGGCAGGGGAACGGCACTGCAGCGACACGTGATCGAATTGCGCTGCCGCTGCGGCGTAATCGTACGTCAGCTTCCGGCTCGCCCACCGGAGCGCGATGAAGTTGCCGATTGCTGACACACTGGAACAGTGCGAATAGACCTTCACACCCACTCCAACGCATCGGACGGCACCGATACCCCGGCTGCCCTCATGCGCGCCGCAGCCGACGCCGGACTCGACGTCGTCGCCATCACCGATCACGACACGACTTCGGGCTGGGCCGAGGCGGCGCACGCCTTGCCGGCCGGCGTCAGCCTGGTTCGTGGGATGGAGATGTCGTGCGAAGGTCGAGGTGAGCGTGGTTGGCCGGTCGCTGTTCATCTTCTGGCGTACCTGTTCGATCCGACGCATCCCGAATTCGCCAAGGAACGTGAGCGACTGCGCGCCGAACGCGTCGAACGTATCCGGGTGATGACGACCATGATGGCGCGCGACGGTCTGCCCGTCGATCCCGATCAGATCTTGGCTGACGCCGGTCCGTCCGTCGGACGCCCGCACGTCGCAGCGGCCTTGATGCGAGCGGGAGTGGTGTCGAGCATCAGTGAGGCTTTCTCCGACCTGTTGTCCAGTCGAGGGCGATACGACGTTCCCAAGTACGACACTCCGCTCGAGTACGCCGTCGAACTGGTGGCAGCGGCCGGGGGAGTAACTGTCCTTGCGCATGGACGTGCCCGTTCGCGCGGCGGATTGCTTGCGCTCGACCACATCCGTGATCTGGCCGATCTGGGTCTCGGGGGTCTCGAAGTCGATCACCCGGACCATCGCAGCGACGATCGTGACGTCCTGCGCCGCCTGGCCGTCGACCTGGGCTTGGCAGTCACCGGATCCTCGGACTACCACGGCGAGAACAAGACGATCGGACTCGGCGACGAGCTCACGGACGAGGCCGAGTTCGACAAACTCGTCTCGGCTGCCACCGGCGTGGAGGTACTTGGGCGCTGATGCTCGACACCACGCTCTACCTCACCGTGTTCATCACGCTGTTCGTGATCATGGACCCGCCCGGAGTCATCCCGGTGTTCTTGTCACTGGTCGGCCGCAAGAGCCGTGAAGATCGCAACCGAGCGGCATGGCAGGCCCCCGCCGTCTCCCTTGCGGTCATCTCGGTCTTTGCCATCGGCGGTCAGGCGATACTCAACTACCTTCACATCGGCATTCCGGCGTTGCAGGGCGCAGGCGGATTACTGCTGCTTCTCATCGCACTCGAACTGCTGACCGGGAAGGCCTCCAACCGTCCGCAGGGAGCCGACGACGTCAACGTCGCACTCGTTCCTCTGGGAACGCCGATGATGGCCGGTCCCGGTGCAATTGCGGCTGTCATCGTCTTTGTCGCCCAGGCCGATGGTGAAGCGGCGTCGTATCTGGCGATCGCGTTGGCGATTCTGTCCATCCACCTCGTGCTGTTCGTGGTCCTGCGCTTCTCGACGGCACTGATCCGGATACTGGGTGAGGGTGGCATCAGCCTGCTGGCACGCATCGCCGGTCTTTTGCTCGCCGCCATCGCAGTTCAACTCATTGCGGAATCAGTCCGCGGATTCGTCGCGGGAGCGTAAGAGATGACATACGACGACAGGTACGAGGACGACTACCGGTACCAGGATTATCAGGACTATCAGTACGAAGACGATTACGACTATCCCGCCGACAAACGACAATGGCTGCTGGTTCGCGCTCTACGCGCCCTGAGCGGCACCGTGGCGGCCGGAATCGTGGTCTTGACACTCGTCATCATCGGTTCGGCATATCTGGGCGGCAACCGCGGATTCCCGGGTCCGGGAACAACGTCGATCACCGCGCACATTGCGGCCTCGGTGGTTGCTTTGGCCGCGCAGATCTGGTGCGACCGCAGGCGGGGTATCGCGGCGGTTGCCGGATCGGTGGTCGTGCTCGTGGTGGCGGGGCTGTTGTTGGTGACGCAGTGGTGGGGATGACTGGGTGGGAATGACGGCTCGGGTTCGAGTGTGGTGAGGAATCCGACCGCTTGGAGGATTTGATTGTGATCCGACTCTGGTGGCAAACTGGAGTTACTTCGAGGCGGCGCCACAGCCCGGCCCCGAAGTGCAGGTTTCGTCAGAATTTCTCCCGAAACCTAGATTGCATGGATACGCCAGGGCTCACCCGCCCCACACCATGACGCTTCGGATGTATTGCGGCCCACTTTCTCGCGCACGCCGAATGCTCTTCTTCTCAGTAGTCGTTCGCGGAAGAAATGATCTCTGACCGTTGTGAACGTAGTTTCGCAGCGGTCCGAAGGATTACTTCCCAGTAACCCAGCCCCGCTTGAGGCTGGACTAATCAGGAGTGTCATCGTGTCCCTCGTGACTGAAGCCATCAACGTACCCAAGGTCGAGTTGACCGACGAAGAAATCTTTGCCGCTCACGTCGGTGGCAAGCTCTCGGTCGAGACCACCGCGCCGCTCGATACGCAGCGGGCCCTCTCGATCGCCTACACGCCGGGTGTTGCTCAGGTGAGCCGCGCCATCGCTGCAGACGAAACCCTCGCCGATCGCTACACGTGGACCAACCGACTTGTCGTCGTGGTCAGCGACGGCACCGCGGTTCTCGGACTCGGCGACATCGGCCCCCGCGCGTCGCTGCCCGTCATGGAGGGCAAGTCGGCACTGTTCAAGAACTTCGCCGGACTGAACTCCATTCCGCTGGTTCTCGACACCAAGGATCCCGACGAGATCGTCGAGACGCTCATCCGTCTGCGCCCGAGCTTCGGCGCGGTCAACCTCGAGGACATTTCGGCGCCGCGTTGCTTCGAGATCGAGAAGCGCGTCATCGAAGCCCTCGACTGCCCCGTCATGCACGACGATCAGCACGGAACCGCCATCGTGGTCCTCGCTGCCCTCAAGGGCGCCGTGAAGGTTCAGAGCCGCGACATCACCACACTCAAGGTCGTCATCTCCGGCGCCGGTGCTGCGGGTGTTGCGTGCGCGAACATCCTGCTCGCCGCCGGAATCAGCGACGTCATCGTGCTGGACTCGAAGGGCATCATCTCGGGCGAGCGCAGCGACCTCAACGACGTGAAGGCAGAACTCGCGGCCCGCACCAATCCCCGCGACCTGCACGGTGGTGCCATCGAGGCTCTCGAAGGTGCCGACGTGTTCCTCGGTGTCTCGGCGGGCAAGATCCCCGAGGAGCTCATCGCTTCGATGGCTCCCGAGTCGATCGTGTTCGCGCTCTCCAACCCGGACCCGGAGATTCACCCCGAAACCGCGTCGAAGTACGCGGCGATCGTGGCTACGGGTCGCAGTGATTTCCCGAACCAGATCAACAATGTTCTCGCCTTCCCCGGTGTGTTCAAGGGCGCGCTCGACGCCGGCGCCCGTCGCATCACCGAAGGTATGAAGCTCGCTGCCGCCGAGGCAATCCTGTCGGTGGTCGGCGACGAGTTGGCGGCGGACAAAATCGTCCCCAGCCCACTCGACCCTCGCGTGGCACCCGCAGTAGCGGAAGCCGTCGCGGCCGCAGCGCATGCTGAGGGCGTGACCAGCTAAGAGGGACTACGAAAGCCCCGATCGGGACCCGCACACAAGGTTCCGATCGGGGCTTTTCGTGTGTACCGATCTACAGACGAGTGAGGTCGGGTGTTCGGCGCAGCCTGCCGGTCCCGGGAACCGATGCCCAGACCACCAGCGCCAGTAAGCCGTCCACGACCAGAGCCACAACCGCGACCAGAATTGCGCCGACGACCACTCGGTCGTACTTGTAGAGCGCGAGACCGTCGAAGATGTACCGGCCGAGGCCGCCGAGGTTGACGTAGGCGGCGACCGTTGCCGTGGCAATCACCTGCAGTGTCGCGTTACGCAGTCCGCCGAGAATCAATGGCAGCGCATTGGGTATCTCGACGCGGAAGAGCACTTGGAGTTCGGTCATACCCATCGCCCGCGCGGCCTCGACGACGCCGCGGTCGACGCTGGCAATTCCGGCGTACGTGCCGGCGAGTAGTGGGGGAATACCAAGGATGACGAGGGCGAGAATCGGCGGCATCACTCCCAGGCCCATGAGAAGAACAAGGAAGGTGAGCAGGCCGAGAGTGGGCAGTGACCGCAGTGCGTTGACCAGACTGACGACCACGATCTCACCGCGACGCAGATGGCCGATGAGTAATCCGATGGGCACCGCGATCACAGCCGAAAGCGCCACGGCCAGAACGCTGTACCAGAGGTGCTGGAGGATGCGGGTGCCGATTCCGGTGTCGCCGCTCCAATTTCCGGGATCGACGATGAAGTCCCAGGCTCCGGTGAAGATGCTCATACGGGTTCCCCCTCGGCAGCCACGACGGCGGGGACCTTCGACGAGGTCGATGTTCTGGTCCACGGGGTCAGGAATCGGCCGATCAGATACAGGATCAGGTCGAGCGCCAGGGCCAGCACGACAATCGCGATGATGCCGGCAACGATCTGGTCCGGGTAGTCGCGGTCGTAGCCCTGTTTGAACAGAACTCCCAGCCCGCCGATTCCGATCAGCGATCCGACCGAAACCAGCGAAATATTGGTAACGGCAATAACTCTGATGTTCGCGATCATCACCGGCAGTGCCAACGGCAACTCGACCGTCAGGGCGCGTCGTAGCGGTGTGAACCCGACGGCGGTGGAAGCGTCGATGACGTTGTCCGGCACCGAATCGAGTGCTTCGGGCACGGCCCGGATGAGCAGTGCTGTCGCATAGACGCTCAGTGCGATCACGACGTTGAGCGGATCAAGGGTCTTGAGTCCGAACAGTTGGGGGATGGTGACGAACAGCGCGAGCGACGGAATCGTGAACGCAATGCTCGCCAGGGTTAACGTGATTCGGCGCAGCCATCTGACGTTGCGGATCGCTGTTCCGACCGGAACGGCAATCAGGAGACCGATCAACAAGGGCAGCAGCGCCAGATACAGATGGGTCTTCGAGTAGTCCACGACCGTCGAGAAATTGTCGATGAGCCAGCGCATGCCGCTACGCCCCGAATCCCTCGGTGAAGGCGACTCGGTTGCGTTCCTCGTCCTCGCGTCGACGCTGATCTGCCAATTTCGCCACGACTTCGGACCCGAGGATCCCGCCGATGACCGCTCCCTCGCCGTCGACGGCAACGCCGATACCGGAAGGGGACGAGATTGCCGCATCGAGTGCTTGGCGTAGATCACCGCCGGGGGAGAACAACGAACCACCGGCCGACGTCGACTGCGCGAGAGTGCGTCCCGAGCGCAGGCCTTCGACGCCGGTCACGTCGATCCATCCCTGCGGACTTCCGCTGTCCGTGACCACGAGAACCCACTCGCCCAATTCGAGACGCAGAGCCTTCAATTCGTTCTCGACGGCCGTGCGTACGGGGTGCAACGGAACCTCGTCGGCAGCGCGGAACGACAATCCCCGATATCCGCGATCGCGTCCGACAAATCCGGCGACAAAATCCGTTGCCGGTGCGGCCAACACGTCGCGAGGCGCCGCAACCTGCTGAAGCCGCCCGCCGGGACCGAAGACGGCAATGTGATCACCGAGTTTGACTGCCTCGTCGATGTCGTGGGTGACAAAGACGATCGTCTTCTTCAGTTCGCTTTGAAGACGGAGCATTTCGGTCTGCAAATCCTCACGCACCACCGGGTCGACGGCGCTGAACGGCTCGTCCATCAACAGGATCGGCGGATCGGCAGCCAATGCACGCGCAACTCCCACACGTTGTTGCTGCCCACCCGAGAGTTGCCCGGGATAGCGGGTGGCAAGGGAGATGTCCAGACCGACTCGTTCGAGTACCCCCAACGCGGCTTTGCGCGCTGCGCGGCGGGACTCACCGCGCAGTACCGGAACCGTTGCGACGTTGTCGATCACGGTGCGGTGCGGAAGCAAGCCGGCGTTCTGGATGACGTACCCGATGCCGAGACGCAGCTTCACCGCGTCGGTCTGGGCGATGTCACGACCGTCGACGAAGATCTTGCCCGACGTCGGTGTGATCATCCGGTTGATCATGCGCATCGACGTCGTCTTGCCGCACCCGGACGGCCCCACGAACACCGTGAACGACTCGGCCTCGATGGTGAGATCGAGACGGTCGACGGCGGTGGTGCCGTCCGGATACTGCTTGGTGACGCCCTCGAAGGTGATCACGTGACTACGAGACCGGCTTGTCGAGGCCCTGCGCCGTCACCCACGCCTTGGCCGCCGCTGCCGGCTCCGTCTTGGTGTCGCCGGACACCTGGACGTTGAGTGCCAACAACTCTTCGGTGGTGAGCTTGGCGGACACCGCATCGAGGACTGTCTTCAACTTGTCGGAAGACTTCGACGCGCGCAGCACCGGCACCACGTTCTGAGCCGGGAAATTGTTCTTCGGGTCTTCGAGAACCACGAAGTTGTTTGCCGGGATGGAGGCAGACGTCGTGAAGATGTTTGCCGCGGTAATGTCCCCGGACGAGAGAGCCTTCACTGTTGCCGGTCCGCCGCCGTCGGCGATCGGGACGAAGTTGGCTGCCGAGATGTCGAGGCCGTAATTGGACTTCAAACCGGGCAATCCGGCTGGACGTTCCTGGAACTCGGCGGGAGCGCCGAACTTGACCTCGGCGGAATGCGGAGCCAGATCGGCGATCGTCTTCAGGTTCCACTTGTCAGCGGTTTCCTTCGTGACGACGACGGCGTCCTTGTCCTCGGCGGATGCAGGCGTCGCAATTGCCAATTCCGACCCGAGAGCTGCGGGAAGAGCAGCGAGGACGTCAGCGGAGCTGGTGGCCGTGCTGTCGGGATCCAAGTACTGCAGGAGATTTCCCGTGTAATCCGGAATGACGCTGATCGACCCGTCCTTGAGCGCCGGAATGTACGCCTCACGGCTGCCGACGTTGAACGACGTGGACACATCGAACCCGTTGACACGCAGTGCTTCGGCGTAGATGTTGGCGATCGTCTCGGATTCGGTGAAGTTGGCGGAGCCGACGACGATCGCGTTGGGATCGCTGTTGGAGTCACCGTCACTGCTACCGCACGCTGTCAGTGCAGTGAGAGAGACAACGGTTGCCGCGGCTACGAGCCAACGGTTGGAACGAAATCGTGAGGTGCGCATGAGCGTCCTTCCGGTTTTTCGGGCGTCCCGTGTTTCGGGCGTCGGAAACCATCCCCTTGTGGCGAAGCCACCCGAGTGGCTTCGACGGCGCCGCCACCGAGTGGCTGCGTCAGGACTGGTTACCGCGCATCGCCCGACAAGTGTAACGATAGGTACCGACATGGCACGGTTTTCGATCCATGGGATTGGATGTGAGGATTTCGGTGAAGAGCACACGCACGAAGTATTCGACTGTTGTTGCAGCACTGATGGTCCTGCCAATTCTCAGCGGATGCGCAAACGGTGATTCGGTGGTAGAGAGCGCCGGAGCGGAGTCTCGTGACCAGATCGTGGTGGCTGCTGACACATCAGTGGAGAGTTCGGTGTTGGCCGAGGTGTATTCGACGGTCCTCTCATCCTCCGGTCTGTCGGCTCGCGTCGAATCGGTGGGTGGAGGCAGAACCCAATCACTCGAGGCTCTGGACGCAGCGCGAGTCACCTTGGTGCCCGAGTTCACCGGTGCGCTGCTCGATCACTACGACCCGTCATCCCGGGCCCGCAAGGCCGACGACGTCTTCGAAGCCTTGAGTCGCTCTCTGCCGGAGGGTCTTTCGGTCTCCGACTATGCGATGGCCGAAGATCGTGCGGTCCTCGCACTCGACACCGCATACGCACAGTCGTTGGGAGCGAAGACGATAGAAGCCTTTGCTCCTTCGTGCGCCGCGGCGACGCCGCTCGTCTCCGCGAGATTCGTCGAGGACGGGGCAGTGGAACAATTGGCCGAGGGCGCCGAGTGTGTCTTCGCCGGTGTCGATCAGGCAACGCCGGCAGACGTACCCGGTGCACAGGTATTCGGAACCACGACGCTGTCAGCGCTGGCACAATCCGATGCCGTCACAGTGCTCGCTGATTCGAATCACGTTCTGGCTGCGCAGAATGTCGTTCCGCTCTTTCGAGCGGGCGCACTGGGAGATTCGGCTGTCAAGGCGCTCAGCGTCGTTGCGGGTGAACTGTCCACCACCGATCTCGCCGCAATGATCGAGCAGGTGCGGACCGGCAAGGCGTCAGCCTCGGAAGTGGCACGAACCTGGTGGGACACCCGTCAGTGACATGGACGGAGTGGGCCACCCGTCAGTGACATGGACGGAGTGGGCCACCCGTCAGTGACATGGACGGAGTGGGCCACCCGTCAGTGACTGTTCGATCCCACTGCTGAACTCGAATCATCCTTGGCACGAATCAGTTTCGATGCGATGAACTGGCCGAGGTCGGCAACGGCGTCTGCTGCTTCCTTCACCAGTGACGCCTGTGCGTGAGCCACGTGCCACAGTCGCGCGTACTCCACCAGGGACACGTCGACGCCGGCAGCGGAGAGCTTGTCGGTGAACGTCATGATCTGCGGGTAGAGGACCTCCTCGGAACCGACGTGAATCCTGGTGGGCGGCAACCCGTCGAGCTTGCCGTGCATCGGCGCGTAGCCAGGATCAGTACGGTCGCCGCCGGCAAGGTAAGCGTCGGCGGCATCGAAGGACCAAGCTGTGTTGACCACCAGGTCGGCCTTTTTGGTGGCACCCCGATCGCCGGGATCGACCCACGGCGAGATCAGTGCGAGCGCGCCGGGGGTCACGCCGTGACGCTCGATCAGACGCAGAGCGGTCGCCGCGGCCAAACCGCCACCGGCCGAATCGCCGGCAATGGCAACGCGGTCTTCCGAATAGTCGAACTCGGTGACCAACTGCATGAAGGCAGAGACCGCGTCGTCGAGAGCGGCGGGATACGGATTCTCCGGCGCGAGACGGTAGTCCAAGGTGAAGACCGCACTGGACGACTCACGGGCGAGATGAGCTGCGAGAGAACGGTGTGTGGCCAGCGAACCCAGCGTGTACGCCCCGCCATGCAGGTAGAGAACTGCGGTGGGGCGCTCGGTTGCGCCGACGGTGATCTTCTCAGCCGGTCGGCAAGCCAGCTCCAGCGGGCGCACGACGGCGCCCGCTGGAACCTGCTGTAGCGGTGCCCCGGCCTCGAGCAGCAGACGTTGAATCCGATACGGCAGCCGCGAGTTGAAAGCCAGACGGAAGTACGGCTTCAACAAGAATGCGACCACGGGCAGCGGAAGGGTGAACGTGCTCACCGGCAGGGCTCCTGACTCTTTATGCGAACTGCGCTGTGAAACGAACGACGCTGTGAAACGAACTCAGCTGGACTTGGGCATCATTCGGCCGGCGACGATCGCGACGATGCGCTGGTAGCCCGATCCTACGAGGCGAACCCAGGCGTCGAGTGCGATTGCGTCCATCCCGATGAGAACTCGCGGCTTGCTCTTGCGAACACCGTTGACGATCGTCTTGGCGGCGTCCTCCGGAGTGGTGCGCGCGAGCTTGCGGTCGAAGAACTCGGAGAAGACCGCAAGATCTTCGCCCGGGCCTGCGGTGGCGTTGCGTGCGATGGCGGTCTTGATTCCGCCCGGGTGCACACAGGTCACCTTCACCGGGTGCTTGGCGATCAGCATTTCCTGGCGAAGCGACTCGGTGAAACCGCGAACGGCGAACTTGGCCGAGTTGTAGGCGCTCTGACCCGGCATCGACAGCAGACCGAAGAGGCTCGACACGTTCACGATGTGCCCGTCACCGGAGGCGATGACGTGGGGAAGGAATGCCTTGGTGCCGTTGACAACTCCCCAGAAGTCGACGTCCATGACACGTTCGAAGTCCTTGAACTCGGACTTCTCGAAGGTGCCGTGGTACGCGATTCCGGCGTTGTTGTAGATCTGGTTGACCTTGCCGAAATGGGCGACAACCGCGTCGGCGTACTCGAGAACCGCCTCGCGCTGGGTGACGTCGAGATGGTCCGACTTCACCTCGGCGCCGATGGCCTCCACCAGACGTGCTGTCTCGGCGAGCCCGACGGTGTCCACGTCGGAGATCGCCAACTTGGCGCCCTGGCCGGCCAGGTTCAGTGCGAGTGCGCGACCGATGCCCGATCCCGCTCCGGTGATGACTACGACCTTGCCTGCAAAATCACTCATTGTGCTACTGCCTTCTCGTCGTCGAGGTCGATCTGTGAAGTGGTCGCGGTGCCGACGGCGCCGAGATCCGAGGTGGCGACGCTGCGGTATGCCGCGAGGTCGAAATGCTTGGTGGCATTGCGGAACTGGAAGGTGAAGCCAGGCCACAGGGTGGTGTTGTTTCCGTGCTTGTCCATGTACCAGCTGGCGCAACCGCCGTTGTTCCACACGCTCTTGGACATAGCTGCCTGCAGGTCCTTGTTGTACTTGTCCTGCTTGTCCTTGCGCACCTCGATGGTGCCGATGTCGTACTTGTCGATGGTGGCGATCGCGTCGACCAGGTAGTTGATCTGCGACTCGATCATGAAGACCATCGACGAATGTCCGAGGCCGGTGTTGGGGCCGACCAGGAAGAACATGTTGGGGAAGTTGGCAACTGCGGCGCCCTTGTATCCCTGCATGCCGGTCTCTTCGAAGACCTCGGCGAGCGAGCGTCCGTCCTTGCCGAAGATTCCCGCGAAGGTGGGGGAGTCGGTGACGTGGAATCCGGTCGCCACGACGATGGCATCGATCTCACGGGTGGTGCCGGTCTTCGAGACGATCCCGTTGGCGGTGACCTCCTCGATGCCTTCGGTCACCAGGTCGACATTGTCCTGGGCGAGGGTGGGGAAGTAGTTGTTCGAGATCAGCATGCGCTTGCAGCCGATCTGGAAGTTGGGCATGACCTTCTTACGAAGATCCTTGTCCTTGATCTGAGCCTTCAGGTGACGCTCGGCGGCGAACTGCAGCGGCTTCATGAAGACCGGCGCCTTGGCCAGGCCGACGACCTGCGTCTCTCGCATCCAGTAGATACCGGTGCGGCACAATTTCTGGAAGCCGGGAAGGTACTTGAACGCGAGGTGCTCGATCTTGGTGTACTCGCGGTCTGCGCGGGGCAGGATCCACGGCGCCGTGCGCTGGTACACGTCGAGGTGTGAGACCTTCTTGCCGATAGCGGGCACGATCTGGATGGCGGAGGCGCCGGTTCCGATGACGGCCACGCGCTTGCCCGTCAGATCGGCATCGTGGTTCCAGCGCGAGGAGTGGAAGATCTCGCCCTTGAAGCCGTCGATGCCCTTGATGTCCGGGAGTGAAGGCTCACACAGTGCGCCGACGGCCGAGACGACGATCTTTGCGACGAATTCACCCTTGTTGGTGCTGACGTGCCACTGAGCCGACGACTCGTCCCAGCGGGCGGAGAGAACGTCGCAGTCGAAAATGTGCTTGTCGAGCACCTTGTGGCGGTTGGCCACCGACTGGATGTACTTGTAGATCTCGGGCTGGGTGGAGAAGGAGCGCGTCCACTCCGGATTGAGTGCAAAAGAGTACGAGTACAAATGCGACGGCACGTCACACGCGGCGCCCGGGTAGCTGTTGTCACGCCAGGTTCCACCGACGTCGTTGCCGCGCTCGAGAACGACATAGTCGGTGATGCCGGCCTGTGCCAGTTTGATCGCCGCACCGAGACCGGCGAAACCGCTGCCGATGATCAGTGTGCCGACGTGGCGAGTATCCGCGGCAGGTGCTGAGGTATCTGTAACTGGAAGACTCATGTAGGGAACGATATGCCTTTATTGAGTCACGGTCAATAGCTTATTGACGGATATTCAGTAGTCTATTGGGCATGGACGCAGTAAAGCGAACGCGGCTCGACCCTGCGCAACGCCGAGCGCAACTCATCGACCTCGGGGCGCGCATGCTGGCCGAACGGCCGCTCGAGCAGATTTCCGTCGAGGACATCGCCGATCAAGCGGGGGTGTCGCGTGGGCTTCTGTTCCACTACTTCGCGTCGAAAAGCGAGTTCCATCTCGCCATCGTCCGACACAGCAGTGAACAGATGCTCCAGCGCACGGAGCCGAGCGAGTCGGACGATCCGATGCTCACCCTCCGATCGGTGCTGGCGTCGTACGTCGACTACGTGACCGAGAACCGCAATACCTACGTCTCGCTGCTCCGGGGGACCGCCAGCGGGGATCCGCAGATGCGTGAGGTGTTCGAGCAGACTCGCGACATCATGGCCAAGAGAACCCTCGATCAGCTCCCCAAGATCGGCCTGACTCGAACGCCTCAGGTGGAGTTGGCCGTTCGAGGTTGGATCGCGTTTGTCGAGGAAGCCACCATCAGTTGGCTCCGCGCGCCCGCAATCACCCGCGAGGAACTGATCGACCTGACGGTTCAGTCGTTGCCCGCGTTGGCACTGGCCGCCGTCGGCTTCGATGCCGGGCCGGATCTGGGTCTGCTGCAATCGAATTGACGTGAACGCAGAAAGACCGGGCCCCACACTCCTTGCGGAATGTGGGGCCCGGCCTTTGGGTACTGCCACTGCTTACTTGGTCGGCAGGAACGCCACTGCTCAGTTGGTCGGCAGGAACGCCACTGCTCAGTTGGTCGGCAGGAACGCCTCGTCCAAGATCTCCTGCTGCTCCACCGCGTGCACCTTGCTCGATCCCGAAGAGGGAGCGGACATCGGACGACGCGAGATGCGCTTGATGCCGGTCAAGGTCTCCGGCAGAAGATCCGGCAGAGCCAGTCCGAGGAACGGCCACGCACCCTGGTTTGCGGGCTCTTCCTGAACCCAACGGAACTGATCCGCATTCGGGTAACGGTCCAGGGTCTCCTTGAGACGACGCTTCGGCACGGGGTAGAGCTGCTCCATGCGCACGATTGCGATGTCGTCACGCTCGTCCTTGTGCTTCTTCGCCAGAAGCTCCCAGTACAGCTTGCCGCTGACCAGCAGAACCCGCTTGACCGATTCGCGGGCGCTTTCGCCGCTCTCGAATGCAGGCTCCTCGAAGACGGAACGGAACTTGCCCGTCGTGAAGTCCTCGACGTTGCTGACTGCAGCCTTGTTACGCAGCATCGACTTGGGCGTGAAGACCACCAGCGGACGGCGGATGCCGTCGAGGTGATGGCGACGCAGCAGGTGGAAGTAGCTGGCCGGAGTCGACGGAACCGCAACGGTCATCGAGCCTTCTGCACACAGCTGAAGGAAACGCTCGATGCGACCGGAGGTGTGGTCCGGACCCTGACCCTCGTGACCGTGCGGCAGGAGCAGCACGACGTCGGAGAGCTGACCCCACTTGGCCTCACCCGAAGAGATGAACTCGTCGATGATGGTCTGCGCGCCGTTGACGAAGTCACCGAACTGCGCTTCCCACAGGACCAGAGCGTCGGGGTTACCCACCGAGTAGCCGTACTCGAAGCCCAGACCTGCGTACTCGGTGAGAGCGGAGTCGTAGACCATGAACTTGCCGCCGTTTTCGGCGTCGGCAGCGATCTTGGCGATCGGGCTGTACTCGTTGCCGGTCTTGCGGTCGATGAGGACCGAGTGACGCTGCGTGAACGTTCCACGCTTGGAGTCCTGACCCGCGAGGCGGATCAAGGCACCCTGCTCGGCCAACGAGCCGAACGCGAGCAATTCTGCGAACGCCCAGTCGACATGTCCCTCACGGGCCATCTCGCGGCGCTTCTCGGCAACCGGCTTGACGCGCGGGTGAACGGTGAAGCCCTCGGGGACGTTGACGAACGCATCACCGATGCGCTCGAGGACCTCGGGAGCGACAGCCGTGGTCAGGCGAGCCGGGGGAGTCTGGTCGAGTTCGACGGACTCGGACGGTTCGGGCTGGAACTTCTCGAGTTCACGGACTTCGTTGAAGACCCGTTCGAGCTGGCCCTGGTAGTCGCGAAGTGCGTCTTCGGCTTCCTTGAGCGAGATGTCACCGCGGCCGATGAGGGACTCGGTGTAGCTCTTACGAACGCTGCGCTTGGTGTCGATGACGTCGTACATCGCCGGCTGGGTCATCGACGGATCGTCGCCCTCGTTGTGACCGCGGCGGCGGTAGCAGATGAGGTCGATGACGACGTCCTTGCCGAACTTCTCACGGAAGTCGACGGCCAGCTGAGCAACCCAGACGCACGCCTCGGGGTCGTCGCCGTTGACGTGGAAGACCGGTGCGGCGATCATCTTCGCGACGTCGGTGCAGTACTCGGACGAGCGTGAATGTTCCGGAGCGGTGGTGAAGCCGACCTGGTTGTTCACGACGATGTGTACGGTGCCGCCGGTTCGGTAGCCGCGAAGCAGCGAGAGGTTCAGCGTCTCGGCGACAACGCCCTGACCGGCGAATGCAGCGTCACCGTGCAGCATGAGCGGCAGGACGGTGAAGCCTTCTTCGCCCTTGTCGAGGATGTCCTGCTTTGCGCGGACCAGGCCTTCGAGAACCGGGTCGACGGCCTCGAGGTGAGACGGGTTGGCGGTCAAGGAGACAGCGATGTCGTTGTCACCGAACATCTGGATGTACGTTCCGCTGGCGCCCAGGTGGTACTTCACGTCGCCGGAGCCGTGAGCGGCTGCCGGGTTCATGTTGCCCTCGAACTCCGTGAAGATCTTGGAGTACGGCTTGCCGACGATGTTGGCAAGCACGTTGAGACGGCCACGGTGCGGCATTCCGATGACGACCTCGTCGAGCTGGTGCTCGGCGGCCTGGTCGATCACGGCGTCCATCATCGGGATGACGGCTTCGGCGCCTTCGAGCGAGAAGCGCTTCTGGCCGACGTACTTGGTCTGCAGGAACGTCTCGAAGGCCTCGGCGGCGTTGAGCTTGCTCAGGATGTACTTCTGCTGAGCGACCGAAGGCTTGGCGTGATGGCCCTCGACGCGGTCCTGGATCCACTGACGCTGATCCGTCTCGAGGATGTGCGTGTACTCGACGCCGACGTGGCGGCAGTACGCGTCGCGCAGCACGCTCAACACGTCGCGCAGCTTCATCTTCTCTTGGCCGTGGAAGCCGCCGACCTTGAACTCGCGGTCCAGATCCCACAACGTCAGGCCGTGGCTGATGACGTCGAGGTCGGGGTGGCTGTGGAACTTGTCCTTGACGAACTGCAACGGGTCCGTGTCGGCCATGAGGTGGCCGCGGTCACGGTATGCAGCGATCAGTTCGAGAACACGGGTGTTCTTGTCGACAGCGCCTTCCGGCACGTCCTTGCGCCAACGCACCGGCTCGTACGGGTTGCCGAGCGCGTGGAAGATCTCGTCGTAGAACTCGTCGCTGATCAGCAGGTTGTGGATCGTGCGCAGGAAATCGCCCGACTCGGCGCCCTGAATGATGCGGTGATCGTAAGTCGAGGTGAGAGTCATCAACTTGCCGACGCCCATCTCGGCCAGCTTCTCGTCGCTGGCGCCCTGGAACTCGGCGGGGTATTCCATCGCGCCGGCACCGATGATGGCGCCCTGGCCCTTCATCAGGCGAGGAACGGAGTGAACCGTGCCGATGCCGCCCGGGTTGGTCAGCGAAATGGTGACGCCGGTGAAGTCTTCGCCGGTGAGCTTGCCTTCACGGGCGCGTCGGACGATGTCCTCGTACGCCGCGTGGAACTGGACGAAGTTCATCGACTCGGTGTTCCGGATGGCGGCAACAACCAGTGAGCGGTTGCCGTCCTTGCCGGGAAGGTCGATCGCGAGTCCGAGATTGGTGTGCTCGGGGGTGACCGCGTTCGGCTTGCCGTCGATTTCGGCGAAGTGCCGGTTCATGTTGGGGAACGCGTTGACTGCCTGGACGATCGCGTAACCCAGGAGGTGGGTGAACGAGATCTTGCCGCCGCGGGTACGCGCGAGGTGGTTGTTGATGACGATGCGGTTGTCGAACATCAGCTTCGCGGGGATGGCACGCACGCTGGTTGCTGTCGGAATCTCGAGCGAGAGCGACATGTTCTTGACGACTGCTGCTGCGGCGCCGCGGAGAACCTTGGTTTCCTCGGCTCCGCCGGCGGGAGCGGGCTTCGCGGGAGCGGCCGCAGGCTTGGCTGCTGCAGGCTTGGCGGGGGCGGCCTTCGCGGCGGGCGCTGCCGTCTTCGCGGGGGCCGGTGCGGCAGCCTTGGCAGGCGGCGCAGGAGGTGCGGTCTTGGGGGCGGGAGGCGTGGCCTTGGGAGCAGCAGGCGGAGCTACAACAGCGGCGGGTGCAGCCGCGTTGCCGTTCGAGGCAGTCCCGTTTCCACCTCCCGTGTTCGCCGAGTCCGGCGAGTAATCGGTCAAGAATTCGTGCCAACTGGGATCCACGGACGACGGATCGTCCTGGAAGCGTTGGTACATCTCGTCAACCAGCCACTGGTTCTGTCCGAATTGGGATGTAGAACTGCTGCTCACGGCAGGTGTTCGCCTCGTTTCTATTTCGGTACCCGATCAGAGCGCCTATATATATGAGATTAGCCCGAGCGTGTGACGAGCAATTGTGCGGCACACAATTTGTGAGCTGTCTCACGGAAGTCCGTGATCTTGCGATCGCGCACTACCTCTCGGCGGTACAAATCCGTGCCGACTGTCACGCGACGGGGTTGCCTTCGATGACAGTTCTCGACGTCAGATTATTCCCCTCACGCGCCTGCGATGCATCCCAGAGTCCCGAGTAGTGACCACCGGCATACCGCAGAACATCGTGCGGGCCGTATTCAACGATACGTCCCCGGTCAACTACGACGACGAGGTCCGCTCGGGCAGCTGTCGCGAGGCGGTGAGCTACGACGACGGAAGTCCGTTTCCGGGTGACCGACCGACTTGCTTCGAGCACCATTCGTTCGGTCGAGGGATCGAGCGTCGCGGTCGCCTCGTCGAGGAGCAGAAGGTCCGGGTCGACCAGTTCGGCACGGGCCAATGCGATCAGTTGGCGTTGGCCTGCCGAGAGCCCCTGACCGCGCTCGCCGACGGGATGATTCATGCCTCCACGCATGTCGGCTATCGAATTCAGTGCGCCGACGGAACGCGCCGCTTCCTCGATCTCCGCGTGCGACGCCGACGGCCTCCCGTACGCGATGTTGTCGGCGACCGTGCCGGTGAACAGATGCGCCTCTTGCGGGACCACGCCGAGGCGACGTCGGTACTGCGAGAGGTGGAAGTTCCGGATGTCGGTTCCGTCCACGTCGACGGATCCGGACGTCGGGTCGTAGAAGCGGGCGAGCAACTTCACCACCGTCGACTTCCCGGCACCAGTTCTGCCGACGAGGGCAACCGTCGTGCCCGGCGGAATCTGCAGATCGAAATCGGAGAGGGCGTCGACGTCCGCACCCGAGTACCGGAACCCGACCCCGTCGAGATAAACGGCGCCGTCGAGCCGTCCGGAGATCGCGATCAGATCCTCGCTGTCGGCTGTTTCGATCGAACTCCGAGTACGCAGAAGGTCACCGATTCGTTGCAATCCGACGTTTGCCTGTTGGTAACCATCGAACACTTGTGAGAGTTGCTGAATCGGTCCGAACAGCAGGCCGAGGTAGAGCACGAACGCGATCAGTACGCCGGGTGACGTCGACCCGTTGGCGATCTGGTGCGCGCCGACGAACACCACTGCGGCCAACGCGAGGTCGGACAGGAACGAGATGAACGGGAAGTAGATCGAAATGGCTCGCTGCGACCGCATCCGCGATCGGCGGTAGCTTTCGGAGCGTTCTGCGAACCTACGCGCCGCACCTTCTTCGCGGCGGTAGGCCTGAGCCGCTCGCAGACCGGCGATGTTCTCCTGGAAGTCGGCATTGACGAGCGAGATCCGTTCGCGGGACTGGCTGTAGGCAACCGAGGAGATCTTGCGGAAGATCACGGTCGCAACCACGAGCGGTGGGATGACGGCCAGCGCCACCAGTCCGAGCGTCACGTCGGTCGCCAGGAGTGCGATCGAAATTCCGCCGACGGTCAGGACGCTCACGATCGCCGTCGACATGCCGGTTTGGATGAACGACGACAGCGCGTCGACGTCGGTGGTCATGCGCGTCATGATGCGCCCGGACAATTCACGTTCGTAGTAGTCCAGGCCCAGGCGCTGTAGGTGTGCATAGCTGCGTACGCGGAGCCCGAACAACACGCGTTCGCCGGCCCGGGCGGTGAGCACCGTCATGACCGCGACGACGACCCAGTCCGCGGCGACCAGGAGGGCGCCGAATGCCGTCGCTATCCAGAGCGTGCTGCTGTCCGCGGTCACGACTCCGTGGTCGATCGCGTATCTGACGAGGGAGGGAAATGCGATCGCCGCTGCGGAGTCCAGGGCAAGGCACACGACAACCGCCAGTAGAACCCAGCGGACCGGCGTCAAGATCTGTCGGAGTGAGAACTGTGGATTCGATTCGCGCAGGCTCTCAGGAGCGATTCCGGGGTCTTCGCGTGCGGGTGGGAGAGCGTCGACTGCTGCCCGCAGGGACGGCGTCACCGCGATTCCGCTGAGCGCTCCGGCCATCGGTCCGCCCGCACCCTGCGTCGTAGCGGCTGTGCTGTCGGCTTCGGATTCCGGTGCCTGCGGCCACAACTGCTCGGTTGTCGGCTCGCGCCGGTCACGTCCGAAAGCATCGGAGTCGACGTCGTCGAGTTCGGCCGGTAGTTCCGGCGGCGAGGAGAACAGGGCGCGAAAGAGCGGACATCGCGCTTCCAGTTCGTCCACGGTTCCGGAGTCGATGATCCGTCCGCCGTCGAGAACCGCGACCCGGTCTGCGAGCGTCAGGGTGGACCGCCGGTGAGCGAGGATGAGCGTGGTCTGGCGCCGTCTGGCCCGGAACGCGTCGAAGATCGCGGCTTCGGTAGCCGCATCGACTGCGGAGGTCGCGTCGTCGAGGACCAGGATCCGTGGGTCGACGAGCAGTGCCCTGGCAAGCGCGATGCGCTGACGCTGGCCGCCCGACAGCGTCAGACCTCGTTCACCGACAACGGTGTCGTATCCGTCCGGGAGTGCCTCGATGAACGAATCTGCCTGTGCCAGTTCTGCTGCGTCGCGGATGTCCTCGTCGGAGGCGTCCTCGCGGCCAAGTGCGATGTTGGCGGCAATGGTGTCCGAGAACAGGAAGGGCTCGTCGAAGACGAGGCTGACGGCGGCACGAAGCTGCTCACTGCGCAGTTCGCCGATGGGGAACGTCTCGCCGGCGGTATCGACTGTCACCGCACCCGAAGTCGGTGCGTAGAACCGGGGGAGAAGCAAGGACAACGCGGTCTTGCCCGACGCGGCCGGACCCACGACGGCGACGGTCTCGCCCGGTTCCATGCGGAGGTTCAGCCCGGTCAGGACGTCGCGTTCGGTGTCGAATCCGAATGCCACGTCGTCGAAGGTGACTCCGAGAGGACCGTCGGGCAGGTCCACCGGATGGTCTGGATCGGCGATGTCCGGCTGAGCGTTGATGACGTCGTAGACACGCTCTACAGCGGCGCGTGCCAGCTGCGCCATGACGATGACCGACGACAGAGTTCGGGTGACTCCGGTCATCGTCACGATGTAGGTGGCGAACGCGAGAAACGTTCCCACGGTGATCTTGTCGTGCAGTGCGAGATACCCGCCGAGAGCGATCACTCCCACCTGCCCGAGCTGGGGCAAGGCGGCCATGGTTGGCGCGAATTTCGCGTTCAACCACGCGGCGCGAAGGCGCTCGGAGTACAGCGTGCGGCTATGTTTCTCCAGCTGGTCGACGGCTCGTTGTTCCTGCCCGAATCCCTTGACGACGCGAACGCCGGTGACGGTTTCCTCGACGTGTTGGGCGAGGTCGGCGGCCCGCTGCTGCGCGGACCATGTTGCGGCGAAGAGCATCGGTCGCATCAGGAACACCACCAGCCCTACTGCTGGGATGACGGCGACAGCGACGAGAGTCAACAGCGGCGAGAGCCACGCCATGATGCCGATCGCCAGCACGAATTGCAGGAGCGCTCCCGCGGACATCGGCACCATCGCGAGTAAACCCTGGACGAGCTGCAGATCCGTGATGGACCGGGAGACCACCTGGCCTGTGCGGATCTGATCCTGCCCGCGTCCGTCGAGGCGTTGCAGCGAACCGAGCAGGGCGAGCCGCAAGTCGTGTTGAACGTCGAGCGAGAGTCGGCCGGCAAGCATCCGTCGGCCGTACTGGCACGCGAAGCGGACGATCGCGAGCAACGCGATCGCCAACGCGACGAACCCGATCACCTTGCCCGGGTTCTCCTGGCTTGCGGCGTCGAGCGCATAGCGGGTCAGGAGAGGAAACGAGATGTCGATCGCAGAGGCGATGACCGTAACGAGTAGCGCGCCGATCGCAACTCTTCGGTGCAACCAGCATGCGTGGGCCAAGCGGCGGATCCAGCCCGGAGCTCGATCCACCTCTCCAGCTACCGGACTGTCCGTGTTGATCGTGTTCATCGAGATCCACGGTAGACCCGGCCCCAGACAGCTTTTTCAGGTGATGTCGCGGGTCCTGGTCCGTAGCCAACCGAGCCCGCAGAACAGAACTACCCAAGCGGCCAGCATCATCGGGCCGCTCGGCCAGGACGCAAACGCGTCGACGTCGATCGACGGTGCCGCATTGACGATGGTGCCGATCGTGGCCGACACCGGAAGCGCAGCCCCGATCCCACCGAGATCCATCGCGAGCAGCACGGCGCGGACGATCCATTCACCGAAGACGAACCACAGGATGACCGAGAGGGCACCGGCCATCGACGAACCGGTGAGCAGGGCCACCCCGGCGCCGAGCAGTGCCCACAGCGCGCACGCCAGAATGCCTGCGGCGCAGATGGCGAAGAGATCGGTGGTGAAACTGAAGTCCCGGCCGAAGAGCAACATCGCGCCGATGCTGACTACTTCGACCGCCAGTGCGTAGCCGACGGCGAATACCGCGACGACGGCAAGTTTTGCGCCGAGAACTCCGTCGCGGCCCCGAGCTGTGAGGAACGTCGTGGTGAGAGTCTTGTAGCCGAATTCGGATCCGGCGGTGAGCGCTCCGAAGACGGCCGCGAACACCAGGACAAGCGTGTTGGAGACACCGAGGCTGACGCCGGTGGACACGACATCGACGTCGAAAGTGGTGTCGGCCGAATCGGCCACGACTTCGACGAACGTCCGAGTCGAGGCAGCAATCAGCACGGCCACGACGACCGGTGCGATGGCCAGTGCCCACCAGTAGCGCAGGGTGAGAACTTTGAGTGTCTCCGCGCGCACGAGCGTGGTCATCTGTGTCCTCCGGAAGGTCCGTATGCGGCAGGGCCGTAATAGCCCGGTCCGGAACCGGGACCGGGTGGGCGGTGGTATCCGACCTGGGGAACCGCGTACTGCGGTGTTGTCATCGCGAGGAACAGTTGCTCGAGATCTGCGCCTTCGGTCGCGACACCGAAGATCGTGACACCGGCGGCGGATGCCACCGGTGGGAGCACCGACGTGTCGGTGCCGCCCACGGCGAGCCGTCCGTCCTGCGTGATCTGGGCGTCGATGATTCCGCGAGCGGCCAATGCCGTGGCGAGGAGCGCTGGGTTGGAACACGAGACGAGCAGTCGACTGCGCTGGGAGCGACGAAGTTCGTCCATGGTCCCTTGGTAGACGAGTGAGCCGGCGCTGACGATGACCACGCTGTCGACGGTCGCTTCCACTTCACGAAGCGCGTGGCTCGAGATCAGAACCGTTCGGCCGGAACCGGCGAAGGTCTGCAGGAACTGACGTAGCCACGCCATGCCTTCGGGGTCGAGTCCGTTCGCGGGTTCGTCGAGGACGAGGATCTCGGGATCACCGAGCATCGCGGTGGCAAGGATCAGGCGTTGGCGCATCCCGAGTGAGAAGGTGCCGGTCTTGTGGGCTCCGACCGAACTCAGACCGACCATGTCCAGAACCTGCGCCGCGCGCTGAGTCGGCATGCCGATAGCGGCCGCGTAGATCTCGAGGTGTCCGAGCGCCGTTCGTTTCGGATGGAGACTGCCGACGTCGAGTACTGCGCCGACCGTCCGGGCCGGGTTGGGCAGCAAACGCATCGGGGTGCCGTTGATCGTGGCCGATCCCGACGTCGGTGACACCAGTCCGAGGAGCATCCGCAACGTGGTCGTCTTGCCCGAACCGTTCGGGCCGAGAAACCCGGTGATCGAGCCCGCCTGAACGTCGAAGCTCAGGTCGTTGACCGCGCGCGCCGCCTTGAACGTCTTCGTCAACCCACGAATCTCGATGGGGGCAGAGAAGGATCCCATTGCGGTGTTCGTCAATGCTGCTCCCGGGTCGGCGGCGAATACGTGATGCGAGCCTACGGCCCGGACGGCTATCTGCGGATGGCCCGGCGTGTCTGCGTCTGGGGAAGCACTGCGGCATCGTCGGCAGGCATCACGATCAGGTGACCGGTCCACCTGGCCGGTGCGGGTCCAAAGGCTTCGCGCGCATTCTTGACGACGCCCTTGCCGATGGCTCGGTTACCCGCACCGCCGATGACCGCACCGATTCCGGCGGGAACGAGCTTGCCGAGGATCAGTGCGCTGCGCTTGGCGGCGTATTTGGTCACGAATTTCCGCACGAGGGTGCTGTTCATTCCCCTCATCGTGGGTCCGGGAATCTTGCTCGTGATTGCCGTTCCCCAGTTCTTGGCCGTGATCCCGGTGGCCTTCTGGACGATCTCCATGCCGGATTCGCCGAGTGCGACTGCCAGTACCAGGGCACGTCGTTGCTGATGATCCTGCACGGAGATTCCGTGGACAGACGCTATTGCCAATGTGAGCAGCGCCGACGCTTCGAGGAAGAAAGCCGATTCCGCACCGACTGCAGCGATGGACGCGACCGTTCCGACGCCCGGCACCGCGGCCGTGGCGCCGACGGCACTGCCGCTTCCGGTCACGGCGAGAATGAACATCTTCTCCATCCGCTCGACGATCTGAGCAGGTGACTCGTCGGGGTGCGCCTTACGGACGTGGTTGACGTATTTGGCCACTGCGGGCGCTTGCAGGCGGCTTCCGTTGTCGAGAACGGAAACGAGGACCTTCTCGATACGCCCGCTGTCGTTGTTCGTCGACTTGCTCATTGCTGCCCCTCCACAGTTGTCCTCCTCTGAAGCGAGGTGGACCGTATCTCGAGAATAGGTGAAGTTTTCGGTAGCGGCGGTGATCGCAGGGGCCATAGGCTCGTACGAGACTCGGTTTTCTTCGTGAGTTTTCCCAGGCAGGAGTTCGAGTGTTATGACCGCCACTTCGGAATCTCGTTCGACGACCATCTGGCCGACACTGCGCTACCTCGACGCCCGGGCTGCAATCCACTTTCTGGTGAGCACCTTCGGTTTCGTGGAGAAGGTCGTCTACGGCGAGGGAGACGTGGTGGACCACGCCCAACTCGACTGGCCGGGCGGTGGCGGCATCATGCTGGGTTCGCCGCGCACCGATTCGGCGATCGCCGGCCTGCCGCCTGGAATCGGTTCGGTGTACATCGTCGTGGACGACGCGGACGCAGCTGATGCACTCCACGAACGCGCTGTCGCGGCGGGCGCCACGATCACGCAGGGATTGCGCGACGAGGACTACGGTTCGCGGGGGTTCACCTGCCGTGATCCCGAAGGTGTGTACTGGAGTTTCGGCACCTACGCAGGGGAGTAGCCCCGCCGCGACCTACCTGGTGGCCCAGTGCTCTGCTGGAACCACTTCCGACGGGATGGGCGGGTGAGGCGGTGTGCCGTCCCCGAACGGTCGGCCACCCAACTGTTCGCGGCCGTGCGGTTCGAGCCAGTGCGTCAATTCCGGTCCCTTGGGCACGATTCCGGAGGGATTGATCTCGGAATGCACGATGTAGTAGTGCGCTTTGATCTGTGTGAAGTCGATGGTGTCGCCGAATCCGGGAGTCTGGAACAGATCGCGCGCGTAGTCCCACAGCACCGGCATCTCGCTGAGTTTGCTTCTGTTGCACTTGAAGTGGCCGTGATAGACGGGATCGAATCGCGCCAGCGTGGTGAACAGGCGCACATCGGCCTCGGTGATGGTGTCTCCCACCAGGAAGCGTTGCCGGGCAAGACGTTCGGTGAGCCAGTCGAGGCGGGCGAACAGCGTGTCGTATGCCTCGTCGTACGCCTGCTGTGAACCGGCGAAACCGCAGCGGTAGACGCCGTTGTTGACGTCGCGGAACACGTACTCGGCCACTTCGTCGATTTCGTTTCGCAGAGGCTCCGGGTACAGATCCGGTGCGCCTTCGCGGTGGTACTTCTTCCATTGCGTCGAGAAGTCGAGGGTGATCTGTGGGTAGTCGTTCGTGACCACCTTGCCCGTCGCGATCTCCACCATGGCGGGCACCGTGATTCCCCTGGGGTATTCGGGATCTCGGGCGAAGTACGCGTCCTGTAGTCGCGGGATCTTCAGTACGGGATCGACGCCGCCCGGGTCGAGATCGAAAGTCCAGCTTCGCTTGTCGTGAACCGGACCGCAGATGCCCATCGACAGTACGTCTTCGAGGCCGAGCAGACGGCGGACGATGATGGCGCGGTTTGCCCACGGGCAGGCACGTGCCACGATCAACCGGTATCGCCCCGGTTCGACGGGGTAACCGTCGCGACCGTCCTCGGTGATCCGGGTCGGGATGTAGTTGGTGTCGCGTTTGAATTCACGACCCTCTTCGACGAATGTCGGTTCGCTCGCGCCGTCTTCCGTACTCATCTGCGGTCCCTCTCGTTCGAGTGTCATTTCGAGTGTCAACTGGGCAGGTGCACGTGTACCCGAGCGTATGCCCCCAGAACGTCGAATTTGGCTTTACGTGGAAGCGTCGCGGCGATCGCGCTGCCGCGACTCGTGCGTAGCTGCGGGATCAACCCGGAATCGAGAGCGTCCTCCGCGGCGAGAAGCGTTACTGCACAGCCGATTCCGTGACGGCGATGCGCAGGAGCAGTCAGGGTCGTGAGATCTGCCACGAATCCCTGAAATTCGGAGTATGCCGCGCATCCGAGCACCTCGGTGGAATCGGTGACGGCGGTGAACCACCGCGTCCGGTTCTCGAGGTCGGCCGTGGTGCTGTCGTCGGGTGGGCACAGCGCAGCGACGGCGAGGGCGTCGTCGACCTCGTGGGAAATCAGCAGTTGCTCGTCGGGTGGCGCGTCCGTGTAGTCGCCGAGGAAAGCGAGATCGACGGGACCGGTGATTCGCCCGCCGTGATCGCCGGCGATCTCGAGGAGACGTGTCGGTTGCAGTAGTGCGTCGACGGAGATGCCCTCTGTGCGCTCGATGAACCACTGTGGCCCGACGATCGCACCGGAGCCTGCCAGATCGAGAACGTGGATGTCGTCGCCGACGACCCGGGCCGTGTGCGCCGGACGCAGTGCCGAGTCGCCGAGTCCCAGCTCACGCGCCCAGGCAAGTCGGATGATGTCGAGGTGATGATCGTCCACTCGCTACAGGCTAGTCCGATTCGAACGGGTTGATCGAGACGGACAGAGGTCGTATATTCCATGTGGACTATTTCGGGTGGAATAGTCAAGAAATGGTCAATTGCGGCTCGTCAGTCAACTACGGCTTGTCAGGGAGGGGGACTCATGGGTGACGTGTCACTGACGCCTTTGGGAATCACCGTGCTGGGCCTGCTGTCCGAGCGTTCGATGCACCCGTACGAGATGTACCAACTCGCCTCGGTGCGGCGGGGCGATCAGCTGGTGAAAATCAAGCCGGGATCGCTCTATCACACGGTTTCCCGGTTGGAGAAGCAGGAACTTCTGGCTTCGATCGGGACCGATCGTGAGGGCAACCGCCCGGAGCGGACGACCTACGAGATCACTGCCCGCGGCCGTGATGCCCTCGAACATCAACTACGCGAGATGTTGGCGGTTCCGGTGCGGGAGTATCCGCGGTTGCCACTCGCGCTTGCCGAGATGCACAACCTCTCCGCATCGACTGCGTGTCAGATGCTTCGGATCCGTCTCGCGCACCTCGACAAGACGATTGCGAAATTCGAGGTGGACTACGAAGCGGTGAAGGCCGCGGAGAAACCACGAATCTTCACGGTGGGCGCGGACTACGCCCACGCACTGACCGTCGCCGAAAGAGAGTGGATCGGCGCGTTGGTGACAGACATCGAGAGCGGCGAAATGCCCTGGCTCTCACAAGAACTTCTCGACCGGCTGGCCGGCTCCGCAGGCTCGTCCGCACTACCTAAGGACTGAAGATGGAAAAGCAGGTCAATCCCTGGCACGCGCTGTGGGCGCTGTGTATCGGGTTCTTCATGATTCTGGTGGACAGCACCATCGTCGCTGTCGCCAACCCCGCGATCATGGAGGACCTCGGCACCGACATCAACAAGGTCGTCTGGGTCACCAGCGCGTACCTGCTGGCGTACGCGGTGCCGCTGCTCGTCACCGGCCGACTCGGTGACAGGTTCGGTCCGAAGAACCTGTACATGATCGGCCTCGTACTGTTCACCGGCGCATCACTGTGGTGCGGTCTGTCCGGCAGCGTCGAGATGCTCATCGTCGCAAGGGCTTTCCAGGGCCTGGGCGCTGCAATGATGACGCCTCAGACGATGGCCGTCATCACACGCACGTTCGCGCCGAACAAGCGTGGCGCCGCAATGGGTCTGTGGGGCGCCGTTGCCGGTGTTGCCACCCTGGTGGGTCCGCTTGCCGGTGGCGTCCTGGTGGACAATCTCGGCTGGGAATGGATCTTCATCGTCAACGTCCCGGTTGGTGTCATCGCCTTCCTGCTCGCGTGGAAGCTCGTTCCGTCGTTGCCGACCAGCGAGCACAAGTTCGACATCCCCGGCGTGATTCTCAGTGCCGCAGGCATGTTCCTTCTGGTGTTCGGAATCCAGGAAGGCAGTTCGTACGACTGGAACGGATTCGTCTGGAGCCTGATCGGCGCCGGTGTGGTGTTGCTCGCGGTGTTCGTGTTCTACCAGTCGCGCAACAAGAACGAACCCTTGCTTCCCTTGGAGCTCTTCAAGGATCGCAACTTCTCACTCGCCAATGTCGCCATCACCGCGATGGGCTTTGCGATCACGTCGATGGTCCTTCCGCTGATGTTCTACACACAGGCAGTTCGTGGCCTCTCCCCGACGCAGTCGGCGTTGCTGCTCGTTCCGATGGCAGTGCTGACCGGTATCTTCGCCCCGATCATCGGCAAGCTCGTCGACAAGACACATCCGCGCTACATCGCCGGCACCGGCTTCCTGCTGTTCGCCGTCGCCTTGGGTTGGCTGGCACTGGTGATGTCTCCCGACGTCGCGATCTGGGAACTGCTCCTGCCGATCGGCCTGATCGGCTTCGCCAACGCGTGCATCTGGTCTCCGCTCGCGGCCACCGCCACACACAACCTGCCTCCGATGCAGGCGGGCGCGGGCGCCGGCGTCTACAACACCACCCGGCAGGTGGGTGCAGTTCTCGGCAGCGCTGCGATCGGCGCTCTGATCACTGCACGATTGGCGGCTCAGGGACTGACCGGCGGCAGTTCGGAAGCCGGCGTGGGTCACCTCCCCGAGTTCGTCCGTGAACCGTTCAGCACGGCGATGTCGGAGTCGATCTGGCTACCTGCGGGTGTGCTGCTCATCGGTTTCGTCGCGTCGGTGTGCTTCGCCCGGCCTTTACGCGGGGACGCGCACGACGACGCGATGGCCGTCAGTGCCGAAGCGCGTCGGGAAACATCACTGCGCGATTGAGATAGTCGCTCGGGTCAAGGGCTCGCTTGATCGCCCACATCGTGGCTATGTCCTGCGCCGAGAGGGCCAGGTCCAGATAGTTGCGTTTGAGCGAGCCCACCCCGTGCTCGGAACTGACGTTTCCGCCGTGATCGCGAACCAGCTCGAGGACACTGCGATACACGGTGTCGGCGTTCGGACAGTTCAGGACGTTGAGGTGGATGTTTCCCTCGGCGACGTGTCCGAACAGGATCGGAATTGCCTCGGGCGCTCGGCTCGCGATCACCGCCGTTGCGTCCTCGGTGAAGGTGGCAAGCGAGTCCAGCGGTAGCGCCGCGTCGAATTTCAGTGGGGGACCGAACAATCCGACCACCTCGGCGAAGCATTCGCGTGCCGCCCACAAGCGCGTCGAGCCGGGGGCGTCGACCGCCACGGCCGGGGTCTGCGGTGGGCCGATGCGTTCGAGCAGCTCGGCCAGGTCTTCCAGCGGATCGTGGGCCGCGGACACCTCGGCGAGGAGGTACCACGGTCGCCCTGTCGGAACCGCGGCTTTCAAATGGCGTGCGGCCAGTTCGAGACCGCGCCCGTCCAACAATTCGAGTGCGTCGACGCCGTCGAGAGCGCGCAAGACTCGCCCCGCCTCGACGACGTCTTCGAGTGTGTCGAAACCGGTCAGCGACGTGACGCGGTAGGTCGGTATCTTCCGCAATTTCAGGTCGACGGAAGTGACCACACCAAGAGTTCCTTCGCTACCGACCCACAGCGCGGGCAGGTTGTATCCGGAGTTGTCCGACAGCACTTTCGGGGACCGGCGCACCGTTGTTCCGTCGGGGAGTACCACCTCGAGTCCGAGCACCTGTTCGGCCATGTTCCCGTATCGAACCGTGTGCAGGCCACCGGCATTGGTGGACACCATGCCGCCGATCGTCGCAGTGTCCCGCGAGGCTATGTCGACACCGAACTTCAAACCGGCGGCGGCCGCCGCGGAATGTACCTGCGCGAGTGTCACTCCCGCCCCGACGGTGATCCGCCCGGCGGCAAGATCGACGTCGCCGATCGCCGCGAGGCGTTCGGTGGAGAGCAGGACGTCGTCGTGTTCTGGCACCGTGCCGGCGACCAGGCCCGTTCGCCCGCCCTGAACGGTGACCGGTACACCGCGGGAGCGGCACACGTTCAGCAGTGCAGCGATTTCGGCTGTATCGGCCGGTCGGACCAGGGCGCAGGCACGGCCCGCGTACCGGCCTGTCTGGTCGGTCGAACGGGTCGTCAACACGTCGGCGTCGGTGACGACGAACCGGTGTCCCACAACGTCCGCGAGCGCATTTCTCAGACCGTCCACCCGACGATCGTAGGCCGGTTCGATGTGGCAGTGTGGCGGCATGACTGCTCCCGAATCGCATCCCACCCGTCTCGAGCGCTTCACCACCGATGGTGGTGCCGAGGTGGCTGTCCTGACGTTCGCACACGGACCACTCAATCTGTTCGATCAGGCCATGTTCGACGCGGTCATCGCCGATGTTGCGACGCTGACCGAAAACCCACCGCGCGCGGTGCTTCTGCGCGCCGAGGGCAAGGTCAACTCGGCCGGCGTCGACGTCCACGTGTTCGACGGCCTCGACCCGGAGCAGGGCGCGGAGTTGTGGCGCCAACTGTTCGCCCAGATCTGCCATCCGCTCGAGGCATTGCCGTGCCCGGTGATCTATGCGGCGCACGGGTTGACGCTGACTGCTGCATTCGAGATCTCCTTGGCCTGCGACATCATCCTCGCGGCGCCCAAGGCGAAGTTCGGACTGGTCGAGACAGTGGTCGGTCTGACGCCGTCCATGGGTGGACCGCAGCGTTTGGCCGAGCGTGCCGGTTCCGGACGGGCTCGGGAGTTGGTCATGACCGGCGATCTCTACGACGCCGTAACCCTGCACTCGTGGGGCGTCGTCAATGCAGTACACGACGATGTCGATGCTGCGGCGCGTGCCCTGGCGACCAGGCTGGCGGACGGACCCACGCGAGCCCACGACGCCACCAAGCAGATCGTCGCGGCCTGGCGTTCCGGCGGGATCGCTCACGCGGATTCGGTGACGCCCGGGGTGTCCGGTGCGCTGTTCGCCACCGATGACCTACGCGGCGCTGTCCGCAGTTTCCTCGACGTCGGACCGGGCAAAGCGGTCTACTCCGGAAAGTAAGTTTGCGACGATTATCGCCAGAGACCTCCACGAACTGTGATCCACGTCATATAGTCGAATGGCCGGGGGGTTGTCAGTGACGTGGAGGTATCGATGCGGTCGACGCTTGTGGAATACCCGTGTTCGAATCAGCTCCTCGCCGACGCCCGCGTCACCCGCGCCGGTGACGGGGTGCTTCGGTACAGCCAACTGGACCCGTCGTTGTCCGAACTACTGGACATCGCCGTCCATCGGTTCTCCTCACGCGTCGCGGTCGAGGAGGTCGACGGCGAGCAGGTCACCTTCGCGGAGCTGTGGGCCGAGGCGTCGCGGGTCGCGGGAGGGCTGAAGTCGCGGGGCGTCGAGATCGGTGACCGTGTGGCCATTCGTGTCGCCGCTGGGGTGAGGTGGATGGAGGCGTGCCTCGGCGTCATCCTCGCCGGCGGTGTTCCGGTCTCCGTCGGTGTGCACTTGAGTGATGACGCGGCGGACTTCGTCATCGCGGACAGTGGCTCGGTGTTGGTGCTCGACGGGGAACTCCCGCACGGTGTTCCGTTCATCGACGACGGCGCCGCCCCGGACGAGATGGCGATCCTCGCGTACACCGCGGATTCTTCGGGCGAGATGCTTGGCGTCGAGTTGAGCAACGAGAACGTGCTTTCTGCCATCGTCGGAATTCTGCACTCGCGTGACTACGGCGTCGAAGGTGTGCGGAATCTGCTGGTGGACAACGACTTCAAGTCGGTGCGGCAGTTCGTGCACGTGCTCGCGACGTTGGTGGTCGGTGGAACGGTGGTCCTCGCCGGGGACTTCTGGCGTGAGAGTGTGCATACTGTCGACATCGTGACCGGGCGGCCCGAGGACTTGCTCGAGCCACGGTTGCTCACGCTCGGGCCGGCGGCGCGTTCCGGTTCGAGGTCGGTGCAGTGGATCGATTGCAGCGGGTCGCCGATCACGGCCGAACAGGAATCCAAGCTGCTGACCCTGTTCCCGGCTGCTCGGCATGTGATCGGGTGGGGTAAAACCGAAACCTGTGGGGCTGGTCTCATTCTGCCAACCGAGTCGGCGCCCACCCACCTCGGAAGCGTCGGAATCGCTTTCGGTGGAATGGAAGTGGCGTTGTACGGCCCGGATGCTCCAGGTGGTTTCGGTGAGTTGCTGTGCCGTGGACCGAGTGTCACGCGTCGGTATTGGAACTCGCCGCAAGCGACCTCGACGAGGTTCACCCAGGGGTGGTTCTGCACTCACGACACCGCGCAGATCGACCCCGATGGCTTCGTCCGTATTGTCGAACGCAACGTCGCGTAGTCACGCGAGCGTGGTCGACAAACGAGAGGGACATCATGGCGGACGAGGTTCTCACCGAGCGGCGCGGGCGGACACTGATCATCACCATCAACCGGCCCGAGGCGCGTAACGCCATCAACTCGGCGGTCAGTCACGCGTTGGCCGCCGCGGTCGAAGAGCTCGATGCGGACGACGATCTGTCCTTGGCCGTGCTGACAGGAGCCGGCGGAAACTTCTGTGCCGGTATGGATCTGAAGGCATTCGTGGCCGGCGAGAACGTCCTCGTGCCGGGACGCGGTCTCGGATTCACGGAAGGGCCACCGCGTAAGCCGATCATTTCGGCGGTCGAGGGCTTCGCGTTGGCAGGCGGCACGGAACTCGTGCTTGCCACCGACCTGGTGGTGGCGTCGTCCGAAGCGAAGTTCGGTATCCCGGAGGTCAAGCGAGGACTGGTTGCAGGTGGCGGCGGATTGTTGCGCCTGCCCAAGCGGATTCCGTACCAGAAGGCTCTGGAACTGGCGCTGACCGGCGACAGTTTCACCGCCGAGGAGGCATACCGCTACGGCTTCGTGAACACGTTGACCGAACCGGGCAAGGCGCTCGACGGCGCACTGGAGCTGGCTGATCGAATCACCCGCAACGGACCGCTCGCGGTAGCGGTCACCAAGGAGATCATCGTCAAGGCCGGCGGTTGGTCCGACGACGAAGCTTTCGCGAAGCAGTTGCAGGTCATGGCGCCGGTATTCGCATCCGAAGATGCACGCGAGGGCGCGACGGCGTTCGCCGAGAAGCGCGCCCCGGTCTGGAAGGGGCGGTAACACCGACATGGCTACACCTGTCGCAGAACTGCACATGCACATAGAGGGTTCTCTGGAGCCCGAACAGATTTACCGACTTGCCGAGCGCAATCGAATGGATCTGCCGTACAAGGACATCGACGATCTGAAGTCGAGGTACGAGTTCACCGACTTGCAGTCGTTCCTCGATCTCTACTTCGCCAACATGGCCGTCCTGCGCACCGCGGAGGATTTTGCCGACCTGACGCGAGCGTACTTCCGCCGGGCGGCTGCGGCCGGCGTCGCGCATGCCGAGTTCTTCTTCAATCCACAGGCGCACGTAGTCCGTGGTGTTCCGCTGACCGAGGTCCTGGACGGGATCATGGATGCGGTGGCATCGAGCGAGCGCGAGTTCGGGCTCAGCAGCGCGGCAATCGCCGCCATCCTCCGAGATCAGCCCGTCAAGGACGCCGAGGAGATCTTCTCCGAGATAATTCGCCTGCAGGCTCCGATCGTCGGGCTCGGACTCGACTCCGCAGAGGTAGGCAACCCGCCGTCACTGTTCGAGGACGTGTTCGCCCGCGCGCGTGCCGAGGGTTTGCACGTTGTCGCTCACGCCGGTGAAGAGGGACCGCCCGAGTACATCTGGCAGGCGCTCGACATTCTCGGCGCCGAGCGGATCGACCACGGAGTCCGAGCACTCGAGGATCCTGCCCTGATCGAGCGTCTGGTCGAGGAGGAGATTCCACTGACGGTCTGTCCATTGTCGAACGTTCGTCTGCGGGTGTTCGATTCGCTGTCGGATCATCCGCTTCGATCGATGCTGGAGATGGGTTTGATCGTCACGGTCAACTCCGACGACCCGGCCTACTTCGGGGGATACGTCGACGACAATTTCACCGAACTGGGCCGAGCCTTGGGTCTGACCGAGGCCGAGCGAGACACCCTCGCCCGGAACTCGATCAAAGCCTCGTTTGCGAGCGATGCACGAAAAGCGGAACTGCTGCGGCGCTGACCGTCAGTCGCCGAGTACCTGACGCAAGTATTCGTTGTCGAACACACGATTCGCGTCGTACTTGTCTCTCACGGCGACAAAGTCGTCGAGTCGGTCGTACGTAGGACGCAGGTCGTCGACGGTCCGGTTGTGCATTTTTCCCCAATGCGGCCGGCCGTCGACGGCGCGGGCGATGGCTTCCACTGCGGCGAAGTATTCGGTTTCGGGTCGTCGGTGGTACTGGTGTACGGCGATGTATGCGGTGTCGCGTCCGTGAGCAGTCGAGAGCCAGAGGTCGTCGGCGGCAGCAAAACGTACTTCGACGGGGAACGCGACGTTAGTTCCGGACTTCTTCATCCAGCGGTCGATTTCGTGGAGTGTCTCGGTGACGTGTTCGCGGGGGATCGCGTATTCCATCTCCTTGAACTTCACCCGTCGCGAAGACGCGAATACTCGGTAGCTGCGATCGGTGAACTCCCGGGCGCCGAGCAATCGAGACGACACGTTGTTGATTCTCGGGATCGCGGCCGGTGCCAGGGTGGCAACGCGGTTGACACCTTCGAAGAGTGTGTTCGAGAGGAGTTCGTCGTCGACGAACGCGCGAACCTTGCCCACTGGATCGGGTTCGGTATCTCCGGGCAGTCGCGTATTGCTCTTCGTCAGGACACGGTCGGTGTGCGGAAACCAGTAGAACTCGAAGTGGTCCAAGCCCAGACGATCGCTCTCGAGGGTGTCCAGTATGTGAGACAGCGTGTCGGGTTCCTCGATTGCGCGAAGTGTGAATCGCGGGACGCAGGCGAGAGTGATCTTCGAAATGATGCCGATTGCGCCCAATCCGAGGCGGCCCGCTTCGAACAATTCGACGTTTTCGTCGGCGCTTGCGGTAACGACAGATCCGTCGGCGAGAACGATCTCGATTCCGCGAATCTGTGTGGCGATACCGCCGAATCGTGCGCCGGTGCCGTGCGTGCCGGTGGACGTCGCGCCGGCCAGTGACTGGACGTCGATGTCACCGAGATTGGCCATCGCATATCCGCGTTGCCACAAGGCGTCGTTGAGAGCATGAAGGCGAGTGCCTGCAAAAACAGTGACCAGCGCACCGTCGTCGGTCGGCGTGATCGAATCGATTCCGCTCAAGTTGTCCAGGCTGACGAGGACACCGTCGGTGACCGCGACACCGGTGAACGAATGGCCGGCGCCGACGGCCTTCACACGTTGGCCGCGCGCCGCGGCCTCGGCGACCAACGACGAAAGTTCACGGGTATTTGTCGGCGTCGCAAAGCGACGCGGCGCGGCACTTTGAGTGCCCGCCCAGTTCTGCCAAGTGTCCGAAGCCATTACGCAATAATGTACTTGGACGGTCGTCCAGGCAAGTATTGCGCGAAGATTTTGTCATTTGCGTTCTACGATCATTGGATGCTGAACAGGCTTCCGGCGGACGAACGCCGCACACAATTGGTCGAGTCCGCTTTGTCTATTGCGGAACAGCGCGGTGTCAGTTCTGTGACGGTAAGGGCGGTGGCAGAGGAGGCCGGCGTATCGCTCGGCGTCGTTCATTACTGCTTCGAGAGCAAGGAAGCGCTGATCGCGGCAATGGGTGAAACGCTCATTCTGCAGCTCAGTGCGTCGATGCAGTATGCGTTCGCGCAGGTCCGCCATGCGCCGGATCTCAGTGGTGTGCAGGGGCTCAGGGAATTGCTGCATATCGGCCTGACCGGAATGTGGCCGACCATCGAAGCAACTCCGGATCGCCAGTTGTTGACCTACGAAATCACCGCGCAGGCACTGCGTAGTCGCAATCTCGGAGCCGAACGTGCTGGGGCAGTTGCATTTGAGCAGTACCGAATCATGGATGAGCTCGCGGTGTCGTTTCTCGAAGAGTGCGCCAAGATATCGGGCACGGTGTGGACGGAGCCGTTGAGTTCGATTGCGCGACTGAGTCTTGCAATGATCGACGGCCTTGTTCTGCGATGGCTGGTCGATCGTGACTCCGACGCGACTATTGCCGAGTTCGGAGAAATGGTTCAGGTAATCGCCAATAAAGCAGTGGTCGCGCCTCAGTAGAACCGCCATCCTGGACATACGTCCAGGATTGGTGATTGACTGGTCGCACGCCGCGACGATTGGATCATCTGTGACCAGGACCCTCGATCGACTCACTGCTGCCACGCGAGAACTCGACCCGCCTCTGGCTGCTCTGGATCTGACCACACTGCGCAGTAATGCAGCCGACCTGGTGCGCCGCGCCGGTGGAACCCCGGTGCGAGTGGCGAGCAAATCGGTTCGTTGTCGTACGGTTCTGACTGAAACTCTCGGTGACACACTGACTGCATCCGGCGGGTTCCGCGGAATCATGGCGTACTCACTGCGCGAGGCTCTGTGGCTGGTCGGGCTCGGCGCACGGGACATCCTGATGGGATACCCGACCGCCGATCGTGGCGCCATCGCCGATCTCGCTGCCGATGACACCGCACTCCAATCGATCACCTTGATGGTCGACGACGATGCGCAGTTGGATCTCATTCGTTCGGCGTCGACGGGAGATGCGCCTGTCCGGGTATGTCTCGACGTCGATGCGTCACTGCGGATCGGTCCGATCCATCTGGGTGTACGACGCTCGCCGCTGCGCGAACCTGCCGCGGTCGCCGCACTCGCGGCGCGTGCTCGCCAGCGCGGATTCTCAGTTGTCGGAGTGATGTTCTACGAAGCCCAGATCGCCGGCCTCCCGGACACCAGCGCTCCGATCGGTTGGGTCAAGAAGGCCTCTGCACGCGAACTGGCGTCCAGAAGGGGCGCTGTGGTCGCGGCCGTCACCGATGCCGTGGGTGCACTCGAGATCGTCAACAGCGGCGGTACGGGGTCGCTGGAGGTCAGCTCGGCCGATCCTGTGGTGACCGAGGTAACAGCGGGCTCCGGACTGTACGTACCGACCCTGTTCGACCGCTACCGTGCCTTCCGTCCCGATCCGGCGCTGTTCTTCGCACTGTCGGCCGTGCGCAAGCCGACGCCGTCGGTCACGACCCTTTTCGGCGGCGGATACATCGCGTCGGGACCTGCCGGAGCCACCCGCGTTCCGTCACCGGTCTGGCCCGCTGGTCTCAAACTGCTCCGCAACGAAGGAGCCGGCGAAGTCCAGACACCGGTCACCGGGAAGGAAGCCGGAAACATCGCGATCGGCGACCGCGTATGGTTCCGTCACGCCAAAGCCGGCGAGCTGTGCGAGCGCTTCGACCGCGTGTATGTGGTCGAAGCCGACGGCACCCGAACCTCGGTTCCCACCTACCGCGGCGAAGGGCAGTGTTTCGGGTAAGGCAGTGTTTCGGGTAAGGCAGTGTTTCGGATGTGAAAATATTCGGTTAGCTCGTCAACCTCATGAACGCGCCGAGCTCCACCAATCCTGCGGGCGTGCTCGGCATGTACTGCGTCAACGCGTGTGATCGGACGATGATCGCGCACCACTTGCCGCGGGAGACAGCAACATTGAGGCGGTTCCGCGACAGGAGGAACGACATTCCTCGCGGGACGTCCTCGACGGCAGATGCGGCCATCGACACGATTGCCACCGCGGCCTCGCGGCCCTGGAACTTGTCGACGGTCCCGACCTCGACCTCCGTGAGACCGGCTTCGGTGAGATCGCGCTCAACGGTACCGACCTGGGCGTTGTATGCCGCGACCACGAGGATGTCCGACTGCTCCAGGGGCCGGGTTCCCTCGAACTCGCTCGGATCGGTCCATGGCGTACCGAGAAGGCCCTGGATCTGGCGAACGATTTCCTGGGACTCTTCCGGGGAGTACGTGGAATTGCCGCGGTGATCGACGAACACCGTGTGCACTCCGGCAGCGAGTCCGTCGAGTTTCCTTGCCGCACTCACGGTTTCCTGAGAATGGAGCTTGCCCTCGTACGACAGTGCGGACACGGGCGCACACAGATCCGGGTGCATCCGCCAAGTCTTCTCGAGGAAATAGCCGAGTTCGGGTGGCAGTGCGCCGTGTCCCTCGGCGAGCCAACCGAGCGCCGATTCGTCGACAGGTTCGGGGTGAGTACCTTGGCTCACCTGCGGCAACTGCTGCGGATCGCCCAGCAGCAACAGGTTTCGCGCGGAAATCGCGACGGCAATGGTGTTGGCGAGCGCGAACTGGCCCGCCTCGTCCACCACGAGCAGGTCCAAGCTGCCCGCTGGAACACGATCGGTGTTCGCGAAGTCCCACGCAGTGCCGCCGATGACGCAGCCGACGCCTTCGGCCTCGGCGATGAATCCCGCATATTCTTCGGATGCGATGTCCTGCCATTCTGCGGTCTTGCTGCGGCTGCCCTTCTTCGCGACCAGTGCAGGGTCCACGCCGGCCTTCAGAATGCCGCCGAGCATGTTCTCGACCACCGAATGTGACTGAGCCACCACTCCGATTCGCCACTGATGTTCTTCGATCAGTGTCTTGACGACACGAGCACCCGTGTAGGTCTTGCCCGTACCAGGGGGACCCTGTACTGCCACGTAGGAATCATCGAGGTCGAGAAGTGCGGCGGTGATGGCGTCCGCGTAGTTGTTGTCGGTGCCGACGGGCGGGAGCGGTGAACCCGAGCGTGTCCTCGGGGTGCTGCGCCGGAGAATGTCGACCGCTGCTACGGGTGGCAGTTCGGGCAGGATCTCGCTGGCGCCGGATGCGGCAGCGGCGATGGACTTCTCCATGCGTCCGGTGGGAATCGGACGTCCAGGTGCCAATGCGACTGGGGCATCGAGGTATTCGTCACCGCCGAGCAGTTCTTCGACGGTGACCACGTCGAGTCCTTCGGACTTGACCACGGCCGTGACCTTGACGCTGCTGGTGCCGCGTTGGGTGGGGTTCTCGCTTGCAACGGCATCGGGGGAGGGTGTTGCGTAGAGAGCGAACAGATCACTGCCCGGGCTCAAAGACGTTCCGGTGCCGAAACTTCCGGTCAGCTGAATGTGTCGACGGAACTTCTTCTGACGTGGGGTGCTCTTGTGCCAGTCCGCCTCGATTTCGGACTGTTCGACCACCATGACGTCGCGGATGTCCACCAGGTCTTCGATCGGTGTGACCAATCGGTCGAAGTGGGCCCACCAGTACGGCTTCCGCTCACGATTGTGGTACCCCACCGCAGCAGCCAGTAGAGCAGCTGCCTGCTGATCGGGGGTACGCGCCGAACCTGCCTTGTGTCCTGCGAATTCGCGGAGCGCGATCTCCGATTCGGTGAGCTCCTCGAGTGGAATCTTGATCTGCCCGGTCGGCTCACGAAGTTCGACGCCGTGTTCTGCGGCGCGCTCGGCAAGCCAATCACGCAGGCGCAGAGTGGATTCGCAGTCGTACTCGTTGTAGTCGGAGATGCCCTGAAGAAGTTCCCTGGCCTGGTCGGCTTGTCCTCCGTCGCGCAATTGGCAGTAGTCGGCATAAGCGACAACCGAAGCGGCGGCATTGGTCACGTCGCCGTCGCGGCCGTGCTCACCCATGTAGAGCGGCTCGAGTTTCTTGATGCTGTACGAGCGTTGTCCGATCCGCAGGCAGGCGCGGACGATCGGGTACAGGTCCACGAGCACGTTCTCGCTGAGCAGCGTGTCCACCGTTTGCTCGCCGACACCGTGACGTGCGGCCAAGCGCAACAGCGCCGATTTCTCGTACGCGGCGTAGTGATAGATGTGCATGCCGGGGTGAGCTTCTCGGCGCGCGGTGACGTAGTCGAGGAAGTCGAGGAGTGCTTGGCGTTCACCGTCGCGATCGTGTGCCCAGAACGGCTTGAACACGTAGTCGTCCGCCGGTCCTTCGACCACACCGAAAAGGTATTCCAACCCCCAGTCGGTGGATCCGTCCTCGGCCCAGAGGGGATCGCCCTCGAAGTCGAAGAAGATGTCGCCGTCGTCGGGGACGGGTAGTCCGCCGAGCGCCGAGGGTTCGTAGACCTCGAATTCGGCGTCGCCGGATTGTTCCTGACGAAGTTGAACCGCGGCCTGTGCACGGAGTTTGTCGAGTGTTTCCCGTCGAATTCCCTCGACAGGGCCGGTGCTCGCGGCGAGTTCGTCAATTGTCGTGATCCCCGAGACGATCAGCTGTTCACGCTGATTGCCGCGGACGCCCGCAACCAGCAGCAGGTCCCGATGATTTTCGACTTCGACGCTGCAGGTGTTGCATCGACCACAACGCAGGTACCGATCGTCGAGCCACTGTGTCGGTTTCCCCTCGGCGCGGTGCTCGTCGAGGACTCGTTCGAGTTCAGCTCTGCGTGCTGCGAATACCGGCGCGATGTCTCCGATGTCGTGCGACGACGTGCTGCCGTCGCCGAGCAGTAGATGAACCTGATCGGAGGCGGCAATTGCATTGCGCTCCAACGCATCCGCGTATGCGGCGAGTTGTAGAAGTGCCGACACCTTGGCGTGCCGGGAGAGCTTGCTGTCGTAGACCGCGTAGGTGTCGCCTTCGCGGACGAGGAAATCGCAGAACCCGAGGAATCGGCCGTCGAAAAAGGTTCCCTGATAGATGACGGGCGCGCCCGATCGTGCTGCCTCGACGGTGGCCAACGTGGCAGCGGTCAGGCCTGCGCGTGAGTGTTCCGGTCGCGGCATGACGACGACGCCGTCTCCGTGTTGATCGATGAACTTCTGAAGCTGTTCGCGCTCGTGCGAGTCGCCGAGGCTCGACGTCCGCTCGAGCATCGGATCTGCCTCGACCGCCTCGGCTGAGATCAGACCGGTTCGGGCGTCGAGTTGCCGCAACAGTGCGAACTCGCACGAGGCCGCGGCCGAGAGGTCGCTGGCGCTGTAGACGATCTGATCATCGAGTAGGAACACACGGAGATTGTGCCATCGCTCACCGACAAGGCAACCCACCAGTAATCGCCCACCGCCCGCGGATGCCCGTAGGAGAGTGCAGAATGACGAGCATGCCCTTCTTCGACGGACGAACCGGTCAGGTGCACTTTCGGCATTGGCCGGCGGCAGCGGGCGCAGTGCCCACTGTGTCTTTGGTCTTTCTGCACGGCCTCGGTCAGCACAGCGGGCAGTATCACCGTTTCGCGGGTGCAATGACGGCGTCGGGGATTGACGTGTGGGCGATCGATCACACCGGGCACGGTTTGTCGGAGGGTGATCCGGGAGTCGGGGCTCCGCTCTCCGATCTTGCTGCCGATGCAGCCGCGCTGGCTGACATCGCCTTGGCGGAACTGCCCGAAGTTCCGCAGGCGGTGATGGGTCATTCGTTAGGTGCCGTGACTGCGCTGACGGTGCTGGCTCATCGCGATCACGAATTCGCGTCCGCCGTGTTGTGCGGCATCCCGCGCAGCGCGGTGGAGCAACACGGGTGGGCGGAACTCTCCGACGCGGGCATCCCAGTCCTGGTCGTTCACGGTACCGACGACCGGATCGCCCCGGTCGATCCCGTCCGGGACTGGGCGCGGACGCTGCGCAACGTCGAGATGCGCGAGTTCGAGGATGCCGGTCACGACCTGCTGCACGAGAAGGTTCACGCCAGTGTCACCAACGTCAGCCGTGAATTCCTTCTCGCGCATTCCAGGTAGTCCTCTCAGGAGAGCGCGCCGAGCACCTCTTTCGACGTGACGGGGTGCGAGAACATCGGGTAGTCGTAGGTGATCGCGTTCTCGTGTTCGGCGACCGAAGCGCCTGCCACGCAATCGGTGAGTGTGATGACCCGGTAACCGTTCTCGTATCCGGTGCGCATGGTCGATTCGACGCAGCAGTTGGTCAGGAAGCCGCCGAGAACGATCGTGCGAATTCCTTTGCTGCGCAGAATGAAATCGAGGTTGGTGCTGGCAAAAGTGTCGAGTCCGCGCTTGCCCTCGATGACGATGTCGCCGTCTTTCGGGGTGAGGTCGTCGACGATCGCAGCTCCCCAGGAGCCCTTCACGAAAGCCTTGCCGTCGACGACGCCCTTGAGGATGCCGTACGGATGCGAGGTGATTTCGTTGTATCCCTCGGCGAAGGTGATCGGTGCGTGCATCACGGTGACACCCGCCGCCCGAGCCGCATCGACCAGCGCAGTGGTGTTCGCGAGGAGTCCGTTCGATTCCATGACCGGAGCGACGGCCTCGTGAAGAACACCGCCCTCGGTGGTGAAGTCGTTCTGGTACTCGATGAGCACGACGGCCGTGGTTGCTGGATCCAATTCGAGCTTGTCGGTCATGGTCGACACCTTGTCTGTTGTGGTCCGGGTCACGAATCTCCTCAATTAAACAGTTTGTCAGACAAGCAGGCAAGGGGTGGTAGCGTCGCGGCATGGATACGACTCCGTTGTCGCGCATGCCGCTCAGCCTTGCCGTGTCGGGAAGAATCCGTGCTGCCATACTCGACGGCTCGCTTCCCGTCGGCGAGGCATTGCCAACCGAACAGGAACTCGCGCAGACGTTCTCGGTGGGTCGGTCGACGGTCCGCGAGGCACTTCGTGTCCTGCAAGCACAGGGATTGTTGACCGGCGCGGACACCACCTCTACCGCCAGGCCTCGGGTGACGCACGAGCACACCGCAGATTCTGCGGCCACCGCTCTCAGTACGGCACTGCAAGTGGGCGCGGTTCCGCTCGGCGATCTTGTCGAATTGCGAGTGCTGCTCGAAGCTGCTGCGCTACGAACCGTCGCCGCCGTGCCAGAGGACGCCCGGGCTGCGATCGAGCGAATGCGCATCGCAATCCGGGCCGACGACTCGGTCGCATTCCACGACGCCGACGTCGACTTTCACGTTGCGCTCGCCGGAGCGGGCGGAAACAAGGCGTTCGGGTTGGTCATGACGGTTCTCCGCGACAGCATCGCCGGCTACCTGCTGAGCGAACTCGACTCGCGCGAGAACTCGGCGGCCACGCTCGGCGCACTGCTGGCCGAGCACGAGGGTATCGCCGACGCGATCGAGCGCGGCGCAGCTGACGAGGCCGCCGATTTGGTCGAGCGCCATGTGCGCGGATTCTACGAAGGACGAACGGAATGACCACGAGTATCGATCTGTTGGGTGAACGCTTGCAGAAAGCGGTGGGGGACAGGGCGACAACCGATCCCGACCGGATGGGCGCGTACGTCCGGGATCAATCACTGCTCACTGCAGCCGGAAGGCCCGCCGCGCTGGTCAAGGCGAAGACGGTCGACGACGTCGTTGCGGTCATGACGGTGGCGCACGAACTCTCCGTTCCGGTGGTGACACGAGGGGCAGGTACCGGGTTGGCCGGCGCTGCCAATGCGCTCGACGGGTGCATCGTCTTGAGCGTCGCGGGCATGGATCGCATTCTCGAGATCGATCCTGCCGCGCGCACCGCCACGGTGGAGCCCGGAGTGATCAACGGTGACCTGGCGGAAGCTGCTGCACAGCAGGGTCTTTGGTACGTACCGGATCCGGGAAGCCGGTCCATCTCGAGTATCGGCGGCAATCTGGCGACAAATGCAGGCGGCATCTGTTGTGCCAAGTACGGCGTCACCGGTGATCACGTCGCGGCCCTGACGGCGGTACTCGCCGACGGGCGTGTGATCCGTACCGGTGCACGGACGCGCAAAAATGTTGCGGGGCTGGACCTGACACATCTGCTCGTGGGGTCGGAGGGAACTCTCGCGGTCATCGTCGAAGCCACGATGCGGTTGCGTACGGCGCCCACTGCGGCGACCACTGTGGTCGCCTTCTTCGATTCCGCGGAGTCCGCGATCGATGCCGTCCTCGCCGTGTCGGCAGTGGCCGAACCGTGTCAGATGGAGTTGATGGACGACGTCACCATCGGCGCGGTCAATCGGCTGACGAAGATGGGGCTGGACGAATCGGCCGGGGCGATGCTGCTCATCCAGTGCGACGGTAGGTCGGCGGCCGCCGAGGCAGCGGACTGCGCCGCGGCGTGCGAAAGTGCCGGGGCTCGAGAGGTTTTCCACACCGACGATCCGGTGGAAGGTGAAGAGTTCACTGCCGCCCGTCGGATGGCGTTGCCAGCTCTCGAGGCGTTGGGCACGGTACTTCTCGACGACGTCGCGGTGCCGGTGCCGGCGTTGCCGTCCATGTTGGGATGCATTCGTGAAGCGGCCGATCGCCACGGTGTCACGATCGGAACCTTCGGCCACGCCGCCGACGGCAATCTCCACCCGACCATCGTGTTCGACGCTGCCGAAACGGGAGCGCAGGATCGTGCGCGCGGAGCTTTCGACGATATCGTTGCCGGCGCACTGGCATTGGGCGGAACGATCAGCGGTGAACACGGTATCGGGGTTCTCAAAGCGCCGTACATGGCAGACATGGTCGGCCAGACCGAACGCCAGTTGATGCTTGCGGTGAAGGCCGCATTCGATCCGAAGAGCATTCTCAATCCCGGACGGGGTATCTGAGCGCTTCGTCCGACCCTCACTCGTCGGAAATTGCGCTACCAGACGAACTTGTTGCTGCACGACGCTTTTCGAGTGACGATGGCCGTCATGAAGCTGCTGATGCTCGGAGGAACACGGTTCCTCGGCCGTGCCCTCGTCGACGACGCCCTGGCACGGGGCTGGGAAGTGACAGTGCTCCATCGGGGGCTCACCGGAGCGCCACCACCTACCGCGGAGGTTCTGTTCGCGGATCGCACCGATCAGCGAGCGATGGTTGAGGCGCTCGGTGATCGTCGATGGGATTTTGTCGTCGACACCTGGTCGGGTAGCCCCCGAGTGGTCGGTGAGAATGCACGCGTCTTGCACGGTCACGTCGACCGGTACGCATACATCTCCAGTGGATCCGTCTACCAATGGGGCTTGCACGTGGACGAGGGCTCGCCGGTGGTTGCCGCATCTGCGACGTCCGATGACAACAGCGATTACGCGTCCGCCAAACGCGGGGCCGAACTCGCTGTCCTGGAATCCTTCCCGGACGCGCTGCTCGCGAGGGCAGGGTTGATCCTCGGCCCGCACGAGGACATCGGGCGGTTGCCGTGGTGGTTGCAGCGCATCGCTGAGGGCGGACGCGTCGTTGCTCCCGGAGCGCCGACCAGACCGTTGCAGTACGTCGATGCCCGCGACATCGCATCGTTTGTCCTGTCCGGACTGGCGGCCGAAATCAGCGGGACGTACGACGTCATCAGTGCGTCCGGGCACACCACTACCTCCGGGCTCCTCGAGGCGTGCGTGGACGCCACCGGTTCGGGTGCGGAGTTGGTGTGGATCGACGAGGACCGACTTGCAGCAGCGGGAGCGCAACCGTGGACACAACTGCCGTGTTGGGTCCCGCAAGAGGGCGAGTTCGCGGGTTTCCTCGAAGCCGACACTGCCAAGGCGGCGCGGGCAGGGTTGCGGTGCCGTCCCGTCGAAGACACCGTGCGCGATACCTGGGAATGGATGCAACGGGAAACTCTGCCGACCCAGCGGGAGGATCGTGCGGTGCACGGCCTTCCATCCGAGATCGAAAAGGAACTACTCTCCGCCGGAGAGTGAAACGAGTCTGGCCCGGTTCGCATTCGAACCGGGCCAGACTCGTGAAAGACGATCGATCAGGCGTACAGGTCGCTGATCTTGGTCTTGTGAGCTTCGTGAATGATGTTGCGCTTGAGCTTGAGTGTCGGCGTCAATTCACCGGTCTCCTGGGTGAAGTCGACCTCGAGGATCGTGTACTTCTTGATCTGCTCGGGGTTGGAGACCTTCTTGTTCGCGTCGGCAACGGCCGAGTCGATCTCGGCGATCAGGTCGGCGTTCTTCACCAGATCCGCGATCGCGGTGCCGGCGGGCAGGCCGTTGCGCTCGACCCAACCGGGCAGAGTCTCCGGATCGAGGGTGATCAGTGCGCCGATGAACGGCTGACCGTCGCCGACGACGAGGCACTGGCTGATCAGAGCGTGCGCACGCAGGGAATCCTCGAGGCCTGCCGGTGCAACGTTCTTGCCTCCGGCCGTGACGATGATTTCCTTCTTGCGCCCGGTGATGGAGACGTAGCCCTCGTTGTCGATCGATCCGAGGTCGCCGGTGTGGAACCAGCCGTCGACGATCGATTCGGCCGTCGCCTTGTCGTTGTGCCAGTAGCCGGCGAAGACGACCGGGCCCTGCAGGAGGAGTTCGCCGTCCTCGGCGATCCGTGCTGCATGGCCGTTGATCGGCTTGCCGACGGTGCCGACGCGCTGCGCGCTCGAGGTGTTGACGGTGATTGCGGCGCTGGTCTCGGTGAGTCCGTAGCCCTCGTAGATCGGGATGCCGACGCCGCGGAAGTAGTGGCCGAGACGCGCGCCGAGGGCGGCGCCACCGGAGACTGCACGCTCGCACTCGCCGCCCAGAGCTGCGCGCAACTTCGAGTAGACGAGCTTGTCGAATACCGCATGCTTGAGCTTGAGTGCCAGCCCGGGGCCACCCTTTTCGAGGGACTCGCTGTATTCGATGGCAGTGGCGGCAGCCTTGTCGAAGATGCTGCCCTTACCGCCGTCGACTGCCTTCTGGCGAGCCGAGTTGTACACCTTCTCGAACACGCGCGGTACCGAGAGGATGAAGTTGGGCTTGAAACCGGCGAACTGCTCGAGGAGCGTCGTCAGATCCGACGTGTGGGCGACGGTGACCTTGGCGTCGAAAGCGCCGAAGGAGATAGCTCGCGCGAATACGTGGGCGAGCGGCAGGAACATCAGCGTCTTCTTGCCGGGGACCATCGACTCCGGCATCGCCAGGCGGCAGGCGTTGGACTCGGCGTAGAAGTTGGAGTGCGTCAGCTGGACACCCTTGGGGCGTCCGGTGGTTCCGGAGGTGTAGATCAGGGTCGCGGGCGAGGCAGCGGTGACCTGGTGACGACGAGTGTGCAGTTCTTCGTCGGTGATTGCCGAGCCGCGACTGGACAGCTCGTCGATAGCACCTGACTCGATGACCAGAACCTCGCGGAGGGCTTCTGCACCGTCGGTGACTTCCTTGTGAGTTTCCGCGTGCTTGGCCGTTTCGACGACCAGAAGTGTTGTCGCGGAATCCTCGAGGATCCACTGCGCCTGATCAGGGGAGGAGGTCTCGTAGATCGCGACGGTGCATCCGCCGGCAGTCCAGATGGCGTAGTCGAGAACGACCCACTCGTAGCGAGTTGCTGACAGGATAGCGACGCGGTCGCCGAGCTCGACGCCCGAAGCGATCAGGCCCTTGGCAACTGCGGAGACCTGCTTCGCGAATTCAGCTGCAGTGACGTCGACCCATCCACCGTTCGACGGCCTCTTGAACGGCACGAATGTGGGGTCTTCTTCGGCGTGACGGAACACGGAGTCGGCCATGGATACGTTCTCCGGAATTGAGAACGACTGTGGAACTGAGAACTCGCGCACTATTGACCCCTCCAGTGACTACTGACATTTCTGATGTGCATTGCATCACATTAGTCGTCATTTTGCACTGTCGTTACTATTCGGTAGAACTGGTCGGGCGCTGACCTGCAGTTTAGTGTGACCGCCTGTTTACAGGTACTTAGGCGACGTGTTGGAGCATGCGGCCGTGCACGGACAACCACCGGCGAATTGCGTAGTCCAATCGGTCCGGATCCACTCCGAGTTGCTCTGCAGTAGCTGCAAGGATCTCCGAGGTGTCTCCTGGCAACTCGGTGGTGCCGAGTGTTGCGCTGATGAACGTGTCGGCAGCGGTACCCAGATCGGTGTGTGGAATTCCGGCCAACATCAACAGGTGTGCCCAGGTCACTTCGGAACCGTCTCCGCAGGCGTCCACCCAGGCAAGGTGAACCGCATCGAGAGCGTTGTCGGAATCTGCAGCAGAGAGCAGGTCCTCGACGCTGTTGATCCGCAAGTGATGGAGTTTCTCGGCGACCTGTTGGATGTGACGTGCCTCGATCGGGACACCCGTCGCCGTGTAGCGACGCTTGTACGAGCCGATCTTGCCTGCCCACTGGTCCGAACTCCCGGCTTCCTCGAAGGTGCGGAGTAGTTCGCGTGCGCCGTCCGTGACGGGTTTGTCTTCGCGGGCTTTCCGGTAGGCCAGGTAGCGATCTACGACGGTCACTTCGCTGTGACCCGACGTGGACTGAACGGATTCGATGATGCACAGGGCGAGGCTCTGTCGATAAGCGTCTGACGCAACCCAGGCGGAAGGGTCGCCCAGGCGGTCACGGCACGCAGCTGCGACGGCGTCGACGGTATCGGTCGAGATGGTCACGGTTCCTCCAGAAAGCCGAATTCTTTTTGTTCCATTTGGGCTATCGGCACCGAGGAGCGAAATGTTGCACACATCACAAATTCTCAGAGATCTCTTGGACTGCGCTCAGGCTGGAGGGGTGTCCTCTCAGGCGAGGAAGGTCAGCACTTCGTCGTCGCTGAGTTGATGAAAGTCCTCGAATGCAGCACCGACGCCGCCCAGCAGGGCAGGAACGAAGGGGCAGACGACCCGATCGGCTGAGCACGCGATCACTCTCATTGCTTCAGGGGAGGCAACTGGGACAGCGACGATGACGGAGGCAGCACCCGCGGTGCGCGCGCAGCGGCAGGCAACGGCGGCACTCGCACCCGTGGCCATTCCGTCGTCGACGATCACTGCGGTGCGTCCGTGGAGGGAAACCGGGGTCCGTCCCTCGCGCAGGAGCCGCGCTCGCCGTTCCAATTCGGTTCGTTCGTCGCGTTCGACGGCGACGAGTTCACTTTTCGAGACGCGAACCGCTGCGATGACGTCGTGATTGAGGACCCGCACGCCACCCTCACCGATGGCGCCCATCGCCAGTTCCGGGTTGTACGGACTGCCGAGCTTGCGCACCACCACGATGTCCAGCGGAGCGTTCAGTGCCGCAGCCACTTCGGCTGCGACCGGTACTCCGCCGCGTGGGAGTCCGAGAACGACAGGCTTGTCGAGACGCAAAGACTCGAGCCGCCCGGCCAGAAATTTGCCGGCGGAAGATCGATCCCGATACTGGGTCACTGCGTTGTCCTCGAGAAGCTCGAACCCCGACCTGTTCGACGCTACCCGCTGCAGGTCACCGCGACGAGACCGTGAACCTCCGCAGCGCGAGAGCGGGATTCTTCTCGCGTACTTCGGCGATGCGAGCGGCCGAAACAGTCGCGGCGGCAACCCCGACCTGCTCGCCCAGTGAACACATCACGACGCCCATCGGGTCGACGATCATGCTGGCACCCGCGCCGCCGCGCGCGCTCTGGTCAGCCGCTGCGATGTACATCGTGTTCTCGATGGCCCGGGCGCGTACGAGAGTGGTCCAGTGGTCTTCCTTGAGTGGCCCGGGCACCCACTGGGCGGGCAGGAGCAGGATGTCCGCGCCGACGTCGACGATGCGCCGGGTGACTTCCGGGAAGCGCAGGTCGTAGCAGGTCTGGAGGCCGAAGGTCAGGCCGTCGCACCCGAAAGTCTGCGGTTCCGTGATGTCGCCGGCACGGATCACGGCCGACTCCTGGTAACCGAATGCGTCGTAGAGATGCAGCTTCCGGTAGGTCGCCACCAGTTCGCCGTTCGGGTCCATCGCGACGAGGGTGTTGGAGATTCTGCTCACGTCGTCGATCCGCTCGTTCATTCCCGCTACGAGGAAGATTCCGAACTCCGCGGCGACCGCCGCCAGTGCCGAACCGAATTCGCCGTCCAGGTCCTCCGCGGACTCGATCAGTCGTTCATCCGTCTTCGGTGCGGTGAACATCGAGTATTCCGGCGCCACGACAACTTTCGCGCCCCGTGCTGCTGCATCGGAAGCCAGTGATCGCAGTGATTCGAGGTTGGCTTTCTTGTCCGTCCCCGGGGCGAATTGGGCAATCGCGACAACGGTCTGGGCGGGGGTGGCAACGGTGGCTTCGGTCATGCTCCATACGCTAGGCGAAACCCGCTGGGAGGGTGGATCTGTCGTAAATGCACCCCCGGTATGTCGTCGTGTCTATACTCTATCCGCTAAACTGCTGGTCAAATGAGTGATATTGAGCGTGACCCCGAACCCCCAACATTTGCCGACCTCGACATCGATGATCGGGTACTGAAGGCACTGTCAGACGTGGGCTACGAGTCGCCCTCGCCCATTCAGGCTGCCACCATTCCGCCGCTGCTCGAAGGCAAGGACGTCGTCGGTCTCGCACAGACCGGTACCGGCAAGACCGCAGCTTTCGCAGTTCCAGTCCTGTCGCGGATCGACACGTCGATCAAGCAGACCCAGGCGCTGGTGCTTGCTCCCACGCGTGAGCTGGCGCTTCAGGTTGCCGAGGCATTCGGCAAGTACTCCGCGCACATCCCCGGACTCAACGTGCTGCCGATCTACGGTGGCCAGAGCTACGGCGTCCAGCTGTCGGGCCTGCGCCGCGGCGCACACGTCGTCGTCGGTACCCCGGGTCGTGTCATCGACCATCTCGAAAAGGGCACCCTGGATCTGACCAATCTCAAGTACCTCGTTCTCGACGAGGCCGACGAGATGCTCAAGATGGGGTTCCAGGAGGACGTCGAGCGCATCCTCCGCGACACCCCCGGCGACAAGCAGGTCGCCCTGTTCTCCGCAACGATGCCCGGCTCGATTCGCCGGATCTCGAAGCAGTACCTGAACAATCCGGTCGAGATCACCGTCAAGTCCAAGACGTCGACCGCCTCGAACATCACGCAGCGCTACATTCAGGTTGCTCATCAGCGCAAGCTCGATGCACTGACCCGAGTCCTCGAGGTCGAGGCATTCGAGGCGATGATCATCTTCGTCCGTACCAAGCAGGCCACCGAAGACCTGGCGGAGAAGCTGCGGGCCCGCGGGCACTCGGCCGCCGCGATCAACGGCGACATCGTCCAGGCACAGCGTGAGCGGACCATCGGTCAGCTCAAGAACGGCGCCCTCGACATCCTTGTCGCGACCGACGTTGCCGCTCGAGGCCTCGACGTCGATCGAATCTCCCACGTCGTCAACTACGACATCCCGCATGACACGGAGTCGTACGTTCACCGCATCGGTCGTACCGGCCGCGCCGGTCGTCAGGGTGACGCGTTGCTGTTCGTCGCTCCGCGTGAGCGTCATCTGCTCAAGTCCATCGAGAAGGCGACGCGTCAGCCGCTTGCGGAGATGCAGCTTCCCAGTGTCGACGACGTCAACGCCCAGCGCGTGGCCAAGTTCGGTGACTCCATCACGGAGAGCCTGGCCTCGGAGAATCTCGCGATGTTCCGCAAGATGATCGAGGACTACGACCAGGAACACGATGTTCCGCTCATCGACATCGCTGCCGCTCTGGCATTGCAGTCGCGCGACGGCGAAGCATTCTTGCTTTCTCCCGAGCCGCCGGCACCGCCGCGTCGTGAGCGCGAGCCGCGTGAACCGCGTGAACCGCGTCCCCCTCGTCGTTTCGACGACGGCCCGGCTCCTCGCTCGCGTGGACCCGAGGGCCAGGAGTTGGCTGCATACCGCATTGCAGTCGGCAAGCGTCACCGCGTCGTTCCGGGTGCCATCGTCGGTGCCATCGCCAACGAGGGTGGACTTCGTCGAAGCGACTTCGGGCACATCAGCATTCGCCCGGATCACAGCATCGTCGAGCTGCCGGCCGACCTCTCCAACGAGACTCTCGAAGCTTTGCGTCGCACACGCATCTCCGGCGTCCTGATCCAGCTGCAGCCTGATTTCGGCCCGCCGCAGGGACGTCCGAGTGGCCGTGGCGACCGTGGTGGCCGGGACGATCGCGGTGGACGTGACGACCGCCGCGGTGGCGGACGCGATCGCTACAACGACTGACCTACAGCTTCAACGACTGACATAAAGACTGAAACAGGCGCTGCCCTCCGCGAGGAGGACAGCGCCTGTTTTCTGTGTGGAGGGCAAGGCGCCGCGCGGTATCAGATCGGCGTCGGTGCGAGGGCGCCGTTCTTCCGGGCGTTGGTGTCGAACTGCGTACGGTACAACTCGGCGTAGCGGCCACCGCGCGCGAGCAGTTCCTCATGGTTGCCGCGCTCGACGATCTGGCCTGCTTCGACGACAAGGATCAGGTCGGCGGAACGGATCGTCGACAACCGGTGAGCGATCACCACCGCAGTCCGCCCGGCGAGTGCTTCGCCGAGTGCTTCCTGAACCGCGGCTTCCGACGTCGAGTCGAGATGCGCGGTGGCCTCGTCCAGGATGACGACGCGAGGCTGGGCCAGGAGCAGTCGTGCGATGGTCAGGCGTTGACGCTCGCCGCCCGAGAGGCGGTAACCGCGTTCACCCACCACGGTCTCCAGTCCGTCGGGCAGCGACGCAACCAGGTCGGTGAGCCGTGCTCGCTCCAGAACCTCGCGCAGATCTTCTTCGGTGGCATCCGGTCGCGCAAGGAGCAGGTTGGATCGAAGGCTCTCGTGGAACAGGTGCCCGTCCTGCGTGACCATGCCGACGGTCTCGCGGATGGAATCGGCACTGAGGTCGCGGACGTCGACGCCGCCCAACTCGACCGAACCGGAGTCGATGTCGTAGAGGCGCGGAATCATCTGCGCCACGGTCGACTTTCCGGCGCCGGACGTGCCGACCAGGGCGACCATCTGCCCTGCTTCCGTGCGGAAAGACAGGTCGTGCAACACGTCCTCGCCGCCGCGGGTGTCGAGGATCGCGACTTCCTCCAGAGAAGCTAGTGACACCTTGTCGGCAGACGGGTAAGCAAAAGTGACGTTCTTGAACTCGACGGACACCGGGCCCTGCGGCACCGTGCGTGCATCGGGCTTCTCGGTGATGAGCGGCGCCAGATCGAGAATCTCGAATACCCGCTCGAAGCTGACCAGGGCGCTCATGACATCGACCCGGGCGCTGGCCAGTGCGGTCAACGGTGAGTACAGCCGCGTCAACAACAATGCCATCGCCACGACGGCGCCTGCGTCCAACTGTCCGCGCAGCGCATAGAAGCCGCCGAGTCCGTAGACGAGGGCAAGAGCAAGTGCCGAGACCAGGGTCAGCGCTGTGACGAAGACGGACTGCAGCATTGCGGTCCGGACTCCGATGTTGCGCACACGCCTGGCGCGAACCGCGAACTCCGCCGACTCTTGCGACGGGCGGCCGAACAGCTTGACCAGAGTCGCGCCGGGAGCGGAGAACCGCTCCGTCATCTGGGTGCTCATGAGCGAATTATGGTTGGCTGCTTCACGATTGAGTGCTGCAAGTTTTGCGCCCATGCGCCGTGCGGGGATGACGAAGATCGGGAGAAGTAGCAGCGCGAGGACGGTGATCTGCCAGGAGATCCCGAGCATGACGATCAGCGTGATCACCAGGGTGACCAGGTTGCTGACCACTCCGGACAAGGTGTCGCTGAAGGCGCGCTGAGCGCCGATGACGTCGTTGTTGAGACGGCTGACCAGTGCTCCGGTTCGAGTTCTGGTGAAGAACGCGATGGGCATCTTCTGGACGTGATCGAAGACGGTGGTGCGCAGATGCAGGATCAGGTCTTCGCCGATGCTGGCCGAGAGCCACCGGGTCAACAGGCCCAGAGCGGCTTCGAGAAGTGCAACCAGTGCGATCAGGGCGGCAAGTTTGACGACCACGTCGACGGCGTCGCCGCCGACTATCGCGTTGACCACACGCCCGGCCAGGACAGGTGTTGCCACGGCAAGCGCAGCAGTGACAACACTGAGTACGAGGTACCAGCTGAGGTTGCGTTTCTGTGGAACTGCGAACGTCGCGATCCGCTTCAGTGTCGCCTTCGAGAACGGGCGCCGATCTTCTTGCGCGTGCATCGCGTTGTACATCGCGTTCCACGCGGTGACTTCCATACTCATGACTTCGCCCCTCCGGTCGCCGGCCACGAAGATTACGTGGCCGGTACGACACGAAGGTAGAACCTCAACCAAACTTCAGGTCAAGTGCGGCCTCAGCGGGCCACGTCGACCACCACGCGCGGAGGGTCGTTGAGCGTCGTGACCGTGAACGGCTGCTTCTTTGTCACGCCGATGAACGACTGGGTGACTCCCTCGAAGACGTTGGACCCGTTGACCTCGGTCACGACTCCGCCGACGCCGGGGACCGGGTTGGGGCCGGAGTACTGCTCGACTCCGCTGTCGAAGGGATAGGCGGAACCGTCGATCAGGACCTGGATCACTGCGGCACCCTTGATGTCCACGGGCTTACCGCTGCCTTCCTGTGTCGCCGCGTCGACGTACTTGACGCGCCATCCGGGTGTGCCGGTTCCGCCCATTTCGTAGACGACACGATCGAATCCGTCGTGCTCGCCCACTCGGATGTCGACGACGGTGAGCTTGGATTCGGTGCCCGCAGCCGACGTCTTGTCGGAGCTGTCCGTCGGGACTGGTTCTGTGGTCGACGCTGCTGCACTCGAGGTCGAGGTGACGGCCGAGGTGGCTGCCGTGGGAGTGGTCTCCGCGTCCTGCGAACAGGCAGTCAGGCTCACGCCCACTGCGATGGCAGCGACAGCGGCAAATGATCTCGTCCGGTTCGTTGTCATGACTCGATCGTAGGGCTCGTGTTATCGGGATCCGCGGCGGCGGTGCCCGGAGTTACCTAACCGATATCGCCGTCGACGTAGAGCCACTTGCCTTCTGTTCGCGCAAATCGACTGCGTTCGTGGAGCATTCCCCGCTCGCGCCCGAATGTGTAGTGAGCGCGAAATTCCACGACGCCGTCGGAATCGAACAGCCCGCCCCGTTCGGTGTCCAGGATCTCCAACCGGAGCCATGTCTGGTCGGGGTCGAGATCGAGTTCGGCGGGGCGATGGTCGGGATGCCAAGTCTGCGTGAGATATTCGTCGTCCATCACAGCGAAGGCCGTGTAACGCGAACGCATCAGGGTTTCGGCAGTCGGTGCGTGCGCTTCACCGCTGATGTACTTTCCGCAGCATTCGGCCAATGCGTTGCCGCTGCCGCACGGGCACGGATCGGTCGGATTGGGTGTGGTGGGGCGGCGCGAAGTCACCGCCCCATTACAGCACGCGAACTCAGACCAGTTTGTGTTCGCGGTTGTCCCAGTACGGTTTGCGGAGGTCGCGCTTGAGGATCTTTCCGGTGGGATTGCGGGGAAGGATCTCGGCGACGTCGATACTGGTCGGGCACTTGAACTTTGCGAGGCGTTCCTGTGTGTAGGTGATCAGTTCGGCTTCGTCGATCTGCGCTTCGGCAGTGAGAACCACGACTGCCTTGACGGTTTCACCCCAACGGTCGTCGGGAACGCCGATGACCGCGACCTCGGCGATTGCCGGATGCTCCACTAGTACTCGTTCGATCTCGGGGGAGTAGACGTTCTCGCCGCCGGTGATGATCATGTCCTTGAGGCGGTCCTCGATGAAGACGAAGCCGTCGGAGTCGGCGCGGCCCATGTCGCCGCTACGCAGCCACCCATCTGCGGTAATCGTTTCGGCCGTCGCCTCGGGCTTGCCCAGGTATCCGGGGGTGCACTGTTCGGATCGCCACCACAGTTCGCCGGTCGTTCCGGTGGGCACGTCCTCGAGCGTGACGGGGTCCACCACACGCATCTCGACGCCGGGGATCGCCGTGCCTGCTGATGCCATGCGCTCGACCTGCGACTCGTCGCGGTGAACGTCCGGCATCAACGCGGTAATGACACCTGCCATTTCGGTCATGCCGTAGACCTGGACGAATTCGGTGTCCGGCCAAGCCGCGAGTGCTGCTCGCAACAACGGAAGGGGCATGGGGGCGGCGCCGTAGGTAATGCGTTTGAATGCCTTGAAGGCGGCGACGGCCTGCTCGCCTGCGGCCAGGACTCCGGCAATGACCGGTGGGACGAGAAAGGCGATGTTGGCTCCGGCGGCGAGGCCGGCGAAGATCGACGGTCCGTCGGCTTCTCTCGTGAAGTAACAGCGCCCACCCGTGTGAATTGCCATGATGGCGTAGCACGTTCCGCCGACGTGAAACATCGGCATCGCGATCAAGAATCGGTGATCCTCGTGGGCCGGCAGGATTTCGAGCACATTGTTGCTGTGCGCGAACAGGTTTCGATGCGTGAGCTGTACGCCTTTGGGCCGACCGGTCGTCCCGGAACTGTAGAGAACCAGAGCGGTGGCATCGGGGCTCACCTCGGGGCGGGAGTGCAGCGGTGCGACCTCGTCGATCCACGGTTCGAACTCGTCGTGTTCCCCGCCGACGGCGAAGATCGATTCGACGGCCGTCAAGCGGTCGCGCATGGCGACGATCTGGGGGAGTAGTTCGCTGCCGACAAACAGAATGCGAGCGCCACAGTCCGCGAGGACGTAATCCAGCTCTTCGCCCGAAAGTCGCCAGTTGGGAATGACATTCGCGGCGCCGAGCAGTGAGGCGGCGTAGGTGACTTCGAGGCAGGACAGATGATTCTTGTCGACGAACGCGACAGTGTCGCCGGCGCCGATGCCGGATTCAGCGAGGGCGGCGGCGATACGCAAGATGCGGTCTCGCCACTGGGCCCACGTGTATTCGGTCCCTTGGAAGGTCATCGCTGTTTGATCAGGCTTGACCGTCGCCCAGTGCTCTAGCCGATCGAAAATGATTCCAGCGGTGGCGTCGGACATTCGGCCGCCTCTCTCGTGTGATTGGTGTCACAAGGTTAATGTGCGCCCGGTCTTCGTATCGCTGTTTCTCGTCAATGCGCACAAGCAGAAAGAGCACATTCCCGCGACCCTGACCGGCTCGGCTGCAGATATCAGGGTGGTCCCCGATGGCGAGCGCGCCCGACACCCGACAGGATGGAACCAACCATTGCGGGCGTCCGTGTTTTCACGGGCGCCCGTCACGCCCACAAGTAGTACCGAAGTGAACAGGAAAGGCGATCATGAGTTCGCACGCCCAGGATGTCGCGGCCCGCGCAGTCGGCCTGTCCAAGACCTACGGCACCGGAGATACCCAGGTGCACGCACTCAGTTCGGTGTCCGCAGATTTCGCCCGCGGTGAGTTCACGGCGATCATGGGGCCGTCCGGTTCCGGTAAGTCGACGCTGATGCATTGCCTCGCCGGTCTGGATTCCGCAAGTTCGGGTTCCGTTCTCATCGGCGACACGGAACTCACGACGCTTTCCGACAAACAGATGACCCAATTGCGACGCGACCGCATCGGTTTCGTTTTCCAGGCGTTCAACCTGGTGCCGACGCTGACGGCGCTCGAGAACATCACGTTGCCGCTCGACATCGCGGGACGCAAAGCGGACCAGACCTGGCTGAACAGCGTCCTGACCAAGCTGGGTCTCGGGGATCGCCTCGATCACCGGCCGGGAGAGCTCTCGGGTGGTCAGCAGCAGCGTGTGGCGTGTGCGCGTGCCCTGGCGGGTCAGCCGGAGATCATCTTCGGCGACGAGCCGACCGGAAACCTCGATTCGAAGTCCTCCGGGGAGGTGCTCTCGATCCTGCGGGCGGCCGTCGACGAGTTCAACCAGACCGTGGTGATCGTGACGCACGATCCGCGGGCAGCGGCGTATGCCGACCGGGTGGTGTTCCTCGCGGACGGCAAGATCGTCGACGAATTGCGCGAGCCTACGGCGGATTCGGTCCTCGACCGGATGAAGCGTCTGGACGCTCCGCAGGCGGTCGTGAACGTGGAAGCCGGGGCTTGAGCACATGGCTTCGGTAAGCAACTCGCCGATGCGCAAGGTTTCCCTGCGCAACTTGGCGGCACACAAGGTGCGACTTGCGCTGACGGTTCTCTCCGTGGTGCTTGGCACGGCTTTTGTCGCGGGGTCGTTCGTTTTCACCGACACCCTCCAGAAGACTTTCGATTCGATCTTCGAGAACACCGCCCAGGGCGTCGACGTCCGGGTATCGATGGAAGAACGCAACACCAGTGGTGTTCCGGTGGAGGATGTCGACAAACTTGCGGCGGTCGACGGCGTCCGAGCGGTAGCCCCGGCCGTCAGTGGACAGATCGTCCTGATCAACGCAGACGGCGGCGCTGTTCAGACCGGCGGCGCGCCGAGTATCGGGCAGTCCTACCTACCGCCGGGCCAGGCGATTGCCGAACCCGACACCTTCGTCGAGGGCGCGCCTCCGACGCAGACCGGTCAGGTCGCGCTGAACACCAGCGCCGCCGAGCGAGCCGGACTGAAGGTGGGGGACTCCGCCAAGGTTCTGGCACCGGCCCGCGGAATCGTGGACGTGACGTTGTCCGGCATCTACGAGGGGGCGGGTAGTGACACCGGCGGGTTCATCGGCGCGCTCTTCACCGACGAGCAGGCCCGTGGACTCTTCACCGACGGCCAACACGTCGAGTACATCGACGTCGCGGGCGACGGGGTGTCGCAGACGGAACTACAGCAACGCGTCGAGCAGGTTTTCCCCGATCTCAAGGTGCAGACCGGCGACCAGGTTCGTGAGGAGACCAAGGCCGAGGTCGACTCGGCGCTGAGCTTCATCAACTACTTCCTGTTGGCGTTCGGCGCGATTGCTCTGCTCGTCGGAACGTTCATCATCTACAACACCTTCTCGATGATCGTGGCGCAGCGTCTTCGTGAGCTGGCGCTGCTGCGTGCGATCGGTGCGAGCCGAGCGCAGGTCGGCCGTTCGGTGGTCACCGAGGCGCTCGTGGTCGGACTCATCGGCAGCATCATCGGTCTGCTCGGCGGTATCGGTCTCGCCTACGGATTGCGCAGTCTGCTCAACACATTCGACGTCGGTCTGCCGGAAGGCCCGCTCCAGGTGGGTGCCCGCACGATCATCGTCGCGTTGGTAGTCGGCGTCGTCGTCACGACGCTCAGCGCTTACGCCCCGGCTCGTCGTGCGTCGAAGATCCCGCCGGTAGCGGCCATGCGTGAGGAGTTCGCCTCTACCGGTGACTCACTGCGAGTGCGGACGTTGATCGGTGCGATTCTCGGCGTGATCGGTGTGGCACTGCTCGTGTTCGGCTCTCGCGGTACCGGTGGTGGGGCTGCGTTGATAGTCGGACTCGGTGCGTTCTCGTTGATCATCGCGGTTCTTCTCGGGGCTCCGGCGCTGTCGCGACCGATCGTCGGTGCGCTCGGTGCCGTGTTCGCCAAGCCGTTCGGCGCCATCGGGCGATTGGCCCGTACCAATGCGGTGCGTAATCCTCGCCGTACGGCCGCAACGGCATTCGCGCTGACTCTCGGTCTGATGCTGGTGACGGTCATCGGAGTGTTCGGTTCCTCGGCCAAGGCGAGCATCAATGCTCTTGTGGACGTGGGTGTCTCGGCCGACTACATCCTGACCGGTCCCAACGCGATCGGTGTGCCGCGAGGTGCGGCCGACGCGGTCCGGCAGGTACCCGACGTACAGAGCGCCACGTCCTTGCACGGGGTGCGCGCGAAGGTCGACGGTGAGGACGAGCAGGGTGCTTCGTTCGACGGACCGATCGAAGGCGTGCTCGAGTACAAGATCCTCGAGGGCACTGTCGATCTGACCGGCAACAACATGCTCGTCTCGAAGTCGACTGCGGATGACAAGGGCTGGACTGTCGGCTCGACCCAGACGTTGACCGGTCCTGGCGGCGTCGAGTACCAGACCGTTGTCGCGGGAGTGTTCGAGGACAACCAGCTGATCGGCTCGTGGATCGTCTCGGACGAGGCGTACCGGAAACTGATGCCGGCCGAGAGTCTCCCGGACTTCGTGGTGCTGGTGAAGGCGAAGCCTGGTGCGGATCTGACCATGCTGCGATCCGAGCTGGAAACGGCCACGGAGAAGTACGTCGTCGTCCAGGTGCAGGATCGTGAGGAGTTCAAGGGAACTCAGGGCCAGCAGATCAACACCTTGTTGGCGATCCTCTACGGACTGCTTGCACTCGCGGTCGTGATCGCAATCCTGGGCATCATCAACACCTTGGCGCTGTCGGTGGTCGAGCGGCGACGAGAAATCGGAATGCTGCGAGCTGTCGGCATGCAGCGCGGACAGATGCGACGCACGATCTACCTCGAGTCGGTGCTCATCGCGGTGTACGGCGCGGCGGTCGGAGTTGTTCTCGGCATCGCGTTCGGTTGGGCCTTCGTGAGCACTCTCGCGGATCAGGGCCTCGACAAGATCACGATCCCGTGGGGTCAGGTGGTCGGAATGCTGATCGGCTCGGGTGTGGTCGGTGTCTTGGCGGCGCTGTGGCCGGCCAACCGAGCGGCCAAGACGAAGCCACTGGAGGCGATTGCAGACATGTAGGGCCTTCGGCCCCGTGCGCACTTTTGGTAGCGGAAGCAGCCGAAAGTGCGCACGGTACCGTTGCCACATGAGCACCCTTCAAGAAGTCGGCGAACGTGAATCCTGGCGCTGCTGGCTGTGTGACGAACCGGTCGATCCCGACATGTCCGTCAATGATCCGCGCGGCCCGAGCATCGACAGCATCAACACCGCAAAAAAGGGTGGCAAGACCAAAGGTGGCGTCGAACGCTTGGCGCACCGCGCATGCAACACCAAGAAGGGTGCGGTCAAACCTGTTGTGGAATGGCCGGATCGGCTGTTCGTCGTGGATCCCGCTCCGATCATCGGGGTCGTGGAGCAACTCGAGCGCAAGGGTGGCCGCGTCGCCGTCGCTCGCTGCCCCGGCAAGGACGACGCCCAGGAAGCGTCGGATTGGTTGATCGATCGGTTGTCACGTTTGGCTCCGTCGTTGAACGTGGAAACGAGCATCGACGCCGCGGGCGGGGGCTACCTGTTGGTCCTCAAAACCGTGTAGAAGGTCGGCCCTGAGTGCCGTCTTTCGCGGTACCTGTTCCGCCTCCATGGTCGTCGGGGTACGGTCGAACCGAACATGAATCCGGTTTCGAGTGCGAAGGAATCCCGATGAACCTGGCATTGACCGACGAGGAACTAGCGTTCCGCGACGAGATGCGGACGTTCTTCCGTACGCAAATCCCCGCGGACATCAGGGAGGCGTACGCCCACGGCGAGGAATTGGGGCGCGACCGTATGGTCGAGGCGCAGCAGATCCTCAACGCTCACGGTCTGGCGGTACCGCACTGGCCGGTCGAGTGGGGCGGCAAGGACTGGACCCCGGTCCAGCACAACATCTGGCTCGACGAACTTCAGCTAGCGTCGGTCCCCGAACCGTTGGCGTTCAACGCCAACATGGTCGGTCCGGTCATCGCAGCCTTCGGCTCGCAGGAGCAGAAGGAGAAGTTCCTTCCCGCGACCGCGAACCTCGACATCTGGTGGTGCCAGGGATTCTCCGAACCCGAGGCCGGCTCCGACCTCGCTTCGCTCAAGACCCGCGCGGTCCGCGACGGCGACGACTGGGTCATCAACGGTCAGAAGACCTGGACGACGCTGGGACAGTACGCCGACTGGATCTTCTGCCTCGTGCGTACCAATCCCGATGCGCCCAAGCGCCAGGCAGGTATCTCGTTCATCCTCGTAGACCTGAAGACGCCTGGAGTCACGGTCCGCCCGATCAAGCTGATCGACGGCGGCTACGAGGTCAACGAAGTGTTCTTCGAGGACGTCCGCGTTCCGGGAGAGAACCTGGTCGGTGAAGAGAACCAGGGCTGGGGCTACGCCAAGTTCCTGCTCGGAAACGAGCGCACCGGTGTCACCCGCGTCGGTTTCTCGAAGGTTCGTCTGGCCCAGGCCAAGGCCCGCGCTGCCGAGGTCAAGGTCGGTAACGGGACCCTGCTCGAAGATCCGCTCTTCGCTGCTCGCCTCGCCGAACTCGAAAACGAATTGCTTGCCCTCGAGCTCACTCAGCTCCGGGTGGTCGCCAGTTCCGCTGACGGCCAGCCGAACCCGGCGTCGTCACTGCTCAAGCTTCGTGGCTCCGAATTGCAGCAGGCGAGCGTCGAATTGCTGATGGACGTGGCCGGCCCTGATTCACTGCCGTACGACGCGGGCAGCGACATCGCCTCCGCGAGCTGGGCGCAGCACACTGCCCCGACGTACCTGAACTACCGCAAGGTATCCATCTACAGCGGATCGAGCGAAGTGCAGCGCAGCATCATCGCCTCCTCGATCCTCGGATTGTGAGGCGTGGCATGGACTTCGAACTGAACGACGAGCAGAAGCTTCTCCGCGACACCACCAAGGACCTCCTCTCGCGTAGCTACGACGCCGAAAAGCGCAACGCGATCATCGACTCCGATCCAGGGTGGAGTCCGCAGGTCTGGAAGCAGTTGGCCGAGGTCGGCTTGCTCGGCCTGACGTTCTCCGAGGACGACGGCGGCATGGACGCGGGCCCGGTGGAAATCGGTGCGGTCATGACCGAGATCGGTCGACGCTTGGCCCCCGAACCGTTACTCGACGCGGTCGTGACGCCGGGCGGGCTCATCTCCGAAGGAGGCAGCGCAGAGCAGCGCTCGTCGATTCTTCCCGGAGTGGCCGAGGGCACCACGTTCCTCGCGTTCGCCGATCAGGAACCCGGAATTCGTTGGCCGGCAACCGAACGGGCCACCGCGGCGGCGCAGGTCGAGGGCGGCTGGACCATCACCGGTATCAAGAATCCCGTTGGCCACGGCGCGACTGCGGACATCTTGGTCGTGAGCGCTGCGCTCCCCGGCGGTGGCGTCGGACTGTTCCTCGTCAAGAGCGATGCCTCCGGCCTGGTACGCAAGTCCTATGCCACTCACGACGGGTTGCGTGGGGCGCAGATCGAGTTCACCGATACTCCGGCCGAAGCACTCGGTGAGGGCGGTGACGCTTCTGCTCTGATCCAAGCCGCACAGATCCGTGAGCAGGCCGCGCTGTGCGCCGAGGCTGTCGGAGCAATGGAAGAGGCGCTACACCTGACCACCGAATACCTCAAGACGCGTAAGCAATTCGGAGTTCCGCTCGCGAAGTTCCAGACGCTGACGCACCGCGCCGCCGACCTGTACGTCTCGCTCGAGTTGGCACGCAGCATGAGTCTGTACGCAACGATGTCCCTTGCCGACGGCGTCGTCGATCCGGTGATCGCTTCGCGGGTGAAGTTGCAGATCGGGCGTTCGGCTCGGCTCATCGGCCAGGAAGCGATCCAGATGCACGGTGGTATCGGTATGACCGCCGAATACCCGGTGGGTCACTACGTGAGCCGTCTCGTCGCCATCGAGCACACCCTCGGCAGCACCGAAGATCACCTCCGGGTGTTGGCCGCCGGTGTGGCTGATCACGAGATGGTCAGCGTGGTCTGATCTTTCACCATCGACAGAGGGGCCGCATTCTGTTCGAGGGATGCGGCCCCTTTGTCGTTCAGTGGTGATTACGTAGAACGTCCAAGCGGAGTTGGCGCTGCTCGATGTTGACGGCGCTGTCGGTGAATGCTTGTTGCCACCCGGGGTCACTCGTTCGTGCCGCCGCGTCCTGCAGAAGCGGTACGGCGTCGAAAGGGAAGCGCGCCTGCACGCTTCGCAGAGTGGAAAAGTGACTGTGTCGCGAGTGAATGCCCAAGTCCTCACCCGTCGCAGCATGCTCCATCGCTTCGTTCTCCAAGGCGTTCAACAACTTTTCGGCGACGGCCAGGGGCCATGGACGGTCGATGCCGTCGAGTAGTGCGCTGCCGTCGACGCCCAGAAGGTATTCGTCCGCGTGGCCGGCAACGATGTATTCGACGCGCTCGCGTGGGTCTGCGATGGCGACGATTCTCCGGTCGGTCGTGCGCCCGTCCCGCTCCAGAAATGCCGACGCCCACGCTGTGTTCTTCTGAAGAACTGTTGCAGCAGTCCATGATTCGATCATCACGGTGCGCCATTGCTTCTCGATGGGGATGGTGAGGGCCTCGCGTGGCGAACCGGCCATCGATTCCCACAGCGTCAGTGGAGTGGCGGTCACGACTTGCCGTAACCACCAGCGCCGGATGCCTTTGTTCTTGTAGTGGACGTCTTCGATGCCGTCACGAAATGCGAGGTCGTCGAGCGAGCCCGGCAATCGGACGGCAAGGCGCGGTCGCAACGGCTTCGTCTCGAGCCGGACCCACGACTTAGCTCGAGTAGCCATGCGAGAGGCAAAAGGAGATCGGGGGAGTTGCCGTAGTAGTTGAATTGCACGCTCACGAACCCGCACGGCTGGATCGTCGAGTGCACGCTCGAGGAGGGTGTGATCGTGTTCACCCAGCCCGACGTCGAGGTGATCGAGGAAGTGCAGGCGGTTTGCGGTGGGCTCGTCGTCCCAGGCGATCTCGAGCTCCTCGCTCGCCAGTTCCGGGTCGACCGTACGTATGTAATCGAACCAGGCCGTACGGTCGTTCGGATCGGGCGATAGCCACAGTTCGTCCCGGCGTGACCCGATCCGCCGCAATTGGGCCCAATCGGGATTCTGCTCCGCCAGGTACTGCCCGCGTCGACCGGCGAGGCGAAGGAGCGCCTCGCGGTGCTCGGGATACTTCAGCGCGGCTTCCATGAAGAGCGGAACACTGGCCGCGGGCGCGAGGAATCCGCGTTGGTCGGCCATCGCGAACCATTCCGCGAGAGTCCAGGAACGTACCTGCAACAACGACTGGAGTTGTTCGATCGCGAGATCGGGAAGTAGTGGTTGAACCGCTGGAGGAGTCCGCGGTGCGCGCGAGTGACCTGCTTGCGCGTCTGATCGCAGGGAGGTCACCCGCCTACGGTATGGCAGAGGTGCGTCGACTTCGGGAGCAGGGGTCGGGCGCGTGTCGGCAGATTCTGGAACAGTGGTAACCGGCACCCAGCAGGAGGCGTGAGATGACGGATGGCCGTGAGATGGCAGACGGAAATGGCGACGTCTTTGTCGTGGCGTCGGTGACCGAACGGCGAACGCTCATCTCCACCCGAGTCAGAGAGTGGTGTGCGGCGGGGACCGTCGAGTCGAACCGGCCGGAGTTGTCCGACGATGTCGCATTGCTGATCGCCGGCGGCTATGCGGACGAGTCGACGCGGTCGATCCTGGCGAACCGGCGCGGTGTCGGACGTTCGTTCCCGGAGATCGGCGGCTTTTCGGAGTTGAGGTATCTCACCGACGAGCTGGCCCGCACCAGGCGTCGACTGCTCGCGACACGCATCGGTCCCGTTCAGGTTGTCCTCGAACGGCGGGTGCAGGCGCTGGACAAGCGCGTTCAGTCGATGCGATCGGCGATCGTGCATTCCAATCGTCACTTCGCGAGCAGTGTCCGTGCCATCCGCAAGGACCGCCGCGACGGTCTCCATCTCGACGTCGAGCAGCGCGAGGCTCTCTTTGCCGGGCTCACCTGTACGCCGGTTCCAGCCAAGCTGCCGGTGGGTCTCGGTGTCGTGGCCAGCAGTGGAAACGCAGCACTCGACAAACTCGCCGCCCAGTTCGGGAAGGTCCAGGGAACCGGTGTCATCGCCGATGCCGGAAGACGCATCGCGGAAGTCCTCGACGGACTGGTCGATTCCGAACCCGAAGGACGCGCCGGTGAGTACGACGCACTGCTTTACCTCGCCGGGAATCTTTTCGACCGGATCGAGAGTTCCAGCGCGTGGCATTCCGATCACTTCGTCATTCAACGTAATCAACTGGACTTGGCAGACGAGATCACGCAGATCGCGGTCGATACCGTAGCGCTGCGTTCGATACTCGCAGAGCTGGACGACGCGGCTGCGCTGGCACGCGACGAGGGAACCCGAGCCGGAATCGCTTCGCGAAGGGAAGCACTCGGCACGGTCTGGGACCAGCTGGTCGAGCGCGTCGCGGCGCTCGCGCGGATCGGTGACCTGGTCGCACGGGCCGAGGATCAGTTGAGTTCGCAGCGCGCGGTTGCGCATGCAGCGAGCCTCGACAGCCGGATCGACGACCTACTCGCGCGCTCTGGTTCACGTGAACTTTCGGCTGCCAACACGCACTACGTCGGGGATCAATTCGACGGTGTGGAAGAACTGATGTTCGCTCACCGGGCGGCTCTTTACGGGGACATTGCACTGCTGACCTCCGGGAACGAGCGTCGGGCGCCGTAGTCAGGCTGTCGCCGGAGCTGTAAGGTCGAAGGTACTGACCGGCCGCACGATCGAAGAACAGGCCGAGAATTCGCTCTTTGCTCGACCCCGATGCCGATCCGGTGATGCGGGCGTACCCGCTCGAGACAGGTCGATCATGGAAGACACCGCAAGCCGCGGCATCAATGCGTTCATTTCCGAAGCTACGCAGCGTGGGGGCAAGGCTGTCCGCCTCACGCACTCACGTCGTAATCCCGTCGAGGTGACGGGCGCAGACGGCATCAGCCGAATCGTCCGAGTGCGTTCCAAGCTCGACGGTGACTGGCAGGCCAGGCGTCAGGACGAGTCGCTCGAGAGCGACGACACGCGCTCCGAGTTCTGGGTGTTCGTCGACCTGGCTGCAGACCCGCACGAGTTCTTCATGCTGCCCTCCAACGAGGTCGCGGACGACATCCGTGCCGAGGTCGACCTGTGGATCATGGACAGCCCCGGACGCAATCGCACCGGACATCACGCGATTCCGCGCGGACGCGTCGTACACGGTCACGATCGTTGGGATGCGCTGGGACTGGCTGCGGTCAAGGATCCGAGCATTTACGTGGAGGCCCCGGTTGCGACCAAGCGCAAGACGTCGCCGGTCGCCGCGAAGAAGCGTCGCGCCAGCGGTGTCGAGGAGATCGAAGTTGTCGACAATCGCCTCGAGATGACGGCTGATTGCCATGGATACCGCTGGGTCGGACGCTTCGACGAAAGCACCGAGGTCGTCGAGATCATGCGCGGACCGATGGAAGGCCGCCGATTCCCTGATCCGACCGCGGCCGCCAATGCCGTGACCGGTCACATTTCAGGCGACACCGAGAGCCATGACGGCTGGTCGTTTTGGACGATCAACAACACGGCCCTCGGCGCTCATCTCAAAACTGCCTGATTTCAGGCGCCGACTGCCGCCGACACCCGTTCGAGAGTGTCCAGTTCATTCGACGACAGCACCAGATTCGGGGCGTCCAGTAGCGCCGGGAGTTGCTCCGGCCGGCTGACGCTCGCGATCGGTGCGGTGATGCCCGGTCGAGTCAGCAGCCAGGCCAGCGCGACGGTCGAGATCTCGCTTTCGTGTGCCTGCGCGATTGTTGCCAGTTCCGTGACGACGTCGAGTCCGGCGTCGCTGAAGTATCCGGCGGTCAGTCGTTCGCGGGAGCTGCCTTCGATGTCCGCGCGGGTCTTGTACTTTCCCGTCAGGAAGCCGGAAGCGAGAGCGAAGTACGGGAAGACGCTGATGTTGTTGTCGGTGGCGATCTGCGCGAGTTCGGGTTCGTACGACTTGCGGTGCACCAGGTTGTAGTGCGGTTGCAGCGCGATGGGCGCGGCGTAATCGTTCTCCTCGGTGATCCGCAGCCACTCCCGGACGCGGTCGGGGCTGTAGTTGGAGATTCCGAGATAGCGAACCTTGCCCGCGACGACCAACGCATTGAAGGCTTCGAGAGTTTCCTCGAGCGGAGTCTGCGGGTCGTCGAAATGTGCGTAGTACAGGTCGATGCAGTCCGTCTGCAGGCGCTGCAGCGACGCCTCAGCTGCGGCCGCGATGTTGTCGGCCTTCAGTCCCTTGAAATCGGGATGGCTACCCACCTTGGTGGCGACGACGATGTCGTTCTGCAGTCCCCGATCGGTGATCCATTTCCCGATGATCGTTTCGGATTCCCCGCCGGAATTGCCGGGAGCCGACGCCGTGTACGAGTCGGAGGTGTCGATGAAGTTTGCACCGGCTTCGGCGAACGAGTCGAGGATCTCGAAGGACGTCTTCTCGTCTGCTGTCCATCCGAAAGGGTTGCCGCCCAAGCTAAGTCGGAAGATGTCGAGGTCCGAATTTCCGATGATCGCCACTGTGTGGAACTCCCGTCGATGAAGGTGGTCGCTGCATCCCGCACCGTACCCTCTCACGGCGCTGACGATGGCGCGCCCTCGCCAGGTTCGCCGAAAAATGTATCGGATCGTGATTGCCGCCGTCGGTGTTGGGTATGGCCTCAAATACTGAATTCTTCGATGGACTGCTGATAGGAGCGTCCGATGATGATTGTCGACGAAGCCACCCGGGTCGTTCGTGGTGTGGCAGACGCAACGACGACGGTGGCTGGAGCCGTCGGTGGTGGAGTGATCGGTGGAGTGACGGGCGGGATACGCGGAACGGCGGAGGGCGTCCGAGACGGAATTCGTGCGGGTAGTTCCTCGACGCCGACCGCGGTTCTCACGATGGCCGCCGTCGGCGCGGCGGGATTGGTGGAGTGGCCGGTGCTCTTGGCGGTCGGCGGCACGGCCCTGGTACTTCACGAATGGGATCGCAAGAGCGCGCGGCCCGATCGTGCGGTCAAGGCGGTTGGGCGCGCGACCAAGACGGAACCGGCAAAGAAGGAATCGAGCGGAAACTCCCACAAGGCGGCCAGTCGGTCGCAGGATCGAACTCACAGTTCTTCGCACACTCGATCCACTTCCTGATGTTCTCAGCGATGGCCCGGCGTGCGGTGTCGGTGGCAACTTTGCCGCCGCGCCTGGCGTTGTCGGGTCTGGCGTTGGTCGGTGGTTCGACGATTCCGCGAACCGCTGTCAGTGACGTGGCGCTGCGGACTGGCACTCTTGCGCTGGCGGGCGTCGGGATGATTCCTGCAGCAGCGGGATCGATTCTTCGTGCGCCGCGAATGCCGGGTTCCGCCTATGTCTCGGCGGCGGCGTCGGCGATCAATTATCAACCCCGGGTGCGTCGGCGAATCGAACAGCGCCTTGGCCGTTCGCTCACCGACTTCGCTTTGGAGTCGGCGACGTCGTTCGCGGATGTTCTGACCTATGCGCCTGCGTCATTGGGCGTGGATTTCGGGCTGCGGACGATGCTGCTACGCGAAACTCTGGCGGCGCGAAACTCTCGGCGGGTGTGGCCATTCGAATCTGGCGGTCGCGGTGCTTCCACGAGGCGTGACCCGAGTGGTCCGGGGGAGCGTTATGCCGACAGGATCGCTGGGGTTCAGCTGGCGGCTGGGGCTGCACTGGCTACCGTGTCTGCCGGCGGTGACACCGTTGCGACGAGCATCAAGGTTTCGGCGCCGCGGCCGCTTCGGATGTCACGCGAATCGTTCGCTGCTGGTTTGTCATACGGTCTGTGGCGGACGCACCACGTCGCCGTTTCGGACCCCGCGGCTCTACGCATGCTCGATCGTGTCGATACCGTCCTCGTCGATCCGAGTGTCCTTTTCGACGACGCGCTCCGGGTTTCCGACATACGAGAGGTGTCCGAGTCGGACCGCGTCGTGGTGTGGGCACATGCCAGGGAAGCGCTTGACGCCGGCTCACTCGGGGTCGGAAGACACCGCATCGACGGCGCCGAAGTTGTCGTAAGGCCGGTGCGAAAAGGGTTGGCGGAATCACTGATAGGTGAGATACGCGCGAGCGGAGTCGCAGCGGTCACGATCGACGACGACGGGCTCGGATCACTGCGAAGCGGATTCGACGAGCTCTATCCGGCGCCATCGACTCCCGAAGCCGGCCTGCGCGAAGCTCTCTCGGCGTTGGTGGCCGAGGGTCGGACAGTTGCGATCGTGTCGAGTAGGGCGATAGCGGGGCAGGCAGTGCTGCGCATCGGGATTTCACCACCGAGTGGCGAGCACGTGAGTGCCGACATCCACACCGACTTGGCCGGGGCGTGGCGGGTCGTCCATGCGCTCTCGGCTGCCCGAACAGCGACGAGGCGCGGCGTCGAACTCTCCTCGGGTTCTTCGGCATTGGGTGCCTTGATTATGCTTCCGGGAATTCGAGGGGCTGGGCCGGGGCCGGTCACGGCTGGTTCGGCCGCGGGACTGTGGACCGGATACACCCTGTCCCGATCTGTGATTCAGGCTCCCGCCCCTGTCGGTGCTCCGAGCGATAGCTGGCATGAGATGGACGGTGATTCTGTCGTTCGCGAACTCGCCGAATCCGTCCGGCATACACCGCAGCGCGCTGATAGCGGTGTGCGGGCGCCCGCACGCTTCAGATTGATCCGTGACGGATTGTCGGCGTTGCGAACAGAATTGGCGGATCCACTCACGCCGGTGTTGGCAACCGGCTCCGCGGCCAGCGCCGTCCTCGGGTCACCGGTGGACGCCGTCCTGGTCGGTTCGGTTTTGGTCGGCAATGCCGCGATGTCCGCTGTTCAACGACTTCATTCGGAACGGGCAGTGCAGCGGCTTTTGCGGACTCAGGAACCGGTGGCTCGGCGAGTAACCAACGTTGGCGAGGTCGAGACTGCGGCAGACGCGCTCGAACTCGGTGACGTCGTGGCCCTCGAGTCCGGGGACATCGTGCCCGCCGATTGTCGACTGTTGAGCGCCGAATCGCTGGAAGTCGACGAGTCGTCGTTGACGGGGGAGTCCATGCCCGTCGACAAGCAGACCGACCCGACCCCTGGGATGCCCCTGGCCGAGCGAAGGTGCATGGCCTATGCCGGGACAACAGTGCTTGCCGGCTCCGGTCGTGGCGTGGTCACGGCCACCGGAACTCGAACGGTGACCAGGCGCGCCGATGTCGGTGTATCCCGATCCGGACCTGCTGTGGGCCTGACCAACAGACTGCGCGAACTCACCAGGGCGACTCTGCCGGCCAGTATCGGCGGCGGAGCGTTGGTGACAGTCGCGGGTCTGATTCGTGGTACCGGTCTGCGCCGCGCCGTCACCGGAGGTGTGGCCGTTGCCGTGGCCGCCGTGCCGGAGGGATTGCCTCTGGTTGCGACCCTGGCTCAGCAGGCGGCAGCTCGAAGGCTCACTGCAGTAGGAGTATTGGTGCGTGCTCCACGTTCGATCGAAGCGCTCGGCCGTGTCGACGCGGTCTGCTTCGACAAGACCGGAACCCTCAGCGAGAACAAGCTACGGGTGGCCGCGGTCGAACGCGTCGACGGTTGGGGCGAAAGTGAGATTTTGGAAGTTGCGGCGCGCAGTGCTCTGGGAAGTCGCGACGATCGCGTGTTTCATTCGACGGACGCCGCTGTGGTCGATGCGGCCGAACAAGCTCTGGACGAGGCTCGGGTTTTCGGTGATGCCGACGCGCTCAACCTCGTTCCGTTCAGGTCTGGGCGGCCGTACTCGGCAGCCCTACTGGGCAGACGGATCGCACTGAAGGGTTCACCGGAATTCGTGGCGGAGGCAGGGCGGGATCCGAATGCTGTGTCGGCGAAGCACGTTCAGAGCATGGCCGGACGCGGACTGCGGGTGGTTGCCGTCGCGCAGCGCGAGTTGTCGGAACACGATGCGCGACGCGCTGCGGAGGACTCGGAATTTCTCGAACAGTGTTGCTCCGAGGGGTTGGAAGCGGTCGGCCTTCTCGGACTCTCGGACACGCTCAGACCCGAAGCAACGCAACTTGTTCGAGAACTTCAAGGCAACGGACAGCAAGTGCGCGTGCTGACGGGGGATCATCCGACAACAGCGGCGGCGGTCGCCACCGAACTGGGGATGGATGTGGCGCGTGAGGACGTGGTCACCGGTCCGGACTGGGAGAACTTCTCTCGCGCAGAACGACGGAACGCCGTCCGCGGCAGCAGCGTCTTTGCGCGCGTGACACCCGAGCAGAAGGTCGAGATCGTGCAAGCGTTGGAGACTGACGGGCGCGTGTGCGCCATGGTCGGTGACGGCGCGAACGATGCTGCGGCGATCCGAGTTTCCAGCGTGGGAATCGGGGTGGCGTCGACTGACAGCGATCCGGCGCGCGGCGCCGCAGACATCGTGCTCCTCGACGGCCGTGTCGGCGGATTGACCGACGCATTGGACGAGGGCAGTCAATTGTGGCGGCGGGTCAGATCAGCGGTGGGGGTTTTGCTCGGAGGCAACGCGGGTGAAGTCGCATTCGCTCTGATCGGTTCTGCGCTGTCCGGCGAATCACCGCTCAACGCAAGGCAGTTGCTACTGGTCAATCTGATGACGGACGCCTTGCCCGCTGCTGCGCTTGCGGTGAGCACCCCGTCCGAGTACGGATCCGAGAAGTCCGAACAGATGGACACTCATGCGTTGTGGCAGACGATCGCTGTCCGCGGGGGTGCCACGGCAATCGGTGCGCTGGCAGCGTGGCTTCTGGCACGGATGAGCGGCAGGCGGCGGCGAGCGTCGACGGTGGCGTTGGTTGCCCTGGTGGGCACCCAACTGGGGCAGACGCTGCTCGAATCGCGCAGTCCGCTGGTGGTCGCAACAGTTGCCGGGTCCGCTGCGGCGCTGGCGACGCTCGTCAGCACACCGGTGGTGAGCCAATTTCTCGGTTGCACGCCGCTCGGTCCGATTGGGTGGGGTCAAGCAGTGGGCTGTGCGTCGGCAGCGACGCTGCTGGCGGCGCTGGCTCCGCGGGTGTTGGAGCGGATCGCCGCAACTGAGGAGAGCGCGGAAGGTCAGTCGACGATTCGCAAGATCCCGACGCGGACGAGCACCGCGTACACCTCCCGAACCGGGGGAGTCAGCGCTCGCGACAGCGTGGAAATCAGCGAAGCGGAAATCAAAGAAGCGGAAACCGGTGAATCGGACACGCTTGTGAGCGTCGCTGCTGGAAGTGACACGTCGCCGAACTCCCGGGCGACCCGAGATGAATCCTGAGGAATCGTGACATGTCCCAGAACACCGTCGACCACACGAACCCCGTCGATCACCGCGCGGTAGTGGAATCCGTCCGTTCGGCTCGGAGCTTCGAGTTGGAGCTACCGATCGTCGGTGCCATTCCGGTTCCGAGACCCGAGCAGATCGCCTATTTTGCGGTGATGGGACTGATGGTTGCGTTCGAGATCATCGAGTGGCCCGTGGCAGTCACCATCGCGGCGGGGCATCTGCTCGCAACAGAGCAGCACAATCACGTCCTCGAAGAGATCGGAGAGGCGCTCGAGGGCGTCTGAAGCCGGCGCGGTCCGGACACAAATCGAGCGGCCCCGCATTTCGCGGGACCGCTCGACGTGCGGAGAAACTTACTGCGCGAGTGCGCGCTTCATGCCGCGTTCGACTGCTGCGATGATCTGCGGACGCAGTTCTGCGGCAGGGACGATCTCATCCACCGAGCCGACCTCTCGGGCCCGCTGGATGTTGTGGATCGCTTCGAATTCGGATGCCACTTCGCCGAGCTTGTCGGAGCGGACGGCGATGCGCTGAGCGTTCAGTTCGACGCGCAGGTGTGCTTTCTCCGTGTCGTCCTTGGCTGCTGCCAAGTCTGCTTCCAGTTGCTGCACCTTCGGGTCGTTGTTGGTGCGGGTGTTCACCTCACGGGTGAAGACCACTGCGGCGGCGGGGGCGCCGCCGAGTACCGAGGCGAACGAACCTTCGACAGCAAGAACTTCCATGTTGTCGTTGAGCGCACCGGAGAATACGACGAACGCGCCGCCGTGGTAGCGGGAAACGACGCAGAACACGATCGGTCCGTCGAAGTTGACGATGGCGCGGCCGATCTCGGCGCCGTACTCGAGCTGGATGTTGCGCAGTGACTCCGGTGAACCGTCGAAGCCGGACAGGTTGGCCAGCACCACGATCGGACGGTTGCCGCTCGCAGCATTGATCGCGCGGGCAGTCTTTTTCGACGAGTTCGGGAACAGCGTTCCCGACGTCCAGGTGTCGGGACCGTCGGCGGGGAAGTGACCCTTACGCGGGATCGCGCGGGATTCGATGCCCACCACTGTGACCGGATGTCCGGCGAGGTGCGCGTCCAGAACGACAGAGGTGTCGGCGCCGGCCATGTCGGCCCAACGCTCGAGAACCGAGTGGTCCTGGTCGACCACCGACCGCATCACGGTGCGAATATCGAAGGGCTTCTTGCGATCCGGGTTCTTCGCCGAGGAGAAGATGTCGCCGACCGTCTCGAAGTCGCTCGACGGGTGGGTGTGCGGGAAGCTACGCACGTCGCGATCGACGGGGTCCGTCGTCGCTGCGCGACGCGGGAACCGTTCGCCGGGAGCGAGGTACGAGTGTGCGTAGTGACGGAACAGGATCTCGCACGCCGCAGTGAGGTCGGGGGCCCAGTACTGCGCCTGGCCGTTGGGGCCCATGACGCGGTCGTAGCCACCGATACCGAAGTTGTCCTCGGCCGACACGCCACCGGAGTAGTCGAGAGACTGCTTGCCGGTCAGCACCATCGCGCTGTCCGGGGTCATCACCAGAATGCCCTTGGTGTGCATCAACATGGTGGCTTCGGCGTTCCAGTAGGGCTGAGCGCCGACGTTGATTCCCGTGACGACGATGTTGATCTCGCCACCGTTCTGGGTGAAGGTGATGATCCGGCGCAGGCCACGGGAGACCCAGTCCATGTTCTCGGTGCCGCTCTCCATCGAGATGGTGGCACCCGAGGACAGCGCAAACCACTCGACCGGAGCGTTCAACTTCTCGGCCAGGTCGATGGCAGCGACCACGCGTGAGCATTCGGCCTCGGCCACGGTACCGAGCGCCTTGGTGGGGTCACCGAAGAGCGCGACACGGGTCATTCCCTCGGGATAGCGCGGCGTCGGAGTGTTCACGAGGCCGACGACGATGCCGGCCTTGTTGAGCCCGTACGGACGCTCGACAGGTGAGAGGACGCCCGCTTCGTCGAAGTCGTGCTCGACGAAGGTGCCCTTGGTGCCGGTCAGGAGCGGAATCAACTCGTACGGGTACACCGTGCCGCGTGCCCGCGAACTCTGGACCTTCTGGGCGTACGCGTCGAGGGGGAGCAGCGGTTCAGTGGGAGGCGTGGTCTTGTTGATGACCACACCGGCACCTGCGCGGTAGGAGAATCGCAGCGCAACTTCCTTGGGCGCGCCGCCCTTTCGGTCCTTCAGGCGGGTGATGAGTGTGATCTCTTCTAGCCCGGCGCCGACGGTCAGTCGGGCTGCGTTCTGAGCGATCACGGAGAAGCGTTCGCTGGGAACGTCGGCGACCGGCCACACGTAGAGCACGACGCGGTTGGCTGCCAGTCGACGCTTGTCTCCGCGCTGGGACTGCGCACGGCGGATGCCGTCGAGGCACGCGGCAAGTGTGCGCTCGATGGCCGGAAGCGCAACCATCTGGCCTTCGTCGTCGAGCTGCGGTGTCACGTCACGGATTTCCGCGAGAGCGATCAGGCGCTCGTCCTTCGGGTTCTCCTTGGCGGAGAGGTGGAACAGGTAGGTGTTCTCCGGAGCCGGCAGACGCTTGCCGTTGAAGTTCTTCAGGCGCCACATGTCCAGACGCTGACCCGTGAGCGGATGCATGTCGCGGATGATGTTGTCCTCGACCAGTTCACCGTCGATCGGGCGGAAGGTGACCCAGCGGACCGGCTCCCCATTCGGATTGCAGATGATCACAGTCGCGCGGCGGGACCGGGTGATCGTCTCGTTGCGCGAGAGTTCGGTGCGCAGCGTCTCGACGAGCGTGTCGCCGTCGGCGGGCTGATTCGGCCAGTCGAGGTAGATGTCGACTACCAGGCCGCGACCGGATGGAGCATCCTGCGCGATTGTGGCGACATCGTCGAGAGCCGTTCCGAGAGCGTCGAATTCGGCCACCGTCGAGACGAGATGTAGCCCGTCGCCCTTGAGGTCGAAGTTACCGGTCACGAAACGGCGGTCGACGTGCTCGAAAACGCGGACGTCTTCGAAGGAGTGAATCTTGTAGTAGCGACGCGTGATGACCTCGAGTAGAGGGCCGCCATCGCGGTTGCCAAGGCCGATCTTTCGACCCAACAGGTCCAGGAGCGGTTCGGGAGTGGCGACGAGGTTGGCGATTCGCTCGTCGAAATCGGCAGCGTCCGGCTGCTCTTCGAGGTAGGCGAGGTTGCCGCGTACTCCGTCGTAGACGTCTTCGCGAACCTTGCGGATGCGCGGCTCGTCGAAGAACCGGAAGCGAAGGTTGCGGGCGACGTCGCCGATGACGGGGTAGCGGACCTGCGTCGCGACGATGAGTCGATCGAGAACCTCGTTGAGCTCCTGAGCCGAGCAACCGGGAGCCTTGTCGCCGACCAGCCAGCCTTCGAGAAGTGCTGCAATGACCGGGATCTGGGCTTCCATGCGCTGCAGAGCCAGGAAGAGTCGGTACACCGCTTCCTCGACGGCCTGGCGATCTTCCAGATCGGTGACGTCGTAGTGGCGAAGTGCCCGTTCGAGTCTCGTGCGGAACGACGCCGGCAAACCTTCGCGCTCGGAGTCGAGTGAGTGCAGGAAGGTGTGGAAGTGCTCGCGGGGGCTGTGGACGGATTCGTCCTTCGCGGACTCACCCGAGGTGGGCTTGTTGCGCGAGAGTTCGCAGATGTCGGCGAAGGTGGTCAGCACAGCCAGTTCGGCCTGTACCAGTTCGCGGTCCTCGGATTCGAGTGCGCTGCGAAGTGCGTCGTACTCGGCCAGAACAGCATTTGCGTGCTTACCGCTGACGTCGTAGCCACTGATCATCGCGGTCAGTGCTTCGAGCTGTGCCAACGCGTCGTCGCGGGCGTCGGAACCGGAAGTTGCTGCCGGAAGATCGAATTGGACTCGCGGAGCCTTCTCCGTGACAGCTTCCTCGCTGACCTGGTCGACGCGCAGGAGCGGCGCGCCGGCATCGACCTGAGAGTTGACGGTAGCGAGAACTTCACGCACCTTGCCCGCGTACGGTGCGCGAACTGCGGTCTCCATCTTCATGGATTCGAGTACGACCAGGGTGGAGCCGGCTTCGACGTCGTCGCCGACCGCGACCGGTACAGCCACCACGACGGCGGGAGCCGGCGCGCGGACCACTCCGGCGTCGTCCTGGCTGATCTGGTGGCTGATGCCGTCGACCTCGACGAGATAGCGAGCCGGGCTCACGACGGAAACGACGTGGAAGCGCCGATCACCGATCACCAGCCGTGACTCGAAGTCGCCGAGACGATCGACGTCGACCTCGATGTCGCCGGCGTCTCCGTCGACGCGGTAGCGGTGCGGGCCGATACGCCCGACGGTCAGTTTGTATGCCTGACCTTGGTAGTTGAGCTCGACGGTACGGCCGATCGCGTGATTGGCGCGGGGACGGCCGCCACGTGCCGAGGCGAGGAAGGCCGCACGCTCGAGGGACTCCTCGGCGTCGTAAGCATCGATGGCGGTGGCGATCAGTGCGACGTCCGCGCGGCGAGTGGTGCCGGTCAGGGCGCCTGTGCGGTCGAGCCAGCCGGTATCCGCGGATGCCGAGATGACCTCGTCGCGATCGAGTAGATCGAGGAGGAACGACTTGGTGGTGGTGCCGCCGTCGAGTACGACTGTGGTTTCACGAAGGGCGGTATGCAGGCGCGCAAGTGCCTCGGAGCGGTTGCGGCCCCAGGCGATGACCTTCGCGACCATCGAGTCGTAGTCGGGCGGAATGACGTCCCCGGCAGCGATGCCGGTGTCGACCCGGATGCCGGAGCCGAGCGGGAACTTGAGGAGCTGAACCGTGCCGGGTGCCGGCGCGAAATCGTTGTCCGCGTCCTCTGCGTTGAGGCGGGCTTCGACGGCGTGGCCGAATGCGGGCGGGCAGTCACCGACCAATTCGTCACCACTGGCGACCAGAATCTGCAGTTTGACGAGGTCGATTCCGGTGGTGACCTCGGTGATCGGGTGCTCGACCTGCAGACGGGTGTTGACCTCGAGGAACGTGAAGAGCTTGTTCTCGGGCTGGTAGAGGTATTCGACCGTGCCTGCGCCCTGGTATCCGGCTGCCTTGACCAATTCGGCGGACACCTTCTTGAGGTGGTCAGACTGTTCTTCGGTCAGGACGGGGGAGGAGGATTCTTCGATGACCTTCTGGTTGCGACGCTGAATCGAGCAGTCGCGAACGCCCGGAGCCCAGACATTGCCGTGGTTGTCGGCGATGACCTGTACCTCGACGTGGCGTGCATCGGTGACAAGCCGTTCGAGGAAGACGACGGGGTCGCCGAAGGACCGCTCTGCTTCGCCCTGCGTGCGCTCGAGTGCAACTTCGAGTTCGTCTTCGGCCCAGACCTTGCGGATACCGCGTCCACCGCCGCCGCTTCGGGCCTTGATGATCAGGGGATATCCGATGGACTGAGCATGACGACGAGCGTCGGCGCGCGTTTCGACCGGTCCGCCGCTCCACGGGGCGACAGGTACGCCGACCTTCTCGGCCAGGATCTTGGCGGCAACCTTGTCGCCGAGCAGGCGCATCGCGTCGGCGCTCGGGCCGATGAACGTGATGCCCAGTTTCGCGACGATCTCGGCGAAGGCGGGATCCTCGGCCACGAAGCCCCAGCCGACCCAGACTGCGTCGGCCTTGGCCGCGAGGAGTGCTCGCTCGAGTTCGGCGTAGTCGAGATACGGGCTGCCGGTGCCGGTGCTGCGCAGGGTCACACCCTCGTCTGCCTGGCGGACGAACATGGCGCGGCGCTCGGCCTCGGTGTGCAGTGCAATGACGCGAATGCCGTAGTCGTGTTCGGCGTTCAGTTCGCGTACAGCCCTGATCAGCCGGACCGCGGCCTCACCTCGATTGACCACTGCGATTCGTTTGAACATTGTCACTGCCACCGTCCTTGATGAGATTCTTCGTCACGTACGTTGCGATATGAGCCGACCGTGTCCCACATACCCGGATTACCTGGTTCGTGAACTACGCCGCGATGCGCTGTGTTTCCCCCGGTTGCGCGTCGGCAAGTGATTGCCCTTCCGGTTCGTAGAGTCCCCTGCGCTCAGGCACGGCGTGCCTTGTACGCCACCCTGCAGGCGTGGACTCAGAACCGCTCCAATCACGAATCAGCAACATATTGTGTCTGCTTCCAGGGAATCCCTGGTTTATCTAAGAATGCAGTATGTCGACGCTCATGTCACCTGGGCGAATTGAAGAATATTAGTCAACGTGAACCACGGTTACACTTATAGTGTTAAATCATTGCAGTGCAATGGAATTCGGCCCTGTGACACGGATCACGATGGTAATGAAATTGGCAAGAAAGTGAATACTCACTGGTAACAAAATCACGTATTCGGAGAATTCTCCCGATTGCTCGATTATTACTGATCGGTACTACTGGCGAGTATTTTCTATGTCCCCTCGGACCGTATTCGAGAAATCGCCTTCGATGGTTGCAATGTGCTGTGTGATCGCGTCGAGTCCTGCGGGAGGGAGCTGCAATGCGTTGGCGAGAGCAAGCGAAGCCCGCTTGAAGTGCTCCACGAGTGGTTCGTACTTCGTGACCAGCCTCAGCCTGTCGGTCTCGCTCAGGTACTTCACGCTTCCCGCGTTGTCGACGAAGTCGCTGAACTTCACGAGGAACACTGCGGGATCCGCGATCGCGCGGATGACGTGATCCTGGTAGCCGGTGGTGTTGTCGTGCGGGTAGTCGATTGGATTGGTCACTGCCTCAACAAGTTCGGAGATTCTGTGGCCGAAGTGCGAGGCGATGAGTGTTGACGCACGTTCTTGCGCTTCGGATGCGGACATGTCGTCCGCAGTCCGGCCACCGAGGAGTGCGATGACGGCGTGTGGTCGGTCCTCGACCGTGTCGTGAAGCGCGGTTGCGCTCAGGATCTCGACATCAGAGCACCCGTACCGAAGCAGTCGCAACACATTTCGTAGGGGATGAACGATGTAGGGATCCTCGTCGGACTTGATCCCGTTCTTTCTGAACTGATCGAGGTGCGCGAGGGTCGCGACCTCCATGGCGAGTCGCAAGGTTTCACCCGGGAGTGCCATCCCGTCGACGGCGCTCTCGATCGCGAAGACCAGCGTCGCGGCGTCCATTTCCTTCAGGGGTAGCTGGTCGAATGCAGATCTGATCGGGTCGGAGTGGCTCATGGCGAACAGCCTTTCGTTTGGTGTAGGTGTCGCGACGAAAGTCTTTATGAGAATCTGCCCTCGAACCGTGGTCGTCACCGGGTGTGGGGCGGAAGTCAGAATCATCTTGATTCTATCCGGCGACTACGACAGCAAGTGTTCCTAGCGTTGTGATCGAGGTGGGCGGGGAATTTCGGTCGCCTCCATCACTGGCAGACTTGGGTAGGAAGAGGTTCGATGACCACGGAGGCGACCCTGGCGTCGTTTGTCGAGACGGTTGACACGGATGTCGACATCCATCCACTGGACGATCCTGTGCGACAAGGTCTTCGCGGGCATCATGCGCAATTCGCTCACTGGGCAGGGAGAGTTGCGCGATACGACCCGACAGTCGCTCCGTTTGTCGGTCATCCGCCCGAGTTGGACGCCGAAGACTGGGAGAACCTACGCACACTCGTAGGTCCAGGCGGCACAGTAGGTTTACGAGGATTTGATCATCAGCCGCCGGAAGGGTGGCGCGTTGTGGATCAGTTCGGCTCGGTGCAGATGGACGGTTCAGCACTCGATGTCTCCGTTGATCCATCGGTCGAACTTCTCGGAAGGGGCGACGTTCCCGAAATTCTGGCGTTGATCGAGCGCACCAAGCCCGGACCGTTTCTTCCTCGTACCGTCGAGATGGGGAGCTACTACGGCATTCGCGTCGACGGAAGACTTGTTGCCATGGCGGGGGAGCGGTTGCACCCTCCGGGATGGACGGAAATCAGTGCGGTGTGCACCGACAGCGACTTCCGAGGTCGAGGCCTGGGTACGACGCTGATCCGTGCCGTCGCTGCCGGGATTCGCGAACGCGGCGAGCTGCCGTTTCTCCATGCAGTGCAATCGAATACGAATGCAATCAGACTCTACGAATCACTGGGGTTCGTTCTTAGGAAGAGATCCCGGTTGACCGCGGTGCAGGCGCCTGCCTGATCGAATTCTCGCCGACGCCTGTGTTTCGGGCGCTCGGCCACTAGTCTGAACAAATGACAGTCGATCAGGCGTTGGACAGTGATTTCCTCACTCTTGCTGATCCGTACCGCCGCGAGTTGCTGGCGCACTGCTATCGCATGATGGGGTCGATTCACGACGCCGAAGACCAGGTCCAAGAGACGTTCATCCGGGCTTGGCGCGGGTTCGACGGTTACAAAGGCCAGTCGTCGCTCAGGACCTGGCTCTATCGCATCGCGACGAACACGTGCCTGACCGCGTTGGAAGGGAGATCGAGGCGTCCACTGCCGACCGGCCTTGGTGCACCTAGTTCGGACCCGGCCGACGATTTGATCGAGCGCAACGAGATTGCCTGGTTGGAACCGATCGCGGATTCGGCATTGGGCGACCTCAATGATCCCGCCGTCATGGTGGTCAATCGCGATTCGGTCAGGCTTGCGCTGGTTGCCGCGCTGCAGCACTTGTCCGCTCGCCAACGTGCGGTTCTGGTTCTGCGTGACGTTCTGCAGTGGAAGGCGTCAGAAGTTGCGGAGGCCCTCGACACCACAACCACTGCGGTGAACAGCCTGCTGCAGCGGGCTCGCGCGCAGATCAATCACATCGGGCCCACTGAGGACGATCTCGTGGAACCGACTACCGAGGCTGCCCGGAAGTTGCTCCGCGACTACGTGCACAGCTTCGAAAGCTACGACGTCGAGGCAATCGTTGAGCTGTTCACGCGGGAAGCCATCTGGGAGATGCCTCCGTTCGAGGGTTGGTACCAGGGCCCCGAGGCAATCGGGCAGCTCATCGGAACCAAATGCCCGGCCGACGGACCAGGAGCGATGCGGCTGCTACCGACCGCCGCCAACGGCCAGCCGGCGTTCGGCCTCTATATGCGCGAGCCCGATGGGGTTCACCGTGCTTTCCAGTTGCACGTTCTCGATGTCACCGAGTCCGGGATCTCGCACGTGACGTGTTTCTTCGATCTGAGTCTGTTCGCACGTTTCGGATTGCCTGCAGAGCTGTAGGGGCAAGGAGTTGCGCGAGCCCTCCGGTATGGAGGGACCCGCGCGCCTACTCGTTACTGCTGTTGTTCTGCGTTACTGCTGGGGAACAGTCGCAGCCGGGTCCATCCACATGACCTCCCAGACGTGATTGTCGAGGTCGCGGAACGCGCGTCCGTACATGAAGCCGTGATCCTGGGGTTCCATCCACTTGCTAGCGCCGGCAGCGATCGCCGCGTCGACGAAGGTGTCGACTTCCTCCCTGCTGTCGGCCGACACGCACATCAGTGCTTCTCGAGCTTTCGACGTGTCACAGATGTCGTCGGCGATGAAGTCCCCGAAACGGGGTTCGTTCAGGAACATGACCGTGGCGGAATCACTGACGATCATCGAGACAGTGTTCTCGTCACTGAACATGTCGTTGAACTCGAAGCCGAGGCCGCTGAAGAACGCCCGGGTAGCGGCGACGTCCTTGACCGGCATGTTGACGAAGAGAAGACGAGACATTGGGTGCTCCTTGAAGTCGGTTGACTGATTACTGAACGCTTCGGTTCCTGTTGGTTCCTGCTCATACAGACCGCAGTGGGCGCAGAAAGTCATCGCAAGAGGCAAAAATTCGAGGAAACTATCGGCTGTTAACCCGAGTCAGTGCTCTGACCTGGCGATTTGGTGTTGTGTTGATCTTCGCGTAACTTTGTCCAGGTCAGAGCGACACGGACACCG
>NZ_JAWLSE010000020.1:0-29273 GCF_033142365.1 Rhodococcus sp. IEGM 1241
CCCCGGAACCGTCACCGGACACGCCGGTATCCGAGGTCGCCTGACACACCTTAATCCACAGAATTTGACGATTCCTCCCCTACGCGACCACTTCTTCTGTCACTTTGTCACCAACACCTGCATTTCTCCGACCCGAACCTCAGTGGTAGCGGTCGGAGTGATCGGAATAGTTCCGCCGAAGCTCGCCGTAGGGGTAATCGCCGTCCACGACACCACCCAAATCGAGCTAACCGACGGACGGAAAACCCCACCGGGCTGGCTCTGAGAAGACTTGCCTAAGAAGTGATTACAGGTTGGACTCGGCAGATCCATCGCCACATCGGTATACGGAATTGAATTGACCGGGCACACCGGCGGGATAGTCGGTAACCCATCTCCGTAATTGACTGCAAGTCCTGTGTTCACCGCATTCAGGTTGACGGTGACAACTCCTGTAGTAACCGTGCGGTTAATCGGCCCGGTTGTCGACTCCGAAGGGTTGTTCACCCACAGCCAGCTATTGAAACCGACCAAACCGACTTTTTCTCCCGTGCTTGTCGGCTCGGGCGTGATTCCGATGTCGATCGGCTCAACCTGCAACGCCGAGACCGCAGATGAAACAACGTTCATCACCTCCGCGAGGGACACCGGGGTGGGCGGGACATCAATTCCTGGTGCAGCAGGCGCGGGGGCACAGTTGTTTCGGAGGTTGCTGCAGCTGTTGCGTTGAAGGACCGGAGGGCCGCTATTTGCGGGAGCGGCACCGCCGCCGCCCGCTCCTGCTCCACCACTGCCGCCCGCTCCTGCTCCACCCGCTCCGCCACCACCTGTTTGCATCCCCTGGGACGCGCCTGAAGCACCTCCTCCGGAGGGGACGGAAATGTAGCCGCCACCTGCGGTGACCGTATTACCTCCGACGGCACCACCGCCCCACGAATCACCTGGAGCCGCGTAGGCCGATGACTGAGTTACGAGCATCATGCTCATGCAAACAACGATACTGAACATCGCCGCTGAGGAGCGACGGAAAGCTCTTGACATGCTCAACTGAACACCTCCTAATTCGGCTGAAAGTTTGGGATTCGTAGAATGTTTGGTGAAGTTATGGCGAGTCACAGGATGTACCTGGCTTCGTTGGTTGACTTGCAATTCGCCAGCCACTCGCGTCCGGCCATGCTGAGTTTCTGACGGTGAACTTCGCGAGCTCCGGAGCGCGATTCGGACTTAGCGCGCTCGTTCCGTCAGGCAAAGTCGAACTCAGTGCGGAGATATCTACGCATGTCCGCATCTCCACGAAAGCCTCGCCAGCAATGGGGTTCCCATCTGCGTCCTTTGGCGCTTCCTGTTTCGTCACCGAAGTATCTAGAACTGTGATCGCACCCGAACCGACGACACCCTTCGATCGCTGTGTCGTGATGTCCCCCTTGATCCCCGACAACACCGGGTCGACAGCGACACCATCCAATTTATTGATATCAACCGCTGGATCATTTTGGATGCTTGCGAGAACTGCGTAAAACTCGTTGATCTTCGCGGTTGCTGCTTCTGTTGCCTGTTGTTCTGGTGACTTGAGCGTTCCCTCCGGTCCTGTGAGGATCGGCTGTTGTGTTGACGTGGGAGCGGGATCGGCGGTGCCGTCCGTTCCACAAGCAGAGACAACGGCGGCGGCTGTGACGAGTCCAAACGTCAAAGCTGCCGTCTTGCGGAAGATGTTGTGTGTCATGGTTTCCCCCTTCGGGGCTTCCGGTTCGGGAGCCCTATCGGTGTTGTTCGGAGCGTATCGGCTGGACGTGATGCTTTCGCATGTCCAGTTGTTGGGTTCTCTGGGTCTGTTGGTTGGCATCAGGATGCTCTCTGGGTGATTCGGTAGGGGCGTTCGCCGGTTGTGTCGTGGAAGTCGTCGAGTATTTGGAGTAGTTCAGCTGTCTGCTCGTTGGGGTCGACGTCGAGTTCTGCGAGTTTGGTGAGCAGTGTGTCGATGAGGCCTTGTGTGGCTGTGATGTCGTCGCTGCCGTGGGTTGCGATGATCGCGAGGCGCCAGAGCCCTTCGTGGTATTCGTCGACGTCGAGGCCTTTTTGTGCGAGTTCGAGTGCGGTGCGCGTGTCGCCTTCTTGTAGGTGACGTGCTGAGAGTTCTTCGATGGCGTCGGTGAGTTCGGAGATCATGTTCTGGCGTAGTTCTTCTGCCCAGCCGTATCGTGCGGGTGCTTTTTTCGTGGTGAATGGGGTTCCTTCCACGAGGGCGACGGCTGTGGTCAGTTCGTTGTGGTCGGCGGTGGCGGGGTGGCCTCCGATGAGGTTGTTCCAGATGTCCCAGTCGGTGTGGACGGTGTCGTCGAGGCGGTATGGGGTGTTGCCGGTGTTGTCGAAGACCTTGGGGAATGCGAGGTCTCCGGTGGCGGTTTCGCCGAGGAAGTTGCGGAGTCTGGTGAAGGCGGTGTTTCGGCGGGCGGTGCGTTTTGTGGTTTGTTCGGAGAGGCTGAGGTTTGCGTATGTCTGTTTGGGCCAGATCTTTTCGTCCACTTGGGGTCCGCGGATTCCGGGGTGTGGGTGGGTGGCGATGAGGGCTGCGAGTTCGGTGAGGTGAGGTCGTCGACCGACGTCGGATCCTTCGTTGAGTGCTGTCACGCGTGGGGTCCCGAGGACGTGGATCCAGATGTGTTCGTCGACGGAGGGCGCGTTGTCTGGTGTCGGCGCGATCGCCATCGCGAGGGGTGGTGTGTTCTCTGCGGCGTCTGGTGTGTTGTTGATCGATGATTCGTCGGCGGGGTCGAGGTAGGTGAGGGGTTCGGTGTCGGCTTCGTCGTCGTCGAATTCGGTTGTTGCGGTGTCGAAGTTCGGTTCTGTTGCGAGGATATGGACGGTCGGTGCCTGGTGGGGTAGGAGGTCGTCGACCGATGTTGCTTCTGCGATGCGGTCGTCGAAGGCTTCCGCTGTCCATGGGTCGTTCTGGGAAGCGGCGTCGGCGATGGGGTCGGCGTCTGCTGTTTCGAGGACGTCGATGATTGCGTCGAATTCTGCTTCGGAGATGCGTGCGGGTGTGAGGTCGAACGCGGGTTTGCCGGGGCGGCGCAGTGTGGCGGATCCGTCTGCTGTGGTGGTCAGTGTCCAGTCTGCTGTGGGGTCGTCTGCAGCGGTGACCGCGGCGAACGCGACTCGTGGTGCGTTGGCGAGGATGTTGTCGAAGATTTCGCGTTGTGCGGGTGTCAGTGGCTCGGACAGCAGGATGATTTCGGGATTGGTGATGGCGCTGTCGGTGTATTGGATGCGGGCCTGCGCGATGTCGTCGATTCCGTTGTCCGCGAGGGCCTGTGCGTCGGTCCGTGTGTGGCGGGCGAGACGTTCGAGGACTGCGTCGGCGGTTGGGGCGTATTCGATGAGTGCTGATCCGTCGGTGTTCGGGCGCGCGAGGGCTTCGCCTGTGCCCACGAGGGTGAGCTTGAGGTTGTCGCCGAGCGGGGAGAAGGCGAGGAACACTGCGAGCGCTCGGATGATGTCGCGAGCTTCAACTGTGGGGGCTGCGATTCCGAGGTGGGAAAGCTGTTCGAGGTTGAGGAGCAGTCTGGATCCGCCCTCGATTTCGCCGATTTCCACCAGGGCCGGGTAGGGGCTGACGGTGGTGAGTGGGGGGTCGAGTTCGTCGTCGGCGGTGATGGTCCAGGCCGACGTCTCGGCGTCGCGTTGCCATGGGGCGGGTAGTTCGATGTCGTCTACGAGCGCGAGTTCGATGCTGCGGTCGTGGAGGAAGACTCCGAGCAGCGCAGGCAGTGGGATGGAGTTGGTGCGGCAGATGTCGGCGACGTCGCGGAGTGCTTTGTCGAGGAGGTCGAGGAGGGCGGGGTCTGCGTTGTCGCGGATCTGCTGTTCGACGAGGGCGGTCGAGGGCTGGGGCATCGGGATGCGTTCTCCACGGCGCCGGCGGTTCTGCTGTCGGCGGCGGAAGAGTCCGACGCCGGCGAGGAGCGCGATGCCGGCGAGTGCGGATAGTCCCATGACGGTTTTGCTGTCTTGGGCGTTGTCGGTTGAGGTGAGGGCTGTCGTTGCTGCGGTGTTTTCCGGCACTTGTGGGGCGGCGGTGTTGAGCGGGACGAGTGTTTCGGGGCTGTCGGTGTCTGCGGGTGCGGCCTGTTGTGCGGCGGCCTCTGGCGCTAGTTCTGGTGCTGCTTCTGGCGTAAGTTCTGGTGCGATTTCCGGCCTATTGAGCTGCTCGGATTGGGAAATCGGTGCGTCGATTGCACTTGGAGCGGTGGGGGCGGAGGCGAGGGGTGAGTTCTCGTTGAGGTCCGGTGCTGGTGCTGGCGCTGGGGGGACGTCAGGCGCTTCGCTGGGGGCAGGTACGTCAACAGATACCGGCGGGGCAGGCTCGGGCGCCGGAGCTTCTGCCGCTGGGAGCGCGGGTGCCTCTGCAGCGGGAGCGTCGGGGATCTCGATACCGAAGATCCGCGCGGCAGCTTCCTCCGCAGCACGCGCTTCGGCCTGAGCCATCTCGTCGCCGCCGGGCACCAGCGCCGGTAGCTCCGGAACATCGGGAACCACCAACGGTGACTGCTCCCCTGCTGCCTCGGACGGTGCAAACGAAGCGGGAGACTCCGGAGATGCGGTTGGGGCCTCTGCGACGTCCGGAATCAACTCGGGCGCGGGTGCAGCTTCGGGCGCGGGCTGCTGCGGTGCAGGTTCGGGTGCGGGCTGCGGTGCGGACGATTCCTCCGCGGGGTTGGGCGATGCTGCCGGCGGCGCTTCTTCTGCGCTGATTGAGGTGGGCGTCAGGAAGAGTTGTTGGCCGATCTGGATCACGTCTGTAGTCAGTGGTCCGGTGGCGCCGTGGATTTGGGGGTAGAGGGAGCCGTCACCGAGATACGTTTCGGCGAGGTCCCACAGTGTGTCGCCGGCCTTTACTGTGTAGGCGCCGTCGAGCTGCTTCTCGGGGGATGCAGGCAGTGTGAGCGTGAGGCCTGCGTCGATCCAGGCTTCGTTTGGGATTGCGTTTTGGTTCAGTGACTGGATTTCCGGATAGCGTGTTCCGTCTCCGAGGTGCCGCTCGGCGAGGCCCCATAGTGTGTCGCCCGATTCGGTGACGATTGTTGTTCCGGCAGCTGTCTGTGCTGGTGTTTTCGTCCAGGAGGGGGCGTTCTGTTGTGGGGTCTGGGTGTGGGTGTCGTTGAGGAAGGCGGGTGCGCTGATCGAGGTGGGTGAGGTGTGGTTGGGTCCGAGGATGTCGGCCGCGGGGGTGGCTGTTGCTGTGCCGGCTGTGATCAGTAGGAGTGCGCCGCTGACGAGTATCGCTGCCGAGTGTTGTTGGAGCTGGAGTCCTTTGATTCGTCTGACTTTGACGCCGCGAAGCGCTGCAGCGAGTTCGATGATGATCGAGTAGGTGAAGGTGCCCCAGGCGATCCAGCCGATGATTGTCAGTGCGGAGAGGAAAAGGGTTCCGTCGTCTTGGGTGGTGAGTGCTTCTTTGACGGTGTCGAAGGTCAGGCTGGTGATGCCGGCGAGGGGGTTTCCGGCGAATGTGTAGAGCGCGAACGGGATTCCGGCGGTGAGCGCGAGGAGTGCAATGAGGTAGAGCAGGCCTTTGAGGCGGGCTGCGGCGACGTTCACGTCGTGGTCCTCTCGCTCGTTCGGAAAGTGGTGGGAGTTGTGGTGCCTTCGCTGCTGGGGTGCGCGGGGGCGGGGTGGGGCCGGGTCCCGGGTTCGCTCATGGTGCGCCGATCGCTCCGGCGCCGGTGTTGGTGCGGTTGAGGTTCACGTGTGCTGTTCCGACGACTGTTTGTTCTCCGAGTCCTATGAGGCCGAGGACTTTCGGTGTGTAGTGGGCTGTCGTGGTGATCAGGAGGGTGTTGGGGCCGGTGGGGACGACTACGCCTTTGATGTCGGTTGCGTTGAGGTACTTTTGCGCTTCGATCATGGCGGTTGCGGGGTTGACGACGACGGCTGTTCCGCGTGCGGCGAGTGGGGTGATGACGGCTTGGCCTGCGGCGCGTGCTGCTTCTTCTGCTACGAGTTGGGCTTGTTGTTTGGCGTGGAGTTTTCCGCCGCCGTCGACAACGAGGCCGAGGCAGAGGAGTAGAGCGAATGCTCCTATGACTGCCCAGAGGACGATTGATCCTTGATCGTCTTGTTTGTTGCGGAGTTTCGCGATGAGTGTGTTCATCGGACTCGCTCTCGGTAGGTGTCGATCGGTGAGGAGCTTGTGTGCCGGATGGTGCGGACTCCGCTGATTCCGACGAGTCCGAGCGAATCGAGGGAGACGTCGCATGTGACGGTCGTTTGGACGGTGGCTCTCACGCCGGGTCGAGTGCGGAAACCGCTGGCGTCGGTGCTGATGGAGAGGTTGACGCAGTTGAGCCCTTTTGCTGCGAGGTCCGATGTTGCTGCTTCCTCGGCGCTCGTGAAGGCCTGGGACATTGTTCGTGCGAGGGAAGCTGATCGGGATGCTTCAGCTGCTGCGTGTTCGACTTTCTGGTGAGCCATGGTGACCATGCCGCCGACGATGACGACGCCGATGAGGAGCAGGATGAAGGGCGTCAGTATGACGAGTTCGAGGGTTTCGGCGCCGCGGTCGTTGGCGTGTATTCGCCTGCGCAGGTTGGTCAGTGCGTTCAGTACGGTATGGGGCGGTAGGGGAAGAGGATGTCGGGGTCGAATCCGGTGGTTACCCCTAGGGCTAAGAGAAAGAGTGCGAGGGATGTGGCCACGAGGAGCCGGTTTCTGCGTATTCGCGTCATGGGTTTCTCCACTCGTAGGACGCGTGTGTGTCGTGTTCATGGGATGGGGTGTCCGGTTCCAAGGATTACGGTGACTATCGCGTCTGGGCTGTAGAAGTAGAGAGCCGCGGTAATGGATCCGGTGAACAGGATCCCCCAGATTATTTCTTTGAGGGATAGGCGACTGTTCTCATCCGCGGTCTGTTCATTCCTGAGTGAGTCCGTCATTGCGGTGACCTTCCCTCCGCTGAGGTTGCTAGTTTCCGAAGTCCGGGCAGGAACCGGGCGGTGGCCGCTCACCAGAGGTCTCCTGGGTTGGTGATGCGTTCGACGGGTGCGCTTTGATCGATGTTGATGGTCAGGTTCAGGAACGGGATGAGCGAGATCGGTTGTCCCACAATCCGAACTGTCGCTTCACGTTGGTTGCGTGTCACTGTGACGGCGGGGCCACGTAGGACGGTGGCGCCGGTCTGTGCGATGAATCCGTAGGCGGCGGCTGTGCCGGCTGCCGATGTGCCGAATTGTGTTCGTGCTTGGCGGAGTCCTTCTTCGCCTGCTTTCATCGCTACGTTGCGGGCGTGGAAGTACAACGCTCCTTGGACTGCACCGAAGAACAGTAGGAGGACGACGGGCCAGATAATGACGGTTTCCAGAACGCCACCGCGGTCGTTGCCGAGCCGAGACTTCAAGCGTGCGAGTGGTGTTGCTGTGGGTGGCCGCATGATCGCCCCTCCTTCGTTGGTGTGTGTTCAGACGATGGTCGCGAGGTAACGCTGAACTGTTGGGCCTAGCTGGATGAGGACGAGGATCGCGATGAGGCAGACTGCTGCGGACATGATCCATAGGCGCAGGATGCTTCCGCTGTCGTTGTGCCGGTTGCGGTTGATGAGTGTCATCGTTTCGCTCCGTTCTGCATCGCTGGCTCGGATTTTTTGGTGGGGGTGGATCGTCGGAGGAGCGCGTTGTTTGTGTTCCTGGGGTTTCAGGAGGGTTGCGGCGATCCACCCTTGCACCTGGTGGGGTTGCTACTGGATCTTGTTGAGGTAGCGCATGACGACGGGTCCGAGGTATGCGACGACTGCAATTGCGAGAGTGACCACGCCGGCCGCGATGATGACGTACTCGAGCATTGATCCGCGGTCAGAACGTCGTCGGTTGGATCCGCTGGCTCGATCGAGGAATCCGGTGATCATCGCGATGCCAGCGAGAGTGGTGACGGTGGTTGCGCGCTGTGCGCGGTGGGCGAAATTGGTGATCATCTGGGTTCCTCCTGTTTGTTTTTCCCTCTACTAATGAAGAGGTCCGTTTCGTGTGCCGCTGTGACCGCCTGGGTGAAAATTTTTTCGAGAAGGCAGAAACTTGGCGTTTGCAGGTTAGCGCGGAATTGTTGGGGGGTACTGCCGAGAATGCGTGTTTGCGCTGGTGGAGCGTTCGCACTCTGGTCGCTGGTGCGCCTTGTGGGCGGTAATTGAATAGTTGCCATTGGACTCTTCCTCAGGACGATCCGAGAATGATGCTGGACATGGCTGGGATGAACAGCATGATCATGAAGACGATTCCGATGAGCGCGAGGGGAGCTTGGATCTTCTCGGTCGAGGAGCCGGCTTTGCCGAGTTCGTCGGAGAGTTGAGCGTTTCGCAGTGCGGATGCGCGGGCGCTGAGTGTGACGGCAACCGACGCTCCTTGTTCGCCTGTCAACGTCATGATGTCGGCGAGGTCGGCGAGGTCGGGCAGCTCGAGTTCGCCGGAGATTCGGGTGAGGGTGTCCCACGGCGCTTGTCCGGATCGCTGAGCTCGCATGAGTTCTTCGTCGAGGCGACGGAAGACCCAGCTGTCGCCCACTGCTGCGGCTCTTTCGAGGCTCTGCACGGCTCCGACGCCGCCTGTGCGGTTGAGTGCGACGAATTCGATGTAGGCGCCGAGGGAGCGGCCGAATTCCTCACGGGCTACGGCAGCTTTCTTCCGGACTTCGATGTCTGGGGCGACGAAGCACGCTGCAGCGATGGCGAGGGAGAGAATTGCGGGAATGCCCCAGGGGATCCCGCGGCCGAGGATCGTGAGCATGAGATTGACGACGGGGAAGAAAAGTAGCCCGAGGAGCGCAGAAAGAACCTTGTCTCCAAGAAAGTATGGAACCTCGATTTTGAGGATCGCGAGATCTGATCGAGGAATTTTGAGGATCGTGGAGTCTGCGGTGTACGGGAGTACTCGCCTTCCCACTTTTCCTCGAACGGATTCGTCGACGTTGATGTCGGCGGGTTTGTCGGTGGAGCGGTGGGCGCCGAGGTTGTCGAGCACTTCGGACAGAGATGCTTGTGCTGGTGCGAAACGCAGGAACAGGCAGATGAGTCCGACACAGAGAACTACCGCCAACAGGGCGGCTTGGATCTGAAATGTCATGACAGAACTCCCTCGATGAAGCTCTCGCTTTTCTCGTTCGCCGCTTTGCGGGTGGTTCCGAGGAATCGCGGGAGTTTCGGTGGTTGTACGAGCTTCTTCATCCAGAGGAGACATCCGATGAAGGCGGCTATTTCGACGACGAAGATCAGTTGTCCTGCTGGTGTTTTGTAGAAGGCCATGTAGTCGGTGAGAACGAAGAGGCCTGTGATGAAACCGATCGTGATGATGGTGACCCATCGAGCAGTGGTGCGGCTACCTTTGCGTGCCGCTTCGACTGCTCGGCGGTTCCTGACGTCTTCGGCCACTGACCGGGAGAGTCGGTCGAGGACTGCGGTGAGTCCGGATCCACGGATGGCGGCACTTTGGATGAGTGATCCCACGATGAGGTCGCCGGTGGCGTCGTCGAGGTCTGTTGCGAAGCTTCGGAGTGCGTCGTTGATCGGTGTGTTGGTGCGGAGCCTCTGGATCAGTCGGCTGATTTCGTCGGTGAGGGCTTCTGGCATCGCTTTGTGGGTGGCGATGATTGCTTGCTCGATGCCCGTTCCTACAGCAAGTACGCCGCTGAGGTTTCTCACCCACTCTTCCATGGCGTTGAGTCTGGCGATTTCCCCTTCGGCTGCTGGTTTGCCGAGAAGGTAAGGCAGAGCGACGAATGCGATGGGGCTGATGGGTAGTGCGATGAACCATCCGCTCACCATCCAGGTCAGCGCGCCGACGAGGGTGCCGGCGATGATGAGGAGGCGATACTTTCGGCTGATGCGGATGGGGGTTCGGCGGTGTTTCTGGGGGGCTGTGGGGTCTCTGCGGTCCTTCCAGCCGTGGTAGATCAGTGTGAGAGCGCCCAGAAGTAGAAGGACGAGGAGAACTGCCATCAGGGTGTACATGGTTAGTGTCCTTCCTCGAATTCCAGTGAGTGGAGCGGGATCAGGTGTTCGGGGAACCCACCTTCGATGACTTTGCGGCGAAGTTTGGGGGGCAGGGTTCCGTATTCTCCGGTGCCGCCGGGGCGGCCTTGATAGACCGTGGATACTGCCGGCATGCCCTCCTCCCCCGGCTCGATCCAAATGACCTCACTGATGTAGCGGGTATGGACGCGTTCACCGGCGTCGTTGACGGAGTAGGACGTATCGAGCTGGATGATCAGGTTGATGTGGGCGGCGACCTGTCGGATGGCATAACGTTCGGTGACGCCTGCTTCGAGGGCCACGGTGACCAGGCGGTTGATCGCGCCTTTTGCGTCGTCTGCGTGGGTGGTGGAGAGAGAGCCTTTGGCCATCTGCATCGCTTTGAACATCGCGATGATCTCTTTGCCTGCTACCTCACCGACGATTACTCGTTCGAGGTGCATGCGCACGAACGCGTAGAGAATGGCGGACAGGTCTGTGCCGCCTTTGAATTCGTTTGTCGTCGAGTCTCGTTCCCCACCGCCGTTGATCACCTCGGCCGGCACGACGAAACCTTTACGGCCGGGCATGTCGTGGAGGAACAGTTCTCGTTCGGTTTCGGCTGTTCCGATTCGAGTTTCGACCGGCAAGGCGTTCGCGAGCGCTCTGGTCAGCGTTGTCTTACCCGAACCCATGGGTCCTGACGTGACGATGGATGCTCCGCCGATAACCATCGCGGTGAGCAGTTGGGAGAGGAGGTCGGGCATGACTTTGTATCCGACGAGGGTGTCGAGTGTGATGTCTTTGAGCCGGTGCAGGCGGATCGCGACGTGAGGTTCAGGCACGGTCCATGCCATCGCGGAGAGGCGGATGTTGCCGGGAAGGTTCAGTCGCAGATGCGGATTGTTGACTGCGAATGTGCGTCCCCCGCCTTCAGCGCGTTGACCGAGGTTGATCAACCAGTCGATGAGTTCTTCGTCGGAGTCGAAGATGTTGGGGCGCTTCTGGATACGCCCGTCCGGATACATGACCAGCACGCTGGTGCCTGTGAGGAGAATGTTTTCGATGCTCGGGTCGTCGACGAGGACCTGAAGGGGGCCGAGCCCGAAAATGGTGTTGTAGACGTCCTGTGCGAGTTGCGCCTCTTCGCCTGGATCGATTGCGCCGGAGCCCCTTTCGATTCCGACGGCTATGTGGCGTTTGACCTTGTCAGCGATGATGTCGCGACCCTTGGCCTGCTCTTCGTCTTTGGTGTACGGAAGGAGGCTGTCGGGGGCGTCCTCGGAGGCGACGTCTGCTTTTCGCTCGGAGACGATTGACGTGAGCTCTTGTGAGGCTTCGTCGACGAGCTTGCGCACCAGACGCCGGTACGCAACAGCATTCATTGCGGAATCGATCGGCTTCGCAGTGTTCTTCGGGATGGGAGGAGCATGCCAGGGTTGCTCGGCCGAGACAGGGGCGGCATTGCCGTGACCTGCGGCGCTGAGGAGGTTGGCCGCGGCACTGTTACTACGATGCTGGGGATGGGGGCTTGACGCGCCGAGTGGGTGAGCCTCAGCGTTTTCGTGGGACCCTGGCGCAACCGGTGGGGCCGAGTGCTGGTCGATCGTCAAGGCGTCGGCTTCGTCGACCTCGTTCAGTACCAACCAGAGTGGAACGCGTGCCGGGTCTTGTTCGTTGCGGTCTGTCATGACGACTCTCCAAGGGCTTCACGGGTTGACAGGTTGCTCGGGAGTGTTTGATTCCGAGACGGATTCACCCATTCGGGCCGATGTTCTTCGACGTAGGTCTGCATCTTCGGCCATGCACCTTCGAGATTCCGCAGGTATCGGGACTGGGTTCTCTGGAACTTGGTGAGCTGGTGACCTTCTGAGAAAATTTTCGCGTGTTTCGGGGAATCGGGGAGAGTGAAGGCGACATCGACACCGAACGACTTTGCGATCTCGGCGGCTCCGTAGTACTTGTCGTCGATCATCACGAGCCCGAGTGCAGCGGGTGACCGAATCGCTCGGAGCTGGCCGCGCAGCTGGTCCAGTACGCCCTTGAGCGACCCGAGAGCTGTTGCGCTCGTGCGCGTGACTACCAGGATCAGGTCGGATTGCACCATCAGGTCATGTGGTCCCGAACGATGTCCGATTCGGCCGGCGTCGACGATGATTGTCGCTCCATTCCGATCGATCGCGCGAAGGTGCGCACCGAGCGGTCCCCACGTGGAGGTCATCGAATCTGCTTGAGATGCCGTTCTCAGACCTGGCACTGCCCAGACATTGGTCTCTGGAATATTCAGTGTCTGGGCGCCGAATGCTTGCCCGATCTGTCCATGTCGTGCGGGTTCAACCAGGTTGATCAGTGATCGGCGGCCGCGAGCGAGTGCGGATTCTCGGGAGGACTTGAAATAGCCGCTGTGCAAGGGCGATCCACCGACGGGATCGGCTTCGACATAGAGAACGCCGCCGCTCTCGCAACTTAATGCAAGCCCAAGGGCGGTTGTCGAGACGCCAGGAGCGCCGGTTGCCGACGCGAGTACGACGAACATCGAACTACTTCTCTCTGGTGTCGAGCACGATGGCAACGCGCCGTGTCGCTGCTCGCGCCGATACCCAGGAGGCTTCGTCCGCCTGTACCAGAACGTCGACGGTGGTTTCCGACGTTTCCGGAATCAACCTGGTCGAAACGACCTGGGCTTTGCTGGTTATCGGGCCCTGAACTGGGGAATCATCCTGGTCGCGGGGCGTGTCGACGATGCGGACCTGGTCGCCGGCCCGGAGCGGCTCGGCGGGTAGTTTCGCGTAGCTCACGGTGACACCCACGAGGGTCAGCCCTTTGCCGGGGATGACAGCTGTGGTCACTGCGTTGGGGTTCAGAACGGTGCCGCTGGGGATCGGCACGGCCGCTGCCTGGCCGACGACGGAGGCTTTGTCTTCCACTGCGACGGAGGCGATTCCAGCGTCAGCGTTCACCTGTTTGGTGGTGAGGTCTTGCGAGGTGATCTGCTGGCCTTGGGCGATGTCATGCGAGACCACCAGTACATTCGTCACTTGACGCATTCCGTTGACCAGGGCGACAGCTCCGATGACGAAGACGACGACCAATGCGATGCCTGCTGCGAGGAAGATCGGGCGGCGCCGAACTTTCGTTCTCGACGTTGCGGTGAAGTCTGAACCGCGTCGAGTGGTCGGGTTGTCCGGATCGACGTCTTCCCCGATGGCTTTGGACTTTGCTGTCGTGCGGAGTTTTTCGAAAACCATGGGTTTCAGTCCTTTTCGGTCTCATGCTGGAAGTGCGCGGTCAGTGCCGCACTGATGAGTTGACTTCGAGATCGGGCGGCGAAGGACTTCTTCAGTTCGTCGAGCACGTCGAAGTCGGAGGCGCGAAGGGAATAGGCCACCGGCGTGGTGGGGACTTTTGCCGGCGATGTCGATCCCACTCCCCTGGCTTTGAAGAGTCGTCCACCGACTACGCCGCCAGGATGGATGAACTCGTTGAGGCCATCGAGTGTCGCTTCGATCGCCCAGATGATGAATTCGCCGTTGGTCAGACGACGTTCCGTTCGAGCTTGGGCCAACTGCGCCGCAATTGCAGTGGGCAGGTGGACATTCGAGGACACGACGGGATCGTTGAGGTCGTCGTCGTCCGGAGTTGGTGAGGGTGTGCTCGCAACGCCCGCCGGTGTAGCGAAATCGGCTTCGAGGGATTCGTGGCGGCGACGCATCCCGGGGAGCCCTTGTGAGAGTGTCGGCTCAGTGGCCCGTGGAGAGCTCATCGCACTCCCCCGCGACTGATTCCGTAGGCGCGCACAGAAAGACGCTCAGGTTGCCGCTGAGACATGTGAACGTCTCCTGAATGCACAATCATCTGTATCCGCCTATCGCTTCGGCCGTGTGGCGCGTGGCCCTGACCTTGTGCCACACGACTAGGTATAGCGGCGGGTAGATACACCACGAACACGTCAGTTACCCGCTCAAAATAGGAAGAACGCGGCAAAGCGGGTAAACCATCGCAAGAACCCTAATCTGACCTGCAGTTATCTGACAGGGGCAAATAAACGGCGCGGTTCGTACGGAAACGCAAACAACCCGCAATTCGGTGGTAGAACGGGGTTTCCACTGCCTGTGTAACATCCGTCACACATACTCCGATAGGGCGTCGATTGAGGCCCTGTCGCCGGAATTCAGCCCGTCGATGACCCGACATAGCGGCGACTGGACGCCTCAGAATGTTGTTGAAACTTATACAACCGCAAACGAATTGGCACAGAAAGGGACTTCAGTCCCAAGTCGGTCGGTCTCAGCTCCCGGCCCGGTCGGAGCCGAGATGACGCCTGTTCACGAGTCGACGAAACGTCGACCCTGACATTTGTTGGTCCCGGACGCCGAGAACATGCCGACGCACGCCCAATCGAGACCCCAATCGCGGCGCGCGGATCCCACCCCGCCGAGCCACCGCATACCCACCATTGATCCACCATCGATCCACCAGTCGTTCATCTACGGACGAACAGTGACCTTTCGTAACTCGATAACTCGGCTACTACCGTTCACCAGTTGGCCACCAAGGACCAAATGTCGGCAATCCGACCGCTCATCGACCCCCGCCCGATGTCCGCCTGCACTCCTCGTGACAGCGGCTCGTATTGCTGCGATCATGGACGGCATGCCCCTGCCGCTAGGTTCGACGCGCATGGAACCTGCGCACTGGATCGATGATCTGGCGTGGCATCGACAGGTGTACAAACAATCCAAGTTCCGCTGGGACGGCACCGAAGCCCTGCTGGTTGCCACCGAATTCACCGGAGGATGTCAAGAATTCCGAACCGTCGCCGATCTGCGCGATCTGGAGGGATACCGCCTCGCCCTGTCGGAGTACACGATGACGTGTCAGCGTGCACTCGGGCTGGCCCTGCAGGAGGCCCGGTACGGCCTGGGATCAGGCCACTGGGAAGACATCGCCACACTGCTGGATCTGACCGCCGTGGACTGTGCAGCCAGCTCGTACTTCGCACGCTGGGGCGACCCCCGCGTCGCCGGCCAATTCAGCAATCCTCAAGTCCTCAGGATCAGAAAGATGTGTGCCGGTTTCTTCTTCGCCAGTCCCCTACTTCTGGCGTGGGAACTATCCCAACTGTGGAAGCTCTATCGAGCTGCCGAAGAACTACTCGAGGACACGCTCGTCGACCTCGTCGTGGAGTTGCAACCACTCGTGCGGACCTCGGATCTTCTCCACGCTTTGCATACGACGACCGAGGTCGGCCTCAACAATCGGATCAGCAGTCAGCGACACGAACGCGGGCCGTCTGGAGATCCTCGCCGGGTACCTCGTCAGACTTTCTCCCCACTCACCAACTGACCCGTATTCGCAGGTCAAACCGTTTTATACCACGGTTTATGGTGCGGGTTCCGTCATCCAGTATGCCGTTCAATTCGTCTCGATGTGGACGGAGTTTTTGCCCCGCGCGACCATGTCTGGGGTGATTTGGCCCGAATTGCGTCGAGTCGGCGACAGCGAGTCCTCCGGTTTTCTCCCCCTTCATCCGCCGTCACTTCCGGTACAGGTTCCGTCATGCGTACTGTTGTGCCTTCTACTTCGGGTTCCACTGTTGGCGCTCCTGCCTTCTCCACCATCGGATATGGCTTGCGTTCCCCTGCGGCTTCCACTGTCCTTTGAGGCGTGGCGACTACCGCCGTTTCCGGCATATTTTCCCGCAGGGCTTCTGGCTGGCATTCCGCCGTGATTTCACGTGGGCGTTCCTCCGGCAGTTCCGCTGAGATTTCTCCTGCACTTTCCATCCTGTCTTGTGGCGACACTTCCGTCACAGCTTCCGGCGTCATATCTCCTGTGCTTTCCATCCTCCCTTGTGGTGTTATCTCCTCCGCTTTTTCCGGCGTGAGTTCCTACGGCAACACACGCATACATTCACGCCATCATTCACGCATGGTTTCTGGCGTGATTTCCACCGTGTTTACCTGCATGTTTTCACGTAGGACTTGCAAGTCGTTTTCCCCCGTGATTCACTACCTGTATGCACGCAGCGAATCACGCATGTATTGCGGCGCGAGTACTTGCAGCAATTCCTGTATGTGCTACAGCGTGAACACACACGATAATTACCGCCATCAATCACACGCGATGTCCTACGCGATGTGCGGCGTGAAAATCGGCAGACATTCTTTATCCGAAACCTCACCAACGTCGGAGTGACCAAATGGCCCAGAACATCGCAGCAGCCGTTTCCGAAACTGCAATCAGCAAGCAGATCCCCAACACCATCGCCTTCGCCAACGGCAAAGGTGGGGTAGGGAAAACCTCATTGAGCGCCAATTGTGGCGGACTGGCAGCCGCGGGTGGTTGGCGAGTCCTCATCCTCGACCTCGACCCTCAGGGAAATCTCGCCCGCGACCTCGGATACGACGTCGCCGACGGTCAGGACCTGCTCAACGCCCTCATCACCGGCACTGAGCCGCCGCTACTCAAAGACGTCCGACCAGGTCTCGACGTAGTTCCGGGAGGGCCCACTCTCGCCGATATCCAGGGCCTGATGTTTTCACGCGCAAACAGGTCACACGGCGACGACGACGGGGAACCCGAAACCCTCGGTGACCTGCTGTTTCGGTCACTTTCTGGTATCGCGTCTGACTACGATCTGATCTTGTTCGACACCCCTCCGGGGGACGTCATGATCCTCGACGCCGTGCTTGCGTGCTGCCAGGGCGTGGTAATTCCCACGCGCGCAGATGAGGGCAGCCTCGACGGCCTCACACGCATTGCGAAGCGTTTCAAACGAGCTCGGCGCGTCAATCCTGACCTTCGTCTCGCCGGCGTCGTCCTATTCGGCATCGGTTCCCGGTCCTCGCGACTCGAAGACGCAGTTCGGGACTCTGTCTACGAAATCATCGGGGAATCGGCTCCCGTCTTCAATACCTACATCCGCTACCTCGAGACGGCTGGCTTCGACCTGCGCCGACACGGCATCCTCGCCCACGAGCTGGAAACTCAAGCTGCTGCCGCGCAGAAGGGTCGACTCAAGGCACTCCGAGCGGGAACTAAGCCTGAAGAAGATTTCCTGGCGCGCAATGCAACTGGGCTTGCCGAGGACTACGAAAAGCTCACGATGGAAATCATCGGCAAACTGACCGAGATCAATCAGGAAGTCGAGGCAGTGTCATGAGTTCACGCAAGGTTGCACGCGAAAGCCTCGAAGATGCGTTCTCCGCTCCCAGCGGCCCAGGCAGAAGGGGAGCGGGGCTTGCGAGTTTCCTTCCGCCTTCACGTGCACCACGCCCCTCCGCTGCTGCACCTGTTCGCCCAGCCGTGCAGACCCCGGAGCCGCGAAGCCCTGCAGCTCAGCGAGAGAACGACGCGCCGGATCCGGTCACGACGAGCGCGCCAACGCAACCCCGAGAAGCTGTAGCGGCTCCGAGCGCCCCGGCAGCATCCGCGGCAGCGCCGAAGCCTGCGGAGTCGGCGACAGACGGCTCAGTGGATGCTGCGGATGCTGCGGATGCTGCGGATGCAGTCGAGAACATGCCGATCTACATCGACAGTGCAACCTTGACTGCGCTCAAGGCTGAAAAGGGCCGGATCGGCGGAACCTACGCCGACGTTGCAGAGGCCGCGCTCGACGAGCATATCGGCCACGTCGGCGAGATTCTCCAGCAAGGGGCGGCGAATAAATCTGCCGGAAGCTCCTTGCCCAAGCGCCGCAAATCCCCTCAGATTCGCGGGGGGATCCAGGTTCAGCTCCGGTTCACCAAGGCTCAACGTGACTGGCTTGACGAGAAGGTCGCGGAGTTCGGTGCACCGTCTCGAAGTGTTGTGGTGGCTGTCGCATTGCAGCTTCAGCTCGGGACGCGGGCGAACTAGTCCCATTCACAAGGTTTCCTCGATATCGCCGGGGAACCAGTTCGGTGCGTCTTTCACTCTGCTCCCCACTATCCTCCCCACTATGCTCCCCACACTGGTGGGGAGCATTTTGTAGGCCCTGAACAGGCTTTTTCCTTCGCTCCCCATGCTCCCCACACATTTTCGTGTTTGTTCGCGCGTAGATGAGTGTGTGGGGGGATTCGACTATGTGTGAGCTTCCTTTGAGACCGAGCGTGCAGAGATGTCATGTGTCGTGCGCAGACTGAGCGAAAAGTTTTTTCGGCCTATCTGTCACAGAAGGGGGCGAAGGGGACCTCCTCTCTTTAGAGGGGGGAGTTCTCCGATCGAGGGAAGGTGGAAGTGAAATCATGGTGAGTACCGTGCCGGCGAGCGACACACCCACGAATCCGAGTAATCGCTATCAGATACGAATTGGATCTAAGGTTGCGCTATGGCACGTCCACACAAGGGGCCGCGCGGGTTCATTGCAACCCGGGCGCCTGAATGTCAACACAACGTCTACGAGCAGCGCGCTCGGGAGGTCGGTCTCCCGTCCGGCGACTACGCAGTACTGGTCCTTGCGCTCGTTCATGGCTTCGACGTGCCCGATTACATCATCGTTCAGCTTGACCCGGAGTCGCTGCATCGCCTCGACCCACGTCAGTACACGTCCAGCAGCGACCAGATTGATCGATTGGTCGCTGCGGTCGAACGTCGATCTCGACCCCAACAATTGCGAATGGTGGGGACATGACCTCGACCTAAACAGCGAAAAACCCCCCGTGCTTGGCGGCAGGAGGGGGGCTTTTCTCGAATTATTCATCCGCTCGATTCAGGAAAGGAGCGGTGCGTCTTCATGGTAGCTCACCCCAGCGGGGGGGCACCACCTTTGAAGGCAGTGTCGTGTATGACATACGCACCCGTCGGTGACCGATGATGACCTCGCCCGCGCACCGCGGCCATATGTGGTCGATGGAGAACATTCGCGGACTTCTCGAGTCCGCGGGTGGCATGAAGGTGCGTAGCTCCACGCAGCTTTCAGCTCGATGCCCCGTTCACGATGACGGGAATGCCTCGCTTTCGGTGACATGGACCGATGACGGCGCAGGTGGAAAAGTACTTCTGAAATGCCATGGCTGTGGGGCAAGTGCCCAGGACATTGCGGATGCATTGGGGATGTCCACGGGAGATCTCTTCGACGAACCTCTTCCTCCCCGTAGTTCAGCCACCCCGTTAACTGGTCGATCGACACAACAGCGCACCGCTGGCCGACGCCGCGGCAAGCTGGGAGCGCTTCCGAAAACGCTTCTGACCAAAGCTGCAAGCCCTGAGATCGAGCACGCGTGGGTGCCTGTCGCGACATACCCCTACGTAGACGCCGAGGGTTCCCTCGTCCAGGAGGTTGTCAGAGAGGAGTGCACCAACTGCGAGCTCGGCCGGCACAAGCAGTTTCGGCAGGTGTTCGTCTCTGCGTCGGGTCGTCGAGTCAAGCAGAAGCCCCGCGATTTTCAGTCGGTCCTCTACCGGACCCCTCAGCTCCTCGCTGCTATTTCCGCCGGTACCCCGGTGTGGTTGGTCGAAGGTGAGAAAGATGTCGAGACCGCCGAGCAGATCGGTCTCGTCGCGACGACGAATGCGCAGGGTGGCCGTAGCTTTCCTGCGGAGTGCGCTGCGGTTTTCGAAAATGCCACTGTTCGGGTGGTGCTCGATCGTGACGACGCGGGATGGGACCGCGGAATCGATCTCGCTTCCATGCTCGGGGGAGTGGGGGCGCATGTACAACTGCTGTTGCCGGCAACCCTCGAGCCGAAGAGCGATTTCACTGATCACGTACTGGCAGGCAAGTGGAGCGGCGACGACGAATTCGGTGGATTCGTCCCCGTCACTGCAGGCGAGGTGGCGGCCCACGCATACGCGGGTGCGGTGCGCGGGAAGCACCTACTTGTCGAAAAGGCCGCAGCTGAGGCTGATGCTCACGTCGCCTCGATCTCTGATGCACGAGATTCACAGCTGCCGTTCAAGCGTGCCAAGCGTTGGGCCCTGGAATCGGAACTTCGATTCGAAATATTGAGTGAAGCTGTTGATCGTTGCCGGCTCCAAGCTGCAACGGCAGGTAGTGAATGGGCAGGGCAGGCGGCTGACGAGGCAGTGGCCGCGTGGCGTCTGGCACGCAATGCGGCGCGTGGGGCGCATGAAATCGCTCAGATTCCGATCCCTCCGTTGTTGCAGGATCCGGATCTTCACAACGAAGTAGCGGCAACTCAAGAGGAGGCCGCTGGTTCGGAATCTCGATCTGCGCTTGTCCTCGAAACCGGCGTGTCGGCCGCGCCTGGCGGATCCACCGTTCAGCGCGGTTCGGCGATTTCGGCGCCGACGTATCGGATCGTCGATATGCAGTTGGTGGAGATCACGACGACCAAAGATGGTGAAGAGAGCGCCAAACTCGTTTTGGGTTTGGATGCGCGCATCGTCGAAATGGAATACCTGGAGGCTCAGGACGAGTCGTTCGATATCGATTTGCCCAAGCTTATGGGGCGAGAGGGGATTGTGGGCCAGAAGGAGGCGAATCCTCCTGCGCCTAAACAGCTTTCGGCGGTGATAATCGGTTACACGCATCCCGACACCGGGGAGTTCATGCGGCTGCGCATCGCTGCGCTCGATTACCGCGACTGTGGTTGGGTCGAATCGTTGCCTGGTCCTCCTGCTTACGACTCACGTCCGTCCGGAATAGCAAAGCTGCGCGATGCGCTCAAAGTCGCTGGTGGGACGATCACACGAACCGTTCGGTTCAGATCCACGGGATGGCGACGAACCGCGGAAGGCGAGTGGTTCTTTGTTCACGCCGGGGGTGCAATCAGTGGGGAGGGGGCACGTGTGGCTCCGGTACTGCTGAGTGGGCCTTTGGCTCGTTACGACCTGCCAGCACCCATTCGAGATGCGGAGCGGATCCGAGAGGCGTTTTTGGCCCATTCGGGATCGATGTTGACTCAGTTTCCCTCGCGTGTGTCGGCGACGTTGCTCGGGCACGTCTACCGATCAGCTCTCGGCCCGAATCCGTGGGTGTTGTTGATCGTAGGTTCCCCTGGCTCGTACAAGACGTCTTTGACGTCCATCGCGATGCATCATTGGGGGGAGTTGTGGGATCGGCGACGTCCGGCGTCGTCGATGTCGGGCAATGGCGACACACTCAATGCCTTGCGGATCAAACTGAATTCGGCGAAGGATGCTCTCTATTGGGCTGATGACGTGGCTCCGACTCGGGATTGGGGTGCAGCTCAGAAGTCTCTTGAGGAATTCGCGCGCATGGTGCATAACGGAGAATCGCGATCGCGTGCCACTCGTGATGGTTTAGGCATTCTCGATGGCACACCTCCTCGGGCGTCGGCTGTCGTCACATCCGAAGTGATGCCTCGTCCCGGATCGGGAGCCCAGCGCATGCTTGCCGTGCCGCTGCAGGCTGATGAGATCGAGTTAGATCACCTCATCGCTCTCGACCGCGACGAAAGTCGGCATGGCCGCGCATTGCTGATGGCCAGCTTCCTACAGTATCTGGCTGGTCATTTGGAAGAGATTCGCGAATTAGCATCTCAAGCCGCTGCACACTATGCCGAGTCTCTGCGCTCGAGTGGAGAGAGTGTGCGCCAAGCCGAAGCCGTCGGCGCGATCTGGGGAGGTTGGGTCGCTATGACCCGTTTCCTACTCGACGTGGGCGCGTTGACAGAACAGGAAGTAGATCAGAACCTCGAGGTGGTCCATCTCGGGCTCCGCGACGCGATCACCGCGGCCGCTGATCCTGATTTGCCTTCTCGCACTGGCGCCCGGGTTCGCGAGCTGATTGCCCATGCCCTACGTACCGGATTGGCGTACGTCGACGATGTTCGGACCGGCGAGGCTCCCGCGTTTCCCCTCGCTAACAGGTTGGGATGGCGACGGACGCTCGTTGGCGAATTCCAAGACGTGAAGAAATATCGCGAAGATGCGCGCGGAATCCGCCTCGGTTACGTGCTCACCGATCCGACGCCACGCGATGGGGAAGCCCAGTTGCTCGTGGAATCGACTGCTCTCGAGCAAGTTCTCAAGGCAGCAGCACAATCGATGTCGGATGCTCCGCAGATCGACAGAGGCACGGCGCTGCGCGCCCTGTATGACGAAGGAATTCTGATCGGCGAAGAACGCGCGGGTAAAACGCCTCGGTACACGGTCCAGCGCACTATCCATTGTGAAGATCGACGTCAGCGATTGACCGCGTTGAGGTTGTGGAAGGTGCTCGGCGATGGCGATGACGAATCCCACGGAACACGCCCGTCAGATTCAGATGACACAGGTCCTTCAGGGTCGGATAACACAATCAATCCCGGCAGCGGTGGCGAACCTATAGACGAAAGTCCCACACCCTACCCTTGGCAGATACACCGTCTTTCGCACGTTTCGGCCACAGCGAAATCCAGTCGGGGCCATGACCTACAGTCCTCCGTGCTCGATCACACACAAAACTTGAGCGTATCTGCTGTTCCCGAGGAGGAGCCGGTGACAAGCTATGACGACGCGGAAGGCTACAGAGCGGTCGCTGAACCGATCTACCCCGCAGCACCGTGCTCAATGTGTGGACTCGCCTCGCCCTTCGCATTCGAAAAGCGCCCGATGCACATCGAGTGCTGGATCGACAGCACGTCCAAAACTCGTGCAGCGTTGCGTGTTTCATCCCCAGATAGCGACGACGCGGTGAAAAACGTGTCGCCATTGTCCGCTAACTCCCTACCTTCCGACAGAAGCGGAGGAGGGGCTTCGGCGGAGGTCACCGAAAGTCCCGCAGTAGGACGACACCGGACGACGACCAATCGTGCCGCAGATCGGCGGCACTACGCCGGGCCAGCGGGCGTGCTCGACGTAGATGGACTATGGCTACCGAGCGGGGAGGTAGTCGATCCTGGGCCGATCTTCCATGTCGGACACATCGCAGAGGTCATCCGAGCACAGAATTTTGGTACCGCAGTCAACGAGCGATGGAGCGAACCAGGACAGATCTGGGTCACCGATGCCATGGCACGTCAGTTCGGGATCGAGACGGGCGCCCTCGGGGACGATCCACGCAAGCGCGCTGAAGAAATGCGTGCGCTGACTGCAGGACTCCCTTTCGTCACTGAGGCTTTGGAGGAAGGCTGGTCGCTGGGTGGAAAGTTCGGTGATCGTCTGGGTACGTGGACGCGGGTATGGCATGGCGACGAACGAGGTGTCTGGGTAGCGTTCATCTCCGCCATGGGCCAGGACGAATTGGACATGCCGATCCTCGCTGATGACCCGCCACCCGTAGTCCTGGCGTCACGGTTGGCGACATTCGCAGATGCATTGAAGTTTCCGTGGGCAATGTCTGCGTCCACCACCGGATTCGATCTCATGATCAGCACTCGTTCACGAGAACGAGACACCGTTTTCGCTCCCTCACAACCGGTTCCGCCGTCTCAGATGAGTAACACCGAAACTGATATCGACTGGTCACGGCCGCTGACGGCGGATGAGAGCCGAAACCTCTTCATCCATGCATACGATCGAGGCGGATCCCACGCCGCGGGCATCGCCAGTCTCGAACTCGGCATTGGAGATCCGCAACATCACGAGAGCGGGGCCATATTCGACAAGTCTCTGCCTGGGTACTGGAAGATCGAGATTCCGGAATCCTCGGACTGGCGGTACCCGAATCCTTTGAATCCGAGGGGGCTTTCGATCAATGAGCCCAAATGGGTGACAACGCCGACCATGCAGTACGCGCTCGAACTCGGATATGAGCCGGAAGTTTTCGAGGCGTATGTGTGGAACGAACACGGGAGAGTTCTCGATCCTTGGTACAAGCGGATCCGCGATGCGCGCACGGCGTTGGACCTCGATGATCCTGATGCTCAGCTCGCCCGCGATCAACTCAAGGTTGTGTACACGCGCACTCTGGGCATGCTTGGCAGTAGCGATTTCATGAAGGGTCGGGCTGGCTATGCTCCGGAACGGCGCCATCACATCATCGCAAAGGCCCGGGCGAACATCCTCCGCCGAGTGGTGAAGATCGGCAGGGCCAGTGACCGGTGGCCAGTTGCCATCTCGAACGACACCGTTCTGTACGTCTCCGACAATCCTGACCCGATTGCATCCTGGCCGGGAGAGCAAGAGACGTTAGGTCGCGGGTTCGGACAGTACAAATGGGAAGGCTCGGCCTTGCTCGCCGACCAGGTCGAGTTCTTGACAGGTAAGGGTTACCGAGGAAAAGACCAACTCCATTTGGACTGGAACTCCGCGGACTACACCGTTGGCGGTGATCAGTGATGGCACGTAAAAACACGAACAAAGATCCTGGCCGCCGGTCGAAAATCTTCGGTGCCCTCACTGGACGAAGCGGCGCCTCGGTGTCACTAGGGCGCGCAGCTCCGGACGTTCGAGGACTATTGCTCGCTGCGTACGGACTCAACAAGAGAGGCGGCCTCAACACTGCAGATGCCGCCAAAGATCTTGGGGTAACACAACGTACGGTTCAGCGGTGGGTAGCAACAGAAGGACATCAACGGATCGGCAAGCCCAAAGCAGACACGTTGCAGAAACTCGCAAAGAAGTCACGGCAAGCGGCCACGACACAGCGCGGACGCAAAGCTGCGCTGGCATCTTTTCGAGCGACGTCGAAGGGCAAGGCACTCGCAAATCGGGGTGGTCACCTTCGCATACGTGGTCATCAAGGTCCGAGCGCCGCCGGCAAGACCTACAAGCGGGACCGCCAGATCCAACTCGAACTCACCCCTGCCGATGTCGAAGCAATGTGGTCTGCGTTCGAGCAGAACGGCGATGAAGGCGTGTCCAAGTGGATGACGAACCATGCCGACGAGCAGTATGTCGCCGGCTGGGAATTCGAACGCATCGACGAGATGGCAATCGATCGCCCGTGATGGCACCTGCGGCACCTCGGTGGACGCGCAAGCGCCTCGAAGCAATGTTGGGGACCTGCTACGGGCGTACACCCACCGGCCACATCGATACGGCTGCCGTCGCACATGCCGTCGGCGTCAGTGTTCGCACCGTCCAGCGATGGATAGCGGGCAGTAATCGCCAGAATGCGGCGATTCCGCACACCCGACTTCTGCAGTTGTGCCGCCCTCCTGCCGATACGCAGGAACGATCACAACAGGCTGCTGATTATGCGAGTGAAGCGATCGTCAAAATCTCTCTGCCCAAGGGGCGAGAGATCCTTCCCGCATGGCGCGAACAAGGTTGGCTCGAACCGCACGTCGTTGGAGTACTCGCATTACACGGTCTTCCGCTTCGGCAAGTGGTGATCAGTAACGGCACTGCTCGATCCACGGCCGATCTGCGGCGGCGAGGTGAGTTGCTCGACGTCACTACCGTGCCGACACGGTTCCACGCCACTGTTCTCGTTCATGAGGTGCTCTCACGTGTCGAACCGTGGTGTGTCTTGCCTTCTCGCGAGATCCTGCCAGTCGGTAGGACTCAGGTCTGGGCTGAAGACGGTCCAGTAGTGGATCTTTCGCAGCTCGCTGTCACCGCGGATTTGCGCTGACACGACCCACCGTCGCGATACCGACGTATTGGAAAAGCCACCACCGTGGTGAAAGCCGCAACCACTGAGAGATCAGCGTGCGTCTGGGTCCAGACCCACGCGCCTGAGTACTCGCCAGAGTTTTTCGTTGTCCAACGTCTTGCGGTGTTCCGCGATGGCTTGAACGAGCTCTTCTATGACCTCGCGTGATCGCGGGTTGAACTGCGCGGCCCGCCCACCTATCCAGGCCAGAGGCGCATCCTCTGCCTTGTCGATTCGGTCCAGCGCCATGACTGATTTGTCGATGAATTTCCTGGCGCGGCCTTGCTGTTTGTCATCCAACTCTCCTGCATCGACAGCTGCTTTGGCTTGATCCACGAAGTCTTCGAGGATGGCCGTCGCCCGATCCGCCAACTCATCATCGAAAGCCAGCACATTCCAGAAGTTCCGCCAGTGCGCGTTGTACTTTCGCTCCGAGGATCGAGGAATCAGGTGGTCACGAAGGACGCATTCGAAGATCTCTGCATCAAGCACTCGCAGGTCGGCGGCACCGCCAAAGGCCGGCAACTCAACAGGGTCGGAGATCCTGCGCCACGGCTCTTGCTGCGTCATCGGTGGGGACCCTCATCCTCTGTACTACTGCCGTTTCAATACGCTCATCCACTTCAACACACACATGCCGGCCGAGGGCCGAAAGTGCGGGTTCGGAACACAACCTACCGCCAAGTGCCCCTGACCCTCCCGCTGCCCCCGGCACCGTGAGGGTCAGGGGCACTTTCATCGACAGTTTTCCCTATATCGGCAGGTCAGGCAGTAGAATGATCGGTGTCCTAGTGAAGTGTGGGCGGACCGACCATCCACCCTCTACCGAAAATTTTTGAGTTGGCGGGTTGACGATTTCACACAGCTCGGTTGATCAGGTTGCGAGCGAAGACGTCGCCAGTGAGGGTGAGCTCAGCGAGTGCATGTCGGGCTTGTTGTCGGTGATGCGTGCCAGTATCTCGGTTATGAGCATCGTTCAGCGCGTGTACCCGGTTGAGGGTGCGCAGCTCGACGCGTTGGTGATGCATTGCGATCACGCTCGCCTCGTCTACAACCTCGGGTTGGAGCAGCGTTCGTGGTGGACGCAGTCCCGGCGGCATTTCCGGCAGAAGATCAACTACGTGTCGCAGGCCGCTGACCTGACCGAAGCTCGACGTGAATTCGACTGGTTGCGAGCGGGTTCCACAGTGGTGCAGCAGGGCGCGTTACGCGATCTCGATCGAGCATTCACCAACTTCTTCGCCCGGCGCGCCTGGTATCCGACGTTCAAGAAACGCTCGAATACCAGGCAAGGGTTCGTAGTTCGTGATCTGGCGGCGCGACGAGTCAACCGGAAGTGGGGCGAGATCCTGGTGCCGAAGGCCGGGTGGGTGCGATTCCGCATCTCCCGGGCCTGGACAGACATCTGCGCGGCCACGTCGGCGCGGGTCGCCGTGACGAATGGGCGATGGACGGTGAGCCTGACGACCCCGCCAGCAGTCCGCAAGATACCGGACACAACAGCAGTGGTTGGGATCGATCGTGGTGTCGCGAACTCTGTCGCCACCAGCGATGGCCGTATGTTCCATGCTCCGGGTCTCACTGCCGGGGAGCAGACCCGGTTCCTTGCGTTGCAGCAGCGCCTGGCCCGCCAGCAGAAGGGTTCCGCGAACCGAGAACGGACGAAAGCGAAGTTGGGCAGGTTGCGGTTGCGGTTGGCCGATCGGCGCGGTGACTGGATCGAACAAACGACCACCGCACTTGCATCCGCGTATTGCGCGGCGGCGGTGGAGAAGTTGGCGATCGCAAACATGACCCGCCGAGCGAAGCCGAAACCCGACCCCGACCGACCAGGAGCTTTCTTGCCGAACGGTGGGCGTGCGAAGTCCGGTCTGAACCACGCGATCCTCTCCTCGTGCTGGGGGAAGTTCGCGCAACGTCTCGACCACAAGATGTCTGTCATCGTGGTCTCGGCCGCGTACACCTCCCAGCAGTGCTCGAACTGCGGACACACCTGCCCGGACAATCGCGACAGCCAAGCGGTTTTCCGGTGCCAGGGTTGCGGTTTCGAACATCATGCGGACACCAATGCCGCGATCAACATCCGTGATCGCGCCTTCATCATCGATCACCAACCCGAGGGCATGTCGGGGGATAGGGTGCATCAGTCACGCCTGCGTGCCGCACCAACCACCTCGGTACCCTGAGCTACCCGGGAATCTCCGCCCGCGAGGGCGAGGAGGATGTCAAGGCACGTTGATCGATGGACCCCGGACCTGCCGCCTGTGACGGTTCCGACAAGGTACCGCGGGCGCACGGTGGGCGGCGGTTTCGCAGCCTTGCGAGGTGGGGAATGCGGGGAAAGTCGCAATCGCGCTCCCCGGGTTCGCTCGATCGAAATCACGGCGGATTGCATCACATGACAGCAGAGACCGTCACTGCGATATAGCGAAGCCGGCGCCGCACCCGAGGGTCGCCGGCCACCACGACCGTGAAGAAAGGGCCTGGTTACGCAAGCGCGACCAGGCCCTTTCTTCACGTCTCGCTGTGCCCCCGGCACGGCGAGGGCAGGCGGCATTTCACCGCCGTTCATGGCTCTTTTTGTCGGTGGCATGTGGCAGTGTCATCGGTGTTGTCCTAGTCCGGTGCGCCTCACCAGCGCACCCCCACGACCCAAAGGGGTTACCTGTGAGTACTTTTCGTTTGTCTTCGCCGTCCGATTGCGTTGCCGGTGCTGTTGCGCTCGGCGGTCATATTCCTGTCGATGAGGTGGTTGTGATCGCTCTCGATCTTGACCCGATGCCGGTTGCGATGATCAAGCTGACTGATGTCGAGTCGGGGCGAGTTCTGGCGAGTCTGGAGGGCGCCACTCCGTTCGCCCAGTGCCGAGAAATGCTGGTAGTGGTGTTCGGGCCGGTGGAGCGTGGCGATGCTGTGGGTGAGGTGTTCGAGCAGTTCCGACCGGATGCGGTTACACCGGTGTACGTCTTCACCGAGGGGGTCGTTCGCCGGTGGCACGGCGTCGGATCGCTCGCGTTGCAGGCGGGTGACCAGATGGATTTGCGGTTGCATCCGATTGTGTTGGAGGCGCAGTCACTCGGCGTGGCCACGCTGCAGACTCGTGCGCAGATGCGCGCAGCTTTCGAACCGGCTCAGTTCGGCGCAGAGCGCGCCGCAACGGTCGCGCAGGGTTTCGATCAGGAGCGAGTGAAATTGGCGGCCATGGATCCACACGGGGCAGCCGAACTCGCGTTCACCAGTAGATTAGCGCCGTATATCGGTCCTGCGAAGAATGACGGGGGAATCGTCGTCACGGACGAGCATGCAGCGCTTATCGCGGCCGCGATGCACGATGTGACTGTCCGTGATCTGTTGTTTGTACATGTGACGGACAAGAACGCCGATGCCGCCGCTGAGATGTTGCGGCAAGTAGGGGCACTACTGCCCGCCGACCTTGCCGGTCCGGTGATCATCATTGGCGCGATATTTCATTGGGTGGCGCGTCATGCGGCGCTTTCTCGCGAGGCCCTCATCGTGGGGCGCACTCTCGATCCGGCTCATTCCTTCGGGCAGTTGTTCGAGCGCGCACTCGACTTCGGAATGAATCCGGCGCTCTGGGATCAACTGCGCACGGCTGCGGTAACAGCGAGCACTCGAACCGGAAGATAACGATTTGGTGGTGCCGTTCCGATCGGTTAAGGATGGCACCACCACTTTCGATTGTGACGCAACCAAAAACGTGCGCACGTTTTTTGTGCGCACGTTTTCTTGGAATCTTTTTTGCCACAACGAAAAGCAGCCACGAGTCCGGCGCGCAGCGCGTAGGACTTTCGTCATCAGGGCGGCTTGCCGCCCGCGCCCTTCCGGTTCCGGGCGCAGCCCGGAACTACGGCTGTC
>NZ_JAWLSE010000021.1:0-24312 GCF_033142365.1 Rhodococcus sp. IEGM 1241
GCGCCTGGTTCTGCTTCGGAGTTGGTGGTGGCTGCTGCTTTTGCGGTGGTTTTGGGGTGTGAGTCGCGGGTTGGTGTCGATGATGATTTCTTCGAGTTGGGTGGTAATTCGCTCAATGCGACCAGACTTGTCAGCCGCATCAACCAACACGCCGGTACCGCGTTGCCGCTTCGCACGTTGTTCGATCACCCTTCTGTGGCGGAACTTGCTATAGCACTGGACAATGCAGAGCGTGCCGACAGGCCTGCCCTCGAGATCCAGACACGCCCGGAGCGGATCCCGCTTTCACTTGCACAGAATCGGATGTGGTTCCTCAATCAGTACGATGTCGAATCTGCGGCATACAACATCCCGTTGGCCATCCGACTCGCCGGCACCGTTGACGTTCCGGCGCTTCGCCGCGCCTTCGGTGATGTTCTGACGCGCCATGAGTCGCTGCGAACAGTGTTCCCCGACAACGGCGACGGCCCCGTCCAGGTGATCCTGACACCCGAGGACGTCGAGTTCGATCTGAGCCCGATCGACGTCGACCGTGGCGACCTCGACACTCGCATACTCGAGGTCATGTCCGAAGGTTTCGACGTCACGGCTTCCGTGCCGATTCGCGTGAAGTTGTACCGCGTCGAGGAATTCGAGCATGTACTGGTGATGTCGGTGCATCACATCAGTGCGGACGGCGTGTCCATGACGCCGTTGGCTCGCGACGTCATGATCGCCTACTCGGCACGGTTGACCGGCCAGGCCCCCTTCTGGGCGCCGCTGGAGATCCAGTATGCCGACTTTGCGCTGTGGCAGCGGGCGCTCCTCGGTGACGAGGCGGACTCGAAGAGCATCGCATCGACTCAGATCGATTACTGGAAATCAACATTGGACGGTATTCCGGAACTACTGGAGCTTCCGGCCGATCGACCGCGACCGGCTGTGGCCACCCAGAACGGTGCGATGGTTCGATTCGACATCGCGTCCGAGATCATGGATCGCGTTCGTGAGATCGCCGATCACCACAACGCAAGTGTGTTCATGGTGATTCACGCTGCGTATGCGGCACTGTTGGCGAGAGTGTCGGCGAGCACCGACATCGTCGTCGGCACGCCTGTGTCCGGACGAGGCGAAGCGGCTCTCGAGGATCTCATCGGAATGTTCGTCGGGACGGTCGTCCTGCGAACGGATGCCGACCCCGCACTGACGTTCGCGCAGTTGGTCGACCAGGTGCGTGACCGAGATCTGAGTGCGTTCGGCAACGTCGATGTGCCTTTCGAGAGACTGGTGGACGCTCTGCAACCTGTTCGCTCACAGGCTCACACACCGCTGTTCCAAGTCACGTTTGCCTACGAGTATATCGAAGACGCCACGTTCGAGCTTCCTGATCTGCGGGTGTCCGCCGTCGAATTCGACGTCACTCCAGCTCAATTCGATCTTGCCTTGACGTTGTTCGAGACCACGGAATCAACCAGCGGCGCAGACACCGAGTCGGTAGCGGTGAGTGGCTCGCTGACCTACGCGACGGATTTGTTCGACCGTTCCACGGCTGCGTCGTTCGCCGACCGATTCGTCATGATGCTCGAGCAGCTGACGCGGGATCCCGCGAGAGTAATCGGGGATATCGACGTTCTGAATCGGGACGAGCAGAACCTACTGGTGCCGGTGCGAGGACTTACGGCGGCGCATCCCGCGACTCTGTCCGAGCTGATTTTTGCTGCGGTCTCGTCGAATCCAACGGGGATCGCCTTCCTGTGGAATGGCCGCGCCGTCACCTATACCGAGGCCGACGAACTCTCGACCCGCCTCGCTCACGTCCTGCTGCGACGCGACATCACACCGGAAACATTTGTGGCGCTGGCTCTTCCGCGATCGCTCGAATCCGTCCTCGCAGTCTGGGCGGTTGCCAAGACGGGTGCCGCATATCTGCCGGTCGACCCGAGTTATCCGGCCGATCGCATCGACCACATTCTCGAAGATTCTCGAGCGCGGTTGGGTGTGACGATCGCCGAGCAGCGTCAGTTCCTACCCGACGACGTCGAATGGTTGGTCCTCGAGGACATCGCCGAAGAACTGGCGGCAGCCCCGGCGAGCGCGAGCTGGCCGCCGGTGCGGATCGACAATCCGGCGTACATGATCTACACGTCGGGTTCGACGGGCAAGCCCAAGGGCGTGGTTGTCACTCATTCCGGTCTCGCCAACTTGGCGGCCGAACGGCGTGAGCACTACCAGATCACGTCCGACGCCCGGTTCCTGCACACCGCGTCACCCAGCTTCGACATGGCTGTCGGCGAAATGATCTCCGCGCTCTCTGCTGCAGCAACATTGGTGATCGTTCCGGTGACCACGATCGGTGGTGACGACTTGGCCGAGTTGTTGGACTCGCAACGAGTCACCCACGCTCTGATCACCCCGGCCGTTCTGAGCACGATCGCCCCCCACGACCACGAACATCTTCGCGTTCTCGGTGTGGGCGGTGAAGCGGTATCCGCTGAACTGGTCGATCGTTGGCAGCCAGGGCGAACGATGCTCAACGGCTACGGACCGACCGAGGCGACCGACATCTCCACAGTTGCAGACCTCGAAGCGGGACAACCTGTCACGGTCGGTAAACCTGTGCGCGGATTCCGGACCCTGATCCTGGACACTCGACTGCGACCGGTGCCGATCGGTACGCCTGGTGAACTGTACGTGGCGGGGCCCGCTTTGGCTCGCGGTTACCACAACCAACACATTCTCACCGCAACACGATTCATCGCCGATCCCCACGGTGATCCAGGACAGCGCATGTACCGGACCGGCGACATCGCTGCCTGGACGGCCGATCTCACCATCGAGTACCGCGGACGGATCGACAGTCAGGTCAAGATCCGAGGTCAACGCATCGAGCTCGGTGAAATCGAGACGGTAGCAACACAATGCGACGAGATCGCGCAATCCGTGGTGCTTGTCGTCGAGACTGCACTGGGCAAGCGGCTGGCGGCATACCTGGTGCCGCAAGCTGGGCGCGTGATCGATACCGAGTCCGTAAGGCGTTATCTGGAGTCCGCGCTGCCACGACCGATGGTGCCCGACGCGTATGTCGTGCTGGACGCTCTACCGGTGACCGTGAACGGAAAGCTCGACCGCAAGGCTCTTCCCGCTCCGACGTTCTCCGCGTCGAAGGTGCGCTATCGAGCACCCGCGTCCGAGACGGAAGAGATCCTCGCTTCGCTGTTCGCAGACCTGCTCGGTGTCGAGGCGGTGAGCGTCGACGATTCGTTCTTCGGGCTCGGCGGCGACAGCATCGCATCCATCCAACTGGTCTCCCGAGCGAAGGCTCGTGGTCTCGTGATGACCCCACGAGACGTCTTCGAACAGAAGACCGTTGCCGCGCTGGCACAGGTCGTTTTGCGATCTGACGCGCCGGCGCAGATGGTACTTGCCGAACTGCCGGGCAACGGTGTCGGAGAGTTGCCGCTGACGCCGGTGATGCGCATGGTGCTCGGCATCACCGATCACTTCGATCGCTACTCACAGTCGATCGCACTGGATCTGCCAGTCGGCGTCGATCAGGCGGGGATCGTCGCCACGGTGGCCGCCGTCGTCGATCACCACGACATGCTTCGGTCGACCTTGCACAGCAAAGCTTTGCACGTGGCCGAGCCCGGAAGCGTGGACGTGGCCGCACGTGTGCGGAAGGTCGACTTCGATCCCGCTGCCGTCGACAGCGCGGAAAGCTTGACCGAATTGGCACGATCCCAAGTGGAACTGGCTCGACGAGAACTTGATCCGCGCGGCGGTGTGATGTTCGCGTGCGTCTGGCTCGCGCCGGTGGGTGACGCGGAAAAGGCGACCGGGCGACTGCTCGTCGTGATGCACCATCTGGTCGTCGACGGAGTGTCGTGGCGAATCCTGGTGCCGGACTTCATGACCGCGTGGGCACAGATCTCCAATGGTGCGCCGGCGCAGCTGGCACCTGTCGGCACGTCGATGCGTCGCTGGGCACATGCGCTGCAGGACAGTGCAGTTGGGGCGACGGCAGACCTGCCGACGTGGCGGGCAATCGTCGACGGCGAGGACCCGGATCTGGGATCGGCGCGCTTCGACCCCTCGCTCGATCTGGTCGCCACTGTCCGCGACATCGAGGTGCGCGTCGACGCGTCGACGACTCAGGCACTGCTGACCGAGCTTCCGGCCGCATTCCGTGGCGGCGTCAACGACGGTTTGCTGACAGCTCTGGCGCTTGCAGTCACTCGGTGGCGTCGCGAACGAGGCGTGCACACCACATCGACGCTCATCCAGATGGAAGGTCACGGGCGAGAAGAGCAGACTGCACCCGGTGCTGACCTCTCGCGTACCGTCGGTTGGTTCACCAGCGTCTATCCCGTGCGCCTCGAACTCGGTGCGCTCGACATCGACGACGCCATGCGCGGCGGCGTCGCGGCGGGTCGGGCCGTGAAGTCGGTCAAGGAACAACTGCTCGCCGTGCCCGGTCGTGGCATCGGCTACGGGGTCCTCCGATATCTGACCGGCAGTGACATGTCCGGCAGTGACATGACCGGCAGCGACCCGGGTACACCACTGCCGGACGGCATGCCGCAAATCAGTTTCAACTACCTCGGTCGCGTGTCTGCCGGCAGCGTCCCGGAGGAGTTCGCCGATTTGGGGTGGACTCCGTCCGTGGATGTCGGTGACATCGAAGGTCCCGGAAACCCCGACATGCCTGCCGCCGCAGTTCTCGACATCAACGCGATAGTCACAGACATTTCGGGTGATGCCGAGTTGTCCGCGACGTTCTCCTACGCCGGACGCCTCCTGACCGAAGCGGACGTCCGAGGCTTGGCGGAGTACTGGGCGAGCGCGCTGCGGAGCCTGGTCTCCCACGTCGGCAGAGGTGCTGGGGGAGGCCTGACGCCTTCCGACGTTCCGTTGGTGACGGTCTCTCAAGAGGACATCGATGTCTGGGAAGACCGGTATCCGCTGGTCAGTGACATTTGGCCACTGTCGCCGTTGCAGCACGGACTTGCCTTCCACTCGTTGCTCGCCGTCAACAGTGCCGACGTTTATCAGACCCAGATGGTTCTGGAGCTGACAGGAACTGTCGATCCGATACGAATGAACCGGGCCGTGACTGCTCTGCTGAACCGTCACGACAACCTACGGACCGCCTTTGTCGCCGATCTGTCCGGCGAACTCGCGCAAATCGTTCTCGGTGAGGTCGATGTCCCGTGGCGTGTGGTCGACCTCGGTGCCGAGCCTGCGAGTGAGCGCGAAGCTGTCTACGAGCGAACCCTCGCGCGCGATCGATCCGAGCGTTTCGATTTGGCAACACCGCCATTGCTTCGGTTCACGCTCATCACACGAGATCCCAGTCGACACGCGCTTGCAGTGACACTGCACCACATTCTTCTCGACGGGTGGTCGATGCCGCTTCTGATGAAGGACCTGATGGTTCTGTACGCAACGCACGGCGACGAGTCGGTGCTTCCCCGCGCAGCGTCCTATCGTAATTACCTGTCCTGGTTGAATTTTCGGGAAGCTGCGGAATCCGAGTTGGCGTGGGCCGAGGCGCTGTCCGGGCTCGAGCAGCCGACCCTGCTCGCCGGGGAAGGGTCTGCTGGTTCGAGTGCCGGCACCGTCGAGTCGGTTGTGACTCAGGTGGAGCCCGAACTCGCCGAGCAGCTCGGTGCCTTCAGCGCCGACAACGGCGTCACATTGAACACCATGATGCAGGCCGGTTGGGGAATTCTGCTGGCGCGCCAGCTGGGTCGAACGGATGTCGTGTTCGGTGCAACCGTGTCGGGTCGTCCTCCCGAGCTCGATCATGTCGAGTCGATGGTCGGCCTGTTCATCAACACGCTGCCCGTCCGGGTCACGATCGACCCCGCGGAGTCTTTGCGTTCCTTGCTCTCACGGCTGCAGGCAGAACAGGCGGCGCTTCTCGAGCACCACCAACTCGGACTGACGGAGATCGTCAAGAGCGTCGGAAATGCCGCTGACTTCGACACGTTGACCGTCTTCGAGTCGTACCCCGTCGATACGGAAGGTATCGCTGCAACGAGCTCGATCGACGGCATGACGGTTACTGCGATCACCGGTGACGATGCGACCCACTATCCGTTGACACTTACCGTTGTCGCTGATGACGGCATTTCATTCACGCTCAAGTATCAGCAGGATGTCTTCGATGCGCCGACGATCGAGGTTCTGCGCGAGAGGATGCTTCGGATCCTGCGTGCATTCGTGGAGTTGCCGGACACCGCTGCCGGAATCCTGGATGTTCTGGGGCCCGACGAGCGTCGCCTGCTTGTCCCGGTATCGGGCCTGCCGGCTGCGCCCAGCGCAACCCTGGCTGATCTCATCGCTTCCGCCGTCACACAGAACCCCGACGGAATCGCGATCTGGGCCGACGGGCGTGCGTGGACATACCGTGAAGCGGACGCCTGGTCGAACCGCCTTGCTTCCATCCTGCTCGATCACGGAGTCGGTCCGGAAACCTTTGTAGCCGTGGCACTCCGGCGATCGGCAGCGTCCGTGATGTCGGTGTGGGCAGTGACGAAGACCGGCGCCGCCTACTTGCCCGTCGATCCTGACTATCCGGTTGAGCGGATCGAACACATGATCACAGACTCCGGTGCTGTCATCGGCATCAGCCGAGGTGGGAATCAACTTCCCGATTCGGTGCGCTGGCTCGATCTGGACGCACTCGAAACCGCGATCCAAGAGCTACCCGAGTCGAGTATCGCGGGAGCGGCTCGCATCGACAATCCGGCCTACATGATCTACACGTCCGGATCCACGGGCAAACCGAAGGGCGTCGTGGTCACGCATGGTGGTCTCGCGAATCTTGTAGCCGAACGTCGTGAGCACTATCGCGTCGACTCGCACTCACGATTCCTGCACAACACCTCACCGAGCTTCGACATGTCGGTCGGAGAGATGATGTCGGCGCTCTCCGCGGCGGCGACTCTGGTCGTCACACCACCCTCCATTCTCGGCGGCGACGAGTTGTCGCGGTTCATGATCGACCGCGAGGTCACCCACGCACTGATCACTCCGGCGATGTTGACGTCGATGGAACCGGAGGGGCTCGAGGAGCTTCGAGTTCTCGGTGTCGGCGGTGAAGCGGTTTCCGCCGAACTGGTCAATCGTTGGCAGCCTGGTCGAACCATGCTCAACGGGTACGGACCAACCGAGGCCACCGACATCTCCACCGTCGGTGATCTTGTCGCGGGGAAGCCGGTCACGATCGGATCGCCGGTACGCGGTTTCGGCACGGTGATCCTCGACGCGCGATTGCGCCCGGTGCCGATCGGGACACCGGGTGAGCTGTACGTGTCGGGGCCGGCTCTCGCCCGGGGATACCATGACCAGTCTGTGCTCACGGCAACCCGATTTGTTGCCAACCCGCACGGCCGGCCGGGTGATCGTCTGTATCGCACGGGCGACATTGCCGCCTGGACACCCGAACTCACCATCGAGTACCGGGGCAGGACCGACACTCAGGTCAAAATTCGTGGTCATCGCATCGAACTCGGGGAGATCGACTCGGCCCTGCACGCACACCCGGACGTGGATGTGGCCATGACCCGCGGCAAGAGGACACCGTCCGGGGACACCGCGTTGGTCGCGTACGTCGTGCCGACGCCGGGGACTGCGCCGGAGGTGAATCAGGTCGTCGCCTTTGTCTCCGAGTTCTTGCCACGTCACATGATCCCTAGCGCTGTCGTCTTCATCGACAAGGTGCCGACGACACCGACAGGAAAGGTCGACGAGAAGGCATTGCCGACCCCTGATTTTGCGTCGAAGATCGTGTATCGGGAGCCGAGCACGCCTACGGAAATCGCTGTGGCCACTGCCTTCTCGGAGGTCCTCGAGATCGCTGACGTCGGCGCCGACGACAACTTCTTCGAACTCGGTGGGAACTCACTGTCGGCGATGCGAGTAGTGACCAAACTGCGGATGTCGCTTGCTCGCGAGATCCCATTGCAGTGGTTGATGACCGAGCCGACTCCGGCGTCGATTGCGATTCGTGTCGACTCCGGACAAGAATCTTCCGGCGCGCTGGACGTCGTGTTCCCGATTCGGACGACCGGTGATCGGCCGCCTGTGTTCTTCGTCCATCCGATCGTCGGCCTGGCCTGGAGCTATGCCGGCTTGGCGCCGTACATCGATTCGGCGACTCCGATGTACGGGATCCAAACTCCAGCAGTCTCGTCCGCGGATCCGCTGCCGGAGTCCATCGAGTTCACCGCCGCCAGGTACCTCGAGGAAGTTCGAAAAATCCAGCCTGAAGGTCCGTATCACTTTGCCGGTTGGTCGCTCGGTGGCGTGATCGCACACTCGATGGCGGTGCTATTGCAGGCAGCGGGCGAGTCGGTCGATTCGTTGGTGATGCTGGACAGCTTCGCCCATGCCGCTGAAGACGGTGAAGGTTCGGACGCTGACGACGACGCGGACATGGGACTCGAGTTCGCGCACGCCATGGGCGAGTTGACTTCGGAAGATGTCGGCAGGCTTGTCTTCGCGGCCCGGCACAACGACACGTTGATGCAGGCTCACCAGCCGGGGATCTTCGATGGCGACGTGCTGTACTTCACTGCAGCGCTGGATGATCCATGGCTGAACCGTGGAGTCGATTCATGGCGTGCGTATGTCAGCGGGGATATCGTGAATCACCCCGTCGAGTGCACTCACTGGGACATCACCTCGCCCGCCGCTCTCGAGACCGTTGGTCCGTTGATGTCGCACAACTTGGAGAGGATTCGTCGGATGTCCTGAGTCGGGCGGGCGTGTTCTCGAGACACCGCCTGCGTCAGGAATGGGTGCTTTCCCAGGCGAAACCGTCAGGATCCGCGAAGGGTTCGGACGCACCGGTGATGGTGATTCGGTGCGATCCGGTGCCCTCGGGAGCGAGCCCGGCGTCCTTTGCCAGGGCGCCTCGGCCGTACAGTGCCAGCGTGACATTGTTTGCTGCGCTGGTGAATTCGACGTACTTGCGGCCGAAGCTCTTCGACACCTCGAGGCCGTGGGCGAGGTAGAACTGCTTGCTGGCCTTGACGTCTTCGGCGCCGAGCAGCAGCACGAGGCTGTCGATTGTGCGGGTGGCGGGTTCATTGTTCTTCTTCGACGACGTGGCGATCTTCCAGATCGAACCGTCCGGAGCCTGAAGGACTCCGCCGTATCCCCAGAGGGATTTCTTCACCGGCTTCAAGACGGCGGCACCGGCTGCGAGTGCGGCGCCGACGAAGGCGTCGACGATGTTCGGTTGGGAGACGACGAGCGAAAGGGTGTACCCACGAAACCCGGTTGTCGGTTCGTTCGATTCGCGTAGCTGGATTCGATCTCCGACGCCGAGAGCGTTGTAGAAGGCTTCGGCTGCGACGAGGTCGGGTACGTCGAGGATCACGGATTGCGCGGTGGTCATCCGGGCGCTCCCTGCTGATGTGTGGATTGACGACGTGTGGTCGGAAGTGGACTTCTGTGGTGTGTTCATGTGTTTCAACGTAATTGCGGGCCCCTTGGCTGTGCTTCTCGATTTCTGATCGGTTTGCTGAGACTGCTTGCAAGGTGCAGCGCTCGAGCGGGCACTAGGTGGGCAATTTGTCGTGAATGTACTGTTCAGCCGATGTTTTCTCGATAGGCTGATGAGCGCTGATCGGACGTATCTCACGCCACCATGGAACGGGGAAACCAGTGATCGCACTGCGAGGAAGGTCGTTAGCCGCAGCAGTAGTGGTGTCCATGACGATGGCGTTGGCCGCGTGTACGTCCGCTGAATCGGCGCCCGAGGTGGGCGCCAACTACGGCTCGGACGGAACCGCCGTCGACTACCGGGAGCCGGTGAAACTGAGTAGCCGAGATGGTGTTCTCGAGGTGCGCTTGTCCGCTCATCAGGGAGTGATTCCGCTCGATACCGCTTCGGCGCCCGTGTCGAATTTTCTGCTCTTCGGGTACGAGGTCATCCGCGGTACGGCGTCGGACGGATCGACCTCGGCGAGTGACGTCTATCCGGCGCCGACTCTCCGCGTCAATCCCGGAGAGCGATTGATCATTCATTACGACAACGATTTGCAGGATCTCACGATCGAGGACTTCTACGATCCGGCATTCACACCGGCGGGCGGGGACGTGCCGATCTATCCGCCGACGCTGACGTCGGCTCCGCTGAATCTGCACACGCACGGAGTGCACGTGAGTCCGGACGGCAATGCGGACAACGTGTTGCTCAACATTCCCGCCGGCCAGGGAAACGTGTACGACTACGCGATTCCGGGGACGATGCCGAACGGTCTCTACTGGTACCACAGTCACCGGCACACCCTCACCGCCCAGCAGACGTACATGGGCTTGGCCGGGCTACTGGAAATCGGCCGGCCGGACGGGAATTTGCCTGTCGTGACGGCAAACGACGTTCCGATTCGCGATATGGCACTGCAGTACAACTTCGTATTCGACCGCAAAGGAAAGGGCCGGCAGCTCAACGACGCGAACTGGCCCCAATTCGTCAGTACGTTGACGCCACCCGCCGGTACCGAATTAGCCGACGGGACGTACCGTCCGAGCCTTGCTCCGGTGAATTTCTCGGACACCACCGAGGGCGCGCAGTATTTCACCAACTGGTACGCGGGACCGTTGTCCCCGGCCAATCATCGTGGACAGAATCAATTCGTTCCAGGCAATCTGCAGAGCTTCGTGGGTGAATCGACGAGTGTTCCGGCCGATCCCTCACTGCCGGACAACCAACGCGATGTGCAGTACACCGTGAACGGTCAGTTCCAGCCGTCGCTGAAACTGAAGCCGGGGCAGACCGAGATCTGGGTGCTTGCCAACATCAGCGACTTTGCCTACATGCCGGTTACGTTGACGGAAACCGCAACCGGCACCCATCCGAAGTTCGCAATCGTGGGGCAGGACGGAAACCCGTTCGACGAGGTCAGGCCACCCGTGGACGGGGACGGAACCAGGCTGGTGATTCCGCCGGCCTCGCGCTATGCAATCGCCGTGACGATGCCGGAGTCCGGCGATCTGGTGCTGGAGATGCCACCGCTGGAAGGTGCGAAACCGGTGAGCAATCCGGGAATTCTCTATACCAACAACGGTACCGACAATCCGCCCGCCGAACTCGGAACCGTCACCGTCGACCCGTCGGTGATCAGTTACGCGGACGGATTCTTCACGTTCCCGACTCAGCAGTTGATCCGCGCGACGCCAGACGAGGGCGAAGGGAAGACGACTCCCTTCGAGTTCGGACAGAAGCTCGATACCTACACCTCGTTCGTGGATACAGCAGCGATGACGCCCGACGTGACCCGCAACCTCACAGTGTCCGGTGGGTTCGGAAACGAGAAGGCCAGCAACAGCGATCCGAAGGCCTTCACCTACGAATTCGCCGACAACACGTTCCCCAACATCCCGCTGATTCAACCGCGGCTGAATTCCGTTGAAGAATGGAAGATCACGAACCTCAACAACGACGAACACCCGATGCATATTCACGTGAACGACTTCCAAGTGATGGAAGTCGTTGATCCCGTCGCAGGGACGACGACAGGGGTTCAGCCCTGGGGGATCGACAATGTGAACGTGCCTGCTCCGGTGACTGACGAGAATGAGAATGCTCTCGAGCCTGCGTCAGTGACGTTGCGAACGAAGTTCACCGAGTACACCGGAACCTTTGTGATTCACTGCCACCGACTCAATCACGAGGACAACGGTTTGATGGCTACCGTCAACGTGATTCCCGAGGTATCGACGTATGCCGTCGCGATACCTGGTTCGGCCGGCGTTCCCGCCAAGGTGCAGATATTCGATGCCAACGGCGACAAACTGATCACCGCTGTGACGCCCTTCCCGTCGTTCGAAGGCACCCCGAGTGTGGCGATGGCGGACGTGAACGGAGACATGGTGCTTGATCTGGTCGCTGGAACAGGGGCAGGCTCGGCTCCGGAAGTGGTGGCGTACAACGCAGTCGGCGGCGTGCCGTTCACCGACGAGTTGGCAAGATTTGCGCCCTTCGATGTGGGTTTCCGCGGTGGAGTGAACGTCGGTGGTGTCGACATCGACGGAAATGCACTGGCAGACAACATCATCGTTGCATCAGGCCCGGGGATGGAGTCGCAGGTCAAGATTTACTCCACCGACCTTCCGGCGGACAAGAGGTCCGCACCCGCAGAATTCGGTTCGTTCTCGCCGTACCCGGGATCGAGTAGCGGAGTCACGTTCGCAACCGGAATGGTCGACAGTCACTCCGGTCGAGCGAGCATCGTGACAGCACCCGGTGCGGGCGAGGAGCCGTTGATCAAGACGTTCCGCTACGACCTGTACGAACCGACGGCGGCTGCGCAGGGCGACTCCGATGAACACGCAGGTCATACGGATGGTCCGGTAACGACATCACAGTTCTTGGCCTTCGACCAGGGCTACCGCGACGGGGTGTCTCTGTCGACGGGTTGGGTGGCCGGCGCCGAGGGCGGCGCAAAGTCGATAGTGGCAGGCATGCTCGGAGGAGACGGATCAATCCGCGTCTTCTCGAGTGGATCCAGGCTCGACGGTGCACCCGAGATGTACCTCGAGAGTCCAGATCACCATTCGACGGACGTGGCATTTCGGGAGGTTGCAGCTTTCGACCCGTTCACCGATCCAGGGTCGGGTGTGGGAGTGGCCACGACGAGCACGACTACCGGCGCGGATCTCCTCGTCAGCGGCAGCAACGGAACGGGTGCCGAAGTTCGGAAATTCACTCTCGGTCGTGCCGATCCGTCTGCGACCACATTGACACCGACGCTTGTGGGAACGCTGCCGCCCTATCCCGTCGGCGGGGGAGTTCTGCCGCTCGGTGGTCGATGATCAGGTTTTGAGATTTTCTGAAAGTAGTTATATATCAACCGGTCTCGAGTTCGATGTTTCTTGAAACCTGTCCGTTATGTCTCTGGATCTCGAAAGTATGTTCGATTAGACTTTGAGTATGGACAGTCGGGAAGCGTGGCAGCTGGATGGCGAGGGCCTCAAGAGTGAGGTTCTGGATCTGGTGCGTGTCCGACACGAGTTGCAGTCGCGGATGGTGTTGTTGATCGTGGAAATGTTTTCCCGTGAGGTTCTCGGGGGGAAGGGTTTTCGGGCGATCGCGCAGTGGTTGCATGGTTCGACGAATCTCGAGATCGGTGAGTGCAGTCTGCTGGTCGGGTTGGCGCGGTTGTTGATGCTCGAACCCGTTGTCGGCGATGCGTTTCACCGGGGTGACGTGGATGCGTTGAAAGCCCGTCAGGTGGCGTCGTTTTGTCAGCATCCACCGAAGAACATGACTCTGGCAGATGTGGACAAGGCTCGCGGGATTCTGCTTGGTCTGGCGTCGAAGAACATCGCGGATTGTGATGCGGTGCGGGCGGCGATTCGGCGGATCGAGAAGCAGTACGGAAAACGCGAGGACGGTGTTCCGGTCGGGGAAGATTCGGAGCGTAACGAGTTCTACGCCTCGAAAGGCTTGTACGGGCGGGTCACGGTGAAGGGCGATCTGGATGCTGTGAACGGGGCCCGTCTGATCACGTTGTTGTCGAGTTTGTCGGCTCCGACACCGGTGAAGGACGGCGTGAAGGACACCCGTACTCCTACATTACGGCGGGCGGACGGGTTTTGCGAACTGTTGCGCCGGTATGAGCGGGCGGGGTTGGGCCCGGTCGAAGGCGGGGTGAAACCGCACATCACGGTGACTGCGTCGGCGAAGGACTTGACGGATCTGCAAGCGTTGAAAGACCTGCTGCCGTCGACGGAGGAACTGGGGTTCGCGTGGACGGATTGGGTGGGCCCGATCAGTATCGATACTGCGCGGATGTTGGCGTGCGACTGCACCGTGACGCGGATCTTGTTGGACGAGAATGGTGTTCCGCTCGAGTGCGGTAAGGAAGCGAGAACGGCGACGGTGCCGCAGCGACGGGCTCTTGCGGTTCGTGATGGTGGGTGTGCGTTTCCGGGGTGTGGGACTCCGTCGGGGTGGTGCGATGCTCATCATATTGTTCACTGGAACGATGGTGGCCCAACAGATCTCGACAATCTGATCTTGTTGTGCGGTCATCATCATCGGACACTGCACCACACGGAGTGGCGGGTGGAGATCGGCCCGGATCGGAAGTCGGTGTTCTATCCGCCGATGTCGGTTGATCCGTATCAGCAGCCGATCGGCGGGAACAGCCCGCCGACGGCCGCCTGAACGGGCATAACTGGAAATGCCAGCGTATGCACCGGGGAAGAATCATGCCCCGGTACATGCGCTGGCATTTCGCGTTCTGGAGAGCTCAGGGCAGCGACCAGAACTGAGTAGTCACCAGATAGAAGACGACCACCCAGAACAAGGTCACCGCAGCGACGATCGCCACCCCTTGCGCGTTGGTTTTTGCGACAGGAATCCCTGGAGGTGGACGCAGCCAACGGTGCAGGAGCCGATTCACGTAGTACGGCATCGTGAAGAAACTCATGATGAAGCTCGACAACAGGTTGCCGATCAACAATCCGAGCCAGAGTGGCAGCTTCAGCGGTGACAGCGCCAAAGTTAGCAAGACGACAGTCGGGTAGAGACCGACCCAGACCGCGATCGAGGTTTTTGTCTCCGAAGGTGGAGGGGCCTCGTTTCCGTTCTCGTCGAAGGCAAACCAACTGCCGAACGAATTGTCCACGGTTCGCAGTTCGAAGTCGTGGAACTTGCGACCCTCGGCGAGAAGCTGTTGTCGCTCAGGGGAAGTCAGCCACGTGTCGAGATGGGCAGCATTGTCGAAGCGATACAGCAGGGTCCACTCATCCTGCACACCGTCGACTGGGCGAAACAGTTCGGTGCCGCGGAATCCGTCGAAAGCACTCTCCACCTCCCGAAGGCGATCCTGCCAGGCAAGGAACTCGTCGATACTGTCGTCACCTACTCGGTGCGTCACTACGACAGTCAGCAGTGGGTCCGGAGGCCTGATCCCGCCGCTCACTACCTGCTGCGTGGCCGGGCCGTCGAAGAACTGACGACCGCTGTCGAGGTAGTCCTGCCTCGTCGCGCTGTTGATCCACGCTTGAACATGAGCGATGGAGTCGAATCGGTACACGATCACCCAATCAGGTTGGGTGGGCGTCGGAGCCGCGATTTCTGCCCCGAGGAAGCCTGCATAATCTGCGGCCGCCCGGTTGAGATCTTTCTGCCAGACCTCGAATTCTTTCTCCAGTCCGGCACGCACTCGCTGGCCGATGATGACCGTAGCGGCGCTGTCCGCCGATGTGTTCGCGGTCATCGGTTCAGGCCTGAGTAGATGCGTTCCGGGGTGAGCGGTAGTGACCGGAATCGTGACCCGGTGGCATCCTGCAGTGCGTTCGCCAAAGCAGGGGCAACCGGATTGATGCAGCACTCCGCCATGCCCTTGGAGCGGAGTGGGCCGACGGAGTCTGATGACTCGACGAGGATCACCTCGGTGCGTGGGACATCTGCATAGGTCGGGATCCGGTAGTTACGTAGATTCGGGTTCGTCATCGCGCCGTTTGCGTCTACGTGGAAGTTCTCGGTGAGTGCGAAGCCGATGCCCTGGGCGACGCCACCTTCGATCTGTCCCCGCACCTGCGCCGGATTGATGATCACCCCAGCGTCGGTGGCTTGGACACTGTAGAGGATGCGGATCTCGCCGGTGATGCGATGGACGGCGATCCGGAAGCCATGAGTGTTGGACACCACGCTGCGCGGCGACCCGTACGCTTTCCGTGCTTCGGTGAATCGGATCCCGCGCGGGCGTGCAGCCTCGAGTAACTCTTGCAGTGTTAATCGAGTACTACCGCAGACGATCTTGTCGTCGTCCATCGAGCACAGGTCAATCGAGACGCCGGTGTGATGTGCGGCGAAGGCCAGTAGTCGATCGCGGAGCGCATTCGACGCGCGGAGTACCGCGTTCCCAGCGACAAACAGGCCGGCGCTGGCGAAAGCGCCTGTGTCGAAACCGGTTCGGTCGGTGTCCGACTGAATGATTCGTACACGTGACGGTGTTGTGCCCAGCTGATTTGCGGCGATCTGCACGTGGGCCGTAGAAGTTCCCTCACCGAATTCGACTGTGCCGATAGCAAGTTCGTATACACAGTCTTCGCCGAGGGTGAGCCAAGCCTCGGAAATGTGCTCGGTGGGTGGCGCGGTCTCATGTAGTGAACTGGCAGTACCGGTGCCGATCAGCCAATCGTCTCCGAGCGAGGGAACCGGTTGGCGCTTCAACGCTGCGTCGATCAGATCGACGCATTGCCCCAGTCCGTCTTCGGTGAAGATCACGTCGTCTGGGCCGTCTTCGAGTGCGACGAGTGAATCGCCAGGTCGGACGATATTGCGTCGACGCAGTTCGAGCGGATCCATGTTCAGCGCGATGGCCAATTCGGTCATGGCCGATTCCACGGCAAAGGCCGGTTGAGTCATCCCGTACCCACGCAAAGCGCCGCTCGGGACGTTATTGGTGTACACGGAATACGCATCGAACTTCTTGTTCGCACAGCGATAGAGCGAGACTGCCGCGCCGCCGGCAAAGAGTGTCTCTCCGCCGTGGTTTCCGTATGCACCGGTGTTCGAGACGTTGCGATAGTGGAACGCGGTGAGTGTCCCGTCCGACTTTGCTCCGAGCTTGATTGTGAGTTTCATCGGATGACGCGGTGACGCGGTGGTGAACTCTTCTTCTCGGGTGAATTCGAGGCAGACGGGACGACCGGTGTCCAGGGTGGCGAGCGCCACCAGATCTTCGCTGATCACTTCCTGTTTTCCTCCGAACCCGCCGCCCACGCGTTTGCAGAACACGCGCAGCTGATCCGGGCGGAGGTCGAAGAGATGGGCGAGTTTGACCTTGGCGATGGAGGGGGACTGCGAACTCGTGCGAACGTGAAGGCGTCCGTCTTCCATCCATGAAATCGAACCGTGCGTCTCGAGATGTGCGTGCTGCACTCGCGGCGAGAAGTAGGTGCCTTCGTGGATGACGTCGGCCTCGGCGAACCCGGCCTCGACGTCGCCCACGTGACCGTGAAGTTCGAGCAGGATGTTGTGCTCGGGATCTCGAACAAAGGGATCGTCGGATCCGTGCAGGGCTGGAGCGCCGTCGGCCATGGCCTCTTCCGGATCGAACACGGAAGGCAGGATCTCGTAATCGACCTTCACCTTCCGACGGCCTTCTTCCGCAGCGACGACGGAGTCGGCGAGGACGGCCACCACCCGCTGACCCACGAACCGCACGACGTTGTCGAGGATGTACGTGTCGTCCGGATCAACAAGGTGGTCGGTATGAATTGCCGTTGTAAAGAGCTTGCGCGGCACGTCTTTCCAGGTGTACACGCGATGGACACCGGGGACGGCGAGCGCCTCGGTGGTGTCGATGGAGGTGATGCGTGCATGCGCGTGGGGCGAGTGCAGCACTTTCAGGTGCAGCATGCCGTCGATCGCGGTGTCCATAGTGTATTCGGCTCGGCCGGTCACGACGTCGGTGGCCGCCGGCGCCCCGACGCTGGTCCCGACCGCCTGTCCGGGGAGGGCAACTTCGACAGCGCCGACACCGTTGACCGCGTCTTCGATGGATCGGTAACCGGTGCAGCGGCACAGGTTTCCCTTGAGCGCTCGCGGCAAGTCTTCTTTCTGCGCGTCGGTGAGCGCCGCGGAGGTCATGATCATTCCGGCGGTGCAGAACCCACACTGAAAGCCGGGTGCATCCCGGAACTGTTGCTGAATCGGATGGAGATCTTCGGGCGTACCGAGTCCCTCGATCGTGGTCACCGCGCGACCGTCGGCGCGAAAGGCGGGCGTGATGCAGCTGTGTATCGGCGCTCCGTCGAGCCACACTGTGCACGCCCCGCAGTCCCCGCCGTCGCAACCCTTCTTCACCCCGTGGTGTCCGAGGTGTCGAAGAAACGTCCGGAGACACTGTCCCGGGAACGGTTCCTCGTCGAACTTCCGGTCGTTCACCGTGTAGCTCATGACTGGCTCCCCGTGAGTTCGATTCGGAGCTCGTCGGCGTAGTGACGGGCGAGGTGCAGGCGGTGGTCGGGGGTTCCGTTGGGATCGTCGAACCAACTGTCGGCCGAAATGGAGTCGACAGCTCGTCGCAGAGAGTGCTCGTCCGGCATCGTGTCGAACGTCAGCCGTATCGGATGCGTAGTGCCGGCGGTGATGGTGACGTGAAAGTCGTCGGCTCCCGGAGTCTGCGTCGCGATCATGAAGATCGTCGAACGGCCGAGGTGCGTGAGACTGAAGCGGCGGTGGGCGTGGCGTTTGGTGAGCGCGTGCACCGGGAACTCGATGCTCCGAAGAACTTCGCCCGGCTCCAGGACATTCTGGTGGTCACCGGTCACGAAGTCGCACGCGTCGACGGTCCTCACTGTTCCGGCGGTGGCCCACAGCGTGAAAGTAGCCTCGAGTGCAACTGCCAGGGTGATCATCGGTCCGGCGGGAAGCGACATACAGATGTTCCCGCCTACGGTGGCCGAATTCCACACCTTGAAAGACGAGAGGAAGTACTCGCAGCTGACGCGAATAAGTGGACTCGCACCCCAATTGTCCGGCGGGACAAACGCATACAGTTCGGCAACGGTGCACGTAGCTCCGACACTGAAATGAGTCGCGCCGACCTCCAGTGGTGTCCACCCGAGCGCGGTGAGGTCGACGAGTCGACGTGTGTCGGGTTGTTCCGCTGAGAACAGCCACGTTCCTCCCGCGAGCCAGGCGTCGCCGGGACGCCACACGTCCCCTGGGCGATCCGGTGGTCGGCGTATCACGTCGGTAATGGTGGTGATGTCCATGCGCCTGCTCCCCTCGGGGGATGTGTCGTCTCGGAGTGGGACATTACCGAGGTGACGGTACACATTCACACTTTTAGTGCATATCGGGCACGTGAAACATGGGCGATACGTACGTGACATCGCCTGGTGGTCCGTGCATGTGCTTGCCGATTCTGGGTACGACTGCTTGAGAGGCGCGATCAGCCTCTTGCTTTCGCGCTGTTGATTCGGACGCGGCTACGCACTCGGCGGCCGCGGAGATCATGCGGGGCGGGGCGCTGTGAAACCCTTCGAGGTAAGACGGACCGACCCTTTTGATGAGACCCTCTTTCCGCTCTCGGCCGCCCAACGGGCAACCTGGTTCGCTCAGCAATTCGATCCCGAAGTCCCGATTCTGATAGCGCACTACGTGGAGTTGCGCGGCGAACTCGACGTCGAATTACTGGATCGCGAAACGCGGGCAGGTGCTTACGAGTTTCAATCTCCCATGCTCAAAGTCATCGAGGTTGATGGTCAGCCGATGCAGTACGTGGACGAGAAGGCCGAAATCTCGGTCGGTTTGGTCGACTTCCGCTGGACCGAGGATCCCTTCGAGGCTGCGCTCGAGTGGATGCGTCGAGATTGCCGGACGCCGCTCGACCTGGCAGTCGACGGAATCGTCGCGACCGCTGTGCTGCGCGTGGGTGACGCGCACTATCTGTGGTACAGCCGTATCCATCATGTCGCGCTCGACGGTTTCGGTGCCATGACCATGATGAACCGCATTGCGCATCGGTACTCGGCCTCGGCGGCGAGAAAAGATCTGCAGCCGAGTCGTGCCGCGACACTGCGCACGCTGTACGACATCGACGAGCGGTACAGACAGTCGGATCGATTCGCTGCCGATCGTGAGTACTGGGCAGGGCGCAATACAGTCGGTGCCGGATCCAGCTTGGCGGAGGCTTCTGGGCCCGCACACATCGAGAGCCGACTCGAAAGCACACTGATGTCGGACCGGAGCTGTGCCCTTCTCCACGAATCCGAGAACCACGCTGCAACGGTCGTCGCTGCGCTCGCGTTGTACCTCTCGCGAATGACGGCGAAAGAGACTGTCCAGATTCATGTTCCGATGTCCGGACGGACTACGGCGGTGTTGCGGGACTCGGGCGGCATGATGGTGAACGTCGCGCCGCTGCTCATCAGTGTCGCCGCCGTCGACACCGTCGGTGAACTCTTCGCCCAGGTCCAGCATGAGCTCATGGGTGCATTGCGGCACCAGCGCTGCAGCCTCGACGACATCCGTCGGGACGCAGGCGTGACGAGCGGTCTGGAAGGCGAAGACTCATATGCCGGGCCCATGGTCAACGTCATGCTGTTTCGCCAGGAGGTGCAGTTGGGCGAGGTGGTTGGGGAGTATCACATCGTCACCTCCGGGCCGGTGGAAGACCTTCTGGTCAACGTGTATCCGAGCGGCGACAGGCTGCGTGTCGACTTCCGGGCAAACCCGATCCGATACGAGGAGGCGGGTTTACGCGAGCACCACCGGAATTTTGTCGGCTTGCTGGAAGAGTTGATCGCGTCTGATTCCGGTGCCGAGCTCGCAGACATTCACGGCCCGACGGCCCGGGAGGGCGAGCGACGACAACGCGAAGTGCGGCACCTCGAGTATTGGAGACATGAGCTCACCGGGGCGCCCGAACTTTTGCAACTTCCCTTCGATCGACCAAGGCCTGCAACGCAATCGCTGGACAGTGCACAGGTTGAGGTCGTGATCGCCGCAGACACCCACGCGCGGATTACAGAAATGGCAAGTGATCTCGGGACGGACACACGCGCGGTCCTACATACGGGCTTCGCGCTAGTGGTGAGCCGATTGTCCGGGGCTTCGGACGTGGTAATCGGTACGCCGACGGGATCCGACACGAACATCGTTGCCATCCGGAGTCGCATCGATCTGGAGACGCCGTTCACGGCGCTCGTGGGCAGTGTCGTCGAGGTCCGAAGTAATGCGCTGCCGCACAGTGGGATACGGCTCGAGCAGGTGGCGCAGTCGCTCGAGGTGGAGGATGTACCTGCGTATGCGCCGGTGATACAGGTGACGTTCGAGTCCGTCGCCAGCGCTGACGAGCACCCTCCCGACCTCGGCCGCTTCGATCTCGGAGTGTCTGCAGTCGAACTGTTCGACGAGGTGGGTACGCCGTCCGGAATCACGGTGACGCTCGCGTTTGCCACCGACCTGTTCGACGCCGAGACGGCACGTGGCCTCGGTTTGCGGTTCGCGCGCGTCCTGGAATCCGTCACCACAGATCCGGCAATGATGGTCGGCGACATCGACATCTTGTCCGACGACGAGCGATCCGCGATGCAGCCTGTCCGCAGTGACCCTCGCGCTTCGCACCGCACCCTGGCCGAACTGTTCGACGGTGCGGCGCGCACACACTCCGACGGCGTGGCCCTGTCGTATCTCGATGGCGAGTTGACGTATCGAGAACTCGACGATCGTTCGTCGAAGTTGGCCCGAGTCTTGATCGACCGCGGCATCGGTCCGGAAAACAGTGTGGCGCTGGGTTTGACGCGTTCGATCGAATCGGTTGTCGCGATGTTGGCGGTGACCAAAGCCGGCGCGGCATTCGTGCCGGTGGATCCGACCTATCCGGGTGAACGTGTTCGCTTCATGCTGAACGATTCCGGCGCCGTACTGGGGCTCACGGTCGTTTCCGAACTTCATCGTTTGCCGGATTCGATTTCCTGGATAGCAATCGACGACGCTGAGTTCCGTGGCCGACTTGCACGGCTGTCCGTGCGCTCCATCTCCGACGTCCATCGGGTGCACCCGATCCGGCCCGACAATCCCGCATACGTGATCTACACTTCGGGTTCCACCGGACTCCCCAAGGGGGTGACGGTATCGCATCGTGGACTGGAAGCGCTTGCTGCCGAACAGCGTTCGCGGTTCGGTGCGACCCAGGATGCGCGAACATTGCACTTCTCGACCCCGAGTTTCGACGCCTCGATTTTCGAATACCTGCTGGCTTTCGGGGCCGGAGCGACCATGGTGATTGTACCGAGCACGATCTACGGCGGTGACGAGCTGTCTCGCTTCCTCGAATCCCAGCGTGTCACGCATGGTTTTGTCACTACTGCGGCGCTCGGAACAGTTTCGCCCGAGGGCCTTTCGGACTTCGGCGACGTGGTGGTCGGTGGTGAGGCCTGTCCGCCGGATCTTGTGCAGCGGTGGGCTCCCGGCCGACGGCTGTGCAATGCCTACGGGCCGACCGAGACCACCGTCATGTCGAACATCGGCGAGCCGATGGTGTCGTCGGAGAACATCACAGTGGGCGGTCCGCTCCGCGGTTTCGAGGAGATCGTGCTCGATCAGCGATTGCACCCCGTCCCCGACGGTGTTGTGGGCGAGCTGTACATCTCGGGAGACGCGCTCGCACGCGGATATCACCGGAAGTATGCGTTGACCGCAGGACGATTCGTGGCCGACCCGTTCGGTCTCCCGGGCCGGCGGATGTATCGAACGGGGGACTTGGTGCGGCGGCGCCGTGGCCGTGCACTCGAGTACGTCGGCCGCAGCGATTTCCAGGTGAAAGTTCGCGGATTCCGTATCGAGCTCGGGGAAATCGACAGCGTCGTGCAGTCGTGTCCGCAGGTCGAGAATGCAGTTACCGTGGCGCGTGCGGCTCCCTCCGGTACAACGATGATTACCACGTACGTCGTGCCTGCCGGCGGAAGTGCGCTCTCGACGGCCGATCTGACGCAGTACGCCGCGAGCCGTGTGCCGTCGTACATGGTTCCTGCGGCCTTTGTTCTTCTCGACGAGTTGCCGGTAACTCCATCGGGAAAGGTCGATCGCGCTGCCTTACCGGCACCTCGGTTCGATGCTCGGTCGGACAACTTTCGCCCGCCCGAGGGCGCCGAAGAACTACTGCTGGCCGAGATTTTTGCCGACGTTCTAGGTGCTGAGGCGGTGGGTGCGGGTGACGACTTCTTCGAGCTGGGTGGGAACTCACTGATCGCCACAAAGCTGATCGCACGAGTCAATGCCGCTGAAGCAATCGATTTCGGGGTGCGGACTTTGTTCGAAGCACCGACGATCGAATCACTGGCTCTCCACGTGCGTGACGCGAAGTCCTCCGGCGTTGATCCCTCGCGTTCGAAGCGTCCAATCCTGCAGACACATTCGTACAAGGACAAGATTCCGGTGTCTCTGGCGCAACAACGCCTGTGGTTTGTCAATCAGTTCGACACGTCGTCCCCGGCCTACAACATCCCGATGGTGGTCCGACTGTCAGGGGCGTTGGATGTGGCTTCGCTGAAACTCGCGATGGGAGATGTTGTCGATCGACATGAATCGCTTCGCACCGTCTACCCGGCGTCGGTCGACGGTCCACATCAGGTCGTGGTTCCTTCGGAACGTGTGACGTCGGAGATGGCGTGGGAAGTATCCGTTGACGAGGAAGCCTTGGACAGGCGCGTCGCCGATCTCGCTCGCGAGGGGTTCGACGTGAGCGCGAACGTGCCCGTGCGCGGCTCCCTTTTTCGAATCACTCCGGACGTTCATGTCCTCGCGTTGGTGGTTCACCATATTTCGGCGGATGGAGCATCTCTCGAGCCGCTGGCCCGCGACCTGACCCGCGCCTACGCGGCGCGGGCTGCCGGTCGGGCACCGGACTGGCCGCCTTTGCCTGTGCAGTACACCGACTACAGCCAATGGCAAATCGAACTGCTCGGCAGTGACGCCGATCCGGACACGCTCCAGGCGAAGCAGTTGGACTACTGGACGTCCACCCTGTCCGGTCTACCTGACGTGATCGACCTTCCGCTGGATCGACCGAGGCCGGCGGAACGATCCATGCGCGGTGAATCGGTCCGATTCTCGGTGCCCGCAGACGTGCACAGTGACCTCCTCGAACTCGCTCGGAATCACAACGCGACACCGTTCATGGTGATGCACGCAGTGCTGGCGGTTCTGTTGGCACGGCTGAGCGCCTCGCCGGACATAGCGATCGGCACTCCGGTGGGAGGGCGCGCCGAGCAAGTCCTCGACGATCTGGTCGGGATGTTCGTCAACACGGTCGTCCTGCGAACCGCCGTTGATTCCGCCGCGACTTTCGAGGAAATCCTTTCACGAACTCGCGAAGTTGACCTGGCAGCGTTCGGGCAAACCGAGGTGCCGTTCGAGCGAGTCGTCGATGCAGTTGCTCCGGAGCGTTCACCATCTCGTTCACCGCTCTTCCAGGTTCTGTTGGAATTTCAGAACACCGCAGATCCTCACCTCGAACTACCAGGACTCGGTGTCGATGTTGTTTCAGTCGACATCGGTGTCGCCAAATTCGACTTGCAATTGTCGCTCTCCGAAAAGCGTGGCAAGGACGGAATCCCGGTGGGTTTCGACGCCGCCTTCACCTACGCCTCCGATATCTTCGAGCGCACCACAGTCACCGAGTTCGGGGAGCGCTTCGTCCGCCTACTGCGGTCGGTCGTATCGGATCCAACTGCCCCAGTGGGTGATACGGAGATTCTGGGTGCGCCCGAGCGTGGGTTGGTGGTGGGTGGTTGGGATGGTGTGGGGGTTGCGGTGGGGGGTTTGACGTTGGTGGATGTGTTGGA
>NZ_JAWLSE010000022.1:0-22970 GCF_033142365.1 Rhodococcus sp. IEGM 1241
CGCAAGCTACCGACCCACATCGACCCCACCCCTTCAGACCTGCACCATTCGGCATTTAGTTCAGTCAACGGGGCCTCTCCCTTCCCACAACCCCTCTGGTAGCCCGAAACGTTCGGAACCTGGTCTACGGCCGACGAGCTCTCGATTAGGCCCGCGACTTTCACCGCGCTCTGTAAAACCTCTGCGCTCGGGACTTGAGGAGGTACAGCAGGAGCTGCGTCCGGATAGGTGGCCAGTGCAACACCTGCCGCGACAGCCGCTCCTGCAACCCATGCCATTGCCTTGGATGTACCTGAGATTTTCACAGTGCCCTCCCCGATCAGTTTGTTGGTTCGGACCATAACGACGACCCAATACACTTTGGACACGTCATTTGTGAAATATAGCCGTTAACCCGCGAAGACAGCAGAAAAAGATCCTCTGAACACTGGCGGTTCAGAGGATGATGTGAGTATGGATCTTGCGGTTACCAGACGAGTTCCGGTTCCATTCAACCGTTCAGGGCGAGGGCTAGCGCACAACCCGCGACAAGACCCGGACCGGCGGCAATTTCTCGCGCTGTCTCGGTTGATCGAGTTATGCGCCTCTGAATGATCGTGCCGATCACCACTGGGAACAAGACGATTACCGGCCAAATCAGCCCGGCAACTACGCTCGGCCAACCCTGATATCCGAGCACAAATCCTAGACTCAGGCTTAACCTGACGTCACCCAACCCCACCCCTCCCCTCGTGGCCCATGCCACAAGCAGGTACATCAGCGCTGTCGCGAAACCGCCCGCGACCGCACGAAGGATCGCTGACGCATCTGAATCAAACAGCCCTGCAACGACAATCAGCAAAAGCGTCAGTGTCGCTGCGGTGTAGGCGGCGGAAGTCGGAATTCGCATCGTTGCTTGATCAACGACCGCACACCACACAGCAATAGTCGACAGTGCCAGGACGGCAGGCAACGCTGCTCCCATGTTCGCGAATTCTGTTGCCAGAAGCCAGAAAACGGCCGTGAAGATAGAAGCAATGTGGGTAGCTGCGCTGGTCACTTCGAAGGGGATGTCCGCATCGCTGCACCACACAGTGACAGCGGTTCGCAAACCGCGCGACGCCATCACGGCGCAGATCAGAGTAATTCCCACGGCAAGTGCGCCAGAAACCACACGATTTTGGGCGTGGAGCGCCTCAGCAGTGCTATCAAGAAGTGTCACGCCTCCCGATGCAAAGAGGACAACGAGAAGAGAGACGAGAACTCGGATGGTGGACAACTGTGGTCGCGCGGCGCTACGCAACATCCGAAACACTCTCGCCATGAGCGGCACTCTTCGTTCTCATTCGAGCACGATAACGGACCAGTCGTGTGTTGGCTGCTCGCTCGTCGCAGCTGAGGACGTCGGCCAGTCGCGCGACGGGCCACTTTTGCGACAGCGCCACCTTCACAATCGCCTCCTGATCTGCGAGGGTGAGATTGATGGAGCGCTCCCCATTCAGGCGACGTTCGACGGCAACAGGATCGAGCGATTTGAGACCTCGGGGACGGTGCGGGCGGGCTCGATAGTCGTCGATCTCATCGTCATCCCACGCCAACGGAGGCGCCCAGCCCTGAACATCGCGCACCCAATCTCGAACTGCGGGATTCGGAGCTTCCGATGTCATCGAAAGCTCGTCGTAGAGACGATCGATCGACTCCCACAACGCAACACGAATCAAGCCCTTCTCGGGCAAGGATTCCAGTACTGCCTGCGAAACACCCAGGCGCTGTGCCAGATCACTGAACGGGAACCCCATCGCGACCAGCGCACGGATGCGTCGTTGCGCACCCACACCCGGAGTCCTCTTCCGATCGTCAGAAGGGTGAAACGTCACGGCAAGCACTCGTTGCGCGACGGATGCATCGATCGACTTTTGTGTTTGCGAACTGATCGTAGAAAGCGCCTTGAGGCTGACCTTCGCCGAGCGCGCGATCATGCGTCGAGTCAGTCCGGCTTCTTCAAGAACTTCCAGATGCCGGCGCGATCCGTCGGAATTGAAAACCGTGGTGGACCTCAGGCGGCGGGAGGTTGTCCTAAACGTCCCGCCGCCGGAGGAGGAGCGACGTGAAACGTCGTCCAACCGGGATCTGGAGTCAGGGGACCAACCCGTTCTCACAGACTCCGGCTCCGCGGACCGGTAAGCCGGCCTGCTCTCCACTCTAGCGGTGGAAGCCGGCAGCGGAAACAGCCCGTCGTCTTCGTCGGTCGGCGAAGTCAGTGTGCACGGTGCAGAAGGCATGCGCGAAACAGCGTTATCCAAGGACATTGGATTCTCTTTTCGGTTGTGTGTGCACGGATGGTCAGTCCGTGTCCCAGCTAGCGATTCGGACGATACCGCAGCGTCGACCTCGTCGTCCAGGTTGACCGATGCGATGCGACCGATCACAACCGATCCCCAGACGCGAGCCGGCGATCGATCCGTCGCTCATGGAGCGCCCGAAGTGCGCTGAATCCGCACACCGATGCAGCGATCAAGACTGCCCCACAGATAACGAGGCGAGGTAAGTCGAGACCACCGATCTGGCCTGGAAACGTCAAGAGCGGCGACTCCGACGCGGCGACAAGGATTTTCCGCTCGACTAGCCAGGTCAGCGAACTTCCCCACCACCCGGGCACGAGCGCGATGACCAGCGGGACGGCGAATGGTGTCAGACACAGCAACAGGAAAATATCCGAGTCCGACAAGGTGTTTCGAGAATTCGAGTTCGTCATGGATTTGTCCTTGTCTATTGAACTGGTTGTGGTTCAGGCGAATTCGAGAGCTCGACGCCGCGAGACCTCGCCGTCCCCTGGGACCGACAGAACGCCTTCGGAGTCGCCGTCACCGCGCCAGGTGATGGCGTAGTGGTCGTCGTCGAATTCGTCCGGGCCCGGGTCACTGTCAACCACGGCCCAGTGGTCGGTGTCCTCGTCAACACAGATCAAGTCGCCTACCTGGATGTCCCCTGGAGAGCTCGCGGCGGGTTCGCTGAAGCCTTCCCAGTCATCCTCGACAACGTCATCGGCAAGCAACTCCGGAACGACAGTGAGTGCGGGCCGGGCGTGGGCAGACTCGGCAGCGTCAAGGAGATCTTTGGTGCGGGGTAGCCGCTTGGAGTAGATTCCGAGAATTTCGAGCGGGGTGGCGCCTCGGGCGCTATCGCGCAATCTTCCTTTGGCGCGCATCGCGACTGGATCGCTGTAGGGATGGTCCTCTGCACGTCCCCACGGCGCCATCGCGTAGTTGTGGAATCTCAGTTCGACTTCTTCCGAGTCGCCTTTGTCGATGTCGACCTCGTCAGGTTCGGGGTCGAGAATCAGCAGGCGCGGATGGCGAGCCACTGCGGGGCGAAGTACCTCGAAAAGCTCGTAACCTTCATCGCCCGGGCCCACCTTGCGCGGATCCGGTGTGCGATACGTCTGGATCTCCACTGCGTCATTCGCGTCGTTGACCGTGGTGGCGCGGCCGCGGCATCCCCGTGGAATTGAAGTGCCGATACTCATCGACTCCCACATCATCTGCGCACCTTGTGGGGAGAGCCTGCCCATGGAGACGCGCATCCGGAAGTTGTCGCGCATGTCGCCACCGAAATATTCGGCGTCCGGGCGCTGGGTGCCGAGAACCATATGCACCCGGGAGGTTCGACCTTTACGGGCGATTGATCCGACCTCCTGCAATGTACGAGGCTTGGTGGGATCGCCCTTGCCTTTGATCATCGAGTACCAGTTGAGAAGGTTGCCGCGGAAATCCGCGAACTCGTCGATGAACAGCACCAAAGGTTCGAAGTCGGTTTCTTGAGCTTCTCCGGCGATGATCGCTGCGTATCGCTCTTCCATGACTTGCCATGCACGATGGATGACAGCGACTTGATGAGCGATCTGTGCCGCAACGATCTGCACGTTCGGCCAGTCTTGGAAACCGAGGAATTCGACTCCCTTGCCGTCTACGACCCATACGATCCAGCCATTGGCCGTGACCTCGGTCAAGACTGTGTGAGCGGTGACTGTCTTTCCTGTTCCGGAGGAACCGACCAGCATCATGTGTGGGTCAACAGCTGGCCGCCAGTACATGACGTGACCGTCTTCGTCGATGCCGTACGGGATCTTGACGCTGTCGTAGTTGATCAAGGGGTTGTCATCGGAAAGAACTGGAGCGGGGTGCCACACGTTCGTCTTGAAATTCGGGCGGACCTCGAATCGAACTGTGTCCTTTTCCAGTTCCCACTTGGCGCGCCAGCGCCCTGACAGCAACCCGGAAACGGTGCGCTCGATTCGGTTGCGATACCCCGACGGCGCTATTTTCGTTCCGACTTCGTGGCTGGCTTCCAACGCACGCAACTCGCCCGTCACTGGATCGAACTCCGTCTTCGTGATCTTGCCGGTGGGTCCGAGCAAGGTCAGAACGGTGCGTTTTGCACGCGCGATGCTGGCAGCTTCCTCAACAGTCTTTTCTTCGCTGGCCCGAGTCGGAACGAAGATGATTCGCCGGCGCCGTGTGTCGTGCTTTTGCAATCGGTACTCGCCCCACGCCTGACCGGAAAGCACCTCGTTGATGCGCGCAATGAAGTGCTCGTCGAGCGACAATTTCGCCGACGCGTATCGGATCACGAGGCGCCCAGGACGCCCAGGCCACCCTCGCGTATCCCACCGGCTGGCTTTGATTGTTTCCCGACTCGGCGCGGCAAGTCCTAGTTGAGGGCTGAGCTGTTCGATCGCACGGTCGACCTCGACGTCACGCATTTTCGCGCGATAACCCAGAGCCCCCACGCCGACTGCCGTCGCGCCGCCGGCTGCGGCGATCGGCACCGCCCACGCACTCTGATCGATGATCGAGGCGAGACTGGCGAACACTGCGCCTCCGGCGGCGGTGATGGCGGCGTTGCGCAACCCGGGGTGCGGGCGAGCTTCCAGTGGCGGGGACTGCGCGGCGATCTGGCGTGCGGAGGCAAGTTCCATCGCACGCGAAACGCCCTTTTCCATCGAGGCGGTCATGCCCTCACCTCCGCCGCGGGAAGGCAATGCACGCAAGATCCGAGGTGCACGAGCGTCGCCGCCGGCACATCCTTCGTCGCTCCGCTGCTCGGGTACGAGCGACTTGCCACAATTCGCGCCGAGTTGCCCGTGACTCCGAACACGAGGACCGAGGTGATGGTCGGTTTCTGCTTCGCATTGGCGATGCTTGTCGGACCCGTTGTGGTCGTCATCATTCGTACCTCCGTCTGGGACGAGCCGGAATTTCGGCTCTCATAAGAGAGGAGGTTCGGATGAACGCGTTCTGTGACAGGTCGGCACAAACTTTTTTTGCCAGCGTGGTCGGCCGATGGTGGACGGTGCGTGGGTCACCGGTGACCTACCGATTGGTGATCGAGGTGAATCTCCTGGTTGAAAGGTTTTCGGTGGACACCCCCTTGACAGGGGAGGTACGCTCCGACGTGACGAGCTTGCGAGGCTAAGGACGGAGCGCATCCCCCCAGCCCGGGGCTATATTGCGTTATTGCCACAACTGCGTCAACGCAGAATCTCTCTCGAATCAGATCCGCCATGACCCCCTTACAGACGCCTTCCAATCGACCGTCGACGGCAAGTCGTGTGGACACATGAGAGAAGGCCGAGGCCACATTCATCGGATGCGGTCTCGGCCTTCTGGTTGGAATGTTCAGCGAGTGATCAGTACGCAGTTTTCATCGGTTGGCAGGTGCTGACCTGCCACCCTGTGGAGCTGTACTCCACTCGAATCGCCAGCTCGAGTCCGGTGTCGTAGGTGGCGATGAAGTCCGAAACAGAAGCTCCGGTGGAGTATTCGGTGAGGTCGACCAGCTGCGCCTGCTGCACCCGACGGATATCTGTGCTCGTGTAGGCCTGCGCCAGATGCGGTGTCACCCACCTGCTCACACGGTCGAGCCAGTCGGCGCCGGGCGTTGTGAAGTCTTGCGCGAAGCCGCGGGCGACCACCCTGTACTGGCCGGCAACTCCCATCGGGGTGTTGTGGTCGGCGTCCGTGCCGTCACCGTGGTCTTCTTCCGCTTCGGTAGGCGGAGCCTCCGCCACGTATGTCGTGGTGGGTGTTTCCGACGGCGGCGAGGAGTCATCTGGTCGAGCGATGACCAGCGTGTAAAGCAGGAATCCGCTGATCAGAGCTATGGCAACGACCGCGAATCGATGTCGGCGTAGTCCGGCAATGATCACCTGTGAGCGTGGTGGTTGCTTCTGCTCGGTGGGTTCGTTCTCCTCGGAGAACTCCTGGTCATCGGGGTTTCCCAACGGTGGCAATGACATCGCGTGCTTCTCTCTTTCAGGGGGTCAGGCCCATGGCTTGCAGATACGGCATCGGATCGGTGCTTTTGCCGTCCACCCGAACCTCGAAGTGCAAGTGATCGCCGGTGGAGTCGCCGGTTGTGCCGACTCCGCCGATTTCCGTTCCCGCGCTCACCTGATCTCCGACCTTGACTTTGATTGCGCCGTCGACTTGGTGTGCGTATCGGGTCTCAGTGTTGCCAGTGGTGATGACAACACAGTTCCCGTAGCCATCGCCGACGTTGCTCGCTTGGGTGACGGTTCCTCCTGTCACGGCGAAAATCGGGGTCCCGGAGGCTGCTCCGAAGTCGAGACCGGCGTGCATCTGCCCGCCCGTTCCGGTGGGGTTGGAGCGGTAGCCGTAGCCGGAGGTGATCGTGTATTTGCCTGGGTCGACGGGTAGTCGCGCGTTTCCGTCACCGATCGCGCCGGCGCCGGGCGCTGCGATCGCGGCATTGCCGTAGACGCTGACGTGGACATGGTCACGGTGGGCGACGGTGTCGGTGCTGTTGCCACCGAGGGGGTAGTCGTAGGGTCCCCAACTTCCGGGTTGCCCTACCGCATCCTGGCTTCGCGTCCAGATTTTCTCGTACCAGATGACGTACTTGACCCCCAAGGCGTCGGCGTTCTTGACGACGAAGTCCGCGATCGCATCGCCCTTGGCTCGGCCGGCGGGGGCGCGGTAGTCGTCGTCGCCCTCGGTCATCATCGCGTCGACGGCGCGACCTTCTTGATGATCCCGGTCGACGCCCGACGGGCGATCGCCGACGTTCGCCCAAGGCCGTTCTCCGAAAGTTTCGGTGATGCACCACATCACTCGGAGGGCGTCGGGTGTGAGTCCCTTTTCGGCAGGATTGTTGGTCGGCGCGCAGTCCATTGCCGCGCCGCCGCCGCACAGGACGTCGGCAACGTCGAGTTCGAAACTGTCGCCTACGTTGATCGGGCTGTCGCCCACGTCCTGCGGTCCGCCGGAGACCGGCTTGTCGTATTGCGGGGGCAGCGCGGGTGCGTCTTTGCTTGCGCCTTTGTTCTCCGCGTACAGACGGCGGGCGATGATCTCGTCGTCGGCGTAGGCGTCGGGGTACAGCGAAACTTGCACCTTCTGCGCGGCAACGGTGACCGGCAACGATTCCCAGCCCGGAACCTTTTTGAGAGCTTCGTAGAACTTGATCGCGGCGATCTGCGGGTTCATCAGCTCGTCCATCGTTCCCCACCAAGGATACTGTTGTTGCAATGGATTGACGCTGCCGTGATCGTTGCCGACGGCGTCGTGCGGGTAGTTCAACGACTTGGCGACATCCATTTGATCGGCTGCCAAGATGCCGGTTCCGTCGTTCGCGTAGTTCTTGAATCCGGATTCTTGGGATGCGGTGGAGAGCGCGACGATGATGCCTTGATCGGAGAAGCCCATCTGTTCGCCGACGGCAATGATCGTGCGGACGATCTCGGTTTGTTTTCCGGCGAGAACGGAGGGGTCGGTCGGTGCCACTTCGGCGCCGGCAGGCGCCGTGACTGCAGGCCCGCCGCAGCTTGTCGAGGCGTCCGATCCGCTGCGGAGCAGCATCATGATCGGGATGGCAACGATCAGGACAGCGCCCATTAGTGGAACGAGAGCGATCGCGATCCAGTGCTTGTAGTTCATTGCCGCCTACCCGGCGGAGTGTCTGGAGGGCCGTACCAACTCGGACGGTTGCGGGCGAGCGGTGGACGGCGAAACCCGAGGCACCGCCGAGGACTCGTTGGTCGACGTCGGTGACTCCGAGGTTCGGCGGGTGGAGCTCTTCTTGGGTTCCGGTAACAAGATCGGCGAACCATTGCTCGTGCGGTACTCGCGGAAGGTGTCTCGTCCGACGTTGGTGGTCTTCGGTGTTGCTCCGCCTCGGTCGCCGCGTGCGGGCCGAGCGGCAGTGGAGACGGGTGCGTTGCTGACCGGCTTCTTGATTCCAGGCTTGGCGACCTGGTCCCGACGAGGTCTGGGTGCACCGGTGAAGACCGGGACGCCGGTGACCTTCGATGCCGCCGCTGCGGTAGCTGAGGACACTGCCGATTTCGCGGCATCCTTGCCCTTCTGCCCTGCCGCGATCGCTGCGGCAGTCGCGGTGGAGTCCTTTTCCTTCGTCTCGGATTTCGCAGCCGGCTCGACGTCTTTACCCGCCGCGCGCTTGTTCTTGACTGCTTTCACCCCTGCGACTGCTGCTTTACCTACGAAGTAGGCCGCAGCGACTCCGCCGGTCGCGGCTGTACCCGTTGCCGCACCGGCGGCTTGTGCTGCGCTGCCTGTGGCTTTCGCTGCAGTTGCGCCGTGGCGGGCCGCCTTGGCGCCGTGCTTGGCGAGCGTTTTTCCACCCTGGTAGACCTGCCGGCCGACTTGTGCTGCTGCGGCGGCGTTCTGCATCGGGCTGGCGACCGGAGTCGACTTGCTGATCGCGGTGGGTGCTGCGCCGGGCCGGGTGGCCATCTTCTGTGCGAGGGTGTCGGAGAGCTTGCGTAGACGTTTGATCCCTCGGCGGAACATGACGAGCCCGACGAGCAGGACGATGTCGACGAAGACGAATTTCTCCATCAACCCGCCGCTCTCCGTATTGAAGAACGATCGCACCACCAGCAGATATGCCGCAACGAAGACCACTGCGAACACCATGATCAAGATGGACATGATGACAGTGGAGGCGGTTTTCAGCAGCGATCCGCGGCCGGCTCCGGGCAAGATACCGAACACGAGGGCGGGGATCGCTTTGACTGCTGACCCGAGTGCTGCCGCTGCTGCCATCAACATCGCCCCTGAGAACAGGAAGGCGAAGAGCATGATGATCGAGCTGCCGGGTACGAGGATCAGGCCGCCGATGACCTGGGAGGGTCCAGGGTTGTCGGCGTAGTCCTTCATGTCTTTCGCGCCGGATCCGTCGCAGTCGGCGATGTTGTCCTTGAGGGTGTCTTTGTCGTTGCCCTTCTTGTCTTCGTGCGCCGAGTCCCATGCCTCGATGCAGTCGGCGCCTGCAGAGGGGTCGCTGTCGATGACTGTTCCGAAGTTCAGTAGTTGGGTGGGTTGGCGAATGAAGCTGTCCGCCAGGCCCGCTCCGATGTCGTTGATCATTTCGTCGGGACTCGAGTTCATGTCTCCGTCGTTGGCAAGTCCCGCGGCGATCTGCAGGCCGGCGTCGCGGCCCTGCATGATCAGCCCGTCTTGGCCGGCGATGCGCTCGATCGGGTTCGAGAGGACACCCACTGCCAGCGCCGCGATCGCGCAGGAGATCATGAGTTCGTAGATGCCGGTCGACCAGCGTCCGCGGATAATCCAGATCGCTACGACGCCCGCTGTCACTGTCAGAAACGTGGTGGTGAGGTTGAACTGTCCGGTGATCGACGTGACCGCATCGCCGAGCGTTCGTACGGGTGCAACGATTTTCGGAAGCCAGTCGAACGACATGCTCCAGGTGATGAACCAGATCGCCGCCCCTGAGATCGCTCGATAGATCTCGAACTGGATCTGGATGATGATGGAGTACGCCATGTAGGTGGGGTGCCGAGCGGAACCTTCGTCGATCGAGAGGTAGTACCGCCATACGGAAATGCCGTGTGAGTCCTTCACCAGCATGAAGTTGAAGTAGCGGTTCTCCGGCGATCGGGATCCGTCTTCAGCATGTGCGGGCAGAGCTGCAATGACCGCGACCGTTCCGATCAAGTGCCAACCGACGACCGTTCTGACTACTGCACGCCGAATTTTCGTTGCCCACAACCACACTCGCAGCCCCTTGGTACGGCGATCGAGTGCTGAGCACACAGGTTGAGGAACCCATGACCAGAGAACCCACAGCAATGCCGCCTTGACGCCGGCGCGAACAGAGAAGACGGTGCGGGACGTGTCGGCAGGCGACATTGCTGTGGCATTCATGCGTCGATCAGCTCCTTGGGCGCCTTGTCCGGCGTCGTCTGGGTTGCGTGTGCGCGGTTCGGCTCCGACGGCATGAGCACCTTGATTCGGCCGATGTTGCCGTAGGCGTCGCGCATGTAGCCCTCCCCACGGCGATGAGGTTCGACGTATTCCGCGCCGGTGGCCGGGTCTTTGCCCGAAACGGGGGACGTCTGTTCGGTGAGTTCTTTGAACATGTCGGGATCGCTGGGATCCAGACCGACGAATGAAAGAGACCGGCGAGCGAGCGTGGCATCTGTCTGGCGCATCGCGAACCGCGTAGGGATCAAGCCTCGCAAGGTCTCATTGCCCAAACCTTCGTCCGGGTCCTGCGATCCGAGCCCGATGTATGCCTGCTCCTTGCGGCCCTCTCGGAGGAAGTCGATGACGATGTCGACGCCTTCCTCGGCGCGCGTCATGCGGTGGCACTCGTCGGCGAGGAACATCGCGGGCTCAGTCGGATTCGCGAAGCAGATCCCGCGGGCGATCAGACCGATGAGTGCATACATGGCTCGGCCTACGCGCTTCTCCAGCCCGAGCTGGCGGAACAGGTGTTCCTGGACGATTTCCTGCTGGCTGGGAAGTTTGACCGTGTGGGTGCGGAAGACGATTGCCTGCGCTGTGATGTCGAGTGCCGGCAGTCCCTTCTCGAACAAGGCCGCTGCATAGGACTTGCGGGCATAGACGCCGAGTTTGTCGGCCAGCTCGATGCGTTGAACGAGGGTGCACTCGTCGCTGCGGAGGTGATCGAGGATGTCCCCGAGGCCGCCGCCGAGCAATCCGTGCTCACCGCGGTAGGCAGGTTCGAGGACGGTGCCGAGAAGGACGCCGAGCGGCTCGTCGGGCTGGAGCTGCAGGAGTGGCAGCAGAACGGATGTCGCAACCTCGGCGCCCTTGTCGGGCCCGAAGATTCGCAGTGGGTCCAGGCTCCACTTGGGATGAGACAGATCCGCGATGACAGCCTCGGCGATGGTGGCGGCCCATCGGGCGTACTCCCCCACCTCGGTGTGGTCGACGACGACGATCTTCCCACCGCGATCGTGGAAGGCTCCGCCGATCCCTTTGAGGAGAACTGACTTACCCGATCCCAGCGACCCGACCGCTGCGAAGGAACCCGAGATGTCGGCCGCGGACTTCTTGGCGACGTCGTGGTGGACCACGCCGATCCGGGCCGAGCTGATGTTCAACGCGAGCAGTGGGCCCGACGAATCACCCAAGTCGTTGTGAACGCAGGGCACGTAGGCGGAGAAATCGGTGGAGGTGGTGATCTGAGCGAACTCTTTGACGATGGAGGGCGTCGATACCCCAGGGTTGAGTGCGCCCCACAGCTCCTCTTGGAATCCGAGAGGGCTGACCAACTTGTAACTGGACAGCTCGAACAGCTTCGCAAGTTGACGCGCATCCCTGAGAGCGACCTCTTCGGTGTGCGCCCCGATGGCGAAGATAGTCGTCGACTGGACTTCGACTTCCATGTTGTCGGCATCCATTTTTGCGGCGTACTCGGCGAGGTCCTCCGCTGCGGCGTGGAGAACCCCGTGCCCATGGGACACTTCGCCCTCGCGTTGGCTGAACTGCTCGTTCAGGTTGATCAGGGCGCGCTTGTTCTTCTTCGACACCTCCGCCGAGGTGCGTATGTGAAGTCTGATGCCCCAATCGACGTCGACGCCGGCAATGGCATCGGCCAGGGCGAGGAACTCGGAGCCGGGGAAGACTGTGTTGCCGGAGGGTGTGTCGGCCAACGCCAAAAGGCACTGGTAGTTCGCGGGCCGCTCCTCGAGAGTCCACGGCTGATCGATTTTGAGGGCCTTCGTCAACGTCGGCGCCTTCGATTTCCAACCAGTACTGGGGCGGTCGGTCTGGGCGCCTTCGTCGAACCGGGCGGCAGTAAATGCGGCCATCGGCTTCGTTCCGATCGAGGAATAGGAAAGTGGAACGTCCGAATCCAGGCCGAGCCCACGCTGAAGGCTGTGTTGGTGCAACCAGATCATCTGTGCGGGCGTCGCCGGTGTGGGACGAAAGTAGGCAGGAATGTCGGCGGCGATCATGTTTGCCTGCGTTGTCCGCCTGGCGACTTCTTCCGGGTCCAGTGAGGTTCGCGGGAGTCCGAGATAGTCGGTCAATGTTGTGCGGGCAGCGGACCAGGACGCGGCCGCCTGGTTCTTCCATCCCTTGTTGGCCAGGGGGATGGACAGCCAGTAAATGCGCTTGCCAGGTTGGAACATTTCCAGTGTTTCGATGGTGGCGTCGCACTCTGCGGCCCACTGTGGGTGTGCGTCGAGATCGATTCCTTCTTCCATCCGTGCCACTACCGCCTCGGGATTGAGGCTGGCGCAGATTCCGAGCAGAAGCGCTTCTCCGTCGAGTGCACGCAGCAGCATCTTGTGCATAGACCGTGCAGTGCTCTTGTCCTCAGCGGGCCTGTAGCCGTATTCGATGCCGGTCAGGATGAAGTCTGCCCAGACAGTGCCTGAGCGCGTCCACCGAAGGTTTCCTCCGACAGCTGTGATTGGTTGAAGCATCAGGCCTTCTCTCGGGTGTTGTGCGATGCAGCGGCCATGGCGACAAGACGCTGGACGCTGGTGGATGCAGCGGGTTGGGTGGCCAGTGGAGGCCGGGGAATCGACGGCGGTGAAACTCGGCGGCGCTCCGGGGTGTGGTCTTGAACAGGGGTCGAAGCGGGTTCAGGCTCCATGCGGACCGGGCGAGCTTCGGTGATGTGTTCGACGAGGGGTTGTGCCGCGAGTGCGGGCACCGGAACGACGGTCACCATGCCTGCGAGTGCGTGTACTCGGGGCCTGCGCGGTGTAGGTCCGGAGACCTTCGGCGCTTGTGCCGGCGAGCCGAGCGCTTTGCTCACGCCGGCGACCATGGAGAGTGGATTCCTGCCACCGATGGGGAGCTTGCCAAGGCCCCACGCAGTGACCCCGACGAGTGCGACGAAGACGAATACGTTGCGAATCAGCGAGCCTGTCGCCCAAATTCCTGGTGTCTTCCAGAGCACGAGGGCTACCAGTCCGGCGCCGACGAACTGTGTGTAGCTGTACGGACCGCCGGGGAGCTTCTTTCCATCCGGCGTCATGCCGAGCAGCTGCGGGAACTTTCGTGCGCGGGTGTAGTTCTTGACGACCTCTCGGGACGTTGACTGCGGGTCCGATTCGCTCACGGCGTTCGCACCTCCTTCGTGGTGACTCGCTGTTTGGCTGGGCTCAGGGCTGAGGTGCGTTAGATGTCATGCGGGTCTGGCAGGTTCGTAAATCCGAGAAGGTCAGCACGCGGCTCGGGTGCATCGACGACGATCGAGTGGCCCATGGAGTCGAGTTCGGAGCCCACCTTGTCCTTGACTTCGGTGACGTTCCAGACGATCCACACGAGGAGGCCCGCAACGAGTCCGGATAGCAGGATGGGAGCCATGGAGAATCGACTCTTGACTGCGGTGAAGGCGACGCCTCCGCAGGCGCCGGTGGCGGTGAGGATTCGGATCGTGTCTTGCGTTTCGGTGGCTTTGGTGTTGGTCCATTCGAGGATTCCTTCCGCCAGGAGGTGAGTGTTCGGGTCGAGGAGAAGTGCAGTTGTACTCATCGGGATGCCTTTCGTGGATGTCAGTTGACGGGGGTGGCTGAAGTGGGAGCAGTTGCGCTCGCGGGTGTCGTCGAAGCAGGTGTAGAGGGAGCACCGCTGGCTGCTGTGTTCTGTTCGGGGGCCGGAAGCACCGGACTGGGGTCCATGGCGGAAACCTCCCATCGGCCGCCTCGTGAGGTGAGAGTGAGTGGATATTGGCCAGTTACCGACTCGGTGGCTGTCACCGAAAGTTCGGCAGTGGCGAGCACTCGGATCTTGATTCCGTCGGCCGGCGCTTTGTCAGCAGCCTCACCGGAGAAGTCTCGATCGGAAACGAGATCGACGACCTTGACGCTCTTGTAGGGGGCTGGGCTGATCGCCCGAAGGGAGGTTCCCGGCGCGATGTATCGCGAAATTTCTCCCGTTCCCGCGGACAAAGCTGCAAGGAACTGTTGGACTGCAGTGTTCGACGGATGCCCGGCGACAATGCGGTATTTGTAGCCAAGATTCACGTCGGGCCCGGTCGCAGGCGCCGGAACGGGCGACGGGATTGATGCCGCCCGAGCGCTGCCGTCGTTTACGACAACGGGTACTGAATAGAAGCGTCTCTGCGCGGCTTCGGAGGGTTCTGACACCTGCCGCACCGAGGCCGAGACGATGACGGAGTAGACATCGGACTTGTCGGTAGTTGGCGCACCAGTTCCGGATGCTGCGGCAGATTTCACGGGTGCAGGTTGCAGTTCGACGCTTGCAATTCGTGCGTCGCTGGCAACGAAGAGCGCTTCGGCAGGGAGCTTGATTCCTTCCGAGCGAACGTATGGAGCGAGCGACTTTTCGGCACCACGTTTCGCTTGAAGCCACGTCACGACGAACTGTTGCGCGAGGTCTTCCGCCTGTGCCTGTGAAGCGGTGTTCACGGATGTCGTGGACTTCGGTTTCACCACTGTTGGCGATGACACGGTGAACCCGGACAACACGAGAACGAGGGCTAGTACTCCCGCTCCGATGGCTCCGAAAAGCCCGAACCGGACTAGTTGTGTCTTCCGATCCTGGGTGCGCGCCCACGTCGCTTGTTCGCTCTGTGGTTCGTTGTCGTCGAGGGTGATCTTGTCCGTCCGGGGCTTCCGTTTCATTCCCTTGAAGCGACTCATGAGGAGCTGCCTTCGCTCTCGATGAGCGGCGCGACGATCGACAGAGTCGGCGGTTGCGTTGCAGCCTTTCGGCTCGTGTTCATCCGACCGAGCGCTGCACGTGCGCCAGCGGCAGGCTCGCCCAGCAGGTAGTGGACCCGCGCGCCGGCCTCCGGACTGAGGGGGTGATCTGCAAGCTCCGTCAGCGCGGTCCGCAGTTGTTCCTGTACGGCGAACACCAGACCTGCATCGCGTAGCTGGCCACCGAGATCGTCTGTTTCACCACTGAAACGAGTGAACGGATCTCTCCATGGATCGGTGCTCACCTGCGGGTCCGGCTCGGCCATGTCAGGTCCTTCCTCTCGTCTGGCTCTCGGCAATTTCGAGGGCCTCTACAAGAGAGGAGGTTCGATTTTCGGATTGCTGTGACAGGTCTCGGCGAACTTTCTTCAAAAAGTTTTCTGAAGCAGTTTTCGGTGTCATTGCCAGTCGAAGAACTGCCTGCTCGGGCGACCGCCTGCGCCACTCACTGTGACCGCGTTCACGGCGAATGTGGGTCGATCTGCCTGGCCGTGGCAATAACAGAAGCCCCAATGGCAATGACATACATGCAGGTCACGGCAATAACCCGTTGATCTACTCCTATGCAGACCAATTCCTTCTGCATAGGAGATCGCCGTGGACACGTCCATCCACGCGCACACCAGCGCCACCATTCCCGTCAACTCGACGGACTTTCTCGCGGTCCTGCATCAGCAGTGGGTACGAGAGTCCGCGACGCCTTCTGCTCGTATCGAACTCTCGCAGTGGGTCAACACCCGGCCCGAACTTGTGGGTGCCGAGTCGTTCGCTGAACTGAAGGCACTCACCTTCTGTGAACCGGACGCCGTTCTGTCGGTCCTACTTCACGCACACCAAGCGGGGTCGTCACTGGCGGGCAGCACGCTCATTGAATTCATGCGTCCGAAACTGACCGGGATGCAGAAGTATGCACGAGTTGCCAACGGCGTTTCCGCACGGGCCGCGTACGCAGACCGGACCGCTGCGACGCTTCACGCATTCTGGGAAACGATCTCGACCTACCGCGGGACTCACCGCGGAATCGCGGGGCAACTCGCGCTCAACACCCTCCACAAGATCACCGCCACAACTGCGGTTCTCGACGTCGCTGTCGACGACGCCCACTTCCAGATTGCAGATGCTGAACGGGCAGCGGAGGAGTTTCTTCGGGACGACGATCCCACCGAGATTGATGTCATGGATGTGCTGAATTGGGCCGTAGATCAGGGCACCATTTCGGACTCCGATCGCACACTGATCACCCGGTCGTACATGAACGAAGACGGTGCCGATGTCGCCGCTTTAGCGCAGGAAATGGGAATCACGCACGCAGCCGCACGGAAGCGGTTGAGTCGCGCGATCGCCAGGGTCCGTGACGCCGTGTGCGATCACCTCAACGTCCCAGAACCGAAGATCAAGCGGATCTCCATGTACCGCTCAGCGAAGAAGGACCTTCCCCTCGCAAGTTGAGTTTCACTCCATTCGCGCCCTCAAGACAAGGACACTCCGATGAGTACATTCATCACCGCACGACGAGTCACGGTGGCCGCTGTTGCCATCGGAGTTATGGCAGCTGTCGTCGCGGTTCCCGCCGCGACAGCCAATCAAAGCGCGCCGAAGCCTGCGTGCCCAGACAACCTTCTTCTCGCCATCCCCGGAACAACAGAGACGACCGCGGACGCCGATCCAAACCAGTCCCGGGGCATGCTCAAAAACGTCACGGATCCTTTGGCGAGCGAGTTCTCTACCGCGCAGCTCCAAGTCGAGTACGTGCCGTACATGGCTCTCATCGTCGACGACAGAGCCGACACCTACGGCACAAGCAAGAAGCAGGCAATCGACACCGCTTCGAAGATGATCGCCGACAAGGCCGCCGAATGCACCAACACCAAGTTCGGTCTCACTGGATTCTCCCAAGGCGCGGATGCGGCGGGCGACCTGGCGGCAGATATCGGCAGCGGATCGGGACCAGTCGATCGCGATCGCATGTTCGGCGTCGCTCTTCTCGCTGACCCTGGACAATCCAAGAACGCGGGAAAGAGCATCGGCGCTCCCATCACGGGCGTCGGATTTGCTGGCGCTCGACCGGCTGGGTTCGGCGAACTGAGCGACATCGCGGTCAGCGTCTGCGCTGCCGGTGACCTTTACTGCAACACCCCCGACGATGCTGTCGGGACACAATTCATCGGTGCTCTCGGTTCACAGATCGATGCGCGGGATCCCGTGAAGTCCGTCGCCGGCGTCGTCACGACACTCCTCGGACTCAACGGCGCTCCGTTGACCAAAACTCTCGATGCACTCAACCAGAATGTCGCGAGCGGGAACTTCCTGGCGGTCCCGCAACTCGCTCTCGATCTCGCCTCACAGGTCGGAAATCTGAGCGCCGATGTCGCCGCCAAGACGATCCCCGGTGCGGACATCGCACCTATCACCGCCTCTGTCACTCAGCTCACCGACACGGTCGCCCGGGGTGACTTCCTCGCAGTGCCAGGACTGCTCGCGCAGCTGGCTCCTCAGGTGATCAATTTCGCTACACAGCTCTCCACCGTCATCGGGCAGGTCGTATCCAAGCTGCCGATCAACGAGTACGCAGCCATCGGTGCAACCGTCTCACGTATCTCGGCGAACGCGGCGATGCAGAACTACATTGCACTGCCGTCCGATCTCGGAAAGCTCGTCGGCCAGCTCAACAATGCGGTTCGCAAGACGCTGAAGGCACTTCCTCTCGATGCCTTCCCCATGCTCAACAAGATGGCTGACGAACTCACCCCCGGCAAGGTTCTCGACGAGGTACTGAACTACGCAACGTTCATCGCCAACGACGATCACAACTCCTATGCCAGTACTCCGATCAACGATTCCGGACGAACTGGCGCGGAGGAACTGACGAACAATCTTCGCACTCAGATCAACAACGGCGGGGCAGCTGTCACCGCCTAGTTGCATCAAACTGGTGCTTGCGAGCATTGAGGGTCACAGAATTCGTTCTGTGGCCCTCAATGCGTCTGCGCTACTCCACAGCAGTGAAGAACGGAGGACTACGGCAGCCACGTGATCCCGCCGTTGAGATGAGTCTCAGGTGCGCGGCCGCACCCTGTGGAGGTGAGCGTCCGCAGGGCCTGGGCAGGATCCTCGTCGGCCAAGCCTGCGGGAAGCAGCCCCGCAGAGTGCAGCACACTGTGAAATTCTTGCGGCAACCATTCGGTGAAATCGGTCGGTTCAAAATCTGTGACCCAGATCTGCAGCGAACCTTACTCGATCACCATCGGGTAGACGGTGCCGTGATCGTCAACGAATCCCGCCGCACCTGCAGCGCTACGAGTGGAGAAGATCGTGCCGCGGCGCGGTACACCACTGAACCGTGGGTGTCGATCGAGGAGTCCGAACAGACGTCCCGCGACACCACGAAGAACGAGATCCTCGACATCGAAGTACCCCGACGGCAACGAGGGCTCGAACTTTCCTGTCAGGGTGATGAGATGTCGGCGGCCGCCCTCGATTTCTTCGGGGAGGGGCAAACCGAGGTGGTGTGCTTTCGACGTTCGGAGATGCTCGTCGTCGAGCGCGAGATGGGTGACTGTGTGCCGTGTGATGTGGTCGATGATGTGCATTTCGACCCCGAGCGCAACGAGAACCAGACGTATATTGTCGGCCGCGTTTGCACCGTCGAAACCGGATCGGCTCAGCATGAACCAGTTGTCTGGGTCGTCCCCGCATCGGACCATGAGGTGCGGCACCGAGCCGCGGGACGAGAGGTCGAATCGGTGGAGCGGCTGACCTGACAAGTAGACGAGGTCGCTGGGGTCTGTGCTCGTGATGATCTCCGCCAGCGGACCCGCGGAGAGAACGCAGTCGACGAAGTCATGCGCCGGCAACTGCAGGATCCCTCCATCCTGCTCGTCTGTGATGGTGTAGTCGGCAGCATTGGCCTGACGTCTGAACTCCGTGAGCGTGGTGCGTGCCATTCCGAGATGGCTCGCGATTTCCGAGACTGTGAGTCCACAGTGAGTCACTGCGCGTTCCGTCCAAGCGCCGAGCGCAAGCGTGGCACTCTTGGTAGCTGAAACGGAACGCGATCGTGCGCGAATTCGCGCGTCGATTCTCGCGAGCATGACTGGGCGGGGATCTTCGGGCTTACTCGCCGACTGCGCCGGCGCGGTGGATAGTCGCGAGTCGAGGTGCGGTGGGCGTTCAGATTCACTACGGCGACGCGTCATGATTCGTCCTCGCTCTTTTGATAGTGAGTGGTCGCTCCCCAGGTCTGTTGTCGGACGAAGGAGCACGAAGGGCAGTAGTTTTCACCGTGCGACTGTGTCCATCCATCTGAAGGAACCTCGCGATGCGGGACGTCAGTGCCACAGGCATCGCAGCTCGGCGCGCACTGTGAGAACGTCTCCCTCTGGTTCATGTCCAGGCCCGGCGCAACGGCTGTTGAGGTCGCGCTCTGCGAGCGGGCTTCGTTCTCGACCGGTCTACTGCGAATCTCCTCCACCATGTCTGGCCACGCGTCCCAGTACCTCGAGGGCAGCCCCATCAGGGCTTCTGATGCATCCGCAGACAGCAGATCGGCGGCTTTACGTAGGCCACTGATTTCACACATCAGCCACCGCTCTTGATCAGTTGTCGAGGAGCTGTTGAAATCCGCGTCGGACTCGCCGTGGAGATATTCCTCGCGCAGTGTTGCGTATCGACGGATGATCTTCGCGCATATTGCGGTGCTGTCGGTCATGTACGGACCTTCCTATGGTTCGTCACTGTGACGTTTCGTTGTTTGGGTGGCCGTCCGATCCCCTAGACCGCTGGACACGCTGCACGATCCACAATCCGGTCATTCCGAAAACGACGACTACCAACGGAACGTCGAGGAGCCAGACCGTCCACGACGGCAGGGCGCCATCTCGTCGCCACGACTGGGCCACGTTGACGATGACGACAACGACAAAATATGCGCCGGCGAGGTGACGACCTGCGACCCGAGAAAGGAAGCGCTCAACAGTCCCCTTCCCGATCATGGCTGCGAGCGGATTATCGGGTCGGGGACCACTGACAGCCTGACCGGATGCGGATCGCTCCCCTGCAGCACTTCGACCGCGTTGTACTGATCGAGAGTGTGAAAGCACCCTGCCGCAGCTGTGGCGGTCGTCATCGCTGACGGCTCGTCCGCGTCGAAGTCGATTCCCCACATTCGACAGCACGCCGTGAACGTCGGAATCGATGTCGCAGCCAGTCCGAATGCGCCAGCCGTCAATGCTCCGATGTCGGCCAGGCGTGGATGCCATCGTGGCTCGATATCGAAGCTACGGAATAGTCGGGCGAGAAAATCGGCAGAGTCTTCCGGGGACGTCCCACTGAGGGTGTTGCCAGCCAAAGCCCCCGCCAGGTCGGCGATTCGAGCAGAGAGAACAGAGCGAGTGAGGTCGACACTGTCCGCCAAACCTCGCCGGTAATAGCCATTTCGGCGCAGAACGGAGGGATCCGCATCCGCAAGCTGTTCCTGGGTGAGCGGCACCGTCAAGTCCCAGCGCTTCTCACTGCCAAGGCTCACGGCCGCAACTTCGAGCGCGACGTGTCGCGCCGGGTCGTCGCCTGTCGCATTGACCTGTACGACAACGAGCTCACGAGTTCTCATCGATCCCTGCCGTCTGCATGTGCACCCAGCGCGAAATCCATTCGCGCGGATCCCTTCTGTTGTTCGCCTGTATCGAACTCCGAGAGCAGTGCGCTCAGTCGGGATTCGATGCGACTTTCCCCCATGTTGTTCATGAAATCTTCCTTTTGTCTACAGTCTCGATGTCACCATTCCCGTTGGTAGGGAACCGATCTCCATCTACATGCCCGGCAAGGACCGCGGCACGCAGGAAGGTCGACACGATCTCGTTCGACCCCCGCCCGCCATGGATCACAGATCCAGGCAACGATGCCTGCGCGGTTGACGGTTCCGGTGAGTTCATCGTCATCGACTCTCCTCGATCGTTAACGGACCACTGTGGGCTTGTTCCCCAGCAACCTCTCGAAACGGGACGCTACATCCGGTACAGCACATCTCGAACAAGTCATATTCGGAAAGCGAGTCACGCACACGACGAAAAGGCACGTCGATCTGTACGTTTCATCAGCCCAGCCTCGACCCGCTGAGCGGGAATCCAACGAGCTGGATCCCCGCCCCCTCCACCGACGACATCCAGATCTGCTCTCACCAGAAGCACCATCACCGATGCGTAACGCCAAGTTCAGCCAAATCACGCCTCACGTAACGGACCCGAGTCCCGATACGAACAGCGATCTGATCGACCGAGAGGCCCAGTCGGTGCATACGGGCAACACGTTCCACTCGTGTTTCGGTGACGACGTCCACCAACACTCGTCGGTAACGGCTGACCCCTTGTGAGTCTTCGAGCCGAATCTTCATGTACACCCGAATGCCGGCAGGCTCAGCATCCGGATCGTCGATGATGTCTGGATCCCACCACATCGGCGACAGGTAACCGAGACCGCGGTATCGTTCGCGGGCCAGATCCGACGGGCCGACTCGATTTTCGAGCTCGCGGTACAACTGCGTGACACTGTCTCGGGTGACCGCAGATACTTTCTCGCTGCGAATGATTCGTTGACAACTGGTGTGCACGCCCAGAGCTGCAATGAGATCCTTCGCGCGGTGCCCGTTGGCGAGCAAGGCCTGCAGTCGTCGACGTGTACCCGTCGCATCGACCATTTCGTGTGCCTCGTCCTCGCTGGACATGGCTGTCGGCTCAGAAGAGCCTGACCGGCACCATGTCCGAGCGGACGGCGCTGATCTGCACGAGCTGCCCTGTCTGCGGTGCTTCGATCATGCGGCCCCCACCGAGGTAGATCGCAACATGATTCGCGCCGTCAGCCTGCCAATTCCCGAAGAGAAGGTCGCCGGGCTGTGCGCTGTCCCAAGCGATTTGAGTGCCGACAGTGAACTGGATTTGCGAGGTCCGAGGCAATTCCTTTCCCGTGGCCTGAAATACCGCGAAGCGCACCAACCCGGAGCAGTCGTAACCTGCTGTCGCGCCGCCTGTTCCATCACCCATCGTCGGACCGTCGAGGGCTCCGCCGCCCCACTGGTACGGCAGCCCGAGCGCCGTCAAGGCCGCTTCGATAACTTTGCGGGCGATCTCCACGTCGCGCGGAATGTTCGGATCGAAGACAAGTTCGGGAACCACCGACAACCCGGGAATCAGCGAAGTCAATGGTGGAACAGCAGACGGGGCAGAGGACCCCGGGCCGGCCAGTACGACGGGAGCAACCACGGGAACAACTGGCGCCGGCACAGTGATGGTCGGTTCGAGGCTCTCCACCGGTGCATCAGGCACTGCTGGCTCCGGCGATGTGTCCTGCTGGGGAAGCAATTGTTCTGCGTACGCGGGAATGTCCGCGGGAAGCTGCTCAAGGTAGGGAGCTAGCTGAGCATCCCACCCAGGGGCCGACTGCTCGACTGCTGCAACCACATTCGCAGCAACATCCGCAACGGGCGGGGGCAGAGGGGAACCCTGAACTGCTGCACCCGCGGCAGCAACACCTGCGACAAGAATCGAAATCGGATCGAACGCCATGACAAACTCCTTGGTCCTTGTGCGTTGGTAGGACTCCCAACGCAAACGTCGTGGTGACAATCCGGACGCTAACCGCCGCACATGACACTACGAACATCACGCACATTCCGCTCCACGCTCCTCCAGCCTCAAAATCGGGCTGCTCACGATGTAATGACCCGCAGTCACACTGGCGATATGCCCCACCGACGCGACCCTTCAGCAGCACCTCGGCACCACCACGAGGACCCCGCACAGTGCCCCGTCAAAAATTCTTTCGCAATTGATGTCACAGCAACCCCCACCTCAGACCTCCTCTCTTATAGGAGGGGACGCACAATCACCTGTCCTCAAGCCGGGAAGGGACTGAGGAATGATCGAAACCTGTGGATCCCGGGAGGACGCACCTTCCCGGATGATGATCTGTACACGAACAGGATTCTGATCAAGTCCAGCGCGCC
>NZ_JAWLSE010000023.1:0-19565 GCF_033142365.1 Rhodococcus sp. IEGM 1241
GTCGCAACTCCCATTCTTACGCCGAGGACCAGCCCGTCTACTTCAATCCCGCGTCAGCAACGTCCATACCCACAACACCTAGTTCCATCAGTTGCCTGACAACGCGCGAGAGGTAGTAGGGGGACAGGCTATTCTCGGGCTCCTCGACCGCCAGAAGCGTCAATGTCGGCAGCGTACCTGCGGAGAGGTCGAAACGGTCTTCGTGACCGCCTTCCGCTACCTTCGATTCGATGTCAAGGGTCGCTGCGGTGAGAGCGAGGTGCAGCATGGAGCGCTGGCCGTCGCTCAGAAATCGGGCGTGACGTTTACGGCCAGTATGCGATGGCCGAAACATCAACTCGGCGTTCCCAACCAGTGCAGCCACGTCACGGTTGATCGGTTCAAAAGTTGGAACTGTGTCGGTCGTATCTTGATGCAGTTGTTGCCAACGCTTCGCCAGCGCTTCCTCCACCGTCGATACGGCCGGCTCAGATTCGAACTTTTCGAGCAAATCGGTCGCCGCATCAGTAACGTGCCCGCGCAGATCATCCGACCAGCGGCTCGCACGCCACAATCGTCCGCGCAAAAAAGTTGTAATCTGTCGAGCTCCGTCCCGCGAGGCCGGGACGTAGACCATTTGGATCCTATTCCGATCAGCTCCACGAAATGGAACCCAGTTATCGCCATAGTCCTCGTCGAAGTTGTAAATCACACGGCGCTCGTCCTCAACGGTCCCCTCGATCAAACCATCGTCGGTCCATGTCGCACGGAGTGCGATGCGGCATTTCAGTTGGCCGTCAACTGTTGCGGCCATGTGACGGAAGAACTCCGGGACGCTGGCGGTCATACTTGAAGGCGTCGCTTTGTCTGCGACGTCGAGTTCGGGAAAGGCGAGGATGACTTCAATCGCCAGCGTTCGTTCCTGTGGGGACTGTTCCTCATCCGCTGGCACATGGAAATCTTCGACTTGAATTTGCCGTTGTTCTTGCGTGACACCGAACAACCGGAGGAGCGCTTGACAGACTGCTGTCTTGCCGGAGCCGTTTGCACCGATCAAGGCAGTTAACTGCGGGTCCAACGAGACTGTGGTGGGCTGCGCCCCAAAGCATTGGAAGTTCGTCAGTGTCACGCTCTCCACGTACATGCAGGTTCCCCTTAGATGTTTACTACTTTGGTAGTCGCCGATGCCGCGCCGTCAGCTTAGGTCAAGCGGTGATGACGCTAGCTCGCCAATCGAGGTCACGTCACCATCTACATGGCAGTTCGGCGTGCACGAACGGGGCTGCCCGAGTCCAGCCGTGTGTGTGACGCCGTACTCAAGCCTCCCGTGGAGCGTCCACGTGGACTTCATCCGGCGGTGGACCGCTCTCCTACCGCGTGGGCACACGCCGTGAGTAGCCCTGCCACTATGAGCGCGACAACGAATGACACGGATGAAGGGATCCATGAAGCGATTCGGTTGAGGCCGTCGTATCCGAATGCCGTTACACCGCTTGCGATTGCCGCAATCGAAGAACCTCTCCAAATCCATTCGCTCGGACTTTCACCCGTGACGAGGTCCGCGAATGAACGGTGAACAAGGTACTGACCGAGGACGACAGTGCCGCTCGCTGCCAAGCAGACGAGTAGGGACTGACCTGCTCCGGGTAGGTGGCGTACGAAATATGTCAGGGTACCGGTGAATCCGAGGAACGCGGCGGCGGAGAAGAGGGCTGCGCTGAGGTAGCAGCCCAGTTCGCTGTCGCGGTACGGCGTGCGATCGATGTCGATCGCAACGAAGATCGCGGTGACGACCCCGACGAACAGCACGCCGGTCAAAACCAGTAGCACGGTCCATCCCAGCCAGTTCCAATGCGACCAGTCCCCGTAGTGATTGACTGCCACTTCTTGCATGAGCGATGCCACTCCATTGTCGGTGTCGTGCGCTGAGTAGTGTTGTGTTGAAATATTTTTCATTGCTTCGAGTTGCCACTGTTGAGGACCTCCGCCGTCGAGCAGCGGCTGCCTTTCAAGCGATGTGGCCGTCTTGGCCTGAGAAGCAACTCCAGCGACTTCGGCTAGTCAGCGACGTTGGTGTCAGTGTGGAGTTCGGCCGCAGCTGGGTCAGTTGCGCTCCAGCGTCTGTGCCATCGGGTCGCTGGAGGCGTGAAGATCGGTCCGTTGCTTTGAGCGGCGAGCACATCTCCCCCCTCTGGTGCAGTTTGGTGTAGCGCGCGGAGAGAGCCGCCAGGCAGCAGTTCAGTTGGACCGGATCAGCGTTGTTGTGCTCGTCGCGGAAGATCGCTTTGTCTTCATCGGCAATGAGTGGGTGGGCTTGGACCATCTGCCACGGTGTGGCCGTGGTGACGGTTCCGCGTGCATCGAATTGCCGGCAGTAGAAGTTGTTGATCAATCCTGCACGTGCACGCCAGATCTCGTTGAGGAGTGCGAGGGCCGCGTCACTGGTGCCGTGTTCGGTGGGTGCAGGAATGTCGTGGGCTTGACCGGTTTTCGGGGTGTGGGCTGTACCCAAGCGCAGGTAGAAGTCGACGTTCTGTTCTACACACCAGCGCTCTATCCGTGCGGCGAGTTGTTCATCGGATGTTGTCGCTGTCAACGCTTCGATTGCGAAGGGAAGGTCGTGTCCGATCGAGGTCAGCGCCGCGCCCAGTGCATCGTCTTTGCGGTAGTCGAAGGAACGGTACGTCGTCCATCGCGTGGCGGTAGCCGTGCTGGTGAGGGTGACGATCGGGGATCTGTCTCCATGGTGGTGGATCGTGACTTCGATGTGTCCTGGCGCCGCTGAGGGCTGAGAGACGAGACGGCGGATCGGGGCGTCAGCGGCTACGAGCGCATGTGACGGGCACAGGTTCGGGTGGATGCTGCGTGCACGTTCTGCGGCGAGGGTTCTGTCCACAGTCGCCGACGACATGCTCAACAACTGTTCTGTAGTTGTCGTTTGCGGGGTGAGGTGGCCGTGGCGGACGAGTGCGCCGACGAGCGTGGGAAGCGCTGGGACGAGCCGCTTTCCGGTCGGCATGTCGAGAAGTTTCCAGCACCAGGTAAGGAGCTCCACCGTCTCCGGGCTGTACTTGAGCCGTGATCGAGGTTGCGGGTCGACGGCTCTGGGGGTGGTGGTCCATTTTAAGACGCGGCGAGCGTGGCTTCGGTGCCATCCAGTGCGAGCGCATAGTTCGTCGAGAAGTACACCTTTGGTTCGCTTGTCCGCGCTGGCGTAGGCAAGGGCGATGTCTTCGACGATGCGCTGGCGGCCCTGCCCGCGTGCGGGTTGTGCGCGCTTGTTCGTTACCGACATTCAGGTCCCCTCCTGTGTTGGATCTGTCCTCCTATCTAGTTGTCGGATACCGAACGTCCCGAATCGACAGTTTCCGAAAGAATTTTTCGTTGCTGTTCGAGGAAGCGTCGCTCGACATCGTTTTCGACCAAGATCAGGGCTTCGTCGAGGGCGCAGAGAGCTTCTTTGATGTTGCCGAGCCTGCGGTGCATGTCGGCTCGGGCTGCGGGCAGGTAGTGGTAGCCGGAAAGTTGGTGATCGGTACCGAGAGGATCCAACGCCGCGAGGCCTGCTTTGGGGCCTAAGGCTTCACCGATGGCGATGGCACGGTTGAGCGCAACGACCGGTGAGGGCCAGATAGCCACCATCTGGTTGTAAAGGTCCACGATCCGGATCCAGTCGGTTTCGTCCCACCTACCGGCTTGGGCGTGCACTGCGGCAATGGCTGCCATCAGCGCGTAGCGGCTCGGGGGACGCTGTTTCATCGCGTGGCGCGCCAGAGTGAGGCCCTCGTGAATCGCTGTGTGGTCCCAGAGTTGGCGATCTTGTTCACTCAGTCGCAGCAGTTGGCCGTCACTGTCGGATCGAGCTTCGCGGCGGGCATCGGTCAGCAGGACCAGTGCAAGCAGCCCTGTCGGCTCGGATTGGTGTGGTAGCAGCTCGTGCAGCAACCGGGCAAGGTGCAGCCCGCGTTCAGCGAGATCTCGTCGTTGCAGTTCCGATCCGGAGGGGGCGGTGTGGCCTGTGGTGAAGACGAGGTGGATCACGTCGACAACCGCGTCCACCCGGCTGGCGAGTTCCTCGGCGGCTGGCTCGCGGTAGGGGATCCCGGCGGTCGCAATCTTCTTCTTGCCGCGGGTGATGCGTGCCGCCATCGTCGATTCCGATACGAGGAAGGCCCTTGCAACGTCCGGGGTGGAGAGCCCGCAGACTAGCCGCAAGGTCAGGGCCACGCGGGTGGAGACGGGCAATGCTGGGTGACAGCAGGCGAAGATCAACCTGAGTCGGTCGTCGGGGATGTCTTGGTCGTCGAGGTTGTATGCATCGCCAACGATGAGCAGGGGAAGCTTGGTGTCGAGCAACTCACGACGCCGGATGAAATCGATGGCCCTTCTTCGCGCCACAGTGGTCAACCACGCCACGGGGCTCTCGGGTACACCATGTTCGGCCCAGTTGGTCAAAGCCGAGGCGTAGGCCTCCTGCGCGCATTCTTCGGCGAGATCGAGATCGAGGGTCGTTCGAGCCGCGGCGGCGAGAACGTATGCCCATCCCGTTCGGTGCGCATCAGCGATTGCAGCGTGAACGCCAATTTGGTGCATCAGCTCGGTCCCCCTGTTGCCATGATCCATCTGTTGCACGCCCGGTCAGATTCCGCGGATCGGTCGTACTTCGATTCCCCCGAAAGGTGCCGGCAGTTCTCGGGCAATGACCAGAGCTGCATCGAGATCGTCCGCTTCGATGACGAAGAAGCCGCCTATCACCTCCTTCGCTTCAGCGAACACACCGTCGATGATGGTGACCCCGTCCCCGTCGCCGCGTCGAAGGCTGGTGGCGGACGAGGAGCTGTGCAGCCTCCGCGATTGGGTGACCACATCGGCATGATCGGCGAGGAATGCCTGATAACGCGCTTCGAGGGCTCCTGGATCTTCTCGTTCGCATCGCTCGATCTGTTCTTCGTCTTCGTGAACCAACAGCAGGTATTCCGGCATGACCGCTCCCCTATTTTCGTATTCAGTTGAGTCAACTCACTCTATATATGTCGAACGACAGGAAGCCGAAATCGACACTCTGGCCGAACTTTTCGCGAACCTTTTTAGTGATGCGACGACGCGGTTTCGGGCAGTACTACAAGGTGTAAGACTATTTCGGATTCCAGTGTGCCGACTCATGTCTCGTTTCAGAGAGTCGGCGCTTTCATCTCGCTCCAATTTTCGGGAGGCGATTGTGAGTTCCCTCGTCAGCAGGGTCGCAAGCAGGCAGGCCGATGAGGTCGATTCGCGCTTTCACTTGGCACCAGGACTACGCCGTCAGATCAACAAGGTATTCCCCACTCATTGGTCCTTCTTGCTCGGCGAGATCGCCCTCTACAGCTTCGTGGTGTTGCTCATCACAGGCGTGTTCCTGACATTGTTCTTCGACCCCTCACAGGCCGAGGTCATCTATCAGGGGGCATACCAACCGCTCAACGGGGTGGTGATGTCGCGTGCATACGAAACCTCACTCGATATTTCCTTCGAAGTGCGCGGAGGATTGTTCGTCCGCCAGGTTCACCACTGGGCCGCACTGATGTTCGCAGCGTCGATGATCGTGCATATGGCGCGCATCTTCTTCACCGGTGCGTTTCGCCGACCCCGTGAAGTCAACTGGGTGATCGGATCCCTGCTCCTCATTCTGGCGATGTTCGAGGGCTTCTTCGGATACTCCCTGCCGGATGATTTGCTCTCCGGTACCGGATTGCGCTCGCCGCTCGGTGGAATCACGATGGCCATACCCGTCGTCGGTACATGGCTGCATTGGGCCATCTTCGGTGGTGAGTTCCCGGGGACGTTGCTGATCCCGCGGCTCTACGTCATGCACGTGCTCATCTTTCCGGGTTTGATCCTTGCTCTTGTCGCAGCGCACCTGGCGATTGTCTGGTACCAGAAGCACACACAATTCCCGGGGACTGCACGCACCGAGAACAATGTCGTCGGCGTCCGAATCCTTCCGGTGTTCGCGGCGAAATCGGGCGCCTTCTTTGCCCTCGTCTTCGGGATACTCGCCGTGATGGGTGGCCTGTTGCAGATCAATCCGATCTGGGTTCTGGGCCCATACAACCCTGCGCAAGTTTCTGCAGGCTCCCAGCCCGACTTCTACATGATGTGGACCGACGGTATAGCGCGCCTGATCCCGGCCTGGGAGATCTATCTGTTCAACCGGTACACCATTCCCTCGGCATTCTGGGTTGCACTCGCAATGGGTGCGGTGTTCGTCCTGATGATTGCGTATCCGTGGATCGAAAAGCGTTTGAGCGGTGAGGACAGCCATCACAATCTTCTGCAACGCCCCCGCGACGTTCCGGTGCGTACGGCAATCGGGGCAATGGCGATTGCCTTCTATGTCGTGCTGACGATTTCCTGTGTCAACGACCTCATCGCGCTGAAATTTCACATATCGCTCAACGCGATGACCTGGGCGGGACGAATCGGTGTGATCGTCTTGCCTGCGATAGCGTATTTCGTGACTTACCGGTTCTGTATCGGGCTGCAGCGCAGCGACCGTGCGGTCCTCGAGCACGGTATCGAGACGGGCATCATCAAACGCTTGCCGTCAGGGGCCTATCTGGAAACGCATCAGCCACTCGGACGCGACGGCGAGGCGTTGGAATATCAGGGAGCGGCAGTTCCCAAGCGGATGAACAAGCTCGGCGCCGCGGGACGACCCTATCCCGGTTCACTTTTGGGTCCGGACCCTGAGGACGAAGTTGAAGCACTGAGCCGCGCGGAGGAAGAGTCCGAGCACGAACTTCTTGCCACTCTCAGTCAACGTCAGATCACCGGATCGGCCGACTAACCGCACGCAAACGACACCGCGGGGCGCTCCTGGAATCAGGGGCGCCCCGCAGTTCGGCATGGTCACGGCTGGCCGTACGTCGAGTCCTTCTTGCCGGTTTTACCGTGCGGTGGAGCGGTCGACCACAGTCCTGTATTCGGTGGTGATTTCACGAAGGCGCGGGGCTGGGGCGGCGGCAGGATCGCCGGCGCGGGAGGCTGTCTTCTTCTCGGACTCGTTCATCGCCCGATTTGCCTCAACGATGCTTGTTGTCGGGATGATGCGCATCGCTTCGTAGGATCGCAGTGCCGAGACAGGGTCGGTTGCGCGTGTGAAGCACTCTGCCAGTGCGCCGGCGTCGATGATCGCCTGGGATGCTCCGTTGGCCCCGATCGGATACATCGGGTGCGCCGCATCGCCGAGCAGCGTCACCCGGCCGGAGCCCCAGTGACTCAACGGATCCCGGTCGACCATCGGGTACACGGAGACCTGCGGAGAGCGGGCTGCCAACTCTGTCAGGTCGAACCAGTCGAAATTCCATTCTGCGAGTGCGTTGACGAGTCCGGTGCGCTCGTCTTCGCTCGGGCTTCGTCTGTCGGAGGGAGTCAAGCAGACCCAGTTGAGCAGGGTCCTCCCCTCTGCGTTCGCTTGTTCGCTGCAGGGGTACGCCACCAGGCGAGTGCCGGTGCCGTCGTTGGCGATGATCATTGTCACGCCGTCGAGAAACGTGTACGGCAGGTCGGCCAATCCTCGCCACATGGTGGTTCCCGCGACGCTGACCGGCGCCTCGTCAGGATGAAGCCAGCGCCTGACGGTCGAGTGCAGCCCGTCTGCTCCGACAAGGACGTCGGTGTCGAGTGTGCGGCTTCGGCCGTCCGAGTTCACGACGGTCAGTTGTATCGCCGTCTCGCCGCTGCCAGAGATGTTGGACAGCCGGGCGTCGGAGTGCACGGCTCCTGGCCCGAGTCGCTCGGTTACCGCGTCGAGGAGCATCATCTGCAGGTGACCCCGGTGCACGGAGTACTGCGGATAGTCGTGGCCCGCTGCGATTCCTCGGGGTTCGGTCCACAGGGTCCGCCCGCGATGGTCGACGTATCGATGAGCCTGTGTGGCAACGCCGATCCTCGCGAGCTGATCGGCCAGGCCCAGTCTGGACAGTTCGGCGATCGCGGTGGGCTGGACGTTGATCCCGACGCCGAGGGGAACGATCTCGGGTGCGGATTCGAACAGCGCAGCCTCGTGGCCTCGCTCGTGCAGGGCCAGAGCGGCGGACAATCCGCCGATCCCGGCCCCGGCGATACTGATCCGGGGGCGTGTCGTGGTCAGGTCTTTGCTGGCCATCGCTGTAGTCCTTTCGGGTGCCGACAAAGAGAAGGCCCAGGCGGAACCGGTGGTTCCCGCCTGGGCTCTGTGGTGGATGTTGGTCTTGATCAGGCCTGTGTCACCGAGGCGACCGAATAGGGGCCTGGTGCCGGGGTGGCAAGCTCTGCGGCCTTCTTCGCGAAGACCTGCGCGTCGGGATTGGTGGCCACGGCCTTGATGTCGTCAGGGCTGCTCCACTGGGCCAGGTTGACGACACGAGAACCGTCCCGGCTGGCGAAGAGATTCACCGAGATGAAGCCGGGCTGGTGCTTGATGACCTTCTCGGTGCCCTCGTTGAGGACATCGATCAAGTCCTGCTGCTTCGCCGGGTCCTTGAGTTCCAGAATGTTGATGAATGTTGCGACCTTGTCGCCTTCACGAATCACTGTCTCAGTCATGCCATTACGGTAATCCGCCGTTCCTGCGTTGGCTAGGGTTCGAGAGAGACGTAGACAGCTTTCCGCGCCGAATACCCGTCCTCGCGAGCATCATTGGTGATTCATCAGACACGCTGGCGCGTAATCACTTGATTCGTCACAATTTTCGCGAGCACAGATCTGATGCAACGCTTGCGCGCATCTTCAGTGAGGCGTCATATCGTTGCAGATCTCGGAGCCATACTGTCATCGTTAGGGCGTCAGTTACCACCGAGTCAACGGCGCACCCGTTCGGATCGTGCGCACGGCGAATCGAAATCGTTGCCACTCAGTAATTTTCCGAGTTTCAGGCATGTGCACATTCCGAGAGGTCATGCGATGTACGAAGTTTTCGGCCCCGAGCAAGAAGCGGCACGTTCAAGGAATCGGAGCGCGGTCGCTCGTTATATGCAGACACGGGGCCTCGATCGGTTGAGAAGACACGAACTGTTCACACAGGACGGCGAGGGCGGCCTGTGGACTACCGAGACCGGCGAACCGATCATGATCAAGGGAAGAGATCGACTCGCTGAACATGCCGTGTGGTCGCTCGAGTGCTTCCCGGACTGGTCATGGTTCAACATCGAGATCTTCGATACACAGGATCCCGATCGTTTCTGGGTCGAGTGCGACGGCGCCGGAATCATCCGATTCACCGGCTATCCCGAAGGTCGTTACGAGAATCATTTCATTCATTTCTTCCGCTTCGTGGACGGGAAGATCAGCCAGCAGCGCGAATTCATGAATCCCTGCCAGCAGTTCCGTGCGCTGGGCATAGCGGTACCGAACGTGATCCGCGAGGGAATTCCGACCTGACAATGACCGGCCCCAGCAATCCGACCTAGCGGAGTGATTCGTGATCCCCTCAGCACTGACGTCGACGGTGAATTCTCACCAACCGCCGTGGCAAGACCATCCCCAACTCGACCTCGTGCGCAACGTGCTCGAGACGACCACTGTCATTGCAAGTCCGGTCGAAACCGACCAACTCGCTCGACGCCTGCGTGCCGTCGAGGCCGGCCACGCGAGCGTTCTCCAGATGGGCGATTGTGCGGAAGACCCCGCGCACTGCACACCCGCCCACGTCCACCGCAAGCTTGATCAACTCACTGCAAGCGCCGGCGCAGTGGCAACACCTACCGGCCTTCCTGTTGTTCAGGTCGGTCGTATCGCAGGACAGTTCGCCAAACCTCGCTCCAAGGCAACCGAAACCGTCGGTGATCGCGAAGTGGTCACCTACCGGGGTCACATGGTGAACCTGCCCGACAGCGACGAGGTCAGCCGGACGCCGGATCCGCTCCGGATCCTGATGGGGTACCTGACGTCGAAGCAAGTCGCCGCCACCATCGCCGGCTTCAACCGCGGGCGGGCCTTGGAGGATCGAGTATGGACGAGCCACGAGGCGCTGCTACTCGATTACGAACACCCCATGATGCGCTCGGGAAGCGATGAACGCACGTATCTCACCTCCACGCACTGGCCGTGGATCGATGAACGTACGCGCAACGTCGACGGTCCCCACGTCGCCACGCTGGCGCACATCGCCAACCCCTCTGCCTGCAAAGTCGGCCCGACAGCTACCGAAGGCGATCTCGTAGCGCTGTGTTCTCGGCTCGACCCCTATCGAGAACCCGGCAAGCTCGCCTTGATCACACGGATGGGCGCTCAACACATCCGTACTCGACTGCCGGCGTTGATGAGTGCAGTTCGCGCGGCCGGGCACCGTGTGCTGTGGATCTGCGATCCGATGCACGGCAACACACTCAGTGCAGGGGATGGCACCAAGACCCGAGTCGTCGACGACGTCATCGACGAGATGACGGGCTTCGTCGGTGTTGCCGATCAGACCGGAACGCGGGTGCACGGGCTACATCTCGAGACCACCCACCTGGCCGATGTCAGCGAATGCGTCTGGTCGAGTGCAGATCTCGCCTCTGCTCGGCCGAGTAGTCCACTGTGCGATCCGCGGCTGAACCCGGAGCAGACTGCTGCCGTGGTGCACGCCTGGGGCGAGATGCTCGCACGACATTACCGAGCAGTGGAGACGCCGTCATGAGTGGTGATCTCACTGTCGAGCCGTACCTGCTGCCCAGTCCAGGTGAGATGCCGGATGCATTGGTGGACTGGGATATCCGGCCGCAGCAGGCGACGTTACTCATCCACGACATGCAACGTTATTTTCTGTCTCCATTCCCGGAACGATGCGTTCGGAGATCGTGGGCAATGTGCGCGATCTGCATTCCTGGGCGCAGCGGGCAGGGGCGGCCACGGCTTACACCGCGCAGCCGGGCAGGATGAGCGTCACCGATCGCGGACTGTTGCGCGATTTTTGGGGCCCGGGGATGCAGACCACCGATGCGGACCGAGCACTTGTCCCGGAACTCGAACTCGGCGACGACGCGTGGCCCTTCGTCAAGTGGCGTTACAGCGCTTTCCACCGATCCGACCTGCTCACCCGCATGCGTGAGGACGGACGCACTCAACTTGTCCTGTGTGGTGTGTACGCCCATGTCGGTATCCTTGCCACTGCCCTCGATGCGTACACCCACGACATCGAGGTGTTCCTCGTCGGTGACGCGGTCGCCGACTTCACGGCCGCAGATCACCGCCAGACACTCGAATACACCGCACGCTGCTGTGCACGGGTAGTCGCCACGAAGTGGGTGACCGAGCGATGAGCCTTCCGACCTCGACCGACCTTCTGACCGAAATCCTGGCCGGCAACCGCTCGGTGTACGCCCTCATCTGCCGCACCGACCCTGCCACTGGTGCTCGCACCGTCACCGCGTTGTCCGGGCAGCTACGGCAGCACGAGCTGATCGAGGAAATATCCACGACCGCTGACGTATTCGTCCTTCTTCCCTATCGTCAAATACGCGAACGTGGCTATCCGGCCCACGACGACGGTGCACCGCTGCTCGCGATTTCCATCGACGAGCAGCAGGACTACCCGCTGAGCGGCGTGCTCGACAAACTCCCGCGCCGCTCCTTCGCCCTCACCGGCGGGCACTTCGACAGCTCCGACGCCGACTACGCACGGAAAGTCGCCGCGATCGTGTCCGAGGAGATCGGCAACGGACGCGGTGCGAACTTCGTGATCAAGCGCGAATTCTCCGCCGAGTGCACCCCCTACAACCCGGCAGTCCCTCTGTCCGCGTTCGGGGAACTCCTCGACAACGAACGCGGCGCCTACTGGACCTTTCTCGTACACACAGAGGACCTGATACTCGTCGGCGCATCACCTGAACAACACGTTGTACTCGACAACGGCACAGCCGTGATGAACCCGATCAGCGGAACCTACCGCTATCCACCCGGCGGGCCGACCCTGGACGGAGTCCAACAGTTCCTCGACGACCGCAAAGAAACCGACGAGCTGTACATGGTGGTCGACGAAGAGCTGAAGATGATGTGCCGCATCTGTGAGCCCGGCACGACTCGAGTCCACGGACCGGCCCTCAAGGAGATGGCGTGGGTCGCTCATACTGAGTACTTCATCGAGGGGCAGACCCACCGTGACCCGCGAGAAGTATTGCGGGAAACGATGTTTGCGCCCACCGTGACCGGAAGCCCGGTAGAAAGCGCGACGGAGGTCATCGCCCGTTACGAAACGACCGGTCGCGGTTACTACAGCGGTGTGGCGGCATTGATCACCCGATCCGGTGGCGGGGCACCCACTCTCGATTCGGCGATCCTGATTCGTACAGCGGCGATCGAGCCGCACAGTGGGCGTGTACGGGTGGCGGTGGGGGCCACGTTGGTTCGGCATTCCGATCCTGCGGCCGAAGTCTACGAGACCCACGCCAAGGCGCAGTCGGTTCTCGCGGCATTCGGGCACAGCAAACCCCATGCCAGCTGGAATCGCCACCCGATGATCACCACCGCCTTGGCGCATCGCAATAACCAGATCGCAGGATTCTGGTCGCCGAACTACTCCCACGACGTCCGCTCCCGGGTACTGGACGGACGTAAGGCGCTCGTCGTGGATGCCGAAGACACGTTCACCGCGATGCTCGACCACCAGCTGCGCTCCCTCGGTTTGACGGTCACCGTGCGCCGATTCGACGACATGTACACCACCAGTGACCACGATCTGGTAATCGTCGGGCCGGGGCCCGGTGATCCCACAAATGTCGATGACGAGAAGATCGTGCACCTCCGAACACAGATCGACGACCTGCTCTCGACACAGCGTCCGTTCCTCGCGATTTGCTTGAGCCATCAGATCCTGGCCTCGCGTCTCGGTCTCCCTCTCGCCCGCAGAGCTGAGCCGAACCAGGGTAAACAGGCGCGCGTCGAGATCTTCGGACAGAGCGAGAACGTCGGCTTCTACAACACCTTCGAAGCACGCACTGCTTCCGGTCGGATCAATGTCGCGGGCGTCGGCCCGGTCACTGTTTCCGCGGACACCGCCACCGGAGCGGTCCACGCCCTCGAAGGGCCTCACTTCGCGTCCGTTCAGTTCCACCCCGAGTCGATCCTGACCGTGAACGGGCCGCGCATCCTCGCTCTCATGTCCGAAAGGCTGCTCTCGACGTGAAACTCGAATACATCGTGTGGGACCTCCAGGCAGACGACGACCCGTCAGTGACCCACCTCAATGAACTGACCGACACCGCAGCTGTCGAGGCGTGGCGCTCGGTGCCCGGTCTGGCTGCCAAATACTGGATCCACGATCGAGGAGCGCGGCGGTGGGGAGCGATACTGCTCTGGGATGACGATCGCCCGGCGGGCAAGCTCCCGGCTGGGCCGGCCGTCGAACTCCTCGAACGAGAACGTGCTCACCGCAAGGACTTCGAGGTCCACGCCTCCATCGAGCATCGACCCAAGAGTTCTCGGCGCACTCTCCGATACTGCGTCGTCGACGCGTTCGCCAGTACGCCTCTCAGCGGTAATCCGGTCGCGGTGTTCTTCGGCGCAGACTCGCTCGCGACGGAGACGATGCAGCGAATCGCCGCAGAGTTGAATCTGTCCGAGGTCACCTTCGTCTTGCCGGCCGACTCGGCAGAATCGACTGCGCGGATTCGAATTTTCACCCCCGTCAACGAACTCCCCTTCGCCGGGCACCCCATCCTCGGTACCGCTGCCGCTGTTGCCGCTCAGACAGGTGCGAAGGAGCTCGCGTTCGAAACCGCGGTGGGTCTGGTCCCGATGACAGCTGAGCCCGTCGACGACTACTTCCGCGTCACGATGGAGCAACCACTCCCGACGTGGTCGCCAATGCCTGACACCGAACAGAGATCACTGTTGGCAGCCTTGGGGCTCGACGCAAGCGCACTTCCGATCGAGACCTACGACAACGGCCCACGCCACACGATCGTCACCGTCGAGAGCATCGAGGCGCTCTCTGCTCTGCGCCCGGACCACCGTGCGTTGTCCGAGTTCGAGAACATGGCGATCAACTGCATCGCCGAAGACCTCGACGGGGTCTGGCGAAACCGGATGTTCTCTCCCGCCTACGGGGTGGTCGAAGATGCCGCCACCGGATCAGCCGCCGGCCCGATCGCCATCCACCTCGCGCGTCACGGACGGATCGAATACGGCCATGACCTCCGCATCCACCAAGGTGTCGAACTCGGACGACATTCCGTGATGCACGCCTGCGCCGACATCGATCCTCACACCGGCAAGCTCGCCTCCGCACTGGTCGGAGGCGACGCGATCACCATCGCGCACGCAACCCTGTACCTCGGATCCGATCGAGGCACCGACCATGAGTAGCCAATACGAAACCATCACCGGAACCGCTCGCCCATTCCTGGAATATTCCGATCCACCACCCACGCCGCTGGACCTGTTCCAGATATGGATCGAGCAAGCTGAGATCGCCGGGGTCCGTGAGCCACTCGCGCTGTCCTTGGCCACGACAGACAGCGTCGGCCGCTGTTCTCAACGCACCGTCGCCGTCACCGACATTTCCGCTAGCGGATTGTCCTTCTCGACGCATACGACAAGCAGGAAAGCACGCGATCTGCATACGAACTCGTGGGCAAGTGGCCTGTTCTACTGGCGCGAACTCGCCCGTCAACTGATCATCTCCGGTCCCGTACTCAAACTCAGCGCCGCGATCGCCGACAAAGTGTGGGACGAGCGCGCCGAACCCCTCAAACCCATGTCGACGGCCTCGCATCAGAGTCTGCATCTCGGCGACCCCGAAGTGCTGCTCGCACGCAGTGAGAGTCTCGGCCAACACACCGATATCGCCCGCCCTCACCGATTCGCCGTCTACCAACTCCAACCGCATCGCGTGGAGTTCTGGGCAGCAGACCACTCGCGCCTACACCGCCGATTGCTCTACGAACGCGGCCCACGTGGGTGGACCGTCGATCGACTTCAGCCCTGAAACACTCGTCCTACACAAAGGATTGACATGGAACCCGACACGTCACTGGACGCGATCGTCATCGGCGCCGGATTCGCCGGCATCTACGCCCTGCACAAACTTCGCAACGAACTCGGACTCGCAGTGCGATGCTTCGACAAAGCCGACGGTGTCGGCGGCACATGGCATTGGAATCGGTATCCCGGCGCGAAGTCGGACAGCGAAGGGTTCGTCTACCGGTATTCCTTCGACAAGGAGATGCTTCAGCAATGGTCGTGGACTAACCGCTATCTCGAACAAGCAGAAGTCCTCGAGTATCTCAATGCCGTGGTCGATCGCCACGACCTACGCCGCGACATCCAGCTCGAGACTGCTGTCACCTCCGCACGGTGGGACGATTCCCTGGCACGGTGGGAAGTACGCACCGACTCCTCCAAGGTTTATCGGAGCAAGTACCTGATCACCGCCCTCGGGGTGCTCTCCGAACCCAACACACCGGAAATACCTGGTATCGAACAGTTCTCGGGACAGGTAGTGCACACCAGTCGTTGGCCGGAGGGGCTTGACGTCGCCGGCCGCAAAGTCGGCGTGATCGGCACCGGTTCGACAGGCACCCAATTCATCTGCACCGCCGCGGAAACCGCCCAGCAGTTGACGGTGTTCCAGCGCACCGCGCAGTACAGCATCCCCTCCGGCAACGGCCCGATCGATCAGGAATACCTCGACCGGTGCCGCAGCAACTACGACGCCATCTGGGACCAAGTCCGCAATTCGATCGTCGGATGCGGATTCGAAGAGAGCACGGTCTCGGCGACGTCGGTGTCGGAAGCGGAACGAACCCGTGTGTTCGAGGAAAGCTGGCAACGCGGAAATGCCTTCCACTTCATGTTCGGGACCTTCAACGACATCATCTTCGATCCCGCGGCGAACCTGGCCGCAGCCGATTTCGTTCGGGACAAGATCGCCGCGATCGTGGACGATCCCGATACAGCCCGAAAGCTCATGCCCTCAGGGTATTACGCCACTCGTCCCATCGCGAACAAGGGATACTACGAAACTTTCAACCGGCCGAACGTCTCCCTGGTCAGCATCAAAGACAACCCGATCACCAGGCTGACCGAGAACGCAGTAGTCACCGCGGACGGAACCGAACACGAGATCGATCTACTCGTACTCGCCACCGGCTTCGACGCCGGATACAAGAAGATGCACCTCACGGGACGCGACGGAACACCGATCAGTGAACTCTGGAACGAGACCACCGCGGCCTACCTGGGTATCGCCACGCACCAATTCCCGAACATGTTCATGGTTTACGGCCCCAACAGCGTCTTCACGAACCTGCCGCCAGGAATCGAAACACAGGTCGAATGGATCACCGAACTGATCCGCCAGGCCGAAACACAAGGCTCGGCCACTGTCGAGGCCGACGAGACCGCCGTACGTACATGGGCGCAACTCTGCGACGACATCGCCAACGCATCACTGTTCCCGAAAGCCCATTCCTGGATCTTCGGCGCCAACATTCCAGGAAAAACCAGCCGGGCCCTGTTCTATTTCGCCGGTCTGGGCAACTACCGGCGCGTTCTCGCGGACGAGGCCGATGCCGACTACCCGAACTTCACCTTCCGCAGCGATGACCACACGTCCCTGGAGCGAGAGCATGCCTCAATTCCGCAGTGACCGCCGCACACCCGCCGACTACGGACTTCTCGTCGCAGCCGCAACCCTCTACAACGACAGCTCCGTAGGCCTGGTCCAACAACAACTTTCAAAGCACGGAATCCGAAGCACCATCTCCGGCCCCGAACTGTCCGGCCCCGGAATCGCCCGCAAAGTCCTCGTCTTCCCCGAAGACCACCACCGCGCCTTCCGCGTGCTCTGCAACGAGAACGAAGACCTGTAAACGACCGACTGACGATCCACTCACATGCTCACGTCATGCGCCACCACGTTGACGGCGCTGGATGAACTGGAGCCGGCAAGTCGTGTTTATGACAGCTTGATTCGAGACCACTGTGACGGCTTGATCCAGACCCATCTGCGACTCGCCGCAGTGGTGGTGACGGTTTGAGCGGAGTACGCCTCGGTGACCGCCGCGGCGGAGGCGATCGCCAAGCAGGTCGGCGTCGGGCAGGAGACGGTGCGGCGCTGGGCTCTGCAAGCTCAGGTCGACACGGGTTCCCGCTCGGGCACCACCTCGAAGGAATCGAAGGAATCGGCGGAGATCAAAAAGCTCAAGGCCGAGAACAAGCAGCTGCGTGAGGACGTCGCCATCCTCAAAGCTGCGACAACTTTCTTCGCGGGGGAACTCGACCCCCGCAACCGATGATCATCGCTTTCATAGATTCGTTGCGTGCCAACGGTTCTGCGGTCGAGTCGATCTGTCGAGTCCTGAGCGATCAGGGCTGCAAGATCGCCGCGAGAACTTATCGAGCATGGCGAGTACGCACGCCGGCTGCGCGCACCGTCTCCGACGCCCACGTCATCGACGCAGTCAGGGAGGTCGTGTGGAACACCGACGCCGACGGCCGGCGGAAGATGACACCCGAAGGGCTGTACGGGAGAGTGAAGATGCGCGTACATCTGGACCGGACCGCGATCCCCGGGGTGTCCTACGGTGCGGTCGATCGTGCGATGAAATCGCTCTGCCACAACGGAATTCGACGAGCGAAAGGAATCAGAACAACCATCCGATCGGCGGACGGCGTGCGAGCGGGCGACCTGCTCAACCGACAGTTCCAGGCCGAGGAACCGAACCGAGTATGGGTCACCGATTTCACTTACGTCCGAACATGGGCCGGGTGGGTCTACGTGATGTTCATCATCGACGTGTTCTCCCGGCGGATCGTCGCCTGGCATGCCTCGATGTCGAAGACCGTGGACCTGGTGACGATTCCGCTTCGGATGGCGCTGTGGCAGCGCCGCCGTGAGGGCCATCCGGTGAAAGCGGCTGAGCTGATTCATCATTCGGACGCGGGCAGTCAGTACACGTCCGTGAAGCTGACCGAGAAGTTGGCACTCGAGAACATCGCGGCGTCCATCGGATCGGTCGGGGACGCCTACGACAATGCCCTCGTCGAGTCAGCTAACGGGTTGTACAAGACCGAGTGCATCCGAACGACGATCTTCCACTCGGGGTCGTACAAGACGGTCACAGACGTCGAGTTCGCGACCGCTGGTTGGGTCGAGTGGTACAACGTCAAGCGCCTTCATTCCAGCATCGGCCACATGCCTCCGATCGAATACGAAACACTCCACTACGCTGACCTCACCACCGAGGATCAGCCCCAACTGGAGGCGGCACAGAACCTAGGGTGATTCATCTTGCGGTCACTCATCCACTCCGGACAGCTCCAGAACCGGATCAACGCACTCTAAATCCGGAAGGGCCGGAAATCCGGAAGGGCCGGAAAACCCCCGCAACGAGGCGGTGGCCTTGATCGCCTGCAGGTACCGGTCGATCGTCGCACCGCTCATCGACTCCAACTCGGTCCGCACCGACGGGCTGTAGTGGCCGCGACCGTCGACGAGCTCGCCGTGGGCCTCCAGCGAATCCAGCAGCAGGACCATCTGCGCAGCCAGATACGGACCACAACTGCCCCCGGACAGGACCCACAGGTGTTTGAGAACCTCGCGTGCGTCGGCACTGTACTTCCGGGGCCGAGACCTGCGCCGATCCATCCGCACCACGTTCGGCGCCCGCGAGCCGGCCTCCACCAGAGCATGCCTGGCGCGGCTGCGGGACAGACCGGTCAGCTCGCAGAACTCATCGAGCATCCGGCCCTTGTCCTTCTTCGACGCCGCCAGGTACAGCTTGGCGTACTTGCGAGTGACCTCGACCACCGTCGACCTCGACAGATCCGACCCCATCCGCTCATCGTCGACCCGGCCCCGGCTTCGCGGCTACCAGTACGTGAGGAACCAAGTCCCGTTCGCGGCTGACATACGTGATGATTGCCGAGACCTTGTCAACACCGGCGACGAACCGGCACCATGAACCCCAGTCGAACACCGACACGTGAGCCTGTATCCCGAACAACACATCACCCTGTACGCGGACACGGGGCCGATTGTGCGACCGGGTGATGTCCAGGTCGCACAGGAGTGAGGCCAGCGGTTTCGAGGTCATCGCCGCGCCCCCGTCGGCGTGGAGATATCCCGGTGCTCGGCCTTGCTCGGCGATGGCGTCGGCGACCAGGTCAGCGGCTAGTTCGCCGTCTCCGACGGTCTCGATGCACCAGCCCACGACGTAGCGGGAGAAGATGTCGATGACGACGTGAGCGTGGTACCAGATGCCCTTGGTCGGGCCCCGCATTTTCGTGATATCCCCTGGAGGACCAGACGTCATTTTGCCTGGTAGTGACCAGTTCGGGAATCTTGCGCGGTGGATGGGTGGCGTGCCGGCGGCGCTCACCGTTCATCCGGTGCGCGGCCAGGATCCGGTGCAGTCGAGCTCGCGGGCCCACACCTGGGCCACGGACAGATCGGCGTAGCCATCGCTGGTGAGCACCTCCAATATCGCGGCGCGCTCGGCGGCGGTGAGCTCGGCAGGATGGCGGGCTTTGGGGTGTGGCCCGTACGGGCGCAGAGTCGGGTTCGCCGAGGAATGATCGAAACCTGTGGATCCCGGGAGGACGCACCTTCCCGGATGATGATCTGTACACGAACAGGATTCTGA
>NZ_JAWLSE010000024.1:0-18462 GCF_033142365.1 Rhodococcus sp. IEGM 1241
CAGAATCCTGTTCGTGTACAGATCATCATCCGGGAAGGTGCGTCCTCCCGGGATCCACAGGTTTCGATCATTCCTCCGCATGAAATGTTGATCTGCTCAAACCCGTTATGCGACATGCCGATCTACCGGAATGTCCTCGTGTGATCAGTCCTTCGACGATCGCGATCTTCCTTTTGGGGGCGCCACCGACTGATCGTCGAACAAGGCGCACACATCGCGAGTCAATGCGAGTTCAGCTTCGAGTGCAGCGATAGGGCGCGGGCCGATGCGAGCTCGTCGGACTCAACGCTCGGTACACCGCCGCGCACCTCCGCATCGATCAGGGCTTGGGCTTTCCACCGGAACAACGTCGCCGGCGATATGCCGGTTTCCGTAGCGATATCGGCGACTGTGTCACCACTTCGCAGACGGTGCGAGATCTGTCGCCGGACTGAGTTCGGATACGACTTGGGCACTGTGACCTCCTATGGACCGCTCTGCCTCATCTCTCATATAGATGGTTCACTTTGAGGGGCACGGATCATGCGGTCACTTGATGGGGGGTCATGTCACAGTTACCCGCCTCAGCCTTCCCGATTTCAGGCGCAGGGCGGGTGGTAGTCGAGGCCGGGCAAGACCTGATCCCACAACTGCGATGTGAGAATTCCCCGCGTCGCGTGGCAGACGCGGTGGGCAGCAGCATCAGCGTCGAGGGTGAGCGCGCGCATCGCACCACCCTCGCCTGCGGCCATGATTCTGCTCCCCGCCGGGTCGAACGCTACGCGCCACCGCACCGTTCCAGTTGGCACGATCGAGGTCCCCGTGCCGCGGATCCGTAAGCCATCGACGTCCCAGATTCGCACCGATTGGTCGTCGCTACCGCTAGCGAGGTGCTCTCCGTCAGCACTGAAGGCCACGGACCTTACAGTACTGGTATGCCCAGTTAAGACTTCCGGGTTGGCGTCGGTGTCATTGTCTGACCCGATGCTCCATATGCGGATCGATTGGTCGTCACTACCGCTGGCAAGGAGCTGGCCATCGGGACTGAACGCGACTGAGTTCACAGCGCCGGTATGCCCAACTAACGCGTTCCGTCGGGGGACGGGCATTGCAGGGTTCGACGCATCCCAGATGCGGACCGTGTTGTCGCTGCTCCCTACGGCGATGAGGTTACCTCCCGGGCTGAATGTGACGGAATTGATCCAGCCCGACGGGCCGGTCAGTGCGGCCCTTATGGGGTCGGGTCGGCTGGGATCGTCAACACGCCACAGCATCAACGACTGGTCGTCTGCGGCGGTCGCGAGTATGGAGCTATCGGGGCTGAAAGCTAGCTCGTGGGTATAGCGTGCGGAAATTGGTAGTACAGGACCCGCTGCCGCGGTTGCGCCTGAGGTAATGGTCCACAGTTGGACACCGGTGCTGCCGAGGCCCGCTGTCGCAAGAGTGGACCCGTCCGGTGAGAGAGCGAGGTTCTCGATCCCGAGTCCGTCAGGAGCGCGAAGCCGTTCCCGGATTGTCGGGGTCCGTCCTCCTGTGATATCCCAGAGTAGGACCGTACCGTCGAGTGATCCGGTGGCCATCACTTGTCCGCTGCGATCGATTGCCGGTGTGGCGACCCTGCGGCTGTGCCCAGCGAGTACCGCGCTAGGCAAACTCCAGACGCGAACGAGGCCGTCCTGACCACCGGTAATTACTTTCGTTCCGTTGTTCGTGAAAGTTGTCGTCGTCAGTCCACCGCTGCTCCCGACGAGCGGGCCGCCGAGCACAGTGGGATGGTCGGGATCGATCACAGACCAGACACGAGCGGTGCCGTCCCAACTCGCCGAGACCAGCGACTGCCCATCCGGACTGAAAGACACCGACCAGATTGCGGCAGTGTGGCCGATCAGCGGGGTCTGCCCCATCACCGGCGTATTCGGGTTATCCACCATCCAGATCCGTACGCTGTGATCGTCACTGCCCGTAGCCAGCATTCGGGAGTCCGGGCTAAATGCCACGGAGTGGACGGTGTCGGCGTGCACCCGTAGCGGCGGTCCCCACGGGATTACCGGTCCAGCGAGGTCTTCTACGTTCCACAGTATTGCGGTGTGGTCATCACTTCCCGTCGCGAGGGTACGGCCGTCCGGACTGAACGCGACGGTGCGGACTGGCGCCTCATGTCCGCGGAGAGGGGGGGTTCGTTGCGTCACGGCGGCCGAATTATCCACATCCCACAGGCGTGCCGTCGTATCGTCTCCGGCGGTGGCGATTGTGCGCCCATCAGGACTGAACGCGACCATGTAAATAGCGCCGGAATGGCCGACCACGGGGGAACCTAGTGGACTGGGACGGTCCGGATCTCGAACGTCCCACAGGCGCAGAGTTCCGTCACCCCCTCCACTTACGAGATAGTGCCCGTCCGGGCTGAAGGCGACACTGGTGACCCAGCTGGTGTGCCCGACCAGAGGACCACCTAATTGTTTGCCGCTGAGTGGATCCCATAGCCGAATCGTGCGGTCGTAACTGGCGGTGGCCACAATTCCGTTTCCCGCTACTGCGGTGTCGTAGATAGCTCCGGTATGTCCGGACATCGGGCTTGCCAGCGGAGCGTTTTGACTGGCAAGTACCATCGCGTGTGCGGCCGGGTCGAGAGGTCGCAACGCTGAGCCGGCAAGAGACACCTGAGCTGACAACGAGGGGTCGGAGTTCTGTGTGCGCCCGGCTTGTGCAAGCACCTCGGCGAACTGAGCGTCGTTTCGCTGAACGTCGGACGATACGCGTTGGGCATGACTGGTCAACGCCAGGACCATCGCTACCACCGTAAGGAGACTCAGCAAGCCGACCATGCACCGCTTCAGCAACAAGGCGGTACGGGCTTGACGGTGTCCGGCGTCGACGTACTCACGTGTTGTGGTCGCGAACTTAGCGGAGGGCTCCCTGGTCAATGCCAATGCAGACTCGAGCCGAAGCCCTCGATAGAGAAGCGACACTTCGCGATCGTTGCGGTTCCATTCGTCCGCATCCCGGTCCAGACGTTGACGTCGAACTGTATCCGCGCGATTGTCCTCCAACCATTCTGCGAACCGGGGCCAGGCTTCGAATACAGCCTCGTGGGTGAATTCGATTCCGGCGGAATCGCATGTCACAAGCCGACTGTCGATTAGTGCATCAAGGGCGGCTAGTCCGGCCTCGACGTCGGGGACGCTTTCCAGCAGTGTGTGTCGCGCAAGTCGGCGTCGTGTGTCGGGCCCGTCCTCGTTCACCGTGACCAGTCGCAGTAGCATTTGCCTGGCAGCGTGACGTTGGAGAGGAGTAAATGTCGACCATACTTCCTCAGCTGTACGTGCCAACGCCCCGTGGACACCACCAACAGATTCGTAGGCGGCAATCGTCATGGTCTGCGCAGAACGCGCATTCCACGTCTCTGTTAAGGCGTGCGCGAGCAGCGGAAGCGCGCCCCCATGTCCATATCCTGCGCCAGTTACGCCGTTGTGTACCCCGAGGTCGCGGATGATGACATCGACCAAGCCGGGTTCGACGTCGACGCCGACCAGCTTGGCCGGCCCGATCACTGCGGATGCTATTTCTTCGCGCGTCATCGCGCCCAGCACCATCTGATCTTGTTCCAGACGCCGGGCGAGTTCCGGAATCCTCAAGCATTGTTCATAAAAATCTGCGCGCACCGCAACAACAACTGCATCCACGGGGCTATCCTCAAACCTTCGGGCCTTTGCCAGTGTCACCAGTTGCTCGACGAATTGTTCCCTGACGACACCATGGTGGCATTGGGTGAACAGTTCCTCGAAACGGTCGATGATCACGATGACTCGCCCATCTGGTCGCGCCATCAACGCAGCATCCAACGCACCGAGGGGGTCTGCGCCAGGACTCAGCTGTACCGCTGACCGATTGGGGCTGAGGGCTGGTAGTAGGCCAGCATGCAAGAGCGACGACTTCCCAGTCCCCGAAGCGCCCACCAGAAATGTCAGTGCGACATCGTCTCCGCCGTCGAGTGCTTTGGACATCAGTGCCGCTGTAGCCTTGTCGCGGCCAAAGAACAATGTGCTGTCTCCCTGTCCGTATGCTGCCAAACCTATGTACGGGCAAGGGATTTCGGGTTTCCCTGGAGGTGCGAAGCGCCTTTGGTGAGACACGTCAGTTGTGACTACGTGATTGCTTCGCTGCGCACGCATCCATAGCTTTTGCCACTGTGATAGTGAGTACAGCCCCTCTACCGGGGGTTCGGGAACCCGTGCGCGTGCCGCAGCGACAAGAACATGCAAGGCCGCTGACAAACCCTCGAATCTGGCAGGTACGTTTCGGCCACCCCGCCAGTCGGAAAGCCGCTGCGCAGATACGTAGACAGTTCTGCGGGAAGCCCCGCTGACGATCGAGGCATTGGCGCGGTCAGCAACTCTCTTCAAAACCGGGTTTCCAGCCAGTTCATACAATAGTGCAAACCTGGCAGCGAACTCTGATCGCGCGTTCTCGTCAGCCCGTGAAGATCCCATGCCCACTCCATGCACTCGCTTGTTACCGATAAGTAGACATTACTGGGACTGTGAACCGTGCCGGGTTTCTTGCCGCTCCTATGCCGGCGACATCTCCGGCTGGAGAATCGATAGTTGAGAATAATAGACGGCTTCGAACTCGTCGGGAGTGACGTAGTCCAAGGTGCTGTGCGGACGGCGGGTATTGAACCAATCCACCCATTCCATCGCCCAAGAATTCGATGTCGTCGATCGTCTTGATCGCCCCTTGCGGAAACGGACTGCTCTTGGAAACTGCTTCTGTCTTGAACGGTCCGATTATCGACTCTGCAAGGGCGTTGTCGTAGGCGTCGCCGACGTTTCCAATTGAAGCCGCAATCCCTTCCAGCGCAAGCGTTTCTGTGAAGGCAATTGATGTGTATTTACTGTTGGCATCGCTGTGATGGATCAAGTCCATCGCCAATCTTATGACCGCCGTGATCGCGTCGCTACAACGCCATCTTCAATGCCGTAGTGACGATGATCATCTCCCGCACAATCCACGTCCTACCGGAACGGCACCGCGACTCGAAGGTGGAGTCGTACGGAAATTGGGTAAGAACCAGGTTTCGACCGTCGTTCACAACTCCTGAAATGAAAACGATGGAAAGCGATTGAGCACCCCCTCGTCTGGGTTGGTCGAGCGTCTTCGGGGCTTCGGCACCATCGGTCGCAGGCAGATATTACGACCAGGGCCATGCACTGCGTGTGACCAACAAAGACTGATCGTGTTGCGACGCCCCTAGAATCTGCCGCTCTGACGTATCCCCAATCGCCGCATCAGCAGACTGGCCGGGCACCATCCCACTGCCGAGTAGAACACGAGGTTTCCGCCGACGAACGCGGTCAGTGCTTGCCATCGGCGGTCGTGCAGACGGGCGAGCGCGAGGCTGGTGAGCACGACGGTGCCCGCGAGTGCGGGAACAGCGCGTTCGATGCTCAGACCGGCGGGTCCGTTGAGGGTGTCGTTGCATGACATGCGGAGAGCCTCGGTTCTGTGAGATGTTGCGGTTCGACTGGTATACCCCACGGGGTAGACGATAGACTACACTCAAGATACCCTAGGGGGTACGTGCTACCGTTCGGACACCGCTCCCGACCATGAAGGACACACAGTGAGTTCTACGGACGTTCGAACCGACGAGAGTTCTGCAGACAGCTCGCCGCCAGGGATCACTGGGGGGCCGTTGGCGCGCTTCGGTGCGCGCATGGCAGGCAATTTCAAGTGGGTGGTCACCGCGTGGCTGGTGGTCATCATCGGATTGGGAGCGTTTGCCCCGTCTGTGTTCGGATCTCTCGCCGGTGCCGGTTGGCAATCCAACGGATCGGAGTCGGTCCAGGTTCGCGAACTCGCACAGGAGCACTTCGGCGGGAACTCTTCTGCGGCGATACAGGTGGTCGTGCACTCGGACACCGAGCAGGTGACGGACCCCGCTGTCGCGGCTGTCATTTCCGAGGTCACCGACATTCTGGCTGCTGACTCGCGGATTTCCGAGGTGATCGCCCCGAAACCGGGGATGTCGATCAGTGCCGATGGGCACACCGGAATTCTCATCGGTGGAGCGAACGGGACGACCGACGAGATGGTCAAGGCCGTCGACGATCTCAAGGGCGACTTGACCGCAGCCTCCACGGACTCGATCGAGGTTTACCCGACCGGAGCATCGGCGCTGTGGAGTGACTTCAACAAGGCCAACCACGACGCGATGATCAAGGCCGAAATCATCTCCTGGCCGGTCACATTGGCGATCATGGTGCTCGCGTTCGGATCACTCGTCGCGGCAGGCCTGCCCTTGCTGTTGACACTGGCCGGTCTCGTCGCATCCGCGGGTGGCTTGGTTCTGCTGAACGAAATCACGCCGATCTCGGTGTGGGCGATGAACTTTGCGATGATGTTCGCCCTGGCGCTCGGTATCGACTACGCGCTTTTCCTCGTCGTGAGGTTCCGGGATGCGCTGCGTAAGACCATCGACACCGGTCGGATCGACCCGCAGCGTGCAGTGGCAGAAACGATGGACACGGCAGGCAAAGCCGTCCTGCTGTCCGGACTGACCGTGCTGATCAGCTTGTCTGCCGTGCTTCTGGTACCCGCACCTGCGGTGCGCACGATGGCCGTGGGCATCATGCTCGCGGTGGTGTTCGTTCTCGCTGCCACCCTCACGCTGCTCCCCGCAGTTCTGGGCAAGCTCGGACCGAAGGTCAATGCCGGCTCCCTCCCGTACGCGAAGCGGCAGGTGCATCGCTCGCCGAAATTCGCGTCCTGGGGTCAATTGCTGCACAAGCATCCGTGGCCGTTCGCCATCGGCTCCCTGTTGATTCTGGTGGCGCTGTCGATTCCGGCACTGGGCCTGAAGGTCGCCATGCCGTCCATTTCGGTTGTGCCCGAGGACGCTCCGGTCCGGCAGGGCTACGAATTGGTTCAGGCACAGATGGGTGAAGGCGCACCAGGAATGCTGCAGATCATCGCCCCCACGTCGGAGGCAGAGCAGACCGCACAGATCGCAGCGAGCGTGAACGGCGTATCGATGGTGACGCCGCCCATGCCCGCCATGGACGGATCCGACTTCGTCATGCTGCAGGCCATCCCGAACGTGGATCCGTCGGACCCCGCACTCGAGACCACACTCGACGCCTTGCGTGCCGAGCTGCCCGAGGGCGCGATCGTGGGCGGTGCGCCCGCGGAGAACCTGGACCTGCAGACAGCGTTGAACGAGTATCTGCCGATCGTGGTGTCGGTGATCCTCGTGCTCGGATTCCTGTTGCTGCTGATCGCGCTGCAGGCACCGCTGATCGCCCTGCTGGGGACCGTGGTCAGCCTGCTGTCCACCGGAGCGGCATTCGGTGTGGCGAAGCTGATCTTCCAAGACGGTCACGGCTCGTCGCTGCTCGGATTCACGCCGCAGGGATTCCTGAACGGCTGGGGCCCGGTGTTCTTCTTCGCGATGATTTTCGCAATTGCGATGGATTACACGGTGTTTCTGCTGTCGAGCGTCAAGGAACACTACGAGAACACCGGTGATCCGCACGGTTCTCAGGTCGACGGAATGGCGCATTCGGGACGGGTGATCTTCGCGGCGGCAGCGGTGATGATCGCGGTGTTCTTCTCGTTCGCGCTCGCCGAACCACTGCCACCCAAGGAGATGGGAATCATTCTGGGTGTCGCCGTATTGCTGGACGCGATTCTCATCCGCTTGGTTCTGCTGCCGGTGTTGTTGCGCTTGACCGGCCACGCCGCGTGGTGGTCACCCGCATGGCTACGAGCGGTGTTGCCCAAGATCGGCTTCTCACACAGCTGAGTGTCACCGATCTCGAGCAACACAGTGGTGGCCGAGGCCGTCCGGCTTCGGCCACCATGACCGCTCTTACCCCTAGGGGTAAACTGGAGTTTCATCGAACGAAGGACTGAACGACATGACCGGTGACACCGAAAGCATCGCGTTGGTATTGAACCGTCTGCGGCGTGCGCAGGGTCAGCTTGCAGGAGTGATCGCCATGATCGAGAGCGGTCGTGACTGCAAGGATGTCGTCACCCAGCTGGCCGCGGTATCGAAGGCCCTCGACCGGGCAGGCTTCAAGATCGTCGCCACCGGGCTCCGTGAGTGCATCACCGGAGCGGAGACGGGCGAGAAGATGAGCGAAGCGGAGCTCGAGAAGCTGTTTCTCGCCCTCGCCTGAGGTCCGCGACGGTGCGCCGACCTCGCGTCAGCAGTGTGAGGGTGCTCCGAGGGGCCCGTGTGGATGGGTGAAAACCGCACGGGCCCACAACGCTGTGGACAACAGCGCCGCCGCACATCCCAAGTACATTCCGATGGAGGGGCCCGCGAACTCGGCATCGGGCGTCAGCGATTGCCTCGACCAGATTGCCAGTACGGCGAAGACCGTGGTTACTCCGTTCCCAGCCAACGCCAAACCTGCCCATCGGAACCGCCGAAGTGAGCGAGCGGCTGCGGCCACCGTGACCGTGAACGTGGCGCTGAAGACGACGAACAGAGTGGGTAGAACTCCCGCGGACTCCGCTTCGGCGCGTGATGTACGGAGCAAGACGTCATATCCATGCGCCGAACCGGTGTGGGGTAGCGCGAACCCCAGGATTGCGGTCGCTATCGCGGCGATGAGAATCGGCATGCTTCTGCCGAACTCGACCTCGGGCAGCACCCGTCGCTCTATGGCGTCGAACACCGAGCGGTACGTGCTCAGCTCGCCGTCGACGCCGTGACTCCTCGGCTTTCGGCAGCTCACGCCCGGCCGGTGAGGATGGCGTTCCAATACAACGCCGGCAGGCCGCGCCTCTTCAGGAACCACATGTCGCGGCGTTCGTGGGTGGTGTCGATGAACGGAATCGAGGGTGCGGGCTGCATCGTGTAGTCGAATTCGGCCAGAAGCATCGTGTTCCGAGAGGTCGTCAAGGGGCAGGAGGCATAGCCACCGTACTGCGCGGTCAGCGGGCGGCCGGCGATGCTCGCCTGCAGGTTCTCGGCGACGACGGGTGCCTGCTTGCGAATTGCGGCACCGGTCTTGGAGTTCGGCGAGGATCCGGCATCACCGAGTGCGAAGATGTTGTCGAATCGACTGTGCCGCAGAGTGTTCTTGTCGATCTGTACATATCCGGCTGGATTGTCGGGGTCCGCTATGGGGCTGGCCTTGATCCAGTCCGGTGCAGATTGCCGCGGTACGACGTGGAGGAGATCGTAGGGTAGCTCTTCGCTCACTCCTGCAGCATTGTCGGTGATCGTCACCGATCGGCCGTCAGGATCGACGGCGGTGACCTCACTGTTCTTACGCACCTCGATGCCGTAGCGCGCTACCACCCGCTCGAGCTCCTCGGCGAAGACCGGCACTCCGAACATTCCGGGTGTGGGCAGGACGAGGACAACTCGGATGGCGTCGAGCACGCCCTGCTCGCGCCAGTAGTCGGCTGCGAGGTACGCGATCTTCTGTGGGGCACCCGCGCATTTGATGGGGCCGGACGGCATCGTGAACACTGCGGTGCCCGAACGCATCTTCTGGATCATCTGCCACGTCTTGGGTGCGAGATCGTAGCGATAGTTGCTCGAGACCTGCGGGGTGTCGATCGATTCGGTCATTCCGGGCACGGAGTCCCAGTCGAGCTGAATACCGGGACACACCACCAGGTGGTCGTAGTGGACGGTGGTTCCAGAGGAGGTGCTGACCGTCTGGGCCTCGGGGTCGACCCCCTCGGCTCGATCCTTGATCCAGCCGACGCCCTGCGGCATCACCGACGCCTCGCTGCGCGCACTTTCCGCGGCCGGGGCCCGGCCACCACCGACGAGAGTCCACAGCGGTTGGTAGTAGTGGGTCCCTGCCGGCTCGATGACGCCGATGTCGGTCATTCCTGCTCGCCGTAGACGTGCTGCAAGCGAAAGACCGGCGTTGCCTCCGCCGATGATCGCAACTTTGTGGTCGATGGTGTGCGCGGACATGTCGTCCTCCTGTTCGTGACACGAGCTCGGTAGGCGCGGTCTCGATTCGGTTGGTGCGGGATGGGTCAGCTCGACGTCGGTGTGGGCGCGTGCCGTGAGGTCATGACGAAGGTGTGGTCATTCCGGCTGGCGTACTGCGCATACAGCAGTCGTGCTGGAAGTTCGTTCCGGCGTTCGAGCAGCTGGTGTGCAAATGCAAGTGCGGAAGTGCAAGGCACCCTCGCCTTGATTGATCGTACGGATGTACGTACATTAGGGCTAAGGCTAGTCGCCGAGTACCACGAACGCCACACTCAAGGCGGATGAACTTTCCTCTCCCGCCCCGAGTCGACGAATGTCAGACGGCCCGAGGAGGACGTGATGGTCGACGATCGCTGCAGTGTCGCCGTGAGTCCGCTGCGCCTCGCTGGATCGGCCGGGTGCGATGCCCCTGGGTGTCCGTTGGTATGCCGACCTGCTGCACGTTCACCCGCGAGATCAGGCCCGTGCGCCATGGCGCACAGAACCTCCTGAAAATACCCCACTGGGTACCATGGATTGTTGACACCTGCACGACCGCCGCCACGATCGACAAGGAGATTTCGATGCTTCTCGAACGCATCTACGACGAAGACCTCGCCCAAGCCGGATACTTCATCGGCTGTCAGACCAAGGGAGAGGCAGTGGTGGTCGACGCCCGCCGCGACATCGGTGTGTACCTGGACCTGGCCGATCGGCATGGCATGACCATCACCGCCGTGACCGAGACCCACATCCATGCCGACTACCTGTCCGGCACCCGCGAGTTGGCCAAGGCCACCGGCGCGACCACCTACGTCTCAGGAGAGGGCGGCGACGACTGGCAGTACGGCTTCGAAGCCGAACGCCTCCACGATGGCGACACGCTGACTCTGGGCAACATCACCGTGCAAGCCGTTCACACGCCCGGCCATACCCCGGAGCACCTCTCGTTCCTGGTAACCGACGGTGCCTTCGCCGACGCTCCGGGATACATGTTGACGGGCGACTTCGTCTTTGCCGGCGATCTCGGCCGGCCGGACCTACTCGACGAGGCCGCCGACGGTGTCGACACCCGTTTCGAGGGTGCCAAACAGATCTTCCGCAGTCTGAAGCGATCGTTCGTCACGCAGCCGGATCATATCCAGGTCTTTCCGGGTCACGGTTCGGGCAGCGCCTGCGGAAAAGCTCTCGGCGCGCTCCCGTCGACCAGCGTCGGCTACGAACGCCGTTTCGCTTGGTGGGCCGGGTACGTCGAGCGCGACGACGAGCAGGGCTTCGTCGATGAGATGCTCGACGGCCAACCGGACGCACACGCCTACTTCGGCCGGATGAAGCGTCAGAACAAGCAGGGCCCGGTCGTTCTCGGGCCACTCTCTCCACTGCACGAGTACGACTCCGCAGAATTGGCACGCGCCCTGGATTCCGACGAGGTCGTCCTCCTCGACACCCGCGGCCAAGATGAGGTGCACGTCGGCACTGTCCCCGGAGCGCTCAACATCCCCGGCCTCAGCAAGGCAGCCTCGTTCGGTGCCTGGGTCTACGACCCCGAGCGAGAGGACACTCCACTGGTGGTGCTCGCCGAGGACTGTAATGCCGCCGACGAGCTACGTGATCACCTGCTGCGGGTCGGCATCGATACGGTGACCGGGTACGTCACAAGTCTACGAGGCCTCCCCATGACGACGCCCGAGACGATCGGGGCGGACGAGCTGGATTCGTTCGACCCGGCAATGGTGCTGGACGTGCGCAACAAGACCGAACACGCCGACGGCCACATACCTGGCTCCGAACAGCTCAGCGGCGGCCGATTGTTGTGGAACCTCGACGGACTACCCACGGGCGGTCCGATCGTGACCTATTGCCAGAGCGGCGTCCGCAACGCGGTCGCAGCCAGCGCACTGCGTCGCGCCGGCTACCATGTCGTCGAACTTGAGGGCAGCTACGCCGCCTGGGCCGAGCACAACCTCGAAACAGTCTGACCGGACACACCCCGAACAGGGGGCCCGTCGTACCGTCCGCCCCCGGTTCGCTGCTTAGCTTGTCTATAAGGCTCGTCGAGCCACCGATGGCGGAGCGGACCCCAGGCGACAATCCCGATCCGGTACCGACTCGGAAGTAACGTGATGCTGCGTCGCTACGCCGACATATTCACCAGGTTCGACGCGATCTCCAACAGGGCCTCCTTCGTGCTCGGCGCGTCGACACCGCGGATGGGTGAAACCTGTGTGGCAGCGGGTAGTTCAGCGGTCGGCATACGAGCGGAATGGGACTGGGCGCGCGTGAGTTCGCGGCGAGAATTTTCTCGATGCGATCGGTGTCTCGTTTACGGGTCTGCGAGGCCGGCGGCTGTTCCGTCGTGGACGGAAGGAGTTGCGGTCCCCGAGGTCCTCGATGGAGATCACTTCGGACGTGTACTGAGCATCACTCCCTGATCGCCCGTACGGATGTACGTACATTTGTTGTACAGTAACCCACGAGCGTCAGCATGTGGCGACTCAACCCACGAGTGTCAGCATGTGGCGACTCGAATTCGGATTCCGACACACAGATCGACAGGAGAGCCTCTGATGGTCGACGACGATCGCAGTGCCGCGCTCGACCGCTCCAGTGCGATGCCGCTGTGGGCGCAACTGCATGCCGATCTGGTCCGCAGGATCGGCGACGACGAATTCGCCGGCTCCGAGTTCCCGGGCGAGCATGCGTTGACCACGAGTTACGGCGTGAGTCGTCACACCACCCGCGAGGCTCTGCGGCGCTTACGGAACGAAGGAATCTTGATTGCGGAGCGTGGCCGGCCTTCTCGGCTGGCGGCTCCGCCGGTGATCGAGCAACCTCTCGGTGCGCTCTACAGTCTCTTCGCTGCCGTGGAAGCCACGGGTGTTGCCCAGCACAGCGTGGTGCGTGCACTCGAACTACGCACCGACCCCGCGGTCGCTGCCACTCTGCAGGTCGGCCCCAAGGCCCCACTGCTCTACCTGGAGCGCATCCGTATGGCAGGGACGATGCCGTTGGCGCTTGACTATGCCTGGTTGCCAGGAGATCTGGCACACGACCTCCTGGACGCAGACTTCACTCATACAGCTCTGTACATCGAGCTCGAGCAACGCTGCGGCATCCGCCTCACCGGTGGCCGCGAGGACGTCACTGCCGTCGTCCCGGATCCAGAGGATGCGGCAGCACTCGAACTCGATGCGAAGACCGCCGCGCTGTCGATCCGCCGTTTGGGTTTCATGAACTCCCGGCCGGTGGAGTTACGGCACACAGTGATTCGAGGAGATCGGTTCACCGTGTCGGCCACGTTCTCATCGAGCGAGGGCTATCGCTTCGTGCCGGCCATGCCGCTGCACGCCCTGTAAGCACCCACCGATCCAAGGAGCGTTCTTCATGACTGGAGCACTACCGGCAGCCGATCCAGCTGCCGCACACGCACTGATCGCCGAATCCGGAGCCATCCTGATCGATGTCCGCGAGGACGACGAATGGGCTGCCGGACATGCCCCCGCTGCCGTACACGTCCCCCTCGGATCGCTCGACCCCTCCGATTACACCCCGGACCAGCCTCTGGTGGTCGTCTGCCGTTCCGGAGCCCGGTCGAGCAAAGCCGCGGCGGTACTCGGTGCGGCGGGACGCACGGCCCACAACCTGACCGGCGGAATGAAAGCGTGGCACCAAGACGGCCGCCCCGTGGTCCGTGATGACGGCACCCCCGGCACAGTGATCTGACATGGTCGCCACCCTCGCGATCGCAGTCGCCGCCGGGATACTCATCGGGCTCTCCCTCGGCGCACTCGGTGGTGGGGGATCGATACTGACTGTTCCTGCACTGGTGTATCTCCTGGCGGTCGAACCGCAATCGGCAACGAGCGCCTCGCTGATCATCGTCGGCATCACCTCGATCATCGCGGCCATCAGCCATGCGCGAGCACGTCACGTGCGGTGGCGGGCAGCCGGAGTGTTCGGAATCCTGGGCTCGGTGACCGCTTTCGGTGGATCGATCCTCAATCGGTCGGTCGACCCGCAGATCTTGCTGCTCGCGTTCGCTGCACTGATGATCGTCGCAGCCGGCGCGATGCTGCGCCGTACACGGCGCGGACACGATGCCGACGTACCGACGCCGAACCCGGCCGAGACCGAGGAGATGCACCCTAGCGCCGTCGCGGTCACCACCAAGCCCGCGAAAGTGAAGATCAACACTTCACAGGTGGTCAAGCTGGTCACCTCCGCGCTCGTCGTCGGCTTCCTTACCGGTTTTCTGGGAGTGGGCGGCGGATTCCTCATCGTCCCTGCCCTGGTTCTGGCACTGGGTTATACGATGCCCGTCGCTGTCGGAACATCGCTGGTGATCATTTCCATCACCAGCGCAGGCGCCTTCACCGAACGCCTCGGCACGGGTGCCGCAATCCCGTGGGAGATCGTCGTTCCGTTCACTCTCGCGGCAATCGCAGGCTCGTTCGCAGGAAAAATCATCACCGACAAAGTCTCTGTCACCACACTCACCCGTAGCTTCGCAGCCCTGCTACTCGTCGTGGCCGTCTACGTCACTGTCCAATCCGCCATGGCCCTGTGATGCACGCCGGCGTCGCCCACCGAGCCCCTTTCTACGCACGCAGTTGCGGGCGCACCCCACACCTGGATCGAGGAGATCGTCGATGACCGCACTGATTCCCCGCCGAGAAGCAGCCAGGCCGTATCCGGCGCGTAGTGAACCCAAGGGCTCGACACTGTTCCAGTTGGTGACCACCACCGATCATAAAACGATCGGCAAGATGTATTTGGTCACCTCGTTCGGTCTGTTTCTCATCGGCGGTCTGATGGCGTTATTGATGCGCGCTGAATTGGCGGTGCCGGGGCTGCAGTTTCTTTCCAACGAGCAGTACAACCAACTCTTCACCATGCACGGTACGATCATGCTGTTGCTCTACGCGGTACCGGTGGCCTACGGTTTCGCGAACTACATTCTTCCGCTGCAGATCGGCGCACCCGATGTCGCATTCCCGCGGCTCAACGCGTTCGCGTACTGGTTGTATGTGTTCGGGTCGTTGATCGTGCTCGCCGGGTTCATCACCCCGGGAGGCGCGGCGGACTTCGGGTGGACCGCTTACACCCCACTGACGAGTGCACTGCATTCACCCGGTGTCGGTGCCGACCTGTGGGTACTGGGCCTGATTCTTTCCGGGCTCGGCACCATCTTGGGTGCGGTCAATTTCGTCACCACCGTCGTCTGTCTACGGGCACCGGGGATGACGATGTTCCGGATGCCGATCTTCACCTGGAACATTCTTGTGACCTCACTCCTGGTGCTCCTGGCGTTTCCGACCTTCGCCGCTGCACTGGCCGGTCTGGCATTCGATCGCCACTTCGGCGGTCACGTGTTCGATCCCGCGACCGGGGGAGCGATGCTCTGGCAGCACCTGTTCTGGTTCTTCGGACACCCCGAGGTCTACATCGTGGCGCTGCCCTTCTTCGGGATAGTCTCCGAGATCTTCCCCGTCTTCAGTCGCAAACCCATCTTTGGTTACAAGGGATTGATCTTCGCCACTCTCGGCATCGCTGCCCTCTCTATCACCGTATGGGCGCATCACATGTACGCCACCGGCGCAGTGTTGCTGCCGTTCTTCTCGTTCATGTCCTTTCTGATCGCGATACCGACCGGGGTAAAATTGTTCAACTGGGTCGGCACCATGTGGCGAGGGCAGGTTACCTTGGAGACGCCGATGCTCTTCAGCGTCGGATTTCTGATCACCTTCCTCTTCGGCGGCCTGACCGGGGTACTGCTCGCTAGCCCTCCGATCGACTTCCATGTCACCGACACTTACTTCGTCGTCGCGCACTTCCACTACGTGCTGTTCGGCACCATTGTCTTCGCCACCTATGCCGGGGTGTACTTCTGGTTCCCGAAAATCACCGGCCGCATGCTCGACGAACGCCTCGGCAAGTGGCATTTCTGGACGACCTTCATCGGGTTCCACATGACGTTCCTGGTTCAGCACTGGCTCGGCAGTGAAGGGATGCCGCGCCGCTACGCCGACTACCTACCCTCGGACGGCTTCACCACTCTGAACTCAATCTCTTCCATCGGAGCGTTCATCCTCGGAGCATCGACGTTGCCGTTCGTGTGGAACGTCTTCAAGTCCTACCGCTACGGCGAGCTCGCTATCGTCGACGACCCCTGGGGATGCGGCAATTCCCTCGAATGGGCCACCACCTGTCCACCGCCGCGCCACAACTTCACCGAGCTCCCCCGGATCCGTTCCGAGCGGCCGGCATTCGAGCTGCATTACCCGCACATGGTCGACCGGATGCGCACCGAGGCGCACGTGGGCTTGATGGGCCACACGGCCGGAGTCCGGGCCCCCTCCGAAGTCGTGGCCGACGGTATCGAACACGACACCGCCAGCGAGAGCGACACCCGGTGACGAGAGATCGTTGCGGCCATCGAGTGGGCGCGAATGTGCTGCTGCCGGGCCGAGGGTCGTACGCCATTGCCTGCGTCATGGGGTTCTACGTGCTCGCGCTGATCGTGGTGTTCACCTGCCTCGTTCCGCGTCTGTCGGCACGTTCTGAGACAGTTGTGACCGCCGCTGTGGTGGTGGTGTTCGCGGTGCTTCTCCTGCTCGCGATGATGTTCGCAGCGCGCACACCACGACGGGCGGCATCGGCACCGATCGGCGTCGTCGAAGGGTGGGCAGTGGTCCTGGACGTCGACATCGGTTCGGGGAGCGTGGCGCTGAAAGTGACTGTTCCAGGATCGGGAACATATCGGTCCGAAGTCCACGTATCACGTTCGATGGCAGTTCAACTCGTGGTCGGCAGCATCATCTCGGTCTGGGTCGACCCCGACCGTCGTCAGAGGATGACCCTGGTCGGCAGTGCACCTCCGCCCGCCGAGGCACCTGAGCAGTGGCGGCACTGACGAGCCCGATCGAGGCCAACTGCGCGACGACACGAGAGAGGCTTCGGCACGCAACGATGCCGACCGATATACCGCTACGACACCGTCGTTCGGTGTTCGGGCCACGAACCACCGATGACCGCTCCGAGTCTGGACGCGCGCCATCGCTTCTCTCGGGACGAGGTCCTTGGAATGCCCGTGTTGGTGGTGTGATGCCGACACTCATCTGCACGATCCGACAGGTTTCGACGTAGTCCGGTCTACGTCGACACAGGCTCGCTCGGTGTGCGAAATGCCTTCGACGCGACCACGTCGCAACGGTGGACGACACCACCGGATGCCTTCTCAAAACCGAACCTGACCGCCGGCATCCGGTGCGTCCGCGAGCCCGTGCAATCTGGGGCAGGTGGAGATCGCGTACTGCCTCTACTTCTTGGAGAACATGCGAGAGAACAATCCGGTCGATTTCGGATCGGCCTCGTGCCCATTGCATCGAGCGGACGCGGGAACGCCCCGCATCACTTGCTGAACGTGTTGGCCGCAACCCGCCCAGGTGGTCTTTCCGCACTTCTTGCACGTGACAGCTCTGCACATGGCATCTCCTCAAGTTCTTCGACTATGAAGGCAACTATACCCGTAGGGGTATAAAGTCAGGTGGCCGGGCCGAGGCGGCCGGATGGCCACCGCGTGCTACCGGTTGGTGTTGCCCAATGTGTCGACGGCACGGACGAAGTCCGGCGGCATCGCAGAACTCCACGGGCGCTGCCCGAGTGCAGTTTTGATTCCCACCAGTGCCCCAGCTATCGGTGGGCAGCGGGGGCACTGTCTGAGGTGTTCGTCGATCCGCGTCGATGTTTCGACATCGAGGTGACCGTCGAGATAGGCCGACGCGTGGACCAGGGTTTTTCGGCACAATTCGGAATCGACACTCTCGCTCGCGGATACGGCGGGGAGTGCTCGCAGCAGTCTAATCCGCGCGCGATGAATCCGCTTGTAGACCGATGCGACGGTGAGCTCGCAAACCGTGCTGATCCGAGGTGCGGTCCATCCTTCACCGTCGTGGAGCGCAAGAACCATTCGATCCTCGACGGACAAGGTCGCCAGAGCGGCACGCACCGTCTGCTCGTCGGCCAGCGACTCGGCGAGAACCTCGGGATGATCGAGACGGCTGACCGGCAAGTCGATATCGTCGATGCCCGATGGCACGGTGCGCGCCGAATCCGCGCGCGCTGCCAGATCCCGGGCGCGATTGATCGCGATTCGGTAGAGCCAGGTCGACAGAGCGGACTCCGCCCTGAAACTGCGCCTGCCACGCCACGCACGTTCGAGCACATCCTGCACGAGGTCGTCCGCGTCGGCTGGTGAGCGGGTCATACCCCCCCGCGATTCTGCGGAGAACCGGGGTCTGAACCGACAGTTCGACAGCGAAGTCCTCGTCGCCGAGAGCATCGGAACCACCATCGCGGGCGCTCGCCTGTTCGCCGACCTGTCCAGATCGGCGAGGTCGTCCGTCCAACAGTGAAAGACCGTCTACAGGACAGGACCGATCATGTCGTTCGTCGATTGGAGGAATGATCGAAACCTGTGGATCCCGGGAGGACGCACCTTCCCGGATGATGATCTGTACACGAACAGGATTCTG
>NZ_JAWLSE010000025.1:0-17554 GCF_033142365.1 Rhodococcus sp. IEGM 1241
CGTACGCGGGGAGAAACCATGGCCACAAAATGCGCCATAAATGGCCGCCAGTGGGGAGCTTACGATGGCCGTCGACATTCCGGGCAGGCCGCCGGAAACGACAGAGCGGATCCCTCCGGCCGGTGCCGGCCTTCCGCAATGCGGAACTTTCTTCGCCGCAGGAAGAGGCTTCGGACCTAACCGCACGTACAACTGCCGGCGCAGTCGACGAGCTTCGGCAACCAGGTCGCGCTCACGCTCGGAGAGTGGACGAGCAGATGCGACGTCGGTCGCCGTTCGTAAGAACTGCTCCACCTGCACAGGCTGCGGCGCCGTCAGACCCGTCCGCCGTGGCGTAATGCGTGCGCAGCGATAGACGCATGCACCTCAGAGACATTACGCGGGCGCAGTGATTGCGGGAGGAATCCGTCTCGCGCTAGCTTTGCGGCGAGTTCCAGCGACCATGGCGCCGCGAGCCGGGCGGCCGCAAGGAGCGAGGCATTGCCGAGCAGTTCGCCGGGATCGCCTTGGCGGACTGTGCCGCCCTCAACGATCGCTACTGACGACGCCCAATCCAACGCCAGAGCAGCGTCGTGGGTGGAGAGGACCACCGTGGTGCGACTTTCCTCGAGCCGTTCAAGTGCCTGGAACATCTCGGCCACCCCGGCAGGGTCCAGGCCGGCAGTGGGTTCATCGAGGAGCAGCACACAGGGCCGCATCGCCATCGCGCCGGCAATCGTGACGCGTTTGCGTTCCCCGTAGGACAGTTCATGTGTCGGCCGGTCGGCCAGGTCGGTGAGCGACAGCAGCCGCATCGCCTCGTCGACCCGCTCTAGGATCTCGTCGGTGTTCAATCCCAGATTCGCTGGCCCGAAGGCGATGTCGTGTCTGACATCCGCCGAGAACAGCTGATCATCCGGGTTCTGCAGAACCAACTGCACATTCTGACGGTGAGTACGCAGCCCTGCCCTACCGTACTTGATAGGGGTGTGGTCAAGACTGACCGTCCCGCGCGACGGCCGCAGCGATCCGGCCAGTATTCGGAGCAGCGTTGTCTTTCCCGATCCGTTGGCACCCAGCAGTGCCACGCGTGAGCGCGGTGCCATCTCGATATCGACGTCGATCAGCGTATCGCTCGCACCGTGATAGGCGAACGCCACATGTTCGGCGCTCAGCGATCTATGGCTCATGCCATCTCCCACGAAACTGTTAGTGCGACAACACCAATAAGAACGGATACCGAGCCGAAGATGAATTGTCGGCTCACCGGCTGCCGATACAGAACCGGCATACCGATACCCTGGTCGCGACCCGCCAATCCGGTCTCCAGCCGTTGTGCCTGAGTCCAAGACCGGATCAGCACGGCCGCGGTCAGGAGGCCCACTGAGTTGAGTGATCGTCGAAATCCCGCATAGCCCAGTCGCGCGACCTGCGCCTGCCGGATCGTTGCCAGCGACTCCACCAGCACGAACACCATGCGATACATGATTCCGATGACGTCAACACAGGCCGCCGGGAGCCCCGCCCGCCGTAGCGCCGTCGTCAACGTGGTCATCGGTGTCGTGGAGGCAAAGACGAGCATCGCCAGTGATGCCGTCATCGCACGCAGTGCGAGTTCAGCTGCACCCAAAGCCGTGTGCGCAGTCATTGATATCGTCAGAGCGCCGAAATCGATCGATACCGCAGTCGACAGCGCCGCGATCGCAATAAATGCCGCAGGTTCTCGGGCGGTACGGAGCACGTGCGCAAACGGAACCCCGGCTCGTCGCGCGGCGATCAGGGTCACCACGATCAACAGTGGCGCCGCCGGAACCGGGGCAAGCACCACCGCACATCCGACGATCCCGCCGAAGAGAATGACCTTCTCTGCGACCGGCCGGCGGCGCCACGTCGACCTCCACGCAACGCTATCGATCGCGGCGGTGCCAGCACTCATGTCCGGTCACCCTCGCCAGCGCTCGCGGCCATAGCGTCGACGTCACCGGCCAGTGCGATCGCCTCACGTTCGGAGCGCCTACGCTGCCACATCGCCCCGAGCGCAAAGCCGAACACTCCCGCACCGAGCGCAGCCTGCAGCGCGAACAGTCCTGATTCGATCTCACCGGACCCGGGGGTGAAGACCGGCGAGAACCATGGCTTGTAGTCGGAATGGTTCTCCTCGATGTGCTCGGTGGCCAGGGAATCGCTACCGACGAACGCCTCATCCTCCGGGGCGTTCCGATTGAGAAACATCGACAGAGCGAAGATCACGACAATCGCACCGATGATCAGTGCGGTGACCAGAACATTCTTGTTACGCGACATGGATGGTCTCCTTGGCTGGGGCTGCGCTGTCTTGTGCGGTGCGGTCGGTCAATACTCCCAGACGCAGCAATTCCGGCCGCGCCACCTTCCGCAGGACGTTGAAAATCAGGACCCCGACGAGGCCCTCGATGACAGCCAGTGGAATCTGAGTAACGGCGAAGACACCAAGGAACTTCACCACCGAACCGATCACACCGCCGGTCGCATCGGGGAAGGCAATGCCGAGCTGAACAGAGGTAACGCAGTATGTCGAGAGATTCGCGATCGCCATTGCGAAGAAGATCCCGACACTAAAGGGTGCCTTCGTCTTTCGGCTCAACTGCCACACCACGTATCCGGCCCACGGACCAACAATGGCCATCGAAAACGCGTTGGCACCCAAGGTGGTGATACCGCCGTGTGCAAGCAGCAGCGCCTGAAACAGGAGTACCACCGTTCCCAGGAAGGCCATCACCGGCGGCCGAAAGAGCACCGCGCCCAACCCAGTTCCGGTGGGATGGCTCGAGCTACCTGTCACCGAGGGAAGTTTGATTGCGGACAGGACGAAGGTGAACGCCCCTGCCGCCCCGAGCAACAACCGCGATTCAGGATGCTCACGTACCTCGCGCACGACGGCCACGGCACCGTGTACAACGAACGGTGCGGCTACCGCCGCCCAACAGGCCGCCTGGACCGGCGGCAAAAAGCCTTCGGCAATATGCACTGGTTCATTCCTCTGCTGTATGAGACGGGTCAGTTACGAAAACTCATTCACCGTCATCCGATGGTCGGAGATAGTCCTCCACTTGTTTTTGCATCGACTGCACCATGTCGACGTCGACCCCGAGCACCGAACCAATCTCGGCGGCACTAAGTCCGTGAACATGTGCTGCCACATGTACGTTGCGTAAGTCGGTCGGCATCTCGAACAGCCGGCCGGCGAGCTCCTCCCAGGAACACTGCTGTGCTCGCCAGTCACCGTCCGGGTCGGCAATGAGAGGTTCGGCAAGGGCCGCGATACGCCCCGCATAAGGCAGTCCCTGGTAACGAAACACCCGGGGCCGGGCCAGCATCGAGACCACCACCTGCATGGCCACCGCCTCCGCAACAGTCCGGTCCTCCAGCCGGTGGGTGACCATGTACCGCACCGAATCACGGGTGTCATTCAGGCGCAATATCCACGCTAAATAGTCGTCTTGCCAATCACTTTCGAAATCCACTGGCCCTCCATGCACAAGAACCTCTGAGGCCGGGACCGGGCGGTCCGCTCGGTTGGTACATCCACACGCGCCGAGCGGACCGCCACCGGCCGGGTTACGGCGTCGGCACCACCGTGGCGACCGAGGCTGCCATCACCTCGTTGGTGTACTCGACAGCGGTGGCCGGCAGTGCGGCGCCCGCCATCTCGTCGACACCGATACGGGTGTTCCACCCTGGCGATCCAGCAATCGCCTTACCCATCGTGGCCTCGAACTGATCGGATGGCTCCGAGAGCACGATGCCGAGTTCGAGCAGCCAGCTACTGAGGACGATCCGCTCACTGGCAGGGACCGCGTCATAGAGCTTCTTGGCTTCGGCGAATGCCGTCAGGTCCGCCTTCGCCACACCCGGAACGATGATGTTGGAGTACACCGTCAGCTCGTCGAAGAACTCGCCTTCGGTGGTCCGCAGCGAGCCGTCCTCACCCGGCAGCAGGTACTGCGACAGAGTCGATTCGAGCTTGGCCTGCAGGGTCGCATTCCACTTGGTGCGGGCCGCGAAGGTATGTGCTTCCACATACTCTGTCGCGAAGCCCTCGCGAATACCCATCCACTGCGGGACATACCCGATCCAGTCGCTGATCGCACTACGCCACTTGCTGATCGGCTCGCCCGGCAGTACCTCCACACCGGGATGCATGAGCTTGGCAACGTTGAACACGGTGAAGTTACGCGGCCCGAAACTGACTCGCTCATGTGGTGCACCGGTGAAACCGGCCGGACGCAGAACGCGGAAGATCTCGCGACCGTAGTCGTGAACGACGTAGCGGGCGAACGAGTCGTCGACGAACTTGTTCGTGACGTGCAACGCCTGCTGATGCCGGATCTCGGGGAGCACACCCTTCTTGATTGTGGTGTACCGGTACAGACGCTCCCACGACTGCTCCTGGGTGACCGCCAGGAATCCTCCGGTAAACGGATTCTTGTACATGTCACCCCACACCGAGGTGATCTTCTCGTTCTTCGTCTCATCGAGCATGCAGTCGATCTCGTTGAGCGTGGCGTAAACCGAAGCGCCACGCTGGTACTCAGGATCTCCCGAACACGGCATGAAGCCGACCCCGATGACCGGCACCCGACGGCCGAGCGCACCAGTGCTCAGGTGGCGGGCGAGGTCAACAACCATTCCGCTGCCCGTGCCGCCACCAACACCGAAGGCAACAAGAACCAGGCATGGCAGGCCGGTCTGGTCGATGCTGTCGGCAAATGCTTCCAGTTCGCTGTGGAGTGGGCGCTCGCCGTCGTAATACGCACGGCCATAGATCGCCTTCGCCAAGGAGCGGGACACATGCTCGTCGGAGGACGGGACCTCCAGTTGGCCGACGTAGTTCTTCTCGGTGGTCGGAGTCGTGGTGGCATCCAGCCACGACGCGAATCCGCTCTCGCCCTGGCCCTTCCAGCTGAACCGCGGGAACTCCCTGCCGAGGAACTCGGGAAAGCGAGCCATGCTCTGCTCGAGATCCGCGGCGTCAGGGATGTCCAGGGCCACAGTGCGAATCTGCGCGCGGTCCCGGGGAATCCCACGATCATCAAGGCGTGCGTAGAACGAGTCCGCGTACTGGCGCATCTGACGCATGTCGCCCTCGCCGATATCGATCGCCAACGCAGTGAAACGAGCGCGCGGATCGTCGAGCATGTCCTCGATCTCACCGGTCCGCAAGAGCGCATCGATGAGCTGGGCGCCGGCCTTACCGAGGCCGACAACATTGATACAGTGCGGCGCCTGTTTTCCGCTTGCACTGTGGTACATGGATAGTGCCATGGTGGTAGTCCAGCCCTTCTAGCTAGCTCAGGTATCCAAGGTCTTTGAGGATGGTTGCGGCGACCGTGGGGCGCTCGTCCGCAACCAACGTTCGGTACTTGTCGATGAATTTGTTGGCCTCGCGCGGGATTGCCCCCTGGTTAACCAGGTCAACACCTTTTTCCAAGTTGTAGCGGTGTAGTTCTGCGGTCCAGAGCTGGTGTTTGACGTAGATCCGCTCGTCGTCGGCTCCGCTGACGGTCACGGTTGCCCCACCCGGAAGGGTGTCGACCGCCGCGCCGTCCCGATACTTCTCGACGGCCTGATCCCAGTCCAGACCTGCTGGCTCCGTAGTCATCTCGGCCCCCGCGTGCTCGATGTCGGTTCCGGTGCTCACTTGGACAGCTCGAGTTGTTCAACCTCACCACGGATTGCCAAGTGCGGGACAACAACCCAGCACGCGCAGCCCAAAATGCATTCGCCACCGACTCCCTCGAATCGGGTTGAGGGCTCGCAGAGCAGCACACCGAGATCGAGCAGCCATGCGTGACGCATGAGCTTGGACTCCCAATCCAGCGCGTCGTAGGCCTCCCGCGCGGGCACGAACCAGCTCATGTCGAGCTTGCTCAGCCGCGGGATGAAGGCCGCGACCGTGGTGTCGCCCGAACCTGCGAAGGCCAGCGTGTTGGGTCCGACGACGGGATCGAGGGATTCAGACAACGACGCTGCGACTGCGCTGGCCGAATCCGCACCGAATGCGCGAACCTCGACGAATTCGACTGCTGCCGAGTCGGTCACCTCGCCGACCAGCGGAGTGCCGGCCGGACCAATACCCACTGCGAGCAAGTTGATCCAGCTGTCGGTCTGATCACCACGGGTGGCCGGGTGCCACGCGTCGGCCGGGACATTCATCCAGTTGAGTGCCTTGATCGACTCGTACAGGTGATCGCCTCCGTCACGCAAAACAAACTGCGCGATACCGGTGTCGATGGCCTTGTGCGCGGCGTCAAGGTCGCCGACCGCGTCGTACACCGCGTTCTGTGGTACACCGAAGAATCCAGCGGTAAAGGGGTTCTTGTAGAGGTCACCCCAGACGGTCATGACGCCCTTGTTCTTGTCGGCGTCCACCATGCAGTCGAGCTCATTGATGGCGATGAACGCGCGGCCGTCCTTGAGTTCGTCGGGGTCGGCGTCGGCGGGCAGCACGCACATGCCGGCAACCAGCGCGCGACGGCCCAACCGGATGTTGGATAGATGGCGGGCCAACTCGACGACGATGCCACTACCGGTTCCACCGACCAGTGAGAAGGCGATGATCACCAGTGGGGTCTTGTCGCTGGACATGATCCCGTCGGCGAAACGGTCAAGCGCTTGGGCAACCGCACCACCGGTGTAGTAGTCGACGCCGTAGAGGCCCTTGGACACCGCACGCGGGAAGTGGTCACCAGCCTCCGGCACCACGAGATCGTTGGGAAGCCACGGCTCGTAGTTGGGATTCCAGTAGTAGCGGGGGTACTCCTTCTTGAGAAATTCGCGGTAGCGTCGCAGTTCGCTGAACAGCGCCTCATTCTCCAGCGCGGGAAGGTCGACGACCTCCGCGCTGGCGAGATCGCCGGACAGTGCTGCCGACGCGGTGGTGACACCGGTCAATTCGGCATCACCAATGTCGATGGCCAGCCCACGGAACGGTGTTTCCGAACCGGCTGCAGCACCCCCGGGTGCGTACTCGCGCAGCATCGATTCGACGACGTTGGAACCGGTCTTGCCGATGCCCAGGACGTGAATAGAGAACGGTCCCTCGTGATCTCCGATGCGGTGAACGCCATCGGTGACCAACGCCTCAAGCCGTACCTTGTCGGTGCCGTACCCAGCGGACTCGCTGTCGCACGCCGCACCTTCATGGGCGTGGCTGTGCCCATGATCGTGATTGTGGTCGTGTGCTCCTGACACTTCATCTCCTTCAACGGTGGTCGCGAGCCTGCGGGTGCCGCACAACAGGGAGGGGCGGGTCTTTTCGACCGGACTCGCGGAGTTACTGCCTGAATGAGAAGCCCCTGGCTTCCCCGCAACTGACAGTAGTGGAGATACTGTCAGTGTGAAATATATCAATGTTAACTTTTCGTAACCGAAATATGCGAAATGACAACGATGTGGTTGAGGGGCAATCCTGTGCACGCTAGTATGTGGACATCGGGGACTGGAACGGGGCCTCAGTTACTCGTACTGCGCGTCCCCCGTACCAAGAGAAGGATGATCGGATGGCCACTGTCCAGACCAAGCCGACGGGCGCCGCCGGCGCGGCCGAGGCAGACGCCCTACAGGTCTCACCCAGGCCACTGGCAGGGCGATTGGATTCATTGAGTCGGATGCTCTCACGCCGCATCGACGGGATTACCGCGCAGCACAATATGTCCGCCGATCACTGGTACGCACTCGACGTCATCGTGCGCCAGGACGGCGTGGCGATGAATCACTTGGCACGAGCGTTGAGTGTCGCCGCACCCACCCTCACCAAATACGTGGACAAGCTGGCTGTGCACGCCTACGTCTTCCGGCTCGCCGACCCGGGTGATCGACGCAAAGTGCTGGTGCACGCCTCCAGCCGGGGTACGAGCGTCCACCAGGAACTTCTCGGCACTATCGCTGCCACCGAAGCCGAGGCCTTGGGCATGTTCGCCGCACGCGACCGACAAGCGCTGGAACGCATGCTCAACCACTACGGCAAACAAGCAGAAGACTTCACGAGTCAGTAAACCGACCGGCGCCCGCCGCTGATTTAGCCGACCGCGGCAATCTGTTCGAGGACATCGAACTCGAGCCCCCTGGCCTTCGCTATATACACGTCTTGAGCGAGATGGTGCCGCCGGAAGCGGACATGCCCACGTGGACTGTCATAGTGAATGTCGGCTTGTGCCTGAGCGCTTAATTCAGACACATTCACCGACGCCGACCGCTCAACCAGTTCAGCCAGGAGCCGCACACCCTCGTAGCAGGACTCGCCCGGCGAGGCCAGCGGCGGCGCACTCGCACCGAAGCGCTCCGCATACCGCCCACCGAACTCCAGACTGTGGCCGGTCCCCAAGGATTCGAAGAAGCCTGACACGGAATAGAGTTCACGCGCAGCGCCCGCACCGCCGGCCAGCAGCATATTCTCATCGATCAGCGGCCCGAGTCGAGGGAGATCGCGATCTAACCCACGAGCAGCGAACTGCCTGTTGAACGACACCGCATCCTGGCCCAGCAACAACACGAACACCCCGCCGGCGCCGGAGCACTCGATCTCATCGAGCACATCACTGAAATCGGTCTCACCCAGCGGCGTGAAGTACTCCCCGACGAGCCTGACACCTGAACCGAAGGCACCTGTCGTCGCCCACTTCCGCATACGACCAGCGGTGCGTCGTGGCCACACATAGTCACTGCCGACGACAAACCAGGATGTGATGCCGTCCTCTCGAGCCATCCATTGCAGCGCAGGCACGATCTGACGTTCGGGTACCTCCCCGGTAGTGAACACACCGGGTGACGATTCACCGCCCTCGTACACCGCCGTGTAGATGTAGGGCACCAGACCACCTACGGATCGCACGATCTCGCGACGCAGCGCCGAAGTATGCCAGCCGACCAGGGCTTCGACCTCACCGTTGGACACCCGTGCGGAGACGTCGCCGGCCACGTCCCCAATGTCGGCGCCGCCATCGATGACGGTGGCGGTGACCTCGCAACCAAGAAGTCCGCCATGCTGATTGAGTTCGGCGATGGCCAGTTCGGCGCTGCTCAGGCACGACGGCCCGAAGATCCCCGCCGGACCACTCTCAGGTATGAGCAGGCCGAGATTCATGCGTGGGTCAGACATCGAACACTCTCCCTGCGCAGGGTGGGTCGCCGGTTACGTCCCATGATTTCAGCGCGCTATTACCGGGGTGTAAATCGCTCGTGTGAGGTCACACACGCGGAAAACAGATTCGATCCCGCCGGGACATGACATGATTCCCCGGCGAGACCGACTCCGTCGCTATGCTTCTGCGGTCTTCTCGGTGGGCAGATCGTAGACCGGTGCGGACGCAACACCAATGGTCTGGCGGGTGATCGCCTCGACCTTTTCCCGGGTGGCCTCGGCGTCGGTCACCCAGTCACGGTAGAAGTCGAAGGGGCATTCGGCGATTCCCTTGTCACCGTCGCCTGCGTTGTAGACGCCGGTGTAGCCGCGGTGGAGCAGCTTGAACAGGTGGTTCTGCGACTGGTCATTGGCACGCGCATCCCGGATCGTCGAAAGCGACAGCTGCGCGTACTGAATCCCATAGTCTTCCTCCCCGCACTCCCCCAGCGTGCGCCCGTCAAATCCGACGATGGCGCTGTGGCCGAAGTACGAGTAGACGCCGTCGAAACCGGTCGCATTGGCCACTGCGACATAGCAGTTGTTGGCCCACGCCATCGTCTTTGACATCAGAACCTGCTGCTCCTTGGCCGGATACATGTAGCCCTGCGGGCGGACGATGAGCTCAGCACCCTTCATCGCGCAGTCCCGCCAGATCTCCGGGTAATTGCCGTCGTCGCAGACGATGAGCGAGATTTTCATGCCCTTCGGGCCGTCGGTGACATAGGTTTGCCCACCCGGGTACCAGCCCTCGATCGGGGTCCACGGCATGATCTTGCGATACTTCTGCACGATCTCGCCCTCGTCGTTGATCAGCACCAAGGTGTTGTAGGGCGGCTTGTTCGGGTGATCCTCATGCCGTTCACCGGTCAGGGAGAAGACTCCCCAGGTCTTTGCATCCCGACATGCCTTGGCGAAGATGTCGGTTTCATCGCCTGGCACCGTGGCGGCCGTCGCATACATCTCGTCGTTGTCGTACATGATGCCCATGGTGGAGTACTCGGGGAACACCACCAGATCCATACCCGGGAGGCCGGCCTTCATCCCAACAACCATGTCCGCTATCTTGCGTGCGTTGTCGAGTACCTCCTCCTTGGTGTGCAGCCGCGGCATCTTGTAATTCACGACGGCAACGCCAACCGTGTCCGGGCTCGATGAGATGTCTCCGTGTCGCATGTTGGACCTCCATTTAGTTCGTAAACTCTCGCCAGCCTCTGCACGAGGTACTTTGATCGTAAAGTATTGCAAACGACAGGGTACAGCCGTACCTGTTACACCTATGTTTCAAGGAGGATCGCTCGATGCAACCCGAACCACCCCCGGACTCAATCCCCAGCCCGGTAGGAACCAGCCGCTTCAGGCTGGGTCGGCTCCGATCACCACAGGAGCTGACTGCCGCATTGCAGTCACATATCGTCGGGCAGGAGGCTGCCATCGACGCTGCGGTGCGGGCGTTGACGATTTCCGCGGCGGGGCTGCGCGACCCAAACCGTCCGATCGCCTCGCTACTGCTGGTCGGGCCGACCGGCGTGGGAAAGACCGAGCTCGCAAAACAACTCGCGTGTCAGGTCACCGGCGATCCCGACAACCTCTGCCGAATAGACATGAATACCCTTGCACAAGAACACTACTCGGCATCACTCGCCGGTGCGCCGCCCGGCTACGCCGGCGCAAAGGAAGGCCTGACTCTCTTTGACCCCGCCCTGATCGCAGGTAACCATTCCCGGCCGGGGCTCGTACTCTTCGACGAGGTCGAGAAAGCGCACGCGACAGTCCTGCGGTCCTTACTGCAGATACTCGACAGCGGGGTCCTAAGGCTGTCGGCAGGCAACGAGACCATCGACTTCCGTAACGCGATTGTGCTATTCACTTCCAACCTCGGATCTGCCGAAGTAGCTGCCCACGAACGCCGGCGCCGAGGCTCGTCGTCACTGCAGCGGCTCGCGGCACCATTCCGACCCGGCGCACGTCGCGACTCGCAGCAGATCGTTGCCGACGTCGTCGAGCAATTCTTCGATCCGGAGCTGTACAACCGCTTCGACGAGGTTGTGCACTTCGCGCCGTTGACCCAGACCTCAGCGGCGAAGATTGTGGATCTCGAGCTCGTGCGCCTACGTAATCAGCTGTCTGCCATACACATTGATTGGATGCCAGATGACGATGTACGAAGTCTTCTGATCAACAAGGGATTTGATTCCACCTACGGGGCCAGACATATGAGACGTACCGTCCGGACTACGCTGTTGGCGCCGATCGCCGAAGCAGTCGTGACCGCTCCCGACGCAGACAACCAATCTCACCACACACTGTCCACGACAGTGGCGCAGGGAGGAATCGTCGCCACCGTCACCCGGGCTGTGTCGTAGACACTGGAAGAGACCGACTGTGCGAATCACTGCTATTTGGGCACACCGCCGGGAATCACTGCTACCAGGCCGCCGATCGCTCCGACGGCGCCGCCCCTGTCAACGTAGATCGCAGCATAGTGATTGTTGAACAGCGACCGTGTCCGATGACACCTCAGTTGGGAGTGGTGACAGCTACTTGAGAGCCACTGACCCGCATATTGCGGCTACCGGCTTGCGTAGTTCGCTGCCATCTGAAGCGAGATTCCATGGTTTCGTGGCGGCGACTGTCCTCAGTGACAGCCGATGTGAGAGTTCGGCGTGGATTCTTTCAGGTTGGCGAGTTCGAAGTCCTAGGCTGGTGTCACCGGGTCCCATCTAGGGTGGCGTAGTGTCAACTACGTTGGCACCCGACAGGCTGCGAACTGACGTAGAGTTTGCTCACGACAGATGTACCTTGCATAATTACTATTATCGGCTAAAAGTATGGCTATCGTCGGGCCAGTCTGGCGGCTAGACTGGACGGCATGACGACAGTGCCACTGGGTGAAGCCAAGGACAAGCTCTCCGCGCTGGTCGATAGCGCCGAAACCACGCACGACATCATCACGATCACCAAGCACGGCAAACCCGCCGCGGTGCTGATGTCTGCCGACGACCTCGAATCGCTGCACGAGACGATCTACTGGCTCTCACGTGCCGGTGTCCGCGACGACGTCGCTACCGCCGACGCCGAGTACGCTGCCGGCCACACTGCCTCCATCGACGACCTGCGCGCGGAACACGGCCTGCCGCCGAAATGAGCGACGCTCCCACAGACTCGTCCGACCCGTACCGGGTCGAAGTCGCATCCCCAGCTCGCCGCGACCTTCAACGTCTCCCATCCCGGATCGTCCACGCCGTCATCGAATTCATCTCCGGACCCCTCGCCGAGAACCCTCACCGGCTCAGCAAACCGCTACGCGACGACCTCGACGGTCTCCACAGCGCCCGCCGCGGCGACTACCGAATCCTGCTCCACATCGACGACCCCAACCACACCATCGTCATCGTCAGAATCGACCACCGTGCCCACGCCTATCGCACCTAGGGGTAAAGCCATACGTGCGAGAGACATTGAGATACAGCTGGTGCCGCGGTAGCGCAGTCGACACAGACTCGATCAACCTCGAAATGTGATGCCCGAAGGTTCCACCACACCAGGGTCATGGCCGTTGACGCTAAGTAGTTGACGCGCCGCGATGACCTGAACATCTTGGTATGGCCCTGGGCCGACAATCAGTCTCGCGATTGTTGTCTCTGCCGCCGGACGCCAATGGGTGCCGAGGTTGATCGCGAACGCGGTGAAGGGCGAGAGACCGTAACCGCTGAGGCGGAGTTCGCCGAACAGAGGGTTAGTGCTGGTCGTCGGTGGCGCTGTGTGGGTCATGACACGAAACTCCTGTTCGGCCTTGAACGAGTCATCTTTGTGCCGGGCGAGGTGCTTCGCCATCTCGAAGCGTGCGAAAGCGAGGTCGTGGGGGCCGAGCGCGGGTTTGTTCGCGTAGCGGCTGATGAACTCGTCGGCGTCGCGTTCGATAGCGGCCGACTCGTAGCTCACTTCGACGACATCCACGTCCGCCGGGAAACTGATCACTGAGTCGAGTCTTGGATTTTCTGGCTCGGGCCAGTTGAACATTGGGAAGGTGTGATTCTCGAGAACTTCCCTGGGTATGCCGATCGCGAATCCGCCTGTACCACCGGCGTAACCGCGCCATTGACTGAGATCATCTGGCTCGGTGGTAAACGAGGCGGCAAACACTTGCGCGGGGTCTGGTAACAACCCGTTTGCGCGCAGCTCTCGGGCGAGGGGTAACAACGGGTGGTCGCCGCCAGAGTCACCGGCGGCATCCGTGATCTTCTGCGCGAACACTTTGCCGGCAGTCTTCAGCTCTGCGTGGTCGTTCATGAACCGAACATCAGACGCCTGGAATCGCAGCGTTCGATCGTAGGTGTACTCGGCATACAAGGGGTGATTGGTAGTCGCGTACACGTTCGGGAAGCTCGCTTGGCTGATTCGATCAACGATGCCGAGGAGTCCTGCCGCGGAAGTGTAGTGATACAAGTTGTCGTCGTTGCTCATGTTGCTCTTCCGCCTATTCGACGAGGTCGCGATCGACTAACCCGATGAAGCGGCGATCCCCGGCCCGAAAGGGTTGGGGATCCGTCCGCCCTTCCGCCCCGCACCTTCCGCCTCTGGCCGGCGGTAAAGAGCCACCGGCGGACCGGAAGGGCGGAATACGGACACCACCACAGACACGCAAGAAAGCACCCCGGCCGCCGGCCACGAACCACGACAAAAGCGCAAGGACAAGAACCTACCCGCCCCGGTGTAAACATTCTTCTATCCCGACGCTCGCGCATCAAGGCCGCTCCAGAAATAATATCCACACGCGCCACTCGCACGCTCGAACAAAGGCGCTAAGATATTTTTTCCTACGCTCACCTTGACCCGCTCCCGCCGAGACCAGAATATCGGCACATACCGGGGGATGGGGAGAAAGTGCAGGTAGAGTGCATGCAGGTAGCTGTGTACATCAGGGTTTGGTATTAGAGAAAGAATGCGGAAAATGATTGAAGATGCCATTAGCGAAAGCGGAAACTAATCGAAGAAATACCTGCGAAAGTATTGGTTTATATTGCAATGTTCGATAGACTGAAATCAATAAAGAATCATCGAAGAGGGGGAATGACAATGGCGATCACCGTATATACCAAGCCCGCATGTGTGCAATGCAATGCCACGTACCGCGCACTCGACAAAGCGGGAATCGAATACGCCGTCATCGACATCACCGAAAACGCACAGGCCCGCGATTACGTCATGAGCCTGGGATACCTGCAAGCCCCCGTCGTCGTCGCAGGAGAAAACCACTGGAGTGGATTCCGTCCCGACGAAATCTCCAAGCTCACCCCGGCCGCCTGACCACACACTTTCACCAGCGAAGCGAGGACACCATGACCGCAGCAGCATTCACCTTCACTCCCGATGCAGACTTCGTCGACCGCGCACTCGACGCCGAGCTCCGCCGCGACAGCGAATCCGTCGATCGCAAACTCCGCACCATGCTCGCAGCCCTCGACGACTCCCTCGCCGGAATCAGTGATACACGCGAAGAGCTACACACCCTCTACACCGCCCCCGGCACGGACACCGCCGAAGACGTTGCCGCCCATGACCAGGACATCGCAACTCATCTCGCCGAGGCTGCCCGCAACCTCCGCGCGGCCGCCGAGATCCTGCGCAGTCACCGGCAACTCACCTCACCGCGACCCTGACCTTTCATGCCCACCGGCGACAGCAAGGACCCCGACGTGACACTCTCACTGGCCACCGTCCCCGACTTCGACGACCTCACCGACAACGAAGGCGAGATCGACGAGTACAGCACCGCCCTCGACGTCGAGGCTCAACTCCTGTGCTCGCTGCTCTGGGCGCCGGCCGAGAGCGCGAAACGTGCCGTCGCAGCCTTGACCAGCGCCGACTTCTACCGACCCGTGAACGCGGCACTGTTCACCGCGATCTCGGAACTTGTCGAGGCCGGCAAACCTCACAACAGTGCCCACGTCTTCACTACCTTGCAGCAGGAAGGCCGCACCAGCGGTCACCTCGGGAAACAGCTCACCAAAGCGCTCACCGACATCACCACCATCGGCGTCCCGTCCGCTGAACTCGAGCACAACATCGCAGCAGTCCTCACCCAGGCCTACCGGCGCGGATTCCGCGAAGCAGCACGATCCCTCGCCCAAGCCGCCGAAGAACTCCCCGAAGACCAACTGTTCGAGCACCTGCTCAGCATCGGCCGCGAACGCCGCGCAGCCTCCCAACGCCTCGCCGCCATCCGCGAAGGCCGAGCATGAACACTCCAGACAAGCCAAATCAGCGAATCAGCAGGCCGGGGGTGGTGAAACACAGCATCTTCGGTGTCCTCGCCCTCGCAGTCGCAGCCCTGGACTTCACCATCGGAACCAGCCGAACCCTCATCGCCGGAGTCGGATTACTCGCCCTTTCGACCTACAGCTTCCTGAAAGCGGCCAAACTCCGAAGGTCGCCCTCGAGCAGACAGGAACCCAGAACATGAACGATGACGAACACGACGCCTGGCAGCTGCACCACCACGGAGCCGACTGGGACGAAATCGGTACCGAAATGGGATGCAGCCCCACCACAGCGCAAACCCTCGCAGCCGCCTACGAGAAACGCACCGACGACGCCGCCGCGCAAACCCAAAACACTCTGTTCTGAACACCGCCCCACAACGGCTGTTGACCGCAGGAAACAGGCAATGATCAGGTAGAATAGACAACGGTGTGCAGCTCCCCTGCGCACCGCCACGCTCGACCGAGTCGACGAAGGAGCACCGGTGACCACTGCACGCAACGCACAGTCGCACATGACCGAAGCCCAGATCGACCGAGCCATCGCCGCCGCCACCGCCGGCCACCGCATGGCCGGCATGGAACCCAGCGAATACGGCATCGAAGTCGGACGCCGGCAACTACGCGGAGAAATCACCGGCGACGAAGCAGTCGCACTCGTCCTCGCCGAAAACCGCCGCCGCCGAGCTGCCCGCAGTTGAAAGACCCGTACGTCGACCCCGAAACCGGGGTCCTGATCAACAAACTCGGGCACACCGACCCGCAAGCACTCCTCGAGGACGAAACCGAAGCGGCGTATCAGCGCATCCTGCAGCTCGAATTACAGCCCATCGCAGGTAATTTCGACTTCGACCACCTGAAAAAGATCCACCAATTCATCTTGCAAGACGTCTACGACTGGGCAGGCACCCTCCGCACCCGCGACACCGGCGCCGTCGGCATGAACCTCCCCCACTGCCGACCCGAACACATCGAAAACCAAGCAGCGTTCATCTTCCGCGGAATCGCCAAAGACAACTTCCCCCAAGGCCTCCCGAAAGACCGCGCCGTCGACCGACTCGCCTACCACTGGGGCGAAACCACCGTCCTGCACCCGTTTCGGGACGGCAATTCCCGCACACAACGAGTCTTCTTCGACGAACTCCTCAAATCCTCCGGCTGGACCATCGACTGGCAGAAAGTCCACGCCTCCGCAGTGCAAGCAGCCCGCTACGTCGCCATGGAAGCAACCCACACACCGCTCCGCGACGTCCTCGCCCCCGGCGTACACCGCAACGGCACCGAACCACCCACGCTCGCCAAAACCCAAGGCAACGTCATTCACCTCGAGGTGGCCGAGCATCACAAAGCGATGATCGACCATCTCCGCAGCGGAAACCGCGAACCGTACAACCCGAACGAACTCAGCGACCTCATGCGCGGACGCCTACTCGACTACCCGTCACAGCCACCGACAGGTTCACGAGAATCAGGGACGAGCGGGCCGGAAACCTCGCGGACCCAGACACCGAAACGCGAACACGACCTCGGCAGAGACTGAAAACTTCCGGACAAAAGCAGATTGACCACAATAAATGTGGCCGTGCACTGCCCCTACTGCAACTTTTCGGCGCGCTCGTTCACCAAACGAGCAAGAACCCGAACCGTTTCCGGGTCAGTCATATCGCCACCACGCGCGCAACCGATCCGCGCACCGGACGCCGCCTCCGCAGCCCGCAACTCCGCATACGCCGCAACAAGCTCAGGACTCGGATTCGCCATCAGATCCGCCCGGCGCTTCTGCTCAGCCTTGTGAGCCAAACGCAACTTGCTAGACAGCTGCTCTTCGCGCCATATCCTGAACCTGCGACGCTTCCACGGAGAACGAACCGCAGCACCGCCCGTCCATGCCGCGAACTGCTTCTTGTCCCGCTCCCACGCCCGCGGCCGAAAATCCGGACTCCAACCATCCATCAACTTTTCCCCCACCTCGCATCAACCTGCGGACACACCCAAATTAACAGCGTTCAACCACCAACCGCCGCCGACGAAGATCCGAAACGCACGTCCGAACCAGCCGAAACGCGACCACGCCTTGAATCGCCCTGGGTCTGATGGAGGCTCTGGCTATTTGATTTCAACCAAGGCCTGCTCACCCTGCTCAGTAGCGTAG
>NZ_JAWLSE010000026.1:0-16669 GCF_033142365.1 Rhodococcus sp. IEGM 1241
CCCCGGAACCGTCACCGGACACGCCGGTATCCGAGGTCGCCTGACACACCTTAATCCACAGAATTTGACGATTCCTCGGGTTCGCCTGCCGGTGATGGGTGGCCCGCGACCGGCCGACCAGGGCAAATGCCCGCACCACACCGAGCAGCGCGGTCAGCCGGTCCACGGTCTCGGCCTGCCAGGTGCGCCAGGCCGCCCGGCTCACTCCTTGTTCTTCCTGGAGAGCGCTTCCAAGAACGCGACACCTTTTCCCATGACCTCCAACGCGGCATCACGATCGGCGATGACCTCGTCCTTTCGGGCAGCATCCCCCTCGAGCTTGCCGATCTGCTTTTCCAGCTCGGCGATACGCGCCTGCTCCGGGGACTGACCGGCTCGAGGCCTCTTCTTGGACACGGTGCCCAGTGTTCCGGCTTAAATCTGGGCCCGCCACTGCTTGACGCTGGACTCATAGAGGCCCTCCCGGCGCAGCACCCGGCCCTTCTGCCCGGCCGGGGCCCGGTCGTACTCGGCGGCGATGCGCCGCTTGTACTCGGCGGTGAACGTCCGCCTCGTCGGCCGCCCGGTTCGCGGGGACTCAACCGTCTCCTGCACCGAGGTCGTCGGCGTGGTCCGCGAGGCCTCCATGGCCGCGTCAGTGGTCGCAGTGATCGTCATGCGAGCGTCTCACCTCAGTCTGGCGGATAGGGAACAGCGGCACCAGGCTGCCCTCCACGATGATGCCCCGATCCTCGGCGTGGTTCCCGATGTAGGCGAGCTGCTCGGCGCTCAGACGAGGGTTCAGCGTGTGCAGCACCGCGCCCATCGACGCGACGGCACAGTAGGCCTCAACGTGCTCCTGGTTGTTGCACATGAGCGTGGCGACGCGCTCGTCGCCAGCGACCCCACAGGCACGCAGCGCATGCGCCCACTGGCAGATCGACGTCACACCTGCGCGAACGTACCGATCTTGACGCTCCCCTCCGGCTGCAAGGTCCGCACCCGCGCCGCGCCGTGAACGCTCGCACCGTGGCGCAGGATGGCTGCCGTCGTGAGCTGGACGTTCGTCATCGTGCTCTGCATGGTGTCCCGTCGGTGGTGGGTAGCGAGCCGGTGTCGACGGCTCGCCGATCGGGTCGGACGGCCCCGTGGTCCAGCTGACGCTCAGCTCGGTGCGATACCCAGTAACGCTTCTCTGCCGACGGGGAGTCCCGGAGAGAGCGTCCGCTTGCTGAAGGCGAAGTCGCGCGGCCGGTTGACGCAGTCAGCGGCAATGAGTTCCCCTGCGCGGAAGTAGAAGCAGGTGAAGTCGCGATCGCGATCACAGCTCGGGTCACCACTGAGCAAGACCTCGTCGTAGCCGGTGTTCAGTCCCGCGATCTGGAGCTTGAGATCGTACTGATCCGACCAGAACCACGGCAGCGCCGCGATGGTCTTGTCCTTGCCGCACATGGTCGCCGCGGCGACCTTCGCCTGCTCCACCGCGCTCGGCACGGACTCAAGTCGGACGCACCGCCCGTACCTCGCCATCACGTGGCTGGTGCAGTCGCCCGCGGCCACGATGTCGTGATCGCTGGTACGGGCCCGGTCGTCGATCACGACGCCGTCGTCGACGAGGAGACCCGCGGCGGCAGCGAGTTCGGTGTTGGGCTGGAGCCCGACACCGACGACGACGAGGTCCGCTGGGACTTTTTCACCACCGGCCAGCCGGACCTCTCGGACCCGGTCGTCGCCACCCAAAGCCTCGACGAGCGCCCGGGTGCGGACGGTCACTCCCGCGTCGCGGTGGACGCGCTCGTAGAACGCCGATACCTCCGGGGCGGTGACCCGCTCGAGCACACGGTCGGCGGCCTCAAGAACGGTGACGTCCAGTCCAAGCGCACGCAGGGAGGCGGCTGTCTCCAGTCCGATGTAGCCGCCGCCGACGATGACCGCTCGCCGACCCGGTTGCGCCGACTCTCGGATCTGCTCCACGTCGGAGAACGTGCGCAAGTAGTGGACGCCCGGGAGGTCGGCTCCCGGCACGGGGAGTCGCCGTGCCCGGCCACCGGTGCACAGCGCCAGCTTGTCGTAGGACATGCTCTTGCCGCCGGCCAGCATCACCCGCCGCTCTGTGCGATCGATCGACTCCACTCGCGCATTGACCAGCTGGATCTGCTGCTTGGCGTAGAAGTCCGCCTTCCGGATCGCCAACTCCTCCAGCGTGCTCTTGCCGGCGAGGTAGGCCTTGGACAGCGGCGGTCGCTGGTAGGGCAGTGCGCCCTCGTCACCGATGAGGACGATCTCGCCGGCCCAGCCTTCCTGCCGGAGGCTGGCCGCCAGTTGAGCCCCCGAGTGACTGGCTCCGACCACGAGCGCGGTCCCCTGCGTCATGCGTCCTGCTTCGGGGTCAGGCGCACCATGAGCTTGCTAATGCCCCTGACGAAGTTAGACTGCACGTACTCCGGCTCACCGACGACCTCGATGTCCTCGAACCGAGGAAGCAACTCCTCCCACAGGATCCTCAGCTGGAGCTCAGCCAGCCGGTTGCCCATGCACCGGTGCACCCCGAACCCGAAGGAAATGTGGTTGCGCGCGTTCTTGCGGTCGATGATCAGCTCGTCAGGTCGTTCGAAGACACGCTCGTCCCGGTTCCCCGAGGCATACCACATGACCACCTTGTCGCCCTTGCGAATGAACTGCCCATTCAGCACGGTATCCTTCTTCGCGACCCGGCGCATGTACGCCAGCGGTGTCTGCCAACGAATGACTTCCGAGACCATGTTCGGGATCAGGTCCGGATTCGCCTTGAGCTTCTCGAACTGCTCAGGGAACTGGTTGAGCGCCAGCACACCGCCGCTCATCGAGTTGCGCGTGGTGTCGTTACCGCCGACGATCAGCAGGATCAAGTTGCCCAGGAACTCCATGGGGCGGTCGATTAAGTCCTTGGTGTCTTCATTGCTCTGCAACATCGTGATCAGGTCGAATCCGGGCTCCTCGCCGGCCGCGAGCCGAGCCGCCTTGTCGTGCCAGTGCGCACTGAGCCCTCGCGCCGCGTCGACGAAGCCGCGGAAGATCTCGTCGTTGTCGGAGGGTCCGCCGTTGGCCTGCTCCATCGCGGTGGCGAGGTCGGACCACTCGACGAGCTTGCGTCGTTGGTCGTAGGGGAAGTCCAGCAGCGTCGCGAGCATTCGAGCGGTCAACTCGATGGACACCAGGTCGACCCAGTTGAACGGCTCACCGATCGGGAGTTCGTCCAGCACCTCCTGGACGCGCGAGCGGATCAGGGCCTCCATCTCGCGAAGGTTCTTCGGGGCGACGACCCCTTGAACGGCGGCCCGTTGCGCGTCGTGCTTGGGCGGGTCCATGGCGATGAACATCGCGACATCCATGAACCGGGGTGGTTGGCCGATGATGATGAAGGGCTCGGCGGAGAAGACCTCGTGGTTCTTGTCGACGGCGATGATGTCGGCGTGCCGTGTGACCGACCAGAAGGGACCGAAGGGACTGTTGGGCTGGTAGTGCACGGGCGCTTCGTTGCGCACACGCTCGTAGTACGACTTCCACCTGCCCTGGCGGTACAGGAAGGGGTTGCTCAGGTCGATGTCAGCGAGCTCGACCTCGTCCACCGGCGGGATCGGGGTCTCGACGAAGATCTTCTGCCCGTTCGTTCCGGTCACCCAACGACGGGTCTTGTCGTAGAGATGGGCGCCCCGGATCTGCAGCCCCATCGGGAGGGTCGACTGGACCTTCTCGCTCAGCGTGTCTGCAATGCTCGCAATCATCGATCCACTTTCCTTTCGATCAAATCTGGAACTCGGGCAGCTGAACGACCAGGCCGTCCCACTCCTGCGACACCGCCATCTGGCAAGACAGCCGGGAGGTCGGCTGCCGCTCAGGATTCATCGACAGCATCTCCTCCTCGACAGGTCCGGATAGACCCACCTTCTCAGACCACTGCGGGTCGACGATCACGTGACAGGTGCCGCACGCGGCCTCTCCCCCACAATCGCCGTCGATGCCCGGCACCATGTTGTCGACCGCGACCTGCATGAGCGACCGTCCCTCGTCCAGGGGCGCCTCATACTTCTCGCCGTCGTAGGAAACAAAGGTGACTACACCCATTGGCTTGACTCCTCACGATCGAAAACGTGATGAAAGCGTAGCGACTACGCAGGGGGTATGGCTATGATCACATCAGTCAGAATGTTGTGATTTCGGCTCAAGGGGTGCGTGCAATGCGTGTGTACGAACCCGGCGTCCCGCCTCTCGCGTTCGCGCAGATGCTCAACAGCTCCGTGATCGACAGTGAAGCTGCCGCCCGGTTCCGCACGGTGATGGCGCGGGAAGGGACCGACGAGACCGCACTTCTCGCCCGGGACCAGCAGGCGCCGGTGCGCTGGTTCCGAGAGGTGTACCCGGACCTCGACAGCGCCCAGGCGACCCAGTTGGGTTTCGCCTTTGCCGAACACTCCCAGCTGACCTCCTTCGGGCCGCTGAGCGTACCGCTGGTGAGCGCGGGCTCGGTCGCAGAAGTCGTGGAACTGCTCGCCTTTCTGCCCTTGATCTCCACCGCCCTGCACCCCCACGTCCACCCGAACGGAAGTGGCCTCACCATCGGGCTCACTGCACACACCCGCGACCCGGACTTGGACCGCCTCGTCATCGCCTACGGCGGGTCCACGGTGCTGCGACTATTGGACCTGCTCGCAGGGACCCTGCCCTCGGTCACGCTGTACCTGGAGTGGCCAGCGCCGGCGTCTGCCGCGGGGTGGGCGCAGTCCCGAGGTGGGCGCGTCGTCTTCGACGCGCCCACCTCGTACGTGCAGGCCCCCCAGGACGCGCTCGAGGAGGTGTGCCGCTTCGCAGACCCCGTTGCTTACCGCGTCGCGATCGCGGACCTACGCACAGCACTCGAGCGACACCACGGCACGATCTCCTTCGCAGAGCGAGTGCGGGTCCTGCTCGAGGAGGACCCCGGAGAGGCTCACAGCGCCCGTGTTGCTGACAAGCTCTCGGTCTCGACCAGCACCCTGAAGAGAAGACTCGCCGAGGAGGGCACGACCTTCCGTGACGTCCGCGAGTCCTGGCTGCGCGAACAGGCGATCGCACGCCTGCTCGACCCGACCGCAACGATCAGCCAAGTGGCCGCGGATCTCGCGTACAGCGATCTCAGCAACTTCTCACATGCCTTCAAGCGATGGATAGGGCAGTCCCCGAGCCAATTCCGGCACACGAAAGGCCGGGTGCGCAGGCGAGGCATGCCCAACGTGTAGCAGGCCCGACTTCCGACGAAGCCTGTGTCAAGCCCCGGGTTTTGTAGAGGGTGGTTATCTGGCGTCGACGAGGTCGTCGACGGGCTCTGCTTGGGGTTCGGCCGCCGCGTGCTGAGCTTCGTATTCGGCCGGCGGGACGTAGCCGATCTCGCCGTGAATCCGTCGATGGTTGAACCAGTCGATGTACTCGGCGACAGCGATCTCGAGGTCGTCGATAGCTCGCCAGGGCCCCTTGTGACGGTTGCGGACCAACTCGGCCTTGGACAGCGAGTTGAACGCCTCGGCCATCGCGTTGTCGTAGGAGTCGCCTCGTGAGCCCACCGAGGCGACCAGGTCCTGTTGGGGCTGGTGCACGAGTAGGTGACGTTGATGATGGAAGGGCCTCGTTGCCGACGCGTGTGACTCTGTAGGTGACTGACGGCCGCAGGGCTTGTCTTGCAATTGATCCGTCCGCGCGCTGGTGGCGGTGGCGCTGTCCGATGCATGTCGGCCAGAGGCGAGCATGACTTCATACGAGCCTGGTCAGCCCCGTCAACGTCTTGTCTGCCCGACCTCTGGCCGATGTGCCCTCTGGAGGAAGGCACGGCTTCATCATGACAACATTTCTCAACGAGTCCACAGCTGCTGTCCACATCGTTGCTGGAGTCGACACGCACGCCGATAACCACCACGTCGCGGTCCTCGACTTGAGCGGCAGGCGGCTCGGCGATCGACAAATTCCAGCGACCGCTGCCGGCTACGACAGGCTCCTGACCTATCTCGGGTCGCTAGGAAACATCCAACTCGTTGGGATCGAGGGCACGAGTTCCTATGGCGCCGGACTCGCCCGACACCTCAGGGAGCGGCGGGTCGATATCCGCGAGATCATCCGTCCCCGACGCTCGCAACGACGACGTGGGAAGTCCGACCCGATCGATGCCTATGCTGCTGCGCAACAGGTACTGGCCGACCCGGAGTCGTTACCCGCGGCTAAATCTGGCGACGGTCTCGTCGAACAGGTCCGTGTGTTGCTAACCGTTCGCCGCAGCGCCGTCAAAGCCCGCGTGGCCGTGATCCGCCAGATCAAGTCATTGCTGGTCACCGCCCCGGAGGAGATCCGAACGCGGTGGTCGAGAGTCAGCGAGCACGATGTGATCGCGGACCTCGCCGCTACCAGGCCCTGTGCCCCCACCGCGTCGGTAGATGCCGCAACTGGCCACGCTCTTCGGCGTCTGGCGCGTCGCCACCGATACTTGACGAGCGAGATCGAGGAGCTCGAGGAAGACTTGCGGGAGCTTGTCTCGACTGTGGCTCCCGCAATGATCGCCACCAAAGGGTTTGCCGTGATCACCACGGCTACGCTCCTGGTGACCGCAGGCTCGAATCCTGAACGGCTTCGATCGGAATCCTCGTTCGCCGCGTTGTGCGGAGCCTCACCGATTCCCGCATCCTCGGGAAAAACCAATCGGTTCCGACTTAACCTCGTTCCAGCGACGTTGAGGTCGGCGCGGCCTGATCTTCGGTGAGTTGCCGTGGCCGGATTGGTGGCGCAGAACGCGGATATCGGCGATGGTCTCGCCACCACCGGCGAGCATGACCGCGACATCGGTCAGCACGCGACCACGGTCGTGGATCGGGACGGACCGGCGGCGTGCCATCGCCTTGGACAGTTCGGCGGTCAGGCCGACCCGATCAGCCAAAAGGCGGGGAGCGATCGTCCCGGCGTGAGAAATCACCCCGACATCACAGGCGGAGAACGACAGACCGGCCGACCACGAAGTACGCTTCACCTACCGAGTGCTTTCTGCTTGAGAACCTGGAGCTTTAGACAACTCCCAGTTTCCCCTGCTCAGGAAGCACTTCGGTCTATTTCGGCCCAGAAAACCGAAGATCCCCATGAAACACCGAGGCTAGGATGAAGTACATGGCTAGCTCTCAGCAACGCGTCGTCAGTCCCTACCCCCACCGCCTGGGCGGTCACTGCGGCTCCGGCGCAATGCGGGACCTGCTGGAATGGGCCGGACTTGGGTGGAACGGCCCTCCTGACGAAGGACTCGTCTTCGCACTGAGCGGCTCCCTGGACCTCGCTTACGTCCGGGACACCGAGCTCATGCCCCCGATCTACCTCGTAGGCCGCGGAGGCGACCTGGAGACAGACCTGCCGATGCGCCTGGGGGCAGCGGTCTCGGTGCACGCCACCGACGACCCGAGCGAGGGATGGGCTTGGGTGCGTGACTCCATCCAGCGTGGCCGCCCAGCCCTCGTGTGGGCGGACATTGCAGAGCTGCCATACCTGCGGGTCCAGCTCCAGATGAGCAGGCACGACATCGTGGTCATCGGGTACGACGACGAGCATCAGATCGCGCACGTCGTCGACAACGACCGCGAGGACGTGCAGATGGTGCCCTACGACGCGCTGGCCAAGGCGCGGTCCTCGCAGGGCTTCCCGGTCCCGACGCGTCACACCTTCTTCGACATCGAGTGGCCCCAGAAGCTCCCTGACCTGACGGTCGCCAGTCGTGCCGCGTTCGCCCAGGCGGCCGCTGCCATGACCGCCTCGGACGGACCGTCGATCGTCTCTGGCAGCGACACGGCGGTCGGAGCCACCGGACTCGCCGCCGTCGACCTGTTCGCCGACGACCTCCCGCGATGGCCCGAAGTATTCCCCGACGACGTGCTGCACCTGCTCCTCCTCGGCCTGCGCGCGTTCGTCGAGAAGGCAGGTACCGGCGGCGGACTCTTCCGCAAGCTGCTGGCCAGCGGCGCGCACGACATTGCCCGGTTGACCGACGACTCTGCGGCCGCCGCAGTGTCCGACAGTGCCCGTCGCTGCGCCGCGACCTGGTCGCAGGTCGCCTCCCTGGCGCGCAGCAACGGGGCCCCGGCCCGCGAGCGTGCCCGGGAAGCAGCCCGGGTCGCCGCCACACTCCCAAAGTTGGAGCGGGAGCTCGTGCGCGCGCTCGAGGCCGCCGGGGCTGCCACGAACACTCGGGCGGTCGTCTGGTGAGCGGCCAGCACGAGCCGAGCGATGCGGTGGCGTCCGGCTACTTCGTCGATAGCGACCACCCGGCAATCCGTCGGTTCGCCTCATCGGTGGTGGAGGGAGCGGACGACCCACACGAGCGTGTCCGGCGGATCTTCGCGGAGGTCCGCGACCGCCTTCGCTACAACCCGTACGGTGTCACGCCCGATCGCGACCACTACAAGGCCAGCTCTATCTTGAACGGCGGCCCCACTTGGTGCGTGCCGAAGGCGGTGCTGCTCACCGCCAGTTTGCGCGCGGTCGGGATTCCGGCCGTGCTGGGTTTCTCCGACGTGCGCAACCATCTGAATAGCGAACAACTGCTGTCGGTGATGGGCACCGATCTCTTCGTCTATCACGGGTGGACCGCCGTCCACGTCAACGGTCACTGGCACAAGGGCTCGCCGGCCTTCAACACCGAGCTGTGTGAGCGGTTCGGCGTTCCCCCGCTGGACTTCGACGGGACCCAAGACGCGCTGCTCCACGCCGCAGACGGCGCCGGTCGTCGACACATGGAATACGTACGAGAGAGAGGGACCTACCTCGACCTCCCGTACGACGACATCATGCGGACCCTGCACGAGACCTACGGGCCCGGCCTGACGCAGAGCGGCACCTCAGGACCGGTCCGCCAGGATCCCGCCTTCGAACCGTGAGAGTCGGCATCGGCGACCACGCCGTTCGATCGATGCCGCCACGGGCACGGTTCACCGATCCGCCGGGACCCCTGCCAGCTGATCGACCATCGCGGTGATGGCGGCCTCCAACCGCCGACACCCTTCCTTCACAGCCCAGGTCTCCCCCAGGTCGTGGAGGTCTTCGAAGGGGACCGGGGGCCCGACGACGAGACTCACCGGTCGACGCCAGCCCAGGCGAAGACGCCCACTGTAGGGAAGGAGAATCTCCTGCGCCCCCCACTGCGCCACCGGGAGAAGGGGAACAGACGCCGCCAAGGCGATGCGGACGGCGCCGGACTTCATCGCTATGGGCAGTCCGTCCTCTCGCTTGGTGATGGAGCCCTCCGGGTAGACCAGGACCAGTTGACCTCGCGCCACGGCTTCCACGGCCCTGCGATAGCCAGCCTTTCCAGCCGACCGGTCGACCTCGACGTGACCCGCGGAGCGGAACCACCACCCCACGACCGGGACCGCGAAGAGGCTGTCCTTGGCCAGGAAACGGGGCACCCGTCGCTGGGCGAGGATCATCTCCGCGACAAGCAGGGGGTCGATGTGCGACACGTGGTTCGCGGCGAGCACCGCTCCGCCGGACCTTGGGACGTGCTCGACACCACGCCAATCCGGGCGACGCAGCACGAGCAGGAACGGCTTGCACACCAGGAGCGAGAGCCACCACGCGAAGCCCCTGGGTTCGGCACCAAGCCGTCGATCGGTCCTGAGCACCTCTCGGATCACCCGACGAGTGTAGACAGATGCCGGGTAAACGTCTGGATGGAGACAAACTAGACTCCATTTCACCGTCCGCCTGTCCGTCGTGACCCTCGAGGAGCCGATCATGAGCGACCTTCCCGCCACTTTGACCGCGCAGCCGAACCGCGAATCATGAGCAGCCACCACGAGCACGGTCCCGTTGCGCCGACGACGCTGGAAGCGTGGATCAGTGCCATGTCGCGACCACAGCCATCCGAATCCGGCCGCCTTCCCTCACACTCCCCCACCTGCGCGGGATGCGGCACGGAGAACCCCGCCGGGCTCGCTCTGCAGGTCGACGCCACCGAGGACGGTGTGTATTGTGTGCACCGCTTCGACCACCGCCAGGAGGGTGCGCCAGGGATCACCCACGGCGGTCTTGTGGCCGCGGCGTTCGACGACCTTTTCGGCTTCCTCCTCTACCGCGTCGGAGAGCTCGCCGTGACCCGGTCACTGACCGTCGAGTACCTCCGGCCGGTCCTACTGGGGACCGACTACGAGTTCACCGCCCGCGTCCGCGACCATGCGGGACGACGACTGCACGTGGACGCCGAGGCGGTCGACCAAGTCGGCGACAAGGTCGCCACCGCGCACGCAACGTTCATCGTCGTCGACCTCAAGCACTTCGAGCAGGGCACGGCCACGACCGGTCCCTGACATCCTCATTCCGCTACGAACGGCTCCAGCTCGACCGCAGGGTCGAGCGGGATCCCGTGGCCGGCCAGCGCATCCCGGAGCACGAGGGTGACGTGACCAGCGAGCCGTCCGACCATGACGTCCAGGGACTCGTCTCGCTGGTCGAGCCACCAGATGACGGTGGCATCCACCATCCCCATCACCCCGACCAGGATGCCTTCCGGAAAGCTCGCCACACCCGATTTGGTGTACCCGCGGGCAGCCGCAGCGATCTCGTCGAGGAGGCGCGACCGCCCCATCCGGGCACGATGCAGGGTCCGACTCTGCCCACGGGCTGCCAGGAAGCGGTAGAGATGCGGATGCTCCTCGGCCCAGGTGGCGCAGGCGCGCACCAACCCCTCGACGACCTGCTGAGGTGTGCCTCGTCGGGTCAGGTGCGGGCGCACCCGCGCGATCAGGTCCTGCGCTGCTCTCCTGGCCACCTGGTCGTCCAGGTCGTCTCGGCTGGTGAAGTTGCGGTAGACGTGCGGCCTGGGAATGCCAGCCCGCTCCGCGATGAGAGCGGTGCCGACGTCGATCCCGGACTCGTCGATGACCTGCTTCGCAGCCTGGACCACGCGCTCGCGCTTCTCGTTACGAGCCAGCTCGTCACGCGACGACCGCCGTCGGACGGTCGAGTCAGCCCATCGTCTCACTTCCACCACCCGCGCAGCCTACAGGCGCGGCGCGACGACTCAGCTCGGTGCCGCACACGCCGAGCAGCGCCCGACGCCGACGTGGGACACCTTGTACCCAGGACGGCGGCCGTGGTCTGATGGGGGTACACCCTGTACCCAATGATCCGGAGGCTCCCATGACCGCTCGCCGTTCCCCGTGGATGGACGACGACCTCAACGACCTGCGTGACCTGGCCCGCACTTTCTGCGAGAAGGAAATCAGGCCGCACATCGAGACCTTCATCGCCGACAAGCACGTCGACCGGGACCTGTGGAACCGCGCCGGAGCGGTGGGTCTGCTGTGCCTCTCCATCCCCGAGGAGTACGGCGGCGGCGGCGGGACCTTCGCTCACGAAGCCATCCTCATCGAGGAGCAGGCGCGAGTCGGTGACAGCTCGTGGGGCGCCTCCCTACACAACGGCATCGTCGCGCACTACCTGCTCGCCTACGGCACCGAGGACCAGAAGCAGCAGTGGTTGCCGAAGATGGCGTCCGGCGAGGTCGTCGGAGCGATCGCGATGACCGAGCCTGGTACCGGTTCGGACCTGCAGAACATCAAGACCAAAGCGATCCGGCAAGGCGAGGAGTACGTCGTCAGCGGCTCGAAGACCTTCATCACCAACGGTTCTCAGGCCGATCTCGTCCTCACCGTCGCCAAGACCGATCCCGACGACAAAGCGGCCGGGATCTCGCTGATGCTGGTGCCCACCGCGGCTGAGGGATTCTCGAGGGGGCGGGTCCTCGACAAGATCGGCATGAAGGGACAGGACACCTCCGAACTCTTCTTCGACAACGTCCGCGTCCCCGCCACCAGCCTGCTCGGTCACACCGAAGGACAGGGCTTCATCCAGCTGATGGAGCAGCTTCCCCAGGAGCGACTGCTCGTCGCCGTGTCGAACGTAGCGGCCATGGAGTTGTGTCTGACCGAGACACTGCGCTACGTGCGCGACCGCAGCGCGTTCGGACGCCCGATCTGGGGGTTCCAGAACACCAAGTTCAAGATGGCTGAGGTTGCCACCGAGGCGCGGGTCGCGCGTGCCTTCGTCGATGAGTGCATCGAACTGCACCTCGATGGGGAACTGGACATCCCCACCGCAGCCATGGCGAAGTTGTGGTGCTCCGAGCGGGCCCAGCGAGTCGCCGATGCGTGCCTCCAGCTGCACGGCGGATATGGCTACATGAACGAGTACCCCATCGCCCGCGCCTGGGCCGACCTGCGCGTCTCCCAGATCTACGCGGGGAGCTCGGAGATCATGAAGGAGATAATCAGCCGCTCCTTGTGAGCCCCTCCGCCACCGAACATTCCGGGCTCGGGGCGGGTTCCCGCGACGGGCGTCGAGCATCGGCGCGTCGACTCCCGTCGCAGCCTCGGGGATCGAGCGGGGGCACAAGACGCGGCCGCTGAGGATGTTAGACGTTGCCGACACGTCAACGCGCCCCAGGGCAAGAGGTCCGTGACCAGCGCGCCGCCCTCACCGACAGGGTCCGGCTCGCCGCGGACACCCCCACGTCATGCTTCTGTCAACCGCGGGTGAAAATTGACCCCTAGGTGTACTGACCGCGGACGTTGTGTCACCGGTCGGCATGGCGGGCTGACATGAGGGAGACCTCCGTGTGAGGTGTGAAAGCGACCAAGCAAACAGGCTCTTCGCATCTGAGTGTGGGGTCAGGCCCGTAGTCCCCCGGCGATGAGGAGCATGCGGAGGCGGTAGTTGTCGCGGTTGCGGTAGCCGCGGGCCAGGCACCGGTGGAGTTCGATGAGGCCGTTGATCGCTTCGGTTCCGCCGTTGTTGGAGCGGTCGGTGGTCCAGTACGCGAGGAAGGAGTCCTTCCACTTGCGGAGCGTTCGTCCCAGTCGGGCGATCTCGGGAATCGGGCACGACGGCAAGGTCGCGAGGGTCTTCTCGGCAGCTTTACGGGCCCTTCCGGATTTAGAGTGCGTTGATCCGGTTCTGGAGCTGTCCGGAGTGGATAAGTGACCGCAAGATGTAGTGCTTGAGGTTCCGGAAGCCCAGGGCGATTCCGCGGAGGTGTTCGAGGCGGCCGTTGATGGCCTCGACGGGGCCGTTGGAGGCGCCGATGTCGAAGTAGGCGAGGATCTCCCGGTGGCGCTTCCACAGCGACCGGCCCAGCTGGGCGAGCTCGGGCAATTCCTTGGGCACCCCGGTTCGGATCGAGCGCAGGAGCTTGTACATCGCGATCTTGCCCTCCCGCTTGCCCGAGGCCTCGTAGGCGGTGATGAGTCGCTGGTAGACGCCGTAGGTGACCTCCACCGCCGCGTGCGCATCATGGGCGGTGAACGCTGTGAACAGGCGGACTTTCTGCTTGTCGGTGAGCAGCTCGGCCCGGGTGTTGAGTGTCCGGCGGATCCCATACAGCGGATCGCCGCCGCGGCCCCGGTGCCCGGTGGTGGCCTGCTGGATGCGCTGGCGGCAGACGGTGAGCTTGTCCGCGGCGAGGTGCACGACGTGGAACGGATTCATCACCGTCCGGGCAGCGGGAACTGCCTTGGCTGCGGCGGAGTGGTAGCCGGAGAATCCGTCCATCGTCACCACCTTGACCCGATCCCGGAAGTCCTGGTCACGGGCGTCGAGCCACTCGGTGAAGACCTTCGCCGAGCGGCCGGCGATCATATCCAGCAGCCGAGACGGGCCGGTGCCGTCCACTACAGGGGTCAGGTCGACCAAGACGGTGACGAACGACGAGGAGCCGTCACCGCGGACGTGCTTCCACTTGTGCTCATCGACCCCGAGGACACGCACGCCGTCGAAGTGTCCGGGCTGGCCGTAGACCATCGTGCGGGTCTCGGAGACGGCAAGGTCGTTGACCAGATCCCAGCCCAGCCCGAGGGCCTTGGCCACCGCCGAGACGCTGGTGCGGTCGATCGCCAGACGCTGCAGAATCCAGCGGGTACAGCGGCGTGTGGTCTTGGCTCTCGGCTCGGCCAACGACGGCATGCGCTGCTGGAAGATCCTCGTGGCGCACTCGGTGTTGTCGCAGGTGAAACGCGGTACCCGCACATGCAGTCTGGTGGGGTGACCCACGATCGGTAGATCGGTGACTCTCCGCTGGATGTGGTCCCGCAGCCGGCCCGCCGCCCCGCACTCGGCGCACACCGGGTCCAGTGTCGCCGGGGAGCAGAACAGGTGCGTGAACTCGTCGGCCACAGCCGCGTCGGTGATCGTCACCCCCAGTTCGACGGTGCGGCAGATGGTGTCGGCAAGCAGGCTGGCGGTAGCGTTCAAAACGGGTCCTGGGGTGTTCGATGCGAGGCGAGAGAACCTGCATCTTCACACGCCCCAGGACCCCTACATCTTGTGCCTCACCGCATCACCGACGAACCCCAGCTACGCACTCCGGATCCGGAAGGGCCGGTTTCGGTACGGGGTGCTGCGAGCAATGTTCAACACTTCTGCGATTTCGGTCATGGTACGCCCTCGCCGCGCATCTTTTTCGCCTGCCGCTTTTTCGCGGCCGTCAGCGAAGACGGTCGGCCACCGACCCGGCCGCGATCACGAGCCGCCGACAGCCCGGCGATGGTGCGTTCGCGGATGAGGTTGCGCTCGAATTCCGCTAGGGCGCCGAAGATGTGGAAGATCAGCTTGCCGCCCGGCGTGGTCGTGTCGATCGCTTCGGTCAGGGATTTGAACGCCACTCCGCGGGCCTCCAGCTCTGCGACGGTCCCGATCAGGTGTGGCAGCGAGCGGCCGAGATGATCAAGTCGCCAGACGACGAGCGTGTCTCCCGAGCGCAGGGCGTCCATTCAACGCCGCTAATTCAGGGCGATCCGTCTTCGCGCCTGATGCCTTGTCTGTCCAGACGCGAAAACAGCCGGCCGCATTGAGTGCGTCCAGCTGTAATTCCGGGTTCTGGTCGGCGGTCGATACCCTCGCGTAGCCTTGTGACTCTCGGAATTATTTGGCACGTTCTTCCCTGAATTATTTGGCACGGTGGTAGCCGTCAGGCACTCTCACCTTGGGATCCTCGGTCGAGTAGGAGGCGGGAGGTATCTCGGGCCTCTCACTGTGTTGAGATCCGCCATCCCGGCATCCTCAGAGCCTCCGAACAACTCCTCGACGCGGCGACTGTTCAGAAAACCACTGATCAACTGCCACAGTTCATCCGCGAATGCCGGGGCTTCTGGACCGACCAAGCGAAGCAAGAACACGAACGCGTCATCATCGTCGAGCGCGGCCACTATGCCGTGCTCGGCGATCGCCCCCGCATCATCGGGGTACACCCCACCCAGGAACTCCAGCCCATGCAGATAATCGTCGAGGTACCTGTTCGGGCGCATCCCCTCATTCCTCCATCATGTGAATCGCCCTGGGTTCGGTGGAGACTTCTGGCCTTGGAAACGAGGATGAAGTCATGCCGAATGAACGTGTGCCAGGAAGACCGACAACGCGTCGGTATTCGTCGGAGGAGAAGGCCGGTGCGGTGCGGATGGTCCGTGCACTGCGGGCCGAGTTGGGGACCGAGCACGGGGCGGCGTCGCGGGTTGCGTCGCAACTGGGGTTCGGGCTCGAGTCGGTACGGGCGTGGGTCCGTCAGGCCGATATCGACGACGGCACCAAGCCAGGGGTGAGCACGTCGGAGGCTCAACGTATCCGGGAGTTGGAGCAAGAGAATCGAGAGCTCAAGCGGGCCAACGAAATACTGAAGCGTGCAGCGTCTTTCTTCGGGGCGGAGCTCGACCGCCAGCACAAGAGGTGACCGCGTTCATCGACGCAAACCGCGACGATGTCGTCGCAGGACGCCCACTCGGGGTCGAGCCCATCTGCAGGACACTGCAGATCGCTCCGAGCAGTTACTACGCCGCCAGGTCACGATCACCATCGACGAGGTCGGTAAAGGATGCCCGGGTGCGGCCGGCGCTTCGGACGTTGTGGGAAGACAACTACCGCGTCTACGGGATCCGGAAACTGTGGAAAGCCGCCCGCAGAGCCGGACTCGACGTCGGCCGTGATCAGGTCGCCCGCCTGATGCGCGCCGAGGGCATCGAAGGTGTCTGCCGAGGTAAGAGGGTGCGGACCACCCGCCCCACCGCCGGCATGGGTCGACACCCGGACCTGGTCGGACGAGATTTCACCGCCACTATGCCGAACCAACTGTGGGTTACCGACCTGACACACGTGGCGACCTGGGCAGGGATCGCGTACGTCTGTTTCATCACCGACGCTTACAGTCGGATGATCGTCGGCTGGCGCGTCGCACCACATATGCGCACCGAGATGGTCCTTGATGCGATCGAAATGGCCCGATGGTCACGCGGAACCACCTTCACCGGGCTGCGGTGCCACAGCGATGCGGGCAGTCAATTCACATCCCTGCGCTACGGCGAACGCCTCGCTGAGATCGGCGCGACCCCATCGATCGGGACCATCGGCGATTCCTACGACAACGCTCTCGCCGAGACCGTCAACGGCTACTACAAAGCTGAACTGATCTACGGACCAGCACATTGCGGACCATGGAAGACCACCGTCGATGTCGAACTCGCGACCTTGTCCTGGGTGTATTGGCACAATCACCAACGCCTCCACGGCTACTGCGACGATCTTCCACCAGCAGAGTACCGAGGAATGATCGAAACCTGTGGATCCCGGGAGGACGCACCTTCCCGGATGATGATCTGTACACGAACAGGATTCT
>NZ_JAWLSE010000027.1:0-16505 GCF_033142365.1 Rhodococcus sp. IEGM 1241
CCCGGAACCGTCACCGGACACGCCGGTATCCGAGGTCGCCTGACACACCTTAATCCACAGAATTTGACGATTCCTCCTTGCGTGGATGGTAGATCCTCACCTGCAGACCTTCCTCTTTCCACAATCGGTGCACTTTCTTCTTGTTCACCGCCATCGCCTGATCGTGTCGCAGATGCGCCCAGGCGCGACGGAAGCCATGCAACGGGTGTGTTCGCGCGTAGTCACGCAGAATCGCTCTCAGGACCGCATCGGGGTCGGCGGGAGTCTGTGCGATCGGCGTACGGGCGTAGGTGGACCGGGCAAGCCCAACTGCTCTGCAGGCCAACCGCTTCGACACTCTCATCGTCGTGACGAGCATGTCGACAGCGCCGCTTGTCAGCCGGGCTCAAAATTTTCCCTTCGCCACCTCCCGCAGGGCGTCCTTCTCCAGTTCGGTGTCGGCGAGTAGTCGTTTGAGTTTGCCCTGCTGCTCCCGCAATTCCTTGAGTTCTTTCGCTGCGTCGATATCCATGCCGCCGTACTGGCGGCGCCAGTTGTACAACGTCGCTGCCGAAACCTCGAGCTCGCTGGCGATCTCTTCCTGCGTTTTCCCCGCCGCGGTGAGCTCGTCTGCTCGGCGCAACTTGCGCACGATGTCCTCTGCGGAGTTCCTCTTCCGTCCAGCCATGTTCCTCATCGTCCTATCCGCCCACGTCACGGGCAACAAGACTCTAAAACAAGATGGCCCCGTTCACTGGGGACATGCCAGTACAGCTCGCATGATCCATCTACCCGTTCATGCGTAGTAGTTGAACCAGGTCGAAATCTACTTCACCGCTGTGCAGCGCAAAGGCCCTCACGCCCGACGACTTTTCTGCGATCTCGACGAGGTGGCCGGCCGCCTACTCGCCTTCCAGAAATGTTATAACGCTACTGCCCACCCCTTCGATTGGACCTTCACGCGGCTGACCTTCACGAACTTCTCCACCGCCTCGGCGCCACGATCCTTATGCGCTATGGTCGTTCGGCGCGTGACCCCCGATTGGCTAACGGGCGCACACACACTAGAGCGATTCGGGTCGAAGCGCAGCGATGAAGTGCGCCAGATCTACGACAATGAAGACGCCAATGGCGGAGGCCACTACGTCTCCGGCGCCTTGCGCTCGAACTTCGGCAGCAACGTGCAGCTTGCGTCCATCACGCGCTTTCAGCGTGGCACTTACCTCATAGGGCACTTTCAGGCGAACCGGCGCGAGGAACTCGACATCGAGCTTACGTGTAACCGCCATGTCCCCGATCACATAAAGAAGCATTCCCACCATGTCATCGAGCACGGTGACCACAGCTCCCCCATGCGCGATGCCCGGAGCACCTCGATGCCGACTATCGAACACATGCTCCGCCACGACGCCGTCGCCGCGACGTCGCGCCAGTAGATGATGACCGTGGGGGTTGTCCGGGCCACAGCCGAGACACCATGGGTGGTGAGGCGGGAGAGGGTCGCCATCGGCCAGTGTGTCTCGCCGCTCCTCGAAGCTACTCCACCAGTCCGTCACGAGCGCGATCTCAACCTGGCCTTCGGAACAATCTTGATAGGTTTCAAGCGGTTCTGTCACGACCAACCCACTGAGGCAGGGTTCAGCCTGTCGACGGCATCAAGACGATCCCGGTCACCAAGCGGATCTCCTTCACCGGCAACCCCCATTTTATCAAAGCGTCGTCTGAGCATCATCACAGAATCAGCCGCATCGTGTCAGTCTCCTCGACGAGTTTCGCGCCCATCATGTATCTGTCACCAGCATTCTCTTTTGACGGATATTAGTACCACCGCAATGAAACGCACTCTCCGTGTAATGCCCTTCTCTGCACCAACTTTCGGCTTACATAACAAGCTACCTGATCTATTTCACGAGACGAACGTGGTTAGCGGTCTTCAGTTACCAACGAGCTGGACGCAACCTCTAAAGCCTCGACAAGATCCCTTTCGGCCCCGGGCAATCTACCAGCTGACAGGACAACCGCGTTCAAGCGAGCTCGCATGTCAACGTCACGCTGGATGCAAGCGCGCGCGGTCTCGGTCCAGGCCTGCGCACAACGGTCGGCGACTTGCGCGAGGCCTTCTGTGGCGAGGTCGCCGGTCAGTCGTGCGACCTCGGCGCACCCCTCGGCGAGTAAGCGTCGGAACAACCCGCCGCCGGTGCCTGCTTTCTCGATGAACGCGCCGAGACCGAACAGTAGGATCTCGAGTTCGTCGTCAGGAAGGTCTGCCCAGGTGTGGACGTCGGCTGCCAGCGCTGCGGCGGCTGCCAGCCCCTCAGCACCGCTCGATGCGGGGATATCGGCGATTCTTGCCCCTGATGGCTGACGCAAGTTATCAGCAGACTGCCGAAACGCTGCCGCTGCAGCGTCACCGATCACGGGAAGGTCGCTCGGCCAGGTAATCCGATACGTGCAGTGGCGCGTTGGCTGCGGGAACGACGTCGAAGACCTGGCCCGGGCCAGCGAGTCGAAGGGAACCTCCTGCACCTCGGCCCGGTCGTTGTCTACGACGAACGCTACGCCCGCGTCCTCGTCGTAGCCGATCACGACGATGTCGTGGCGGCTCATCTTCATCTGGACCCTCAGATACGGTAGCTCGGCGATGTCGCCCCACACCAGGCTTGGTCGACCGGAGTCGATTTCGTCGCGGACCCACGACCATCCCTCCTCTGGATCGTCGGTGGTTAGGACCTCGACCTGCCCGCCGAGTCGGCGCGGTAGGTCGACTTCGAAGTCGGCACCTCGTCCCACCAGATAAAGCGGTGGAACGAGGGCATTCGATCGAAGATAGGACAACCCCAAGGCACCCCCGAGGGTAAATGTCAGCCCCTCGCTGGGCGGTCCATCCCACCCGAGACCGTGCCAGTGCAGCAGATCTCGCATCGCGCCTGAACCACAGTGGCCCCCGATCTGATGGGGGTAGCCCTCGATGAGGGTTTTGTGCGGCATATGCGATCCTTTCCGAGTGGCGGGGCGTGGGGGTGTCGAAGACCAGTCAGTTGCCAGGGATTCGTTCCAAGTGGGCATGCGTAGCCCATGGGTCGACGTTGCTTACGAACACTGAAGTGGTGGCCCACAGTTGGCACCGAACTGTTGCGGGTCTCGTTGGATCGAGCTCAAGCTCGGAGGGAAGGGTCGATTCGCGAGCCGCCGATAGAAGCCGCAGTTTCGTTAGTGGGCGCGCCGAATGAGGTTTGGACCTGTTCGTCCTTCGAATTGCGTATCGCTCGCCGACGTCATATCGATCGAGCTCAAGGCAGAGTCGCCTCACACTGCACCGGCGAGTGACAGTTCGGCGCGGTCGATGGGGAGCTGCTGCGAGATGACCCGCTTGCTGAACATGAAGTCGCGGGGACGATTGATGCAGTCCGCCGCAATCAGCTCTGCACTGCGTAGGTAGTAGCAGGTGAAGTCGCGGTCACGGGTCGGGTTTCCGCTGAGGACGACTTCGTCGTACCCAGTGTTGAGCCCGGCGATCTGGAGCTTGAGATCGTATTGATCCGACCAGAACCAGGGAAGCGCCTTTATCTCCTTAGGCTTTCCGCAAATGGTCGCGGCAGCGACCTTGGCCTGCTCGGCGGCGCTCGGCACGGACTCCAGGCGAATGCGACGTCCGTAGCGGGCCATGTCGTGGCTGGCGCAATCCCCGGCGGCCACGATGTTGTGATCACTGGTCCGGGCGTGGTCGTCGATGACGACGCCATTGTCAACAGCAAGGTCCGCGGCGGCGGCGAGGTCGACATTGGGCTCCACGCCGATTCCGACAATGAGGAGGTCGGCAGGGATTGATTCGCCGCTGGCCAGGACCACTTCGCGGACGCGGCTATCGCCGGTGAGCGCTTCGACCAGGGCTCCCGTGCGGATATCGACCCCTTCACTGCGGTGGATTCGGTCGAAAAATGCGGAGACTTCGGGAGCGGTGACCCGCTCGAGGACGCGTTCGGTCGCCTCCAACACGGTGACCTCCAGACCCAGTGCACGCAAGGAGGCGGCCGTCTCTAGGCCGATGTAGCCCCCGCCGACGATCACGGCTCGACGTCCGGGGGTCGCGGCCTTTCGAATCAACCCAACATCCGCGGCGGTGCGTAGGTAGTAGACGCCGGCCAGGTCGGCCCCCGGGGTAGGGAGCCGCCGCGGGCGGGCACCGGTGCACAAGGCGAGCTTGTCATAGGTCAACGCGTCGCCAGTGCTGAGCGAAAGGCTTCCTGCTGAGCGGTCGATCGCCTCTACAGTCGCGTCCAGGAGTTGGATCCCGTGCTTGCTGTAGAACTCGACGCTTCGGATCTCCAGGTCCTTGAGCGTGCTCTTCGAGGCCAGGTAAGCCTTCGACAAAGGAGGGCGTTGGTACGGCAGCGCTGATTCATCGCCGATGAGGACGATCTCTCCGGTCCAACGTTCCTGGCGCAGGCTGGCTGCGAGTTGAGCCCCAGCATGGCTGGCCCCGATGATGACGGCGCGCTGTGCGGTCATGCGTCGGATTTCGGGGTGAGGCGGACCGTCATCTTGCTGATCCCTCTCACGAAGTTGGACTGGACGTATTCGGGTTCGCCGATGACATCGATGTTCTCGAAACGAGCGAGCAATTCCTCCCAGAGGATCCGCAGCTGAAGTTCGGCCAACCGGTTACCCATACAGCGGTGAACACCGAAGCCGAAAGAGATGTGGTTGCGCGCGTTGGCCCGGTCGATGATGAAGTCGTCGGGCCGGTCGAACACGCGTTCGTCGCGGTTGCCCGACGCGTACCACATCACGACCTTGTCGCCTTTCCGGATGAACTGCCCGTTGAGCACCGTGTCGACCTTGGCGATTCGTCGCATGTAGGCCAATGGTGTCTGCCACCGGATGATCTCCGAGTTCATGTTGGAGATCAGGTCGGGATTGGCCTTGAGTTTCTCGAATTGATCGGGGAACCGGTTCAGCGCGAGAACACCGCCGCTCATCGAATTGCGGGTGGTGTCGTTGCCACCGACGATCAGCAATACGAGGTTGCCCAAGAATTCCATCGGTCGGCTGATCAGGTCCTTGGTGTCGGCGTTGCTCTGCAGCATGGTGATCAGGTCGAACCCTGGTTCTTCTCCGGCAGCGGTCCGGGCCGCTTTGTCGTGCCAGTGCTCGCTGAGACCTTGTGCCATCTCGCGCATACCGACGAACGTGTCGTCGAGGTCTGAGGGGCCGCCGTTGGTCTGCTCCATCGAGGTTGCGAGGTCTGACCATTCGACGAGTTTATGACGCTGTTCGTATGGAAAATCGAGAAGGGTTGCAAGCATTCGAGCGGTCAACTCGATAGAGACGTTCTGTACCCAGTCGAATGGCTCATTCCTTGGCAGGTCATCGAGCACCTCCTGGACTCGCGAACGAATCAGCCCCTCCATCTCACGAAGATTCTTCGGCGCGACCACGCCCTGGACGGCGGCCCGCTGCCTGTCATGGCGGGGCGGATCCATCGCAATGAACATTGTGATATCTAAAAAACGCGGCGGGACCCCGATGACGATTAGCGGCTCGGCGGAGAATGACTCATGATCCTTGTCGACGGCCATTATGTCGGCATGCCGCGTGACCGACCAGAACGGCCCGAAGGGACTGTCCGGTAAATAGTGCACCGGCGCCTCATTGCGTAGGCGCTCGTAGTAGGACTGCCAACGCCCCTGACGATAGAGAAACGGGTTGCTGAGGTCGATGTCAGCGAGCTCGACGTCTTCGACCGGTGGTATTGGGCTCTCTACGAACAGCTTCTTTCCGTTCGATCCGGTCACCCAACGTCGGGTCCTGTCGTACAGGTGTGCGCCGCGGATTTGCAGGTCGATCGGGATGGCAGATTGAACTTTGTCAGTGATCACTTCAGAAACCTTCATTACGTCTTATCCGTCACTCTCGTGGGTCACATCTGAAATTCTGGCGTCTGGACAATCAAGCCGTCCCACGCCGCCGAAACGAGCATCTGGCAAGACAATCGGGAGGTGGGTTGACGCTCGGGGTTCATCGCAAGCATCTCCTCCTCCTCCGATCCTGAACGTCCGACCAACTCGGACCACTGCGGGTCGACGATCACATGGCAGGTCCCACACGCGGCTTCACCCCCACAGTCGCCATCAATACCGGGCACCGCGTTGTTGGTTGCGATCTGCATCAACGACGAACCTTCCTCGAGAGACACCTCACGCTCCTCGCCGTCGCGAGAGACAAAAGTGACAACAGCCATAACCAACTCCTGATGCAGCGTATTGATGGGATTTTAAATTCTGACAGCAACTGACCATGTCGGCTATGTTCGCCAGAGTCAGATGGTTGTGAATTCGACTCAGGGGGGAAAATGAAACGCAATGATGCGGGCGTGCCTCCTCCAGCTTTCACGCAACGAGTCATTCCAGTTCGACCTAGCGAGCCTGAACTCGCAACGCTCAATCCGAGAATTCGCTCATCCCCGAGCCTTGATGCCATTTGATTTACGGCTCCCCACTTTTGGTTGACGAAAAGTAGGTCCCCCCGGCGCCGAAAACCTTCAGGATCAGCGATAACAGGGGTCATTCGAACGGCGGGCACCAACCCGTTCACAGAAGTTTCCGTAGCAACTTGATCGTACGTTCAGTATACGGTGGATAAATCAGACGCAGATCGGGTTTGGTGGATTTGGACAGCACTGCTCTGCGGTGGCTGAGAGCCTCGAACCCCCATTTGCCGTGATACTCGCCGAGGCCGCTGGCACCGACACCACCGAAAGGCAGCTGCGGAATTAAGCAGTGCAATGCGACGTGATTGATGACGGCACCACCGGACGGGATGCGGTCGATCAGGTCACGACCTAGCTGCGATGAAGTGGTGAATAGGTAAAGTGCTAATGGCTTCGGGCCGGCGTTAATACGGGTTACAGCTGCGCTAATCGAGTCGATCGTGAGGATTGGCAACACAGGGCCGAAGATTTCACTGGCCATCATCGCGTCGGTGTCGGGCGGATTCACAATGACCGTCGGCTCGATACGCAAACTGTCTCGGTTGAAGTGCCCTCCGCTGACGATGGTGCCCTGGGTGGCGGTGAGTAGTTGAACCAAGCGGTCGAATTGCCGTGCATTGACGATCGGCAGCGCGAACTCTTCTTCGGCAGACCGGAACTGGACGATGTTCTGGACGATCTTCTCCACCAGTTCGTCGACGATCGACTTATCAGCCAGAACATAATCCGGGGCGATGCAGGTTTGTCCAGAGTTGAGCAATTTCACCCACGCAATCCGACGCGCAGCGACGTCGATGTCGGCGTCGGCTGCCACGACGACTGGGCTCTTCCCGCCCAACTCGAGCGTCACCGGAGTCAACGTCAGCGCGGCAGTGGCCATAATCTTCTTACCGATCTCGGTGCTTCCAGTAAACAAGGCGTGATCGAAACCCTGGAAAAGCAGATCCTGAGTCGTCTCCCCGTCACCCTCGACAACGCGGACCGCCTCCGCATCAACATATTGCGGCACCAACCGGGCAAGCAACTCGGAGGTTGCAGGCGCAAGCTCGGATGGCTTGATCACTGCGCAGTTGCCGGCTGCCACCGCCGCCACCAAGGGACCCAGATTCAAATACAGGGGATAGTTCCATGGTCCGATGATCAGGACGACGCCCAACGGGTCGTACTGCACCCACCCGCGACCGGGCAATTGACTCAGCGGCAACGACACTCTCTTATGCCGCATCCATTTCTTCAGGTGCTTCCGCGCGTAGCGGGCTTCAGTCTTCGTGGCGTTGATGTCGCCGAGCCATGCCTCTACAGAAGAGCGGCCTAGGTCCTTGGACAACGCCAAGGCGATTTCGCTCTCACGTTCGGAACAAAGTCGCTCGATCCCTGTCAATTGGTCCAGTCGCCACTGCAGATCCCGTGTGCGGCCTGAATTTGCGACACGTCGGACCTCGTCGAGCAGTTGCTTGCGGTCGCGCCTGCCGCCCTGCGCCTCCATTTGTAATGGCATGTCAACTGCCTTTCTAGTAGCTCGGGCGATTTCTCTGGTAAACGGGTAGACATCATCGAATCGGGGTCCCAACGGCGCCGACCACGACAGCCGAGGCTTTCTTCATGAGGGAGATTTAGAACGACATCGGCCGGTCACCATCAAGGTATTGCCGGAGTCGTTGCATTTGTGGGCGAGTTTCACGGAAATGCCCCTAAGCCGGTGAGGGCTCCACGGCGCAGTACTCGATCTGCAAACCTCGCCGTTATTTGGGCTCCGCCACCCGACATTCACCACTGACTGCGGGAATTTGTCCCCGCGGTGGCGTCAGAATCGAATGAGCCCTCGGATGTTGCGGCCTGATCGCATGTCCTCATAGCCCTCGTTAATCTGATCGAGAGTGTACTCACGGGTGATCAGCTCATCGAGCTTGAGGTTTCCGCCGTTGTACAGTTCGACGAGGCGAGGGACGTCATGCGCAGCGTTCGACGAGCCGTACAGGGAACCGCGGATCTGCTTTTCGTAGAGTGTCAACTCCAACAAAGAGCCCGACATAGTGGTCTCCTCGGGATGCCCGATCGCGGTGACAACCACTCGCCCACGTTTGCCAACGAGTGATAGCGCCTCGGAAGTATAGGACCCTTCGGCGACATCCGTGGTCAAGATGCAGACGTCGGCGAGTTTGCCGCGAGTAATGTCACTGACCAGCGCCCACGCTTCGTCGATCGAGGCAACGGCATGCGTCGCGCCGAACACGCTGGATTGCTCCCTTTTGAATTCCACGGGGTCGACGGCGATGATGTTCAACGCGCCGGCGATCCGTGCGCCTTGAATCGCGTTCATGCCGATACCGCCGGCTCCGATTACGACCACTGTGTCCCCGGCGCGCACTTCGCCTGTGCGCACCGCCGACCCGTAACCGGTGGTGACGCCGCAGCCGATCAACGCCGCCTTATCCAGCGGTGTTCCTGTATCGATCTTAACCAGCGACGCCCTCGGCACGACCGTGTACTCCGAGAAGGTGCCCAGCAAGCACATCTGGCCGATGTCCTCGCCGCGTGCATGGAAGCGGTAGGTGCCATCGAGCTGGGGTCCCATCATGACGGCCGCGCCTGCGTCGCACAGGTTCCCTATACCGCGTGCGCAGTAGGAACAGTGCCCGCACGACGGAAGGAAGGTGAGGATGACCGAATCGCCCTCGGCGATATCCTCGACTCCCGCGCCGATTTCCACCACGGTGCCGGCGCCTTCGTGACCGCCGACTACGGGTAGAGGGAAGGGCAAGTCACCGGTCACGAGATGTTCATCGGAATGGCACAACCCACTCGCGGTCAGCCTGACGAGCACCTCGTTGGGGCCGGGCGGATCAAGCTCGACTTCCTCTACCTCCCACTTCTCTCCCAGGCCCCAGAGAACAGCAGCGCGTGTCTTCATGATTCTCCTTAGATCAATAATTCGGTTGCCGTGAAGGCCGATTCAGTCGAGCGTCTCAACAATGAAGTCACCGTCGGCGTATTGGCGCCGCAACTTCTTCTTGTCAAACTTGCCTGTCGAGGTCAGTGGAACTTCAGTAACGAATGCCCATCGTTCAGGTAGCCACCACTTGGCCACACGGTCGCGCAAGAATCCCGACAGCTCCCTAGCCGTAACGGTGCGTCCGGTATCGAGGACAACCACTGCCAGCGGTCGTTCCTGCCACTTATCGTCTGGCACACCGATCACAGTGGCGGTGCGCACCGCAGGATGAGCGGCCAATTCATTCTCCAGTTCGACTGACGAGATCCATTCACCTCCCGACTTGATGACATCCTTGGAACGGTCGGTCAGAGTGATGAACGCATCTGCGCTGATCACGCCAACATCTCCGGTACACAACCATCCATCCGGCGTCACCGCCGCACTGTCATGCTGGTAGTACGACCCGGTGATCCATGGGCCGCGAATCTGAATCTCGCCCACCGACTTTCCGTCCCAGGGCTGCTCAGCATCAGAGTCGTCGACGATGCGGGCCTCCACACCGGCCACCACCCTGCCCTGGGTTCCGCGTACCTGAAGGGACCTCTCCGGTGAGTCGGTGTCCCGCGGGAGCGCGACTGCAGCAAGCGGCGAGGTCTCGGTCATTCCCCATGCCTGTACGATGCGGATACCCAGCTCGTCGTAAGCGGTTATCAACGACCGCGGAACGGCTGAACCCCCGCAGGCCACCATCTTCAGCGAACTGACGTCATGGCCTGGATTGTCACGCAGGTAGTGCAAAACGTCGGTCCAGATCGTCGGGACCGCTCCCGCCATCGTCGGTCGCGCTGCCTCGATCATCTCCACCAACGGCTCAGCCTGTAAAAAGCGGTCGGGCAGCAGCATCTGCGCGCCTGCCATCATCGCCGCGTACGGCAGTCCCCACGCATTGGCATGGAACATCGGCACGATCGTCAATACCGTGTCGTCATGACCGATGCCCAGCGCATTCGAGGCGCACGCTGCCTGAGAATGCAGCCACGTCGAACGATGGCTGTAGATAACGCCTTTCGGATGGCCGGTGGTGCCGCTGGTGTAGCACATCGCAGCGGCCGACCGTTCGTCGACGTCTGGCCAGTCGAATGAGCTCGGCTGGGCGGCGACCACATCGTCGTACCGAAGGACGTCCTTTCCACACCCCTCAACAGCGGCAAGGTCGCCAGTACCGGTGACGAGCACCGTGCGAACCGAGGTCATCGAGGGAAGAGCCGACGCCAGGAGAGGAAGGACCGTTCCGTCGACGATGACCACCCGATCGTCGGCATGGTTTGCGATCCACGTCAGCTGTTCAGTCGGCAGTCGCAGATTCAACGTGTGCAGCACCGCGCCCATCGATGGCACCGCCGAATAGCATTCCAGATGCTCCTGGTTACTCCATTGGAGGGTCGCGACGCGCTCATCTCCACGAATCCCGATCGCGCGCAATGCATTAGCCAACTGAGCCGCACGTTCGCCCAGCTCTCGGTACGACACCCGGGAGATCTGCCCGGGTCCACGCGCGGTCAACACCGCACGCTCGCCATGAATCCTGGAGGCATGCCGCACTATCGACGACACGGTCAGCGGAACGTCCTGCATGGTGCTTTTCATCGCGCCACCGTCCTGCGGTCAGCGGTCAAGCGGAAGTCACGCATCGATCGGTAGTCACGCATCGATGAGATCCTGTCGATTCTCGCTCTGCAACATCGACTTGTACTCGGGAAACAGGTTCTTGGCCTGTGGGATCAGTTTGAGCAACTTGGGCACCGGCCCTTTTGCGCGCACGGTTCCCTTGGCCATCGCCATTGTCAGGTTCACCTTCCCTAGCCAGAACTTGTTCCCGGTGTCCGAAGACATGAACAGTTCGACATTGGGGACTGCGGTACTCGAAGCTCCGGTCTCCACCACTTTGTTCGGCATATCCACCGTCACCACCGCATCCGGATCGGTGTAATACACCCGCAACACCACCCCCGAGCCCGCAAGCTTGTCCGCCAGCCCCTCGATCTCCAGGCCACGCCGAAATATCCCGGCCATGTAGGCGTAAACCTCGTCCTCATTCTTGAACACAGCCATCTCGAACCTCCACCAATCTCGTTGTAGGTAATGCGCGGTCGCGAGCGACCAGGGACGCTCAATCTGCGATAGTCACCGCTCCCGTCAAACAAGTCATCGGGGGTGACCGCCTCTCAGCCGAACTCGTCGTTGCGAGGCATGCTTCCCGCCCACACGAGGGTGCGTGTGATGTTCACCATACCACCTTTTGCTCAAATCGTTACCTTTTTTTGTTTTTGTAAATACCCTGAGGTTACTCACGCGGATGCGTCGGGTTGCGACAAGAACATGATCTGCTCGGAGCGGACCGTGGAAGTCCGACAGTGGAATACGAGACGCTGCGGGAGTCGCAGCGCATTTCAAGCCAAAGATGACGGCATACGCATCGGCCACGATCACAAGGAAACAAGATTGGGTCTGCTGCACGGATAGGTGACAGTTGTAGTCACGCAGCCGGTGCGGCTGGTGTGTTCATGATGGTCTCGTATTCGATGGGGGTCAATCGGCCGAGGGCGGCCTGGCGTCGGCGGCGGTGATAGGTCCGCTCGATCCAGGTGACGATCGCTGTTCGGAGCTCCTGGCGGGTCGCCCAGGCCTGACGGTCGAGGACGTTCTTTTGCAACAGCGAGAAAAAGCTTTCCATTGCAGCGTTGTCGCCGCAGGCTCCGACTTTGCCCATCGATCCGATCAGGTCGTGAGTAGTTAAGACGTTAAGGAACTTTCGGGACGAAAATTGAGAGCCTCGGTCCGAGTGAACCACGCATCCGGTGACGTCGCCGCGGCGAGCGAGGGCGTTGTTCAGAGCGGTGACCGCCAGGCGGGCTTTCATCCGCGAGTCGATGGAGTATCCGACGATCCGATTACCGCAGGCATCTTTGATCGCACACAGATACAGCTTCCCCTCACCGGCTTGGATTCCAGCAATCGTCGCAACACCTACTGGAAGGTGTTGCAATGGCTGGCAAAAAGTACACGGATCAGCAGAAGGAAGAATTCTTCCGACTACTCGATAGAGGTGGCACGGTCCGCGCCGCAGCGCGTGCAGTCGGCGTTCATGAAGACGCAGGCTACAACTGGTTGCGGAAGACAGGGCTGACCATGGCGCGGGCCGCGCCGCGCACCTACCCCGCGGAACTCAAAGCTGAGTTCTTGCGGCTCGTTCGCGAGCGGCAAATCATCTCAACTGTTGCTCATGAGCTGGGGATTCATCGGCCAACAGCCCATGTATGGGCGCGGAAAGCAGGAATATCGACCAGCGAGGCACGCAAGGTCAACCCGCGGCGTGAAGAGTTCCTACGTCTACGAGCGGCGGGACTCACGCGCGTGGAGGCGAGGGCTCGCGTCGGGGCCGATGCCCGATCGGCGACCGACTGGGACAAAGGCATCACCATCATCAACCGAGGGCGTGTCTATCCCGACGGCCGGGTGGTGCGGTACCCCGTAAAGAACAATGATGTTGTGCCAGAACGAAGAACTCGCGCGATCGGCGGAAGTGTCGACCTCAATGTGGTCGAGAAGATCATCCATCCCCGTTACCTCAGCCTGCTCGAACGGGAGCAGTTGCAGGATCTACGGCGTGCGGGGTTGTCGATCCGGGCGATCGCGTCGGAGATGCGACGCGCACCGTCGACGATCAGCCGAGAACTCAAGCGCAACACCGTCTCGGTGAGGGGATATATGCCTCATACGGCGCATCGGCTGTCGGTGAAGCATCGGGCCAGGCCGCGGAGGGCGAAGCTGGTTGCCAATGCCGAGCTTCGTTCCTATGTCCAAGGGAAATTGGCGAAAAGGTGGTCGCCGCAACAGATCAGTCACCGACTGGTCAAGGACTTCCCGACCACGCCGGAAATGCGTGCGAACACCGAGACGATTTATCAAGCGATCTACGTGCACGCCCGAGGCGATCTCACACGTGAACTCGGAAAGCAACTGCGCCGCGGTCGAATTGCGCGCAAGCCACATAGGCAGTCCGATGCCCGTCGGCCGCGGTTCGTAGACCCGATGAACTCGATCAGCAATCGGCCGGCAGAGGTTGACTCGCGAAAAGTGCCAGGTCATTGGGAGGGCGATCTCATCATCGGTGCGCTGGGTGGATCGGCGATCGCGACACTAGTCGAACGCTCCTCCCGCTTCGTGATGCTCGGGCACCTCGGACGTGAACGGACTGCCGAAGCCGTCCGCGACTCTCTCATTACCACCGTCCGTCATCTGCCCGCATCGCTGCGAGGAACTCTGACCTGGGACCAAGGCGCCGAGATGGCCGAGCACCGGGCATTCGCCGCCGCGACCAACTTCGACGTCTACTTCGCAGACGCGGGCGCTCCCTGGCAGCGCGGCAGCAACGAGAACACCAACGGGCTTCTCCGCCAATACTTCCCGCGCGGTACCGACCTGGAAGCGCACAGCGTCGACAAACTCTTGGCCGTCGCGGAGGAGCTTAACGACCGACCCCGGAAATCGCTCGACTGGGACACCCCTGCCGAGCGCCTGAGTGCTTTACTGGAAGTCTCGTAATTACGAGTGTTGCGACGATTGCTGGAATCCAAGCGGTGGGGTGCTCGGTGATGTCGGTGAGCCACAATCGGTTCGGACGCTGCGCGGTGAACTCGCGTTGCACCAGGTCCTCGTGCACGGCCGGCCCGGAACGCACCGACTTCAGTCGGCGAGGCTTCTTGCCGAACCTCGACCACCAGGTGTTATCCGAGCAGATCCGCCACGCCGTCCGTGCCGCCATGACCTGACCCGCGGCCTCGGCTTCGTCGGCGAGAAACCGGTACCCGAACTCAGGGTCGTCCCGGTGGGCATCGAACAACGCGTTCGCCCGATATGCCCAGGTCAGATCTGCCTCGGTGACCGCATCACGCAGCCACCGATAGTACGGTTGGCGGGAGAGCTTCAAGACCCGGCACGAGACCGCGACGGGGATTCCGTCGACGGCGAGCTCCTTCACGAGCGGGTACATCATTTTCCCGGCAGATTCGCCTGCGACAGATACGCCGCAGCTCGCCGCAGCACCTCATTCTCCTGCTCCAGCAGCCGAACTCGTTTCTTCAACTCCCGGTTCTCGGCCATACTCATGCTGCTCAGCCCGGGTTTCGTACCGTCATCGACATCGGCTCGTCGCATCCACTTCGACAGTGTCATCGGGTGCACCCCGAAATCCGCGGCAACCTGATCGATCGTCACACCCGGTTCCCGGCCGCGGGCCACCCGGACTACATCCTCGCGAAACTCCTGTGGGTAAGGCTTCGGCATAGCTGCATCCTTCCAGGCCACCCCGAAGGTAAGCCAGATCAGATGTCACCTATCCGTGCAGCAGACCCATTCGGATAAAGTTATGGGTCAGTTGGCGGTAGCGTGACTTTCTCCGTTCCCACACGCACGTCTGCGCAGCGGAAACCAGTTATACCCGTCAGCGGGACCCGGTATACGATGTACTCGCCGCTCCGGCGACACTGAATCGCCCTCCCATAGGAGGGCGATGGTTTGACAAAGCCACTTGGCCTACCTCTGATGCCGCGGCCATCGAAGTGAGTGTTCAGGCTGGACCCCAGCAAACCACTTTCCTGCGAATGTTAGGTGAAGAGAGAGAACGCTGCGTTCGATTCGGTCTTCCGCCACACGATGTCGACACGAGCGCACCAGTGTGCTCCGCCTTCCCACACAACGACAGCTGTCGCGGGATGTCATGCGGCGAAAAATCGTGACTGGCGGAGGGACTAATGCCCATTTACCATTGTCGACATCTCGTTACCGTGCTACGACGCCACACGACCCAGTATCGCAGTCTACGAAGGTTACGAAGCCTACTCTGCGGGCTCGTTCTACCGAAGGCCAAGGTAGCGGAGCACCGAGAGTGAAATCTGGTCTGCTACGGCTTGGTTGCAGCGTTCCATAGAACCCGGGAGCACCAGATGACTGACGGTGAGGCGGATCCAAACATCGACCGCAGGGACAACGTCGGCAGCACGATCACCTCTGAGATGGGTCTGAATCCACGTCACCAATTCTTCGGTGGCGGACTTCAGCATGTTCGTCGATGTAGCGAGTAACGGCAACACCCCAGTGCCCATACGGGTGAGGTCATCCGAACGGCCAAGCTGGACGCCCAACAGGGGACTTTCAACGGCTTCGTCCAACGTGTAACGAACGGCTGCCGTGATGGCCGTCGGTACGTCGGCTGCGTTTGCGTCGAGGACCTTCCGGATTCCATCCAGAAAGCGGTGAGTCTCGCGCACGACTAGTGCGTCGCCGAGGGCAGCTTTACTCGCGAACTCGCGATACAACGTAGGCCGGGATACGCCAATCACAGCGGCGATTTCACTGAATCGCACTTTCTCCCAGCCCTTCTCGATGGCCAACTCCTGAGCTGCTCGCAAGGCTTCAGCGCGCAGCTGCAGACGAAAGGAAACCCGGACGGGCTCGACAACCATGACTAGAGTGTAACGGCTGATCAAGGAACCGGTTCAATGCCAGAACATCGCCGATCATTGAATCCCGGGTCATGTCGTTGCCGCCGACGATTAGCAATACCAAGTTGCCCAAAAACTCTCCCGGCCCAGCTAATCAGTGCCTTAGGTCTCAGCGTTGCCCTACACGTGGAGGTCCAGATCGAATCCGGCTTCTTCTCCGGCAGCGGTCATGTCCGCTTTGTCGTGCTAGTACCGCGGAAACGAACAACTGACAGACGCCGCGCACCGGACCTGCCGTGCGTGCGCCGATCCGCAGTGGCCTGAGATGGTCGGGCGCCCCGCAGGTCGCCGTCGATGCCGGGCACTGCGTTGTTGATTGCGATCCGCATCAACGGCAGCCTTCCTCGAAGAGGCGTCTCGCCATTCTCTCGTCGTACGATACAAAGGTCTCACCAGCCATAACCAACTCCTGATGCTGCGTTTATGTGATCGTTCAAATTGTGGTCGAAGTTGACTGCGTCGGGAGGAATCGTCAAATTCTGTGGATTAAGGTGTGTCAGGCGACCTCGGATACCGGCGTGTCCGGTGACGGTTCCGG
>NZ_JAWLSE010000028.1:0-15450 GCF_033142365.1 Rhodococcus sp. IEGM 1241
GCCCACATATCCCGAATCCGTGGAAGGAAGCCCAGGATGATGTCAACGGCACTACCTACTAGCTACGGATTACACGTGTATCCCCTTGCCCGAGCATGGAAAATGGGCGCTTCGACTTGGACGGTCGACAAACGAATCCAGTTTGCCAACGACATCGATCGCAACCTGATGGCCGTGGACGGACCGACCAACGGGAAGAAATCCGACAAAGGACTCGATGAATGGATGCCCCCCAATACGGCGTACGGATGCGAGTATGCGGCACGCTATTTGACAGTCGCCCGCGACTACGCGTTGAGCGTCACCACCAGTGACCTCCACAGCGCTTCACTTGCGTGCGGTCTAGATCCGGAAATAACCAAGGAGAAATGACAGATGAGCCCCACACCGACCAACAAGAAGGCAGTGGACACAGCACGCAAGAGCGCTGAGGCACTGGCACACAAAGCTCTTCAGGCACGTGTATCGCTTGTCGGAGCAATTGGTGAGGCGCAAGCCTCTGCGCAGGAAATACTCGATCAGCGCGAGGTTCTCCTTGCCAAGCACGCCCAGGAACTCGAATCGCTTGACGCAGAGCACGCGCGCGCGGAAGACACGATCAAAACCGCATACGACACAGCCATTTCCGGTGGCTGGACAGCGCGTGAACTCACAGATATGGGCTACTCGGCGCCGAAGAAGAAGAAGAAGGCTCGTCGACAGAAGCCGGCCGCCGCCGAAACAACGTCCCAGGCCGCACCGCCCGCATCACCGAATCACACCGGTGAACAGCCCAGCAGCGCCGGTACCAACGACTAAATCGCCTGCCAGCTTTGCAGAACAGAGGAGCTCATGATGGACCACAACTCGCCGCTCGATATCGATTCGGTCGTACGTGTCCTCCCGAGCTGCACCAGCTGCGAACTGGAGAAACAAGCCGGCGTCGACGTGACTCATATCCGTCCGGCGCAGTGGGCTCTTACTCTGAGAGACTGCTGCGCCGGGTGGACCCCGACTCCGCATTTGGTGTGCCACATACATTTCGTGGAACTCGTCACCCAGCACCTTCCCGCCCAATGCGCGATGTGCGGGCGAACCAGCAGGAACATCTCCGACGTCCTCGACACTGCGATGACCTTGGGGACTCAAGTTCCCACTCCGCATCGCAAAACGGCGTGAGTTGACTCGTTCGAGGAAGTGGACCCCTATGTCTCGCAGTTACACCAGGTCGAACCCTGACGGAGTATCCGGTGTCGTCGATGTCGACGGCGGAAACTCGAATATAGCGACGAAGAAGCAAGCTCTCGTCATCCCGGAACAACGGTATGCGGAGCGAGAGAAGGAAAGAGCTTCCGCACGGAACCTCGACTCGGCCACCGAAGGGATGAGCCTGACCCGAGCTTCGAAGGACCTCAACCGCGCATTTCCTCGGCCGGGAACTGCCCCGATCACAGATGCGAGATTGCGCCGCAACTTGCCCGGTGAGATCGAGCTCCGCAAAAACTTGAGTTCGAGACAACGCAAAGCGCGATCGGTGGCCAAACGTGCTGTCCTTGACACAATGCCCGGGACACAACATCGGGCGTTGAACGGTTTGGTGTCGGACCCGAAGACATGGGCTGAGACGAATGCCGCTCTGTCGAGAGTCAACGGTGACGCTGTTCTGCTTGACGATAAACAGCGAAAAGAGGTCCAACGGATCGACCGTGCGATCCAATCAGCGGAGTCGAAAACAGGTCGAGGCCATCTGGTCTACACCGAAGTCACGATGCCGCATCCGATAGCGGGGCAGCATGATTGGCCATCGAATCTGCAACCAGGCGCGGTGATTTCCTTCGACCGCTTCACGGCCGGCACTCACACACTTCACGAACTGGATGCACACCGCGGGCCCAACGACGTTGCCTTCGAGATCGAAACCAGTCGCGGAATGTACCTGGGGCAATCCGATAGCGGAAACAACACCGCGCACGTGCTGCCCCGAGGAATGCATGTCGAAGTCGTCGCCATACACAACGCCCCTTACGAACGGCCTGGTCAGCCGCCTGGCGAAAGAATCGTCGTGCAACTGCGCGAGATCACGACAACCGAAGCGACTTGAGAAATAGAGGTTCAGCATGGCTTACACAGACGCACAAGGCCGCCCCGAAATCTTCATGCACCCCGAGATCCTGGCAGGGAAGTCGACATTCAGCCTCGTAGAACCGGCTTCGGGCGATTCGGCGGTCGAGCATCCCGAAAATAACAACACTGCCGGCGCAAAGAAAAATCGGAGGCCACCCAAAGGGTGATGCCTCCGACTCTCACTGTGCAATCTCAGTGCACTGACTCTAACCGAGGTAGGGCAGAGGATGCAACTGAAAAGTGCACTTGTACAACACTAATCAACAGCACGAGACAATGGAGAACACTGTGAAACGACGTTCGACCAGACGCTGCATCATCGCGATTGCAGCAATGACCGCGGCCACAGTTGCAGGGTGTACCGATTCGGGATCTGAAAACGAGTCGTTGACGACAAGCGCCACCAGTGAATCGTCTGCCTCGTCGACGTCCGGCACAGCACCCACTCAGGCGGGCGTCACGGACGTCAGAGGACAGGCGGGCATCACCACCGGAACTGCTGATCCCTTTCCAACGTCGCAGCTCCAGCAAGGTACTGCCCCGCCGGTTCAGCCCGGAATTTCGCCGGCGTCCGCCGCAACTGCTGGCGACCTGTGTGGGACAGTCGTCCCCCACGCCACAGGCGCCGTCCAACCAGTGATCGTCCTAACCGGATCTGTCGAGTGCGCAACGGCCCTTGCAATCAGTGAGCGATACCTCAATGACACTTCGGTGGTCATCGAAGGTCAAGGGCGGTTCGCCACAGTGGAAGGATGGCGCTGCAACTGGCCGTACGTCGACGGCCGCTCCCATGCCGAGTCCTACCTCCAATGCACCGACTCCGCCCAAAACTCGTTCAAGATCGGCGACTAACACCCGCTTCACACTTAGGTGTCAGATGTACTCGCGGATACGGGGAAGTGCATCGGCGATTTCCTCGAACAATGTCGGCCATCCGCGTCGTAGCCACGTGACCCGGCCTTGTTCGAGGAAGTGCCCGTCGATGAGATGGCTGACCCGCAAGTTTTCGTCGGAGACGCCGAGACCACGTAGTTTGTCGTAGATCGGGTTGGCCGGCAGCTTGTGTCGAGCCAGGTAGCCCCAGACATCGTCGCGGCTCCAATCCCAGGCCGGCCCAATCACGCGAGTTCCGTCGGCGCGCGAGATCAAGCCACCGTGTGCCTGGCGTTGCTCCGCCTTAGTGGCACAACACGTTCGGCAGTTTCGTTCGATTTCGAGCGCGAGATTGCTGTGATAGAGCGACCATCGACCTGTGCCTTTGACAGATTCGTCGGCGCGTACGCCCCATATCTCGCCTGGCCCGTGGTCGGCGTGCGCGCGACGAGCTGGCTCAGCAATCAATGATTCGTGCAGTGAAACGGACTTTGGGTAGTCCGCCGCGCGTTCGTGCTGCCAACCCCCGTCGCGGGAGAGCATTTCCAGTAATGGGGGCTCTGCCGCATATACCTGAAAGTTCAACTTCCATTCCTGTGCCACTCGCTGCACGAATTCGTACGTCTCAGGAAACTCCGCTCCGGAGTCGAAGAAGACGACGGGAACATTCGGCTCCACGGAAAGGGCGAGGTGAAGCACGACAAGCGAATCCTTACCGCCGGAGAACGCGACGTAGCCGTCATTATCTTCGAGGTGTGCAGCGATTTTCGCTCGTATTGACTCCAGATCGTGCCGGATAGGGCGGAATGCATTGAGCGTGGCCATGTTCAAGCCATCCGGAGTTGCACTCATCCTGTTCCCTTCATGAGGGTTTCAACCCTATCGGCAGTCTCTCCGCTTCGTGCGAAGCGCGTATCTGTGTGTGAATCCCGGAGACGGGAGCAGATATTGACTGCTCGTCGTGTATCCAGTCGGTGATACGTTCGCCAAAATCGCCCAAAACGAATTTCCAACGAAAGTGGGGGACCATGTCCAGCGACCAGAATAATCCCGAATTGCCACCATGGCTCGATGCCAGCGCCGATGACGGTGAGAACCCTCTGGACAGCGGCGGCCATCAAGTTCACACCGAAGACCGCGTCGCACGTCACGCACCACATCCGCATGAGAGATCATCGCCAGTCGACGCCGCACCCCCAGCGCAGCCATTCGTCCCGTCAGCTCCCACGCACGCAACCGAAGCCGGAGCGCCTGCGGCCAAACGGCGGCTGGCAGCCGATCGCCCCGCAGGAGGCGCGTCAGAGCAAGCCGCAACCGACTACGCCCGATCCGCTCGATCACATCCGGAGTGTTCACGCGGAGTCAGAGACAGCGCAAAGGAGCCCGTCGTCCACCCGCCACGTTGACTCCACCCTGAATCAGGAAGCGCCTGTTGCGCACCCACAGCCGGTTCCGCCTGGTCCATCGCGGGTCGCAAATGTCCGGGTCGTGTCGCCCTCGAACCTGCCGCCGGCGAGCTCGCAGCCTGTACCCCCGACCACTTCGTCGAGTGCGCCCAACGCCGCAGTCGAATCAGCTCCGTCATGGGATCCGCCGACGACAGCGTTTCCTGCTCAAGGCGCCGGCGTCGACACTCAAGGATCTCGCGGCACTGGTGGATACAACGCCTCGGCCCCGCAGACTGAAGAACCGCGTTCTCACACCGCGCAGTATCAGCAGCCGTTGAGCGCGGGTCAGACCCACCCTCATTCCACCGCTCAGCCGGCCGCGCCAGCGGTAGGCCAATACGGTCAACAGCACTACAACGGCGCACCGCCGCAGGGACCTGCCATTCAACCGCGTCAGGTCAACCCCGGAATCGCCTCTGGTTTCCGATCCTCAACCCCTCCGAGGCGCACTATCGACGACCTCGACATCATCCGTCGTGCGAAGCGCCCGCCGGCGAAAGGTTTCCGCCGCTTTCTGTTCAAATTGACCGGGGGCAAGGTCAACCCGGGTCAGTCGCAGGCAGAGCTCGAGTACCTCGAATTGGTCAAACGGATCAACCAGCCTTCGCGAGGCGTGTACAAATCGCCTTCGTTTCCCTCAAAGGTGGGGCGGGAAAAACAACTGCAGCCAAAACAGTGGGGTCGACGTTCGCCTCGCTACGAGGTGACCGTGTGATCGCGATCGATGCCAACCCGGACGCCGGAACCCTTGCCGATCGCGAGCATCGCGAGCACCGATACACCGTTCGAGACCTGCTGGCAGATCACCACATCCGCACTTACAGCGATGTGAGGCACTACGCCTCTCAGGGGGACAGTCGTCTGGAAATCCTCGCCAACGAAACTGACCCGGCCACCTCCGAAGCCTTCAACGAGCAGGACTATCTCGACGCGCTCAAAACGTTGGAAGTGCACTACATCATCATCATCACCGATTGCGGAACCGGCATGATGCATTCAGCGATGAAGGGTATCCTCGACGAGGCGGATGCAGTCGTCGTGGTCAGCCCCACCGCCCAAGACGGCGCACGATCGGCTGTCTCCACCTTGGCATGGCTCAACGAGCAAGGACATCAACGCCTGGTGGAAAAGGCAGTGGTGGTAGTCAATTCGACACGGCCGGGATCCTCCTCACTCGACCTGAGTCAGCTCGAAGACGTCTTCCGCCAACAAGGCGTACGAGCGGTCCGCATCATCCCGTTCGACGAACACCTCGGGGAAGGCGGCCCGATCGACCTGCTGCTGCTGAGCAAGAAGACCGAACGTGCGTACCTCGAACTCGCGGCGGATCTCGCCGACGATTTCGTGAACAAGGGACCCGCATAACGAAACCGACGCTGGCGGCCTCGACAGCTGCTGATCATCCACTGCCGTAATGTGCGCGGTGTTCGTAATGTCATGTGCCGCAGATAGCTTGCTTTGCATGACCGACTCGAACGCTGTGAGCATCGAAGACGTGTGCACCGCCGCACACAGGGCAGTTGATCCCCCACCTGTCGAAGGTCGCCGCTGCGGTGGCCCCTGCGCCCGCTGCGGGCGTGAGAGCCCCGGCAACATCTCTGTCAGCTCCGTCGTTTCCCGCACATTCACTGCCTTCGACGGGTGGTCCTCGCCCGCCGCGCAAGGGATGTGCCACGTCTGCGCGTGGGTCTACCGCACCCCAGCACTGCGTCTGAACATCCAGTTGGTGGGAGCGTGCCCACCAACACTGAAAACTTTGACTTCGAGACAACTCGGAGCGCGCCTACGGAAACCGTTAACCTCCGCGCACGCGCTCGTCGTGCCAGTGGGTATGCGTCGCAAACACCTTCTCCCTCATGCGCGGTGGGGCGAAATTGGTGTCGACGACATCTCGTTGTCTTGGACCAAACACGATGTACACACTCTCGCTGCGATGCGCCGCCTGCGCGCGGACGGCTTCGGAGAGCGGATGCTGGCAGCGAGCGCACCGCAATTCGCGATGATGCGCCGACTTCCTGCCGCACGGTGGACGGGACTCCTCGAAGACTGGGCAGAACTTGATCGATGGCGCGCGGCACCCCCATGGTGGGAACTCGCCCTGCGCGCCTCCTCCTCGAACAGGAAGGAACCGTAGTGGCAACCTCCACTGACAAATGGCTTGCTTCCGTTCCCGAACTACCCGCACTGACCGGGGCTCACTCGACCGCTGAACGACTACTTCTGTTGCTGCACTACGGAATTGACTGGGAAAACGGATGGGTAGCATCCCGCCGAGCCGTGTACTGGGAACACCACCTCCCCGATCGTGTCCGGCTCGCCACCTACCGGTGCGGCGCCGATCTCGACCGATGGTGGGGCATCGTGTCGGAGAAGCTCGAATCCCGACCCAACGCATCGCAGCGACTCGAACTCTCGCAACTACTGAGAGAACCACCGAAGCCAGTGCTGGCAATCATGCGCGAATCGACTCGGGCGCTGGTGCTTCGAACGCAGATCGTTGCGACGGCATACCGAGAGTCCCAAACCCACACCCGGCGGCAGCGCGACAACGCAGGAGAAACATCACCATGACCAGCACTGTGCATTGGGATCTGGACATCTATGCACTGTCGTCTATCTCGCACAAAGACGACAGCACCTCGACAACCACGGCCCTCTTTCGCCGTGAAGAAGTAATCCAGCTCGACGGGACGGGGGAGCTCGTTCCGATCATCTCCGGCAACTCCTTCCGCGGAACACTGCGACGCATCGGTGAGGAACTCCTCCGCGATGTGCTCGACTACGAGGGCACACTGTCGCTGCCGGCGGCCCACACCCTCCGTAGCGGAGGAGCGCTACGAAAAACCAAGGGCGAACCCCTCTCCGGAAGCAGACTCGAGCATGCACGAAATCTCATCCCCCTGATCGGCGTCTTCGGAGGTAACAGCAGCTCCACGATGATCAAGGGCCGCGCCCAGATCGGGAAAGTCGTACCGCGGGTCAAAGAGACCGAACACATCATGTCCAGACCGTCGAAGCTTCCGTTACTGAGCCAGTTCGAGCTGCTGGGCATCGAGCGGTACAGCCGATTCGACGACTCGGACACCGCAGACTTCCCATCAACCGCCGCGGCAGAGTCCGACGCGGAGAACTCGGCGACCGGCTCCCATCTGATGCGCTACGAAGTCGAGACCTTACCTGCGGGAACCACCTTCGAATCCTGGATCCGCCTCACCCGAGCCACCGATCTGCAGATCGCCTTCTTCACGGACGTCCTCGCCGAATTCACAGCAGCAGGACGACTCGGTGGGCGATTGTCGATCGGCCACGGGATGGTTCGCGTCGAATCCACGCGATCGACGACAGCCGGCACCACAGCATCTGCGGTGGATTGGCGCGAACATCTGCGCAGTGTCCGAGACGACGCGCTGGAAGTTCTGGCGAACTGGTGATGAGGCCGCTACTGGTGAAAGCGAGACTCGCCCACGGAATCGCGCACGCCGCACCGTGGGGAGTGAGCCTCGACGGACTACTCGCCGCAGAAATATGGGCAGACCAGAAGGCGGGCAAGCGCGATCGAGGCGAGGACGTAGCTGCGCTGGCAGCGGACGTGGACCCTGTAGACCTCGATTTGCCCTTGGCTCGATGCGAACTGTCAGGCGGAGACCTGTGGCACTGGGCAGCTACTTGTGCGTATCCCGAGAAACCTGTCGACCATCCAGTGGTGCGCTACTGGACGGGGCGCCCCGATCATGCGGCGCTCGGAGATCTCGTGGCAGATCTCCCGGGCGTCGTCTCGGAAAGGCAAGGCCCGTACCGGTCGCGGAGCATGCCGTTGTTGGTCACGAGCACCGACACCGTGACATGGCAATGTGTGGGAGACGATGACCGGATCATGGCGATCCTGCACGGTGTCGCCGCGATCGGAAAGAAACGTAGTCAGGGCGAAGGTCGAGTTCTGCGGTGGGAAGTGACGCCTCTCGACGAGTCTTTTGGCTGGTCGGCAGGGCATCTCCATATTGATGGCAGCCTCGGTCGGCCAACCCCGGATGGATGCCTGCACGGAACCGCGGTGGCAACCGGTGGCCGAGGACCCACGGGTCTGCGGCCGCCGTACATGCACGGTTTCCGCCGGCACACGCTCAACCTGCCGTTCTCGCTCACTGTGTGAGTAGCGAAGACGATCTTGGAGCCAAGTTCTGTCGTGGCGCTCGGCTATTGCGCGGTACCTGAACTGGGGTTCTCTGGCCTGCTAGCGATAGTCATCAGCGCCCTGTACGCACGATCTCGACGCCCTTCCGGGACGAGTTGCCACGAACGGTGTTGTGGGTTTTCGAGTGCCACAGCTAGCTTCTCGAGTCTGCGTGGGTCGTTTTCCGTCATCGTCACATCACGTTCGACGATCGGATTGCCAATCGCACTGGCGAGGATCGCAGCGTCATCGAGATGGCGTTGCGTGTCCCTGCGGTCACTGATGAAAGCTGCCCCCTTGAGGATCAGAGCCCCCAGAACGGTCGGCAGGCTCAAACGGGTTGGTACCCCGTCAATTTCGATCGTGCAGTTCACGGTTTTCCGCAATGCAGATGTGGCACCTGGGACCTGGAAGACCGGGTGCCCTTTCAGCTTCGGGACATGCTTCGGTGGTAGATGGTCGGCGACCATCACATCGACTATCTCGGGCGTCTTTTCTCCTCCACGTGTAAACCGGTGGATGGGGTCGTCGTCCTGGAGCGACCAGCGGAGTTCGTAGCCGAGATCCTCGAGTTGTTTCTTGACTTCGTTGAATACGGCTGCGCCGGTTTCTATGTGCAGCACGATGTCGACATCAAGGGTAGGTCTGTTGAGTGGCACTCCTGCTTTCGCTGCGTGCAGCTGCACCATCAGCCCCCCGATCAGTGTCCATTGTTCGGACGGGATCGCGTTGGCCAGTTCCGCGGCTTGCGGCCACGGTGTAGCCCACCCGCCGGCAGGCGCCTGAATAGTCCACTCGGGACGTTCAACGGAAGTCATCGAGTAGCTCCTGGAGTACGCGCGTGCCGGCGCTGCGCTGGCGGGTGTCGAGTGATTCCATCAGATCGACGGCGACGGCCGCGATCGGAAGCGTCGCCGTGCGGAAGAATGGGTTCAGGGCGGAAACGACCCGGAGGGTGACATCTCCGTTTTGGGAGAGCATTCCGAATTGTTCTACGACGTCGTCGAAGTCGTCGTCGACGATGTACCCGTCGGCTTTGCCGTGTCTCGCGGAGGACAGTCCGAATCGCGCCGCTGTTTTCGGTACGTGGATGATCGCGCTGGTACCGGTGGCGGCGAGGTAGCCGCCCCTGATCAGGACATCTACGTCGCCCTCCCCCCAGGTCTCCATGTGGTGTGTGGTGGCGCGGTTTCTGGCGAGGTAGGCAACTTCTGCCGCGGATGACCGGCGTAAACGATGTTTGAGTCGGGTGATCTGTGTCGGAGAAGCGATCCAGTCGACTTTGCACTGGGAAAGCAAGGCCAGGGCTGCCCAGGAAACTTCGGGACTCCATGGGCGTCCGGGATGGCGGGAGCTCTGGACCATCCGATGGACGGATGCGCTGTTGAGCAGGAGAGAATTGCCCACCTCGCGGGCGATGGTGATGGAACCGGCGCGAGCGAGTCTGGTGACCTGCCGTTCGGTCACCGAGAGTGCAGCGGCAGCATCGTGCACCGTCATCTCATCCATGCCTTATATGGTCGCATTCGAGACCATATAAGGCAATAACAGCACTACATCGTGCAATTATTTGATGTGCGATCGAATGCAGTTCTATCAGTCCTGCGGATTCCTAGCGGCGACGAGGTTGGTCAAGTCAGTCGGCCAGGGGTACTTTCCCGGTGCGTCTGTCACGGATTCGACGATGGCCTTTCCCGCGGCTTCATCGATCTCGATGATGGAGAACACCGACGTACCGGTGGTGTGGATCCGGACGTGATCGCCGACCTGCATGTGTGAATCTCTTTCTCGTATTCTGCGATGTTTCGCAGCTCCGCACTATCTCAGGTGTGTACGACACGATCTGGCACACGGAGGGGCGAGAGTCGGCCGGTCGGCCGGCCCCTCGCCCCGCCCCCGGCACGGCGAGGGGCGGGGTCATTTGAGGCCACAGAATCCGTCATTTGCGCAGTTCAGGCCGTATAATTCGAGGTGTCCTGTTGAGTGCGCGACTGACCATCGTGCCGATTTTTTTGGAGCGTTCTGATGGCTGATTTGGCTACTGCTGTGACTGTGTTGGATGCGAATGGGCGGGCGGGGGTGCCGTCGTTGTTGATTTCGGGTCCGGGTATGGGCAAGTCGAGTTTGGTGCGTGGGTTGGCAGCGGCGGATGGGGTGCTGTGCAAGACGGTGTTGGGGTCGTTGCGTGAGCCGTCGGATTTCGCGGGATTGCCGGTGGTGCGGGAGAACGGCGTGACGTTGGAGGCTCCGGCGTGGGCGAAGGAATTGGTGGCCGGTGGTGGCGGGTATCTGTTTCTGGACGAGTTGACGACGAGTCCGCCTGCTGTCCAGGCGGCGATGTTGGCGGTGGCGCTGGATCTGACTGTCGGTGATGTGCAGTTGCCGAAGGGGACTCGGGTGATTGCGGGGGCGAATCCTCGTCGATTGCGCTGCTGGTGGGTACGAGTTGGAAGCGCCGTTGGCGAATCGGTTCTGCCATGTGGAGTTCACGCCGTCTGTCGATGAGTGGTTGGACGGTATGGCGACGGGGTGGGGTGCGCCGCCTGCCTCGCGTGCGGTGGCCACCGATGAGCAGCGGGCCTGTGTTGGTGCGCAGTTCGATCACCGGCTTTGTGCAGCGCAATCCTGATGCGTTGGATGCGTTTCCGTCGTCGGCGGCGAAGACCGGTGGCGCGTGGCCGTCGCGTCGTACGTGGTCGATGTTGGCGGCGGTGTTGCCGCATTTGCGCGAGGACGACAACGCGGCGATCAACACGGCGGTGTTCGGGTTGATCGGTGAGGGCGCGGGCGTGGAGTTCTTTTCAGTGGCGACGTAGCGCCGATCTGCCCGATCCGGTTGCGGTGGTGGAGAATCCCGAGTCGGCGTTCGATTGGCAGTCGCGTCCTGATCTGGTGTGGGCGGTGTTGTCCGGTGTCACGGCGTGGGCGGTGGGGCGCGGCACGGTGGAGGCCTGGCGCAGTGCGTGGGGTCCGCTGATCGCGGCTGCGGAGGCGGGCGCACCGGACGTGGCGGGCGCGGCGGCGCGCACGCTGGCGAAGGCGCGACCGGCGAAGGCGACTGTCCCGGCGTCTGCCCGTCGGTTCGCTCCGATGTTGACCGCTGCGGGTCTGATGGAGGCGGCAGCATGAGCGGTGTTCGGGTGCTCGCGAGCGATGAGTTGCGGGCGTTTCGCCTGGCACGGCTGGTTTCTGCCGAACAGATGCCGTATTTCATGCGGGCGTTGTTCGCAGCGCGGCCTGTTGCTGCACCGGGGTTGGGCACGTTCGCGGTGGATGCGCAGTGGCGGCTGTATCTCGATCCGGCGTTGTTGGTGGGGGCGGGTGCGTGGCCGGTGCCGGTGGCGGGTGCGGTGTTGCTGCACGAGGTCGGGCACTTGCTGCGGGCACACGGTGTGCGGGGGCAGTCCTTGCCGAAGCCGGTGCACCACGTGGCGTGGAATTACGCGGCGGACGCGGAAATCAACGACGACTTGCTGGCGGCGGGCGTCGGGTTACCGGACGGGGTGATCACTCCACAATCGTTCGGGTTCGAGGACGGCGGAATCGCAGAGGACTATTACACGCACCTGATCGATCCGGCTACGGGACAACAGTTTCCAGACGACGACGATGTGGGATGCGGGTCCGGTGCGGGGTGCGCGCCGGTGCCGGGGGAGTTGGGCGCGGCAGCGGGGGAGATCGCGGACGGGTTGGACGGCGCGGAAGCGGATCTGGTGCGCCGTCATGTGGCGCGGGCGGTGCAGGCGGCGCAAGGGATGGGGCGCGGGAGCGCACCGGCAGGGTTGGCGCGGTGGGCTGGTGAGGTTCTCGCGCCGCCGACCGTGCCGTGGGATCGGGTGTTGCGTGCGGTGATCCGGCGCGCGTTGGCGGATCAGTCGGGGCGGACGAACTACAGCTATGCGCGTCCGTCGCGGCGCAGCGTGCCGGGGATCGTGGTCCCGGCGATGCGGGGTCCGTCGATCACGGTGTCGATTGTGATCGACACGTCGGGGTCCATGTCGGCGGGTGATCTGTCGGCGGCGATGGGTGAGGTGGCGGGTGTGCTGCGGGCGGGCGGTGTAGCGCGGGAGCGGGTACGGATTCTCTCGTGCGATGCGAAATCGACGTCTGCGCAGGCGGTGCGGTCGGTGGCCGATGTGGTGTTGGTGGGCGGCGGCGGTACGGATATGCGCGTCGGGATCGACGCGGCGAACGCGGCCCGTCCTGCCCCGCACGTGGTGATCGTGTTGACGGACGGGGATACGCCGTGGCCGGATCGGCCGTCGCGGGCGCATCTGGTGTGCGCGGTGATCGGCAACGACGGCGCACTGGCGCGGACCCCGGAATGGGCGTCGAGTGTGCAGATCCCGGTCGGTGCGTTGTGAACTCGGTGAGCGGTGACCTGTTGCGGTACGCGCAGCAGGTGTTGACCGGGACTTCTCACGCGCCGGATCAGGTGGCGAGCGTGGTCGCCGGTACCGGCGAGGATGCGGCGGCGCGGGCCTTGCGTGCGGGGTGGGAGTGCGCCGCGAATCCGGTGGTCTTGGCGTGCGAGCAGGCGGAGGACGTGTCGTGAGCGTGGAATGGTTCGATCTGGCTCAGCGTCTCTATGCTGCCGAAACGGGGCGCCCCGTTGCTCGGCTCGCACACACCACGTTCACCCCGTCAGCGTCGGCGCTGGCGGTGCGTGCGAGCGCACGCGGCGGCAGCGTGAGCGTGTCCGCTGCGGCGTTCGGTGGACGCGAGGAAACCGCGTGCGATGAGGCCGGGTTGGCGTTGCTGGCACGGTTGGGCGGCACGCTGGCGGCGGATGCCCCGGCGATGTTGCTCACCGACGACGGCGGCACGATTCCGGCGCTGGTGGGGTTGGCGCGGGCGCACGCTCACCACAGTGACCCGAATATTTCCGGTAGTGCCGCGATGGTGGGGTGGTGGGCGGATCGGGCGGATCATCCCGGCACGTCGGCGGTGGTGAATCTTCCGGCCGCGTCGAGTTCTCGCTACGTGCTCGGAGTGGTGCCGGAAGCGCAGCGGTCGGCGAGGGTGTGGCGGACGTGGTTGCAGATCACCGGCGAGAGTGTCGCCGGGATGCACGAGTGGGCGCGTGCGATCGGCAGTGGCCGGTTATTGCCGCTGCTCGCTGCGATCGGTGAAGACGATGCGTATTCGTTTTCTCGGGCGCAATCCGCCTTGGTGGACGGTCACGACTGGTCACGTCCCGACAACACGGCCAGCGCCGCGATGGGCCTGCGAAGTCGTTGTGACGCAGCAGATGTGATGTCATCAGCCTTGCTCGATGATCCGATGTGGCGCGAGCGCGCACTGCACACCGGCCACGTCGCGGTAGGTGTGGCATCGATGACGCCGCCACCGAAGGGTTCACGTCGGCGCAACGGGTCGCTGTCGGTGACGTGCGAGCGTCTGGATTCACGCCTTCGGGTCGGATCTGCTGTCACCGGGTGGGTCGGTACACCGCGACGGCGACCGTTCGAGCAGTTCACCGTCGAGGTCACTAAGGCCGAGGTTGTCGGCGGGAAGTTGGTTCTCGGACTCGGTTCGGTGGGGATGTATGCGCCGCCGAGTGATGCGTCGGTGGTGTTGATGCCGCAAGCGGCGTCACCTTTCGCGATGCGCGCTGGTCGTGGCCGGTATTGGAGGCTCTACCGAGGTCGGCGGTCCTGGCTTTCGACGGGGCAGACGCCCGTCCCTTCCCGGCGTGAAGTGCCGTTGGACGTGCTCATAGCGGGCGCAGAGGAACCCGGCAGCATACCTGCCGTGGGTAAATAGCCAGTTCAGAGGCTTCTTTCAGGAAAGGTTTGATTCGTCATGCGCATTACTGCCTCGTCGTCGGATATCGCTGCCCCCTCCGGTTTGGTCCCGTCACCGCCGCGTCCGCCCGCTCCGTCGCTGACGGGGTGGCCGGGGTCGGAGATCATGGCCGACCCGATCACGGCGCGGGTGCTGTTTTCGGTGTGGTCGGGTGATCCTGCGGTGGTGGTGCCGTCCCCGCCATGGTGGATGTCGGGTGTTGTGGATAGTCTGTTGGTGCTTGTCCTATCAGGGCGTGACTGACCATCACGCTGATGTCTATCCCCGGAAGGGGTGTTTTTCGTGACCCGATTTGTCTTGTCTGAGTCCGAGTCCGGTGTGGATGCGGGGGTGGCGTTGGGTGTTCTGCCGGCTCGCGCTGCGGCCTATCTGCTTGCTAGTGGGTGGAGTGCCGATATGGAGGGAGGCGGTGTGACGGTGGGAGCGGCACTCGAGCGCTGCGCTGAGTCCTGATGGCAGTATCTGCTTGTCAAGGAGCTGTATCGGTGGCAGGTGCGCGGTGGTGTCCGCGACGACCTCTTCGAAGGCAGCCCAGCGGAAACAAATTCCGAGCGGGCCGCCGTGTTGTCGGCTGTTCGCACGGACTCTGCGGCGCTGGCGGAATTGTTCGGGCCGCAGTGGGCGGACATGGTTTCGCTGGCTGTGGCCGGAGACTTCAGTGAAGATCGGATGGTCGATTCGCTGGAGGCCGTCGATGCTGGCTGGTGGGCTGGATTCGCGTGGCCGGCGGCGATCGACGCGGCGAGTTCGGTTGCCGTCGAATCTGGACGCCGAAATCAGTTCCTGGCCGCGTTCAATGTGGCGTGCCGATTGGGGCACGGGGTGAGCCGGATTGCGGCTGCCGATGCGTCACGAGGTCTGGTGGTTCGGGATCTGATTGGAGTTCATGGTTTCGATCTCAGCCACTACGACCGATTGACCGGACCGTGGCGCCGGCACATCGGTGCGGTGCACCGGGATGACCGTCGGCGGAGGAATCGTCAAATTCTGTGGATTAAGGTGTGTCAGGCGACCTCGGATACCGGCGTGTCCGGTGACGGTTCCGGG
>NZ_JAWLSE010000029.1:0-14433 GCF_033142365.1 Rhodococcus sp. IEGM 1241
CGGGGCAGTCGAGCCCGCAAGCACCGGATCGGAGGTCGCCTGAAACAATCTCATCCACAGGATTTGACAATATCTCCGACAGGGAAAGGTAAGGCACGATGGGCAATGAGGTGGAAGCCCGCGCTCAATGCGTTTGCGATCACCTTCGAAGGACGCATCACCCCGAACCGTAACTAACCGACATCAAGGTCGGATCCACCGTTAATCGGACACTCCCGCCTCCCGACAAAAGTCGGCGTGTCTGGAAGGAATCTGGGTGATCGTAAATCGGTGGGGGTTGCGGGTCTCGGCGTAGTGTCGGGCTCATGCGTGTGGTCTTCTGTTCATGCAAGTGCTGCATGAATCCTAGTGCGGCACTGGCTATTGGTCATTGTCGCTGAGGTGTTCTGAGTCGTTCGTTCCTTGACCCCTCTGATCACTTGTGGAGTACAGCCATGTCCAGAATTCTGTCCAATTTCGATAATTTGATCCTCAACACCGACACCTATAAGCACTCTCACTGGAATCTGTATCCGGCCGGGACTGAGTACATCTCGAGCTATATCGAGTCGCGGGGCGGGCCGTTCCCGGCCCATCTGTTCGTTGGTGTGCAAGCGTTCATCAAGCAACACTTGCTGCGGCCCTTGACCATCGATGACATCGATGAGGCCGAGATCGTTACCCGTCAGCATCAGATTCCGTTCAATCGGGAGGGCTGGTTGGGCATCGTCAACGATCACGGGGGATATCTGCCGGTGGAGATCGAGGCCGTCCCCGAGGGTACGGTCCTTCCGATCCGAAATGTTTTGGTGCAGATCGTGAACACTGATCCCAAGTATTTCTGGGCTACCAGCTTCTTCGAGACCGCGCTGCTGCGGTCGATTTGGTATCCGACGTCGGTCGCGACCACGAGCTGGCTGGCCAAGCAGCTGATTCGAGAAGCGCTGGAGAAGACCTCTGATCATCCCGAGATCCTTCGTGATGTGCTGCAGGATTACGGTGCCCGCGGGGTCAGCTCGCAGGAGTCCGCGGCCCTGGGTGGTCTGGCTCATCTGGTGAACTTCCGGCAGACCAATACGATCTCGGGGTCGCTGGCCGCCACCAAGTATTACAACGCTCTCAACCCGGCGATCTCGCAGCCGAACTCCGAACACACCACCGTCACCGCCTGGGGCCGCGACCATGAAGCAGACGCCCACGCCAATCTGCTCAAGCAGTATCGCGGGTGGCCGTTCGTGGTCGCGGTGTCGGACTCCTATGACCTCGAGCATGCGGTGAGCGAGATTTTCGGTACCCAACTCAAAGACCAGGTCATCAACCATGGGGGCACCGTGCTGGTCCGTCCTGATTCGGGTGATCCTGTTCAGGTCACCGCAGATACGGTTGAGGGGTTGATCGCCAAGTTCGGCAGTGAGGTCAATTCGAAAGGTTACCGAGTGTTGCCCGACTACATCCGCGCTGCCCAAGGTGATGGTTTGACACTGGATTCACTCACACGCATTTACCGCGAACTCGATCGTCGGGGCTTGGCGGCGGACAACGTGTATTTGGGTATCGGCGGCGGCCTCCTGCAGTACATCAACCGCGATTCGCTCGGGTTCGCGCAGAAGGCCAGTGCAGCGAAGATCGATGGGCAGTGGGTCGATGTGTACAAAGAACCCCGAACAGACTCCCAGAAACGCTCCAAGCGGGGCCGGTTGGCGCTGGTGCAGCGCGACGGGGAGTATGCGACGATCCGCAAAGAAGAGGCCGCGGACGGAGAGAACCTGCTGCAGACCGTTTTCCGTAACGGCCAGTTGCTGATCAACACCAATTTCGAGGATCTCATCGAGCGCAGCGAACGCACCGTCCCCACGGCGTACTACGCGCCGGTCCTCGGCGACGGCACCCCTACCGCGCCCGCAAGCGACACCGTACCGGCCTAGAACCAGTCCGGTCAATCGAGCCGCGGGGCGGCGACCGCAACGGTCGCCGCCCCGCACCCCTGCACTGTGTCAGCCGCAACCCCCTTTTGTGAGGTATATCCATGTCTACATCCAGCACGCCGCCCGAGCACTCAACTCCGTCCACCCCGCAGCATCACCACCCAGTAGAGGACATCTTCCCCGGCCACCGCTATGGAATCGTTCCGGCACTGGACCTGCCGACCAGCGCTGCGGTGCGCGACGTCGTCGCTGCCACCACCGGCGTCGACGGCGTCGTCGCATACAAACTCGGCCACAGCACAGTCCTTGAACTCGGGCTACGCGGCGCAGTCGACCTGATCAGGCAAGCCTCAGACCTGCCGATCATCTACGACCACCAAAAGGCAGGCCTCGACGTCCCCAGTAACGCACGGCATTTCGCCGACCTGCTGGCCGGTACCGGGGTCGCCGGAGCCATCATCTTCCCGCTGGCCGGGCCGCAGACCGCACGCGAGTACCTATCGCGGCTACGTGAACGGGGTATCGTCCCGCTCGTCGGTGGGCTGCTGCCCATCGACGACTACACGATCTCCACCGGCGGGTGGGTCGCCGATGACGTGCTACCGGAGATCACCAGACTCGCGCTGGCACATGGTGAAACAAACATCATCGCACCAGCCACCGACGCGCTGAACACCGTGATCGCCGCCGCCGCGGACGCCGGGATTTCCCCGACCCTGTTTGTTCCCGGGATCGGGGCCGGCGGCACGGGACTAGACCGGCTCGGCGACGTCGTCGACCAAGTCTCAGGCATTTTTCCGATCGTGGGCCGGGCAATAGTGACCGCCGCCGACCCCGCCCAGGCCGCCACCGACCTCGCCGCGGCCCTCACCACCGTCGTTGCAGGAGCGCCCCGATGAACACCCACACCAACCAGACCCCATCCACGATCGCTGCCGGCGGCGAGTCGATACTGCCCGAACCAGTGCACGCCGCCGCCGTTGATGTCGTCGCCGCAGCGCAGCGCGCAGGAATACGGATCGCCACCGCCGAGACCGTGACCGGTGGACTCCTGGCGACCGCACTGACCGAAGTCCCGGGAGTCTCCGCAGTGTACGAGCGGGGGTTTGTGCTCTATCACACCGACGCCAAATCGACCGGCCTGGGTGTACCAGCTGCCCTGACCGCCCGCTACGGGGCGGTCAGCGCCGAGGTCACCGCAGCACTGGCCGACGGCCTACGCCGGCACATCACGACCAGCGACACGGCAGCGGCGGTAGCCGGCGCAGCGATCACCGGATACGCCGGCCCCACCGGCGGCAACAACCACGACCCGGTCGGAACAGTGTACGTGGCAACATTTTTCAGATCCGGACCAATCACGACCCGACGTGAGGTGTTCCCCGGCACCCGCCTCGAAGTGAAGGTCGCCGCTGTCCACACCGCACTGAGCGTGCTGCACAAGCACATCACCGGGAGGGCGTTGCAGTGAACGTCCTGCACGTATTCGACATGGATGGGACCATCTTGCCCGGAACCAGCGCCTCCATCGAACTAGCCCGCCACACCGGAGCACTACCAGCAATCGACGAACTCGAACAGCTCTCCGCCGCCGGTCAACTCAGCAACACCGAATTCCACCGGCGCAGCCACCCGCTATGGCAGAACCTGACCGACGACATCATCGACGAGGTCTTCCACAACTCACCGTGGATCGACAACCTGCAACCGGTGTGGGCCGACATCATCGCCCGCGGAGAAACACTCGTCGTCATCTCGATGTCTCCGCTGTTCTTCGTGCAACGACTCACCGCCTGGGGACCATCAGCGGTCTTCGCCAGCCACAACCCCATCGGCTCACCATTCGAGGACTCCGGCGTCCTCGAGGACTACCACAAAGTGCACATCGTCGACGACCTGACACGAACCCACAACATCGAACCACACCACGTCATCGCCTACGGCGACTCCTACACCGACATACCACTCTTTCGCACCAACATCACCAGCATCGCCATCAATGCAACACCACTCGTAGAATCCCTCGCCACCCACCGCTACCGCGGAAACGACCTCACCGCCGCCTACACCCTCGCCCGCACCCACCTCCAACACCAACAATAAGAGGCCAGCCGCGGCGGACCACCCACACACAGACACCCTTTCCACCGGTTCGTTGTCAAGTTTACTTGACATAATCTATGTTATCGGCTAGATATCCCGATACACCTATGAGCTTCTGATATTTGATTTTGTCGAGCAAGCATCTGTCACTAGAGATCAGCGACACGAGCGGCCGACGGGTGACGTTGGCAAGTTGTTGAGGTCGTCTGTAGACAGGTGAGACCCTGACCTGCAAATGCAGATCAGGGTCTCACCTGTATCTCTGGGATCTGGGGCGATGCGTCGGCGATCAGGAGCCGAAGGTGAACCCGTCACCCGATCCACTCGACCCGAAGGTAGGCGAGCTCGGATCAGTCGGCACCTCATCGATAGGAACCTGCGGGTTCTCGTTGTCGGCAACGACGTTCACTTCCATCGATGTCGTCGACGACCTACCTCGCGGATCTCGGACCGTGAGGATCACTGTGTATACCCCCGGGCGTTCGAACACATGTCCTGCAAATCCGTCCACGTTCACTGCGTCCACGATGCCGTCGTTTTCGAAGTCGAACTCGAAACTAAGCGGAGCGACCCCTACCGAGGCCATACCGGAAAGTGTGGTCTCCTCGCCGGCGGTGATAGTGGGCAGAGCACCCAATACTGCTGCGGGGGCTTCGCCAGCATCGTCCACGGCGTCCAGAATCGATGTTGTAACGTCCCCTGGTGTGCCGATACCGAAGTTTCGCCCTCCCGTTGCGTCGACGATCGAGCCGATGACGTCGGAACTCGCACCCCCTGCATTGACGTCATAGAGGATGGTCGACGGATAGCTCGGCACCTCGTCTGCTGCAGGAGCGGACAAGGCCACTGGCGGGGCAACCCGAGTGACCGCGCTGTCAACTGGTGCCCCTGGGCCCTGTTCGCGGTCTTCTGAAGGGATTGTCCGTGCATTGATCGCGCGTGCGGCGCTGTCCGCGGCGCTTGGTACGGGATCGACACCCAGGAGAATCCTCCTCAAGGAGTCGCTGGAGAGGCCGCTCCACGGTTCAGGGTCGTGCGGCGGGGCATCTCGCAGAATCACTACCGCCGACGTGCCCGCGGCACCCTGTAGGGTGCGTACGCCCTCGACGACACCCGAGAAAACAGATTCGGGATAGTCGCCGCCACCATCTGCGCCCAGACTCTGAATGCCGCTATCAAGTGCCGCAGCGTTTCCGGTCAGGGGAACGACCGTCTTGGCGATGAAAGGGTCGCCATAGTCCTTGTACTCCACCAACGAAAATTTGGAGTTAGGACTCGTGCCTAGCACGTTTTGAGAAATCGTGGTGATGTTTGCCCGGGCGTCTGCGATGTAGGGGCTCATCGAACCTGTTGTGTCTACAACGAATGCAACATTGAGCGCGGACGTTCCGACGGGTGGTGCTGTACTTGCTCCCGACACCATCCGAGCCAAAACCGACGCTTCGGTGCTGACTTCCGATCCGTTGAAGTAGTTGAGATGAGGACCGTCATTAAAAGCTGTCCATGTCGACCCCGCGAAGTCGCAGACGGGGTCTTTCGCGTGGCATAACGAATGTTTCGCATAAGCAGCTGAATAGAATGCATCGCGAGCCGCACCAGCGCGCGGATAGTTTGTATGGAACACGCCACGGCCTCCACGCCCGTCACCAGTCACATTGCTGGCGTTCGGTTTCTGCCACGGATCGCCCACCGAGTACACGCCGGCAATCAGCGAGGGGATGGTCATGGCGGTATCTCTTGCAACCATGGCGCCCTGCGAGTAGCCGATCAAAATGAACTTGGTGCTCTTGCAGCCTCGGCTGTCGTGAAACCGAAAGCGCGATGTCGCAGCGATGGTTGCATTGACCCCAGTCTGGGATGAGCTGTAAACAGGGCTCGATTGCAGGTTAGGTACGACTGCCTCGACGCCTGCGTTTACAGCCGTGGCCGGATAACGCTCATCTACCTCGATGATCGGGGTATTCGCGAGGCTTGGATTTTGGTCATAGAATGCAGTCAGTAGTTTCGCGAGCGTCGGGCCTTCATATCCATTGGACACGTTTGAACCGTAATACTTTAGTCCTTCAGATCCCTCTCCAGATCCCGCCCTCCCCTCTCCAGATCCTCGGATCGGAACCAATGCGACAGGCGCACAGCTCGGTTGCGCTGCAACAGTACTCATCGCTAGGAACGGAACAATTCCGAGCAGTAGAACTAATACAGAAAAAATGGAACCTAGAACACGCTTCACATGGGCCTCACTCACTCGATTGCAGAATCGACTAGGATTTAGTTAGGTTATCCGCCTGGTACCCGATTCCATTTGCATACCCACTCTCCAGGGATCCGGATTCGATTTTCCCTAAAACTAGCGACGTTCGGCAAGTCCAACCAAGCAGGAAACTAAATGCAATCACCTAGCAATAAACCTTGCGGTCTACTACTTTTGCAGAATCTTCCATTCTCGTTCTTCTGACGCTCCAAAAATACTGTCTTTGGTCTCGCACCGGTTCATCTTGAAGTAAATTCATTCTAATTTTGGATAGATGGTACAGCGGGAGGCATGGGGTGCGCTGTCATCTGTTTGGATGAACTTTCCATCGCCGGGACATGATCGCCGGCGAAGTCGCAAGAGACTGTTCCTCTCAAAGGTCGTCGATGCTGATGATCCCGTCCTGCAGCGCCCTGGCGACGAGTGCCGCTTTCGTCGACGCCGGCCGGCCGGCCGCAGCGTATTTGGTGCGCACCCGCCCCAGATGAGTGGCCAGGGTGGATGCGGTGATGTACAGGGCTTTGGCGGCAAAGTTTTTCGATTCGGTCCGGAACCACTGGATCAGCACTTCACGTTCCCGCTCGGTCAGCTTGGGTCGCGATGCCCTGGTGTCCGCGGACATCGCCCCGGCCATACTCGGCGACATATACGGGTGATCGGTCACGGCAGCCTCGATCGCGGGAACAAGATGTTGACGTCCTTCCGATTTCGTCAGATACGTCACCGCACCGTTGTCGAGGCAGTCCAAGATCGTCGCCGCGTCACTGCGCATGGAGTAGATGATGACCCGGTATCCGGCGTCGGTGAGGGTGCCCACCATGTCCAAGGCGGGCAGCGGCGAGCCGTCCCCGAACTGCAGATCCAACACCACCGCATCGATACGCATACCCTGCCCACCTGCTCGATCGCGCAGAAATTCTGTCGGCCGCAGGTATCGTCCGGCGACCGCGATCGGTGGGGTCGCGCCGGCGCACCATGACGCGAGGCCCTCGTGCACGACGTCGTGGTCGTCGATCAATGCGACAGTGATGTCGGTCAGTTCAGGTGCGGTCATCGAATGGTCCTCTCGTGGCGGGCAACTCGCCCTCGGTTGACGGTGTTCACGGCGCAACTTCCGACAGCGGTACGGCCCGCGCCGATGTCGGCGTGGCGGTGGCCTGCACCCACACCAGGCCCTCGTCGTACTCGACCCGCACCTGAATCCCCGTCGTCTCGACCGCTTCCAGATCGTCGACGCGGGTGGGGTCGCAGTCGGCGACGACACTGACCTGAAGCTCCGGGGTCTCGGTGACCACGATCCGGGCATGCTCCCGGGCAGCAGCGACCGCCAGTGCCGGGACCGCGAGAAGACTGCTTCGAACCTGCCCGTCGACCGAGGACAGATCTGGTGGTATCTCCACCACCACCGATACCCCGTTCCTCTCCCCCAGCGCGGTCAGATCCTGAATCTCGCGTGCCAGCGGGTGAAGCTGCAGTTGCCCGTCCGCGTGCAGGAACAATCGGCGCATCCGAGCGGACTCGACCGCTGCCCGCGCGCGCACCCCTTCGGAATCGGCGGTGATCGATCCCTCCGCGAGGGCCCGCAGCAGCGGCACCGTGGTTTCTTCGAGCGCGGTATAACGGCTCCGATAATCGGCCTGCACGCGGTCCGCGATCTCCTGGCCGGCGATCAACGCGGACTGTGCCTCGGACTCCTCCGCTGCTAACCGTGCGGTGCGGCGCAGGTCAGTGGCGAAGAACCCGGCAATCATCTGGACCGCCAATTCACTGGCAAGGCTGTACCCGAACAGCTCGAATGTTCCCGCGTTCATCTCGCCACCGATCACCGCCGCCGCGGCGGTGACCACTCGTAAGAACACCAACGCCGCCATGATCATTCGCACCGGCGATGTGAGCAGGAGCGGCAGCAACACCCATCCGGTCATCCCGAACGCCCAATGCTCCCCCGTGCCGAACGCATCGTCGGTGGTGAACGGCTGAACGAACGTCACCACCGACACCGCGGCGAATCCCGCGGCCTTCACCCACCGCGGCACCGCCATCCCCGTGACCGTGCACGCCCCCAACACGATGACCACGAACAGAACACCGATCAACACCATTTGTGTGGGCTCGGTGACGAGCTCGGGTCCGTACAAGCGCACCGGGATCAACGTCGTCAATATGACAGCTACCCCGACCAGACCCAGCCCGTACCCGCGGCTGAGCCGAAACGCGCGGCGGGCAGGATCGGAGAGCTCCCACACCCGCGCGGCATCACCTGCGACGCTTTCCGTTGCAACCGTGGCGCTCTCGGTGTCCCAGTCCAGGACAATTCTCGTCCCAGCTCCCGGAGCGGATTCGACTCGCGCTGAGCCGCCGACCCGCGTCATCCGCCCGGTGATGGATTCGGCGATCCCGCGGCCGTGACCCATTGTCGACGCTGAACCCTCGGTATCGGCGGCATCTGCTGCGCTGAATCCGGTGCCGGCATCGACGATGTCGACCCCGGACTCGCGCAACACCAGCGATGCTGCCCGAGTGCCGGAATGCCGCTCGACATTCGTCAATGCCTCCCTGACTGCACCCGCTACCGCATGAGCAAGAGTCCCAGACACCCGCACCAGCTCGGCCCCGGTCACGGAGACTGCGAGTCCTGGCTCCACGGCGATGTCGTCGAGAATCCGGCGAAGATCTATCTGCTCGCCAGACTCCAGTGCCGGCGCCGACCGAAGTGCCTGCAGATCGCGAGCGGCTTGACGACGTACCCGCTCCTGCGTCAACGGCACACCGTGCCCGATCATCAACATCGTCGCCGCGGCCGTATCGTGCACCGTCGCCCAATGTTCACGCTGATACTCGCGCCGCGCCTGCGCGACCGCGACATCTCGTTCGGTCTCCGCGAGCTGTTCACCCGCCGCATCCGCTGCTCGTGCGCCGCGTTCGACCAACTGCCGCAGGAAAATCCCGATCCCACACTGAACGAGGAAGAAGTACGGCCAGAACACCGTCCACGGCGACTCCACACCCACCACGCCCGACAACCCAACCGCGAACGCCACCGCGATACCGACCGCAGCCAACACAGCCTGCCAATGCCGCTGCGAGAACGCGAAACTCAACACCGCACTCCCGGACACCGCCAACGGCAACGAGTTCGACGACACTACGTCGATACCTTCGGTCGTCGACGGAATCGTCACCGCCACCACCACAACCAGCACGTAATCCGCCCACACCACGGTCGATGACGTCATCGACCGTGTCAGCAGACGAAACGAACCCCACCCGATCAACACCACGGCGACCGCCACACCCACCCCCGTGCGCGGCGGAAAGCTCAGATACACCACCCCACAGAGCACATTGACACTGTGCCGAAGAAGGACACCGAACCACGCCGCCTGAAAACGCGAACGCGCCGCAGACGACTCCCAACTACCGCTTCCCACACTGCCTCCGGGATACCTCGTACCAGCATTGGAAGAGTGCTGACATTTCCTCAAAAGTCCATTCACCGACGCTGCGAAACAGTTCAGCCCTCGCATTTCCCCAAAAATGCGCGGTAATGACGCCAGTACACCCGGTCGAAACCGATGACAGAATCTGAGATCTCCGACAAAGGCGATACCGGCTACAGAAACCTTAGCAACCGCTATCACCCGCACACCCGTTTCGCGGTGCGAATGCGATCACCGGAATAGCACCGCCCGGTGCGCAGGCTCCCCTATCGCAATGGTGGGCACGAACGTCGACATCGTCGGCCCTTCATGCGGGGTGAAAACGCAGGTGCGGCGCGGACCCGGGCACGGCATCAGTCGCGCTGATCAGCCGAAATATGTGCACTAGGAGGACAACTCGATCTGCGTAGACACGTTTCACTGTCAGTCGTTCAGAGGATGGACAGCAAGTTTTCGGTCGAACTAGAGTTTCCAGGACCTCATCGAATTTCACCCTCCCTCACCCCCGAACAGGACTTTGCTGTTGAAGCAGTTTTTACGATTTGCTCTTCACAGACAAATACCGCGGGCGGGATATAAGTACGTTACAAGGAGTGTAGATGAGTAACGACATAGCTGGAATCCTGTTCGCAGCGGCAGTGATCTGGCTGGTATTCGGAGTAATCGCGGGAGCAATCGCAGCGAAGAAGAACCGCAGCCAACTCGGATTCTTCTTCGCAGGATTCTTCTTCGGGCCGATAGGAATACTCGCAGCAATCCTGGTCAACCCCGGCCACCCCCCTGCACCGCCGGGAACCCACACCGCACTATGTCCGCGGTGCAATGCACAACAGAACGTACCTGCTACCCAGCTGACGTATGAATGCTGGCAATGCGCGCTGGTCAACCCACTCGGCGGTCATTCAGGTCGAAACACCACCCAAAAACAGAGTTGGAAAGATTGGCTGAAGGAAGGCCGAGTCGAGTATTGACCCGCGATGCCTCTGCGCCTGCCGTCTGGCCGCGACTCCCCGGTCTCTCGGTCGTTCCGCTCTCTCGTGTCATACGCTCGCACTCGATCTGTGGGGCTCGATCAGAGTCCGTCTCGTAACTGATCGCGTATCAGCGACAATGCGGTGCGCAGATCCGCCGCAGCATGTGCCAGATACAAATCGAGGGCGATCTCGCCGCCATTCCCCTGGCCCGACTCGAAGTCACCCCCGGCCTGTGTGGCGAGCAGGACGTCGCGTGCGCCACTGACCCCTGAGAGGGCACCGTCAAGGACGGTCCGCATGGCCGCGAGTGCGTGGGCGAGAGCGTCGCCGTCGAGTGTTTCCCGTTGTTCAGGAAGTTGTGGTGCCGATTCGATCATCGGGCGACCTCGCGTGCATGGTCCGGGCACAGAAGAGACGGCTTCACGGTCCAGCCGCTCTCGAGGAGCCAGTGTGCAACGGGGGCGGGAAGATCGCCACCGCATTGGGCTGCCTGCGCGAAATCGCCGGCGAGGATCGGCCCGTCCCCACACACCTGGCACGCGACGTCGAAAGCTGGCGACTCCGGTTCGCAATGGTGACAGTGCGATCGGATGACAACCGATCTCGGATCGTCGGCATTCGGATGGAGCCAAGCAACTGCCAGATCGCCGCGTTGATGAGCAGCTTCCGCTCGCGTACTCGGCTCGTACCCACACGTCGGACAAGTGCGCGGCACTCGCACTACCGCAACAGAATTCAGGAGCTTTTCCCCGAGCGGATGCACTGTGGGGGTCGCAGTCGACTTGTTATTGTCGAGGTGGCCGTACACGGTCGTGCGCGGCACGTTCAACATCGCAGCAATCTGCGCGACCGTGTTCTCTCCGGCGTCGTACAGCCGCTGAGCAAGTGCGATTTGATCGTCGGTGAGCTTCGGCGGACGCCCGCCCTTTCGGCCGCGTGCCCGCGCTGCGGCCAAGCCGTCCCGCGTGTTTGCCACAATCAGCTCACGCTGGAACTCGGCGAGGACGGACAGCATCCCGAACATCGCCCGCCCTTCCGCCGTCGATGTGTCGATTCCCTGTTCGAGGACCTTCAACTCGATCCCGCGCTCGCGCAGCTGCGCCCCGAGGGTGATCAGATGCAGTACCGAGCGCCCCAATCTGTCGAGGCGGGTGATCACCAACGTGTCCCCACCCCGCAACCGCGCCAGAACCCCGTCGAGCTGCGGGCGTGAGGCTTTCGCACCGCCGGCATGATCGAGATGAATGTTCTCGGCCTCGACGCCCGCCCGCGCCAGCGCATCGATCTGGTGAGCGGGATTCTGATCTGCACTGGAGACTCGCGCATAACCGAACAACATCTGTCGAAAATATCTCACTCAACCGTTTTTCGACCGACTTTCCCTCATGGTGATTGAGCACAATCGGTCAGCTGGGCCGCTCGTCTACACTCCGACTGTGCTCAGACGCCTCGCATTGCCAACGCGTTCCGCCTTCCGCGATCGCAGCGGACGCTCCATCGGTGCCGCTGCGACTGCGCTCGTGGTGATGTCGCTGCTCGCGGCCTGCTCCTCGGAGGGCGGCTATGCCGAGAGCCCTACAGAGCCCTCGCCCACGACGGTCTCGTCGACGATTCCCTCGCCAACGACAACCTCTGCGCCGGCCTCTGCAACGAACTCGTTGTCCGTCCCCGTCGCGACGCCGCCCTCTGCGCAGAATCTGCTCCTTTCCGCAGCGCAATTACCGGGTGCGGGCTGGACACCACAATCGGATACCGACCCGGAAGCCACGGAGCTCCAGGAAACGACGCAGCCGGAGTGCAGTAATCAATCGTGGATCCTGCGCAGTGCGGGCATGACCGACATGGCCGGCGCGTCATGGACGTTCGATGCTGCCGCCGAAGTGGAGACGATCAGCAGTCAAGCCTTCGTCTACCCCGATGCGGCGGCAGCGACCGCAGCACTGGCCTCGTATCGCGATCTCGTGGGCCGCTGCACGAGTTGGCAGAGCGTCCTCACCTCAAAGGGTTACACCTACGCCGAAACACAGGAGATGTTCGATGCATCCGTCGGCGAGGAATCGGTTGCCCGGCAGACCGGCACCTCGCACGTGCGCTTGACCGATCTCCCCACCTTCCGGATGTATTGGGTGACATCGCGGGTGGGGCAGACGATCGTGCAAGTCACCTATCGGCCAGGTTCTCTGCTCGGCACCGATCAGGGAAGAGACCAAGCCCTCGAACTCGCGTCGACCGCAGGGTCCACTGCCGAAAACCGTACGAAATAGAACCAGGCCGATAGTCGGTCACCTCGGTGGAGGCTGGCGAAGAAAGATCAGCGCGGTAACCAATCTGCCACTGAGGCCGATCCACAGTTCGGCGGGACATCGGCCACACAAGCAAGCGCCTCCCGCAATCCGTTTCGGGCGATGAAGGGCACAGTGGTGAAGAAACTGGACTACGACCTGGTCGGTGAACAACTGTTCTCGAACCCGAAGGTCAGAGCACGTATCGAACGGCACTACCGCCTCCCCACCGATGCAGCCACCTCCTCGCAGTTCCTCGACTACGCGGTACGCCACCTCGATCAGGAAGCGATGGACAACCCCCTCACTCAGACCTACAGCAACCAACAGGTCTTCAAAGCTGCAGTCAACGCCCTCGGCAGCAACTCCCGGAACTGGGCGAGTTTCGTCAAGGTCCGTGACCAGCACCTCGAAGGACTTCTCTACGGCTTCGACCCCGAAAAGACGCACACCGCCGTCCTCGACGGGACGTTGACGCTCGCTGACCTCCGTGAGCATTTGAGCGGGCAGAGCGGAACCGGCGATGCGAAAGCAATCATCCGCTGGGCGAAGCTGCTGACCGATCAGCCGAACTACTACGGCCAGATCCTCGCCATCGCCCGCGCCGTCGTCGACCTCGCAGCCGATGCCGACCACCCGCTCGACAACGAGCATCTGATGATGTGCCTCGCCGGCTACCTGATCGCGCCCCCACGCCGCTGGCCAGGCGATAAACACATCGACACCGACATCCTGTTAATGACGCCCCGCGATCGAGACCTTCCCGGGATGGGCTACCCCCTCGCCAGTGAATTCCTCCGCAACCTGCATTGGAACGGGTTCAAACCCGACCGCCACATCACCAGGCTCCTGCGTCTCTGGGTTCCCGAACTCCGGGACACCGTAGAACCCAACGTCGATCGTCTCTGCACATTGATCGGAAGCCGGAACCAGTCCCTGCGCTACTTCCTCAAATATTCACTGATCGGTGTTGCCATCACCCCGGACGGCAACTACTCGCGCGCCGACAACCTCATCTGGATGCTCGGCGCCTATCTGGAAAAGAAGAACAAGGAATCGGACGTGCAGTACATCCACGACTAGAAGTCTGTCGCGGAGGAGCAGAGTTCGGACACCTCTTACCTTCCCGGCCGCTGCTCCCTGGACCCAAGCGGTAAGAGGAGAACACTCAGCACACCCCCCGGGGGTGACCCACCCGGCTGGTCGTCAGTACCAGCCAGGTGGGTCGAGTGCGCCCAACTCTGGGGGGCCAGGCACACGATCAGGGAGCGGCCCGCCTGAAGTCATGTGACAACATCTCGGCGAGCCCCCATCCATCGCCGTCTCGACCAGAGACGACGCGGAAGGGAAATGTAGCGCACACAGTTCCGCTGATCCGCCACCGCCCTGCGACTTACAGCGGTGTCGACGGCCATCGTAAGCTCCCCACTGGCGGCCATTTATGGCGCATTTTGTGGCCATGGTTTCTCCCCGCGTACG
>NZ_JAWLSE010000002.1:0-250476 GCF_033142365.1 Rhodococcus sp. IEGM 1241
GTGACAGTGTCGAGGCGGTCGTAGCGAACTTTCGCCAACACCGGGTACATCATGATCAGCAGGCCGAGGGCGATCGGCAGGGAGATGCCGTCGATCTGCACCTTGTCCAGGGCAGTGTTCACACCGGGGATCCAGCGTCCAACCAGCAGGCCGACGACCATGGCCACGCCGATCCAGACCGCCAGATAGCGGTCGAGGGTGGAGAGTTTTCCGACGACTGCGGGGTGTTCGGTGGTGACAGCGGTGTTGCTCATGCGCTGACCTCTGCGCATGCGTCCGCGACACTCACGCTCGTACCTTCAACCAGTAGAACGGCGGAAAGCTGTTGCAGTGCAGTAGGAATCACCCAGTAGTACACCCAGGTCCCGCGACGTTCACAGTCAAGCAGCCCGGCCTGACGCAACACCTTGAGATGATGCGAGATAGTCGGCTGAGACAGATCGAACGAGTCGGAGATGTCGCAGACGCAGGCTTCACCACCCTCGTGACTTGCCACCAAGCTGAGCAAGCGGAGGCGAACCGGATCGCCGAGAGCTTTGAACATCCGCGACAGGTCGCCGGCCCAATCCTCGGTCAGCGGTTCACGGACGAGCGGGGTGCAGCAAGCCTCGGACTCCGGTGGCTCTTGATTCGACATTCTTCGATATTGACAGATATCGAATCAACGCGCAATCGAGTGCCCGGTCGGCCGGATCCCGGACTCACCCCTCGGCGGTCACCGCACGTCGTTCGAGCAGAACAGTGTCACGCCACACACCGTCGAGCTGGGCAATCTTCTCGCGGAGACCGATAGTTCTGAACCCGGCCGAATGATGCAGCGAGATGGAGGCGCGATTCTCGGGAAATATCGACGTCTGCAGTGTCCAGAGGTCGTCGACATCAGCGGCCATGACTTGCTTGCGCAACAACGCCTTTCCGACACCCCGACCACGCATTCCGCCCGCGACGTACACGGAGTTTTCCGCCACCCCGCGGTAGCAGTCACGCTCGGAAACTGGACTCAACGCAGCCCAACCGACAACAACACCCTCGATAGTCGCGACCCACCGATGCTTCGACAGCCACCGTTCGTGGAGATGCTCACGCGAGGGGACCTCAGTAGCAAAGGTGGCATTTCGGGTGTCGATACCCTCGCCGTAAATACGGCGAACCGCATCCCAGTCGTCGTCGATCATGGCCCGGACAGAGACATCGTCGGGCAGATCACTCGGGCAGCAAGGACGCGGAGCAAGGACTCCCATCACCACGTCCGCCGCCTGCGGCAAGGCAACGCAACACGTCGGATTCACCGCGACGACCGTGCTCGTCCCCTCCTTACGCATGGTCACAAAACCCACATCGGCGAGCTTGCGCAGGTGGTGCGACACCGTCGGTTGTCCGATCCCCAACGCTTCGGCGAGCGCTCCGACGGTAATACCACCGACCGCGCTCGCCACCCGGTGAAGCAATCGGACGCGCATCGGCTCGGCAAGGCAGGCGAACCACTGCGCGTAGGTATCGGCATCGCCCTGCGCGAGGACGGAAGAACCAATCTGATCCGGGTCCGAATCACCGACGCGCACCGTCGGAGTCTGCAGCGATGTCATCTCTCCACTATATCGACAGCTGTCGATGGTTGCCTACATTGATGATTGTCGATACAGTTCCACTAAGATCGATAATCGTCGATGAAAGGTACGAGATGAACCCCCTACCCGTTGTCGTGATCGGGGCCGGCCCGATCGGCCTGGCAGCCGCAGCAGAACTGCGCGAACGCGGACTCACACCCCTTGTCTTCGAGCGCGGAAGCACAGCCGGTGCTGCGATCTCCGAGTGGAATCACGTTCGACTGTTCTCCCGGTGGTCCGAACTCGTCTCCCCCGCCGCGCAGCGACTCCTCGAGCAGAATGGATGGCGCTCTCCCGACGCTGAGACGTACCCGACCGGCCGGCAATGGCGCGACCTCTACCTCGGGCCACTCGCCTCAACACTCGGCGACGCCATCCAGTTCGACACCGAAGTGATCGGCGTAGCCCGACGCGGACGTGACCTGGTCGTCGACGCCGGCCGCGATACCGAACCCCTCTCAATTCATCTGCGCCGCCGTGACGGAACCGAGGACCGCGTGTTCGCCCAGGCGGTTGTCGACGCATCCGGCACCTGGGGTACTCCCAACCCGCTCGGCGGTGAAGGTCTTCCCGCCCTCGGCGAGGGCGCTGTGGGCACTGCGATCAGGTACCGGGTTCCTGATCTCGACGATCCGGCGGTGCGTGCACAGTTTGCCGGAAAACACACGGTCATCGCGGGGAGCGGCCACTCTGCGCTGACGGCGATCGTTGCGCTGTCGGGGTTGGCGGAGCAGGCTCCGAGCACCCGCATCATCTGGGCGGTCCGCCGAGGAAACGTCGACTCAGCGTTCGGTGGCGGCGAAGCTGACGAACTGCCCGCGCGCGGCGCCCTGGGACTGCGCGCAAAGAAGGCCGTCGAAGACGGACTACTGAGAGTGGTCACCGGCTTCCGCACCGCAGAGGTGACAACAACCCCTTCGGGACAACTCGTACTTGCCTCCGATGCCGGTGATCGCATCGAGAACGTGGACAACGTCATAACGCTGACCGGATTCCGCCCCGATCTTTCCTGGCTTTCGGAAATTCGACTCGGCCTCGACCCGGTCTTACAAGCACCGGTCGAGTTGGCTCCACTGATCGACCCGAACGTCCACTCGTGCGGCACGGTGTACCCGCATGGCGCGAAGGAGCTTCGCCATCCGGAGCCAGGCGTGTACTTGGCAGGAATGAAAAGCTACGGCCGGGCACCCACCTTCCTGGCGATGACCGGCTACGAGCAGGTTCGCAGCATCGCCGCCGAACTCGCCGGCGATCACGAAGCGGCAGCCCGGGTCGAGTTGATCCTTCCGGAGACCGGAGTCTGCGGCGGTGCAGGTGTTTTCGACGAAGCTGACGCAGCGGAAGCCGAAGGCGGGGAAGCCGAGGGCGGATGCTGCGGCGCACCCACTCCGGAACTGATCACCTTGTCCGCTCCGTCTGGCAACACCCGCGGCTAGAAACAGTCCATGACGACGGATCCACCCCGCCGGGCTGCCACATCCGACCGAACAAGGCATGCTGATCGTGTGCATACTTTCGAGGTCTGGGCGCCAACGCCGGAATCGGTCCGGGTCGAAGTCGATGGCATCACGCACGACATGGAGCGGACCGACGACGGGTGGTGGCGAGGCGAGGTCGACTGCGACAACGAAGCTCGCTACGGCTTTGTCGTCGACGGTCAAATACTCCCGGATCCGCGGTCACCACGCCAGCCCGAAGGCGTGCATCTCCGCTCCCAACTGCACCAACTCGACGAGTCCTCCTGGACCGACTCTCAGTGGACCGGACGGCAACTCCCAGGATCGTCGGTCTACGAACTGCACATCGGAACGTTCACCCCCGAAGGAACTTTCGACGCCGCGATCGAGCGTCTCGATCACCTCGTGGACCTCGGCGTCGGGTTCGTCGAGATCATGCCGGTCAACGGTTTCAACGGAACTCACAATTGGGGCTACGACGGTGTGCTCTGGTACACGGTCCACGAGATCTACGGTGGCCCGGACGGATTGCAACGCTTGGTGAATGCGGCCCACGAACGCGGACTCGGCGTGATTCTGGACGTGGTCTACAACCACCTGGGCCCGTCGGGCAACTACCTCGAAAAGTTCGGCCCCTACATTGCCGATGGAGCGAACACCTGGGGCCGAACGATCAACATCGGAGGCCCGCAGTCGGGCGAGGTTCGCGAATACATCATCGGGAATGCCCTGCGATGGATGCGTGATTTCCACATCGACGGTCTACGCCTCGACGCCGTCCACGCGTTGGTCGATCACACTGGAACGCACATCCTCGAGGAACTCGCCGTCCGAACGGAAACACTGTCGGCTCATCTGGGCCGACCGCTCACGTTGATTGCCGAAAGTGATCTCAACGACGCCACTCTGATCACGCCACGAGCGGCGGGCGGGTTCGGCTTGGACGCGCAGTGGGACGACGACATCCATCACACCATTCACACAGCCGTCTCCGGCGAACGCCAGGGTTATTACGCCGACTTCGGATCCTTGGAATCTCTTGCAAGTACATTGCGGCGCGGGTTCTTCCACGCCGGAACGTATTCCTCGTTCCGTGGGCGGGTTCACGGCCGGCCGATCGACATCACGCATCAGCCCGCCAGTGCTCTGCTCGCATACACGTGCACCCACGATCAGATCGGCAACCGAGCGATCGGCGACCGCCCGAGCGCCTATCTGACGCCAGGACAATTGGCGATCAAGGCAGCACTGGTCCTGCTCTCGCCGTACACGCCGATGCTGTTCATGGGCGAAGAATGGGGAGCCACCACTCCGTTCCAGTTCTTCACCTCGCATCCGGAACGGGAACTCGGCGAGGCCACCGCCAAGGGCCGTAAGGCGGAGTTCGCGGCACACGGCTGGAACAGCGCCGACATTCCGGATCCGCAAGATCCACAGACATTTCTGCGATCGAAACTGGACTGGGACGAGCGAACCGACCAGACACATGCTCGCGTCCTGGCGTGCTATCGCGATCTCCTTGCCCTGCGCAAGAAGCGAATCGAGATCACCGACCCCTGGCTGGGGCACCTGCACGTCGACTACGACGAGGACGACCAGTGGATCACCCTACGCCGCGGCGCATTACAGATCGTGTGCAATCTGGGAACGGACGCGGCCTCGGTCCCAGCCGGCGGAACCCCCATCCTCTGGTGGGATCCGCCGACACAGGACGAGACCGCGTCCGCAACAGTCGTGCCTGGGCACTCGTTCGTCGTACTCGAAAGCTGACTACCCGGATTCTGCAGGAGCTAGCGCTTCGCGTTCTACCGTTCCACGCGTTAACGCTTCGCGTTCTCTGGTGTACTCCGCAGCATCCGCAATACCAATGCGGCACTGACGAACAGAACCAAAGCGGTTGCGCCGGCGGCAACGTGCATACCGTCGACAAACGCCGCCTTCGCGGAATCGGCAAGCACCGAACCGAGTTCACCAGGTAGGTACGTCGCTTCCTGCAGCGCACCGCCGAGGGTGCCCTGCGCAGCGTGCGCCTGATCTGCTTCGAGCATGGACGTGTCGATTCCCTTGCGGAAGATCGCCATCACCACGCTGCCCAGGATCGCCACACCGAGCGCGATACCGAGTTCGTACGCAGTCTCCGACACCGCGGACGCAGCGCCGGCACGCTCGGGTTCCACCGAACTGACCACAAGATCCGACGTCAGGGTCAGTGCGACACCGACACCTGCACCGGCCAGACCGAAGCCGATCACGAACATCAACGGGCCGCTGTCCACCCCGAGGGCGAGCAGCATCGCAGCACCGATTCCGGCAACCGCGAGGCCTGCGCTGAGCACGTGAGACACCGACCACCGGCGAATCAACCAGGCCGCCGCAACCGCGGTGAATGCGCTGAGCAACATACCCGGGAGCATCAGCAGGCCGGCGTCGAGCGCCGAGTTACCCAGCACCAACTGCAGGTACTGCGAGCCGAAGAACAGGACACCGGCGAGTGCGAAGATCGAGAGCAGGTTGGTGATGACGGCGGTGGAAAACGACGCATTGGCAAACAGTTTCAGATCCAACATCGGATCCTTCAGCATCCGCTGACGACGCACGAACACGTAGCCGGCGGCGAGACCCACAAGGCCGATCACCAGCAACGTGATGCTGACGCCGTGCACCACGGATTCCTTGACCGCGTACACCAACGGCAACATGGTCGCCATCGACAGACCAGCGCTGATGAGGTCGAATCGCCCCGGGTTGGGGTCTTTCGACTCCGGGATAAGGATCGGGCCGAGTACTACCAGCGCGATCATGACCGGGATGTTGATCAAGAAGACCGAACCCCACCAGAAGTGCTCGAGCAACCAACCACCGACCAAAGGGCCTGCCGCTGTACCGCCACCGGCCATCGCGCCCCAGACACCGATTGCCTCGGTGCGCTGACGCGGGTTGACGAAGATCGTGCGGATCAGACCGAGGGTGGCCGGCATCAGCGTTGCACCGGAAATACCCTGCAGCACGCGGGCGGCAATGAGCATCTCGGGACTGACAGCAAGAGCGGCGATGATCGAGGCGAGACCGAAGCCGACTGCGCCGATCAGGAGCAGTTTTCGCCTACCGATCCGGTCACCGAGCGTACCCATGGTGATGAGCAGACCGGCGAGCACGAACGAATAGACGTCGATGATCCACAGCAACTGCGTGCTGCTCGGCTCGAGATCGGCGCTGATGAACGGAAGCGCAAGATCGAGCACCGTGCCGTCGACTGCGATGAGCAACACAGCAAAGGCAAGGACTATCAAGCCCGCCCAGTCACGCTTTGTCGCCCGAACCTCGTCGGGATTGATTGCAGACGTCTGATCTGCCGACACTGACATTGCTCCCCTGCGACTTTCTCTGAGTTCTTTCGAAAAAATTTCACTGAACCGTCCAGCCGGTACAGTAGGTCTACGGTAACAGTGAACCGTCCAAGCGGTAAAGTTATTTCCGGGTAGGGTCACATCACATGGCTGCCGACACTCGCGATCGAATTCTCGACGCACTGGAGAAGCTGCTGCTGGTCAGCGGCGTTGCCCAAGTCACGCTCGAAGGCGTTGCCGCCGAAGCCGGGGTTTCCAAGGGCGGACTTCTCTATCACTTCCCCAGCAAGGAAGCACTCCTCGCGGCGATGGTCCGCAGACTCGGAGAACGCTCGGATCAACAACTCGAAGACGCCGTAGCAGGCGGTACGACGGTCACCGAGTTCTATCTGCAGATCCCCGATGCGAACGAAAGCGAAGAACTCTCACTCTTCCGGTCGATCATCGCGGCACTGAGAACAGTCGACGGACAACACGACGAGATCCAGAAAGCCGTTACCCACGTGATGCGCAGCTGGGACAAGGGCCTTCAGACCGAGATCGCCGATCCCATACAAGCCGAGATCATCCGACTCGTCGGCGACGGTCTATACCTGGCGGCCATGCTCGGGCTCCCCCAGCCAGATCCCGAATTGCATCGACAGGTGGTCGAGCGACTGCGGCCCTGACCGGGGGCGTCCCTTACGTCAGATAGCGGTACGCCGGGCTTCCCGGCTCGAGCCTCTCGGACTGCATCGGCGCGCGCTCCATCCGCTCGAGCAACGCCGCCAACCCGTCGGCGGAACCGAGTTCGATACCCACCAACGCGGCACCCGTCTCGCGATTGTTTCGCTTGACGTACTCGAACAGCGCGATGTCGTCGTCCGGCCCGAGCACGTCCGAGAGGAAGCGACGGAGCGCTCCCGGTTCCTGCGGAAAGTCCACCAGGAAGTAGTGCTTGAGCCCGAGGTGAACGAGCGAACGCTCGAGGATTTCGCCGTAACGGGATACGTCGTTGTTGCCACCGGAAATCAGGCACACGACGGTCGAACCCGGCTCGAACGTCAAATTCTGAAGTGCCGCAACGGAAAGCGCTCCCGCGGGTTCGGCGATGATGCCCTCGCTCTGATACAGCTCGAGCATCGCCGTGCAGATAGCGCCCTCGTCGATCTGATTGACGACAAACGATCCCGAACCGGACCGTGTCTGAAGTTGACGAGCCACGAGCGGCAACGACGCGTGCGACACCACGGCGGCACCCAGACGTGAGACGACCTCGTAGGGAACATCGCCGATCCTCTTGACCGCTGCCCCGTCGACAAATGGATCGACGTCGGGAAGAGTCACCGGGCCCCCGGCAACGAGAGCGGCCGTCATGGACGCCGCGCCGGACGGCTCGATCCCGACGATCGACGTCTTGGGCGATCGCTCGTGCAGATAGGTGGCTATGCCCGCGATGCAACCGCCGCCGCCGACCGGCACGACGATCGTGTCGAGAGGTGCGTCCAGTTGCGTGAGAATCTCCGCTGCGATGGTTCCTTGCCCCGCAGCGGTGCGCACGTCGTCGAACGGGGGAACCATGGTTGCGCCGGTTTCGGCTACGTCCTCCGCGGCCGCAGCAGCGGCGGCGTCATAGGTCTCACCGATCATGAACAGTTCGACAAACGCTCCACCGTGGGCGCGGATGCGATCACGCTTCTGCTTGGGGGTATTTGCCGGAACGTAGATCCGACCCTTGATCTGCATCGTTCGGCACGCGAAGGCAACACCCTGCGCATGGTTACCGGCACTGGCAGTCACCACGCCGGCCGCGCGCTCGGCCTCGTTGAGCTGAGCGATCAGGTTGTACGCGCCACGAATCTTGTACGAACGAACGCCCTGGAGGTCCTCGCGCTTGAGGTACACGTGCGCGCCGGTCAACGCCGAAAGACGGTCGCTGTACTGCAGGGGTGTCGCCGCAATGACGTGCTGAATTCGCTCGATGGCCGCGTCGATCTCCTGCGCGTCGAGCGCGGGGACGGTGGACTTCGTTACTACGACATCGGGCGAGTTAGACACTCCGCCATTTTCGCACGTCGGGGATCAACCTTCCCACCACCCCGCCCCACATGGTCTGCGAGGCAGGGCGGCGGGTAGGTCAGCCGCGAGGATCCAACTGTGAGGGACGTGGCACGTTCCGCAGATTCGACTTGGCCATCTGCACAGCCTCGCCGACGCCGCCGTTCATCACCATCTTCGACATCGCCAAAGCGAAGCCCTTCATCTGACCACCGGTGATGGTGGGCGGCAACGACAATGCCAGCGGATCGGTCACCAGATCAACCAAGGCCGGACCGTCGTGATCGAGCGCGGCGCGTAGGCCCGCTTCGATGTCCGCGGGATTCTCGATTCGGCGCGAGAAGATACCGAGCGCAGCAGCAACCGCCGCGTAGTCGACCGCGGGCACGTCGACCCCGAAATCCGGAAGGCCGTCGACCAGCATCTCGAGCTTGACCATTCCGAGCGTCGAGTTGTTGAACACCACGATCTTGACCGGCAACTTGTACATCGCGACGGTGACCAACTCACCGAGCAGCATCGACAATCCACCGTCGCCCGACACCGAGATGACCTGACGCCCCGGACTCGACCATGCCGCACCCATCGCATGTGGGAGCGCATTGGACATGGATCCGTGCAGCGCCGAGGAGATGAAGCGTCTCGATCCGTTCGGATTGAGATAGCGCGCCGTCCACACGTTGCACATCCCGGTGTCGGCGGTGAAGATCGCGTCGTCGGCCGCCAGATCGTCGAGGATCGAGGCCGCATACTCGGGATGAATGGGTGTGCGCTGCTTGACCGGATCCGTGTACGCACCAACCACTTTGGTCATCAGAGTGTTGTGCTTTGCGAGCGTATCCTCCAGGAACCCGCGGTCGGTCTTTCGATCGAGTTGCGGAATCAGTGCGCTCAAGGTGCTCGCGACGTCACCGTGCACCGCCAGGTCCAGGCTGGTTCGACGCCCCAACCGCTCGGCCGCGATGTCGATCTGAGCGGTACGAACGTCATCGGGCAAGAACTGGTCGTAAGGAAAGTCCGTTCCGATGAGGAGCAGAAGATCGGCGCCGTGGATACCGTCGTGCGCCGCACCGTAACCGAGCAATCCGGTCATCCCGACGTCGTACGGGTTGTCGTACTGGATCCATTCCTTGCCGCGCAGCGAATGCCCGATGGGAGCCCCGACGGTTTCGGCCAGCGCCAACACCTCGGCGCGTGCGTCTCGCACGCCTGCGCCGGCGAAGATCGCAACCTTACGCGAACCGTTGATCACATCTGCCAACGCCAACACGTCACCGGCATCCGGAACGACTGTCGGCCTTCGGGTTTCGACGAGCGTCGGCGGGGTGCCTTCTGCCGGACAATCGGCGATGTCCCCGGGAAGCACGATCACCGAGACGCCGTTTCGAGCCACCGAATGCTGAATCGCCGACTGCACCACGCGAGGTGATTGGACTGCCGTGCTGACGAGTTCGGTGTAACTCGAACATTCGATGAAGATCCGCTCGGGATGCGTTTCCTGAAAGTAGCCCATTCCGATCTGGGCACTGGGGATGTGTGAGGCGATCGCGAGGACCGGGGCGCCCGAACGATGAGCGTCGTACAGGCCGTTGATCAGGTGAAGGTTTCCGGGACCGCAGGATCCGGCACACACCGCGAGTTTTCCGGTGATCTGGGCATCCGCTGCGGCCGCAAACGCAGCTGCTTCCTCATGACGGACGTGTATCCAGTCGATTCCGCCCTTTTCGGAACCACCGGTGCGACGTACCGCATCGACGATGGGATTGAGACTGTCACCGACAATTCCGTAGATCCGACTGACACCCGCGTCAACGAGCTGCTGAACCAATTGATCTGCAACGGTTTTCGGACTCATCAGACCTCCATGACACACTCACGGGAGTCGGGATCGCCGACCCCCGCGAGTGACGATTTGCTTGTGGTTTATGCAGTGCTTCTTGTGGACTGCCGTTTCGTGAGGACTGCAGTGCGTTACTTGGGTTCGAGCACGAACACCGGGATCTCACGATCGGTCTTCGTCTGATAATCGGCGTAGTCGGGGTACGCAGCGACAGCGCGCTCCCACCAGATCGCCTTCTCGTCTCCGGTGACTTCACGAGCAACCAGGTCGAAGACCTGCGTCGCGTCACGCAGCGTGACGTGCGGATCGGCTTTGACGTTGTAGTACCAAACCGGATTCTTCGGAGCGCCACCAAGCGAAGCCACAACGGCATACGAGCCGTCGTGCTCGACGCGCATCAGCGGCGTCTTCCTGACCTTGCCGGACTTTGCCCCGACGGTCGTGAGAACGACGACGGGCATGCCGTTCATGTCGTTTCCCTCGGTGCCACCGGAGTTCTCGATGCGTGCGACCTGATCGGCGGCCCACGACGCTGGACTGGGTTCGTACTCACCTGTGATTGGCATGTGTACCAGTGAACACCCACTCGAGCACCTTGGCCACCGAACCACACCGACCAGGTCCGTCGTCGGCACACTCCCCTGGTTGATCGATTAAGTGAGCTGCCGATCAATAAAGTTCGCTTGCCCGAACTCTCATCTCTGGTTACTCTGAAACCACAGCTTCGAATAGCCGTATCGCTAACCAGGCCGCAGCGAGAACAGACTGCACCGAGAAAGGGACGAGATGACTACCGCAGATATCTCCACTCGCGAATCACGCCCCTCGTCCGACCATTTCGTCGATCTGGCCGGGACTCGGTGGCCGCTGTACAAGATCGAAGCTCTCGCGGTCGGTTTTGTGCTGTTCGTGGTCGCCGGAGCTGTCACCCAGTCGATGCAGGTAGCCGTACTGACTGCCGCAACAGCAGCCGTGGTCACCTGGTGGGCGCGTCGCGTGTACTACTCACGCACCACCTGATCACCCCACTCCCCGATCTCCCGCGAACCACGAAGGGACCTTGCTGCTGATGCAGCAAGGTCCCCTCGTTCGGTTCAGATCCGCTCGATCGGCGGTCAGACCGTCAGACAGCTCGGCCCGAGCAATGCCTTCAGGTCGCCCATCAGCGCCGAGGACGGTTCGACCCGAAGGACGTCGTCGACCTTCCACAAGCTGATCTCGGTTCCGCCGATCAGCCGGACATGGACGTCGGACGTTCCGGGGTGCCTCGTCAGCACCTGCTTGAGAGCACTGAGCTTGTCCTTGGTGCATTGCCGAAGGGGCAGTGAGACCGACAGGGGGCGTGCGACCCCGATCGCCGAAATATCAGGCACCGCAAGGTCGTTGCCGATCAGCGACATCCGATCGTCTCGGATCGAAACGCGAGCCTTGACCAACACGATGGCATCCTCGGCGATGTCCATCCCGTACACGGCGTAGGCCTGCGGGAAGAACAGCACCTCGATTCCACCCACGAGGTCTTCGAGCTGCACGATGCACCAGGTCAGACCGTTCTTGTTGACCCGACGGTCCACCGAGGCAATGATTCCGCCGAGAGTTACCTGGGCACCGTCCTGAACGCCGCCTTCGAGTATCGCAGCGATGGACGTGTCGGACTGCTGGCGAAGAATGTGCTCGACGCCGTTGAGCGGGTGACCGGAAACATACAGCCCCAGCATCTCTCGTTCGAGTGCCAGGCGATGCTTGGAGTCCCACTCCTCCTCGGGAATCTTGACGTCGAACACCGAGGTGATCGACTCGTCCGCCTCGGCACCGCCGAAGAGGTCGAACTGTCCGATCGCCTCTGCCTTCTTGGTGCTCATCACGGAATCGATGGCGTCGGCATGGACCAACATCAGGCCCTTGCGCGGGTGACCCAACGAGTCGAAAGCACCGGCCTTGATGAGAGATTCGGTGACCTTCTTGTTGCAAGCCATCGCGTCGATCTTGCCGAGATAGTCGGAGAAATCGGTGAACTTCGATTTCTCCGTGCGCGCCTTGATGATCGAGGCAACGACGTTGGCGCCGACGTTGCGCACCGACCCCATACCGAAACGGATGTCGTCGCCGACGGTCGCGAAGTCGACGCGTGACTCGTTGACGTCCGGCGGGAGAACGGTGATGCCCAACTTGCGGCAGTCGGCGAGATAGATCGCGGACTTGTCCTTGTCGTCACCGACGGAGGTCAGCAGACCTGCCATGTACTCGGCCGGGTAGTTCGCCTTGAGGTACGCAGTCCAGTACGACACGAGTCCGTAGCCGGCGGAGTGCGACTTGTTGAACGCGTACCCGGCGAAGGGAAGGACCGTGTCCCACAGCGCCTTGATGGCCGCTTCGCTGAAGTTGTTGTCCAACATGCCCTGCCGGAAGCCGGCGTAGGCCTTTTCCAGCTCGGACAGCTTCTTCTTACCCATGGCGCGACGCAGCAAGTCGGCCTGACCCAGGGTGTAACCGGCCACCTTCTGCGCCAGTTGCATGATCTGCTCCTGGTAGATGATCAGGCCGTACGTTTCCGAGAGGATCTCCGCGAGCGGCTCCTCCAACTCGGGGTGAATCGGCTTGACGTCTTCCAAGGCGTTCTTGCGCTTGGCGTACGAGATGTGGGCGTCCACACCCATCGGCCCCGGTCGATACAGCGCCAATGCGGCGACGATGTCGCCGAATCCGGTGGGCTGCATCAGTTTCAGCAACTCGCGCATACCGCCGCCGTCGAGCTGGAACACACCGAGAGTGTCGCCGCGGGCGAGCAGTTCGTATGTTGCCGCATCGTCCATCGGCAAAGTGTCGAGGTCCAGATCGATGCCGCGGTTGGCTTTGATGTTCTCGAGCGTGTCGCCGATAACCGTGAGGTTTCGCAGACCGAGGAAGTCCATCTTGAGCAGACCGATGGCTTCACACGAGGGGTAGTCCCACCCGGTGATGATGGCGCCGTCCTGGGCGCGCTTCCAGACCGGGATTGCGTCGGTGAGCGGTTCGGACGACATGATGACCGCGCAGGCGTGCACACCGGCGTTGCGGATCAGCCCTTCCAGACCCACCGCGGTCTTGTAGATCTTCGCGACGTCCGGGCTGGAGTCGATGAGCGCTCGAACCTCGACTGCCTCCTTGTACCGCTCGTGCTTCGGATCGGTGATACCGGAAACCGAGATGTCCTTGGCCATGATGGGCGGCGGGAGCGCCTTGGTGATCTGATCGGCGATGGCAAAGCCCGGCTTACCGAACTGGACGCGAGCCGAGTCCTTGATGGCAGCCTTGGTCTTGATGGTGCCGAAGGTGATGACCTGGGCGACCTTGTCGTTGCCCCACTTGTCCGTCGCGTAGCGAACCATCTCGCCGCGACGGCGATCATCGAAGTCGATATCGATATCGGGCATGGACACACGCTCGGGGTTGAGGAATCGCTCGAACAGCAACCCGTACGGGATGGGGTCGATGTTGGTGATCCCCATCGCGTAGGCCACCAACGAACCGGCAGCCGATCCACGGCCGGGCCCGACGCGGATTCCGACGTCCTTGGCGTGGTTGATCAGGTCGCCGACCACCAGGAAGTAGGCCGGGAAGCCCATTTCGTTGATGACGCCGATCTCGTAGTCGGCGCGGGCGAGGTACTCCTGCGGAGGTCCGCTCGGGAAGCGGCGATCGAGTCCGCGCATCACCTCGGCGCGCAGGAAGGTCTGCTGCGTGTGACCCTCCGGGACCGGGAAGATCGGCATGCGGTCGTGGAACGCCCACACGTCCTCGTACGACTGCACACGCTCGCCGATGGCCACGGTGTTGTCGCACGCCCCCGGTACTTCGCTGTCCCAGATGGCGCGCATCTCGGCAGCGGACTTGAGGTAGTAGCCGTCGCCGTCGAACTTGAAGCGAGTGGGGTCGGACAGCGTCTTGCCGGTCTGGATACAGAGCAGCGCCTCGTGGTTCTCGGCGGCGTCCTTGGTGACGTAGTGGCAGTCGTTGGTGGCAAGCGGCGGGATACCGAGTTGCTTGCCGATGTCGAGCAGACCCTCGCGCACACGGCGCTCGATCGAGAGACCGTGATCCATCAGTTCGAGGAAGAAGTTGTCCGGTCCCCAGATCTCCTGCCACTTCGCGGCAGCTTCGAGAGCCTCGCGGTCGTGGCCGAGACGAAGGCGCGTCTGGATCTCACCCGAAGGGCAGCCCGTGGTGGCGATGATGCCCTCGGCGTGCGCCGCGATGAGTTCCTCGTCCATGCGAGGCCACTTGCCGAGCTGTCCCTCGATTGACGCGAGAGAAGACAGCTTGAAGAGGTTTCGGAGCCCCGTGGCGTTCTCGGCCACCATCGTCATGTGCGTGTACGCACCGCTACCGGAGACGTCGTCGGACTTCTGGCTGCGATCTCCCCAGAGAACTCGCTTTGTGTTGAAGCGGGATTCGGGTGCGATGTACGCCTCGATGCCGATGATCGGCTTGATGCCGGCACTCTTGGCCTCGTTGTAGAACTGGCTGGCGCCGTACATGTTTCCGTGGTCGGTCATGCCGACAGCGGTCATTTCGAGACGAGCGGCCTCCTCGAACATGGCGCCGACCTTGGCCGCACCGTCGAGCATCGAGTACTCGGTGTGATTGTGAAGATGTACGAACGAGTCAGCCACGTGCGCCTCTCTGAAGGTCTGGGAGCGAGATCGAGTGTATGCCGCGTTGCCGACACGTTCGGCGACCGCCATCGTGGAGTCGCAGTGTGCCGCCTCCGATCACGTGACCGGAACCTCGGGTTCGGCGCTCGACCTCATCGAACGCCGCGAACGTCGACTGGCGACGAAGGTATCTGTCGTGAAGATCACCAGCGCAGCCCAGATCAGTACGAAGCCGATCCAGCGTGAGGCCGGCATGTCCTCGTGCATGACGGCCACACCCCACGCCATCTGCAGCGCCGGGGTGAGGTACTGCAGCATGCCCATCGTCGCCAAGGGAACTCGCTGAGCGGCAACGCCGAACAGGAGCAGTGGCAGTGCGGTGACCGGGCCGGCGGCAAGCAGCAACAGGCTGTGTCCGGCGCCGCTGCTGATGAAGGCACCGGCCCCGGTCAGGCCGAGAAACACGAGGTAGCCGACCGCGAAGGGTGCGGCGACGACTCCCTCGGCAGTCAAACTGGTTCGGGGATCGAGCGGAACCACCTTCTTGACCAGCCCGTAGGTGGCAAACGAACCGGCGAGCACCAATGCGACGATCGGCGGTTTACCGAAGTCGACCGTGATCACGACAACTGCCGTTGCAGCGAGAACAAGGGCGGCGATCTGAGCGCGGCGCAATCGTTCGCGGAAGATCACGACGCCGAGCAGAACAGTGACCAGCGGGTTGATGAAGTACCCGAGGGCCGCCTCCACGACGCGGCCTGACACCACGGCATAGATGTACGTTCCCCAGTTCACCGCGATCGCCGCTGATGCCGCGGTCACCAGCAGCCAGGTGCGTGCGCTGATTCCGCAAAGCGATCGGAGGCGGCCGGCAAAGGCCAACACGATCAGCATCAACAGAAGGGTCCACACCACTCGGTGCGCAAGGATCTCGACCGGATCGGCGAAGTCGAGTAGTCCGAAGAATGCCGGGAACGTTCCCCACAACAGGAACGCCGCCACACCGTAGAGGATCCCCGAGGACGAACCGGACCTAGCGCGTCCGTCCTTGTTCACAGAACCGGAGTTCACGGAACCGGAGTTCACGGGACCGGGCCGTCGTCGGGGCCGGGAGCAACGACGTCCACGTACTCCGGCAGCAAGGGACGGACGGCCGCCAACCACGGCGAGGCGTCGGACGGCAACGCTTCCACTGCACGGACGTTCGAGTCATGTTCGATCGCTTCGAGTCCTTCGGGAGTAGCTCGCACCAGCACGCCCACCGCACAGGCGCACCCGGCGGACAATTGCTTCGCCGACGCGAGCGCCACCTGTTGCTGACGATCGGTGTCGCCGCCGAGCGAGATCAGTCGCGTGGCTGCAACACCGGGCGATCTGCGCACTGCTTCGTCGTTGTCGGGAACGGGCACGGACATGAGCGGCGTCTGGACGCGCTCGATCGGAACTCGGAACATGACCCTGGACACGCGAACGCCCGAGACCTCAGCGCCCGGCACCTGAACACTGCTGGTCGACGTGATGACCTCGTCGACGGTGAGTGCCTTCGTGAACGAGACCAACGCCCACACCGGCCCATCGACCGACGCGACAGAATCTCGCGCTCGGTCGAGGCAGTCCGGCACAGCTTCCCCACTGTCCGGACCGAGAGTGTCCGTCGTGATCGGCGGGGTCAGCACGGGATTCGCGAACCCCACGCCCACCACCGCCGCCACACCGACCACCACCGCGACGACGGCCAGCGCGGGGGTAAGCCCGCGCGGTGTCATGAGGACCGGAGAACTTCGAGTGCGTGTTCGAGGTCCTTCGGGTACTTGCTCTTGATCTCGACCCAGCGACCGTCCGCCGGGTGGGCGAAGCCGAGCGAGACTGCGTGCAGCCACTGGCGTTCGAGACCGAGCCTCTCGGCAAGTCGGGGGTCCGCGCCGTAGGTCAGGTCGCCGCAGCACGGATGGCGCAACGCCGAGAAGTGGACACGGATCTGGTGCGTGCGACCGGTTTCGAGGTGCACGTCCAGCAGACTCGCTGCCTGGAACGCCTCGATGGTGTCGTAGTGCGTGACGCTGGGCTTGCCATCGGCCGTGACCGTGAACCGCCAGTCGTTCCCGTGGTGGCGTCCGATGGGGGCGTCGATGGTTCCGCTGCTCGGGTCGGGGTGTCCCTGCACGAGAGCGTGGTAGCGCTTGTCGATGGTCCGCTGCTTGAAAGCGCGCTTGAGCAACGTGTATGCGCGCTCGGAGGTGGCAACCACCATGACACCCGACGTTCCGACGTCCAGACGGTGGACGATGCCCTGACGCTCGTGGGCACCGGACGTCGAGATACGGAAACCGGCCGCGGCAAGTCCGCCGATGACGGTCGGTCCCGTCCACCCGACGCTGGCGTGCGCGGCAACTCCGACGGGCTTGTCGACTGCAACGACGTCGTCGTCGGCGTAGAGGATCTCCATCCCCTCGACCGGTGTCGCCTCGATGGTCAGGGGCCGCGGCGGTTCGGGCAGGACAACCTCGAGCCACGATCCTGCGGTCAGACGATCGGACTTGCCGACGGCCACACCGTCGACGAGTACCGAGCCTTCTTCCGCGAGTGTCGCGACCACGGTGCGCGAGAGTCCGAGCAGGCGCGCGAGGCCGGCATCGACCCGCATGGCGTCGAGGCCGTCGGGCACGGGCATCGAACGGGATTCCCTCACTTGGTTTCTCCCTCGGCTGCGGCCTTCGATTCGGTGAGCTTCTTGTCGTCCGCCTTGTGATCACGCAGGCGTTCACCGTTGGGTTCGAAGCCGAAAAGAGTCAGTACGACGAGCAGGATCGCGCCACAGACGATCGCGGAATCCGCGATGTTGAACACGGGCCACCAACCGACGGAAACGAAGTCCACCACATGTCCGCGCATGATTCCGGGAGAGCGGAAGAATCGGTCGACGAGGTTACCCAGCGCGCCGCCGAGAACGAGGCCGAGACCGAGCGCCCACCACGGTGATCGGAGCGTGCGACCGATCTTGATCACACCGATGACGACACCGATGGCGACGAGGGTGAGGATCCACGTCATCGACGTCGCCATCGAGAACGCTGCACCGGGATTGCGCACCATCGTGAATGTGACCACGTCACCGATGATTTCGATCGGCTGCCCCGGCTTGACCGCGGCGACGGCCCACACCTTCGTGAGAATGTCCGAGAGCAGGATGACGGCGGCGATGGCAATGAGCATGGTCAGCCGGCGGGGCTTTGCGACCGGCGCAACCGCCAGGTCACCGTCTTCCGATTTCACGGCTTCCGGTTTCACGGTTTCGGGCTCGTCGGCCTTCGAGATTTCGGTAATCGGCTGATCCTCCGCGTTGACATCTCGGTCTGGGTGGTCTGTACTCACGCAACCATCATCCCTCATGTTCACCGCACCGGGTCACGCACTCTGCAACTGCGGCTAGCCTGGAGCGCGTGCCACTGCTGTCCACGACCGGCCGACGAGTTCCGTTCGCCCTCGCTGCCCTCGCTCTCACCACCGTTCTCACCGCTTGCGGCGACTCGGATCAACCTCCCACCACACCTACCTCGTCGCCGAGCGAAGTCACTGTTCCGGTGACCGCCGCCACCGTCGAGGTACTCGATGCGGGAAGCGAACCGCGCGAGGTATTGCGCATGAACTTGCCTGTCGGCACCACGCAGACGGCGACGCTCGTCACCCAGGCGGTCGTGAGTCAGCAGATCGATCAACAGCCGGCACAAGATTTCTCTTCGCCGGAGATCACGATCCCGCTCTCGGCAAACGTGACCGCTGACGATCCCACCGCTGTCGTGGATCTGACGCTGTCGTCGATGACCTCGCCGGATGCAACGCTGCAGGCAGCGCTGAGCGGGGCCGACGGATCTGCGGCCGGATTGTCGGTCACGGATTCGGGCGCCATCACCGCCCTACGGTTGAAGCCGTCCGCCAACTCGGCCAATGCTGCCCGCGCTGCAATCGAACAGGCGCTCGGCCAAGCGGTCTACCGGACCGTTGCACTCCCCGACGCTCCGGTCGGTGTCGGCGCACGTTGGGTGGTTCGACAACAAGTCAGCAGTGAAATCCTGCTCGATCAGACAACCACCGTCACGCTCACCGCGCGGGAGGGCAATCGGCTTTCGCTCGCGGTGGACGTATCGCAGACGCCGCAGAGCCCGGTCTGGAACCTGGCCGGTGACGCCGGAACGCTGAACATCGATCAGTACGTCATGGCCGGCTCCGGAAACCTCACCGTCGACCTCTCACTCCCCTTGCCGATCGACGGACAGATGACCGTCGGCGGCGACCAGGCGTACGGCGATCCGGACAGCTCCTCGGTGATCCGGCAGACCATCTCCAACAGCATTCGGTGGGAATCGTGACACGCCGGTCGCTCGCACTGGGCCTGACAGCAACGGCGGCACTGTTCGTCGTCACCGGTTGCGGCTCGGACGACTCTCCTAGTGCTGACACAACTACGCAGGTTTCCGCCCCACAGGTCGGCTTGGCGCCGTTCACAGCTGCTCCGGCCGCACCGCTGAGCGGGGCACCGCTCGACCGTGATGCGCTGCAGCGAGCCGCGCTCACCCTCTCCGAACTACCTGCGGACTTCGACATAGTTCCCGACCCGGTCGACGACCTCGGCCTCGCACCGGCGCCGGAGAGTTCGGAGGCGGACAAGTCGAGCACCGACCCCGCCGTCTGCGCTCAGGTTCTGGCACCGATAGCCACCCAGGCCGCCGGATCCGTCGCCGACCTCTCCGACATGTTCACCGGCCCCGATTTCACGAGCATCGATCAGGACTCTGCTTCGTACGCCGACGGCACCGCGGCAGCAGCAGCTTTCGAGAAACTTCAGACCACGCTGGCCGGGTGCGCGGAATATTCGGGAACCGATGCCGACGGAACGACAATCACCTATCGCGTCGGCGGAGCGTCGGACCCGAACGTCGGCGACGCGTCTTTCGCTTTCCGAATCATCACGGAGAGTGGCGGTTTCACCTTGGTCGCCGATGCGATCGTGGCCGCAGTCGGGACCACGTTGACCCAGGTGTCCGCAACTGCGCCGAGTCCGATCGCCCCCGACGTGCTGCACTCGATGGCATCGGCCGCCGCCGATCGCCTGCGCGCACAAACGCCCTGACAACGAGCGGATTAGTCCCGTCTCGGCCTTACGCGAATGATTCGGGACCACAGACCCTTTGACAACTGCCCGTCCACACTGAACGGTGAGAGTAGGTACGAAACAGACCAACGCGACACACTGATGTGAGGAGCCAGAGTTCATGCCGGAACCCAGAAGGTCAGATCACACCGATTACGTAGCCGTCAATCCGATCTTCTCGAGGCCCGGCGAGGATTCGGTTGCATCGAAGTACACACTCGAACCCGACGGCATGCTTCCCGAGACCGCGTATCAGATCGTCCACGACGAAACGATGCTCGACGGCAATGCGCGGCTCAATCTCGCGACGTTCGTCAGCACGTGGATGGACGATCACGCCACCAAACTGTATGCCGAGTCGTTCGACAAGAACATGATCGACAAGGACGAGTATCCACAGACCGCCGCGATCGAAACCTATTGCTGGCGCATCCTTGCCGACCTCTGGCACTCGCCCTCCCCCAAGGACGCAATCGGTACCTCGACGATCGGTTCGTCCGAGGCGTGCATGCTCGGTGGCCTGGCGATGAAACGACGCTGGCAGCACGCACGAAAAGCCGCGGGCAAGTCGACCGAAAAACCAAATCTCATCATGAGTTCCGCCGTCCAGGTGTGCTGGGAGAAATTCTGCAACTACTGGGACGTCGAGGCGCGCTACGTGCCGATCAGCGAGGAACACCGGACCCTCGACGGTCACGATCTGGACAAGTACGTCGACGAGAACACGATCGGCGTAATCGCGATCATGGGTGTCACGTACACCGGGATGTACGAGCCGGTCCTGGAAATCTCGAAGGCACTCGACGCGATCCAGGAAAAGACGGGACTCGACGTTCCCATCCACGTCGACGGCGCTTCCGGCGCAATGATCGCCCCGTTCCTACAGCCGGAACTCGAATGGGATTTCCGGCTCCCGCGCGTGCACTCCATCAACACGTCGGCGCACAAGTACGGACTCGTCTACCCCGGCCTCGGCTGGGTGGTCTGGCGATCGCAGGATCTACTTCCCGACGACCTCGTGTTCAAGGTGAGCTACCTCGGCGGCAGTATGCCGACCTTCGCGCTGAACTTCTCGCGGCCCGGCGCTCAGGTGATCCTGCAGTTCTACTTGTTCCTGCGTCTCGGCCACGACGGCTATCGCGCGATCCAGCAGTCCTCACAGGACGTGGCGAAATTCCTCGCCGAAGGAATCGGGAAGCTCGACGCCTTCGAATTGTGGAACGACGGTTCCGACATCCCGGTCTTCGCGTGGCGCCTCGCCGAGGGCCACACGTCCAACTGGACGCTGTACGACCTGTCGGACCGACTGCGAGGCAAGGGCTGGTTGGTGCCGGCCTATCCCATGCCGGACGATCTCTCGGATCTGACAGTGCAGCGCATCGTGGTTCGTAACGGACTGAGCATGGACCTGGCAGCCAATCTGCTGCGCATCATCGAAGAGGAAACCGCGTTCCTCGACGAACTCGACAGCCCGATGCCGCGGCCACGCGTCACCGAGGGATTCCATCACTGACGACGCTCACTGCATGAAGAGCGGCCGCCGACTCCCTTTCGGGAGTCGACGGCCGCTCTGGTGTTTCAGGTGTTGCGCAGAGATCAAGCAGCGCAAGCAGGCGAGGTCAGACCTGCAACGCCGACGATCTGGCAAGCGGTGGTCTTCGAGAGCTTCCAGACGCCGTCCTCGTAGACGAACGAAGCCTGCAGACCCTGCTGCAGCGGCTGGCCGTTGACGACGATGTTCAGCGAAGCTGCAGCCGTCTCGCTACCCGTGTCGGTGACCGGGTCGAGGATCTCGACCTGCGCGCCGGCAGCCTTGGCAGCAGCGGCGACCTGGTTGATCAGCTCCGGATCCTCCTCGGCTCCCTGGACGAGGTCGACCTTCTCGGCACCCGGAACGGACTCGTCGAGCGCCTGGGCGACCTTGGCGTTGAGCTCAGCGGACGTCGGCAGTTCAACGGTGGTCGGAGCCGCCGTGGTGGTGGTCGTCTTCGACGTTGTGGTGGGTGATGCTTCCTTTTCACCCGAGCTACAAGCGGTCATCGTGAGGGCTGCTGCGATCGCCACTGCTGCAACGGTCATCTTCTGAAGCTTCAACTTCTCAGTCCTATCCATTCGGGTGTTCACATTCGAGCGTCAGTCGAACATCGTGCTTGCTCGAGGATCGTCGACAACATTACCCAACGGTAAGCGGAAAAAGTCTAAGGACATCCTCAGAGAAGGCTGTCGACCGCATCTGCCACCTCGAGCACCTCATCCGATTCGGCGAAGGTTTTGGCTATTCCCGTTCCGCTGGAACGGGTTTCGAAGCGAACTGTCACCACTCCGTGCCCGGCACCCTGCACCCAACCGTGTCCGTATTCTGGATGCTTCACGTCCAAACCAGGGTGCCAGTAGCGCTGAGGGACGCGTGCGGCCACCGGAACGTCGAGTTCGGCCTCATCGAGGGCGCCCGTGAGAGTCTCGACCGGATAGCCGGGAACGTCCTGATCCAACTCGGGAAAAAGTGATCCTTGCCGAACGGTGGACAAACCGGCGAATCCCACACCGACCAGGCGAATCGGCCCCAATTCCTGTGGATCGATGACCTGTTTCTGCGCGGTCGCGACAAGGATTTGGCGGTCGATCGTGGCAAACGGCAGCGTCACGGATCGAGTCAAGATACTCATATCGGACTTCTTGAGCTTCAGTACGACGGTGCGAGCAGCTCTTCCGTCCTTCTCCAGCCTGGAAAATGCTGCACGACCACTACTTTCGACGGCCGCGCGCAATTGTGCCATCGTGACGATGTCTGCGGCGAACGTGGATTCCGCGCTGATCTGCTTGGATTCGGCACGCTCGGCGACCGGCCGATCGTCGATCCCCTGCGCGAGCCGATGCAACCCCGGTCCGACAGTGGTTCCGAGTATCGACGCCACCTCGGCTATGGGAGTGCGGGCAAACCCTCCGATGGTTTCGATGCCGAGACGCTTGAGCTTTTCCTCGGCAACAGGACCGATCCCCCACAGCTTTCGCACCGGAAGAGGATCGAGCAACTCGTGCTGCATCCCGGGAGGAATCACTGCGACGCCGTCGGGCTTTGCCAGTCCCGACGCGATCTTGGCGACCTGCTTACCTGCGCCGGCACCGATCGAGGCGACCAACCCGGTCTCGGCCTTGATCAACGCCCGCAGGTCCTCGCAAAACGCGCGGACCTCGTCGGCCCCGACTCCGGCCAACTCCACCGGTTCGCCGAAGGCCTCGTCCACCGACAATTGCTCGAGGATCGGCATACGAAGGCGCAACGCGTCGAAGGTGCGTTTACTCAGAACCGAATACAACGACATCCGCGGTGGCAATACCACCGCTCCGCCACCGACCATCCGGCGTGCTTGGTGCATCGGCATTGCCGAACGCGCACCGAAAACTCTCGCTTCGTAACTTGCCCCGGCCACCACTCCGCGCCCACCCAAGCCGCCGACCAGCACCGGGCGACCTCGCAGCGTGGGACGGGTCAACTGCTCGGCAGAGGCGAAAAACGCATCCATGTCGAGATGCAGCACCCACCTGCGACTTCGTGTGGGATCACCTTGATTCATCGGGAGTTACGGTTCTCTCAAAAGTAGGTGCAGAATTTACGTCCGCGCCTTCTTCTTGGGCGACTTCTTCTTCGGCAGGGGTAGTACGTCGGCAGTCCGTTGAATGAAGGCGTGCAGGTGATCGAGGTCCTGCAGCCGTTCCTCCGTCACCCGGTAGTAATCCTTCGCTCCCGGGTACGGCGGAGCCAGATCGGCCTCTGATCCGAACTCCGTACTGACCTCGGTGGGTTTGACGAACAGAACGTCTCCGCAGATCAAGCCCACGATCTTCTCGTCGCAATACAATCCGTACTCGCCGAACATCGCCCTTGCCCGCACGTCGAGCGGTTCCAACTGCTCGAGAATGCGCGCCACGGTTTCCTTGCTCGTACTCATGAGAGCAAACTACTCCGGCACCCCGACATACAGACATTCATCGGGGAGCCGGAGTAGTTACGGCGGTATTAGACCTTCGTGATCGCGGCGCGGATACCGTCACCGAGATCGACGGCGTCGTCTCCCGCTTCACCCACCGAGAACGAGGTGGCCAGAACCTCACCGGCGATCAATTCGCGATGACGCTCCGCCCACTCCTTGCAGTCCTGCGGAACCTCGAGTACGACGTTGATCCGGTCCGAGACGTCCAAACCGGCGGCACGACGCGCATCCTGCAACTGACGGATACGGTCCTTCGCCCAGCCCTCGGCTTCGAGTTCCTCCGTCACGACGGAATCGAGTACGACGAGTCCCGCACCGTCTGGCAATGCAGCCGTCGAATCAGGCTCGGCTGCAACCAGTTTCTGCGTGTACTCCTCGGGCAGCAGTTCGATGCCCGCCGCAACCACGACGCCGTCCGCGTTCTCGGTCCAGTCGCCCGCCTTGACCGCCTTGATGACAGTCTGAACGGATTTGCCCAGACGCGGTCCTGCAGCACGCGCGTTGACCGCGATCTCGAAGCGCCCGTGCACGTCGACGTCATCGGTCAGATCGACCTTCTTGACGTTGACCTCGTCGGCAATCAGTCCGAGGAACGGACGCAGACGCTCGGCATCCGGCGCCGCAACCGTGACCTCGGGCAGCGGAAGACGAACACGCAGATTCTGCGCCTTGCGCAGGCTCAGCACCGTGGAGCACACGGTCCGGACGTCGTCCATCGCCGCTACCAGCTCGGGGTTCGCGGGGAGCTCCGACGCCTCGGGCCAATCAGCCAGGTGAACCGAGCGCTCCCCGGTCAACCCGCGCCAGATCACCTCGGACACCAGCGGCAACAGCGGCGCAGCGAGACGCGTCACGACCTCGAGCACGGTGTGCAGGGTGTCTATCGCGTCGCGATCCTCGTCCCAGAACCGCGAACGAGACCGTCGCACATACCAGTTGGTGAGCGCATCACAGAACAACCGAAGCTCGTCGCACGCGCCGGCGATGTCGTTGACCTCGAGGGCCTCGGTGATCACGTCGCGGGTGGTAGCGAGCTTGGCCAGGATGTACTGATCGAGGATGTTCTCCGAATCGGTACGCCACACACCGGATTCCGGCGCGTACAACTGCAAGAAGCTCCAGGCGTTCCACAGCGGGAGCAACGCCTGACGTACGCCTTCGCGGATGCCCTGCTCGGTCACGATGAGGTTTCCGCCGCGCAAGATCGGCGAAGACATCAGGAACCATCGCATGGCATCGCTGCCGTCGCGGTTGAACACCTCCTTCACGTCCGGGTAGTTGCCCTTGGACTTGCTCATCTTCAGTCCGTCGTCGCCCAGCACGATGCCGTGCGCAGCAACGGTTTTGAACGCCGGACGATCGAAGAGTGCGGTTGCCAGCACGTGCAGCGTGTAGAACCAGCCGCGAGTCTGCCCGTTGTACTCGACGATGAAATCGCCCGGGAAATGGCCCTCGAACCATTCACGGTTCTCGAATGGGTAGTGCACCTGCGCGTACGGCATCGAACCGGATTCGAACCAGCAGTCGAGCACCTCGGGAACCCGGCGCATCATCGACTTCCCGGTCGGGTCGTCGGGGTTCGGGCGGACCAGGTCGTCGATCATCGGGCGATGCAGATCGGTCGGCCGCACGCCGAAGTCTGCCTCCAACTGATCGAGCGATCCGTACACGTCCGTACGCGGGTACTGCGGATCGTCCGACACCCACACCGGGATCGGGCTGCCCCAGTAACGGTTTCGGCTGATGTTCCAGTCTCGTGCACCTTCGAGCCACTTGCCGAACTGGCCGTCACGGATGTGCTCGGGCACCCACGTGATGTCCTTGTTCAGCTCGACCATGCGATCTCGGAACTTGGTGACCGCGACGAACCACGAGGGAACCGCCATGTAGATGAGCGGCTGCCCACTGCGCCAACTGTGTGGGTACGAGTGCTCGATCGTCTCGTGCCGCAGCAGCTTTCCGGCAGCCTTGAGGTCCTTGATGATGACAGGGTTGGCGTCGAACACCATCAGGCCCTCGTACGGCGGAACCATCGAGGTGAACTTTCCACCCGGATCGAGCGGCTGTACGACCTCGATACCGTTGGCCGTGGCCACGTCCATATCCTCTTCACCGAAAGCCGGTGCGAGGTGGACGATTCCGGTTCCGGAGTCGGTTGTCACGTAGTCCGCCGAGAGCACGACGTGCGCATTCGGATGTCCGAGGAAGAAGTCGAACGGCGGAGTGTACGACAGTCCGACCAGCTCGGCGCCCTTGTGACGGGAAACGACCTCGGGGTCCTCCCCCAGTTCACGTGCGTAATGAGCTACCCGTGCTTCTGCGAGCACGTACCGCTTTCCGTCCTCGCCGAGCACCTGGACGTAGTCGACCTCGGGATGAACCGCAGTGGCCAAGTTGGACGGCAGTGTCCACGGAGTCGTGGTCCAGATGATCGCGTTTGCGCCGTCGAGGGGTGAACCCGGAGCGACCAGCGGCATGTCGACCGTGACTGCAGGATCCTGACGCATCTTGTACGCGTCGTCGAGACGAGTCTCCTGATTGGACAGCGGAGTCTGCTCGTACCAGCTGTAGGGCAGCACACGGAAGCCCTGATAGATCAGGCCCTTGTCGTGCAGCTCCTTGAAGGCCCACATGACGGACTCCATGAAGTCGACGTCCAGGGTCTTGTAGTCGTTGTCGAAATCGACCCAGCGCGCCTGGCGGGTGACGTAGTCACGCCACTCGTCGGTGTACTTGAGCACCGAGGCCTTGCAGTACTCGTTGAACTTGGCCAGACCCATGACTTCGATCTCGGCCTTGTCCTTGATGCCGAGCTGCTTCTCCGCTTCGAGCTCTGCCGGAAGGCCGTGGCAATCCCAGCCGAAGCGTCGTTCGACCTTGCGTCCACGCATTGTCTGGAAGCGCGGCACCAGGTCCTTGACGTACCCCGTCAGCAGGTGGCCGTAGTGCGGCAAACCGTTTGCGAATGGCGGTCCGTCGTAGAAAACGAACTCTTCGTTACCGTCCCGATTGGAAACCGACGCACGGAAGGTGTCGTCGTCGTCCCACTGTTTCAGGACTTTCTGTTCCAGTTCGGGGAACTTGACTCCGGTGTCGGCGGGGACACCGTAGTCGACTTTGGGATACCCGTTACTCGCCATGGCGATCTCCTCGTGCCAGTCGGACTCGGCACGGGGACGACGTGACGCTTGTGCGCCGACACCGCGGTACCACCCCGTTTGCACCCCGCAGATCCGTGCTTTCACACCGGATCTCGAGCTGCCACTCGATCGAGCTGTGACGGGCTCACCCGTTCGGTTCTACTGGGTCCTCGACACGTACGAAAGCGTCGACAACCGTTCTTCCGAAAGCTCCCCGGTGATTGCCGGATCACAGCCTGGTATTCGTGTTGGACAGTCTAATACTCGTCCTGGACCTTGTCGGAACTCGCCCTAGGACTTGTCGGGGGCACCCGGCGACCCGCCGTGGTTTCCCTGATTGTCGTCGTTGGCAGTAGCTGCATCATCGGTCGAGGAATCCGAGGAACTCTCGACTCGACCGTAAGGCGACGACACGCCGCTGCCCGATATCGGGTCATCCAACGAAGGAACCGCCTTCCTGCTGGTCAGCGCACTGACCAGCAGGAGGACGGCACCTGCTACACAAATCGCGATACATGCCCACGCCCAGATCAGCGACCCTGTGGTCAGGGCAACGATCAGGAGAGCGAAGCCAACTCCCGCGAGAACCAACGTCACGACCAGCACGTATCAACCTTTGTCCGGTCCGATAGCTGAGCCGACGAGGCGCTCTCGGTCAGCTGTTTCCCTTGGCGAAGGACGGGCTGTAGGAATCCTGTCCACCGTCGACCGGAACGGCCGAGCCACGCTGTTCGAGCTCTTCGAGTTGCGATTCCAGGTAGGACTTCAGGCGCACCCGGTACTCACGTTCGAACGTCTTGAGCTGCTCGATACGGCCCTCGAGGACCGAACGCTGCTGGTTGATGGTCGCCATGATTTCGGTGTGCTTCTTCTCGGCGTCTGCCTTGAGAGCGTCTGCCTTCTCCTGAGCCTGGCGAAGCTGGGTCTCGGAGCGAGTCTGAGCGTCGGTCAGCATTGCTTCCGACTTGTTGCGCGCATCCGCGATCATGCCGTCGGCCTTGCTGCGAGCCTCGCTCATGAGCTGCTCGGAGTTGGTGCGAGCACTGCCGAGCAGCTGCTCGGATTCGGTCTTGGCATCGTTGGTGAGGCGATCCGCCATCTCCTGAGCCAGTCCGAGGACCTTCGCGGCCTGCATGTGGGTGTCGCCACTCTGCGGCGCTGCAACGGCAGCGGCGGCGGGAACCGGAGCTGCAACGGGTGCAGGCTTGGGCGGTTCGACGACCCGAGCGGGCTCCGGCTTGGGCTGCGCTGCGACGGGTGCTGCCTGCTGAGCAGGTGCCGGCGACTTCTTGGCAGCCGCGAGCTCCTGATCCAGCTCACCTACGCGCTGGCGCAGGTCCGCATTCTCTTCGATGAGCTGCGACAGCGCCTGCTCGACTAGGTCGAGGAATGCGTCGACCTCGTCCTCGTTGTAGCCACGCTTGCCGATAGGCGGCTTGCTGAACGCAACGTTGTGCACGTCAGCTGGAGTCAGTTGCGGCATGGAAGGATCCCTTCACGCGTCATTTGGCGGTCTAGCAAGCATTCAGTTGCAACACAGTCTACGTAGTGGCGAACCATCGGATGAGTTATGGCTTCCATTCTGGCATACCACTCACTCGGACTGCGCTCAGCGAACAACCGACATCAGGATGATGACGATGAAAAGCAAGACCATGATGGATAGATCCAAGCGAACTCCACCGAGGTTGATCGGGGGGATCAACCTGCGGAGCAGTTTCACCGGAGGATCGGTGATCGTAAAAATGGTTTCGAGAATGACTGCGACCAATCCGGTCGGTCGCCAATCTCTGGCAAACGAACGAACGAACTCGACGATCACTCTGCCGATCAGCAACAGCCAGAAGACAACCAGCACCAGATAGATCACAGAGAGAAGCGCGTCCACACCCTCACTCTGCCTGACTTCTGCGGTGTGTCCAAAACAGACACACCGCAGCAATTCCGGAACCGGCCCGCATCGAGTCCGTCTTGTAACGGCCGGCGATGGGTCCGAATGCGGCGTCCGCCGAGACGGGCCGCCGTTCGAATGTGCTCACGTCACCCCTGCTCAGGGGCCGGACTGCGGTCGAGACCATCATTTCTGGCTGTAGAAACCCGTCTCCGCGATACGACGGCGTTCCTCAGCGGAAACGTCGATGTCAGCCGGTGAGAGAAGAAACACTTTGGTGGCTACCTTGTCGAAAGAACCACGCAATGCGAACGCCAGGCCGGCCGCGAAATCGACCAGACGCTTCGCGTCGGCGTTGCTCATGTCGACCAGATCCATGATGACGGGAGTGCCGTCGCGGAACCGCTCACCGATGGTGCGGGCCTCTGCGTAGCTCTGCGGACGCAGTGTCGTGATCTTGGCGAGCGGGCCGCCGTCATCGACAACAGGCGCACGTCGCGCTTCGGGACGCTCTGCACGGGCGTCGACCGCGAGGTTTCCACGGCTTGCCGGACGCGGCGCCATCGCCGGGCGGCTACTGCGGCTGGGAACGGTGTCGACGCGGGGCCGGGAATCGTAGCGATCGAACTCCGCGTCCTCTTCGTCACGACGACTGGGCGCGTAGCTCGCCTTCGAGAAGGCAGGTTCGACGAACTCGCGGTCGTCGCGCTCGGCATAGCCGTCGTGACTACGACGGGGTGCGCGGCGAGCCTGATCGGGCTCCTCCACGTATTCGTCCTCGTAGTCATCGAGGGGAACCATGCCGAAGTAAGCCTTGAACTTATGCAGGTTGCTCATTGATCGACCTTCCTTGGCGCGGCGGAATCAATCCGACTGCGACCGGTCGCAGCGGTGTGGACGGGTTGGGCGATCACCTGAGCGATCACCTCGAGATTACTGGTCGTGAGCCGAGCAGTGCGGTTCCGACACGCACGCACGTTGATCCGTGGCGCACTGCGGCCTCCAGATCACCGGTCATGCCAGCCGAGAGTTCGGTTGCCCGAGGATGCGATTCGAGAATCAAAAGATGTGCCCTGCGGAGGATTTCGAACTGCTCGTCCGGATCTGATCCAAGTGGCGGGACGGCCATCAGTCCCGCAAATTCGAGACCTTCGGCTGATTCGATCCGCTCGGCGAGAGGAGTTAGCTCTCCCGTGGGAACTCCGCCACGCGCAGGGTCTCCGTCGAGACTTACCTGGATGAGCACCCGCAGCGGCGCTTTACGCTCCCCGTCGGACAAAGCTCCGAGCGCCGCCCGATCGAGTGCATCGGCCAGTCGTGCACTGTCCACCGAGTGAATTGCGTAGGCCCACTTCGCTACCGAACGCGCTTTGTTGCGCTGCAACTGCCCGATCATGTGCCAACGAACCGGACCGTCGATCGCGCCGCTCTGAGCAGCGCCGTCGAAGTCCGCGACCTTCTCCACTGCTTCCTGCTCACGAGACTCACCGAATCCACGGCAACCCAGTTCGTACAGGATTCGGGCGTCGGACGCCGGAAAGAATTTGGTAACTGGCAGCAGTGCTACGTCGGAAACTTCACGACCGGCGGCAAGGCAGGCGGCCGCCAGCCGCGCACGCACCGAGTCGAGTGCCGTCGATATTTCTGTCAGCCGCATATCCGTCTGGCGCATTTCTGCCTAGACGGTTTCCTGCGCTGCGGGCGCTTCCATCCAGATCACTGCAGCTTGACGCCCGGTCAGAGATTCTCGGCGATGACTGAACAACGCGCGATCCTCGATCGTGCACCGCGGGTCCTCGGCAACACCGGACACACCCGCGGCGAGCAACTGCTTACGCAGTCCCGCACGCAGATCGAGTCCCGGCGTGCCCTTCTCGGTGCGAGTTGCGCTGCCCGGCAAGTGCTTTTCCACGTCCGCACGCATCGCGGCGGGAACCTCGTACTGGCGTCCGCTCGCTGCCGGGCCGAGGAAGGCACCGATACGTGAGACGTCCGCGCCCTGTCGCACCATCTCCGCGAGGACACGCGGGACGATACCGATGCGGGCACCGATCCGTCCCGCATGAACTGCCGCGATCACACCGGCCTCCTCGTCGGAGAGCAGAACGGGAACACAGTCTGCGCTGAGGGTGGCGAGCGCCAGGCCGGGAACGGTGGTGACCAGAGCGTCCGTCACGGGAATCACTTCGTCGGTCGGTTCCGTCACGACAGTGACGTTGCGCGAGTGGATCTGTTCCATCCACACGAGATGGTCAGGCTCGACGCCTATTTCGCGTGCCAGACGACGGCGATTCGCCTCGACGGCTGCCGGATCGTCTCCGACGTGATCGCCGAGATTGAACGACTCGTACGGCGACGCGGAAACACCACCGGCTCGGCTGGTCACGACGCGGCGAATGCGGGTGCGGGTGGTCGACTTCTCGGTACTCAAGATAAGTGTGCTCACAAACGTCGAAAGTTGTCGTCCGGCTCAGACGTGACCGGACATCCAGTCAAGAACAGGGTACCCAGAAATTCCGGGCACCCTGTTCTCGAAACTGTTTGTAGCCCTGCGTCAGCGACGCATGAAGACAGGCACATCGACGTCGTCGTCGCCCTCGTCTTCCTGGACCGGCGCATGGCGTGGGCCACCGATCGGAGGCAAGCTACCCGAACCCGTCGTCTCGCGCGCTGCGGAAATCGGCTGCTCGCCAGCAGGTTCGGCGGCCACCGGTGACCGGCCGACCTCACCCGCGCGCCCGGCGCCGATAGCTCCACGTCCCTGTGCGGTCGACTCCACGGGACGACGAGCCGGAGCTCCTCCGTCGAATCCCGCAGCGATGACCGTCACACGAACCTCGTCACCGAGTGAATCGTCGATGACCGTTCCGAAGATGATGTTGGCGTCGATGTGCGCGGCTTCCTGCACCAGCGAAGCCGCCTCGTTGATCTCGAACAGACCCAGATCGCTACCGCCGGCGATCGACAGGAGCACGCCGCGGGCGCCTTCCATCGACGCTTCGAGGAGAGGCGAATTGATCGCAGATTCCGCCGCCTTGATCGCGCGTCCCTCACCACGTGAGGATCCGATGCCCATCAACGCACTGCCTGCACCGGACATGACACCCTTGACGTCCGCGAAGTCGACGTTGATCAGACCCGGAGTGGTGATGAGGTCGGTGATGCCCTGGACACCGTTGAGGAGAACCTCGTCGGCGCTGCGGAAGGCGTCCATGAGGCTGACGGCCGCGTCACCCAGCTGGAGCAGGCGATCGTTGGGAATGACGATCAGCGTGTCGCAGGACTCGCGGAGCGCCTGGATTCCGGTATCCGCCTGTCCCCCACGACGCTTGCCCTCGAAGGAGAACGGCCGAGTCACGACGCCGACGGTGAGTGCGCCCAGCTTCCGGGCGATGCTTGCCACGACAGGGGCACCACCGGTTCCGGTGCCACCACCCTCGCCTGCGGTCACGAACACCATGTCGGCGCCCTTGATGACCTCTTCGATCTCGTCCTTGTGATCTTCGGCTGCCTTGCGACCCACTTCAGGGTCAGCACCGGCGCCGAGGCCACGGGTCAATTCACGACCGACGTCGAGCTTGACGTCGGCGTCACTCATCAGAAGGGCTTGCGCGTCCGTGTTGACCGCGATGAACTCGACTCCCTTGAGTCCCTGTTCGATCATGCGGTTGACTGCGTTCACGCCGCCGCCGCCGATGCCGACGACCTTGATTACGGCGAGGTAGTTGTGCGGGGGCGTCATCGGCTCTCGCCTTCCGTGTCGTGTTTCACGCTGTTTGTCAGTGCTGCTGTCTTTTTACTGCTGCTGTATTTGTAACTGCTGGTGTATTTGTTACTGCTGGTGTTCGAGATAAACTCTAAACCTCAACCACAGGGTTAGAGTTATGTCAAGTATTCGATCTGAAACGAAACGCTATGCACCGTCGTCGCGTTCCGCCATTAGGCGCGCCGAGACACACCGAAGTATTTGCCACGCACCGGCGCACGGGTGCACCGTGCGCTATCGGACCGTCGGAAGATCAGGACTGGACACGTCGTACGTCTGCCCCGGTTGAGTCAACAGAGGAAGCGTCACGGCAGCCTTACGATCCGAGTGCTCGACACCGCCCCAGTTTACGACGCGACCGTCGAGCAGAGTCAGCGTGACACTCGAAATCGACCGAGCGGCAACCTCTCCCACCTGAAATCTCAGATCCGGCGGCAACACCGACAACACCTCGAGCGCGGCAAGCGTCGGCTCGTCGTTCCATCCCGGCGTCGGTGTCACCAGACGCGGAACCCCCGGCGGCGGGACGCCCATCTCGAAGTCGACACCCTTCTCGTCCAGCAGGTGTGCCCCCTCGGGTGAGTCGACGAAGACAACCGGTACCCGTTCGGTCACGGTGACGCGAATGGTCGACGGATACATCCGCTGCACTCGGGCGGAGGCCACCTTCGGAATCGTCGCTACACGTGCGGCTGCCGCACCGGTGTCGACCCGCATCAACGGCTGACCGGTCGGTACTGCCAGGAGCGAAAGGATCTGTTCCTCACTGACCGTCGTCGCACCGAGAACTTCGGTGCCCCGGACCGAGAGCACCGGAGACAACCAGGCCGTCAGCGCAATTCCCACCACCAGCACGATTGCCAGCGGTGCCACGATCAGCGGTCGCTTGAACCACTTACGAGTCGGCGTGGGTTCGGGAGCCGGCTCCGTCGACCGCGTCGAGTATCGCGATTCGGTGCGAGTACTGCGCCGACGCGTACTGGTGGCTCGCCTGGCCTGAGGATCTCGACGCCCGCGACGACTTCGTGCGTCGGGTGTCATCGCGGCGCGGGATGCGGCGCCGAACGCAAAGCATCGAGGATCTGTTTGCCGAGCATGGTCACGTCACCGGCGCCCATCGTGATGACGATGTCGCCGGGGTGAGCCAACGCCGCCACCTGCTTCGGTGCCTGCGACAGATCGGGTTGATAGTGAACAGGTTTGGTGACCGATTGAGCGACAAGCGCACCGCTGACTCCCGGCATCGGCTCTTCGCGAGCACCGTAGACATCGAGAACCACTACCTCGTCGGCCAAGTCCAGTGCCTGCGCGAACTCCACGGCAAATGCCGCTGTGCGCGAATAGAGGTGAGGTTGGAAGACCACGATCACACGTCCGGCTGCCGAATTGGTCGACGACGAATCATCTTCCGGTCGAACCAGATCCGCGGCCGCGCCGAGAACCGCGCGAACTTCGGTCGGATGGTGGGCGTAGTCGTCGAACACCCGGACACCACGCTCGCGGCCAGTGAACTGGAAGCGGCGGTGGACGCCACCGAATCCGGCGAGCCCCTCGACGATCTCCTCGGTCTCGGCGCCCGCATCACGGGCGGCCAACAGGGCGGCAAGTGCGTTGAGCGCCATGTGCCGACCCGGCACTGCCATCCGCACGGTTCGCGCGGCGCTCTCGCCGGCCAGTTGGAACTGCAGGACTCCCCCGACGTCGTGTGCATGGAAGCCCAGTAGTCGGACTCCGACCTCGACGCCGTCGACAGGTTCGAAGGCAGTGCCCGCTTCTACTTCCTGCGAATCCGCTGATCCGTAACCGAGCACACGGATGTCCGAACGACCCGAGGCCACGATTCGCTTCGCGAGATCCGCAGATCCCGGATCGTCGAGGCAAGCAATCAGAAGTCCACCCGGACGTAGCTTGTCGACAAAATCGTCGAACACCTTCACATACGCTTCGACGCTGCCGAAGTAGTCGAGGTGATCGGCCTCGATGTTGGTCACGACGATCACGTTGGGGTCGTACTGAAGCAGCGACCCGTCGCTCTCGTCGGCCTCGGCGACAAAGACGTCACCGCTGCCGTGATGGGCATTCGTGCCCGCCTCGTTGAGTTCGCCGCCAACGGCAAACGAGGGGTCGAAACCGCAGTGCTGCAGGGCGACCACGAGCATCGACGTCGTCGACGTCTTGCCGTGTGTACCCGAAACCAGGAACGTGCGATTGCCCTGCATGAGTGATGCAAGGACAGCCGGCCGAAGAATCACCGGGATTCCGCGGCGAGCGGCCTCGACGAGTTCCGGGTTGTCCTTCGGGATAGCTGCGTGCGTCGTGACGACGACGGTCGGTCCACCTGGCAGCAGGTCGAGAGCATCGGCGTCGTGGCCGATCCGGACCTGTGCCCCGCGTGCACGAAGCGCCAGGACTCCTCGGCTCTCCTTGGCGTCCGAACCCGAGACAAGGCCCCCGCGGGAAAGCAGAATTCGAGCGATGCCGGACATACCGGCACCGCCGATTCCGACCATGTGTACTCGCTCGAGGTGGGCGGGCAGCGCGGTCATCGGTTTCCCCTTGCATTTTCCTGGACGGCGTTTTCCTTTGCCGCGATGTCGAGCACGATCCGTGCGATCTCTGTTGCCGCCGTGCGGTGCCCGACATTGGCAGCGCCACTGCTCATCTTGTCGAGACGCGCGCTGTCGCTCAGCATCGGGACGACGGTGCCGGCGACGAACGTCGGCGTGAGCTCGTTGTCGGAGACGATGATCGCGCCGCCAGCTGCGACAACGGGTTTCGCGTTGAGTTCCTGTTCACCGTTGCCGTGCGGCAGCGGAACGTAAACGGCCGGTAGTCCGACCGCCGAGACCTCGGCGACCGTCATCGCGCCCGAACGACAGATCGTCGCGTCGGCTGCGGCATACGCGAGATCCATCCGCGAAAGATAAGGTACAGCCACATACGGTGCCGTCTCCGAGTACTGCGTGACCTCGAGGGAGTTCTTGGGTCCGTGTGCGTGAAGGACCGAGATCCCGGCCTTCGCCAGTTCTTCCGCTGCTCCGGACACCGCGTCGTTGAGCGACTTCGCGCCTTGCGATCCGCCGAAGACGAGCAGAACGGGACCGTCCTGAGGCAGTCCGAAGTACTCGCGAGCTTGCGAGCGGAGTCCCGCTCGATCGAAATTGGCGATCGACGCGCGAACCGGGATGCCGACGATCTCGGCGTCCTGATCGCCGCGGTTCTTCACTCCGGAACCCGGAACAGCAGCAAGCACCCGCGTCGCCAGGCGAGCACCGATCTTGTTCGCGATGCCGGCACTGGCGTTCGCCTCGTGGATGACGATCGGAATCTTGCGGCGGCGCCGAAGAACACCGCCACGTGCGGCAAGATACGCCGGAAGCGCGACGTAACCACCGAAACCGACGATCACGTCGGCGTCGACGGAATCGAGTACCTCACGGGTCTTGCGCACCGAGGCGAGGATGCGTGTCGGCAGTTTGACGAGATCCATCGTGGGCTTACGAGGAAGCGGAACCGGCGGAATGAGCTCGAGTATGTACCCGCGGGCAGGCACCAAGGTGGTTTCGAGACCACGTGCTGTCCCGAGTGCGGTGATCCTGGTGTCGGGCTGAGCGGCCTTGACCGCGTCCGCGACCGCAAGTGCGGGTTCGATGTGACCAGCCGTGCCTCCCCCTGCCACCACTACCGACAGAGCCGATTTGTTGCCGCTCACCTACGAATTCCTCGCTCTCGAACTTCTCGTGGATCTTGTGCCCTACGTGTCGGCGCCTGCCGACGCTGACCATTCTGCCCTCCCGCGGTGCGCTTCCGTGACCCAGCGGCCGCACCTCGGTTGGAATCCGAGGAAGGGCGAGCGCCTTGATCTGCCCGCTTGCGTCGATCGCCCGTCTCGATCGCGCGCCGGCCGTCGCGTCCGCGTGCCGGTTCGATCTGTCGTGCGGGCTTCGGTCGACGGATAGGCCGGCCCCCTGACGGCGGGTGGTACAGCACCGGCTTGGGCAGTCTGAGCAACTTCGAGATCTTGCCGTCCTGCCCGGAGTTCAGAGCGGCAACTGCTTCTGGCTCGTGGCGCGCTGCATTGGCGATGACCCCGAACATGAACAGCGTGATCGCCAAGGACGAACCACCGGCGGAGACCAAGGGCAACTGGAGTCCGGTCACCGGTAGCAGTCCGATGACGTAACCGATGTTGATCATCGCCTGGCCGACGATCCAGGTAGTTGCGGTGGCCGACAGGAGCCGCCAGAACGGATCGATGCTGCGGGCTGCGATCCGCAATCCCGTGTACACGAATACAGCGAACAAACCGATCACCACAGCGCAGCCGACAAATCCCAGCTCTTCGCCGATGATCGCGAAGATGAAGTCGTTGTGCGCGTTCGGTAGGTAGTTCCATTTGGCGACGCTCTGCCCGAGTCCGCGACCGAAAAAGCCGCCGTCTGCGAGCGAATACAAGGCCTGCTTGGCCTGATAGTTGTTGCCCTGCAGGTCATCACTCTTGTTGAAGAAGGCCTGGACTCGGTCGGATCGATACCCGGCCGTCATGGCCAGGACAGCGGCGCCGACAACGCCTGTCAGCGCTATCGAGCCGAAGAGTTTCAGTGGAAGCCCACCGAACCACAGCAAGGCCCCGACGATGATTCCCAGTGCGATGGTCGTACTGAGGTTCGGCTGCGCGACGACCAAGGCGAAGACCAGCATCGCAGCGGGCACGAGCGGAATCAGGATCGACTTCACGGATCGGTCGTCCGGACGCCTCGAGGCCAACAGATGCGCGCCCCAGATCGCCAAGGCGACCTTCATGATTTCCGATGGTTGCACCGAGAATCCACCGACGTTGAACCAGCGACGCGCACCCTGCGCTTCGGTGCCGATTCCCGGAATCAGGACGAGTACCAGCATGATCAGCACGACGACGAACAGCGGAAACGAATACTGCCGGAGCACTCTCGCCGGGATCCGCAGCGCGACGTAGAAGAGCACCGCCCCGAGAATCGCGAAGATCAACTGCTGGGTGAACAACGAATATGCCGAGCCACCGGACACGTACTGCTCGACGCTCGACGCCGACAGAACCATCACGAGCCCCAAGACAGTCAACATCGTGGCAATCGTCACCACCAGGTGGAACGACGCCAACGGCCGCGCCAACCAGGCACCGATTCGGGTCTTGGGACCCTTGGTCATCGCAAGTTCCCGGCTTGGCCAGGCGAATCCGTGAACGGATCGGGTAATGCGGCTACGGCGGCGGCGAAACTGTCACCACGATGTCCGTAGCTGGCGAACATGTCCAAGGACGCGGCGGCCGGGGCAAGTACAACTGCATCACCGGGGGACGCCAACTCGGCAGCTTCGACGACCACTGCGGCCATGACGGCATCCGCGTCGGCACCCGACGGCAGCCGGATGGTGAGAGTCGAGTTGCTGCTGTTTTCGCTCACCGCTTCATCGTCCCCCGACAGCACGTGCACCACGGGAACATCGGGCGCGTGTCGCGCCAGCGCGTCCTCGATCACACCGGCGTCACTGCCGAGAAGAACGGCGCCGGACAGTCTCGGTCCCACTTCGCTCACCAACTGCTCGACGCTTGCGCCCTTGAGCAGACCGCCTGCAACCCAGACGACGCGGTCGTGCGCGAGTATCGACGGCCTGGCTGCGTGCGGATTGGTGGCCTTGGAATCGTCGATGTACACAACGGACCCGACACGACCGACCAGGGCCCCTCGGTGTGGGCCGACCTTGTGTGCGGCCAGACCGCGTTCGACGACGTCGGCCTCGAATCCGAGTGCCCGCGCCAAAGCGGCAGCGGCCAGCGCGTCCATGACGCCTGCCGGGCCGGCCGGATCTATGGAAGCTGCTTCGGCCAAGCGGACGTGATCGCCGAAAGCGTTGTCCACGAGGTGTCCCGCTTCGACACCCAGTTCTCCTTCGCCCGGTTCACCCAATCTGAACCCGGTGACAATGTCTGCAGTTGCGCGAGTTCCCAGTTCGGAAGCGATTGCGTCATCGAGGCCGACCACCGCGACCTTTCCACTCAGCGCCCGCGACTTTGCCTCGGCGTACGCGCTCATTCCGCCGTGCCAGTCGAGGTGATCCTCGGCGACATTGAGGACGACGCCGGCATCCGGACGCACCGAAGGCGCCCAGTGCAATTGGAAAGACGACAGTTCGACAGCGAGGTACTCCACGCGCGGCGACGTCTCGGCGAGTGCGTCGAGTATCGGAAGCCCGATGTTCCCGCAGGCTCGGCCGACAACTCCGGCGGCGTCGAGAATCGACGCCAGCATCGACGTCGTCGTGGTCTTGCCGTTCGTCCCCGTCACGACGAGCCACTTACGGGGACCGCCGAAGTGCCCGCTGTGGTCGACGCGCCACGAGAACTCGACGTCTCCCCAGATGGGAATCCCGTGACCGGCGGCCGCTGCAAGGATCGGTGCATCGGGCCGAAAGCCCGGACTGGTGACGACGAGCCCGTACTCGGTGATCGAATCCGGAGCATCCTCGATCGAGGTGGTGGTCACCATGTCCGCGCCGAGCTCGGCGCAGCGCTCCGCAAAGTCCAAGGTCGAATCGGCGACCGTCACGACAGCACCAAGAGCGACGAGAGGTTCGATGGTCGCTTGACCGGACACCCGCCCTCCGGCGACCAGCACTCGCGTACCGCGGAGCCAGGACAGGTCGTTCTCGGAATCCGCTGAGCTGGTCATGGTTTTCAGCCTCCGAGCGCTGCGAGGTATTCGCTGTAGAAGAGTGCCAATCCGATAGCCGACGCAATAGCCGCCAGCAACCAGAATCTGATGATGACCGTGGTTTCAGCCCACCCGGCGAGTTCGAAGTGGTGATGGAACGGCGCCATTCGGAAGACCCGCCGTCGGCTGGACCGGAACACCGCTACCTGGATCACCACCGACGCGGCCTCCGCGACGAACAGTGCACCGATGACCACCATCAACAGTTCCGTGCTTGTGGTGATCGACAATCCGGCGAGCATGCCGCCGAGGGCAAGAGAACCGGTGTCGCCCATGAAGATCTTGGCGGGTGCGGCATTCCACCAGAGGAAACCGATGCACGCGCCGGCGCCTGCCGCGCAGAGCACCGCGAGATCGAGCGGGTCTCGGACGTCGTAGCAACCCTTACCGGGATTCGTCTCGCACGAGTAGCGGAACTGCCAGAACGTGATGATGACGTAGGCGCCGAGAACGAAACTCATCGCTCCGGCGGCCAGTCCATCGAGGCCGTCCGTCAGGTTGACGGCATTGGACCAGGCGCTGACCAGTAGGTAGCAAAAGGCGATGAAGACCACGGAACCGAGTGAGACGGTGGCGATGTCGCGGACGTACGACAGATGAACACTGCCCGGAGTCAGCCCGTCGTCACCGCGGAACTGCAGGGCCAAGATTCCGAAGGCAATGGCAGCGACGAACTGGCCGACCAGCTTCGCGGTCTTGTTCAGTCCCAGATTGCGCTGCTTGCGGATCTTGATGAAGTCGTCGAGGAAACCGACTCCACCGAGCGCGGTGGTCAGACCGAGAACGAGTAGGCCGGACGCCGATGGCCCCTCCGCGTTGTCCATGCCGAGACCGATGAGGTGTGAGCCGAGATAGCCGGCCCAGATTCCGGTCAGGATCGCGACGCCGCCCATCGTGGGAGTGCCGCGCTTGGCCTGGTGACTGGCTGGACCTTCGGTTCGGATCTCCTGCCCGAAACCTTGTTTCGAGAACGCCTTGATCAGGATCGGCGTGAGCATGATGGAGACCGCCAGCGCGATGCCTGCGGCGAGAAGAATCTGGATCACTGCGAATCCCCGCCGTTCTCGCCATCGGTGTTCGCGTCACCGGTGTTGTCGCTGGGCGTTGCGGCCAGAATCGCTTCGGCGACCGTCCACAGTTCCACCGACTTGGACGCCTTCACCAGGACGAGATCGCCCGGTTCGAGTTCCGCTTCGAGAATGGCGATTGCCGCAGCTGCGTCTGGCACGACGACGGACTCGTCACCCCACGACCCCTCCATCACCGCACCTTGATGCATCGCACGCGAGGTGCGGCCCGTTCCGACGACGATCAACTTGCTGACATCGAGTCTGACGGCCAGGCGACCGATCGCGTCATGCTCGACGACCGATTCCGGCCCGAGTTCACCCATCTCACCGAGCACAGCCCAGCTACGGCGCCCGAAGTGCCGATCCGATCGCGCCATGGACACCAACGCTTTGAGCGCAGCGCGCATGGAATCGGGATTGGCGTTGTAACTGTCGTTGACGACGGTGACGCCGTCGGCGCGCTCGGTGACTTCCATCCGCCTCGCGGACGCTGCCTTCGTGCCCTCGAGGACACGCGCGATGTCTGCAACCGCGAGGCCGTTCTCGAGTGCGACGGCCGCCGCGGCTAGGGCGTTGCTCACGTGGTGTTCGCCGTGAACGGCCAGGCGAATACGCGCAGAACCCTGTGAACAGTTCAGCGTGAAGGAAGCCCGGGCCTGGTCGTCGACAACCACGTCGGTCGCCCGAACGTCGCAGTCTTCGGACTGGCCGACGAATACGATCCGGGCATTGGTCCGACTCGCCATTGCGGCGACCATGCGGTCGTCGGCGTTGAGGACCGCAACTCCACCATCGGCTGCCGACGGGAGTGCTTCCACCAGTTCACCTTTGGCGACCGCGATCGCTTCACGCGAACCGAATTCACCGAGATGGGCGGTGCCGACATTGAGAACGACGCCGATCTTCGGCGGCGCGATCTTGGTCAGTTCGCCGACGTGACCTACCCCACGGGCCGACATCTCGAGGACCAGGAAGCGGGTCTTCTCGTCGGCGCGGAGCACAGTCCACGGCAAACCCAGTTCGTTGTTGAACGAGCCTGGTGGGGCGACCACCTCACCGCGTTCGCGAAGCAGCGCCGCAATCAGGTCCTTGGTCGAGGTCTTGCCTGCCGAACCGGTGACACCGACCAGCGTCAGCCCGCCCCCCGAAGCCGACCCCTCTGCTGCCAGTTCGTCGACCACGGCCCTGGCCAGGAGGCCGAGGGCATGCAAGACGGCAGCCCCGGATCCGTCTGTGTCATGTTCGAGCAACATCACAGCGCTCGGACCGTCGTTCGGTACCGACGGGACAACTATCGCCGGAACCCCGACCGGCCGCGCTGCGAGCACCGCCACCGCACCGGCGGCCACCGCCGCTTCCGCATGGTCGTGACCGTCGACGCGTGCGCCGGGGAGTGCGAGAAACAGTCCACCTGGACCAGCCTTGCGCGAATCGAATTCGACGGTTCCTGTCACCTGAGTCGACGGATCGTCGACGTCATGCAGGGTTCCTCCGACGATCTCGGCGATCCGAGAGAGCGTCATCGGGATCATTGCTTGCCTCCATGTGCTGTGTTGATCGCGAATCGGCCGATCATTTCGCCCAACACCTCGCGGTCGTCGAATGGGTGTTTGACCCCGTCGATTTCTTGACCCACTTCGTGGCCTTTGCCTGCCACCAGTACTACGTCGCCTGGCTGCGCCCACCGGACTGCTTGCTCGATCGCGAGCGCCCTGTCCCCCACTTCGCGAATCTCGCCGCGTTCGGATTCGGGAACGTCGATGGCGCCTTGCATAACCGAAGCGCGAATTTTCGCGGGATCCTCGGTGCGCGGGTTGTCGTCGGTGACGATCAGCAGGTCTGCGCCCCTCGCACCAGCTTCGCCCATGAGGGTGCGTTTGCCGGCGTCGCGGTCACCGCCCGCACCGACGACCACAGCCACTCGGCCGGGAACCTGATTGCGCAGGGTGGCGATCACGGCTTCGAGTGCCGCCGGTTTGTGGGCGTAATCGACCACTGCCAGGAAGCTCTGCCCGCGGTCGATCCGCTGGACCCGTCCGGGGACATCCACCGTTCCGAGTGCTCGAACAGCAGCGTCCGGATCGAGTCCGGCCGCGAAGCTGACAGTCAGTGCCAAGGCTGCGTTGGCCACGTTGTATCGACCGGGGAGGCGAAGCGAGACGGGCCACGATTGTCCGTCCGGTCCGACCAACTCGAAGGTCTGCGAGCCGTCCTCGGCAACCTGGACGGCGCCGACCTTCCACTCGGCCTCGGCCGTCGAGGTCGAGACCGTGGTCACCGCATCGCTCTCGTCGGTCGCGGCCAGCTCAGCCATCCGTCGACCCCATACGTCGTCGACGCAGACGACGGCATGCTCGGCTCGCACCGTCGACTCGGGATCGAACAGTCGAGCCTTGGCCTGGAAGTACTCCTCGAAGTCCCGATGGAAATCCAGGTGGTCCTGCGAAAGATTGGTGAACGCGCCGATGTCGAAGCGGATGCCGTCGACGCGTCCGAGAGCGAGCGCGTGACTGGACACCTCCATGACGACGGTATCGATCCCCTGCTCTGCCATCACGGCGAACAGAGCATGGAGTTGCGGAGCTTCCGGCGTGGTCAGAGCGCTGGGTACTCGGCGGCCGTCGATCCGAGTCTCGATGGTGCCAACCAGACCGGGCTTGCGGCCGGCTCCGGCAATCGCTGCTTCGAGCAAGTACGACGTCGTCGTCTTGCCGGATGTGCCGGTAATGCCGACGACCTGCATCTTCTCCGAGGGCCGGCCGTAGATCTCCGCTGAGATCTCACCGAGCACATCCCGCGGGTTCGGATGAACGAGAACCGGGACGGACCGGTCGGGCGCCTTGCCGGCGGCCTCGATCAATTCGAGGCCGGCCTCGTCGGTCAAGATCGCGGTCGCACCGCGCCCCAGAGCGTCGACGGCGAACTGAGCGCCGTGCGTCCTGGCACCGGGCAGAGCGGCGAAGAGGTCATCGGCCACGATTCCCTGCGCACGCAGGTCGACACCCTTGACGACGACCTCCGACGACTGTGATCCCGGTTGCCCGACCCATTCGAGGCGAGCTCCGGACAGTTCGGAGAGCGCCGTGATCGCGGTAGCAACCGGTTGTGTCGGACGCGTCCCGGGAGCGCCGTCCGAGTTCGACGATTGCAAACGATTCGGCACTGTCACTCGACTCCTGGCAATTGTCGTTGTTCTATCGCGGTCGTTGTTCTATGGCGGTCGCAGCGCAAGCAAAGTTCGGCGTACTGCGATGAATGAGGTTACTGCGACGTTTGAGATTACCGTGTCCGGGATTCACCCGAAGACCCTGTCGAAACCGACACACCGCAATCAGTCCGCCTGCAACACCAACTTGCGACCGGGGTCCGGCGACATCGGAACGCTGTCACGCTGCAGCATCCACGACGCGATGTTGTGGAACAACGGTGCTGCCGATTGACCGCCGCCGCCGTCCACACCGCGAACCGGTGCGTCGAGCATGATTCCGATCACGAATCGGGGGTTGTCCGCGGGCGCGATCCCCGCGAAGGTGATCCAGTAGTTGGAGTTGGAGTAGCACTTGCACGCGGGATCCACTTGCTGCGCGGTGCCGGTCTTTCCGCTGACCTGGTATCCCTCGACGCCCGCGGCAACACCGGTTCCTCGTTGGTTGCCGGTGTCTTCCTGAGTGACCGATCGGAACATGTCCCGAACCGTCGACGCTGTCTGGGCGCTGACGACCTCGACACCCTCGGGCTGCGGCGTCTCGGTCCGAGTGCCGGAAGAATCGACAGTCGACTTCACGATTCGCGGAGGAATTCGCACACCGTCGTTGGCAATGGCCTGGTACATCCCGGTCATCTGCAAGGTTGTCATCGAAAGACCCTGCCCGATCGGCAAGTTCGCGAAGGTTCCGCCGGACCACTGATCGCGACTCGGGACGCTGCCGGCGCTCTCGCCGGGAAGTCCGACGTCTGTGCGTTGTCCGAGGCCGAACCTGTTCAGCATGTCTGCGTAGCGATCCTCGCCCACTCGCTGAGCGAGCATCAAGGTGCCGACGTTCGAGGACTTTCCGAACACACCGGTAGAGGTATACGGGGCCACACCGTGATCCCACGCATCCTTGACTGTGGCACCGGACATCGTGATGCTGCCCGGGACTTGCAGGACTTCGTCCGGAGTTGTCTTACCGTCCTCGATGGCCGCTGCTGCGGTGACGATCTTGTTCACCGATCCGGGCTCGAACGGCGTACTGACCGACGGATTGCCCATTTCGGCTGTCGGCGCGTTCTTGTCGATGCCGATCGCGGGGTTGAAGGTGCTGTCGTTGGACATGGCCAACACCTGTCCCGTCTTGGAGTCCATGACCACAACCGAAGCGTTCTTGGCGCCCGACTTGTCCTTGGCGATCTGGACCTGCTGCTGAACGTAGAACTGGAGGTCCGAATCGATGGTCAGCTCGACGCCCGAACCGTTGACGGCCGGTTGCTTGTCACGCCAGCTACCAGGGATCACAGCGCCGTCGGAACCGCGGTCGTACGTTTCGGATCCATCGGTTCCGGCGAGCGTGGAGTCCATCGAATCTTCGAGGCCGAGCAAACCGTGCCCGTCCCAGCCGGTCGCGCCGACGAGATTCGCCGCCAGAGAGCCACCGGGGTACTCGCGGATGTCCTGTCGCTCGAGGCCGACCTCCCGGAACTTGTCCGAGATCTCGGCAGCAACCGCCGGATCCACGCTGCGAGCGAGGTACGTGAAAGTCTCGTTGCTGTTCATCTTCTGAAGCAGATCTTTTTCCGGAACGGTATCGCCGAGCTTGGCGTGGATTCCGGCGGCGATCTCGGCGAGGCGATCGCTGACTTCCGGCGCCTGCTTGTCACCCTCGGCGCCCTGCTCGATGCTCTTCGCGCGCGCTTCCTCGAGTTCCTTGCGTACTCGCACCGGCTGGAAAGTCAGCGCCTTGGCTTCCATGGTGAACGCGAGGGGGTTTCCGTTGCGATCGGTTATCGAGCCGCGTACGGCCGGATCGACCTGCGTCGTGGTTCGTTGATTCGCAGATTCCGCAGCCAGGCTCGGCGCATCGATTCCCTGAATCCACAAGAGCTGCAATGCCGCAACGGCGAGCGCACCACACATGGTGATACGACCGACTCGCTGACGAAACGGAAATGAGGCAGTGGCCGAGCGGCGCGGACGCCGACCGGGGTTGTTACGGGAGTTCTGACTCACCGACGTTCCTCAGGCGGAGCAGGCACCGCCGTCGTGGTGGCGGGTGCTGTCGTCGTGGGGATAACAGGAACCAATTGTTCACTCTGCGCGAGGTTTCGCGTGTTATTCGGAACGCTCGGCGTGGCTCCAGGAACAACCGGCGTTGTGGTGCGCGGCGGTGTCGCGGTCGGTGCGGGCACAGATGTGGGCGCATCGAGCGGCGGCATCGCGCCGGCAGTCGCGGGAGTCGGCGTTCCGACGACCTCGACCGAACCATCCGGATGAACTACCAGACGTGCAGGGTCCTTGGCGGGGACCATGCCGAGAGCGCTTGCCTGATTTGCCAACTCCGGAGCCGAGTTACGCGACTGGAAGTCACGTTCGAGCGCTGCTTTCTGCTCGACCAAAGACTGGTTGTATGCACGTGCATCACTGAGTTGGTACGAATCCTCGGCAGCGCGAGTGGTCAGCAGCAGAGTCACCGCGAGACCGATGGACAGAAGTCCGATAACGGAGGCCACGAACGGTACCCGCCCCTTGAGCATCGCCCGAGGAGAGATCGACGGGCCGGCAGCAGCGGCAGTTCCGGTCCGGCCTGCCGCCCGTGCGGTGCGCTTGTCGTATGCGCGTTGCGCTGCACCGGATTTGCCCTGACGACTCATGCCCGCCTCCTGGAAATGCGTTCTGCGGCACGCAAACGCACCGGAGCTGATCGTGGGTTCTCTTCGATTTCCTGCTCAGACGCACGTTCTGCGCCACGGGTGAGAATGCGGAACTCCGGCCCCATACCCGGCAACTCGACCGGTAGACCTTCAGGACTGGTGGACTTCGAGCGGGGAACCAACTCCGCCTTCACAACTCGATCCTCGAGCGACTGGTAGGACATGAACACCACTCGCCCACCGACTGCCAGTGCATCGAGCCCGGCAGGAACGGCCGCGCGAAGCGAATCCAACTCGGCATTGACTTCGATCCGCAGCGCTTGGAAGGTGCGCTTGGCCGGGTGTCCACCCGTACGCCGCGTGGCCGCCGGGATTGTTCGGTACAGCAACTCGACCAGAGCTGCACTGGTGGTGAATGGTTCACGCTCACGCTGCCGAAGGATCTCGGACGCAATCTTTCCGGCGAACCGCTCTTCGCCGTACGTGCTCAGAATGCGAGCAAGGTCGCCGTGACTGTAGGTGTTCAGGACCTCTGCCGCGGTCAGCCCGACCGTCTGATCCATCCGCATGTCGAGAGGGGCGTCGATCGAGTACGCAAAACCTCGGTCGGCTTCGTCCAACTGCATCGACGACACACCCAGATCGAAGAGGATCGCGTGAACCGACTCCGTCGACGGCAGACCTGCCTGTTCGAGCGCGTCTTCGATCCCGTCATACGTGGTGTGCACGAACGTGGTTCGGTCCGCGAATGGCGCCAGACGCTCGGCAGCGATGCGGAGTGCGTTGGTGTCGCGATCGAGACCGATGAGGTGAAGGCCCGGGTACTTGCCGAGGAAGAATTCGGAGTGGCCTCCGAGCCCCAACGTCGCATCGATCATGTATGCGCCTTCGCCACCGTCACCGACGGCGGTGATGGCAGGGCCGAGAAGATCGTCGGCACGATGCAGAAGTACGGGGACGTGCGCGAAGCCATCGGCATCCGAGGGTTCGTTCACCTCGTGATCCACCATGATTGCTCCGGCTCCTACTTTCATGATTTCCGATGACTTTTCGAAAAGGTGCTGACTTTCCGAGAAGGCGATGACTGTTCGAGAAGGCGAATGCTTCGAGGTCCCTGCCCGAAGGAGAACCTGGCGCTGGGGAAGTGCGTCAGGGTCTTTCCGGGCAGAGGCCTCGCGGCATTCGCCGGGGGCTCTTCGCCTAGACGATCTCGCTGAGAGATTCGCCTGTTGCCTGCGAATAGTCCTCTTCGTTGTCTCCGAGATACCTCTCCCAGGCTGCTAGATCCCAGATCTCGAGGTAATCGACGGAGCCGGTCACTACGCATTCCTTGGACAGGTTTGCGTAACGCCGATGATCAGCCGAGAGGGTGATTCGCCCCTGGGCATCGGCGTGCTGTTCATCTGTACCGGCGGCCAGGGCACGTACATACGCCCGAGCTGCCGGATCATTGCGTGGAGCTGCCGCTGCCTTTCGAGCAAGCTTGACGAACTCGTCCCGGGGGTAGATGGCGAGGCTGTGATCTTGACTCTTGGTGATCATCAATCCTCCTGCCAGTTCGTCTCGGAACTTTGCCGGCAACGTGAGCCGACCTTTGTCGTCGAGCTTCGGCGTGAAGGTACCGAGGAACACTCGACACCTCCTGCGAGCTTGCGCTGAAACCCTCCCTATCGAGCGGATCGTGCTTCAGCTCTCCGCCCGAACCCACAGTACCCCACTTTCCCCCACAAACAAGGAGCACATGGTCCCTATTCAGCATCATTTGCTGATAAATAGCAGGTCAGCGCAGGTGGGGATACGTGGGGGAAATTTGCAACCGTGTCCCGGCCCACACCGCAGTCATATCGACCCTTCACGCCACGATTTGTCGCTCCCCCAAGCAAAATCGCAGTACAAGCGCGGTTTTCGAATAGACGTGAGCGGGACGAGGTCTGGTCGTGCGTTGCAGTTCGACCAGGGTGGAGGAAAGTGGAGGGGCGAGTGGAGCGAAGTGGAGGAAGCCCGCGGGCTTGCCTAGGGGCGACCGTGGGTGGCGAGTGATTCGCTCGCGCGTCACTGATTCACTTCGATGGATTGCCGGCACACATGTACAACACCCACACCAACGACGTGTGGCGGTCGGCAACCTTAAGTTGCCGACCGCCACACGTGTGGTCGTCCGTGCCCTACAGAGGGCGTCATGTCCGAACTGCACCACTCTCGAAGTACGCCCGAAGAAGGGCGGGAGAGCTAGTCCTGCTCGAACCTGCGTTTGAATCGATCTTCCATCCGCGAAGAGAATCCGCCGCCGGACTTGCGGCCGCGTCCCCGCCCGGATCCACCGGCACTACCCCTACCCGGCGGACCGGAGGGATGATTGCCACCTTCGGAAGCGGGTTCGGCTGCTGCTGCGGACTTGCGTCCACCACCCCAGAGGAACAAGACCCCTGCGCCGAACATGAACAAGAAACCGAACAGGCTGATGATCGGAAAACCGCCCGGCTTGAGCGGGAGGGCAACCCCCGCGATCAGCAGGACCAGACCCAGCACGAATAGAGCCGCTGCTTGGAACCGCCGTCTACTCGACGGCGCCCGCATACGGCCGCCCCTCACATTGGAGGCGAACTTGGGGTCTTCGGCATAGAGAGCGCTCTCGATCTGATCGAGCATGCGCTGCTCGTGCTCGGAGAGTGGCACGGTACCTCCCCCGGCACTGGAAGTTTGGCAACCACCCCACGGTGTGGGGCGGCGGGTAATCAAGTTGGACGATTACCTGTTTTCATAATACGAGCAGTTTAGGTCTCGGACCACCAACTCCGGGTACGAGTTCCGCCACAAGCGTACGTATTCGTGCCGAAGGGCCCCGATTCGGCTCCATTTGCCTGTGCGGACCAGGAAATTCCCCGGAAACAACTGCCAACACGGACCATTTGTTCACGACGCTCGCAAATGCTCGGACGCGTCCTGACCGATGAAATCTTCGACCGCCGTGAGAAAACGACCGACCTCGGCGAAGAATGCATCGGAATCGGAGTCCGTGATCACGATCGACACACCGGTTTCCACGGCCGCACGCGCAGCGGACCACCCCGCGAAGAACTTCGACCACGCTCCGAACGCGGGCGCTGCGGCGTCCATCAGAACCCACGCGTTTCCGCTTCGCTTGCGCTTCGATCCGGCACCGGCAGGAGCTGCGGCCAACACTGCCCCGGCACCACGTAGTGCTGCCAGATAGGCACACCGGAACCGGTCGGCAGGATCGCCCGCCCCAATCGCTTCCTCGAGAAGCGCATCCGCCTTCCGGAGGAGCCCCCACGCCACACCGGGCTTTCCCACTTGCGCAGTGCGGTGGCTGGCGTCCGTCGCACCGAAGGACCGCCTCGCCGATATCGGCAATCGCGAGATTGCGGCATCCGACGGGCTCGACAACTCGGCCGGAAGAGTTCGTTGGCACTTCACACGATCAGGCTTTACATGCTCGGACATCGGGGCACCTCCTGCACCGTAAGGATCCAAGGCCAGGTGGGCCGGAGATGCCCGCTTCCCTTCGGGCATCTCCGGATCACCCACATCGAACATCTGTTCGACCTATTCAATATAACTGCACCCACCGACACGCCGTCAAGAGAAGAGGTGAGACCGGTCGACCCGCAGATCGCCTGGACACCACATACGGTCGACCTCGATCGTGAAGAATTCGCGAGTCGACTCCACGAGGCACTGGCCGTGTACGTCACTGCGATGGACTATCCGCGAGGAACCGAGTTCCATCGCGCACCGATGTGGCAGGAGCACGCGAACCGGCCTGGCTGGAAAGCCGTCGGCGCATTGGCGGTTCCCCAGCAACCGTCACACGAAAATCTGCCGCTGGTGGGGATCGCTTACGGGTATCGCGGGAGCCCGGACCAGTGGTGGCATCAACAGGTACTGCACGGGCTTCGGCGCTCGGGTCGCCCTCAAAGCGAGATCGACGCGATTCTGAGCGACTACTTCGAACTCACCGAACTCCACGTGCATCCGAACGGTCAAGGTCACCGATTGGGCGAATCGCTCTTGCGCCACCTCCTCGTCGATCGAACCGAACGCAGCGTTCTGTTGTCGACACCTGAGGTCTTCGACGAGGACAACCGAGCCTGGCGGCTGTACCGCCGTCTCGGCTTTTGCGACGTGCTCCGCAGATTTCGTTTTGCCGGCGACAACCGGCCATTTGCGGTCCTCGGCCGTGGACTGCCGCTGTGAGCGCATTTCTCGACGCCGTCGTCGTCGGTTCCGGACACAACGCGCTCGTTTCGGCCGCGTATCTCGCACGTGAGGGTTGGTCGGTCGAGGTTCTCGAGAAGGACACGGTTCTCGGCGGTGCCGTCTCGACAGTCGAGCGATTTCCCGGATACAAGGTGGACCGGGGGTCGTCTGCGCACCTCATGATCCGACACAGTGGCATCATCGAGGAACTCGGACTCGGCGCGCACGGCCTTCGCTACATCGACTGTGACCCGTGGGCGTTCGCTCCGCCCGCCCCTGGCACCGACGGGCCGGGCATCGTGTTTCATCGCGACCTCGATGCAACCTGCCAGTCCATCGAACGAGCTTGCGGGACAAAGGACGCCGACGCGTACCGGCGGTTCGTCGCGGTCTGGTCGGAGCGCAGCCGACACGTGATGAAGGCATTTTCCACACCGCCTACCGGATCGAACCTGATCGGTGCGTTCGGAGGACTGGCCACAGCGCGCGGCAACAGCGAACTGTCGCGGCAGTTCCTCGCGCCGGGCGACGCACTGCTGGACGAGTATTTCGACAGTGAGGCACTCAAGGCAGCGTTGGCGTGGTTCGGCGCCCAGTCCGGGCCTCCGATGTCGGAACCGGGAACCGCTCCGATGGTCGGCTTCGCGGCCCTCATGCACGTCCTGCCGCCCGGGCGAGCAGTCGGAGGGAGCGGCGCACTGAGTGCTGCGTTGGCATCCCGGATGGCTGTCGACGGCGCCACCGTCGCGCTCGGTGACGGCGTGACGTCGATCCGCCGGAACTCGAATCACTGGACCGTCACAACCGAGAGCGGTCGAGAAGTTCACGCTCGCAAGGTAATCGCGGGTTGCCACATCCTCACGACACTCGATCTCCTGGGCAACGGAGGCTTCGACCGAACCACGCTCGATCACTGGCGGCGGAAGATCAGGGTCGGCCCCGGCATCGGCGCTGTATTGCGACTGGCGACATCTGCGCTCCCGTCCTACCGCGGCGACGCCACGACACGGGAAAGTACCTCGGGATTGCAATTACTCGTTTCCGATCGCGCCCACTTGCGCACTGCACACGGCGCAGCACTGGCAGGGGAACTGCCTCCTCGCCCTGCGGTTCTCGGAATGAGTTTCAGCGGAATCGATCCCACGATCGCCCCGGCCGGGCGGCATCAGGTGACACTGTGGTCGCAGTGGCAGCCGTATCGTCTCAGCGGACATCGCGATTGGGCGTCGGTCGCCGAGGCCGAGGCCGACCGGATCGTCGGCGAGATGGAGGCTTTTGCACCCGGATTCACCGATTCCGTCCTCGACCGCTTCATTCAGACTCCCCGCGACATCGAGTCGGAATTGGGGATGATCGGCGGAAATGTCATGCACGTCGAGATGTCACTCGATCAGATGATGTTGTGGCGACCGCTTCCCGAACTGTCCGGCCATCGCGTTCCGGGAGCAGACGGGTTGTATCTGACCGGAGCTTCGACGCATCCCGGTGGTGGTGTGTCCGGAGCCAGTGGTCGCAGTGCCGCTCGAATCGCACTGTCCGACAGCCGCCGGGGTAAAGCGAGTCAGTGGCTGCGTCGTTCGAGCAGGTCGTGAAGGTCACCCGCCGAACTTCACCCGCCGACACGCCCCCGCCTCGATGACTGGCTACGCCACGGCTGGCACGATGACCACTGTGCAACAGTCCACCGATCCCGCCGCCAAGCCGACCAGTCGGAAACGTTTCCTGACGGTTGCCGCGCTCGCCCTCATGCTTGTTCCCTTGCTTGCCGGGTGCATCCGCGTGCAGGTGTCGATGGGAGTGTCCGCGAACGATCGTGTGACCGGACAGGTGGTAGCTGCCGCTATTCCGGCGAACGAGGCGGACAAGGGTCCGCAGCTGACCCCGCCTTCCTCGCTGGAGGACAAGATACGGGTTCAGGAATACAAGAAGGACGGATACGTCGGCAGCCAGGCGTTCTTCAGCGACTTGTCCTTCGGTGACGTCGCCCAACTGGGCTCGATGTATGCCGAGGGATCCGGGTCGTTCCAGATCACCCTCAAGCGATCCGGGGACACCGTCACGCTCGACGGCAAGGCAGACCTGAAGACGGTTCCGACTCAGGGCGCCGACGTCCAGGTCAGCATCGCCTTCCCGGCACGGGTCGGCACGACCAACGGAACACGAGACGGCGATTCCCGGGTGTCGTGGACTTTGCCCGCCGGCGAGGTGTCGACAATGCGCGCCGAGGTCAACTACGCGGACCCCAGCACCCGAAGCTTCGCCGGGTGGGCAGGAATCATGGCCGGACTGGCGCTCGGTGTCGCGATTATCGTCGGTGCAATGGCCTGGATGGCGCGCAATCGAGCACCGATCAAGCGCGCGCCCGCCGCGAAAGCACCGGCCATGAAGACGCCTGTCACGAAATCACCTGGCAGCAAGCAAGCTGACAACAGGAATCCGAAAAACACCACGAAGTAGCGCCTGACGATTGCCCCCTCGATAGGTGTCGAGCGGGGCAACCGGGATCAGACGGCTTGTGCTGTCCCGACAGAGGTGTCGGGGGTGAGACCGAGTCGCTCGAGGACCTCACTGGTGGCGCGCGCGAAGTTCAACGTGATGAAGTGCAGGCACGGAGCGCCTTCGGCGATCAACCGCTCTCCCATCTCGGTGGCCAGATCGATGCCGAGTTCGCGGACCGCTGCACGGTTCTCGTCCGGACCGCTTCCGGCCGCGGCGTCGAATCGGCGTTCGAGGGCGGGAGGCAACGACGAGCCCGAGAGCTCGAGCATGCGCCTCACCGAGCGCAGCGACGTCACCGGCATGATCTCCGGGATGATCGGCTTGGCGCCCTGTTCTGCGTCGTATGCACTCACCCGGTCACGGAGACGCAGGTAGTCCTCCACGTCGAAAAACATCTGCGTGATCGAGTACTCGGCGCCGGCACGCAACTTCGACACCAGGTACTTCGTGTCGTACGCCAAGTCCGGAGCGCGGTAATGCCCCTCGGGGAACGACGCGACGCCGACGTGGAAGTCGCCCAGGTCACGGACCATCCGCACGAGTTCCTCGGCGTACTCGACGCCTTCGGGATGCTTCTTCCACTCGCCGAGAGGATCGCCGGGCGGATCGCCGCGCAACACGAGGATGTTGCTGATCCCACGATCGGCGTACGCACCGACCATGGCGCGAAGTTCTTCGGTGCTGTGCGAGACGGCAGTCAGGTGAGCAACCGGCAGCAGGGTCGTCTCCTCGGCCAGTTCGCCGGTGACGCGCACCGTACGATCGCGCGTCGAGCCACCTGCGCCGTAAGTCATCGAGACGAACGCCGGTCCGAGCCGCTCGAAGGTACGCACCGCACGCCACAGGCGCGCTTCGGCGTCAGCGTCGCGCGGCGGCGAAAACTCGACCGAGAACGGAATACGGCTACCTGTCGAGGAAGCGATCCGATCGACGATCGACGGTGTTCGGGTGGCCCACCCCTCGCTGGAGCGGCCCCTGACTGGATCGAATGTCACCGGTCAAGCATATGTTTTCCAGCTGCAAACAAGCTCATCGCCCAGGACCGCGTATCCCGAATGTCAGGATCACGCAGTTCACGGCCCGAACCCCCGTTGATTCCAACCCCCACTAAGCTGGGCCTCAAGCTCGCTTCCGTGTAACCCTCCGGCGCGAGAACATACCGATCTTGGAGGCCACCCTGTCCGCAGGAACCGCGCGCGTTGGACAGAGTTCGACCAACACCGCACCGCATCCGACCTCACTCGAACTGCCAGGCATGTTCGAAGGAGCGCTCCGCGACTTCTTCGATTCACGCCGCGAACTCGTCTCGAACATCGGCGGTGGATACGAGAAAGCCGTCAGCACCCTCGAAGCCTTCGTCCTGCGCGGAGGAAAGCGCGTCCGGCCCTCGTTCGCTTGGACGGGATGGCTCGGCGCCGGAGGCGACCCGAACGGGAGCGACGCGGAGGCGGTGATTCGTGCATGCGCGGCCCTCGAACTGGTGCAGGCCTGCGCGCTCGTCCACGACGACATCATCGACGCATCAACGACCAGGCGCGGCTTCCCGACCGTTCACGTCGAATTCGAGGACCAGCACCGAGGCGAGGAGTGGAGCGGCGACTCCGCGCACTTCGGCGAGGCCGTCGCCATTCTTCTCGGCGACCTGGCCTTGGCCTGGGCTGACGACATGATCCGAGAATCCGGGATCAGCCCCGACGCGGCCGCACGAGTGAGCCCGGTCTGGTCGGCAATGCGCACCGAGGTGCTCGGTGGCCAATTCCTCGACATCAGCAACGAAGCCCGCGGAGACGAGACCGTCGAGGCAGCCATGCGGGTCAACCGTTACAAAACCGCCGCGTACACGATCGAACGCCCACTGCACCTCGGCGCCGCATTGTTCGGTGCAGACGCCGAGTTGATCGATGCCTACCGGACGTTCGGCACCGACATCGGGATTGCCTTCCAACTTCGCGACGACCTGCTCGGTGTCTTCGGAGATCCGTCCGTCACGGGCAAACCGTCGGGCGACGATCTCATCGCCGGTAAGCGGACTGTCCTGTTCGCGATGGCGCTTGCCCGCGCCGACGCCGCAGATCCGGCGGCAGCAGAACTGCTCCGCAACGGAATCGGCACCCAGTTGACCGACAACGAAGTCGACACTCTGCGTCAGGTGATCACCGATCTTGGCGCCGTCACCGACGTCGAAACGCAGATCGACACCCTCGTCGAGGCAGCTGCGAACGCCCTCGACTCGAGCACGGCAACGGCAGAGTCCAAGGCTCGCCTGACCGATATGGCGATCGCGGCCACGAAGCGAAGCTACTGACCGTGGCAGACGTGCACCGCACTCGAACCGTCAGCTCGCCGACCGATCGAGTCGTGATCGTCGGCGCGGGACTTGCCGGACTGTCTGCGGGGTTGTATCTGCGTGGCGCCGGCCGCGACGTCACGATCCTCGAGAGCAACGGCTCGGTCGGCGGGCGAGTCGGTGTCTACCAGGGCAGTGACTACAGCATCGACAACGGCGCAACGGTGCTCACGATGCCCGAACTCGTCGAAGACGCTCTTGCGGCCGTCGGCGCCGACCCCGACTCGACAAACCCCAAATTCGTTGTGCACAAGCTCGATCCGACGTACCACGCGCGATTCGCAGACGGCACCTCTCTCGATGTTCACGCCGACCCCGAAGACATGGCTGCCGAAGTCTCTCGTGTCTGCGGGCCGGAAGAAGCGCAGCGATACCGTGCGTTGCGGCGATGGCTGAACCGCATCTTCGACGCGGAATTCGACCGCTTCATGGACGCCGACTTCGATTCTCCCCTCGGACTGGTCAATTCGCGTGAAGCAGTCAAGGATCTGAGCCGACTCGTCGCACTGGGAGGATTCGGGAAACTGGGCGGGCAGGTGGATCGCAAGATCCGCGACCCTCGCCTCCGGCGGATCTTCACTTTCCAAGCGCTGTATGCGGGAGTTGCTCCGTCTCGAGCCCTCGCGGTGTACGGGGCGATCGCTCACATGGACACCTCACTGGGCGTCTACTTTCCCGAGGGCGGGATGCGCACGATCGCCGAGTCGATGGCCGACGCTTTCACCGAGGCCGGCGGAATTCTGCATCTCGGCCGCACGGTCGAACGACTCGAGGTGAGCGACCGTCGCGTGCGTGCCGTACACACACGCGACGGTGAGAGCTACGACTGTGATGTCGCAGTCCTCACCCCCGACATGGCCGTCACGGACTCCCTCTTGCGCCCGCATACGCGATTGCGCCCGCGACCGGTGCGTACATCGCCGTCCGCGGTCGTGATTCACGGCACTGTTTCTTCAGCCGTCGCCGACGGATGGCCCGCGCAGCGACACCACATGATCGACTTCGGCGAGGCGTGGAAGCGCACCTTCGCCGAGATCACGGCACGCCGCGGCCGCGGGCAATTGATGAGTGATCCGTCACTGCTCGTCACCCGACCGGCGCAGACCGACCCGAGCCTGGCCTTCTCGCGAGACGGCCGGATCCGTGAACCGCTGTCAGTCCTCGCGCCGTGCCCGAATCTGGACAGTGCGCCGCTCGACTGGGCAGTTCTCGGCCCGGCCTACGTGCGTGAAATCATCCTCACGCTGCAAGAACGTGGCTATACGGGACTGGTCGAGGGGTTCGATATCGATCACGTCGACACCCCGCAGACCTGGCTCGAGAAGGGCATGGCCGCGGGTAGCCCGTTCGCGGCGGCACACACCTTCACCCAGACGGGGCCGTTCCGACGCAAGAACCTCGCCCGCGGCTTCGACAACGTCGTTCTCGCCGGATCGGGAACCGTTCCGGGGGTGGGAGTACCGACCGTTCTGCTGTCCGGCCGGCTCGCCGCCGAACGTATTACCGGTACACGCGAGCGAGCCAGCGCGGTGGGCACTCGTGCGAGCAACTAAACTAGCCCCTCGTAACCGACCATTCATCCACGATTCACCGACTCGGGCGCTGCATGCGCCGATCGACACCGATCTCCTCGGGGGAGGAACCTGCACCGATGACGTCCTCTGCCGCAGCCACTGAAAGACCGTGGCACCTAAGGGCCGCCAATTTCCTTCGGACTCCCGAAGGTCACAGTGCACTGCTCGGTTTCTTCGGCGCAGTCATGATCACGTTCGGCGGATTCGGTGCCGGTAGCGTCCGGCGCCAAGATCCGCTGCTCGAGTCGATGCATCTGTCCTGGCTCCGTTTCGGACACGGATCGATTCTGTCGGCGGCCATCGTCTGGATCGGTGTCCTGTGCATGATCGCTGCCTGGGTTCGACTGGGCCGCTCGACTCTGCGCGGTGACGTCTCGTTGCGCGGCCTGCGCTACGTCGTCCCGGTCTGGACGTTTCCGCTGCTGTTCGCGGTGCCCATGTTCAGCCGTGACGCCTACTCCTACCTGGCACAGGGCGCCTTGTTACGCAACGGCTTCGACCCGTATGCCGTCGGCCCCGTCGTCAATCCGGGAATCCTGCTCGACAACGTCTCCAACGTGTGGACGACGACAACTACCCCGTACGGCCCGGTTCACCTTCTCCTTGCCGACGCCATCGTTCGGCTGACCGGCGAGAACGTCATCGCCGGCACGATGCTGTTGCGGATCACGATGCTGCCCGGACTCGCCCTGATGATGTGGGCCGTTCCCCATCTCGCGACGAAGCTCGGCGGAAACACCTCGATCGCCCTGTGGCTCGCAGTACTCAATCCCCTCGTCCTGATCCACCTGATCGGCGGCGTTCACAACGAGATGCTCATGGTCGGCCTCATGGCCGCGGGCATTGCGCTCGCTCTCGAACGCAAGCACCTGTTCGGAATTGGGCTGATCGCACTCGCCGTCGCGATCAAGGCAACCGCGGGCGTCGCACTTCCCTTCATCGTCTGGATCTGGATGATCCACGAACGGGAGGACGCGGCCGCGGCCGGGCGAGAACCGGCGTCACCGATCCGATCGTTCGTCAAAACGGCCGGTGCAGGTTTCGCGGTATTCGTGGCGGTACTCGGATCCACCTCACTGATCGCCGGAGTCGGCCTCGGCTGGACGACCGCACTCTCGGGTTCGGCAAAGATCATCAACTGGCTCTCGCTGCCGACGATCGTGGCGCACATCGGAACCATGGCCACCTCCTGGTTCGCCGGTGACCATTTCAACGACATCCTCGAAGTCTCCCGGACCATCTCGGCGGTTGTTTTGATCGCGATCATCGCCGTCGTGTGGTGGCGCTACCGCAAGACCGAGCGCGACGCCGTCATGGGCATCGTGATCGTGATGGTCGCCATCGTCGTTCTGTCCCCCGCAGCACTCCCCTGGTACTACTCCTGGCCGCTGGCAGTAGCGGCCGGTTTCGCAATGTCGCCGACGACTCTCGCCGTACTGACCGGGCTGTCCACCTGGCTGATGCTGGTGTTCCAGCCTGACGGATCGATCGGCCTCTACACCTTCCCGCATGTGGCTCTGGCCATCGTCGCTGCCGTGATCGCGGCTATGTCCTTGCAGACGGAAGATCCACTCAGACTTCGTGGACGCAAACACGAGAAACCGATCGAAATGACGTCAGCCGCCTCGGCGCCCTCGACGTCAGAATCTGCGTGATCCGCGTGTCATGAACGCATTGTCTGCGTCCTATGAATTCTGCGAGGACGTGACGAGGGAACACGGCCGAACGTACTTTCTGGCCACTCGGTTGCTGCCCGAGCCTCGACGCCGCGCAGTTCACGCTCTCTACGCATTTGCTCGCGTCGTCGACGACGTCGTGGACGAACCCTCGGGTCCGCATGAACGAGGCACGGTGCTTGCCGACGTCGAACGTGCAGCCGTCACCGCACTCGACAACCCCACTGCGACAGGTGGCTTCCCGTCGACGGTTCCCCTCGACCTCACACGCGTACTCCCTGCCTTCGCCGATGCTGTGAAGACGTTCGACATTCCGCGTGCATACTTCGACGCCTTCTTCGAGTCCATGCGGATGGACGCCCCCGACACGGCGAAGTTTCGACCCGTCTACAACACGATGGACGAACTCAGCGAGTACATGTACGGCTCCGCCGTCGTCATCGGTTTGCAGATGCTCCCGATTCTCGGAGTGAGCGTTCCGCAGCAGGAAGCTGTAGTGCCCGCGTCGAATCTCGGTGAGGCGTTTCAGCTGACCAACTTCATCCGCGACGTGGGTGAAGACCTCGACCGGGGACGTCTGTATCTCCCGGCGGGCGAGTTCGCTGCATTCGGGGTCGACATCGAGATGCTCGAGCACGGGCGCAGAACCGGAACGGTGGACGTTCGGGTCAAGCGCGCGCTGGCACACTTCATTGCCGTGACGCGGGGGCGGTATCGGTCTGCCGAATCCGGCATCCCGATGCTCGATCGGCGGGTCCAGCCGTCGATCCGCACGGCTTTCGTGTTGTACGGAGCAATTCTCGACCAGGTCGAGCGCGCCGACTTCCGGATACTGCATCGACGAGTGTCCGTTCCCGGACGCACGCGACTTCGAGTCGCTGCGCCGGGTCTGGTCCGGTCGGCAACCTACGCGGCGAAAAACCGCATGAGGTGAGTTGTCAGAAGGCCGGCATCTCAGAAAGCCATGGCCTGTGCGCGGCGGATGACCTCACGCGCGAGATCACCATGCAGTGCGTCCACCGGGCGCCCCGGCAGGGAATCGTCGGCCAGGAACAACCAGCGGAGGATTTCGATATCGGTGTAGCCGCCGTCGTGCAGCACCGCCAGCAGACCGGGCAACCACTTGACGATCTGGCCGTCCTCGCCGAAGAACACTTCGGGGACACCGAGAACGCCATGCCGCTTGACTGCGATGATCTTGTGATCGCGAAGCAACTGGTGAACCTTGCTCACCGGCAACCCGACGTTCTTCGCCACATCCACCAGCTGGAACAGGGAAACCGAAGAATCCAGGACATCATCACAATAAGGAATCGCGCTCACCGCGAGAAGTTTATCCGGTCCGGCGAGCCCGCTGTGTACCGCCCGCTGCAGTGCTCGAAACCGCCGCTCCGCTTGGGTCACAGCGCTCTGTGACGTTCTCGAGACTTCCGCGTCGGTATCGCTGGCTACGATGGACGGGATGCGGCGTATCAGTAACCGAGATTTCGCGAACCGGGATTTCGTGAACCGGGATTTCGTGAACCGGGATTTCGTGAACCGGGATTTCGTGGTGACCGCGAATCGGCGCCCGTACGGCGGGGGCCACTACTTACATGCTGACAGCTACCGCCCAGAGCACAACCACACAGAGCACAACCACACAGAGCACAACCACACAGATCGCAAGCACGGAGGAATAGTCATTACGGAGGTCGAGGGTTGATCGGCGAAATGCTCGAGCGCCGCTATCGAGTGGACGCACCGATCGCGCGCGGCGGTATGTCGACCGTGTATCGAGGCCTCGATACACGGTTGGATCGACCTGTCGCGATCAAGGTGATGGACCCGCAATTTGCCGGCGATCCAGCGTTCCTGACTCGTTTCGAGTTCGAGGCCCGGGCCGTGGCCAGACTCAAGCATCCGTCCCTTGTGGCCGTCTACGACCAGGGCAGCGATCGCAATCACGTGTTCCTCGTGATGGAACTCGTCGACGGTGGAACTTTGCGCGAACTCCTTCGTGAGCGCGGACCGATGCCGCCTCACGCCGTCGCTGCAGTCGTGGCACCTGTCCTGGACGCGTTGGCGGTGGCGCATCGAGCGGGACTGGTTCACCGTGACGTCAAACCCGAGAACATCTTGATCTCGGACACCGGCGAAGTGAAGATCGCCGACTTCGGATTGGTGCGTGCAGCCGCGGCAGCAACCACCACCTCCAACAGCGTGATCCTCGGCACCGCAGCCTATCTGTCGCCGGAACAGGTGACGTCAGGAATTGCCGACACTCGAAGCGACGTCTATTCGACCGGCGTGTTGATGTTCGAACTTCTCACCGGTACAACACCGTTCACCGGTGATACGTCACTCTCCATCGCCTACCAACGCATCCACGACGATGTCCCGCGCCCCGGTTCACGCATCCCCGGTGTACCGGCGCAGTTCGATCGCCTGGTTGCCGAAGCCACTCACCGCGAGCCGGCACATCGTTTCGCCGACGCTGGTGAGATGGCAGCTGCACTTCGCAGTGTGAGCGAACAACTGGAACTTCCGTCATACCGCGTTCCGGCTCCGCGTCGAAGCGCCCAGCACCAGAGCGCGCAGGTTGCCCCGGCTCGGCCACAACCGGCGCCTGCGCCCCCGACGGATGTACACCCGAACTCTGCTGCGCGCCCGAACCCTGGTGCCACGACGGTATTGGCGTCCGGCGTGGCCCCGGCTGCGGCAGCCACCACGGCGCTCGGCACGGGCTCTCCTCCCCCCGGTGGCATTCAGCACACTCGCGCGGTCACCGCACAAACTGCTCGTCCGGCGACGGTCGACGGCGACTCGGATTTCGACGACGGTTCCGATTTCGGCGACGACCAACTGGGACCTGACGATCCGCACGCTCATTTTGTCGAAGCACGACGCAAGTCTCGACGAGCCACCCTGATCTGGCTGCTCGTCATCGCGGTCCTCGCGCTTGCGTTGGGCTTCGGCGGATGGTGGATGGGCTCGGGCCGCTATACAGCTGTTCCCTCGATCGACGGGCTGACCAAGGACACTGCGGTCACCGCTCTGCAGGACGCCGGGCTCTCCCCCGAGGTCCAGGGTCAGTACTCCGACGCCCAACCCATCGACACGGTGATCGGGACAGACCCGGCCTCCGGCTCCAGGGTTACCAAAGGCTCGACCGTCGCGCTGCTGACTTCGCTCGGGCGTCCGACTGTTCCGCCCATTCCGGCCGGCGGCGACGTCTCGGCCCTGGGCGCACAACTCGCCGACCGCACTCTCGTCGCGGTCGACGGCGGGGACACATTCAGCTCCAAGATCCCGATCGGCGGCGTGGCGGCGCTCGACCCGGCGCCGGGAACCGAGGTTGCCGTGGGCTCCTCGGTCAAGGTCATCACGTCCAAAGGGTCACCGCCCGTTGACATTCCCGATGTGAAGGGCATGTCCGAGAACGCTGCGCGCGCCGCCCTCGACAAGGTAGGTATCTCCGTCAGCACCACCAGAACAACGTTCGACGACGCCGTCGAGGGCGGTAGCGTGATCGGCACAGATCCCGCAGTCGGGTCCTCCGTCAACGCCGGCACCTCCGTTGTTCTCCTCATCTCCGACTCCGTCAAGGTTCCCTCGCTGATCGGCCGCTCCGTCTCCTCAGCACGCGAAGAACTCGGCCGCCTCGGCCTCGAGATCACCGTGCGTCAGCTCACCCAGAACGACAGCTCGGTCATCATCAGCCAGAGCGTCAAGAACGACCTCGTTGCCAAGGGCACCGACATCAGCGTCGTCGCAATTCCCTGACAGTCCGCTTCGGCCTAGTCTGAATTCATGGCCACGTGGGAACCCGAGAGCATAGGGATACTCGACTTGCCGTCGGGGAGATCGATTCGGGGTCGAGGACTCCGCAATCCACTTCCTTCCGGGCCTCTCCCCACCTTCGGTGTCTACCTGACCGGTAAAGAACCTCCCGCCACCGAGTGGGATTCGGTGTGGGTCCGCTGGCGAGATTTCTGGTTGCCGAGCGATCCCGACGCGCTGCGCAGCGCCTTGCACGAAGTGTGGGTGCGTTCGGAAACCGAAAGAGTCGAGATCGCGTGCGGTGGCGGATTCGGCCGCACCGGAACAGCTTTGGCCGCTCTTGCCATTATGGACGGAGTGCCGAGTAAGGACGCCACCGCGTACGTTCGCGCACGCTACTCACCTCGCGCCGTCGAAATGCCCTGGCAGCGCCGATTCGTCACACGATTCACGACATAGCGAACGCCCCCACCTGCGCGAGCGGGTGAGGGCGTTTGCCGAAAATCAGTGCCCGTGCGAATCAGCTTCGGCGAAGCAGGGTTTCAGCCTCGCAGCATCTCGGCCACGAGGAACGCGAGCTCCAACGACTGTTGGGTGTTCAATCGGGGGTCGCACGCCGTCTCGTAGCGACCACCGAGATCGAGATCGGAGATGTCCTGCGCGCCGCCGAGGCACTCGGTGACGTTCTCACCGGTCAGCTCGACATGGATTCCACCCGGATGCGTGCCGAGGCCGTTGTGGACCTCGAAGAAGCCCTGAACCTCGTCGACGATGCGATCGAAGTGGCGCGTCTTGTACCCGGTGGAGGCTTCGTGGGTGTTGCCGTGCATCGGATCGCACTGCCAGATGACCTGGTGGCCGGTGGCCTGGACCTTCTCGATGATCGCCGGCAGCAGGTCGCGGACCTTGCCGTTGCCCATGCGCGAGATCAGAGTCAGCCGACCCGGCTTGTTGGTGGGGTCGAGACGCTCGACATATTCCACCGCCATTTCCGGCGTGGTGCTCGGACCGATCTTGAGGCCGATCGGGTTGGAGACCAACTCGGCGAAGGCGATGTGCGCGCCGTCGAGCTGACGGGTGCGGTCACCGATCCAGAGGAAGTGGGCCGACAGGTCGTAGAGCTTGGGGTGGTCGCTGTCGTTGTCGAGACGCAGCATCGCGCGCTCGTAGTCCAAAACCAGGGCCTCGTGGCTGGCAAAGATCTGTGCCTGGTGCAGGCTCGGATCGGTGACGCCACACGCGTTCATGAACTGCAGGCCGCGGTCGATCTCGGCTGCCAGTTGCTCGTAGCGTGCGCCCGCCGGCGAAGCTGCGACGAACTCGCGGTTCCAGTCGTGCACCTTGTGCAAATCGGCCATACCGGCGCCGGTGAGCGCGCGAACCAGGTTCATCGCGGCGCTGGCGTTGGCGTATGCGCGCACCAGACGCGAAGGATCGTGCGCACGGACTGCCTCGTCGGCGACGAGCGAATTGATCATGTCGCCGCGGTACGACTTGAGCCCCAGCGAGTCGATGTCGGCAGAACGCGGCTTGGCGTACTGGCCGGCGATGCGAGCAACCTTGACGACCGGCATCGAGGAACCGTAGGTGAGCACGACGGCCATCTGCAGCAACGTGCGAATGTTTCCCTTGATGTGCGGCTCGGTGTTGTCCGCAAATGTCTCGGCGCAGTCACCGCCCTGGAGCAGGAATGCTTCACCACGCGCGACCTGCGCGAGACGCTCTTGCAGCGCCTCGACCTCGCTGGCCACCGTGATGGGAGGCACGCTCTCGAGCACAGTCCGCATGGCGCCCGCCTGGTCAGCGGGCCACGAGGGCTGCTGAGCAGCGGGCTTCGCGAGTGCCTCGTCGAGCTGCTTACGCAGTCCGGCAGGCAGCGGCGGGAGTTCGGGCAAGCGGTCGATCGGCACGTCGACAGTCCAGTTCACCTCTACAGGATATTCGCTCGCCCGTCGGCGCGTCACACAGGCTCTCGATCGCAGCCCAATCGGGACACTTCTCGCGCACCGAAACCTGAGTCAGCGAAGTGAACGTGCTGCCGAAATCGCGTCGAACTTCACGAGGTTGTGCCTGGCGTCGGCAAGTGCGTCGTGTGCGTCGGCGGGCGCTGACGGGAGGGCAGGACTGCCGTTGTCTTCCCAGAACTGTCGGAGTTCGCGGGTGTACCGCGGCATCGACTGCGGTAGTTCGGTCATATCGCCCCACAACTGGCACAGCGCGACGTGGTCGTATGCGGCTACCCACGCCCAGAGCTCCGGAACGACCATCGGCCGCGGAACGAAGAATTTCAGAAGATCGTCGCGGATCTTCTCGCGTGATTTCCACAGCGGCGACGAAGGCTGCGGCAACTTCGGCAGCACGTTCTTGCGCACCCAACTACCGGCACGGGCGGGATCGAACTCCGTCGAGACCGCGTAATACTCTCGGCCGTCCTCGCAGACAACGCCGATGGACACGAGATCGATGGTTCGACCGTCTTCGATGAATTCACAGTCGTAGAAGTAGCGCACGTCCGAAAACTATGCCGCACGCGCAGGCTCTGGAGCCAATGCGCGTGCGGCAGGTGTGGGAAATCTCTAGCTGGCCTGTGCGTCCGGGAGCGAATCCTTGTCGGTCTTCGCGGACTCCTTCGACTCGGCCGAGACCACGAGATCAACAACCGACTCGCCGCCTTCCGCCGGAACATCGACGGCAGCTTCGGGTTTCGTGGGCGCCTGGTTCTTGAGGCTCGCCGCGTAGATGTCCACGTACTCCTGACCGGAGAGTTTCATCAGCTTGTACATCACTTCGTCGGTCACAGCCCGCTCGACGAAGCGGTTTCCGCCCATGCCTTCGAAGCGGGAGAAATCGATGGGTTCACCGACGATCACGGTGACCTTCGCGGGGCGCCACATCCGTGAGCCGATCGGATTCATCTTGTCGGTACCGACCATCGCAACCGGGATCACCTTGACGCCCGATTCGAGCGCGAGGCGCGCCATTCCGGTCTTGCCCTTGTAGAGACGACCGTCAGGCGAACGCGTTCCTTCGGGGTAGATACCCAGCAGACTGCCCGAACCGAGAACCTTGAGACCGGCGTTGAGCGCATCCTGCGCCGCGTCCGCGCCGGTTCGGTCGATGGGGACCTGTCCGACCGCGGTGAAGAACCACTTCTGGAAAGCGCCCTTCAGGCCGGAACCGGTGAAGTACTCGCTCTTGGCAAGGAAGGTGATACGGCGGTTGACGCGAAGCGGAAGGTAGAACGAGTCCAGAACCGCCTGGTGATTGCTGGCCAGAATGGCCGCGCCGTCAGTCGGAATGTTCTCGTGACCTTTGACCGTCGGACGCCCGAGCAGCCAGAGAATCGGCCCCAGCAACACATACTTGAAGAGCCAATACCACACGGCGTCCCTCCCATTCACAGCTGAATTTCGCTGAGTACGACCTTACTGCCGACCGGTAACCCCCGCTACACACGCCCCTGGAGGATCGACCCGATCACAGTCCGGCAGACGTGGTTCCAGCGCCGTCGACCCCACCGAGATCCTGAGGCACTACCGAACGCGCCAATGCGGCGGCGCCCACCATGCCCGCAGCTTCGCCGAGTTGAGCCGAACGGATTCGTGCCAGTGGGCGGTGCTTCGCGCCGGTCAACAATGTCGCGTACTGCTCACGGGCGTCGTCGAGAAACAGTGGGGCAGAACTCGCGACGCCGCCTGCGATCACGACCAGATCGGGATCGTAGACGTCCCCGACCATCGCCAATCCGACGGCCAGCCAACGTGTGAACTCGGCAATGGTTGCCAGAGCGAGTGGGTCACCGTCCTGCGCGGCGTTGGCGATCCGGCGACCGGTGAGGGAACCCGGATCCACCGCTACTTCGCGCGCCAGAACCGTCGACGCAGCCGGGTCGGCGGCCAGCAGTTCGATTGCCGTGTCCACGAGCGCCGTTCCGCTGCAATAGCGCTCCCAACACCCACGCTTGCCACACGCACACTGACGCCCGCCTGGCACGACCTGGATGTGGCCGAGTTCGGGGGCGACGCCGTGACTGCCCCGGTACAGCTCACCGTTGATCAGCAGCGCACCGCCGATTCCGGTCCCGATTGCCACCATCACGACATTGCGGCCACCTGCGGCCGCGCCGAATCGGTGCTCCGCGAACGCCGCTGCATTGGCGTCGTGCTCGAGAACGACCGGCAATCCGAGCCGCTTACTCAAGTCACTGCCCACCGGCGCGTCCACCCACGGCAAGTGCGGCGCGAACCGAACCGAGCTTCGATCGGAGGTGATGAAGCCGGCGACCGCCAACCCCACGGCAGACACCTCGTGCCGGGTGACCAGTTCGCGTACGACGCGATCGAGGCCGTCTTCGAGAGCGCGTGCGGACTGCGGGGTCGGGGCTTGAATCATCTCGAGCACTTGTCCGTCGACGTCCACGACGGAGGCCCTGATGCTCGTTCCGCCGACGTCGATGCCGACCGTCAAGATGTCGTCCATGGTGGAGTCGGAGACCGCTTTCAAGCGGCGCGCGCTCATCGCGCCAATTCCCGCGCGAGCGGCGCCCGCTGGAGTGCGCACCCTGTATCGGTGCCTCGTGCGTCGGTGACCATTGTGTCGATTGTGCTCATCTCGGGCCGTCAGCTCTACCCGGGGTACTAAGTCAGTCCTTGACCGTCACGTTGATCGGGACAAATGCCGCCGTTCGAGTTCGCTCGGCACCTGGCGTCGTCGCTCCGCTGTCCGGTCCGCGATCCGGGCCGGACGGCCCCCCGAGAAACTCGTCGAGAATCTCGCGAAGCAATGCGAGGAACGCGGCTGCGTGACCCGCGAGAAACGCCAGTAGTTCGTGGTGCTCACCGCGAACCAGTGCAGCGAGAGCGCACACCGGGCACCAGCTGCAGCCGGTGAACACCGGCTGCGTGTCCGCTGACGCCGAGTCACCCGCAACGTCGGCCGTCGCTGCTGCAGCCTTTTGCAAGACCGGTTCCAGGCGCGTCAGAACGGTATCCGCCAGCGCGCGAAATTCCGCGACAAGGCGCTCGTGCTCTTCGCTCATACTGGCCACACCGCGGGATCCGGGCTGAACCGGATGATCAGGTAACTGCCGTCCAACTCCGCCCCGTTCACGACACAACGACGCAGCACCGACGCCAAACGAACTCTGCGTCGTACGCCGTCTGCTCCCACCAGCACATCGTCCTCCACCCGGCCCAACGACAACGACGACGGATCCACGAGCGGAAGGTACATCCGCATCACGTACACCGAATCGACTCCGGCCCCCGACTCCAACGACACCACGATGTTGTCCGCGGTGTCGACAGCGTCGATTGTGTCGACGGTGTCCGAATCCGTGCCCGTTCCACCCTCGAACGTGGCCGCGATCTCGCCCAGAGCCGCCAACCCTACCGGTTCGGCGCAGGCGCGCTCGACCGTTGTGACGGACATTCCATCAGTCGATCCACGCAATTCGTCGACGACGAGTGCCTGTGACGCCCTGATCGAAGCGAGCCACTGCGCCGCCGGCGAATCGTCGACACCCTTCCCGGCCGACGAGTTGAACTGCGGGACAATGTTGTTGACCATAATCCCGTCGACTCGCAATCCGGCCAGAGCCAGACCGGACAGCGTCCGGCGAGTCGCCGCGGCCGACACGCCATCGGCCGACGTCACAACGCGCACGCTGGTGTTCTCCCGATCCGAGAGGTGAACGGCGATTCGATCCACCGACGCGAGCACGCGTTCGATGACGGACACGAGTAGCAACACTCGCATGTCCGAGCCCGTCACGGCGACCATCCGCCTGTGCCGCGGCCACAATCGCTCGAGATACTCCGACACCATCGACGGCGACCCGAGGATCCGCAGTGCTTCGGCTGCGGCCGGACAGTCCACGATCACGAGGTCGTAGTCACCGCTGCTCGAGATATCGACGATCTCGGAGAGTCCGAGTATGTCTTGGATCCCCAGGGATCCCGTCAACTCTTCCGGTTCCAACCCCTCGAACGACGAACCGTGTTCGTGATCTCCCGCTCCGAAATTTCCTGCAGCATCGATCAATCCCGACAGTCCTCGGAACTTTTCCTCGAGGAGCTCGGAAGTGTCGAGTTGCCGGACGTCGAGGCGCTCGGCGAGAGGTGTAGTCGTTCGCAGCGCCGGCACGCCCACGACATCCGCGAGAGAACCTGCCTGATCGATCGACACCAAAAGCACTCGTGCCCCGTCGGACGCAGCCGACACAGCCGTCGCCGAGGCAAGCGTCGTCGTGCCTGCTCCGCCTTTACCGACGAACAGTTGGACGCGAGATCGTTGCTCCGGCACTCAGCCCTCGACTCGCTTCTTCAGTTCTTTCAGAGCTGTGTCGGTAATGATCTTCTCGGCCTTGCGCTTGAAGAGACCGATCATCGGAATCGTCAGGTCGACCGTCAACTCGTAGGTGACAGAGGTGGTGCCGTTCGGGCCGGGCTCGAGTGTGTACGAACCGAATTGGGACTTCTGGATCTCACCCGAGATCAGCTCCCAGCTCACTGCCATCCCGTCAGGCGCCCACGAATACTGCAGTTCGTAGGTGTCCTTCACCATCCCCGCGTCGAGGACAAAACGCACTCGGTCCGCGCGGCCGCCCTGCCCCGGTGCCGTCACCTCGACGGACTTCGCCGCGGCCACCCATTCGGGGTACTGCGCGAAATCGGCGATGACGTCCATCACGGCGTCGGCAGGGGCGTCGATGCTGATCAACCCCTTGGTCTTCTCGGCCATACGACTGCGCTACCTTCCTTCGTCAAAAGTCCAGAACCTGCACAACGAGCACTACTTCGATTATCAGTCCGGTGCTACCCCGGCGGCACGTCCTGCTTCGAGTTCGCGCTTGAGCTGGAAGGACATGACCTTGCCGTCGACCCGACGCTTTCGGTTCATCCCGGCGAGGTCGAGGTTCGCCAGATCCGACGGTGATACGCCGACCGGTTCACAGTGCAGGAAGTAGTGCGCGATCGTCCCGTCCATGACCGGTTCGAGCCACACCTCCATGGTGCCGACCAGCTGACCGGACACTCCCCAACGGAATCCTGCGGGACCGCGATCTTCCCGGACTTCGAGCGCAAGATCACTGAACCAGCGACGCCACCGCGCGCGCGAGGACAACAGTTCGGCGACCCGCTCGGGCGGGGCGGCGATGAAAGTCTGGTCTGCGACCTGAATGCTGCTCACCGAAGTAGCTTCACATATCGCGTCGGCGAAGCGTCGCGGGGTGTCGCACCACTACATACCGGACAGACTGTAAGCCTGGCCACAACTGCGTCGGACATGCGACTACAGTAGGAGACGAAAACCCTACTCGTCAGTATTTCGCAGTGTCGGAGGTATTTCGTGCCTGAGTTCAGCGCACCCCAGACGTTCACCATTCCCGAGGATGCCTCCGCGGTCGACTCGGTCTTCGCCTTCGCGAAGACGAAGCCGGCGGCGGTTGTCTACAAGCGCAAAGTCGGAAATGCATGGGTCGATGTCACTGCAGGCGATTTCGCCGCCCAGGTGACTGCAGTCGCCAAGGGCCTCATCGCGATCGGCGTCAAGCAGGGCGACCGCGTCGGCCTCATGTCGGCGACGCGTTTCGAATGGCCGCTCGTCGACTACGCCATCTGGGCAGCCGGTGGCGTGACGGTTCCGATCTACGAAACCTCCGCAGCCGAGCAGGTTCGTTGGATTCTCGAGGACTCCGAAGCAATCGACCTCATCGTCGAGAACGACACTCACGCCGCGACCGTGAAGGACGTCGCTGCAGCCGCACCCGCGCTGCGCACGGTCTACCAGATCGATGCCGCGGCAGCCGGTAAGGGTGTCGTCGAGGAATTGACCGCACTGGGCGCCGACATCTCCGACGAGGACGTCCACGCCCGCGTCGCTGCACTGAAGGCCTCCGATCCCGCCACCCTCATCTACACCTCGGGCACCACTGGCCGGCCCAAGGGCTGCCAGCTGACGCACTCCAACCTCATTGCGGAGTCGAAGGGCATCCTCGACTCCAACCTCGGGACGCTGCTCAAGACTCCCGGCGTTCGCACCCTGATGTTCTTGCCGCTCGCGCACGTTCTCGCTCGCGCAGTCAGCATCGCGTCGTTCGATGCCGGTGCAGCGCTTGGACACACGAGCGACATCCCGAACCTCGTTCCGACGTTCGGCGAGTTCAAGCCCGACTTCATCCTCTCGGTGCCGCGCGTATTCGAGAAGGTCTACAACAGCGCACGCGCCAAGGCGCACGGTGAGGGCAAGGGCAAGATCTTCGACGCGGCCGCAGACACCGCGGTCGCGTGGAGCGAGGCTCAGGACAAGGGCGGCGCGGGCATCGTTCTCAAGGCCAAGCACGCCCTCTTCGACAAGCTCGTGTACTCGAAGCTGCGCGCTGCACTCGGTGGACAGTGCCAGCTGGCCATTTCCGGTGGTGCACCCCTGGGCGCTCGACTCGGCCACTTCTTCCGCGGTATCGGCGTCACGATCTACGAGGGCTACGGACTGACCGAGACCACCGCAGCGTTCGCCGTCAACACCATCGGCGCACAGAAGGTCGGCTCTGTCGGAAAGCCGTTGGCCGGCAACTCCGTTCGCATTGCCGAAGACGGCGAAATCCTCCTCTCGGGACCGGTGGTCTTCACCGGCTACTGGCGCAACGAGAAGGCGACCGCCGAGTCGATCGAGAACGGCTGGTTCCACACCGGAGACCTGGGCACCGTCGACAAGGACGGCTACATCACGATCACCGGTCGCAAGAAGGAGATCATCGTCACGGCAGGCGGCAAGAACGTCTCCCCCGCTCAGCTCGAAGATTCCCTTCGCGCACACCCCCTGATCAGCCAGGCCATCGTGGTCGGCGACCAGAAGCCTTTCATCGGCGCTCTCATCACCATCGACGCCGAGGCACTTCCCGCCTGGAACGAGCGCAACAACAAGGCCGCGGGAACCACAGCTGCCGACCTGGTTTCGGACGGCGAACTGGTCGGTGAAATCCAGGACGCCATCGACGAGGCCAACAAGCTCGTCTCACACGCCGAGGCGATCAAGAAGTTCCGCATTCTTCCGGTCGACTTCTCCGAGGACACAGGCGAACTCACGCCCACGATGAAGCTCAAGCGCAACGTCGTGCACGAGAGCTTTGCCGCCGACATCGAAAAGATCTACGCCAAGTAGGTTTTCGGCAAGCAGCTTCTCGCAGCAACGAACGGCCCGCACCGAATTCGGTGCGGGCCGTTTGCGTTCGAGTCCCGGTGGCTCAGCCGAGCAGATTACGCAGCTTCGAAGCGAGCGTGTCCCACTTCCAGTCTTCGGCAACCCACTCCCGGCCGGCTGCTCCCATCGCGGCCGCTCGATCACGATCGGACAGCACCTCGATCACGGATTCTGCGACGTCCCGAACAGAGGTGCCGTCGACTACGAGCCCGGTCTTGTTCTGCTGCACGGTTTCCGGAGCGCCACCACTGCGGCCGGCGATGACCGGAACGCCGGTCGCCGAGGCCTCGAGGTAGACGATTCCCAGTCCTTCGACATCCAATCCCGCGCCTCGCGTGCGACATGGCATGGCAAACACGTCGGCAATCGTGTGGTGAGCCGCCAACTCTGCGGCGGGCACCGTGCCGGTGAAGACGACGTGATCGTCCATCCCGGTCTTACGTGTCAATTGACGGAGGTGGTCCTCGTACGGTCCACCGCCGACTATCACCAGTACCGCCCCGTCGACGCTCTTGCGAATGGTCGGCAGCGCCTTGATGAGCATGTCCTGCCCCTTGCGTGGCACGAGCCGCGACAGGCACAGGATCGTGGGCCGCTCTCCCAGCCCGTATCGCTTGCGCAGTTCTGCGCGGGCGACCGAGTCCGGGTGGAACACCGACGTGTCCACTCCGGACGGAAGGTGCTCGAGCGCCGCTTGCGGGCCGAAAGCCGCCGAGAACCGTCCACGGGTGTATTTGCTGACAAACGTCACCGCATCCGTGTGATCGCCGATAACACGCAACGACTGCCGCGCACCGGGAATCATCGACCACCCGACCTCATGGCCGTGAGTACTCGCGATCACTCGGCTCGCTCCGGCGCGTCGAACAACCGGCGCCAACAACGCCAAGGGCGCTGCCGCACCGAACCACACCGACTCACAGTCGTGCTTCTTGACCAGCTTCGCGGCCCGACGAGCGACAAAGGGCGACGGCAGCATCAGTGTCGTCGGGTGCCGAACGACCTCGAAAGGCTGTGCCGCATCGAACTTCTTGTGCGAGTCGCCCCGCCACCGCGGTGCGTACACCACCAACTTGTCCGCCGGCAGGTGCCCGGCAAACGTGTGGAGATAAGACTGGATACCTCCGGGGCGAGGAGGAAAATCGTTGGTCACCAAGAGGGTCCGGCGCATCCGTCCACCGTAGGGCACGCTGCGCTTGGAGTCGTGACAAGGGCACGCAGTGCTTCGAGACTTGCGAAGCTCACCTCGCCGCTGCAACTGACCCAGCCGCGAACTGCTCAGCCCAGATGGCTGTTGGTCCAGTCGACCCAGCCGACTCGCAGTTCCTCGGTTCCGACGCCGAGGACCGCTCGGATCCGCGAGTCGAGGTCTTCGGCCGTCATCTTTCCGGAGGCGAGGGCGCGAAAGAGGTCGGTCAGCTTCGCCTCGCCGAATCGATCAGCGATATACGCGTTGATAGACCACGCCGATTCGTACGCCAGTGAACTCACGACCGGGACACCGCCGAACTGTGTGTCGTCCGGAAACTCTGTCGGAGTATCGCCGGAGCGGACCGCTGCTGCCAGAGTCGGCGCGATCTCACCCCATGCCCGCGAGGATCCACGATTTCCCGCGTATTCGGCGAACCCTTCCAACACCCACATCGGCGACCCGTCACGGGTTTTCGATCGGGCGGCTATGTGCATGAGCTCGTGGCGCAACACCGTTCGCCTGGTGATGTCGGTCAGCCTCGAAGCCGCGGCAGGTGAGAAGACCACCCGCTGGCCGCTCACGTCGGAAGACCCGTCCGCCGTTGCATCCGCGACCGACACTGCGGCAATCGAAGCGCCGTCGTGATGGGAGCCGACCAGTGCGGTGAACTCCTCCGCGGACCCCGCCACCATGAGCACCGCGCGCTCGGACCACCACGGCCCCCACAACTGCGTCGTGTTTTCGATGGCTGAGTCCACATCGGCCGCCAAAGCGTCGACGAACGCCTGCTGACCCGGGTGACCGATCACGAGTGCATTGCCCGCTGCATTTTCGGCGACGGCCAGCGGGCCGAAGTCCCAAGGGCCGTTCCAGGATTCGCCCGCCGTTCGGGCTCCGTCCAGTCCGACGATCGACCCGTCCGCAAGAACCGACCACTGATCGCCGCGTTTCGCGAGCGTCATGGACACTGCCTTGCGAGTGGGCAATGCGTCAACGCCGTCGAGGGCGTATCGCAACAGAACCTGCGCATTCCAGACCTCGACGTCTCCGTCCGGTGCACCGGTTCGCGGCGCCGGTGTCAGGCCGCCGCTGGGAATCTCGTATCCCCAGTCGGAGAAATCGAGCGCTCCCGCTGCGGTGGCTCGTCGAACTTCCGCTTCGAGCACACCGGGTGCCGCAGCACTGTCGACGAACTTCGCCAGCCCCGAGGGATCGTCGGACATCTGCGCCGCAGCCCATGCATCGAGAAATGCTTGTACCTGCGCGGTGCGTTCGGCGTCCTGCTCACTGGCCGCATTTTCGTCGGAATCGGACCTGTTCGTCAGGAAGATCGTCAAACCTAGAACGAGCACCACGGCAACGCCGAGCGCCACGAGGGCTGGATACTCCCAACGGCGTGGTCGATCTGCGCCGACGTCGGGCGTCGTCATCGGTTCAGTCGGCACGGTGCCGAGTGTAGGAGAACTCGACTCGACGCTTCACGGCGGCTGGCCACACGCCGCTCGGGCGCAGCAAGCCGTCAGTAACGACGCGCAGTGGAGAACTCCATGCCTGCCATCGACTGAACCTTCACCGGTACGCCGAACGTCGACGCATGCAGAATGTTTCCGTCGCCGGCGTAGATGCCGACATGCGAGTTGTCGCTGTAGAAAGTCACGACGTCACCGGGCTGCAACTGGTCCCTCGACACCGGTACACCGCCCTGCGCCTGCGCTTGGCTCGAACGCGGCAGAGTCTTCCCGATTTGCTTGTAGGCCCATACGACCAGACCTGAGCAGTCGAACTCGTTCGGGCCGGTCGCGCCCCAGACATACGGGTCACCGATCCGCGTGAGGCCTGCCTGCAGAGCAGCAGCACCCGAACCAGGCGTCAAGTTAGCTAGAATTTTGCTGAGATCGACGTCCGGCGGGAATGGCGTACCGCTCAGTTGGTTACGCTCGTCGTCGGTGAGGCTCTGGAAAGCTTTGGTCACGTCGGCGATCTGCGTCTGCAGTTCACTCTGCTTGCGCTGCAAATCGTCACTGAGTGCGCGGGCTTGATCGGCGGCGGTCCGCGCTTCTTCGGCCGAACGCTTCGATGCTTCCGAGGCGGCACGCGCTTCGGCAGTGGCTTGGTTGAACTGTGAGACCTGCACTGCCGCGTCGTTGGAAATCACGTCCAGCGCGGACATCTGATCGAGCAACTGCTGCGGCGAGTCGCTCACCATCAACGCAAAGAGGCGATTGGTCCGCGCACCCTGGTAATTCGCTGTGGCAATACGGTTTACCGCCGGAGCGAACTCGGCGACACGTGCCGAAGCCGCGTCGAGAAGACCCTGATCGGCTGCCGAACGCGCGTCCGCATCATTCGCGACCGCCAGCTTCGCGTCGAGGTCGATCTGTGCGTTGTGCAGCGCTTCGTTGGTCTGCTCGGATACCCGGGAGAGTTCACCGAGCTTGTCGAGCGCCTCGGTGGGGTTGGTGATGACGGGGTCGGCACCGGCCTGCATCGAAGGCCCTGCGACGAGTCCGAACGCCAGCACTCCCACTGTCAATGCGGCGCGTACTCGACTGTTGTTTTTCGATGAAACCACGGAATGCAACTCTCCGTCTCGGTGAAGCGACGTCGACCGGGACCGGTCGACGATCTGTTAGCTGGCTGTCAACTATCCACAGTACCTGTCTCGGCCGCGCAATGTCTCGATAAGGTTACGGAACGGCATACGTTTGTGTCTACTCGCCGGTAGGCGTGTCGGGATGAAGTACCGGGCGAATTGTCGCGAAACGAAAATGTGGGCCTCGAATCAAAGATTCGAGGCCCACATTCGAAGATCCGGAGCTCCCCCGAGCTCCGCCGCCTTGCAGCGGCGGATCGTTCCGACCGTCTACCGGAGACAGCCGTCGAGCGTGTTCAGAAATCAGTAACGGCGAGCACCGTCGTACGGCATCGAGGACACCGGTGCGAGCTTCACGGGCTGACCAGCGGTCGACGCGTGGATGACATTGCCGTTGCCGGCGTAGATGCCCGAGTGCGATCCGCCGTAGAAGGAGATCACGTCGCCGACCTGAAGATCGGACTGTGAAACGGCAACGCCGGCTGCGGCCTGGTCGTAGCTCGTGCGAGGCAGGTTCAGACCAGCCTGCTTGTATGCCCACTGGACCAGACCGGAGCAGTCGAATGCGTCCGGGCCCGATGCGCCGTACACGTACGGGGAGCCCAGCTTGCTCTCTGCGGCGCGAACTGCCTGCTCACCAACACTGGAGATGGGAGCGGCCGGAGCGGCCGGTGCGATGTCGGTGATGCCCGGGATGACCGGCAACTGAGGAATAGAAACGCCCGGAACCTCGAAGGTGCCGACGCCGGGGATGGTGATGGGGTCTGCCGAGGCAGGTGCAGCGGTTGCAGCAAATGCTCCGACAGCGAGCGCGCCGGCTACTGCCAACTGCGCTGAACGCTTGAAACTCTGTGACGCCACTTAAGGGGTGCTCCATTTCTTCCATTCATCCGCCGACCGAGTTAGCTGACGGGTTCGGGCTGGGAAGATCAGCCCTACCCGCGTGGTCCGCAGCGATCATGCGTGCTGCACCCCAGGCGGGATTCACCCCAGTGGAAACTTGGGTTCCCGGTTCGGGTTCCTCGCGGAGATCCCGATTAGGCGGTTCCTGACGATGCCGGTCCTGTTTGGTCCGGCAAGACTTCGTTAGGTCTCAGGAAGGTTACGAAATGATCGCGACGATGTCGACCGCTTCGTGACAATCGCGCCCGATTCGCCGGAAATCATGCTGCCGCGCCCGCGATACGCCGGACGGGTCACGAAGAGATAACAACAGGTCTGTTCGGCGAGGCTCACCTGGCCCGCAAACCTGCGCTTGCTACCCACTGGCAAGGGTCACCAAACCCGACAATCCGATCTTCCATGCAGTTCAACGCCGATTACTTGAAACTAGAACCCGTTTCGATCAATCAGGCGGTTTCGGCAACTGATCGCCGTAGCAACACCCTCACGAATCGCCCTACCGGTAAGTAGGTAGGAGTCCGCATTCGCGAGTTCTCACCGCAAGTGTGATCCTCGTCTCTCGTACTTTTGTCGGGGGTCAATCCGTTGCTTTCCCAATGGAAGTCGCAGTGAGCCGGGTTCCGCGTATGCACTCTCGAATTCGTGTCGGGGGGTCCTTCTACTGTCTGCGGTGTGAGTCCCGCCTCGGCCCGAGAATTTCCGTCTCCGTCCCCGTTCTCCGACGGGGAGAAGTTCGACGTCGGGCGGCAACTGAGCTTCGACGAGCTGGACACACCGCTGAGCGAAACGACGTTTGTCGTCGTCGACCTCGAGACCACAGGTGGAAGCGCCGACCAGGACTCCATCACCGAGATCGGCGCCGTCAAGATCCGCGGTGGCGAAGTGCTCGGTGAAATGGCAACACTCGTCGATCCCGGCCGATCGATTCCGCCGTACATCGTCGAACTGACCGGAATCACCACCGCCATGCTGATCGGCGCACCTCCCATTGAACGTGTCCTACCCGCTTTTCTCGAATTCGCCGAGGGTGCGGTGCTGGTGGCACACAACGCGCCCTTCGACATCGGCTTCCTCAAAGCAGCGGCGTCACGCAGCGCACGCCCGTGGCCGTCGTTCCGTGTGCTGTGCACTGTGAAGCTCGCCAGACGCGTGCTCACCCGCGACGAGGCGCCTTCGGTCAAACTCTCCGCACTCGCCCATCTCTTCCAGGTGACCACCCAACCGACGCACCGCGCGCTCGACGACGCGCGTGCGACCGTCGACGTCCTACACGGGTTGATCGACAGAGTCGGGAACCAAGGCGTCCACAGTTACAGCGAACTCGTCGACTACCTGCCCAACATTTCCTCACATCAGCGGGCCAAACGGTCCTTCGCCGCAAACCTGCCGCGAAGCCCGGGTGTCTACCTTTTCCGAGGCCCTTCGGACGAAGCCCTCTATATAGGAACTGCTACCGACCTTCGACGCCGCGTCCGCAACTACTTCACCGGTTCGGAGACCCGCGGCCGGATGAAGGAAATGGTCGCGCTCGCCACCCGTGTGGACCACGTCGAGTGCGCCCATGCGCTCGAGGCAGGGGTGCGTGAACTACGACTACTGAGCGCGCATGCACCCCCGTACAACCGTCGCTCCAAATTCCCCAAAAGAGGATGGTGGATCACTCTCACCGACGAGGCGTTTCCCAGACTGTCCGTGGTTCGCACGCCTACGGCCGATTCGATCGGCCCGTTCACCTCTCGCGGCGACGCAGTCGAAGTCGCCGACACCGTCGCAGAGTTCAGCCGCCTACGCACGTGCACCAAACGTCTCGGGCGCGGCGCCGTTCACGGCCCTGACTGCCCCGCTCGCGAACTGGGGGCGTGTCCCGCCTCCTGGGCACCGGAACTCACTGCGCAGGACTACGCGGCCGCCCCTGAGACTGTGCGTGGATTCTTCCGGGGAACCAACGACGCTCCCCTCCAACAAATGCAGGCGCGAATAGACGAGCTGTCCGAACACGCGTTGTTCGAGAATGCTGCTCGTCTGCGTGACCGAACGGTCGCAGTCTCTACCGCAGTGCGGCGCACTCAGCGACTTGCAGCAGTCGCGGCGATCGAACAACTGATTCTCGCCCGTCCCACCGGGGACGGCGGCTGGGAGCTGTCGGTGATCCGTTCCGGACGTCTCGCGTCCGCCGGGCTCGCCAGACGTGGAACTCACCCGATGCCCGTCGTCGACGCCATCACCGCGGCAGCCGAAACCGTCCTACCGGACGACGCACCGTTCCGCGGCGCGTCACCCGAAGAACTGGGCCTGATCGCACGGTGGCTCGCATCGGACGGTGTCCGAATCGTGTCGGCGACATCCGGCTACGTCGAACCTGCGGGCGGCGCCGGCAAGTGGGAAGCCTGGTGCCGACTCGCGCGGGCCGGTACCGAATCCGAACATCGATGACGTAACGACGGAGCGGCACCCCTAAGCTCGATCGAAACCACCGGGTCATCACAACCCACCGGGAAATCGAGGAGAGAAATGATCAACGCCATCGTCATGATTCACGCCGAGTCCGCTCGGATCCCGGAAACCGCGCAGGCCGTCGCCGACCTGTCCGGAGTGACGGAGGTCTACTCGTGCGCAGGTGACGTCGACTTGATCGCCATCGTGAAGGTACGTGACCACGCCCAGATCGCCGACGTGGTCACCGGAGGAATCAACAAGGTGCCCGGCGTTCTCCGAACCGCCACACACATCGCCTTCCAGTCATTCTCCAGCGCAGACGTCGAGGCCGGTTTCTCGCTGGGCGAGTAGCTCGTCGATCAGGCTTGGTCGGCCAGTTCGGCGGTGAGTGCCGCCCACTTGTGAAGCAGTTCAGCGCCGGCGCCGCTGTCGATCGCGGCAGCGGCTGCAGTCATCCCGGCGGAGATCGCACCCTCGAGATCGTCACCGACACCGTTGAACGCCGCGATGGCCGCTCCCGCGTTCAGCAAGACCGCGTCCCGGACCGGCCCCTTCTGTCCGGAAAGCAGCGTTCGGGCGACGGTGGCGTTGAATTCGGCGTCTCCTCCGCGCAACTCTTCGAGAGGAACGCGGTCGATTCCGAGGTCGCGCGGATCCAGCGTGACAGTTCGCACACTTCCACCGCCGACGATGTGAACCGTCGAAGTCGTCGATGTGGTCAGTTCGTCGAGTCCGTCGTCTCCACGCACCACCAACGCCGAATTACCGCGCTGCGCAAGGACTCCCGCGACGACCGAGATCAGCTTCGGAAATGCGCACCCGATCAGCCCGGCACGCGGACGAGCCGGATTGGTCAGTGGACCGAGCACGTTGAATGCCGTCGGGATGCCGATTTCCTTGCGAGGCACCGCCGCAAAGCGCAGTGCGGGATGGAAGACCGGCGCGAAACAAAAGCCGATGCCGACCTCTTCGACGCACCTCGCAACCTGCTCCGGGCCGAGGTTGATGCGAACGCCGAGCGCCTCGAGCACATCGGCGCCACCACTCTTGGACGAAGCAGCGCGGTTGCCGTGCTTGACAACTCGCACACCGGACGCGGCAACCACGATGGAGGCCATCGTCGAGATGTTGACCGTGTTGGAGCGGTCGCCACCCGTGCCGACGATGTCGACCACGTCGGAATCGACCGGCACGCGCCGGGAGTGTTCGAGCATCGCGCCGGCGAGCCCTTCCAACTCCGCGGGGGTTTCGCCCTTCATCTTCAGCCCGACGCCGAAAGCGGCGATCTGAGCGGAAGTGGCATTGTCCGACATGATCTCGCCCATCGCCCACCGACTGTCGGCTTCCGACAAGTCACTGCCGTCCGTGAGCAGACCGAGAATCATCGGCCACGACCGCACCACTGCACTCGAATCGACGTTCACGGCGTTGGATGCGTCGGTGCCGGCCATAGTGCCTTGGTCCCCTGTCGTTCATGTGGGCTGGATTTCGAACTGTCGTTTCGTACTGTCGTTTCGTGCTGCCATTTTGTGCTGCCGATGACCCTCGCAGCCTAGTCAGTGAGGTAGCAAGGAAACCGAATAGGGCCGCTCAGGTCTTTCGGCGACCGCGTTTGGGCGTCGCCTCCGCAAGAATCGGGGGCTGGAGCGCGTCCCACCCGGCGACGGAACCACCGAGTCGCTGCGCCAGACCGGCCATTCGTGATCGCTCCTGGGAGCAATGCAGGGCGTCAAGGATTTGGACACGCTCGAAGATGACGCGAAACGAATTCTCGACCGCCTGAGTCACGTCCTCGGGCCGACTCGCGCCTCGCACATATCCGTCCTGAGCGACGATGTTCTCGGCATCGGCAACCGAGTCCTCCGGAAGGTCGAGATGGTGCCGCAGAACCACTTCGGACTCCGCCCGAAACTCCGGCTCGGTGGAGCCGGCACGTTCGAGAGCGGTCGAACTCGCCTCGGCGTCGTCGAAGCCCTCGGCAACGACGACCAGATCCGACCGCCCCGCGTCGAGCGGCGTCGGAATCTTCGTGCCGAAAATTCTCAGGAACCACGGTCTACTCTTGTGTGTAGCTGCCATCGCGCCAGCATATTCCGACCACGCCACCAGCGCGTTCGCCGCCCGATCCCGCGAACTCGAGCCGAGCGACGCGCCGATGGTGGACCCGAGTGGTCGTCTCTTACGACGAAGCGTCATACTTCTGTCTGTGACGAGCGCAGTAGGGACTTCAGGATCGGCAATCACCCAACGCGTGCACTCGCTGAACCGGCCGAATATGGTCAGCGTTGGCACCATCGTGTGGTTGTCAAGTGAGCTCATGTTCTTCGCAGGGCTCTTTGCCATGTACTTCGTGGCACGAGCTCAGGCGAACGGAAATTGGCCGCCGGAGCCAACCGAATTGAACCTGTATCTGGCCGTGCCGGTGACCTTGGTGCTTATCGCATCTTCGTTCACCTGCCAGATGGGTGTCTTCGCGGCTGAGCGTGGCGACGTCTTCGGACTTCGTCGCTGGTACACCATCACCTTGATCATGGGGGCGTTCTTCGTCTCCGGCCAGGGTTACGAGTACTACCACCTTGTGCACGAGGGCACCACGATTTCGAGCAGCGTGTACGGCTCGGTGTTCTACATGACCACCGGCTTCCACGGTCTGCACGTCATCGGCGGTCTCATCGCCTTCGTCTTCTTGATCGCACGTACCCGGGTCAGCAAGTTCACGCCCGCCCAGGCCACCGCCGCGATCGTTGTTTCGTACTACTGGCACTTTGTCGACATCGTGTGGATCGCGCTGTTTGCCACGATTTATTTCATCCGTTAATCAGCTGTACGCCCCAGGCAGCCCCTGACGTCCAGTTCCGTCCCGACATACCAAAGGGATACAGATGAGTTCATCCCCCCCTCCCGCATCCGATAACTCAGCGAATGCCGCGAAGTCGCGTCGCCAGCGGAAAATCCGCCGGCGCGTTACCGGCGCGCTCGTATTGATGATGGGATTGATCAGCGCAGGTTTCCTCGCTTCGGCGTTGACACCAGCTCCGCAGGTTGCGACCGCCAGCGACGATTCAGCAGCCCTGATTCGTGAAGGCAAGCAGCTCTACGACACGTCATGCATCACGTGCCACGGCGCGAACTTGCAGGGCGTGCAGGACCGCGGTCCCAGCCTCATCGGCGTCGGCGAAGCAGCCGTGTACTTCCAGGTCTCCTCTGGTCGTATGCCCGCAGCTCGCAACGAGGCCCAGGCTGCACGCAAGGACCCCAAGTTCGATGCTGCGCAGACCGACGCCCTCGGCGCTTTCATCCAGGCCAACGGCGGCGGCCCGACGCTCATCCGCGACGAGAACGGCGAAATCGCCCAGTCCTCGCTGCGCGGTGGCGACATCGGACGCGGCAGTGAGCTCTTCCGGCTCAACTGCGCGTCGTGCCACAACTTCACCGGCCGCGGTGGCGCACTGTCCTCGGGCAAGTACGCCCCGGTCCTGGATCCGGCCAGCGAGCAGCAGATCTACGCTGCCATGGTTACCGGCCCCCAGAACATGCCGAAGTTCTCGGATCGTCAGCTGACGATCGAGGAGAAGAAGGACATCATCGCCTACGTCAAGTCGTCGGGCGAGTCGAAGGACCCCGGTGGGTACGGGCTCGGTGGCCTCGGTCCGGCCTCTGAGGGTCTCGCCATGTGGGCCGTCGGAATCATCGCTGTCGTCGGTGCAGCATTGTGGATCGGAGCAAGGTCATGAGCGACGCTGGCCAGCATGGCGGCGATACGCCTAAGAAGTACACAGATGAAGAGCTCGACGCGATGTCACGCGACGACCTGGTCAAGCTGGGTACCAATCTCGATGGCGTCGATGTCGTCTACCGCCGTGATCGTTGGTCGGTAAAGGGCACCAGGGCGGAAAAGCGCGCCGAGCGCAACGTCGCCTTCTGGTTCGGCCTCGCCGGCGTTTCGGCGATCGCATTCATCGCGATCTACCTGTTCTGGCCCTGGGAGTATGCAGGTGCCGGTGACGAGAACTACGGCAAGTACAGCCTGTACACCCCGCTGATCGGCTTGACCATGGGTCTGGCGATCCTCGGCGTCGGCATCGGTGCCGTTCAGTTCACCAAGAAGTTCATCCCCGAAGAGGTCTCGATCCAGGACCGCCACGACGGTGGATCCACCGAGGTCGATCGTCGCACGATCGTCGCCGAGCTCGGCGACACCCTCGATACGTCCACCCTCCCCCGCCGAAAGGCCATCAAGCGCAGCTTGATGTTCGGCGGTGGCGCACTCGGCGTCATGATGGTCATGCCTCTCGGCGGACTCATCAAGAACCCGTGGGCCAAGGGCGACGACTCACCCCTGTGGGTGTCCGGCTGGACCCCGAACTACCCGGGCGAGACCATCTACCTGCGTCGTGACACCGGCCGTCCCGAGGACATCGTCCTCGTTCGCCCGGAAGATCTCGATGCCGGTTCTATGGAAACGGTCTTCCCGTTCCGCGAGTCCGACCGTGGCGACGAGCACGCTCTGCTCGCAGCACTGCGCGGCATTCGTAACTCGGTGATGCTCATCCGCCTCCGCACGGAAGACACCGCGCGTGTCACCAAGCGCAAGGGCCAGGAGAGCTTCAACTACGGCGATTACTTCGCGTACTCGAAGATCTGCACCCACCTGGGTTGCCCCACCTCGCTCTACGAACAGCAGAGCAACCGTATTCTGTGCCCCTGCCACCAGTCGCAGTTCGACGCACTGACCTACGGCAAGCCGATCTTCGGTCCCGCTGCTCGCGCACTTCCGCAGTTGCCTATTACAGTGAACGAAGAGGGCTTCCTGGTCGCCGACGGTGACTTCATCGAAGCACTCGGCCCGGCATTTTGGGAGCGTCGACCGTGACCACAACAACAACCAAACCGTCCAAGATCAGCGCGGCAGCGGCTGGACAAGCGGAGGCTATGGACTCCCGCTACCACCTCGCCGCAGGCATGCGCCGGCAGATCAACAAGGTCTTCCCGACGCACTGGTCCTTCATGCTCGGCGAGATCGCGCTCTACAGCTTCGTGATCCTGCTGATCTCCGGTGTGTTCCTGACACTGTTCTTCGATCCGTCGATGGCACACGTCGTCTACCAGGGCGCGTACCAACCGCTTCGCGGTGTCACGATGTCTCGCGCCTACGAGACGACCCTGAACATCTCCTTCGAGGTGCGCGGCGGTCTCTTCGTTCGCCAGATTCACCACTGGGCTGCACTGATGTTCGCGGCGTCGATCATCGTTCACCTCGCTCGCATCTTCTTCACCGGCGCATTCCGTCGTCCGCGTGAAGCGAACTGGGTCATCGGCTGCCTGCTGCTCATCCTGGCGATGTTCGAAGGCTTCTTCGGTTACACCATCCCCGACGACCTGCTCTCGGGCACCGGCCTCCGCGCCGCCTTCGGTGGTATCACGATGAGTATCCCGATCGTCGGTACCTGGATGCACTGGCTGATCTTCGACGGCGACTTCCCCGGCGACCTCATCATCCCGCGTCTCTACGTCGCTCACGTGCTGCTGTTCCCGGGCATCATCCTGGCTCTGATCGCCGGCCACCTCGCGTTGGTCTGGTACCAGAAGCACACGCAGTTCCCCGGCCCCGGCCGTACGGAACAGAACGTAGTCGGCGTCCGCATCCTCCCGGTCTTCGCAATGAAGGGTGGCGCGTTCTTCGCCATGACCTTCGGCGTGCTCGCACTGCTCGGTGGTCTGTTCCAGATCAACCCCGTGTGGAACATCGGTCCGTACAACCCGTCACAGGTCTCGGCAGGTTCCCAGCCCGATATCTACATGATGTGGACGGACGGCCTTGCTCGACTGTGGCCGGCGTGGGAGATCTACCTGTTCGGCCGCTACACGATCCCCGCTGTGTTCGCCGTCGCCCTGATCATGGGCCTCGTCTTCGCACTGTTGATCGCGTACCCGTGGATCGAAAAGCGTCTCACCGGAGACGACGCTCACCACAACATCCTGCAGCGCCCGCGCGACGTGCCGGTCCGTACCGCTATCGGTGCGATGTCCATCGCGTTCTACCTGGTGCTCACGATCTCCTGCATCAACGACATCATCGCGTACCACCTGCACATCTCGCTGAACGCAATGACGTGGATCGGCCGTATCGGCATGGTCATCCTTCCGCCCATCGCGTACTTCGTGACGTACCGGTTCTGCATCGGCCTGCAGCGCAGTGACCGTGCAGTCCTCGAACACGGCATCGAGACCGGCATCATCAAGCGGATGCCGAACGGCCAGTACATCGAGATCCACCAGCCGCTCGGCCCCGTCGACGAGCACGGACACCCGATCCCGCTCGAGTACCAGGGTGCTGCTGTCCCGAAGAAGATGAACAAGCTCGGCCTCGCCGGCAAGCCCGGTAGCGGTAGCCTGATCACCGCTGACCCAGTCGAGGAGAGCGAGGCTCTCGAAGCCGCTCATCACGAAGCTGAGCACGAGCAGCTTCAGATCCTTCTGGACTACCAGAACCGAACCAACGGCAAGTCCGATGGTTCCAGTGGAGAACTCCACTAAGAACGACAGTTGACCAGTGAGGCCCCGAACCGGATTCCGGTTCGGGGCCTCACTCGTTCTCTGAGCGATTCAATATGTACAAACCTCTAGTGAGTTCACCACTCCCCCGGTTCGACGTCTGAGCGCCGACAACAGCGGGCACGACGCCTTGCTAGACCTCGAGCACAGTTGAATAGTGCTCCACCGTCGGGAACGGCTCGTAGAAGTGGTGGAGAAGTTCTCGCCACTTCTCGTATCCCGTGGACTGACGGAACCCGATGGTGTGTGACTCCACGTCTTCCCACTCGACGAGCAAGAGATACCGCTCCGGCGATTCCAGGCAGTGCGAGAGTCGCAGCCTGATGAATCCGGGGACCTCGGAGATGATGGTTCGGGCCACATCGAACGCGGCCTCGAATCGCGCTGACTGCGACGGATCGACCTGCAGGACGGCATGTTCGAGGATCATCTACGGAGTGTTGCACGTTCTCGGTAGTCCCCTCGAGGCGTGGCCGCCTGGTGAGATACTCGGACCATGACATCCCATGCACGCGGCACCTTCGAGATCGATCTCCGCCCCGCCGATCCTGAGCTCTCCGGACGCGTCGGGCGCTTCGAGTTCGACAAGACGTTCATCGGCGGCATCGAAGGAACATCGACCGGACTCATGCTGTCCGCGGGCGATCCGACAACCGGTGAAGCGGGCTACGTCGCTTTGGAGTTTGTCACCGGGCAGGTCGACGAAGCTGTGGGATCGTTCGCCCTTCAGCAGTTCGGTCAGATGGTCAACGGAACGCAGAGGCTTCTGTACGAGATCGTGCCGGGGTCCGGAACCGGCGAGCTGAAGGGCATCTCAGGCACTCTCGAGCTCGAGGTCGTCGACGGTCTGCACCGCTACGACCTCGAATACTCGCTCCACGATTGACAAAGAGCGGTTGGGTACTCGGCGCCCTCGTACCGCAACTCATCGATACGACAACAGAGGCGCCGTACCCGGGTGGGTGCGGCGCCTCTGTCCGAGTGCGGGTGAAACTAGTGCTTCTCAGGTCCGGTGTAGTACTCGAACACCAGGCCTGCGGCTGCGGCGAGCACACAGACAACTGCGACTGCGATGAGCCACGGCTGGAAGTACGCCAGCGACACTGCCGCGAGTGCAGCTGCGGCGGCAAGCAGGATCGGCCAGAAGCTACCCGGGCTGAAGAAGCCCAGTTCTCCTGCACCATCCGAGATTTCAGCGTCGTCGTAGTCCTCGGGACGGGTGTCCAGACGACGGGCAACGAAGCGGAAGTAGGTACCCACGATGAGCGTCAGACCTGCAGACAGGACGATGGCCGTCAGTCCGGCCCACTCGATACCTGTGCGTGACAGAGCGGTGAACACTCCGTAGATGATCGCGACGAGAATGAAGAACATCGTCAGGATCTCGAAGAGCTTGGCTTCGATCTTCATATCAGCACTTGTCCTTGTTCAGTGAAGAGGCTGGCCGGCTCAGTTGCCTGCAGTGGCGACGGTTGCCTGACGGTACTCGCGGTCGGTGTTGAACGGCGTGGTCGACGTAGCCACCGGCGACTGACCGATTGCCTGCAGGGCCTCGGCGGTCGTCAGACCACCCTTGCCCTCCGCGTCACCCTTGCGCAGTTCGATGTACTTGGCGAAGTCCTCGGGCGAAACCGCACGAACCTCGAAGTTCATCATCGCGTGGAACGTGCCACACATTTCTGCACAACGCCCGACGAACGCGCCTTCCTTCTCGATCTCACTGATCTGGAAGATGTTGTCCGAGTGGTTCTCCTTGGGGTTCGGGAGAACGTCGCGCTTGAACAGGAACTCAGGCACCCAGAAAGCGTGGATGACGTCCGAGGAAGCGAGTTCGAACTGGATCCGCTTGCCGGTGGGCAGAACGAGGATCGGGATCTCCTGGCTGGAGCCGACAGTCTCGATCTTGTCGTAGTGCAGGTAGCTCAGGTCCTCGGTGCTGTTGCCGTGGATCGGGCCGGGAACTTCTTCGCCGTGATCGTTGACAGTGGAGCCCTCGGCCTTGGCAGCCTCTTCGGCTTCGACGTCGATGCCGTTGTACTTGGCACTGCCGTCACCGAACTCGATGGAGCGGTAGCCGAACTTCCAGTTCCACTGGAATGCCGTGACGTCTACGACGACGTCAGGGTTGTCCGTCTTGTCCAGAACATGGTTCTGGACGATGACGGTGAAGTAGAAGAGAACCGCGATGATGACGAAGGGAACTGCCGTGTAACCGAGTTCGAGAGGCACGTTGTATGCCGTCTGACGCGGGAATTCCGGCGAGTCCTTCTTCTTGCGGTGGAAGATGACGGCCCAGAAGACCAGTCCCCACACCAGCACACCCATGACGAGGGCGGCTACAACCGACCACGTCCACAGCTCACGCATGCGCGTCGCCTCCGGGGTAATGCCCGAAGGCCACCCGAAACGAAGCACTTCGTTGTCGATGGAGCAACCCGACAGCAGCAAGGCAGCAATGCCCAGAGATACTGCCAGCCCCGCTCGCCGAAGGATCCGACCTTGCGCCACGTTCACGCCTTCCTGATCGCCACAAAATTCAACTAGGGCATGCCCGGAGGGAAGGCCCAATTACTACGCAGCGTAGACCAAAGCCGGGCGCTATCCATCCTCGGGTCCTCGCCCGTGTCGCGGCGGACGTCACACAGCTCTCTCAGGTGCTGCTCAGGAACGGCTCAGGTCGTTTCGGCGACGCACATCACGTCGATTCGTTCCGCCGCGATCGGCAGGGACGTCGATCTGCGGCATACTTTCGACAAGAGTTCGTTGACCTCTCCCCGACACTCGTGTCCGGGAGCCTTCTCTACAAAAATTCTGAATCGAGGAACCGGACGCTGTGTGTGGACTGCTCGGGCTACTGACATCTGGCGGAACCAGCGAGGACGCCGTCTCGCGGGTCGACCAGGCGATGCATTGCCTTCGTCACCGCGGGCCGGACGAACACGGGACGTGGAACGACGACCACCTCGTCTTCGGGTTCAACCGCCTGGCGATCATCGACATCGCTCATTCCCACCAGCCGCTGCGTTGGGGCCCGCCGGAGAACCCGGAGCGTTATGCGCTCACGTTCAACGGCGAGATCTACAACTACCTGGAGATCCGCGCCGAACTGGTCAAGGACCACGACGCCAAGTTCTTCACCGAGGGCGACTCCGAGGCCATCGTCGCTGCATTCCACTACTGGGGTGAGGATGCGGTCCGGCGCCTACGCGGAATGTTCGCGTTCGCGATCTGGGACACCGACACACGCGAGCTGTTCATCGCGCGCGATCCGTTCGGGATCAAGCCGCTGTTCATTGCTACCGGCGCCGGCGGCACCGCGTTCGGCAGTGAGAAGAAGAGCCTGCTCGAGCTCACCGATCTGATCGGCATCGGTACCGAGCTGGATCCGCGCGCCATCGAGCACTACACCGTTCTGCAGTACGTACCGGAGCCGGAAACACTGCACAAGGAGATCCGACGCCTGGAGTCGGGCAGCTTCGCTCGGGTGCGTCCGGGCGAGGAACCCACGTTCACGAGGTACTTCACGCCGAAGTTCCCGGCCAAGCCTTTTGCACCTGGCACCGAGAAGGCGCGCTACCAGGAAATCGCCGAGGCACTCGAGGATTCGGTCGCCAAGCACATGCGCGCCGACGTCACCGTCGGTTCGTTCCTGTCCGGCGGTATCGACTCCACGGCGATCGCGGCACTGGCGATGCGCCACAACCCCAACCTGATCACCTTCACGACCGGTTTCGAACGTGAGGGCTATTCCGAGGTCGACGTCGCTGCAGAATCTGCCGCGGCGATCGGCGCGAAGCACGTCGTCAAGGTGGTCTCCCCCGCCGAGTTCGCCGCTGCCATTCCCGAGATCGTCTGGTACCTCGACGACCCGGTAGCCGATCCGGCATTGATTCCGCTGTGGTTCATCGCGAAGGAAGCCCGCAAGCACGTCAAGGTCGTGCTGTCCGGCGAGGGTGCCGACGAGCTGTTCGGCGGCTACACGATTTACCGTGAGCCGTTGTCGCTCAAGCCTTTCGAGTACCTCCCCAAGGGATTGCGTCGGGCTGCGGGCAAGTTGTCCGAACGCATCCCGGACGGTACTCGCGGCAAGAGTCTGCTCAATCGCGGTTCGTTGACCCTCGAGGAGCGCTACTACGGCAATGCTCGTAGCTTCAACGACGCTCAGCTCCGCGCCGTCCTTCGCGATTTCCGCCCCGAGTGGACTCACCAGGACGTCACCGCGCCGATCTACGCGCAGTCACGGGACTGGGATCCGGTTGCCCGGATGCAGCATCTCGACCTGTTCACCTGGCTGCGCGGCGACATCCTCGTCAAGGCCGACAAGATGACGATGGCCAACTCGCTGGAACTGCGTGTGCCGTTCCTCGATCCCGAGGTCTTCGACGTAGCGTCACGCGTGCCGCTCGATCAGAAGATCACGAAGGACACAACCAAGTACGCACTGCGTCAGGCCCTGGAAGGCATTGTGCCGCACCATGTTCTGCACCGTGCGAAGCTCGGATTCCCGGTTCCCCTACGCCATTGGCTGCGCGGCACCGAACTCTTCGACTGGGCACATCTGCAGATCGAGGAGTCGGGTACCGACCACATCTTCGACAAGCAGGCCGTCGTGAAGATGCTCAACGATCACCGCGAGGGCGTGTCCGACCACAGTCGACGCCTGTGGACCGTCCTGACGTTCATGGTCTGGCACGGGATCTTCGTGGAGAAGCGCATCGTGCCGCAGATCCAGGAACCGGTGTACCCGGTCAACATCTAGGCCTTCGGCCCCGTGAGTGGTCAGGGAGTCTCCGGACTCCTCAACCACTCACGGGGCGGAGTCCTACTTCGGCAGGATCGTCGCGATCTCGTCCGCAGCCGCACTGCCGTAAGCGTCGGTAAGGCGCTTGAGGGCCTCGTCGCGATTGAACACCCACTCCTGCGTTCCCACGGTCTCGAGGATCAGCACAGCGACCAAAGATCCCAGCTGTGCGGCGCGCTCGAAGCTCAAGCCAGCGCCGTGTGCGAGCAGGAACCCGGCGCGGAAACCGTCGCCAACGCCCGTCGGATCCACCTTGCCGGTCTCGGGCACTACGTCGACGCGCACCCAATTACCTTCGGCGTCAACAATTTCCACGCCCTTGGAGCCGAGGGTGGTGACACGAATGCCGACCTGCGCGCGGACCTCTTCCTCGCTCAGACCAGTCTTCTGCTGAAGCAGACCCCACTCGTACTCGTTGGTGAACAAGTACTTCGCACCGTGGATGAGCGCCTTGGCCTCGTCACCGGACAGGCGAGCAAGCTGCTGCGACGGATCCGCTGCGAACGGGATTCCGAGCAGACGGCATTCGTCGGTATGGCGAACCATGGCCTCGGGGTCGTTGGCGCCGATCAGCACCAGCTCGACTGCGCCCGCAGTCTTGGCCACTGCCGCGAGTTCGATCTCGCGGGCCTCGCTCATCGCACCGGGGTAGAACGACGCGATCTGCGCCATGTCCTCGTCGGTGGTGCACACGAAACGCGCCGTATGTGCCTTGTCCGAGATACGGACCGCACTGCAGTCGACGCCGTTGTCCTCGAGCCACGTGCGGTACTCGGCGAAGTCGGCACCGACTGCGCCGACGAGTAGCGGGGACCCACCGAGCACGCCCATGGCGTAAGCGATGTTGCCGCCGACACCACCGCGGCGAATCACGAGATCGTCCACCAGGAAACTCAGCGAAACGTGGGCGAGCTGATCGGCGAGGAGCTGATCGGCGAAGCGGCCGGGGAAGCGCATCAAGTGGTCGGTGGCGATGGAACCGGTTACCGCAATAGTCACGGATCGTGGCCTTTCAGCGAAGTGAGTACAAGAATGAAAGAGGAGCAAAAGTTCACGTTACCGCCCGTAGCGCCGTCATCGGCGCCCGAGCCGTCAGATCGGAACGGTCTGCAGGCGAGTCACCACAAACAACTGACGCGAAACCGAATGTCGGTTCCGCGTCAGTTGTTTGTGAATTGAGTTGTGATCGACAGACTCAGTTGAACGAGTCACCGCAGGCGCAGGAGCCTGTTGCATTGGGGTTGTCGATCGAGAAGCCCTGCTGCTCGATGGTGTCGAGGAAGTCGATGGACGCACCTTCGACGTACGGCGCGCTCATCCGGTCGACAACCAGGTTGACGCCGTTGAAGTCGACGGTGAGGTCACCGTCGAGCGTGCGGTCGTCGAAGAACAGCTGGTACTTCAGTCCGGCACAGCCGCCGGGCTGCACTGCGATACGCAGCGCGAGGTCGTCGCGACCCTCCTGATCGAAGAGTGCCTTCGCCTTGGCGGATGCGGCCTCGGTCATCTTGACGCCGTGGGTGGCGGTCTCGTTCTGCACAGTCATGGGCTCTCCCTAATGTTCGTACCAACCCGTGAACGCTTCAACGGTACGCCGCTGCCGACTTATTCCCGCCAGTCCTTACCGGGTGCGATTCGTCTTCATCCTATCCGGTCTTCCCGACACGGCAACGGCGCGTCGACGCTTGTGGATCCTCAGCTCCGGGCGCCGCGCCAGATGTTCCACTCCCGTGCCGTGTGTTCGGCGAGTCCCTCGAGACACGCCGACGCTTCCTCCATCGCACGTTCCACCGACCCGGCGAACTCCGTCACCGATTTCGTCGCGACTATCGAGGTCGACGCAAAGTCCGCCGCGTCGAGCGTGACCTGACCGGCAAAGACGAGCGTCGGAACTCCGTGCGCCGCCCCGGCCGAAGCAAGCGTCGTGACGAGTTTGCCGCGCAGAGATTGGTGGTCGAACTTGCCTTCACCCGTGATCACCAGGTCAGCGGAAGCCAATAGCGCCGCCTGGCCGGTGCGATCGGCAACGACGTCGGCCCCCGATCGCCGCTGTGCACCGAGGGCGAACAGCGCAGCACCGATACCACCCGCGGCGCCGGCACCCGGAAAATCCGACACTCGTTTTCCGGTGGCGGACTCCAACTGTTCGGCCCATCTCGCGTTTCTCGCTTCGAGGACAGAGACGGCATCGGCGTCGGCGCCCTTTTGCGGGCCGAACACCGCCGCCGCACCGTGCTCGCCGAGAAGTACGTGTTCGACGTCGGTAGCCGCGACCAACGCAGTGCCCGCCGTAGCCGCCCTTGCAGCCTCCAAGCCGCCCAGCGCCTCCACCAGCCCACGTCCCCCGTCGGTGCAGCAACTCCCACCGAGTCCGACGACAATCGTCTTCACGCCTGCCTCGAGCGCGACAGCGATCAGTTCTCCGACACCGCGACTGTGCGCGGCGAGTGCGGTGTCCCGTGTCGGCGGACCTCCGAGGAGACCGAGCCCGACAGCCTCGGCGGACTCGAGGTACGCCGTGTCCGAATCCAACAGCCACGCGGCGTCGACGCCCACGGTCAGTGGCCCAGGCACCCGTGCGGTCCGGATGTCGCCCCCAGCCGTGGCCAAGACGTCGACGAAACCCGGACCACCGTCGGATTGTGGCGCGGTGACGACGTCGTCTTCGGGTCGGCCACGTCGCCAACCGGCAGAAATGGACTCAGCCGCCTCGACGGCCGTCAACGTCTCACCAAACGAATCTGGAGCAACTATTACCCGCATAGCGGAAGTCTAAGAGTCCCGAATGACCCCGATGTTTCACGATCTCGCGCGTTTCAGTGCCTCGGGCGAACGGGTTTTTCAGAAAGACCGAGGTCGGTTTCCCAGACCGTGCACTTATCCAATAGCCTGGAGGTGTGAAATTGCTACGCCGCGGTGACTCAGACAACTCCGACAAACGTGACGTCGAGGGCACTGAGGCATCCTCGGCCTCCGAAGAGGCGCCCATCGAGCAGGTGGGCAAGGGCCGCCCCACACCCAAGCGTCGTGACGCCGAGGCGAAGAGGCGTGGCCCCGTTGCCCCTGCCCCGCTGACCGCGAAGGAAGCCCGCGCCCGCCGTAAGGCGACCCGCGGCTCCAAGGAGGACCGCAAGGCCGAAGCCGCCGAGCGTCGCGCATCGTCGGCAGACCGCCGCGCCCGCATGCTCGCCGGCGAGGACAAGTACCTGCTCCCCCGCGACAAGGGACCGGTTCGCGCCTACGTCCGTGATTTCATCGACGCTCGCCGCAACCTCGTCGGGCTGTTCATGCCGCTCGCATTGATCCTCATCATGACGATGTTCGTCACGCCCGCGCTCCAGCAGATCGTCACGCTGGCAATGCTCGTGATGATGCTCTTCATGGTCGGTGAAGGCATCTGGCTCGGTCGCATGATCAACAACCGCGTCGCCGAGCGCTTCCCCGACAGCACCGACGGCGGATTCAAGCTCGGCTGGTACGCGTTCGTTCGCGCGTCGCAGATCCGTAAGCTGCGCGCACCGAAGCCTCGTGTGGGGCCGGGCGACGCAATCTGAGCGTGACGAACACGTATAGAACTTTGGTCCTCGGCGGCGCGCGGTCTGGTAAGTCCGCGCACGCCGAGGATTTGGTTTGTGCAGGCCACTTACCCGAAAGTTCGGCACCGATCCGGTACCTGGCGACAGCCAGACGTGATGTCTCCGACGCAGACTGGGAAAGCCGGATCGACCAGCACCGCAACAGACGGCCTTCCCATTGGTCGACTGTCGAAACCGCAGCTGCCGGTGACCTCGCGGCGCAACTCGAAAGCGATTCACACACAGCGACGTTGGTCGACGATCTGGGAACGTGGCTGACCACGGAACTCGATCGGCAAGGCGCCTGGGACGCTCCGCGCGGCACCGTCACTCCCGCTGCGGACAGCCTGGTCGCCAGTGTCGAGAACTATCGCGGACACCTGGTGCTGGTAAGCCCCGAAGTGGGTTTGGCCGTCATCCCCGAGACACGGTCGGGACGACTGTTCCGCGACGAGATCGGCACTCTCAACGCTCGTATCGCCGCGGTGTGCGATCGTGTCGTACTAGTGGTTGCAGGGTTACCGCTCATCTTGAAAGATACTGCTGCACAACCGGAAGGCACGATGTGAGTACCGAGGCCAATCCAGGGGCCATTTCAGGGGCGAATCCAGATGCCAACCCTGACGTCGCGCCAGTCAGTAGCGCCGACTTCGAACCCGTCACCCCGCCCGACCGCGAGGTGCGTGCGCAGGCCGATGCGCGTCAGCGTGATCTGACCAAGCCGGCAGGTTCGCTGGGCCGACTGGAGACTCTCGCCGACTGGGCATCAGCCTGCCAAGGAGTTTGTCCCCCACACGCTTTCGCTCGGCCTCGCGTCGTCGTCTTCGCGGGTGATCACGGAATCGCCCGCAACGGCGTCTCCGCCTATCCGCCGGAAGTGACCGCACAGATGGTCGCCAACTTCCTCGGGGGCGGCGCGGCAGTCAACGTCCTCGCCGAGGTTGCCGGCGCCACGGTACGCGTCGTCGACATCGCAGTGGACGGCGATACCGATCCGTCCGTCTCGAACCACAAGGTGCGCAGGTCTTCCGGGTCCATCGACCGCGAAGACGCCATGTCGAACGAGGAAACCCTTCAGGCCATCGCCGCCGGCCGAGCGATCGCGGACGAGGAAATCGACGGGGGCGCAGATCTTCTCATCGCCGGCGACATGGGCATCGGCAACACGACGCCCGCAACCGTACTCATCGCAGCCCTGACGGACAGTGAACCCGTCGCGGTCGTGGGTCGAGGTACCGGTATCGACGACGCCGGGTGGATCCGCAAGACCGCAGCGATTCGCGACGCTCTCCGGCGTGCCCGTCCGCACGTTCGCGACACAGTCGCGCTGCTGCGCACATCTTCGGGTGCCGACCTCGCCGCGATGGCCGGCTTTCTGGCCCAGGCAGCTTCGCGTCGCACCCCGGTGATCCTCGACGGCGTAGTGGTCACCGCAGCCGCCATGGTTGCCGACGAACTGGCTTTCGGTGCACGTGAATGGTGGGTCGCCGGACACCGCTCCACAGAACCCGCGCACACCATCGCGTTGACACGCATGGGTCTCGACCCGATCGTCGAGTTCGACATGCGGCTCGGTGAAGGTTCAGGTGCAGTCACAGCGCTCCCGATTCTTCAGGGCGCAGTGGCAATCCTGGGCAAGATGGCGACATTCTCCGAAGCCGGTGTCAGCACTCAGGGCAGCGCACCTGCCGACGAACCCGAGTCGATCGACCTGACCAAGACCGATACGGCGGAGTGAGCATGGCGGGCCCGCTGTCCGGAGTGCCTCTGGCCTTCTCGTGGCTGACGGTCCTTCCGGTTCGTGGTCCCTCCGACATCGACCGAACTGCCGGTCGTCGCGCCATCGCGGCAGCTCCGCTCACCGGGATCGCTCTCGGCATTGCCGCGACGTTTCTGCTCTGGGGCACAACCAGTATCGGCCTGAATCCCTATCTCGCAGGCTTGCTGACGGTAGGTGCGCTCGCTCTCGGGACACGCGGGATGCACGTGGACGGACTGGCAGACTCCGTCGACGGACTGGGTTGTTACGGTCCACCGGAGCGCGCCCGCGAGGTCATGCACAGCGGCGGTGCCGGACCGTTCGGGGTCGCGGCACTGTTCATCTTCCTTGGGCTGCAATCGGTCTCCTTCGGCGTCCTCGCTGTTGCCGACTCCCCCACGCAGTGGATCGCCGTTCTCGTATCTGTCGCTGCGGGTCGTGTGGCCGTCGTTTTTGCCTGCCGCCGAGGTATTCTCGCGTCTGGCCCGAGCGGATTCGGTGCGCTCGTCGCCGATTCACAACCGCTCTGGGCCGCAATCGTATGGTCGGTTCCGCTGATCGCCACTTCCGCCTTTGCCACCGACCGGTGGTGGCTCGGCCCTCTCGTGACCGCGTCGGCGCTACTGATCAGTGTGCTGTGCGTGCGTCACTGCGTCCGTAGATTCGGTGGACTCAACGGAGACGTTCTCGGATTCGCGCTCGAACTCACTGTGACGCTTACGGCCGTCGGCCTCACTCTCGGACTGTGATCCGACGTCGTGCGAGTAGGTGTCCTTGCGTACGAAGGTTGCCTGGCGGCCGAAATCTTCGTTTTCACCGACCTTCTCCTGATCGCGAATCGGGTCGCTGATGGAGCGTCCGCTGACCCCTTCGAGGTATCGGTCATCGCAGCGTCGGGCACGCCCGTAGTTGCGGCAGGTGGATTTTCGCTCGGGGTACAGGAGGGGCATCACGACATCGATCACCTGGTTGTGCCGGGGTTCGACCTCGTGCCGTCCGAAGACCCTACGACGCGTTTGTCGCTGTGGGACAGAGAAATCGAGTTCATCCGTGCGTGCGAGGCGCGCGGCGTTCGGGTGTCGTCGGTCTGCGTCGGCGCGTATCTGCTGGGCGAGGCGGGACTGCTCGACGGACGCCGATGTACGACGTCGTGGCTGTACGGTGCGGACCTCGCGAGTCGTTACCCCGGTGCGACGGTTCGAACCGACTCGTTGATCGTCCAGGACGCCGGCGTCACCACCACTGCGGCGTTCACTGCCGCGCTCGACCTCGCAACAGCACTCGTGCGCGAGCATCTCGGCGACAATATTGCGCGAACGACTGCGAGAATTACACTGGCGCCGGAAAATCGAACCAGTCAATCTCCGTACATCGTCGACTCGATGCTGCCCGTCAATCACACACAGTTCGCCGACGACGTCGGAAGTTGGTTGGTCGAACGGATGGCGGAGCCTTACGACTTGAATCTGCTGTCGGATGCTTTTCACCTCAGCACCCGAACCATGCTTCGGAAGTTCAAGGACGAGACCGGGGAATCGCCGCGCAGTTATCTGCAGCGTGCACGGATCCGAAAAGCGAAACGGTTGTTGGAATCGACCGACTGGTCTCTCGGAAAGATCCTGGGGCACATCGGCTATCAGGATCCTGGAACCTTCCGTCGCCTGTTCACCGACCGCGTCGGCATCAGCCCGGCCGACTATCGAAAGCGATTCCGCAACGGCGGCACCGGATAGGCCGTGCGTGGCGAGCCCGCCCGAAAACGTGGCGAACCGCCCTCTTCTGTAGTTGATCCCGCCGCCGAAAGACTGTGCAGAGGAATTACTTCGACTACTTGGGAGGGCTCATCGTGCCGAACCGAAGTATGACAAAAGATGATCCACTCGAAGACTTCGACCGTCGAACGATCACGATCGGCGCAGTGTCGAAGTCCGTGTACGTGGCCGGCACCGGTCCCGCAGTGATCGTCATGCCGGAGATGCCAGGCATCAGCCCCCATGTAGCGCGGTTCGCCCGCTGGGTGCGCGACGCCGGTTTCACTGTCTTCGTTCCGTCACTGTTCGGGCGCGACGGAGCGGTCCCCACAGTGGACGAGGGGCTGACGGTGTTCAAGAGAGCCTGCGTCAGTGCGGAGTTCCGCGCCCTCGCTGTCGACGAACCGAGTCCGGCGGTCCGTTGGCTGCGTTCACTCGCCGCTTCGGCGCATGAGGAGTGCGGCGGTCCTGGCGTTGGCGTGATCGGGATGTGCTTCACCGGCAACTTCGCGTTGTCGATGATGCTCGAACCCTCGGTCATCGCGCCGGTTCTCGCCCAACCGTCGTTACCGCTCGATCGACCGGACGAAACCGACAGCGGGCCCGAAGAACTCGAAGCCGTGCGCTCGAGACTCGAGGCCGAAGACCTCACGGTGCTTGCCTACCGGTTTCAAGGTGACCCGTTCTGCCGCGCACAGCGATTCGCGGCCTACTCGAAGGCCATGGGCGAGCGCTTCGTCGGGAAGGTACTGCCCGACGAAGCGGCCAACGCGACAACGTCACCGTTCTTCGAACACGTCATTGCCAATCCACACAGCGTGGTGACGGCTCATCTCGTCGACGAGGCGGGATCGCCCACCAACGTCGCTCGAGACGAGATTCTGCAGTTCTTCCGCGAGCGGTTGCTCGCGGAACGAACCAGCGATCAGTGAAGCTTGGTCATCCAGCCGTGGGTGTCGGCGAAGGTGCCGCGCTGAATGCCCGTGAGGGTGTCGCGCAGTGCCATCGTCACTTCACCCGGCTCGCCGTCGGCGATGGTGAACTCGCCCTCGGCGGACTTGACACGTCCGACGGGGGTGATGACTGCTGCTGTGCCGCAAGCGAAGACCTCGGTGATTTCACCGCTCTTGCACTTGGTGCGCCATTCGTCGGTGCTGATCTTGCGCTCCTCGACGGCGAAACCGGAATCGGCGGCAAGGGCGAGCAGCGAGTTGCGCGTGATGCCCGGCAGCAACGAACCGGACAGCGACGGCGTCACGAGGCGAGCGTCAGGGCCCGAGCCGAAGACGAAGAACAGGTTCATTCCACCCATTTCCTCGACGTACGTGCGCTCGATGGCGTCGAGCCAGACCACCTGGTCGCAACCCTCGTCGGCGGCTTGCGCCTGGGCGAGGAGCGAAGCGGCGTAGTTGCCGGCGAACTTGGCCGCGCCGGTGCCACCGGGGGCCGCGCGAACGTATTCGGTGGACAGCCACACACTGACCGGCTTGACGCCGCGCGGGAAGTACGCACCGGCGGGTGAGGCGATCAGCAGGTAGCGGTACTCGTCGGCGGGACGGACACCGAGTCCGGCTTCGGTGGAGAACATGAACGGACGGAGGTAGAGCGCGTCCTCGCCACCGGCTGCGGGAACCCAGTCGAGATCGACGTCGATCAGTTCGGTGATGGAATCGATGAACATCTGCGACGGGAGCTCCGGCATGGCCAGACGGCGCGCAGATGCTGCGAAACGCTCGGCGTTGGCCTCGACGCGGAACGAGCTGATCTCACCACCCGGCTGACGGTATGCCTTGAGGCCCTCGAAGATGGCCTGTCCGTAGTGCAAAACCATTGCGGCCGGATCGAGCTCGATGTTTCCGTACGGCAACACCTGGGCGTCGTGCCAGCCCTTGCCCGCGGTGTAGTCGATCGAGACCATGTGGTCGGTGAAGTGCCGCCCGAAGCCGGGCGCCGCCAAAATGTCACGGCGCTCGGCGTCGGACTTCGGGGACGAGCTCTGAACACGAACGAAATCGGCGGCACCTGTCATGGGCGCAATCCTATCGAACGTGAAAAAGCTCTCTACTTGGTGTTGGTCTCCACGAACGGAGGAGACACCACGACGCACCGAAGAGCACGACCACGGACGTCGACTTCGATCTCGTCGCCGGCCGAGACATTGGCACCGGAATCGAGGAGCGCCAACGCAATTCCCACTTTGAGCGAAGGCGAAAACGTCCCCGAGGTGGTCTCGCCGATTGCCTCGCCGTCACGCAGAACACCGAGGCCGGCCCGCAGCACACCGCGGTCGAGAGCCTTGATCCCCCAGAGTTTGCGAGCCGGGCCGGCAGCCTTCTCGTCGGTCAAGGTCTCTTTGCCCCAGAATGTCGGCTTCTTCCAACCGATCGCCCATCCGCAGCGCGCTTCGAGCGGAGAAATCTCGAGCGAAAGCTCATGCCCGTGCAGCGGATAACCCATCTCGGTACGAAGAGTGTCACGAGCGCCGAGTCCGGCGGCCTGCCCACCCTCGGCGCGCACTGCCTCGAGAAGCGCACGGAACAACGGCTCACTGTCCTCCCACCGCGGCAGGAGTTCGTAGCCGACCTCACCGGTGTAACCGCTGCGGCACACACGAACAGGCACGCCGTTCCATTCCGCATCTTCGTACGCCATGTACTCGATCTCGGTGGGAAGTCCCAGCGCCGTCAGAACCGCCACCGATTTCGGACCCTGCACAGCCAGCACACCGTAGGCACGATGCTGATCCTCGACGGTGATTCCGTCCGGTGCGAGGGCGACCAGAGCCGCAACGACGTCCGCGGTATTGGCCGCGTTCGGGACGAGGAAGATCTCGTCGTCGCTGACGTAGTACGCGATGAGGTCGTCGATGACACCACCGGACTCGTTGCAGCACAACGTGTACTGAGCCTTACCCGGCCCGATCTTGTTCAGATCGTTGGTCAGTGCGGAGTTCACGAATTCTGCGGCGCCCGCGCCACGCACGACGGCCTTGCCGAGGTGACTGACGTCGAAGAGTCCGACATTCTCACGCACAGAGGTGTGTTCGGCCACGACGCCGGCGTACGAAACCGGCATCTGCCATCCCCCGAACGGCGCGAACGTCGCGCCGAGTTCGACGTGGACGGGGTGGATCGGGCCCTGCAACAGTTGTTCGTCGGTCATGGCCCACAACCTATCGGACTTCGCCGATCGAAACATGTCCGCAGCGAGAGCTCACCCGGCCGCGACGATCGCCCCGTCCGCAAACGGCAAAGGGCCTAACATCGACTCAGGCATCCGCCAGAACCGGACGCATCGCACACTCACCTCACAGGAGACACCTTGAGCACTCGCACAGCCCGATCGTTGGGGCCCGACCTCGTTCTCGCCGGCACAGTCGCCAAGCGCGCAGAGATATTGGTCGTCGGTCTGACGTCGGGTCCGGACGGCCCCGAGATCGCACTCAGCGAAGGCATCGTCGCCGAAGACGTGCTCGCCGAGATCCTCGACAGCCTCATCGCCGTCGGCGCCACCGGCAAGCCCGAGCAGCTCACCCGCGTCCCGGCACCGAGCGCGCTGTCGGTCACCAGCGTCCTCGCCGTCGGACTCGGCTCCGCCGACAAGCTCGACAGTGAGCAGATCCGCAAGTCCGCGGGCGCTGCAGCCCGCTCACTGTCCGGCATTGACACCGTCGCAACCACGCTCTCGATCCTCGATCTCGGCGCAGCCGCCGAGGGATTTGCGTTGGGCGCGTACAGCTTCACCGAATTCAAGTCGTCCATGACGGCTCCCGGTCCTGATTCGCAGCCACTGGCCCGCGTCGAACTTCTGGTGCCCTCGCCGCGCACCAAGGAGACCAAGGCAACGTTGGCACGGTCGGTAGCGATCGCCGAGGCCGTCGCCACCGCACGCGAGTTCGTCAACACTCCCCCGAGCCACCTCTACCCCGCCGAGTTCGCCGCGCGCGCCAAGGCACTGGGCGTCGAGGCCGGGCTCACTGTCCAGGTGCTCGACGAGAAGGCACTCGAGAAGGGTGGCTACGGCGGAATCATCGGCGTCGGCAAGGGCTCGTCACGCCAGCCGCGTCTCGTCCGCCTCGAATACGCGTCGAAGAAGCGTGGAGCCCGCAAGGTCGCACTGGTGGGCAAGGGCATCACCTTCGACACCGGCGGAATCTCCATCAAACCCGCCGCCGGGATGGAGAACATGACCTCGGACATGGGCGGCGCCGCAGCGGTCATCTCCACCGTCGTGCTTGCCGCCAAGCTCGGTCTGCCCGTCAACGTCGTCGCATACGTCCCGATGGCCGAGAACATGCCGTCCGCGACCGCCCAACGTCCCGGCGACGTGCTGACCCAGTACGGCGGAATCACCATCGAGGTCGTCAACACCGACGCCGAGGGCCGTTTGATCCTGGCCGACGCGATGGTTCGCGCGGGTGAGGACAACCCCGACTACATGATCGACACCGCAACCCTCACCGGTGCGCAGATGGTGGCGCTCGGCAACCGCACCCCCGGCGTCATGGGCACGGACGAGTTCCGTGACCGCGTCGCCTCCATCTCGCAGAGCGTCGGCGAGAACGGTTGGGCCATGCCGCTGCCCGAGGAACTGCGCGGAGATCTCGACTCCAAGGTCGCCGACATGGCCAATGTCACCCCGCACCGCTGGGGCGGCATGCTGGTCGCCGCTCACTACCTCAAGGAATTCGTTCCCGAGGGTGTCCAGTGGGCGCACATCGACGTCGCAGGTCCCGCGTACAACACGTCAGGGCCGTGGGGTTACACCGGCAAGGGCGGCACCGGCGTTCCGGTTCGCACGATGATCTCGGTCCTGGAGGACATCGCGGTCAACGGCTGACCACTTGCTGTGCGCCTTTATTAACCGCGGGAGGTTAATAAAGGCGCACAGCAGTTCAGGCGCCGTCGCGCAATTCCTGCTCTCGGGCCCGCTTGCGTTCGATTCGCTTACGCTCGTCGTGATCGCGCATACGCTGCGGATATCCCGTTTTTCGGACGTCATAGACGGGAATCTTCAGGTCTAGTCCCAATTTGCGGGCACCACGTTCGCCGCCGACACGACGACGAGTCCACTCCCCGTCCTTCGCGACGAGGACAACGGTCACCTCGGTCACCGTCGTCTGCGGTTCCACATATGCCTCGACGCCTTCGTGCGAGTGCGCCCAATTCGCCAGATGATCCGCATCACTCTGCGCTGCGGCCTGAGCCGCACTCGGCGGACGCTTGAAACGATCGAACAGTCCCACGGTCGTACCCTCCTCGGTACCGACGCCGCGGATGCACCCCGGCGATATGTCAAGTTTGCCAGGCGATGTCCGTTGTGCCTGCGCACGACATACCGTTTGGTCCGCTTACGACGTTACAGCCGGACCCCCAACGCATACCTACTCGCCAGTAGCCGACACACCCGAAACGGACGGCATCCCCCTCATCGGACACGCCCGGCGTATCAATGGAAAGATGAACGACGGTGACGCCGCGCCCGCGCGTCGACATCGGCAAAATAGCTTCAAGTAGCCGCACGTCGCGCGCCACTCGAGCACAATGCATTACGACCACAAGTCGACAAAATTCAACAACCCGAACACAACTGTCGAGGAGTCAAAAGACATGGCCTTCTCCGTCCAGATGCCAGCCCTAGGTGAGAGCGTCACCGAGGGAACTGTCACACGGTGGCTCAAGCAGGAAGGAGACACGGTCGAAGTCGACGAACCCTTGCTCGAAGTCTCCACGGACAAGGTCGACACCGAGATTCCGTCTCCCGTCGCCGGCGTCCTGACCAAGATCGTCGCGCAGGAAGACGACACCGTGGAAATCGGTGGCGAGCTCGCCCAGATCGGTGAAGCCGGCGAAGCCGCAGCACCCGAGGCAGAGGCACCCGCCCCCGCCGCAGAGGAAGCTCCCGCCGAGGAAGCCCCGGCTGCCGAAGCTCCCGCCGAAGAAGCTCCCGCCGCCGAGGCACCCGCTGCTTCCGGCGGTTCCGCTGAAGGCACCGCCGTGACGATGCCCGCCCTCGGCGAGTCCGTCACCGAAGGCACCGTCACCCGCTGGCTCAAGGCCGTCGGCGACGAGGTTGCCGTCGACGAGGCGCTGCTCGAAGTCTCGACCGACAAGGTCGACACCGAAATCCCGTCCCCCGTCGCCGGAATCCTGCTCGAGATCAATGCGCAGGAAGACGACACCGTCGAGATCGGTGGCCAGCTGGCCGTCGTCGGATCCGGCGCACCCGCCGCGGCTCCGGCACCCAAGGCCGCTCCCGCAGCACCGGCCGCTCCGCCGGCACCCAAGGCTGAAGCACCGAAGGCTGAGGCACCCAAGACCGAGGCACCCAAGCCTGCTGCCGCACCGGCCGCACCCGCTCCGAAGCCTGCTGCAGCTCCCGCACCGGCGGCCGCACCCGCAGCTTCCGGCGACAGCAGCCCGTACGTCACCCCGCTCGTGCGCAAGCTCGCCACGGACAACGGCGTCGACCTCGCGACCGTCACCGGCACCGGCGTCGGCGGCCGCATCCGCAAGCAGGATGTGCTCGCCGCTGCGGAGGCCAAGAAGGCTCCCGCCGCCGCTGCTCCTGCTGCAGCACCCGCGGCCGCACCGGCCGCCACCGCAGCCGCAGGCGTCCGACCGGAACTGGCACACCTGCGCGGAACCACGCAGAAGGCCAACCGTATTCGGCAGATCACGGCCACCAAGACGCGTGAGTCGCTGCAGAACACCGCTCAGCTCACGCAGACCTTCGAGGTGGATGTCACCAAGATCGTCGCCCTGCGGGCCCGCGCCAAGGCCGGCTTCATCGAGCGCGAAGGCGTCAACCTGACGTTCCTTCCGTTCTTCGCCAAGGCAGTCGTCGAGGCGCTGAAGTCGCACCCGAACATCAACGCCAGCTACGACGAGGCTGCCAAGCAGATCACCTACTACGACGCTGAGCACCTCGGCATCGCAGTGGACACCGATCAGGGCTTGCTCTCCCCCGTCATCCACAACGCCGGCGATCTCGGCCTTGCCGGTTTGGCTCGCGCCATCGCCGACATCGCGAAGCGTGCACGCTCGGGTGGCCTGAAGCCGGACGAGCTCTCGGGTGGAACCTTCACCATCACCAACATCGGCAGCCAGGGCGCGCTGTTCGACACCCCGATCCTGGTACCGCCGCAGGCGGCCATGCTCGGAACCGGCGCGATCGTCAAGCGCCCGATGGTGGTCACCGACGAGAACGGCAACGAGTCCATCGGCGTTCGCTCGATGATCTACTTGCCGCTGACCTACGATCACCGTCTGGTCGACGGCGCCGACGCCGGCCGATTCCTCACCACTGTGAAGCAGCGGTTGGAAGAAGCCTCGTTCGAAGCTGATCTGGGCCTGTAAGCAACTGCTCGGCCGACCGGGGCGTCATCTCCATCAGGAGGTGGCGCCCCGGCTTTTTCAGTACGGTCGGATATACACGGTCGGATATCGAAGCAGGCTGAATCGAAGGAGGCTTTCCGAATGCGAGTAGTCATCGCCGGCTCGTCCGGTTTGATCGGAACGGCCTTGGTGTCATCGTTGCGCTCCGACAACCACGACGTCGTACGTCTCGTGCGACGCTCGACCGCTGGACCCGACGAATCGCGTTGGGACCCGGACCAGGACCGCCTGGACCTCTCCGTTCTGCAAGGCGCTGACGCCGTCGTGAACCTCTGTGGCGTCGGCATCGGCGACAAACGGTGGTCGGGTTCCTACAAGCAGGCGATCCGTGACAGCCGCATCGTCGCGACCGATGTCCTGGCCGAAGCTGTCGCAAGTCAGAAGGTTCCCGTACTCGCCAACGCGAGCGCCGTCGGCTACTACGGCGACACCGGCGACAAGATCGTCGACGAGGATTCGCCGGCAGGCACCGACTTTCTCGCCACGACGTGTCGCGATTGGGAAATTGCCACCGAGCCCGCACGCAAGGCGGGAGCCCGCGTGGTCAATCTGCGCTCGGGCGTCGTGATTTCACCCCACGGCGGCATGCTCGGTCGGCTTCGGCGCCTATATTCGTTCGGTCTCGGTGGGCGACTGGGCAACGGTCGCCAGTACTTTCCGTGGATCTCACTCGAGGACGAGTGCGACGCGATCAAGTTCGCGCTCACGAATTCCGAACTCTCCGGTCCCGTCAACCTGACCGGTCCGGCCCCTGTCACCAACGCCCAGTTCAACGACGCCATGTCCCGTGCGGTCCACCGACCCGCTCCCTGGATCGTTCCCGGGTTCGCACTCGAAGCGTTGATCGGAGAATTCGCCAAGAGCGGCATCCTCGGTGGCCAGCGCGCCATTCCCGCGGCCTTGGAAAAGGCGGGATTCTCCTTCCGCCACAACACGATCGGCGAAGCGCTGGCGGCCGCACTCGGATGATTCCGAAGTCGGGCGTAATCTCTACGTCCATGAGCAGCGCTGACGTTTCCGCCCGGTTCTCGAAACTGCCGATCGCCGTCGAGCAACTCGGTTTGATCGACTACAACGCCGCGTGGGACCGCCAGCGTGAGCTCGCGGCAGCGCGGGCAGACGACATCGGACCGGACATGCTACTGCTCCTCGAACACCCGCCGGTGTACACGGCAGGACGACGCACGGAACCCGAAGACCGTCCCGTCGACGGCACACCTGTCATCGACGTCGACCGCGGCGGGAAGATCACCTGGCACGGCCCCGGCCAGCTGGTCGGATATCCGATCGTGAAACTGGCCGAGCCCATCGACGTGGTGCGATATGTCCGACGCATCGAGGAAGCACTGATCACGGTGTGCACGGACCTCGGGCTGAACTGCGGGCGCATCGACGGCCGCTCCGGCGTCTGGCTGCCCGCCGAACTCGCAAACGGGCAATGGAAGCCCGAGCGCAAGGTTTCTGCCATCGGCGTGCGCGTCCAACGGGGCGTGGCACTGCACGGCTTCTCCCTGAACTGCAATTCGGTCCTGACCGGATTCGACAACATCATCCCCTGCGGCATCCGTGACGCCGGGGTGACGACGCTGTCGGATGAACTCGGTCGCGACGTCACCGTGGACGAAGTCACTCCCGCTGTGACCGAGGCAGTGATCGCTGCTCTCGACGGAACCATGCCCGTCACCGAACGGAACGTCGAGCGCGTCACCTTCGAAAGCGCCTCGCCTACTCCGACTTTTACTACCGTTCAGTACAGCTGACGGGCTCGCCCGAACCCCGTTGCAGTAATCACCGGGCGTAGGATCACTGTCGTGACTATCGCCCCAGAAGGACGTAAGCTGCTCCGTCTCGAGATCCGAAACGCGGAGACGCCCATCGAACGCAAACCCAACTGGATCAAGACCCGCGCAAAGATGGGCCCCGAGTACACGGAGCTCAAGGGCCTGGTCAAGCGTGAAGGTTTGCACACCGTCTGCGAGGAAGCAGGCTGCCCCAACATCTACGAGTGCTGGGAAGACCGCGAAGCCACGTTCCTGATCGGCGGCGAGCAGTGCACACGCCGCTGCGACTTCTGCCAGATCGACACCGGCAAGCCCGAGGCCCTCGACCGCGACGAGCCCCGTCGCGTCGCGGAAAGCGTTCAGGCCATGGGGCTTCGGTACTCCACGATCACCGGCGTCGCCCGCGACGACCTCCCCGACGGCGGCGCCTGGCTCTACGCCGAGACCGTCCGCAAGATCCACGAACTCAACCCGGGCACCGGCGTCGAGAACCTGGTTCCGGACTTCAACGGCAAGCCGGAACTGCTCGACGAGGTCTTCGCCTCACGCCCTGAGGTGCTCGCACACAACCTCGAGACCGTCCCCCGCATCTTCAAGCGGATCCGTCCGGCATTCCGGTACCAGCGCAGCCTCGACGTCATCACCGCAGCACGCGACTACGGACTGGTCACCAAGTCCAACCTGATCCTCGGTATGGGCGAAACCCCTGAAGAGGTCACCGAGGCGATGGCAGATCTCCACGCCGCCGGTTGCGACATCCTCACCATCACCCAGTACCTGCGCCCCTCGCCTCGGCACCACCCCGTCGAGCGGTGGGTCAAGCCTGAGGAGTTCGTCGCACACTCCAAGGCTGCAGAAGAGATGGGCTTCGCCGGCGTCATGGCCGGTCCGTTGGTTCGCTCGTCGTACCGCGCCGGCCGCCTGTATGCGCAGGCCATGGCACATCACGGCCGTGAACTGCCCGAGGCGCAGCGTCATCTGACCGAGGGCGGAGACGCTTCCCAGGAAGCCAGCTCACTCATGGCGCGCCTGAATCGCTGATCCACTTTTTGCTGTGCGCCTTTATTAACCGCAGGCGGTTAGTAAAGGCGCACAGCAATGGACGTATCCTGGGTACATGGCGAACGGCAGCAAATCCGGTAAGGGCAAACCCACCAAAGAGGCAAAGGCTGCAGCGAAGGCTGCCCGCAAGCAGGCTTCCAAGGAACGTAGAACTCAGCTCTGGCAGGCATTCCAGATGCAGCGCAAGGACGACAAGCTCCTCCTGCCGCTGATGATCGGCACCCTCGTCGGTGCTGCTCTGGTCTTCTTCCTGGTCGGTCTCATCTGGGGCCTTCAGTGGTTCCTGCTGCCGATCGGCATCGTTCTCGGTCTCCTCGGCGCCTTCATCATCTTCGGTCGCCGCGTCCAGAAATCGGTGTACAAGAAGGCTGAAGGCCAGGCCGGTGCCGCTGCGTGGGCGCTCGACAACATGCAGGGCGCGTGGCGCGTCACGAATGCCGTCGCCGGCACCACCCAGCTCGACGCCGTTCACCGCGTCGTCGGACGGCCGGGTGTCATCCTCGTCGCCGAGGGTTCGCCGCAACGCGTCAAGGGCCTCCTCGCGCAGGAGAAGAAGAAGACTGCCCGCCTCATCGGCGACACCCCGATCTACGACATCATCATCGGAAACGACGAGGGCCAGGTTCCGCTCTCGCAGCTCCAGCGCTACTTGAACAAGTTGCCCCGCAACATCGACACCAAGCGCATGGACAACATCGAAGGTCGCCTCGCTGCGCTCAGCGCACGCGGCGGCGGAGCGGCGCTTCCCAAGGGCCCGATGCCCGGAGGCGCGAAGATGAAGGGAATGCAGCGAACCATTCGTCGTCGCTGACACTCCCCCACAGCAAACGAAAGACCCGGGCCCATACGGACCCGGGTCTTTCTTCGTTCGAGAAGTTTGTGTCAGCGCGACTTCACGAGCAAAGTGCCGGTCGCGCGGTCCTGCATACCGCGACCGTCGATGTCGGTGATGGTCGCGGGAATGACGAACACCAGCAGCGCCTGACGCCCCAACGCGCGCACGAAGCCCACTCGGATCGGGCCTTCGATTCGCGCAACCTGAAGTCCGAGGACGAACTGCCCCGGGGTGAAGTTGAACAGAGCCACGGTGACGACACCGACGGCGAACCACACCATCAGCGTGACAGTCGAGGTCATACCGTCGAAGAAGTCTCCGGTGATGAGCGAGGCCACTCCCACGGCCATGACCCAATCCACCAACAGTGCGGCGATACGACGGCCCGAACCGACCAGCGAACCCGGCCCCTCCTGAGGGAAACCGAGGAACTCGCCACGGTACGACTGCTCACGGCCGTCCGTGCTCTTCGGCAAAGCTGCTTGCGGCCCAGAGAGCCAAGTTCCGGTGATACGTGCCATGCTGTCCAGGATAGGCGTCGCAGCACCGTAGTCCAGATTTGCCGGGTTTTAACTGTGTGGCCGGTCACATGGACTTCGGAAATCCCCAGGATGCTGCGACGCGTAACACTGCCGAAACAAAGGGTTGACGAGCGGGCAACACCAGCTCCCTACCGTCTGCCTCGACGGATTCAACCGACATCACTTGGCTGAAGCGACTTAAGGAGCACAAGCGTGGCGTTCACCACGGCCGAAGAGGTCATCAAGTACATCGCGGACGAGAACATCGAGTACGTCGACATTCGGTTCAGCGACCTGCCCGGCGTCCAGCAGCACTTCTCGATCCCGGCGTCTGCTTTCAACCAGGACGTGTTCGAGGACGGCCTCGCATTCGACGGATCTTCGGTCCGCGGATTCCAGTCGATCCACGAGTCCGACATGATGTTGCTTCCCGACGTCACCACGGCGCAGATCGACCCCTTCCGCAAGGCGAAGACCCTCAACATCAACTTCTTCGTGCACGACCCGTTCACCCGTGAGTCCTACAGCCGCGACCCGCGCAACGTTGCCCGCAAGGCCGAGGAGTACTTGGTCAGCACCGGCATCGCGGACACCGCATTCTTCGGCGCCGAGGCCGAGTTCTACATCTTCGACTCGGTTCGCTACGACTCCGGCATGAACTCCGCGTTCTACGAGCTGGATTCCATCTCCGGTTCCTGGAACACCGGCGCAGAGACCAACGCCGACGGCTCCCCGAACCTCGGCTACAAGGTTCGCGCCAAGGGCGGCTACTTCCCCGTCGCTCCGTACGACCACTACGTGGACCTGCGCGACGAAATCTCCACCAACCTGACCAACGCGGGCTTCGAGCTCGAGCGCGGCCACCACGAGGTCGGTACCGGCGGACAGCAGGAGATCAACTACAAGTTCAACACGCTGCTCGCAGCTGCTGACGACCTGCAGCTGTTCAAGTACATCGTCAAGAACACCTGCTGGCAGCACGGCAAGTCCGCGACCTTCATGCCGAAGCCGCTCTTCGGTGACAACGGCTCGGGCATGCACGTCCACCAGTCCCTGTGGAAGGACGGCAAGCCCCTCTTCCACGACGAGTCCGGCTACGCGGGCCTCTCGGACATGGCTCGCCACTACATCGGCGGCATCCTGCACCACGCTCCGTCGCTGTTGGCCTTCACCAACCCGACGATCAACTCGTACCACCGTCTGGTGCCGGGCTACGAAGCCCCCATCAACCTCGTGTACAGCCAGCGCAACCGCTCGGCAGCTGTCCGTATCCCGATCACGGGCAACAACCCGAAGGCAAAGCGTCTCGAGTTCCGCGCACCCGACTCCTCGGGTAACCCGTACCTCAACTTCGCTGCACAGATGATGGCCGGCCTGGACGGCATCAAGAACAAGATCGAGCCGATGGCTCCGGTCGACAAGGACCTCTACGAGCTTCCCCCGGAGGAGGCTCGCAACATCCCGCAGGCTCCGACCAGCCTCGAGACGGTCATCAACCGCCTCGAAGCCGATCACGAGTACCTGACCGAGGGTGGCGTCTTCACCACCGACCTGATCGAGACCTGGATCTCGCTCAAGCGCGAGCAGGAAATCGCTCCGGTCAACCTGCGTCCGCACCCGTACGAGTTCGAGCTCTACTACGACGTGTGATCCGCATCCTGACGTAAGTCAGACCTGCGAGTACCGAGTCCACCCGTCCCGCTTCTGCGGGGCGGGTGGACTTGTTTCGGTCCGATCGAATATGTCCGCCACACATGTGCCCGTAAGTGCCGAGCATTGCCTTCGCACTCGGGAGCCGCATCCCGAGCCTGAACTGTCTTGATATCAGCTCCCGACGCGATGAACAGCGAGGCGAGAAAGTGCCGCAAGTCGTGAAGCTGAACTCGTCCGGTAGGTCCACCTCCCCGTCCCCGTCACCGTCACCGTCCGCAAGGCCCGCTCGATCAACGCCGACGCCGCGTCCATTCCTGACCCGTTCGTCACCATCTGCTCATGCGGCCACTGCAGTTCCAACGAGGAGAGCATGAGCGTGAGTGTCTGCGGCACCGAAATCGACGCATCACTCCCCCTGGTCTTTAACGGTTTGTCCGGCCACTGCTGTTTCCGGTGCACAGCCCCACGGGTGAAATCGACGTCAGCAACACGACGCCCCGACGTCTCTGCCATGCGAGGGCCCGCGAACGCGCCGAGCAGTATCGCCAATCTATAGTGCAAGCCAGAGGCAGATGGATAACCCCGATAACGCGCATACCCCCCAGTGACGACAAAGCCATCAGTATCGCCAGGGCGGCCGTACCTCTGCCCGGTGGCAGTTTCGATGCGGATACCGAAACAATCTGCCGTCAAGTTCCCAACGGTGAAAGCGACGTCGCGCAAGAGCTTTCAGCCTTCCGAGCTCGGCTGCATGGTTAGCGCGCCCACAGCTCACACCAGGATGTGACCATCCGTCGTCGAAACCGCTACTTGCAGCCACTGACCTTGAGCAACTCTGCGGGAAGGTCATTCTGCATCACGACCTCGTTTCCGTCCCATACGAAGATGGCGGTGGCCAGACCTGACGGATTCGCATTCGAGTCCATCCCTCGCGGCCACTTGTACTGCACCGTCACGCTGTCGCTGGAGGAATCAATCACCGAAGTGAAGCCGAACGAACACGCCGTAGCTGTCCCCTGATACTCCCCACGGTGGAAGAACATCACATGCTGTGGCGAACTACCGGTCCCGCCATTGGTTTCGGCGATCGCATAGCTCAGCTCGGCACACGGATCAAAGTTTGTCTCCCCCAAGAACGTCCACTCGATGCCAGGAATCTGGGTTGCGGCCGGCACCTGGTCGAGGCCGGCCGATATCGCCGCGACTTTCGGGGTCGTTCCACACTTGACCGTCGCAACCGCTGCGGGATCGACAGCGTTTGCCCCACACAGCCACGGCCATCCGGTCATCTGTCCGAGGTTTTGCGGTTCCGCGGAGAAACTCTGCTCGTCCCCGAACAGGGAACCGTCACCGAGCTGACCACCGTTCGCAGCGTCATAGCTGTACGAAGTCACCTTCATCGCCGGTTGCGAGGAACTTCCGCCGTACTGCGCGGTGAAATTCCAGACCTCGATCGGCCTGGACGGGTCGCCTGTACAACGAACCGCGGTCTCGGCCCCTTCACCTCGATGCAGTTTCCACTCGACGGGATTGCCTTCGTACAACGAGGCGGGCGGTGACATGACGGCCAAATTCGCGTCCTCCCACGACAACACCTTGTATGAGGCAGAGCCGCCGAGCTCCTTCGTGGCGACGACAACCTCCGCACCCGGCACACCGTCAACGTCCCATGCTCCGGCAAACCCTGCCGCATCCTGGACCTTCGGATCGGTCAGCAACTTGGAGTCCGTACCGGCTACCGCAGCTTCGATGCCGGTAGCTGTCAGCACCACGATCTGACCACCTGCACGGCCGATCGAATCATCTTTGCCGTCGCCGTCGACATCCACGACAGTCAAAGACACACAGTCCTGTTTACCCGAACAGACATCAGGCGCGGACGGAGTCGTCGTGGTCGGTGACGAAGCCGCTGCGTTGTCCCCCGCTTGTGCAGCGCCTTCGACTGGATCGGCCCCACACCCAGCCAACAACAATGTGGCTGACGCGCAGATAGAAATCGCTAGTTTGGTTCTCACTATGTCCCCTGATTCGATACACAAACCACGATCGGATTGATGCAACTGTCGATGAGTATTGCAGTTGCACTTCGACATGCCACAGATTCCTGGATTAATAGGGTTCGAATTCACCTCCGGATAGGATCCAGTTTCGCTGACTCGACGGAGGCATTGTGTTGGACGTTGGCAGGTCAAGATTTCGGCACTACACCATAAGGTCCGTGATCGGAATCGGAGCGTTTATCCTGGTTGGTGGCCTATCGGTTGCACCGAGGAGGAAGAAGTTCAGTACATCGACCCCTCGACTACGAATACCCCGGAGCCTGGGATCTGAGCCACCGGTTTAACGGATGAGCTCTAAACATGGCTCGGAGAGATCTCTGCGAAGACCAAATGCACCACTGATCTGGAAATCGCAAACCAAATTGCGGCCCCACCAGCCAGCTCTGCGACCATTACTGTCGCAGTAACCGGAAGTCGATGTCCGAGGAGCTACTTGACGATGGCAAATGCTCAGACGATCCAGATCTTTCTACCTAAAGGTGATCCTTCGGGAATACGGGTGGCGAGTCTGACAACACGAACAGTGCGCGTATTCGAAGTGCCACGCTCACTGCTGAGGGACTTCCTGGAGATGTCGGAGTCCAACCAAGTAGGTGTCTACTATCTGTTCGGTTCCGAACCCGCAGACGTCCCCCAGTGCTATATCGGTCAGTCAGGCAGCGTCGGTGAACGGCTGAAGCAGCACACTGGACAGAAAGAGTTCTGGACCAAAGCCCTGGTGGCGGTCTCTTTGACGAACGAGTGGACATCGACCCATGTGGCGTATCTGGAGTGGCTGTCGATCAACCGCGCGAAACAGTATGGGCGCTTCGAACTCCAGAACGGCAACGCCGCATCGAACCCATTTACGCCGGCCCCGCTCGAAGCCGATTGCCGCGAATTCCTCGACACTATCGCGGTCCTACTTGCTACCCTAGGCGCTCCGATCCTGGAACCAGTCCTCAAGACATCGAATGCTGGTGACGGCAGAAACACGATCGGCGAGCCTGCATCCGAAGTGCTGTATTTCAAGGAGGGCGGTTGCAGAGCCACGGGGCATCAGACACCCGAAGGCCTGCTCGTCGCCGCAGGATCAAGAGGCCGTCCAGAGGTACGCGATTCTGCCTACCCGTCGATTAGCCGCCGCCGTGACGCACTCCAAGCGGAGGGCGTAGTCACGATCGACACTGAAGGACTGATCTTCGTCAAGGACTATCTCTTCAACAGTCCTTCCATGGCGGGAACTGTCCTCATCGGTGGCAACATCAACGGGCGAAACAGCTGGAAAGACTCTCTCGGCAATTCGATCAATGACCTTGAACGAGCAGCTCTCGACTCGGTTCCCAAGACATCAGTAGCGCAGCAAAACGAAATTGAGTTCGAGAAGTAGATCTGCAGCCACCTCGCTGTTCACGGTTGGTCATACTCGCCGACGGACGATGGATATCGCCGCATCTGAGCGGAATTACATCGGGTATACATTCGACCGATACCGACTTGGGTGCAGGAGAAGCAACAGATGCCCGATCCGTTCGCAATCGAAGTGGACTCCTTCTACAACACGATCGTCCTGCGCTCACCGGATGACTGCGAACCACTTGCGCCGGGTTGGTTTCCCACCGAACCCCAATTCGTCACTGGCGGACCAGGCCGACTCGTCATCCACACCGGTGGACGCGGGCTCGTACGCGTGACAGTCACCTCCACCGAAACACCTGCCCCTCCGCTCACGGATTCGCTACTCACAGTGTGGGAAGACATTGCGGAGGGTTCGTTCACCATCGAGAGCGACGCACTCTGCTTCGACGGATTCTCAGGTGAGGTATCGCATCCAATTCCCCATCCGAGGCCAGGCCCGTGCCGAGTGCGAGTGTTTGCTCGGGGACGGACTGAGTACTGGGACGCCTACCGGACACCGGAGACCCAACCGCAGATACGACTCCACATCCAACTCTGGCCGCAACAACTCGGTGACCCGCACCTCATCCAGTACCGAGACCGGATTACCGGAAACCGTAGCCGAACCGACGACACCCCCGAGGAAAAGCAGCCCACCACGTAGCCGGGAACATCTCTCTCCACTGCGCAGTTCTGCTCCGGGCACGGCTACCGGATCCAGTAGTTTTCTGTGCCGAGGCCGGTAGCGAAGTGCGAGTAGTCGACCTACCTGCCAGGGCTGCGGATACAGCGTTTCGCGGACCTGTACCCGGCAACGGAAAGACCGACGCGAAAGATGCTTTCATCATCGTCGATGCCGCCCGCACACTCTCCGATACGCTGTTGCCGATCGGAAAGGCCTGCGACCTTGTCGAGGGTCTACGCATGCTGTCCGAATTCGACGCCGATCTGGCGGTCGACGAAAACCGGTTGACGCCTGCGGTCGATGCTGTTGTCGGTGAATCCATGGGCGTACGGACCGGTGTGACTATGCTCGTCGAGATCACCGACATCGGTCGTTCCGCGACGCAGGGGCGCTCGCGGTTTACGCCGGGGTCGCACCTCGCACACATCGCTCTGGAACGTCCGTCAAAGGTGAGCATCGACAACACAGCGGCAACGCCAGACTCAAACGCGCCAAGTATCTTCAGCGTTCGCTGCTCTCAAGGATCCGGTCTCCCGTGCCAACTACGACCGAAAACGAGCTGAGGGCAGGCGTGGCTGGTGCGCGTCTCGGGGTCAGAGTTCGCGCGCCGGATGTCGCATCGGAGAGAACCCCAATGCGGCTGCAGCGACAGCGAACACAACAGCGACGCCGAGCAGGGTTAGGCGTTCACCGATCGCGCCGACCAGCAGACCTGCTATCACTGCGCCGAGCGCAGCCATGGTGCGGTTGACGGAGCGTCGGGCGGCATTCACACGCCCGAGAAGCTCATCGGGGGTGAGTGTTTGCCAATAGCCCATCTCGTTCGCGTTCTCCGCGCCCGCTGCCAACCCTTGCAGGCCCAGCGCTGCGAAGAGCATTACATGGCCGACACCTGTGTCCGTCGCGAAGGCCACGAGAAGCCAGGTGACGGGGGTATACCGTGCGGGCGAGGATGACTGCTCGTCCTGATCCGATGCGCGTGCCGAGCGCGTGAGCGCAGGATGTGCCGAGGAGGCTTGCGACACCGAACGTCGTCAGCAGCAAACCGTATGTGTAGGCGCTGAACCCGAGCGAGCGGAGAGCGAACAGCGACAGCACAGTCAACGCAGCTCCGTTGGCAAGGAACCACACGTGTGTCGATATCGCGAGCGGGTTGAGAGTGCGGTGGCGATACGTGAATCTCAGACCCTCACGCACTTCGTTCATCAGGTTTCGGGAGCGAGAAACGGATCGAGGCTCGTCGACGTCGAGCCCGAAATTGAGTGCGGCATCGATGAGGTAGCTGATCGCGTCGACGGCGATCACCACGGGAGCGCCGAGCACCCCTACGAGTGCGCCTCCGACCGTTGGCCCCAATGTCGTTGCCGCTGCGTCGGCTTGGTCGAGTCGAGCGTTTGCTTTCACCAGTTGGCTGCGTGGAACCAGCCGGGGCAACAAGGACTGCATCGCAGCGAAGCCGAACACCGAAAAGGAGCCGAACAACAGCAACACGATGACCAGAACCCAGATGTGCAGAAGCCCGGCGAGCCACAGAAGCGGGACGGCACCGAGCACCACCGCTCGACCGACGCTGGCCCACACGAGAATTGGCTTGCGCCGCCACCGATCGACATAGACCCCCGCGACCAACCCGAGCACCGCATAAGGGATCAACTGAGCCGCGTTCACCACACCCACTTCGAACGGCGTCGCGTCCAAAAGCTGCACTACCAAAATGGGCATCGCCACAGCTGTCACCGACGAGCCGGCCGAACTGATCACCGCGGCCGTGAGAAAGCGACGGAACGATGAACGGTGACCTGCCGGCGAAACGTCACTCATCGCTGCCATCCACGACGCCACACAGCCGACTTCACCAGTCTGTCCCGCTCATGCACGGCACTGTAACCGAGCACGCACGATATCGGTGCTGAGGACGAGACGGCTGTTGGCATTGCGAAATTGATAGAAGCACTCAACCGTGACCAAGGACTAGAGCGGACACAGCCACTCACCTCGTCCTCGTAGGTGGGGTTACCCGTCTCGACTTGCACTCCGCGATGCTCACCGAGTGGACATTGCGCAGCGAACACGATTGGCTGTCACTCATTGTTGCGTTTCTTGGACCCAGTCGGGGTGTTCTCGGCTGTCGTCGAGCACCCAGGTACGGGATTCGTCGCCGATGCGGTCGGGGTCAGTGAGCCAGCGTGTTGCGTCGGGCGCCCACCCGGCGATAACGCTCGCCGTCTCGTCGTCGACTCCGATCGCGGTTCCCGCCGCGGCCAGGTATCCCATAACGGTGAGATGCACGCCCGTGTAGCTCTCAGCGACGAGCTGCCAGTTGGGGATGACCCATCGCCCTGATCGTCCGGTGGTCCGGTACCAGTCGTGTCGTTTCTCCGCGGTGACCTCGAGGGGGAACCGTCTGCAGAGTTCCGCCCACGCCTGCGCGCCGTCGATCTCGTATATGCGAGCGCGGGCGGGTGCGTCGACTTGTCGCACGGCGATGCGTTTCCAACCCATGCCGGCTTCGACGAACCACAATTCTGCCGGGGTCCCGTCGAACAGTGTCCGTGTCGAACACCGAACAGACGGATTCGACCACCAGTAACCGGACCAGTTCGCCTTTGGATCGGTCGGGCGGTCAGCGGCTCGCGCTTCCGCTGCGAGAGTGTGCTCGTGCCAGTCGCTCAGGAGTTCTGCAGCCGTCGACTCAAAGGTTTCGGGGCTGTCGTCGTCCCGGCTCACTATCACCCATTGGTCGGTCTCGGCGAGCGCGGTCGTCCACCAATGCGTGCGTGGGGATCGTGCGATGTGCTCGGCGACTCGTCGAAGCTCACGCCGTACCGGCTCGGTTGCGACGAGGATGTCTTCACCGTCGGGGTCCTGCCAGTAGCGCGCTGTGTCCGTCGCTGCGGCGAGGGCCGAACGGAGTGCAACCTCGGTCACCTCGGGAAGCGGTACCTCGGACAGGCGGTGCGCTACATCGTCGGCAGTGACGACGGCACGTACAAGCTCTTCGGGAGGCTCTTCAGCGCCGGACTCGTACGCCACGCGTGAATACGTCACGCTTGAGTCTCGCTCGGGGTCGAGGTGATGCGACGCCAGAAAAACCGCGGAACGGAACGAGTCGTCATGCGGCTCGGGTCGCCGGATCCGTTCGGCATCCATCACGTAGTCAAGCAGCATCCGCCGTCCGCGTGGCCCCGACAACAACGTATCCGCTGTACTCGTTGTGCTCACTGCCTCAGGCTCCTCGTTTTCCGTCATGACTGTGTGTACCAGTGTGACGACCTATCGGTGTTGTGCGCTTGGGCCACACACCCCGGCGGCCCCAGCGGATCGGGCATCACTCGTCGAACACGAAGGTGGCGCTGCCATCTTCTGGTAGTTCGTGAACGATCACCTCGTTGCCGATACCCGTGACAGCAGACACGAAAGTGGTCGTCTCCCTGTCGATCCCGACGAGCCAACTGATCCCGACACCCTGCTGACGGGGTACTCGACGAAAGACCGATTCACCCCCTTCTATAGCCGCTCCCGGGTGCAACGATCGGGCTGTGTCCAACACCGCTTGCCGCACGGCACCGAGGTCGATCAGGTCATCGTCAGGTCCGATCTGTGACGGCTGAAAATACGTCAGAGCGAACGGCAGACGGATCATCACCTTGGGCTCGGGCGCGGACCCCTGCACCGGAACAAAGTAGAAGCCCCACCCCCGTGGGGAGGGCGGGGCTTCATTCGATCCGGCGCTCACGCACAGTGGGAGGGTGGTGGACATGCCGGACCGACGACACGGCAGGGAGTCAAGCTGCCGCGCCCAAGCGCTGACCTGAAGGAATGCGCCTGAGATTGTGGTTACGAGAACCATCAAACCAGACAAACTGGACGCATGTTCAGGAATCGAAAGATTCGACCCCGCACGTCAGAAAGATCTCACTGCACCCGATAGGTTTCGCTACGGCCAGGATCAACCAACCGCCGCATGATCTCGTACGCACGGTCCGGATCCGTGTACGGCGGAATCATCATCAGAACGAGTTGACGACCATAGATGTCGTCGAGATACATCAAATCGTGAGGCTGGCCAGGGTACGGACCCCGCACTTCCAGTCCGTCGACCTCGTCGATACGACGCTGCGCGCTGCTGATCGTGTTCCAGTCGAACGCAACCCGCGCGATCGGCCCCAACCTCAGCGAAAGTGCTGATATCAGATCGTGAAGCTCCGCCGTGACGTTGGTGGTCCATGGGAACCACGCGCCGTCTACCGATGCCTTGACGGCGCCTTGACCACGAAGCAGGAACCGCGGAGTCCGCGTCGGCAACGGGAAAGGTTGCCCGACATGGCGCTGCGGCGCTTCCATTGCATAGTCGAGAGTGCTGATGTGCGCCATGACGAGGCTCCTTAACGGAGGATTCGTGGAACCGTCAGGCAGAGGCGCCCGGTCGTGGGTTCCATACTGTCAGGCTACTCCGCTGCGCAATCCCGACTACGCATCGACGGAAATGATCACGCCGGTGTCGCCGTACGGGAACGGACAATTACCGATGTGACAGAGGGTGTGAAGAATTTCGAAATAGGCACCATCACACCGTATTTCGCGTTCACTTTGCTGCGGATCTCGTCGAATTCAGGTCCGCCGCTCACCAAGCGAGCGGTCCCGGCAACCAGCAAAGAGCCGTCGGCAACCTTTCCGCTGTTGTTGCACGGCACGACGGTGACGCGTGGGTTGTTCCGCAGCCGCCTGGCCTCACCCGATTTCGAGGAAGTCCAGAACCCGATACGTCCGTCCGGCAATTGGCGTATGCCTCCACAAACTCCACGACCATGCACACGAATGAATTTTCTCTGCCTCACGCGTTTCGAAACGGACAATTATCCGGACGAAGATGAACAACAGGTGCCGAGTGATGGAAATGTCGCGGAACGACCACGTCTCAGGTCGATTTGTGGCCCGCAGGTGTTGGAACATGACTTCTCGTGAATGCGGAACTCATCGTTCTCCTCGTCGTCGTCGTAACCGCTCTGGGGTTCGACTTCACCAACGGTTTTCATGACACTGGCAACGCTATGGCCACGTCGATTGCAACCGGCGCCCTCAAGCCCAAGGTGGCAGTCGCTCTGTCTGCTTCCTTGAACCTGGTCGGAGCTTTCCTCTCGGTAGAGGTTGCTGCCACCGTGGCCAAGGGCGTGGTGAACCTCGGAAATGTGGGTGGCCAAGCGCTGCTCACCATCGTCTTCGCCGGCCTTGTCGGCGGCATCATCTGGAACCTGGCAACGTGGTTGCTCGGCATCCCCTCGAGTTCCTCACACGCACTGTTCGGCGGCCTGATCGGCGCCGCCATCGCGTCCCTCGGAATGAGCGGTGTCGCCTGGAGCGGCGTGCTCAGCAAGGTTGTCATCCCCGCAGTTCTCGCTCCCGTCGTAGCCGGCTTGGTTGCAGCGGCCGGAACCTGGCTCATCTACCGCATCACCTCCAACGTCGGTGAGGAAACCAAGGACAAGGGTTTCCGACTCGGCCAGATCGGTTCGGCTTCACTCGTTTCCCTCGCCCACGGCACCAACGACGCTCAGAAGACAATGGGCGTCATCTTCCTCGCCTTGGTCGCCCATGGAACCATCTCCGCCGACGCGGACATGCCGTTCTGGGTCAAGCTCACCTGCGCACTCGCGATCGCTGCCGGAACCTACCTCGGCGGGTGGCGAGTCATCCGCACACTCGGCAAGGGCCTGGTCGAGATCGCCGCGCCGCAGGGCATGGCGGCCGAAGCATCTTCTGCTGCCATCATTCTCACCTCCAGCCACCTCGGTCTTCCACTCTCGACCACCCATGTGGCGACGGGTTCCATCATGGGAACCGGTCTGGGACGCAAGGGCGCCGAGGTTCGTTGGGGCGTCGCCGGACGTATGGCGGTCGCCTGGTTGATCACTCTCCCGTCCGCTGCGATCGTCGGCGCTCTGTGCTGGGGACTGGCCAACATCGTCGGCGGCCTGCCCGGTGTCCTGGTCGTCTTCGCTGTGCTCATCGCATTGGCCGGTTGGATGTATCTGCGCTCCCGCAAGGAGCCCATCGATCCGAGCAACGTCAACGCCGAGTGGGACGGCGGCCTGGTGCCTGCAGAGGTCCCCGGTCCGGACGCCCGCGTCACCACCGACGTCAAAGCCTGAAAGAGGGAATCGACATGGATATCTTGAAAAACACCGTCGACTCGCTCTGGCAGGTCGTACTTGTCGGCCTCTTGCTTGGCGCCGGACTTCCGGCGATCTTCGCAATCGGCCTGAAGTCCCTCGATGCCGGGCAACGTGGCAGTGGCGGCGGGAGCACTGCCGTCGCGGCTCGCAGTCCGTTGGCCGTGGCAGGCGCAGTGGTGTGCTTCGCGGTAGTGCTCATCGCAATCGTCACCGGAATCCTCTTCATCATGCAGGGCTTCCTCAGCCACACATTCGGCATCGAGATCTTCTGATCCCTTGCGCCCTCACGAGCGGAAAGACATCACCGTGACTGCACCGACTCCATCCCTTCCTCAGTCCATTCTGGAATGGCTTCGCGCCGGCTACCCCGAAGGCATACCGCCCAAGGACCGCATTCCGCTGGTCGCATTGCTACGACGCAAGCTCTCGGACGCGCAAATTCGAGACATTGCCATCGGCGCTGCACTCGCAGAACTGAGCGACGTCAACAGCGACCAGGTGATCTCTAGCGACGAGATCAGCGCTCAGATCGCCGATCTCACGAGCCAGACTCCCTCGGACGAGGACATCGCGCGCGTTGCCTCCGTCCTGGCCGCCGCCGGGTGGCCCCTCGCTGATCTCGACAACGACTGAAGCTCGATTCGTTGAGTCTTCCACCACTTCTGACTTCGATACTCGGCTGGCTCCGTGCCGGGTATCCGAACGGCGTGCCGGAGCAGGACTACGTCCCTTTGATGGCACTGCTCCGGCGACAGCTGTCCGACGACGAGATCGCCGTTCTTGCCGACGATCTCGTCGCCGACTTTCCGGTTCCGGTCGATCCGATCGACTTTCCCGGTTCGGTCGATCCGATCGACATCGGCGTCCTCATCACCAAGGTCACCGACGATATTCCGCACGAATCGGACGTCGCCCGGGTACGTGAACACCTGATTCGTGGAGGGTGGCAAATCGACGCGCAACCTCCGGTCGACGACGCATGACGGCACTACCTGAATCAGACCAGTTTGATAACGAAACGGTAACGGAGCCGTCGACGTCAATACAGACCACTTAGTGTCATCAGGAATTCCGTGCCTCGGGGGGCTCGGTCGGATTTCGGTGTGCAAGCACCTTTGGGGCGGGAGTAATACATGCACGAGGCTCACACAGATTTGGCGAAGAACCCAGATATTTCGAACCCGGATATTTCGAGAAACCGCATTTCGAAACGAATCAAGCGTCGGATCCTCGGCCTCGCCGCGACAGCACTCGCACTCCCCCTGACCGCAGGCCTGATCAGCGGATCAGTAGCGACCGCAGCGCCCGCGCGCACCGCCCCGGCCGGTGGATACGAGGAAGTGTTCGTCGACTCCTCGATGGGGCCGATCAAGGTTCAGATCCAGTGGGCTTCGCGCGGCGGCAACGCGGCGCTCTATCTTCTCGACGGTCTACGAGCACGCGACGACCGAAACGCATGGAGTTTCGAGACCAACGCTCTCGAGCAGTATCGCGGCGACAACGTCACCCTGGTCATGCCGGTCGGCGGGCAGTCCAGCTTTTACTCGGACTGGTATGCGAACAGCAATTTGAATCGCCAGCCGGTCACGTACAAATGGGAAACCTTCCTCACCCAGGAACTTCCCGCATATCTGGAATCGCGCGGCGTCTCCCGAACCAACAACGGTGTGCTCGGATTGTCCATGGGTGGCAGCGCGGCACTGACGCTCGCCGCCTATCACCGCGATCAGTTCAAGTTCGCCGGATCGCTCTCGGGATACCTCAACATCTCAGCTCCAGGCATGCGTGAAGCAATCCGCGTGGCCATGGTCAGCGCAGGGTCCTTCAATGTCGATGCCATGTGGGGACCGCCATGGAACCCCGCTTGGCTCCGCAACGACCCCTTCGTGTTTGCACCCGAGCTGGCTGGGCTCTCTCTGTACATCTCCGCCGCGAGCGGCCTACCCGGGCAGTTCGATCAACCGCGTCGTCCCGTCGACTTCGTGAATACCGGTAGCGCCATCGGCCTCGAAGCCCTTGCCCTGATGAACTCACGGGCATTCCAGCTGCGCATGAACTCCCTGGGAATTCCGGCAACGTACAGCTTCCCGGCCAACGGCACTCACTCGTGGCCGTACTGGGGCGCGGAACTGTGGAAGGCCCGAGGCCAGATCCTCGACACCCTCAACGCTTGGTGAACTGACAACGACTCGATTACCGACAATCGCAGGCCCCGACCGAATTTCGGTCGGGGCCTGCGTCGTTCGAAATCAGAGCGCGGCAAAGAGATCCACGGTATTGCCGTCGGGATCGAGAAGAACGGCGTAACGCTGGCCCCACACGGCATCAAATGGCTCTTTATGTCCGGGGAAGTCGGCTGTGATGCGCTGATACGCCTCGTCGACTGCAGCGGGTGTCCCGAAATCGAAGGCCAAAGCGATGGGGTGTCGACCTTCCCCGACAACGAAGTCAGGATCGAAGCTCGCGATGGTGGACAGCGCGTCCCAGGCCAGCCGAAGCCCACTGTCGAAAGTGAACTCCACGTGTGGAGCGTCAGCGGGTGTTTCCGGAATGTCGAGCCCGAGGGTTCGGTAGAACGCGAGGGAACGCGCGAGATCGTTGGTGACGATTCCGACGAGATCGAGTCTCGGAGAGACGGACACGGTATTTCTCCTGTTTCGGGTCGAGAAGTGATCGGCGAGTGTGTGACGATGATCTGATGACCGGCACTGACACCCTCGCTCTTGACGGTAGTCGGACGGTAGCGTCGAGTCTTGAACAAAACGGCCACACCTATGTCGAGACTCGGATCACAGGTTCGGCCGGCCTCTTCAGTTGCACGTGGAAAAGCGCTACCGACCCCCATGCGCCCACGGAAGCAAAGCGGATTCTTCCCGATCTCTGCGCAGACTTCATCGTCGACAGCACCGGAAAGTCGTGGCTCGTCGGACCTGCCACCGGTGCCGATCTGGTTTCGGTCGCCGCCGGTACAACCATGTGGGGCATCCGGATCAATCCGCCGGCTCTGCGGAGCCTGCTCGGCACAGCGGCCGACGCGGTGCAGGATTCGAAGATCGCCTTCGACGACATCCTCACTTCCAGACAAGCGCGGGTACTTGCCGACGCCCTTAGCCACGAGGCAGTCGACGCTCACCTACTGGGCCAGTTGTGGCGCGGACTGGAACCCGACCACGGAATCGAGCGTGGTTACTCCGCGCTCATCTCCTCCCCTTCGACTCCGATACGAGAGATCGCCGCAGACCTCGGTGTTTCCGAACGTCATTTTCGACGCTCGATCACGTCGTCGATCGGGCTGTCCCCCAAAATGATTCAGAAAGTGCAACGTATCCAGGACGTGTTGACTCTCAGCCGCGATGCAAATCTCACGCTGTCGTCGCTGGCCGGTCGCGCCGGCTACGCCGACCAAGCCCACCTCGCACGCGATACGCGTGCACTGACAGGCCTGACACCGACTCAGCTACTGCGCGAGCACCGATAACGATGAGCGAAGACCTGTTCTCCGCCCTCGATCACCTGGCTACCACGTCAACTGTCGTGATCGATCGCCCCCGAGGGTCGGCACACCCGCGTTACCCCGCTGCGATTTATCCGCTCGATTACGGCTATCTCGACGGGACCGTCAGCGCGGACGGCGACGGGATCGATCTGTTCCGAGGCTCTGCCGTCGGCAACGGCGTTGTTGCCATGGCCGTTATTGCCGACATCGACAAGAAGGACGTGGAAGTCAAGATCCTTCTCGAATGCACTGCCGATGAAATCGGCACTGCCGCAGCATTTCTCCGCGACACTTTGGGTCTCGGTACCACTGTCTTGCGGCGCGAAGTCAGCTGAGTTCGTCGAATCGCGGAACAAGATGCTCCGCAACCCACTTCGCTTCCTCGATCAGCGGCCAACCTGCCAGGATCAGTGCAGTCAAACCGGTTCGGCCGCGAAGCGTGCGTACCGAGTCCGTGATCGAATCCGGATCGCCGACGTAGTACACCGCCGATGACCCGGTGCCGAAGATGTCGAGAGGCGACCACGCTGTGATACCCGCGTACAGCCCGTCACCGACGTACAACTCCTCCGGTTCCGGAAGTCGGCCGGAAGCAATCTTGTCCGCCCAGCCCTGCCGCTGTGCGTCGCGAGCGGTGAAAGTCTTGAGGTCTTGCTTCCCCTGAGTACGACGACGCACTGCGTTGTCCAAGACATGAGCGATCTGCTCGACGCCCGTCTTCTCGAACAACGAACGGAACCGGTCGTGCGCCTGCGCCTTGGTGGGGCGAACGATCACACCGGTCAGCGCACCGAAGTCGGTGAACTCGCGCCCGGCTGCCTCCGCCGCCGCTCGTGCGGCAGAGAATTTGTCTTCGATGAACGAAGTCTCGCGCAACATCGCCAGATAGGTGTCGAGCACCTTGCCTGAATTCGCCAGGCCTGCAGGCGAATCACCGGTACCCCACAGCGGAACCTGATGCCCAGCGGGCGCATCGATACGCAGTGGTGTGTTGGGAAAGTTCGACTCCGTGCCTTCGGCGTAGATGCGGCGGAAGTCCGCCCAGTACTGCTCCCCCAACTCGTAACGGTCGTCGTGGGGCACGTTCATGTCGTACTTGGTCAGGATGTTCTCGCGTCCGTTGACCGAGTTGATCAACAGTCGGCCACCGCTGAAGGCGTCGAAAGTCAATGCCTTCTCCGCCAGCAGTCGCGCCGGCGTCATGTTCGCGTAGACGGCGACGAGGAACTTCATGCGCACGGTGTGCGCTGCCGCCCACGTCGCCGAAATGAACGGATCGTTCGGCCAGGTGGCAACAAGCGCACCTTCGAATCCGCCGTCGTCGATGGTCTTCGCGAGCTCGATCTGCCTGGCCCCGTCCACGGGGAACAGCCCGCCGGGGCTCCACGGGTAGTCCCCGTCGGCCTGGGTGAGATACCAGAATGTCTTGACGCCCATCAGTTCTGCACTCCAGCCGGCAGGTCGAACGATTCGATTCGGGCACGTGAGCGGATGGTGTCCGCACTCACGGTGTAGAGCGCGTCGAGGTACGCGACCGCGAAAGAACCAGGACCTGAGGCTTTTTCCTCGGCGATCTCCGATGCCACGGCAACATGCGTATGCGCGGCAACCAATCCGTCCAGCGCGGTCGGCGTAACGGCGAGGTAGGCAGCGACCAGGCCTCCCAGAGAGCAACCGGTACTGGTCACGCGCGGCAACAGAGCGCTGCCACCGGAGACTCGGATGCCCCGAACGTCGCCGCCACCATCGCGGCCGACGATGTAGTCGACCGGGCCTGATGCCGACACGGCATCCGCATGCTTCAGGAGTGACAGAGCGGCGGGCACTGCGTCGGCGGAGTCGGAGGCACTGTCGACGCCGCGGGTGTCACCGCCGAGTCCAGCCAGAGCGATGATCTCCGATGCGTTCCCGCGGATGGCGCTGGGGTGAAAGCGCAGCAGATCCACAGCGATACCGCTCCGCCAGGGTAGTCCGCCGACACCGACTGGATCCAAAACCCATGGCGTACCGGCAGTTCGAGCCGCTTCTGCGGCTATCAGGAAGGATTCGGCTGTCCCGTCGTCCGGCGTTCCGAGGTTGACGAGCACTCCCCCGGCGACGGCAGCGAACCCACCCGCTTCATGAACGTTGTCGATGTGAGCATTGCTTGCGCCGGCAGCGAGCAGAACATTGGTCAAGAAATTCGCCGAGACGATGTTGGTCAGCGACTGGACGAGCGGCACCTGGTCGCGGAGTGCGTCGATCGCAGAGGCGACGGTTTCGACAGAGACAGTGTCAGACATGAGATTTCCTTCAAAGCGGATGGTGGTATCGGGACTGCGGCGATTCAGGATCGCTGACATCGATCGTCCGGAATCGCGCTTTCGGACTCACTGCCGACAACCATCGGCAAAACCGGATCTGCAGTCCATTCCTCCAGCGAACCGTCGTAGACTTTGACGTCCGCGTGGCCGCTGCGGATCAGCGCAAGTGCGGTCAAGCACGCCGAAACTCCACCGCCACAATAGATCACGACAGGGCCGGTGGCGGTTGGTAGAACGTCGGCCGATTTCGACAAAACTTCTTCGACCGGAAGCATCCGGGAGTCGGAGTCGAGAAGACTCTTCGCGGACAGATTCACGCTTGACGGAATGTGTCCGCGTCGCGAGTATCGCGTCTTCTCGGTTCCCTCGTACTGCTCAGGCGCGAGAGCGCACACCAGCGTTCCGGCTTCGCGTCCGCTGGACAGCGACGCAACGCGAGGTAAATCGACCCACAGACCCAGATCCGTCACGCTCCAACGCGTCGACGCCGACGTGTGGGTTTCGTCGTCGCCGCTCGCGAGCGCGAAGCCGCGTCGAGTCCATTCGGCGAGGCCACCGTCGAGAACTCTTGCTTCGATGCCGGCGTTGCGAAACACCCACCAGAGCCGTGATGCCCAGGTGGTCGATCCCTGGTCGTAGATCACGATTGTCGCGCCCGGCTCGATACCACTGGATTGGAGATCGGAAACCAACTGCTCCGTTGACGGGCGTGTGAAATGCAGCGCCGCTTCCCTTTCGGAGAAGACGTCCAGGAGGTCGACATGTCGCGAACCCGGGATGTGCGAGGAGACCCAGCCGCCGTACCCGGATTCCGGGCGGTAGTCGCCGTCAAATCGCGCGGGAGGAAAATGAACCGTCGCGTCGAGCACGGCGACGCCTCCCTCACGCAGCATCGCGTCGAGTTCAACGGCACTCACCAGCGGCGACGCGGTCTCTCCAGCCACTTCGGACCCTCTCCCTCGGAAACGAACAAGCACGAACCTAAATGAGTACTAGCGTATACGCAAGTACTCACTCGTCGTCGATGGCATAATCGAACGCGCTCTACTTGCATGCACAGGAATGGGGACACATGGATCTCGACGCCGATACGAGCACCACCGATCTGCTGGTGCCGGAGGCTGCGCTCGGCCGGTCCGATCAGACCTCGCGGCAGTACCTGCGCCTGCGAGCCGACATCCTGGCCGGCAAGTTCCCCCAGGGCGCTCCGCTGCACGAGACTCAATTGTGCGAATCGTACGGCGCATCCCGCACCCCGATCCGGGAAGCACTCAACTGGCTCGCACACGACGGACTACTCGAACGAGCCGCTCGCGGTTTTCGTGTCCGTTCCGGCACACCCGAGGACGTCATCGAGATCTACGCGGCGCGGGTAGCCCTCGAATCGGAAGCGGCAGGCGCCGCGGCACTACGCCACAGCGATCTCGACCTTGCTCGCCTGGACGGATTACACGAGTTCTGCTGCACTGCAACCGAAGGCACCGAGGTGCGTTCCGGGAACTTCAAGTTTCACGAGGCCCTGTGGCAAGCCGCCCACAATTCCACGATCACCTCACTGCTGATCCGCCTCACCACCCAATTGCGAATCTACGACAGCGGCCCGCCGTCGAACTACGGCGAACCGGACCTGCTCAATTCGGAACATCAAGAGATCCTGAACGCCATCCGCGCCAGGGACGAATCGTCCGCGCGTGGCCACATGCGCAACCATCTCGAGCGCAGTCGCGACCAGCGGATAAGGATGTTCGCCAGCCGCTGACTCCAGACAGCCCAGAGTTCTGCACACCGACGCCTATGCCGCCGTCAGTCAGGCGGGGAGCGTGCCGATCTCGACGTCGTACACGCTCTCGGCCGGGCTCGACATCACTCGGTCCGCCATCTCCTGCTTGAGCACTGCCAGGCGTGACTCGTCTTCGGCTGTCCGGTCAGTCTTGCGGGAGAGAGTGATCAACTCGTCGACGACAAATCCCTCCCGAACAGTCAGCGTGGCGCTCGCGCCGCGATAGCCGACCCGAAAGACATACAGTGCGAGCGTATTTCCTCGTTCAGGCCGGGCCAGGGAACTGTCGACGGTGTACCGCTCTTCGGTCACTGCGCGCGTGACCAACTCGAACGCGTCGCGCACTCCTGGTCCGCCGTGTGCAGTGGTGACGACCAACTCGCGACGCTCGACAGAGCCTTCCCCGCCGAGCACACCGAGTGCGCGCTCGAGGACTTTGTAGGCATGCGCCACGCCTCCCGGTGCCTGCGGCCCGTGATAGTGCAGAGCATCTTCGTACGTGAAGTCGAGCGTCGTACCGTGATCGGTCACGATCAGCGAGTCGGTCATGATGGGCATCCTTGCCGGTCAGTGCTGGCGGTCGATCGGATTGTTACGCGAGACGATGAGCGGATCGACCGGCGTGAAAGGAAATTGCGGCAGATCGCGTTCCGGAACACCGAACGAGGCCGAGAGAACTCCGCGCGAGAACGCGGAAGCCGTTGCACGGTAGCCTATGTCGCCCGGTGTCGGCTGGTCGAAGAAGATGAGGAAGTTGATGTCCTCGTCACCTAGAACCTCGATGTGATGGGGATAGGCACGCGGAACGAAATACACCTGACCGGGCTCCAGTAGGTAGGTGTCGAGCGAACCGTCCGGATCGAGGACCGTCATCCGCCCGTGACCACGATGCACGTATCCCATTTCGGCAGTGACGGGATGCCAGTGTGGCTCACGCATTCCACTCTCGCGAATAGTCAACGAGTACATCGAAAGATCCTCCAGCGCCGCCCAATACTGCTTGCGTGCCACTTTCGCCTGTCCGTACGGGTATGCGAGAGGCGCGATCTGGCCGTCGAGATCGAAGAGATGCGCGTTGGGAAAGCCGGCGGTATCGGGAACGACGGCGGCGCCGTCCCGCCGAACTATCTGGGACGCATCGGCCCTACCGAAGACGTCGAAGGCTGACGCGGCGAGGTCGTAGGTATTGCCGAGCACCGCGTTCGACATTGCGCTGACGCTACTCTGCAACGAAAAGTGCTGCGGGAGTGAATTACGCAGGGCAGCGATGATCTCCGCCTCCTCCTCTCCGACATTCTCGATGTGATAAATCGCGCCGGATTCGACGTGATACATCTGCCCCGTTCGCACCACGAAACTGGTGAACTCGTCGGCATTGCCCAACATCGAGACGAGCACGGTTCCGCTGGTGACGTAGGCGATCTGGTTCGCGTTGACGTTCCATTGTGGTTCGCGGATCGCGCCGGGGCCGAGAACAATTCGTTTGATCGACAGACCGGACAGGATCGGCAACGAACTCGTGTCGAGTTGCGAGATCGATCCGAGTTCGTTCTCGAAGACACTGGGACCATCGCGCAGCGAGGCAACGTGTGTGGACATGGCCTTTGATCCTTTCGACTCTTATCCTTCCGAATCGCTGACGTCAGTCCTCGATGAAGGCAAGAATGTCCCGGTCCAGGGTCTGCTGATACGAGCCGTAAATTCCGTGCGGTGCGCCCGGATATACCTTCAGCGTGCCCTTCTTCACCAGCTTGATCGCCTTCTCCGCCGCTGCGCCGATCGGCACGATCTGATCGTCGTCGCCCTGAGCGATGAGGAACGGAACGTCGATGGCTTCGAGATCGGAGGTCTGATCGGTCTCCGAGAATGCCTTGACGCAGTCGTAGGCCGCGGCGAGGTTGACCAACATCCCCTGTCGCCAGAAGTCGTCCTTCGCCCCTTGCGAGACGTCGGCCCCTTCGCGGTTCGCGCCGTAGAAGCTCTCGCTGAGATCCTTGTAGAACTGCGATCGATCTCGCAGAACTCCCTCACGAATGCCGTCGAACACCTCGATCGGTGTGCCTTCGGGGTTGCCGTCCGACTTGACCATGATCGGCGGAACGGCGCCGGCGGTGATCACCTTGTCCACGCGCCCCTTGCCGTGCTGCGCCGCGTAGCGGACCACTTCCCCGCCGCCGGTCGAATGGCCCACCACGATCAGGTCTTTCAGGTCGAGCGTGTCGATCAGCTCAGCCAGGTCCTTGGCATATGTATCCATGTCGTTGCCGGTGTACGTCTTCGACGAGCGACCGTGCCCTCGACGATCGTGCGCGATGGTCCGGTATCCGGCGTCGGCGAACAGCTTCATCTCGACCTGCCACGCGTCAGAACTCAGCGGCCACCCGTGGCTGAGGACGATCGGCCGGCCGACCCCGTGCTCGGTGTAGTAGATCTCGGTTCCGTCGGAAGTGGTGATGTAGGGCATGTTCTGCTCTTCTCTGTCGAGTCGTGGACTGAGGTCCGGACGCGGTGCCCGGTTTCCTCACTCTGCGAGTGCCCACTACGGGGGCAGTCGACTCATCGATCGACAGAAATCTGCATGGGGGCAGAAGACTCCGGCCAGACACTACGAAGTGTGGTGTCGGGCCGGACCCTTCAGGCAGAGCGGGAACGATCAGTAATCGTCCTCCGTGTAGACGATCATTCCGCGCAGGTTCTTTCCCTCGAGCATGTCGGCGTAACCCTCGTTGATCTCCTCGAGCTTGTAGGTCTTGGTCACCAACTCGTCGAGTTTGAGTGCGCCGCTTCGGTAGTGATCGAGCAACTTGGGAATCTGGGACCGTGGTCCTACCCCGCCGAAGATGGCTCCCTGCAAACGCTTCTGTAGAAGGGTCAGCTCGAAGAGGCTGAGCGTCACCTGCGAATCCGCGTAGTGCCCCATTCCGACGACCACGACCTGCCCGCCCTTGCCCGTCGCGCTGAGCGCGGGCTGAATGATGTCGCCGTGAATCTCGCCCACGGTGATCACGGTGACGTCGGCCATCTTGCCCCAGGTGATCTCGCCGATCACCGGTAGCGCTTCCTCGAGGGAGGCAAACGTGTGTGTGGCGCCGAATTCCTTTGCCTTGTCACGCTTGAACTCGACGGGATCGATCGCGATCACAAATCGTGCTCCGGCTGACGCCGCACCCTGCACCGAGTTGATTCCGACGCCGCCGACGCCGACGACCACCACCGTGTCACCGACCTTGGCTCCACCGATCGCGGTGGCCGATCCCCAACCGGTGGCAACACCGCAGCCGAGCAAGGCCGCCTTGTCGAGCGGGATGTCCTTCTCGATCTTGATCACCGACGCCTCGTTGACGGTCACGTACGGCGAAAATGTTCCGAGCAGGCACATCTGGATGACCGGCTCGTCGTTGAGGGTGACGCGGTACGTCTTGTCGGAGATCGCCTGCCCGGTCAACAGGCCGGCTCCCTCGTCGCAGATGTTCTGCAGACCCTTCGCGCAAGACGGACAACGTCCGCACGCCGGGATGAAGGCGAGAACCACGTGGTCGCCTTCTTCGACGCTCGCGACACCCGGGCCGACCTTCGTCACCACTCCGGCGCCTTCGTGCCCGCCCAAGGCCGGGTAGAAGGGCAGCGGGCTGGCGCCCGTACGCAAATGTTCGTCCGAATGGCACAGCCCCGATGCGGCGAGTCGGACCTGTACCTCACCCGAGACCGGGTCCCCCAGCTCGACCTCTTCGATCTCCCATGCCTGACCTGGCGCCTTGACTACCGCTGCCTTGACCTTCACCTGCACTCCTCGAAATTCTTCGTGATGCACGGACGACGAAAGAACGCGCCGGCATTTGTGTCGCCGATCACACTCCACCTACGAGTGTGCCTGAAACTACTCGAGAATACCGCCGGTCCGTGCGCCTTTTTGGTACTCGGCGTTACCGGAAACGCGCACGGCTAGTATCAACACAGTGGCCAAGGGAACTCGCAAGACAAGAACTCGCAGCGGCACTCCCGAGCGAGGCGAGTCCGGTCCCGTCGCCGGTACTTTTCCGATCGATACCGGGACGTGCGAACTTGTCCGCGACCAGTACTCCGACGACAGCTGGATCATCCAGATCAACGGAGTGCCCAGTTCCCACGTGAACGTCGCAGATCCGACGGTGCTCGATTTCGAGTACATGCGGTGGATCGCGCATCTGGTCGATTCCGAACGTGACAAGACCGAGCGTCTGCGGGTTCTGCATCTCGGCGGCGGAGCCTGCTCCATGGCCAGGTACTTCGCCGCCACCTACCCCGACGCGCGTCAGGTGGTTGTCGAAATCGACGGCGCCCTGGCCGAACTGGTGCGCGATTGGTTCGACCTACCGCGCGCACCGCTGCTGCGCATTCGTGTCGGTGAAGCCCGCGCCGTCACCGAAACTCTCACCGAGTCCACCCGAGACGTCGTGATTCGAGATGTCTTTGCCGGCAACACAACTCCGACTCCGCTGACAACAGCGCAATTCACCACCCACGTACGACGCGTGCTGGCACCGGGCGGTATCTACATCGTCAACTGCGGCGACACCCCGGATCTTCAGGGCGCGCGCAGTGAAGCCGCAACGATCGGTGCGCAGTTCGAACACATGGCGATCATCGCCGATCCCGCGATGCTCAAGGGCCGTCGCTACGGCAACATGATCATCGCGGGCAGCGACGTACCGATCGGCGGGCAACCCGCGCTCGCGCGCGAGCTACTCGGCGGCGGCGTTCCCGCCCACGTGTGGCAGGACGCCGAAGTCCGCAAGTTCGCCGCGAACGCGCCGGTACGGCAGGACTGAGCGAAAACGCTACTCCCCGCCGAAGACCCTCTCCACCACAGCTTTTGCCCGTCGTGTGATGCGCAGGTAGTTGTCGAGGAACTCCCCTGCGTCGTCGCCGTATCCAGCGACCTGCGCCACCGCCGCGAGAACACGGCCCGGGCCGGGAAGCTGATCGGTCGGCTTGCCTCGCACCAGAACGAGGCAGTTGCGTGCCTTCGTCGCGGTGATCCAGGCGTCACGCAGCAGTTCGACGTCACCTTCGCTGAGCAGTTCCGCGGCGCCGATGGCGTCGAGAGTCTCGAGCGTCGACGTGTTGTGCAGCGACTCGATCTTGTCGGCGTGGCGCAGCTGCAGCAATTGCACAGTCCACTCGATGTCGGCCAAGCCACCGCGACCCAGTTTGGTGTGCGTCGCCGGATCGGCTCCGCGAGGAAGCCTTTCGGAATCGACGCGCGCCTTGATGCGCCGGATCTCGCGCACCGCCGCGTCACTGACGCCGCCTTCGGGGTAGCGCGTCTTGTCGATCATGTGCAGGAACCGCAGTCCCAGTTCAGGATCACCGGCAACCGGGTGCGCACGAAGCAGCGCTTGAATCTCCCACGCCTGAGCCCACTTCGCGTAGTACGCGTCGTACGACTCGAGCGTGCGAACCATCGGTCCGTTACGACCTTCCGGACGCAATCCGGTGTCGACTTCGAGCGGAGGATCCGTGCTCGGTGCCCCGAGAAGCTTGCGCACCTTGTCGGCAATGCTGTTGGCCCACTTGACCGCAACGGTCTCGTCGACGCCCTCGCGGGGTTCGCACACGAACAGCACGTCCGCATCGGATCCATAGCCGAGTTCGCCGCCGCCGAGTCGGCCCATGCCGATGACGGAGAAACTGGCCGGCGCCTCGGTCCCGAGTTCAGTGACGCTGGCCTTGATCACCGCGGAGAGCGATGCATTGAGCACCGCGGCCCACACCGAGGACAGCGCCTTGCAGACGGCGGGAACATCGAGCATGCCGAGGATGTCGGCCGACGCGATGCGCGCAAGTTCGTGTCGCCGCAGCGAGCGGGCCGCGGCAACAGCACGATTGGGATCACTGTGTCGGCCGGAGGCGGTGAGTATTCCGCGAGCGACGTCCTCGGGCTTCGGCTCGACAAGGCGCGGTCCACTCGGCGAATCCGCGAACAAGCGAATCACGTCGGGAGCCTTGATGAGCAGGTCCGGTAGGTACGCCGACGAGCCCAGCACGGTCATCAGACGCTCGGCCACCGCAGCCTCGTCGCGGAGCAGGCGCAGGAACCACGTCTGGTCGACGAGCGCGTCCGAGAGCCTGCGGTAAGCGAGCAGACCTGCATCGGGATCCGGTGTGTCCGCGAGTGATTCGAGCAGAGTCGGCAACAGGAGCGCTTGAATGCGACCCTTGCGTGAAGCGCCACTCGTCAGTGCAGTCAGATGCCCGAGAGCATGCTCGGGCGCCGTGTAACCCAGAGCGGCCAACTGCCGAACCGCGGCTTCTGGTCCCAGGACCAGTGCTTCCTTGTCCATCCGCGCCACCGATTCGAGAAGCGGGCGGTAGAACAACTTGGCGTGCAGGCGGCGAATCCGATGCGAATTCCGCTTGATCTCGGCGCGCAGGACTCCCAGGGAATCCAGACGACCGTCTGGCCGCATGTGCGCGGCGCGGGCCAGCCAACGCAGCGCTTCCTCGTCGTCCGGCGGCGGCAGGGTGTGTGTGCGCTTGAGCTTCTGCAACTGCAGACGGTGCTCGAGCAGGCGCAGGAATTCGTACGACGCAGTCAGGTTGGCGGCGTCGTCGCGGCCGACGTATCCACCCGCCGCCAATGCGGTCAGTGCATCGACCGTGCTCTGGACATGCAACGAACTGTCGGCGCGCCCGTGCACCAATTGCAGGAGTTGGACGGCAAATTCGACGTCGCGCAAACTTCCGCGGCCGAGTTTCAGTTCACGCTCACGCAGTTCGGGGGGAACCATTTCCTCGACGCGTCGACGCATGGCCTGGACTTCGGGGACGAAGTCCTCGCGCTCGGAGGCGATCCACACCATCGGGCTCATCGCCTCGGAGTACTGGCGACCGAGCTCCATGTCGCCGGTCATCGGACGAGCCTTGAGCAGTGCCTGGAACTCCCAGGTCTTGGCCCAGCGCTTGTAATACGTGATGTGGGATTCGAGGGAGCGAACCAGTTCTCCGCGCTTGCCTTCGGGGCGCAGCGCAGCATCGACCTCGAAGAATGCGGAAGTACCGATACGCATCATCTCGCCGGCAACGCGGCTGGCCGTCGCATCGGCCGGTTCGGCGACGAACACGACGTCGACGTCGGAGACGTAGTTCAGCTCGCGCGCACCACATTTGCCCATGGCGATCACGGCGAGCCGGATCGGACAACTGCCCTCGGGGCACACCGTTGCGATAGCCACCGCCAGTGCGGCGGTCAGGGCAGCGTCCGCGAGATCGGAAAGCTGGTGACCCACAGTCTGATACGGCACTACTGGTTCGTTCTCGACGGTCGCCGCAAGATCAGCCGCAGCCAGCAGCATCAGCTGGTCCTTGTAGCTCTTGCGCAGAGCAACAACAGCTTCCGGCCCGGTCAGGGTGGCGCGGTAGGTCAGCGAGCCTTCGGTAGCGCCCTCGTCGAGGGTGGCGCCCACGGCCTCGAGCAACGCTGCGGTGGCCTCGTCCTTGGTCGGCAGAGCGGTTCCGTCGAGCAGTTTCCAGCCGATCGGATCCGCGGCCAGGTGATCGCCGAAGGCCGACGACGCACCCACGAGTGCGAACAAGCGGCCTCGCAGGTTTTTGTCCTTGCGCAATGCCTGATCGAGTTCGCGCCACCCGTCGTCGAGCCCGTCCTTGATCCGCACAAGGGTGCGCAGAGCGAGGTCGGCATTCGCGGCACGCGAAAGCGACCACAAGAGTTCGATGCTCTCGGCGTCGACCCAACCGAGCTGACGCAACTCGTCGGCAGCGGTGGGCTCGACCAGCCCGAGTCGACCCGGTCCTGGAACTGCTGATCTCGCAGCGGGCGGTTTCACCGTCACAGACCGAGGTAGGTCTTGAGCTCGAACGGCGTCACGTGGCTGCGGTATTCCTCCCACTCACGACGCTTGTTGCGCAGGAAGAAATCGAAGACGTGTTCGCCGAGTGCTTCGGCCACCAGTTCCGATTTCTCCATCTCGCGCAGAGCGCTGTCCAAGTTGCTCGGCAGTTCCTTGTAACCCATGGCGCGGCGCTCGGCGGAGGTCAACGACCACACGTCGTCTTCTGCCTCGGGCGGCAAGGTGTAGCCCTTCTCGATGCCGCGAAGACCGGCAGCAAGCAGGACCGCAAAAGTCAGGTACGGGTTGCAGGCCGAGTCTGGGCTTCGGATCTCGACGCGGCGCGAGGACGCCTTGTTGGGCGTGTACATCGGGACGCGAATGAGAGCCGATCGGTTGGACGGGCCCCACGACGCAGCAGTTGGTGCCTCTCCCCCGTGGACGAGTCGCTTGTACGAGTTGACCCACTGGTTCGTGACCGCACTGATCTCGTTGGCGTGCTCGAGGATGCCGGCGATGAACGCCTTGCCGGTCTCGGAGAGCTGCATCGGATCGTCAGGATTGTGGAAGGCGTTCGTGTCGCCCTCGAACAGGCTCATGTGGGTGTGCATCGCGGAGCCGGCCTGATCACTGAACGGCTTGGGCATGAAGCTCGCCCGGACGCCTTCACCGATCGCGACCTCCTTCACGACGTATCGGAACGTCATGACGTTGTCGGCCATCGAGAGTGCGTCGGCGTAGCGCAGATCGATCTCCTGCTGACCCGGCGCGGCCTCGTGGTGGCTGAACTCGACCGAGATGCCCATCGACTCGAGTGCGTCGATGGCGTGGCGGCGGAAATTCGGAGCCGAATCGTGCACGGCCTGGTCGAAGTATCCGCCCGAGTCGGCCGGGATCGGCGGAGTGCCGTCGATCGGGCCGTTCTCCAGAAGGAAGAACTCGATTTCCGGGTGGACGTAGCAGCTGAAGCCCAAGTCGCTGGCCTTGCTCAACTGGCGACGCAGTACGTGGCGCGGATCGGCCCACGACGGCGAACCGTCGGGCATCGTGATGTCACAGAACATGCGCGCGGAATGCTGCGCACCGTCCTTGTGGGCCCACGGCAGGATCTGGAATGTCGAGGCGTCGGGCCGAGCGACGGTGTCGGCTTCGGAGACTCGAGAGAATCCCTCGATGGCGGAACCGTCGAATCCGATTCCCTCCTCGAAGGCGCCTTCGAGTTCGGCGGGGGCGATCGCCACCGATTTGAGGTACCCGAGAACATCGGTGAACCACAAGCGGACAAACCGAATGTCGCGCTCTTCCAGGGTACGAAGCACGAATTCTTTTTGGCGATCCATGCACGCGAGACTAAGCAAGCTACGTTAAATCTGTGTTACATCAGTGGTCCCGGTTAACAGAGTGATTGGTCACCATCGAATAGGCGCAGCGTACGGCGTCGCGCCGGTTAACATGTCAGACCCTCTTCCGGTGCCTTCAAGTAAACGAAGTAGTCGACGACGGCATCGTCGACGCAGGAGTTTCCGTCCAGAACCACCGTGTGTTGGGTTCCGTCGAACGTGATCAGGGCAGCGCCCAACTGCTTGGCGAGATCCACTCCGGCCTGATACGGCGTTGCCGGATCCTGCGTCGTGGAGACGACGACCAACTGAGGCAGGCCGGCATCGGCGAGCGCCTGGGGGTCGAGCGCGTGGGGGCTGCCGGTAGCCGGAACGGGCCAGAACGCGCACAGGTCGAGCGGCGCTTGACCCGTCCCGCGGCCGTCGTCGAGGAACGGCGCCGCCTCGCGGTACCGAGTGTCGGATTCGCCGGCCTCGGCGCGGTCGGTGGTTGCCGGATCGTCCACGCAGCGAATGGCGTTGAACGCGTCGTTGATGTTGGAGTAGCTGCCGTCATCCTCACGGCCTTCGTACATGTCGGCGAGATTGAGCAGCGAGTCGCCGCGTCCGTCGGCCAGACTCGACAGACCCCCACGCAGCGGCGTCCACAACTGTGGCGAATACAGAGCCTGCTGCACGCCCGTGATCGCGTCGGAATAACTCAGCCCGCGCGGATCGGTGGTCTGTGCCGGCTTCTCGATCAACGGATCGACGAGTGCCTGAAAGCGTGCCTGCGCCTGCGCCGGATCATCACCCAGCGGGCAATCCGTTCGCGAGACACAGTCGGCGACAAAGGCGTCGAACGCGCCTTGGAAGCCCTGCCCCTGCAAGACCACTTCGTCGACCGGATCCTGCTCGGGGTCGAGCGCGCCGTCGAGGACCATCGCTCGGACGTTCTGCGGAAAGGTTTCCGCGTACGTGGATCCGAGCCGGGTCCCGTACGAGAACCCGAGGTAGTTCATCTTCGGATCGCCGAGAACGCCCCGAATGACGTCCATATCTCGCACCACCTCGTAGGTACCGACATGAGCGAGGAACTCCGTACCGGTCCGCTCAGCGCACTTGGCGGCGTAGTCCTTGCTGTCCGCCTCGGCGAGAGCGATGCCCTCCGGCGTCATGTCGACGTTGACCTCCGCACGCTCCGCGTCGGTCTCCTCCGGCGTCAAACACCGAACCTGCGGGGTCGATGCCCCGATCCCCCGCGGATCGAAGCCGATCATGTCGAAACGTTCCTGCAGTTCGGTGCCCGAACCCGATGTCGCCATCGACAGCCCGGACCCACCCGGCCCGCCGGGGTTCAGCAACAGTGAGCCGATGCGGTCGCCGGTTGCCTTCGAACGCGAGATCACCACCTTCGCGGTGTCGCCGTTCGGATTCGCGTAGTCGACAGGAACGCTCACCTCGGCGCAGTCGACCCCACGCCCCAGCGGCGCAGTTCCTTCTTCGACAAATTGGTCGCACGAACCCCAGTCGAGCGTCTGCTCGTAGAATTTCTCGAGGCCGGACGGCACCGCGGACGCGGCAGAACCAGCAGGTTCCACTGATTCGGGCGTGCCTTCCGAACTGGTGCAACCGACAACCAACACGAGCACTGCTGCGCTTCCGGCGAGGGCACCGGAGAGGCGAACGAACTTCGACATGCCATTGATGGTGCCAGGAAACCTCGGTAGCCAGCGGTTCGCCTCGGTTCGGCACCTAACTGACAGGCACGCGGTGATGTGACCCATTGCACCCCGTCAACTATTCGTGTCGGCGATGTCCGGTGGCAGACTGAACACGTCATCACCCACACCCGGGGACCCGAAGGCGATCAACGCTCAGGGCCTCGAGGCCAGAAAGGGACAACGATGTCCGAAACACCTCTCTATGGTTCTGTACCCACTGCAAGCTCTACCGATGCACCGAAGCGTAAGACGCGCATTCACCACCTCGCCGAGATGAAGCAGAACGGCGAACGCTGGTCGATGCTCACCGCTTACGATTACTCCACGGCACGCATCTTCGAAGACGCAGGCATCCCGGTGCTGCTCGTCGGCGACTCTGCCGCCAACGTCGTCTACGGCTACGACACCACCGTGCCGATCACCGTCGACGAACTGCTCCCGCTCGTGCGTGGCGTGGTTCGCGGCGCCCCGCACGCACTCGTCGTCGCCGACCTCCCCTTCGGCACCTACGAGGGTTCCGCCGAGCAGGCCCTTGCGACTGCGACACGGTTCATGAAGGAAGGCCTCGCGCACGCCGTCAAACTCGAGGGCGGCGAGCGGATGAGCAAGCAGATCGCGGCTATCACCTCGGCCGGCATCCCCGTCATGGCTCACGTCGGATTCACCCCGCAGAGCGTGAACTCGCTCGGAGGATTCCGCGTCCAGGGTCGCGGCGACGCGGCCGAGCAGCTTGTGGCGGACGCCATTGCAGTCCAGGAAGCCGGGGCGTTCTCCGTCGTCATGGAAATGGTTCCGGCCGAGATTGCGGGCCAGGTCAGCCGCAAACTCACCATCCCCACCGTCGGCATCGGGGCCGGTTCCGAATGCGACGCTCAGGTACTCGTCTGGCAGGACATGGCGGGTTACACGAGCGGTAAGACAGCCAAGTTCGTCAAGCGTTTCGGTAACGTCGGTGACGAACTGCGTTCCGCAGCCGCCGCCTATGCATCAGAAGTTCGCACTGGCGCTTTCCCGGCCGCAGAACACAGTTTCTGATCCGAGACCGGCGAACGCCGCCTGTCTCTCAACCAGCCAGGGGTGCGTTCAATGATCGGTAACCGTCGAAGTTCTACTGCCGCAGCTGTAGTCGGCGCGGCAGCTCTCGTCACGGTGCTGAGCGGATGCGCGGGAGGGTCCACCAACTCTCCCGCGCCCAGCAGCACTACGCCCGCGAGTTCCACCAAGACGGCGCCGGCAACAACCTCCGCGTCCGGTTCGACGTTCACCGACGCTCAGGTCCAGCAGTTGTGTTCGGATATGGAAGGGCAGCTGCAGAACTGGCGGACCGTCACCCCGACGCTCGGCAAGGGCGGACTGAACACGATCGTCATCACGTGGGCGACGCAGAACGGCATCAACCTGCTCGATCTCGCCCAGAACCGCGAAAGCATCGACGCGGCAACCTCGGCCGCGTGCCCGGACGTCCGGGGCGGCGCGATTTCCGCACTCGAGATCCCCGATCTCGCCTCCGGACTGGTGGGCTTCTGATGAGCGAAACGTCAGCACCGCCGTCGGCTCTGAGGAGTCTCTATCCCCCGATCGAACCCTTTGTCACCGGCTTCCTCGACGTCGGTGACGGCCAGAGCATGTACTGGGAAGTCAGCGGAAATCCGGACGGCAAGCCTGTGGTGTTCCTGCACGGTGGCCCCGGTGGCGGTGCACAACCGGCGGTACGCCAGTTCTTCGATCCGGCCGCATATCGCATCGTTCTACTCGACCAGCGCGGCTGCGGGCGATCCACCCCGCACGTTGCCGACGGCGCCGACCTGTCGGTGAACACCACGGACAAGCTGCTGGCCGACATCGAAGCCCTGCGCGAACATCTCTCGATCGACAAGTGGATGGTATTCGGGGGGTCCTGGGGTTCCACGCTTTCCATCGCCTACGCCGAAACGTTTCCCACGCGCGTCACGGAACTGGTTCTGCGCGGGATCTTTCTCCTGCGTCGTAGCGAGATCGACTGGTACTACAACGGCGGCGCGGGAAACATCTTCCCGGAGCGCTGGGACAAATTCCTCGAACCGGTACCCGAGGCGCAGCGCGGCGAAGACCTCGTCGCGGTCTATCACCAACTGCTCCATTCCGAAGACCCCGACGTCGCGGCCCGGGCAGCGATCGCCTGGTCGGCTTGGGAAGGATCGACGAGCTACCTGTACCCCCAGGCGGACAAGATCGAACAGAACTCCGAGACCAGGTTCGCCTTGGCCTTCGCTCGTATCGAGAACCACTACTTCGTCAACGGCGGATTCTTCGACGAGGGTCAGCTCCTACGCAAAAGCTCCGCCCTGCACGGCATTCCGGGGACGATCGTCCAGGGCCGCTACGACGTCGTCTGCCCCGCCACCAGCGCCTGGGCGCTGCACAAGGCGTGGCCCGAATCCAAGCTCGTGATCGTCGACGACGCGGGACACTCCGCGATGGAGCCCGGCATCGCACATCACTTGGTGGAAGCCACCGATTCGTACCGGTAGCGCCCTACGCCGGGAACGTGAATTCCACCGTCCGTTTGACAGTGTCGACGGCGGTGAGTCGCACCTTTGCGCGCTCACCGTCATCGGGCGTTCCGACGCATTTCGCAATCACTGCGACCGACGGGACAAATACTTCCGCCGAGCGCTTTCCGTCCTTGGCGCGCATCACCACCGCGTCGAAGACCTCGCCGACCCGGCCGTCGAGCAGCGTGGACTCGGTGAGATCGATGCACGCGCGGTCGACCTTGTTCGCCAGTGAGTCGGACCCACTCATGATGTCGGGCAACTCGGGAAGGGCGGTGCGCACCCATTCCGGTACCGGCGTACCAGCTGTGATCGCCAGACACACCTCGGTGCTGAAGCGATCGGACAGCCGGCGCAGTGGAGCCGTCACATGAGCGTAGGGCGCTCCGATCCCCGCATGCACCGTCAACTCCGGTAGCTGGCCGTCGAAGGCCGCGTAGTCTGCGCCGCGCAGCAACGACGGCGCAACCGACATCAGCGCCATCGTCGACGGCTCGTTGGAATCGAGTCCGGCAAGAATCTGCCCGACGCTTCGACCCTCCGGCCACGTGATACCCAGCGCCACTGCAGTTCTCCGCAGGGTGCGAACCGCGGACTCCTCGGCCGGCGGCAGCGTGCGAAGCAGCCCGATACCTGCGTCGATCATCATGCGGCCGGCACACATCCCGGTCAGCAGCGACACTTCTGCGTTCCAGTCGTCCGCTTCGGTGCGTGGCTCGAGCTCGATCCGCCAGCGAGCCGAGGACTCGTCCTCTGGCTGATCCCGAACCACTGACTGCTCGGGCAGTTTCAGCTCGATGGCGCCCCTGGCAACCGCCGAGGCACTGCGCAATCGTCCGAACTCCGGTAGTGCGGCGATCGACGGATGCAAGGTGCCCGCGTCGGCGTCACGTTGCACGGTCGAATAATCCAGACGCGCCACCGATTTCACCAGAGCGCGTCTCACCTGCCATGACGTGGGCTCGGCCTGGGCGTCCAACTCGATACGCCACAGTGCGGCGGGGCGAACCACGTCCGGCAGCAGACTCGCCGATCCCTCCGACAACGCCCGAGGATGCAGCGGAACGGAACCGTCCGGGAGATAGAAGGTTTGGCCACGCTTGCGGGTTTCGACGTCGAGCGCACCGCCCGGCGTCACCACCGCCGCGACGTCGGCGATCGCGTAGTGCACGACGTACCCGGTCGAGGTCTTCTCGATGTGCACTGCCTGGTCGAGGTCCATCGATCCGGGAGGGTCGATGGTCACGAAGGCGATACCCGTTTCGTCGACACGCCCGGCGCCGAAACGATCCACGGCATTCTCGGCCTCGGCCTGCGCCGCGGCCGAGAATGCTCCCGGCAAGTCGAACTCCGCCCGAACCACTCCGAAGTCGATTCCCTGCACCATCATTCGACTTGCGGGCACGCATCCTCCATGATCGGTTCGGGCCGGTGTAGCAGCTGTACCGGTCCCAGTTGTTCGAGTCCCAGTTGTTCCAAGTATCAGTTGTTCCAGTCTTCGTCTGCCCGATCGGCGGCTTTGTTGCGTTCGGCAGCGATCTTCAATGCATGCTCGGCAGAGTCCCGATCAGGGTACGGCCCCATCCTCGTCAACGAGGACGCGCCCTTTCCCTGCGTGACGGAACCGTCGGACACGTCGAAGTACCAGAGTCGATCTTCATCAGTCATATCCACAGTGTGACATCAGAGTGAGATAGAAGCTTGTAGATCGCTGTGAGACTGATATTCTTTCTACTTGGCCTGGCAGGTGAGAACCGGACATTCGAACGGTGAGTTCTGCTTGAATGCCCAACACAAGCTACGAACAGAAAATGGAGTGCGCATGTCCGCAATTCTTTACGATTACCTCCTCCCGCTCATGGGCCATGACGCGGCAACGTACTGGGCTACGCTGCTGGTCATCAAGCCTGTCTGACAGCTTTTCGAACAAAAGAAGACCCCCACCGATCCGGTGGGGGTCTTCTTTTTCTCACTGTGCAGATCGCGGGCGGACGAGTCGGCGTGTAAGCCGGATCCTGTCCTGCGGCACCAAAGTGCCGAGTGGCGACCATCCATCTGGGCACACCGTCGCCGGGTGCCTCGAGCGGTTCACCCGCAGGCTCGGGCGAGCAGCCCTCGAACACCTGCGCAGCCGCACCGCGAGCGATGCGACCTTCAACCTTGCTCCGGGCGGGGTTTACCTAGCCACCCCGGTCACCCGAGGTGCTGGTGCGCTCTTACCGCACCGTTTCACCCTTACCTGCCTCGAAAGGCAGGCGGTCTGTTTTCTGTGGCACTGTCCCGCGAGTTGCCTCGGGTTGCCGTTAACAACCGCCCTGCTCTGTGGAGTCCGGACTTTCCTCGGCCCCAGGCCTGTGCGTGGTACACGCTGGTTCCAGAAGCCGCGGCCGCCCGGCCAACTCGTCCGCCCCCGTATGCTACCGGGCGCCTGTCGGTGGCCGGCACTATGGTCACCTTATGACTCGGTACGTGGCCCTGCTACGCGGTATCAACGTGGGCGGCATCAACATCAAGATGGCGGACCTCGCGAGAGTCTTCGGCGACCTCGGATTCCAAGGCGTGAAAACCGTCCTGGCCTCGGGCAACGTTCTGTTCGACAGTCCGAGCACCGACATCTCGTCGCTGAAGAAACAGATCGAATCTGCCCTCGCCCGCGAGTTCGGCTACGAGGCTTGGGTATTCGTCCTCGACATTCCGACACTGCAAGCGATCGTGGACAACTACCCGTTCGACCGAGAACGCGAGGGTTGGCATGCTTACGCGATGGTTGCCTCCGAGCCGGAAATCCTCGAGGAATTGAGTGCTGCGGCAGCGCAACTCGATGCCTCGGTCGAACGCGTGGTGGCCGGCGACGGAGTCCTGTACTGGGAGGTCGAGAAGGGGCAGACCGTCAAGAGTGCGTTCGGCAGGAACACCGGAAAACCGAAGTTCAAGGCGTTCACCACAACCCGAAACCTGAACACGCTCTACAAACTGCTCAAATGACGCTCGCCCCGACACGGAGCACCAACGCGTGACTCTTCTACCGATCCTGCTCGTCGCCGTCGTCCTCGTCTTCGCGATTGTGCGTCCACGTGGGCTTCCCGAGATCGTCATCGCCGGGCCGGCAGCTGTCGTCGTTCTCCTGACCGGTGTCGTCACTCTCGACGAAGCCCGCGAAGAACTGACGAGCATGGCACCCACCGTCGTCTTCCTGGTTGCCGTGCTGGTTCTCGCTCATGCCGCGGACGCTCTCGGCGTCTTTCGCTGGGTCAGCCAGATCCTGCAGCAAAAATCCCTCGCCGATCCGCACCGGTTGCTGATTTACGTATTCGGCGCGGCTGCCCTGACCACGGCGGTCCTGAGCCTCGACGCCACCGTCGTACTTCTGACACCCGCAGTGATCGCGGCCGCACGATCCATCGGAGCAAGTCCGCGGCCCCATTCGTATGCCAGTGCGCACCTGTCGAACTCGGCGTCGACGCTCCTGCCGGTGTCGAACCTGACCAACCTCATCGCTTTTGCTGCAACGGGTTTGACGTTCTCGCACTTCACCGCGTTGATGGCGTTGCCATGGGTCGTGACGATCGCTGTCGAATATCTGATCTTCCGACTGTTCTTCCGTTCCGAACTCGTCCGCTCGGAAAACACAGAGCCACCGGCAAGTAAAACTTCCTCGCCTGCGCCGAGTCTGCCGCTGGCGGTGATCGGACTGACGCTGGTCGGTTTCGCGGTTTCGGGTTTCTTCGGGATCGAACCCGCCTGGATCGCTGTGGTGGGTGCGAGTGTTCTGGGAGCGATCGCTCTGGCTCGGCACCGTACGACCGCCGCCAAGATGCTCTACGCTGCCGACCTCTGGTTCTGCGCGTTCGTCCTGGTTCTCGGGATCATCGTCGCCGGAGTCGCGAACGGGCCGGTGGGAGAATGGATTGCGCAGATCCTGCCAGGCGACACCAGCTACGGATCACTGCTATTCGTCGCCGTGGTCGCTGCGCTCGCGTCCAACGTCGTCAATAACCTGCCGGCAACCTTGCTGATGATCGCGGCGCTCGGGACGGGAGCACCTCCAGGCCTGGTGCTCGCGATGTTGATCGGCGTCAACCTCGGGCCCAACCTCACCTACGTGGGCTCTCTCGCGACAATGCTCTGGCGACGAGTTGCCACCAGCGCGGGCGCACCGCCCACGCTGGCGACGTTCACTCTGCTCGGGGTCATCACGACGCCACTGACGCTGCTCGCCGCCGTGAGTGCCCTGTGGCTGGTGATCTGATCAGAGGCTGATCAGCCGTCGGGGCTCTTTCAGCGAAGATGTGACGTGTCGTTGACCAGCCGGACCGAGGCTCCCCCGTCTGGATAGAACTCGGTGATACTCAGCGACGCCAGATCCAGATGCAACCGGTACAGCAAGGACGGCCCGGCATCGAGGGCCAGCTGCACCAACGTCTTGATCGGGGTGACGTGAGAAACGACCAACAGCGTCGCGCCGCCGTAGGTCGAGATCAGGTCGTCACGCGCGGCGACGACTCGTTCTCGTACCTCGTCGAAACTCTCGCCGCCGGGTGGGCGCACCGAAGTGTCCGAGAGCCATTCGCGATGCAGGTCCGGATCGCGCTCGGCTGCCTCGCGGAAGGTGAGTCCGTCCCAGTCGCCGAAATCGGTTTCGATCAAACCTTTGTGCTCGACGACGGGAAGACCGAGCACGCGGGCCGATGCCTCTGCCGTCTCACGGGTTCTGCCGAGGGGTGAGCAGACGATGGCGTCGATACCGCCGCGGTTCCCGAAGCGTGCAGCCGCGCCGCCGGCCTGCGCGCGGCCCAATTCCGTGAGCTCAGGATTGCCGCGTCCGGAGTAGCGGCGATCGACCGACATCGCTGTCTGTCCGTGACGTAGCAACAACATTCGTGTCGGCTTGCCGGTGGTGGCGATCCATCCCGGAGAGCCGGCGATCTGCGGTTCCGACGTCTCTTCTGACGGCGCGGCGGGTGCAGCTGGTGCGGGGGTCGCGGTTTCGATGCCGGCAGCAGCGTCCATCGCCTCGTTGGCAAGACGATCGGCATGAGAATTCTCGCCGCGCGGAATCCACGTGTAGGTCACTCGCGAGAACTGCGTCGCCAATTCGGCTGCGCGCCGCTGCAGCGGAATCATGTCCGGGTGCTTGACCTTCCAGCGCCCAGACATCTGCTCGACGACCAGCTTGGAGTCCATACGGACGTCGACCGTCGACGCTCCGAGTTCACCGGCAGCGGTCAACCCTGCGATCAGCCCGCGGTACTCGGCGACGTTGTTGGTCGCTATTCCGATGCTTTCCTTGCGTTCGGCCAACACCGAGCGGGTGGAGTCGAAGACCACGGCGCCGTAGCCGGCCGGGCCGGGGTTGCCGCGCGATCCACCGTCGGCCTCGACGATGACCTGCGTGGGAGTCACAGACCGGACTCCTTGGTACGCACCATGATTGCATTGCACTCTGGGCAACGAACGACGACGTCGGCCGGTGTCGCGGCGATTCGGGAGATCTCGCCGCGGTCGATCTCGATCCGGCAAGCGCCGCATCGGCGTGCCTGCAGAAGCGCCGCGCCCGGTCCGCCCAGGGTGCGCTGCTTCTCGTAGACAGCAAGGAAATCGGCGGGGAATTCACCGACAAGTCGTTCACGATCGGCGGCGCAACGCTCTTGCGCCTTGTCCAGATCGGCGACGGCGTCGTCGCGGCGACGCTTGGCGTCGATCAGCTCTTCTTCGGCCTGGGACAGCTGGGCACCGGCATGATCGTGATCGGCCTGCAACGCCTCACGCTGCTCCATCACTTCGAGCAGCTCGTCCTCGAGGAGCCCCTGACGCCTGACCAGGCTGCCGAGTTCGTGTTCGAGTTCGGTGAGCTGCTTCGCCCCGACCGACCCACTCTGCAACAGAGTGCGGTCACGATCCTCGCGCTGACGAACCGCGTCGACCTCGCCTTCGAGCTTGCGAATGTCGCGATCAATGTCGTCGATCTGAATTTCGACGGCTACGGACGCATCTTTACGGCTGATTCGCTCGGCCTCGAGACGTTCGACTTCCTGCTGCTCGGGAAGCGCTCCGCGTCGGTGGGTGATCCGAGTGAGCTCAGCATCCACCCCGGCGAGGTCGAGAAGCTTGGATTGCACCTGTGGTTCGACGTTCACGCTGTATAACTCCTGCTGTAAGTCCGATGTCGGCAGTGCTCGCGAAGGACGGCTCTCGAAGAACTGCTCTTGAATTGTTCGTGCAACCGTACCTTGCAGAGCGCTGCACTAATGCGCACTCAAACACCACGGATCGGTGCGAATTGTCGAAACCCGGCTTTCCCACCCCGGATTGTCGGCAAACGCGGCGTCGAGCACCGATTTCGCCTGCGCACACCACGGGTATTCACTAGCCCAATGGGCGACATCGACCAGTGCCGGGCCACCGGCACGAAGATGCTCGTCCGCGGGATGATGCCGCAGGTCCGCAGTGACGTAGACGTCGGCGCCCAGCGCCGCCACCACGTCCAGATACGAGTCGCCGGAACCGCCGCACACCGCCACGGTACGAACGGTCGCGTCCGGATCTCCGGCAGCGCGAACACCCCACTCGGTCGAGGGCAGTGAGCGCGCCACTCGCGCCGTGAACTCTCGCAATGTTTCGGGGTGCTCGAGCTCACCCACCCGCCCCAGACCGAGCGAACTGGGGAACGCTGCGAGTTCGAAGACATCGAAGGCTGGTTCCTCGTACGGGTGGGCGGCACGCAATGCGCCCAACACCGCACTTCGCTTTCCGCGTGGGGCAATCACTTCCACACGATCCTCGCGAACCTGCTCCACAGCGCCGACAGTCCCGATCGTCGGATTCGCACCGTCGGCTGGCAAGAACTGACCCGTACCGGTGACCGTCCAACTGCACTGGCTGTAGTCGCCGATCCGCCCAGCCCCGGCCTCGAAAAGTGCATCCTGCACGGCCGATGCATTCTCCACCGGAACCATGACGACCCACTTGTCGAGCGGCTGCGTCGGCTTGGGTTCGATCGGGCGCAGCACGGTCAGGCCCAGAGCCTGCGCCAACGCGTCGGACACTCCAGGGTCGGCGGAGTCCGCATTGGTGTGCGCCGAGAACAGTGCGCACCCCGCCTTGATGAGCTTGTGGACCAACGCACCTTTGGGTGTGTGAGCACCGACGGTGTCCACCCCACGCAGCAGAAGTGGGTGGTGAACGACCAGAAGGTCGGCACCGGAGGCGATGGCGTCGTCGACCACTGCCTCGGTCGGATCCACCGCGAAAACCACTCTCGTCACCGCGTCCGCAGGATCGCCGCAGACCAGACCGACCGAATCCCACGATTCCGCCAGGGCGGGCGGATAAGCAGATTCCAGCACGGCTATGACGTCCGCAAGAATTGGGCCGCTCACAATATCTCCTTCATCGCTTCGATCAGTACCGAGACCTGCTCGGCTGGACGGACGGCAACGCGCAACTGATCGGGCCCGAGTCCGGGAAAGGTGTCGCACCGGCGGACGGCGATACCGCGGGCACGCAGGTGCTCTCGCATCGAGGCGCCGTCGCGGACGTCGATGAGCACGAACGGCCCCGCAGCGGGTTCGTGCACGGCAATCCCGATCTCGGTCAGTCGCCGGGACATGTCTTGGCGGTCTGCCGCAATCGCTTCGGCTTTGATCCTCGACTGCTCGACCGCGAACGGTTCGCAGCAGGCCGTGATGGCCTCGATCTGCAGACTGCCCAATGGCCAGTGGGCTCGGCCGTGAGCCAGTCGAGCGAGTAGATCCGGAGAGCCGATCGCGTACCCACACCGCAATCCGGCGAGTGCCCACGTCTTGGTCAGGCTCCGAAGCACCAGTACATCCGCCGACTCGACACCTGCGATGCTCTCCGCTTCGCCGGGGATCGCGTCGCCGAATGCCTCGTCCACCACCAGGATCCGGCCCGGCCGACGCAACTCCAACACATCGGCCTTGGGGTGAAGCACGGACGTCGGATTGGTCGGATTGCCCAGAACGACAAGGTCCGCGGATTCTGGTACCTGCGCGGCCCGAAGCGCGAAAGGCGGCTCCAGAATCACCTGCGTCACCGGTACACCGGCCTCTCGCAGCGCCAGTTCCGGCTCGGTGAAGGACGGATGGATCAGCGCTGCCGAACGAGAGCCCAGGCGCGGCAGCATCGCGAATCCCTCGGCACCACCCGAGAGCAACAACACCTCTTCGGGCCGGCGCCCGTGCCGCTGCGCGACGGTTTCGCGGGCTTTCAGTTCCGATGCAGCGGACGGGTACGAACCGAGCGTCGACAGCCCTGCGGCCAGCCGATCCCGCAACCACTCCGGTGGGCCGGAGCCTTGAACGTTGACGGCAAAATCGAGTAACCCGGGCTCCGCTTCGACATCTCCGTGATGTCGCAAGCTCTCCAGGTCAACCGTTCCGGTACTCACCCGGTCAGCCTACGGTCGAGCACCGTGCGCGGACATCACCCCTGCCGTCCGGGACAATGAGTGCCGTGACGACACCACCCCTCGACCGTTTTCCTGTAGTTCTGTTCGATCTGGACGGAACCATCACCGATTCCGCTCCCGGCATTCACGGCGGCTTCCGACATGCGTTGGCAACTGTCGGCCATCCGGAGCCGACGGAAGCGATGTTGGCATCGGTGATCGGCCCGCCGATGGTCGATACCTTCAGGTCACTCGGCATGGCCCCGGCGGACGTGGATCGGGCGATCGCCGCGTACATCGAGCGTTACGACGCGACCGGGTGGCAGGAGAACTCGGTGTACGAGGGTATGGACGTCGTCCTGGGTAAGGCTCGCGCGAGCGGCACCCGACTGGCCGTCGCCACCTCGAAGTCGGAGCGATTCGCCATTCGTATCCTCGAGCATTTCGGCCTGGCCGAGCACTTCGAGTTCATCGGCGGCGCAAGTGACGACGGAACTCGTCGGGCGAAACCCGATGTGATCGCGCACTCGCTGACCTCACTCGGGATCACTCCCGTCCTCGCTGCCGACGGCGGAACCCCCGACGTGCTCATGATCGGCGATCGTGATCACGACGTGCTCGGCGCCGCGAAGTACGGCATCCCCACCGTCGTCGTCGAATGGGGCTACGGTTCCGCCGAGGAAGCGCGGCAAGCGTTTCGCTCCGTATCGTCGGCATCCGAACTGGGAGGACTTCTCGATGGCCGCCTCTGAACCACTCCACGTGACTGAACCACTCCACGTGACGTTCGTGTGCACCGGCAATATCTGCCGGTCACCGATGGCCGAAAAGATCTTGCTCGCGCATCTGGGCCGTGAAGGCCTCGCCGACCGCGTGCGTGTCAGCAGCGCCGGTACCGAGGGGTTTCACACCGGTAGCGAGGCCGACGAGCGGACCAACGTCGTGCTCCGAGCGGCCGGATATCCGACGGGCCACAGCGCCGCGCAGGTCAATGCAGATCATCTCGCCGCCGATCTTGTCGTCGCCCTCGACACCGGGCACGAACGTGAGCTTGCTCATCTCGGCGTGCCCACCGAGCGTCGGCGCCTACTGCGATCGTTCGACCCCGAGGCGGACGGAGAATCGGTTCCGGACCCGTACTACGGGGATCAGGAGGACTTCGAACTGGTTCGAGACCAGATCGAAGCGGCCATTCCCGACATACTCGACTGGATCCGCGAGCGAGCCTGAACCCGGAGCAAAATTCACTCCCGTTCGGGCAACGGATACCGTGGACGTGTGCGAAGACTGAAATTCCTGTTGCGGCCCGGTTGGTTGGTACTGGCAGCTGTGGTCGGGCTCTTCGCCTACCTGTGCTTCACCGTGCTCGCTCCGTGGCAACTCGGCAAGAACACGAAGACCGAGCACCGCAATGATCTGATCTCGAACTCGATCAACGCGGAGACCGTGCCGATCGGTGATGTCATCGCCGATTCGACGATCGCACCGGACGACGAATGGCGAAACATCACCGCGGCAGGTACCTATCTGCCCGACGCCGATATCCTCGTCCGCCTGCAGTCCATCGAGGGCGCGCCGTCGTACGAGATCCTGACGCCTTTCCGCCTCGACGACGGCCGCACGATCCTCGTCAATCGCGGATACGTTCGGCCGATCAACGGCGCCGAGGCACCGCCCATCGCTGCGCCGCCGACCGATCCGGTCACTCTCAACGGCCGTGTGCGCCTGTCGGAAGGCACTGCTCCCGGCCGAGTTCCGATGTTCGAGGACGGCGCGAAGCAGGTCTACTCCATCGACGCACAGCCGATCGGCGAGTTCATCGGAACGGACCTGATCGACGCGTACATCCAACTCGAACCCGACCAGCCCGGCGGTCTCGGCACGATCCCGCTCCCCCAACTCGACGCGGGCCCCTACCTCTCGTACGGGTTCCAATGGCTGGCGTTCGGCATCATGGCGCCGCTCGGACTGGCTTACTTCATTCGCGCCGAGTGGCGCGAACGTCGCAAGGAAAAGGCAGCTCAAGCAGCTGTGGACGGTTTCGCAGCCGACGACGCCGCTGCCGAGACGACCCCGGAAGCGGCAGTGTCCGCGCCTGCCGCACCCCCCGGCGAACCGGCTCGTACCTTCAGCCGTCGCAAGAAGCCCGAGCCGGAATCAGTGCCGCTCACGGCGCAGGAAGCCAAACTTGCCGATCGATACGGCAATACCCGCTGAAATACCCGCTGACACCACAGCTGCACTGATCTGCACCGCCGACGAAAGCCTCGCCGCGCGGCGCAGATCGTTCGGCGTCGGCACAGGCCCGCGGCCGAGGACGGGACGCATCTCCACCCCGTGCGCGTACTCGGTCCGACCACCCAACGAAATGCCCAACGCCCCTGCCGCCGACGCTTCCGCGACGCCAGCATTGGGGCTTGGATGAGCCGCTGCGTCGCGTTTCCACGCTGCCAGTGATTCCTGAACCGAGCCGCCCACCACCGGTGCACACGCAGCCGTCAGCGCACCTGTCAGCCGAGCGGGGACGATGTTGACCAGGTCGTCGAACCTCGCCGCAGCCCACCCGAATCTGAGGTACTTCTCGGAGCGGTAGCCGATCATCGCGTCGAGTGTGTTGGCAGCGCGGTAGACGAACAGGCCTGGCACGCCCGCAATTGCACCCCAGAACACTGCGCCGACGGTTGCATCCGAGGTGTTCTCGGCAACCGACTCCAGTGCTGCACGCGTGAGGCCCTCCTCGCCCAGCACCGAGGGATCGCGTCCGCAGAGTGAAGGAAGTAGCTCACGCGCTGTCGTCAGGTCGCCGTCGACCTGTGACGCCTCCAATCGAGCGGCCATGTCGATGCCGGTGCGTGCAAGCGACGTTCCGCCGAGCACGGCCCAGGTAGCTATCGCCGTCGTACCCGTGACGGCCACCCAACCGGCCCGGCGCGACGCTGCTTCGGCTGTGAGGCCAAGTCCTGCGGTGCCGGCCAAGAGCACGGCAACATGAAGTGTTCCGGCCGCGCGCGAGTCCCGGTAGGACATCTTCTGCAGCGCGATAGCCGCGGTTCCGAAGCCGGCAACCGGATGGAACCGCCCCGGATCGGCGAATGCCCGATCCGCAACGAAGCCGAGGAGAAGCCCGGCAGCTCGCGCATTGAATCGAGATTGGGACGAACGAACCGAAATCTGCACGAGCGTAGTTGTAGCAGCGACGCTCGTTCTCTGGCCAACCGTCACATGTCTGCCCGAGCTGAGCTCAACCCGTCCCAGTCGATCGTCAGGTAGATCAAGCGGTGCATTCGGTTGATTTCCCAGACTCGGGCAATCCCGGTCGCCAGTGCGTCGCTTTGGGAACGAACCCGGATCGTCTGCCCCGGGAACAACGCAACACTGAGACTGGGCATCTCGGCGATATGTATGTGCGGACGGGTGGGATGCACGCGCGTCGGGTCGACGGCTACTTCGATCACAGAACTGGACATTCGTCCAGAATGGCGTATTGCGGACAATTCGTTGCCGAAAATGAAAAAACCCCGATCTGCGTCAACAAGCAGATCGGGGTTTGAATTCTTCGGTGGGCGCGGAGGGTTTCGAACCCCCGACCGCTGGTGTGTAAAACCAGAGCTCTACCACTGAGCTACACGCCCGAACTCCCGGTGAGACCCTCACCGGGAGTGCTCTAAGACTCTAGCGCGGCAAGCGCGTTTGCCCAAAGTCCGTGGTCACGGGCTTCTCCGGGGCCGTTCATCTCGGCAAAACGAATGATTCCGTCTTTGTCGATGACAAAGGTGCCACGATTCGCGAAGCCCAACTTGTCGTTGAACACCTCGTACTTCTGAGCGACTTCACCGTGCGGCCAGAAGTCCGACAGCAAGGGAAATGTGTATCCCTGCTCAGCCGACCAGATCTTGTGAGTCGGCGAAGCACCGACAGAAATCGCGAGAATGGCAGTGTCGTCGTTCTCGAACTTCGGAAGCTCGTCACGGACCTTGCAGAGTTCCCCCTGACAAGTCCCGGTGAAGGCCAACGGATAGAAGACCAGCAGAACATTCTTCTTACCGCGGAAATCTGCGAGCGAGACTTCCTGGTTGTTCTGGTCCTTCAAGGTGAAATCCGGTGCCTGGGCACCAACTTCGAGAGGCATGTGCAATTCCTTGGGAAAGTGAGGAAAGGGCCGGGTCAGCGCTTGTTGGCCGGACGAGCCTTCGGCTGAACCAGTCGACTTCCCGACCAGTCACCGAGGTTGGCTGCCGATGTCTGCGTCAAGCCGGCAGTCGGCGCCGATTCGGCAATCTCGCTGGGCTCGACATGTCCGTCGAGACCGGTCTTGGGAGTGAGAACCCACACGAAGCCTTCGTCGGCGAGGGGCCCGATGGCATCCATCAAGGCATCCACCAGGTCACCGTCCTCGTCGCGCCACCACAGCAGCACGACGTCGATGACCTCGTCGGAATCCTCGTCGAGCATTTCCCCGCCGATGGTTTCCTCAACCGCGGCACGAATGCCGTCGTCGGTATCCTCATCCCAGCCCAGTTCCTGCACCACCATGTCAGTGGTAATCCCGAGTTTCTGAGCGTAGTTCTGGGCATCCGCCGCGGCGACCACGGTGGGGTCCTCCTTTTGTTGATGGTGTGTGGCGACCCCGCACACCTACCGTTTGACGATCAATTAGGGAAAGCGAACATGGTCTGAGGCGTTAGCGCAAGCCGACCACGCCGAAAACTTTCACCAAAGATCGTCTTCTGACACACGGCGAACCTTACGCCTGCGGATTACCGCAGGTCACAGGGATCCACATTCATCGAAGATCGACTTGCGAATCGAATTGCTCGTATCGCTGATCGAATTGATTTCATCCGCCGAATGATCACTCTCGATCACGACTGCAGATGAACGTAGGTTCGCGGCCAATTCGTCGAACAGTCCGGAAAGTTGCGCCGGAAGTTCACTCGCGACCGAGTCGAACCACGAGGCGGTGTCCCTGGCCGACGAAGCAGCAGCGCTTGCTTCGGCTCTCAGGTCGGTCTCACCATGATTTCCGGCGTCGACGTAGGCATTGAACGCGACCACGTCGTTTTTCGATCGAGAGACCGCTTCCTCACAGATCGCGAAAGCTGCATCTGCCGCATCTGCCGCCGCTTTCGACGAGGACGCGGCGGCCATCGAAACACTCACCTCGGATTGGTATGCAGCCACGTGCGCTTCATTGGGTACTGCCGATCCGGTCACCGCCGCCGAACATCCCACGATCACCGACAGTCCCACTGCAATCGATCCGACCGAGACCCACGCCCCGACCCTGCCGTAATTGATTTCTTTGTTTATTTTTTCCCACCCCTTCATACGTTCCGATCGATCCCCCAAGCCTGTGACTACGGGGAACCATCACACCCCTGCGTCACGCCGAAAAACGCTACCCGAGAGTAACCAGAGGCGAGGTGTGCCGGACCGACCGGGATGGTGAAAGATGAGGTACGCGCCATATTCACGATGGAAGTGCGTCGGACCTAACAAGGCCTCGATCACCTATGTAAGGACGCCCCACCACGCGTCCCCAAACCAATGAGGAGCACACGTTGTCTGACCTGATCCAGGGTCCCGCGTCCGGGCAGAACGCCGATTCCGGCGCCGCCGGCGAGTCGGGTTCGCCCGCGTCGAATACGCCGGGGGGAACCGACGGTCGCGTTCGCGTCATTCGCGAAGGTGTTGCGTCGTACCTGCCGGACATCGATCCGGACGAGACCACCGAATGGCTCGAATCATTCGACGGACTTCTGGATCGATCCGGACCCACGCGTGCCCGCTACCTCATGCTCCGCATGCTCGAACGCGCCGGTGAGAAGCACGTCGCACTCCCCGCGCTCACCTCGACCGACTACGTCAACACGATTCCGACCGAAAACGAGCCGTGGTTCCCCGGCGACGAAGAGGTCGAGCGCCGCTATCGCGCCTGGATCCGTTGGAACGCCGCGATCATGGTCCACCGCGCGCAGCGACCGGGCGTCGGCGTCGGCGGTCACATCTCCACCTACGCATCCTCGGCAGCGTTGTACGAGGTCGGCTTCAACCACTTCTTCCGCGGCAAGGACCACCCGGGCGGTGGCGACCACATCTTCATCCAGGGTCACGCCTCCCCCGGCATCTACGCCCGCGCCTTCCTCGAGGGCCGCATCCCCGCGGAACAGCTCGACGGATTCCGCCAGGAGAAGTCCCACGCCGACTTCGGCGGCGCACTGCCGTCCTACCCGCACCCGCGGCTGCTTCCCGACTTCTGGGAGTTCCCGACGGTCTCGATGGGTCTCGGCCCGATGAACGCCATCTACCAGGCCCGGTTCAACCACTACCTCAACGACCGCGGCATCAAGGACACCACCGATCAGCACGTGTGGGCATTCCTCGGCGACGGCGAAATGGACGAGCCCGAATCACGCGGCCTCGCTCACGTCGCGGCAACCGAAGGCCTCGACAACCTCACGTTCGTCGTGAACTGCAACCTCCAGCGCCTCGACGGCCCGGTCCGCGGCAACGGAAAGATCATCCAGGAACTGGAATCGTTCTTCCGCGGTGCCGGCTGGAACGTCATCAAGGTCGTCTGGGGCCGCGAGTGGGATGCGCTGCTGCACGCCGATCGCGACGGCGCGCTGGTCAACCTGATGAACGTGACGCCGGACGGTGACTACCAGACGTACAAGGCCAACGACGGCGCGTTCGTACGCGATCACTTCTTCGGACGTGACCCCCGCACCAAGGAGCTGGTCAAGGACCTCACAGACCAGGAAATCTGGAACCTCAAGCGCGGTGGCCACGACTACCGCAAGGTCCACGCCGCCTACGCAGCGGCCATGGCACACAAGGGCCAGCCGACGGTCATCCTGGCGCACACCATCAAGGGCTACACCCTCGGTAAGCACTTCGAGGGCCGCAACGCCACACACCAGATGAAGAAGCTGACGCTGGACGATCTCAAGGCGTTCCGCGACATGCAGCACATCCCGATTTCGGATGCCGAGCTCGAGAAGGATCCGTACCTGCCTCCGTACTACCACCCGGGCGCGGACGCTCCCGAGATCAAGTACATGCTCGACCGTCGTAAAGCACTCGGCGGGTTCCTGCCTTCCCGCAACACCGACGCTGCTCCGCTCAAGCTCCCCGAGGACAAGACGTACGACGTCATCCGCAAGGGTTCGGGCAAGCAGGAAGTCGCCACCACCATGGCGATCGTGCGCATTCTCAAGGAACTGTTGCGCGACAAGGAGATCGGCAAGCGGATCGTGCCGATCATTCCGGACGAGGCCCGTACGTTCGGTATGGACTCGTGGTTCCCGTCGCTGAAGATCTACAACCGCAACGGACAGCTCTACACCTCCGTCGACGCCGAACTCATGCTCGCCTACAAGGAAAGCCCGATCGGCCAGATCCTGCACGAGGGCATCAACGAGGCCGGTTCGACGGCATCGTTCACCGCAGTCGGCACGTCCTACGCCACCCACGGTGAACCGATGATCCCGCTGTACATCTTCTACTCGATGTTCGGTTTCCAGCGCACCGGCGACGGCCTGTGGGCGGCCGCCGACCAGATGGCTCGCGGATTCGTTCTCGGCGCGACCGCCGGTCGTACCACTCTGACCGGTGAAGGTCTCCAGCACGCCGACGGACACTCGCTGCTCCTGGCATCGACCAACCCGGCCGCTGTCACGTACGACGCCGCCTTCTCGTACGAGTTGGCGCACATCGTCAAGGACGGCTTGCGCCGCATGTACGGCGGCACCGAGGGCGTCGACGGTTTCGGTGGCGAGAACATCTTCTACTACCTGACCATCTACAACGAGCCGTACGTTCAGCCGGCCGAGCCCGAAGGTCTCGACGTCGAGGGCTTGCTCAAGGGCATCTACCTCTACAAGACGTCCGAAGTAGCCGGCCCGAAGGCACAGATCCTCGTATCCGGTGTCGCGATGCCCGAGGGTCTGCGTGCGCAGAAGCTGCTCGCCGACGAATGGGGCGTCTCGGCCGACGTCTGGTCGGTCACGTCCTGGGGTGAGCTGCGCCGCGAAGGCGTCGAATGCGAACGTCAGGCGCTGCTCAATCCGTCCGAGGATGCTCCGGTTCCGTTCGTCACCACGGCGTTGTCGTCGGCCCAAGGCCCTGTCGTCGCGGCTTCGGACTGGATGCGGGCGGTCTCGGATCAGATCCGTCAGTGGGTTCCCGGCGACTACACCACGCTCGGCACGGACGGGTTCGGGTTCTCCGACACACGCACTGCAGCGCGTCGCTACTTCAACGTCGATGCCGAGTCCATCGTCGTTGCCGTGCTGATCGGTTTGGCGAAGGAAGGTTCGATCGAGCGGTCAAAGGCCGTCGAAGCCGCGAGCCGATACCGCATCGACGACGTGAATGCTGCTCCCGAGCAGACCGGGGACACCGGTAGCGCCTAAGTCGTAGGGCAACAGTCCCAGCGATCGAAAACAGACCTACGCCCATCGCCGCGGGTGTCATCTCGACATCCGCTGCGGCGATGGGCGTAGGTTTTTCTCATGCCCGAACCTGATCCCGAGAAACCCGAAGAGGGCGTACGCCGCACTCGACCACAGTCGTCCGGGTTGCAGGCTGTACTCGCCCGCCGTCGTCAGGTTCGCGATCCACTTCCAGAAGCCTTGCTCCGCCGCGTCAAACAGTTCTCCGGTCGGCTCTCCACCGAGGCCGTGACCGTGATGGAGGAGCAGCTTCCGTTCTTCGACAGTCTCGACGCGTCGCAACGTGCCGACGTTCAACTCTTGGTGCAGACGTCGGTGGTGAATTTCCTGGAATGGCTGCGGCAACTCGACTCGGAGATCAGCTTCGGATACGAGTCGTTTCCGGTCATCCCTCAGGATCTTGCTCGACAGCTCACGCTGCGCCAGACCGTCGACATGGTCCGGGTGGCGATGGAGTTCTTCGAGAAATGGCTGCCGGCTCTCGCCCGCAACGATCAGCAGCTGATCGCGCTGACAGAAGCGGTCCTGCGCTACGGGCGTGAACTCGGTTTCGCAGCAGCGACGGTGTACGCAAGCGCCGCCGAGTCGCGGGGTGCCCTGGACACGCGACTGGAAGCGCTCGTCGTCGACGCCGTCGTGCAGGGAGACACCGGCTCGGACATGCTCTCCCGCGCAGCCACCTTGAACTGGGACGCCACGGCTCCGGCCACCGTCATCGTCGGGTCTCCCCCGCCGGACGAGCGGGTCTCGGTTGCCGGCACCGTCCACGCGACTGCCGCCGCGCACGGGCGCGCTGTTCTCGCCGTGGTACAGGGTCCGCGACTGGTGATGATCGTCAGCGGCGAGCTGAGCAGTAAGACGGAAGGCAGCCAATTCCTTCAAGACCTGCTCATGAGTTTCGCCGACGAGCCGGTGGTGATCGGCCCGACAACGCCCTCGTTGAGCGCAGCACACTTCAGTGCGTCCGAAGCTCTCGCGGGAATCAAGGCCGTCGCCGGGTGGCGCGGCGCACCTCGTCCCGTTTTCGCGACTGAACTGCTCCCGGAACGGGCACTACTCGGAGACGACGCTGCCGTAAAGGCTCTTCGCGATTTCCTGGTCGCACCTTTAGCGGAATCCGGCACAGTCTTGACCGATACTTTAGACAGTTATCTCGACTGTGGAGGTGCGGTTGAGACTTGTGCACGTCTTCTGTTTGTTCATCCAAATACCGTTCGGTACCGCTTGAAGCGAATCGCGGAAGTTACCGGCCGGGATCCTACGAATCCACGCGACGCATACGTACTACGGATCGCCGCTACCGTGGGCCGATTGACACAAATCGATCTCAAATCGAACAATTCGGTTACTTCAGTCACATCTTTAACATCCGGACAAACAAACCTGTAACCCCCGAGCGTCCAATTTCGATGGCCGGGCGCGACGTGGGATTTTGTGGGAACCCTACAAAACACTTCGCCAGAGTTCATCGCGACCGACATCTCGCAGGTCACTCGCGGCGGTGTTCTCTTAATAAGTGATTTCGTTGCTCGCCCCGGGACAGGGCTCTCAGACACCCGGCATGCTCAGCCCATGGCTGGCACTGCCCGGAGCGCAAGACCGCCTCGAAGTGTGGTCGAAGGCAGCCGGCCTTGACCTCGTCCGACTCGGCACGACCGCGACTGCAGAAGAAATCACCGACACCTCGGTAACCCAGCCCCTCGTCGTTGCCGCTGCTCTGCTGGCGTACGAGGAAATCGAATCACGTGGGCTCCTCGGCGCCAACGTCATCGCTGCCGGCCATTCAGTGGGTGAACTTGCCGCTGCTGCGGTCGCCGGTGTTATTTCCGCTGACGACGCGGTCGCGCTTGCCGCCCTCCGCGGCGCCGAGATGGCCAAGGCTTGTGCGCTCGAGCCCACCGGCATGTCAGCCGTTCTCGGTGGCGACGAAGCCGAAGTGCTCGCACGACTCGAAGAACTCGGGTTGGAAGCGGCCAACCGCAATGCGGCCGGCCAGATCGTGGCTGCCGGACTGCTCACCGCGCTCGAAGAACTCGCAGCAAACGCACCCGAAAAGGCCCGAGTCCGCGCACTGCCCGTCGCCGGCGCTTTCCACACCCGCTTCATGGCACCTGCACAGGACGCCGTCGCAGCTGCTGCCGCCAAGATCACCCCGTCCGATCCGACGCGCACGCTGCTTTCCAACTCGGATGGCGCACCCGTCTCCTCGGGCGCCGACGCCCTCACCAAACTTGCCGCGCAGGTAACCCGCCCCGTTCGTTGGGACCTCTGCTCCGCGTCGTTGCGGACAGCAGAAGTCAGCGCGATCGTGGAACTCCCGCCGGCCGGAACCCTCGTCGGAATTGCCAAGCGCGAAATGCGTGGCACGCCGACGGTGGCCCTCAAGAACCCGGAGGATATCTCCGCACTGTCCGAGCTGACCTAGCTCGGACGCCCACCCGGCCGATCAGCCCGAACGGCGGCCGGACGTTTCACCCCACCTCAATCGATCAAGAAGGGAGCCACACCAGTGGCCCACACTCAGGAAGAAATCATCGCGGAACTCGGCCAGATCGTGGAGGAGGTCACCGGTATCGAGCCTTCCGAGGTCACCGTTGACAAGTCCTTCGTGGACGACCTCGATATCGACTCCCTGTCCATGGTCGAGATCGCTGTTCAGACCGAAGACAAGTACGGCGTGAAGGTCCCCGACGAGGATCTCGCAGGCCTGCGCACCGTCGGCGACATCGTCGCGTACATCCAGAAGCTCGAAGCCGAAGGCGCCGAAGCCAAGAACGCAGAGTGAGCCGACCGTGACTTCCGCTTCTACCCGCAAAGGGAAATTCCCCGACATCGTCGTCACGAGCCTCGCGACGTCGACCTCGGTGGCTGGTGATGTGGATGGCACGTGGAAGGCGCTACTCGCCGGCGAAAGCGGCATCGGAATCCTCGATGACCCGTTCATCGACGAGTTCGACCTTCCCATTCGCATCGGCGGGCACCTGAAGGTTTCACCAGACGAGGGCTTGTCCCGCGTCGAAATTCGACGGATGAGCTGGGTGGAACGCCTTGCCCTCACGTTGAGTCGCACGGTCTGGAGCAACGCCGGCAGCCCCGAAGTCGATCAGGACCGCCTCGCGGTTGTCATCGGCACCGGACTCGGCGGCGGCGACACGCTCATCGACGCCGTCGACAAACTCCGTGGCGGCGGATACCGCAAGGTGTCCCCGTTCTCGGTGCAGATGGTCATGCCCAACGGACCGGCCGCAACGGTCGGGCTCGAACTCGGGGCCCGCGGCGGCGTCATCACCCCGGTGTCGGCATGTTCGTCAGGTTCCGAGGCAATTGCTCACGCTCACCGCATGCTTGTCATGGGTGACGCGGACATGGTTGTGGCTGGTGGAGTCGAGAGCTTCATCGACGCGGTTCCGATCGCGAGCTTCGCCATGATGCGTGCAATGAGCACCAACAACGACAATCCGGCCGCAGCTTCACGTCCTTTCGACAAGGACCGCGACGGATTCGTCTTCGGCGAAGCCGGCGCACTGATGATCCTCGAAACCGAGGAACACGCAAAGGCACGCGGGGCCACCATTCATGCCCGCCTGCTCGGTTCCGGAATCACTTCGGACGGGTACCACATCGTGGCACCGCATCCGGAAGGCCTGGGCGCGGCGCGAGCCATGACCCGAGCAATCGAGATGGCCGGACTGACGAAGTCCGACATCAAGCACATCAACGCCCACGCCACTGCGACGCCGATCGGTGACATCGCAGAGGCAAAGGCAATCAACGCAGCGGTCGGCAATCACGCTGCGGTGTATGGCCCGAAATCCGCGCTGGGACACTCGATCGGCGCTGTCGGCGCCCTCGAATCAGTCCTCACGGTTCTGGCAGTGCGTGACGGGATCATCCCGCCCACGCTCAATGTCGACAGCCAGGATCCAGAAATCGATCTCGATGTCGTCAAGGGTGAACCCCGAACCGGCTCTTTCGATTTCGCACTGAACAACTCGTTCGGTTTCGGTGGGCACAATGTCGCGCTCGCCTTCGGTCGGGCCTAGCCCGAACCGCGGTTTGCACCTGTCCGCGGGTGTCGTTGCAACACAACGTCACCCGCGGACAACACCGACCTTTCGTTCCACCCAAGGCTCGTACTGAAGGAGGACGCGATGACCATCCTGGCCCCCGTGACAAAGTCCGAATCATCGACAGACCCGCGCGATCCTCTTGCGCGCCTGGAAAATCTGTTCGACCCCGGCACAACAGTGCCGCTCCACGCCCGTGACAAGTCCGGCGTGCTCGCTGCGTCCGGAAACATCGACGGCGTCCGCACCATCGCATACTGCTCCGATGCCACCGTCATGGGCGGCGCAATGGGCGTCGACGGTTGCAAACACCTCGTCAAAGCCATCGATACCGCCATCGAGGAAGAGTCCCCCATCGTGGGTCTCTGGCACTCCGGTGGCGCGCGTCTGGCTGAAGGCGTCGAAGCACTCCACGCAGTCGGACTGGTCTTCGAGGCCATGGTCCGTGCGTCGGGTCTCATACCTCAAATTTCCGTCGTGCTCGGCTTTGCCGCTGGTGGAGCCGCGTACGGTCCAGCCCTCACCGATGTCGTGATCATGGCGCCGGAAGGCCGAGTGTTCGTCACCGGCCCAGACGTAGTTCGCAGTGTCACCGGTGAACAGGTCGACATGGTGTCACTCGGCGGTCCGGACACACACACCAAGAAGTCGGGTGTCGCGCACATCGCCGCACACGACGAGGCCGACGCATTGCACCGCGCACGCCGCCTGGTCTCGATGATGTGCGAGCAGGGCGAATTCGATCAGCGGGCAGCGGAACTCGGCGACAGCGATCTGCGCGCCATGATGCCTGCGTCCGCAAAACGTGCATACGACGTTCGTCCCATCGTTCACGAAATGCTCGACAACGTCGAAGGCGAGTCGAGCTTCGAAGAACTGCAAGGCAATTACGCGCGGAGCATCGTCACCGGTTTCGGCCGGATGGCCGGACGCACGGTTGGCGTCATCGCGAACAACCCACTGCGACTCGGGGGGTGCCTGAACTCCGAAAGTGCAGAGAAGGCCGCTCGATTCGTGCGACTGTGCAACGCATTCGGCGTGCCGCTCGTGGTCGTCGTCGATGTTCCCGGGTATCTGCCTGGCGTGTCGATGGAGTGGGAAGGCGTGGTTCGGCGCGGCGCGAAGTTACTTCACGCCTTCGCCGAGGCGACTGTCCCCCGCGTCACCGTCGTCACTCGAAAGATCTACGGCGGCGCATACATCGCAATGAACTCGCGAGCACTGGGAGCCACGGCCGTTTTCGCTTGGCCCAACTCCGAAGTGGCCGTGATGGGCGCGAAGGCTGCTGTCGGCATCCTGCACAAGCGGGCTCTCGCTGCGGCACCGGACGACGAGCGTGAAGCATTGCACGACCGTCTCGCTGCCGAACACGAGGCGATCGCAGGCGGCGTCGACCGCGCTGTCGAAATCGGCGTCGTCGACGAGGAAATCGACCCGGCGAAGACTCGCAGCATCGTCACCGCTGCGCTCGCGTCTGCACCATCTGTCCGTGCGCGCCACAAGAACATTCCGCTCTGACAACCCCGGACAGCAAGGTGGGCCTCGCCGATACGGCGGGGCCCACCTTTGTCATTCAAGTCTGTGTCGTTCAATCCGCGAGAGCCCTCAGGGTTCAGGATGGACCTCGGTCAGCTGACACGCCTTCGCAGCCATGTCACTTCGGCACCTTCGCCTGAACTCCGGAAGGGTTCGAGTTCCTCGTCCCACGGTGCGCCTATCGCCCGATCGATCTCCGCGGCGATGTCTCCACCGGAATTCATGATGGACCGCAGTTTCATCTCCCCAACAACGACATCACCGTTCGCACTGGTGGATCCGCGCCACAATCCCAGACCGGGCACATGGCTGTACCGTTCGCCGTCGACGCCATGGCTCGGGTCCTCCGTGACCTCGAACCGCAACATCGGCCACGCCCGTAACGAATCGACCAGGCGGGCACAGGTTCCGACGGGACCTGTCCAATCCGTCGTCGCACGCAGAAGCCCGTCGTAGGCAGGCTGTGAGGTCCATCTGAGCTTGGCAGGGCTGTCCAACGTGGCGGACAAAGCCCAATCCACGTGCGGGCACAGCGCCGCGGGCGACGAGTGGATGTAAACCACACCAGTCGTCACGTCCGCGAATTGATTCATTTCGCGCACTCGAGCCTCCTGCTTCGACGAGGGACGTCTTCCCCAACGACCTCTGTCGAGTTCGTGCAGCACGCTCGATTGAACAGTGTGCCTTGTGTTACCCGTGTTGCGCCAGTGGAAGGAGAGAAATTTGTGCTCTATCGCGAAACTTCACCGATCACGCCATCTGACAATTCAGTCCACAAAGGCTTGGCCCAATCACCGAAGTCGCGATCGGTAAGCACGACGCACGCAGTATCGATCGTGGGATCGACCCACAGGAACGTCCCGGACTGGCCGAAATGACCGAAGGTTGCGGCCGAGTTCTCGAGACCTGTCCAATGCGGACGCTTGTCGCCGCGAATTTCGAATCCGAGTCCCCAGCCGTTGGGGCGCTGAGAGCCGTAACCCGGAAGAATTCCGTTGAGCCCCGGGAACTGCACGGTTGTCGCCTCTGCAAACGTCTGCGTCGAGATCAGGGTCGGCGAGAGCAGTTCAGCCGCGAACTTGGCCAAGTCGTCTGCCGATGCCTGTGCACCGTGACCGGCAGGACCGACAAGAGCCGCGCTGGTCATCTCCAACGGCGCGAACACCGCCTCGGCAAGATAGTCGGCAAACTCGATCTCGGTCTCCCTGGAAACCAACTCGGCAAGCACCTCGAATCCCGCACTCGAGTAGATCCGCTTCGACGCCACCGGCGCCTGAACAACACGTTCGGCGAATGCCAACCCGGAAGCATGTGCGAGGAGATGACGAACGGTCGACCCCTCAGGCCCGGCCGGCCCATCCAACTCGACCGCCCCTTCCTCCACCGCCACCAGAATCGCGTAGGCGCACAACAGTTTTGTCACCGAAGCCAGGGGGAAAACATGCGACTGGTCGCCGCTGAAACCACGAATGCGGTCGCCCTCACCCGGATTATTCCCGGAGAGGACGACCGCTGCCGCATTGTCGACCGGCCACTGCTGGATTACGTCGAGACTGTGAGTACTGGGCACCCGATCAGACTACTGGCACAAGAGTTGCGCTTTCGATCACCAGTCAGCTTCGGTGTAGCGGATGACGCCGCGGATGTTCTTGCCATCCAACATGTCCTGGTACCCGTCGTTCACGCCTTCGAGCGTGTAGGTCCGAGTGACCATGTCGTCAAGGTTCAGCTTGCCTGCCTTGTACATCGCGAGGAGGTTAGGCACGTCCTGGCGAGCGTTGCCACCGCCGAAAATATTGCCCTGAAGGTCCTTCTGAAGCATCGACATCAGGAACAGGTTCAGCTTCACATCCATGTCCGTCAGGTGCCCCATTGCAGTGACAACACAACGACCAGCCTTTGCCGTCAGAATCATGGCTTCTTCGACGTACTCACCCTTCATTTCGCCGACGGTGATGATCGTCTTCTGCGCCATGCGTCCGTACGTGGCGTCGATGATCGGCTGAATGGCAGCGGCAGCGCTTTCGAAAGCGTGCGTTGCGCCGAACTTCAGAGCCTGCTCACGCTTCCACGGCACGGGGTCGATGGCAAAGATGTACCGAGCGCCCGATGCAACCGCACCCTGTAGCGCACTGATACCGACGCCGCCGACGCCCATGATCACAACGTCTTCGCCGGGCTTCACATCGGCGATGTGGGTTGCCGATCCCCAACCGGTCGGGACGCCGCAACCGACGAGTGCGGCAACCTCGAACGGAATGTCCTTGTCGATCTTCACCACTGACGACTGGTTCACGACCATGTAGGGCGAGAACGTCCCTAGCAGGCACATCGGGATCACGTTTTCGCCGCGAGCCTGGATCCGGTACGTGCCGTCGCTGATGGCTTGGCCGCTGAGGAGGCCCATCCCGAGGTCACAAAGATTCTGATGTCCGGCCGAACACGCCGGACAGGTTCCACAAGCCGGAATGAAGGACAGAACTACGTGGTCGCCGACCTCCAGTCCCTTGACCTCAGGGCCAAGCTTGGTGATGACGCCCGAACCCTCGTGCCCGCCCATGACCGGGAACGACGGCATCGGGGTCGCGCCGGTGACGATGTGGTGATCGGAGTGGCACATTCCGGCCGCTTCCATGCGAATTTGAACTTCGCCGGCCACCGGCTCGCCGATCTCGATCTCCTCGACGGACCACTTCTCATTGAGGCCCCACAGGATTGCACCCTTGGTCTTCACGTCACTTCACCCTTTCATTCGCACACCCGCATCTATCTCTGTGACCATAGCCACAAATCCGCGAAATTGGAACGTGTTCTAACGAAAGATTTTGCACTGCAGGTCAGACGTCCAAATGACCTGGCACAACCGGCTTGGCGACGACGAAGGAATGACCCACTGAGTGGGACAGGCCACACGGGCACCCGAAAGTAGAGTCACCCCGAAAGCACGCACCCATTCGACTCCACCTCCCACCAATCGGTCGGACACAGAGCAGCGGGTCTGAAACAGGCATGGCCATGTTCTGGTGCATGTGAGGTTTGACCCCTCAGGTTTTGAATGTCGTGTTCGCCGGCCGCGGGTGCTGCTGCGGATCGATCGAGGGCGGCGGGATGAACCACGGTTTGTTGTCGACCCCGATCCGGATCACCCACTTCCCGACGAACCCGGATTTCCGGTGCATCAGCCGGTGATGCGAACGGCACAGCAGGACAAGGTTGTTCATCACCGTCGGCCCGCCGTTGGCCCAGTGCCGAATATGGTGCGCATCCGTCCACGCCGGCACACATGTGCAGCCCGGGAACGCGCAGCCCTTGTCCCGGGCGATCAACGCCACTCGCTGCTCCGCGGTGACCAACCTCTTTCCGGGTCTCGCATCGAGCGGCGCCCCGTGACCGTCGAGCAGAACAGTCGACAGGAAACAGTCACACCCGAGGAGTCTGGTCTGCGACACCGAGAGTGGCCCGAGCCAGGGCATGTGCCCGACATCGAGATCCGACACAGCCACTCCACCACCATCAGGAGCAGCGGGCAAGGGCGCGGCGGCGCAATCGCGATGCTCCGCTAAATCACGCACGTTGATGTGCACGTTCACGTGCGGCCGCTGACCACCATCCGTACCGGTCTTGGCGCAGTCCAAATACCGGCGGATCAGTTCGGTGAACCCGTCCGCCGTGCGTTTCGCCGCCGACCGAGAATCCGGGGTTCCATCCGGTGCCGGGGTCGGCATCGTCAGATTCGACAACGCCGACAACAACATTTCACCGGTGAGAGCATCGAAATCCCCGCGCACCACCACCCGACCGTTCAACGTCGACGCGATCCGGAGCTCGTTGCGGTCGATATCTTCGGCGGGCGGAATCTCATCGGATTCGAAGATTCGCTCCAAGGTCGCGATCACGTTCCGTACCTTCGTGGTCGTGGCCTCCACTCCGGAAGCGGCAGCCAACAACAAGTCGATACAGCGAGGGAGCGCTTCGTCCGGCATGCCCTTCGGTGGTGATTCGCAGAACGCCACGATCAACACGGCATGATCGAAGGAGCAGTCCCCGACATCGAACCGGGCAGTCACCGCCGGAAACGGCCGAAGCGCAGCACCCAGGGCGGCGATCTTCTTCCCGTCCTGAACCTGCAGCATCGTGTTTGCCGCCAACCAGCACCCCACCCCGCGGCTGGCAATCACCTGATCATCGGGACGCATCGACAACTCGTCCACCACCGCCACACGAACGGCCTCGAGACGCAGAATCTCCGCACTCGCCTCGATAGCAGCGGTACGTAACTCCGCAGCAGACAACCGCCACAGTCGTCCGCGCAACCCCACCGCAGAACCAGACACCACATCCGACAACAGAACACTCATTGAATCCCCCGATCCCCACCCCAGACAATACTCGAACACCCGTTCGAGTCAAGAGTTTCTCGAGTCAATCCACCGAGCGTCCCGGAATCACCACACCGCATTGATAGGCGAGAACCACCAGTTGCGCGCGGTCGCGGACATCCAGTTTCGTCATCGCCCGGTTCACATGGGTTTTTGCCGTGACCGCGCTGATCACCAATTCCGCGGCGATTTCGTCGTTGGACATCCCGAGGGCAACGAGGGTGACCACTTCGAGTTCGCGTGGTGTCAATTGACCGAAAATCCCGGAAGTCGAGTCGGCCCGCGACGGAGTGGAAAGGAATCGAGAAATCAACGCGCTGGTCGCAATCGGCGACAACAAAGAGTTCCCACCTGCGACCGTCCGAACAGCATCAAGTAGATCCTCAGCTCGGATTCCTTTGCCGATGAAGCCGCTCGCTCCCGCCCGGATCGCCTGTGCCACATGCTCATCCACTTCGAAGGTCGTCAGGATCAGTACGTGTACGTCGGACAAATCCGGATGATCGGCGATCATGGCGGTCGCTTCGACTCCGCTGGTGCCCGGCATGCGAATGTCCATCAGTACAACGTCGGGTCGGTGCTCGAGCGCCGCCTGGAATGCCTGCTCTCCGTCTGCCGCCTCGGCGACCACCTCCATGTCGTCTTCCGAACCGATCAGCAGCGCAAGCGTTTGACGGAATAGCGCCTGATCGTCTGCCACTACCACCCGAATACTCACGACTCCTCACGCTCCGAACCGCTGGAGACCGAGACCAGCGGTAGTTGGGCGTCCACACGAAATCCCCCGTCCGCGCGGAATCCTGCTGAGACCTCGCCTCCCATTGCCTGTGCCCTCTCCTTCATTCCCAGCAGTCCGTACCCGGGCGGTGACGTCGAAGGCACTGCCGTTCCGGAGTTTTCGACCGACAGCACCAGAACCTCGGCTTCGTACGACAACGACACGGTGACGGCCCCTGGCAACGCATGCTTGCTCGCATTCACGAGTGCTTCCTGGATAATTCGGTACGCCGTGAGGTCTACTGCTGGCCCGAGAGGGCGTAGCGAACCCACTGCGCGCACTTCGATTTCCATTCCCGCACTGACGAATTGATCCACCAGTGCCGGTAGATCCGAAAGCCCCGGAGCCGGTTTCATCGAGCGATCACCGTCCTGAGCGTCACGGAGAACTCCGACCGTGGCCCGAATTTCATCGAGTGCCGCCTTGGACGTTTCCTCCACTCCGCGAAGTGCAGTCGTCGCCTTCTCGGGGTCTTTCCCGATCAAGTGCGACGCGACCCCGACTTGCAGGTTGACCAAGGCAATGTGGTGCGCGACAACGTCGTGCAGGTCTCGCGCAATCCGCATCCTTTCTTCGACGACGCGGTGTCGGGCCTCGTCCTCGCGCATTCTTTCCGCTTGCACCGCGCGCGCCTCGACGGACTCCAGATAGGCGCGGCGAGAACGGACCTCGGCGCCGGCGAAACTTGCCATCAGCAACCACGCCAACAACCCCAGTGCCTCCTGCAGGAGATTGTTCCCCACTCCCAGGAAGATTGTGACGAGCATCAGCGAGCTGACTGTGCTCGCCGCTGCGAAGAAGGTCCTCCGGCGGTCACTCGTGCTGGCAACGTAGTAGAGGCACACCATCGCCGCGGAACCTGTGCCGGCATTCGGCGGCGCTGACAGTGCAATCATCAATACGCCGAGGAGTACTGCCACCGCCAGCGCCGAGAACGGGTAGCGCCTTCGGAATACGATGGTCGCCGCTGCGATCGCTGTTACAAGGACTCCCACAACTGTTACTTCGCGGGTGTCATTGCCATCGAGCGCGATGCGGTGCGCCGTCCACGTGGCAAGGAGCACGAGGATCGTCAGTGCCAGGTCGATGGTGCGCGGGTGTTCCGCACACCATCGACCCCACGTCGATGTCGAAGTCATCGATCTACCGTATCCGGGTCATACCGACAACTTGTCGCTCGTGGGTTCACTGGATTCCTTCGAATCTGCGAGCAGCGCAGTCAACTGCTCCCCCTCGACATCGACGTTCGGGACCAACCGGTCCAGCCATGAGGGGAACCACCATGCCTTCGAGCCCAACAGGGACATGACGGCCGGTACGACGGTCATACGAATCACGAAGGCGTCGAACAGAACCGCGAACGAGAGTCCGAGTCCGATCTGCATGATGAAGGCGTCGCCGCCGAAGATGAAGCCCGCGAAAACGGCGATCATGATCAGCGCCGCGGCCGTGACGACTCGCGCGCCCTGGTCGAAGCCCTTCACGACTGCTTCGTCCGGTCCGTCACCGTGGACGAACGCTTCACGCATTCTGGTCACGAGGAACACCTGGTAGTCCATCGCCAACCCGAAGACGATGCCGATCATGAAGATGGGCAACATCGCCACAACTGATCCAGTTTGGCCTTCGATTCCGAGAATGCCGGCGAACCAACCCCACTGGAAGATCGCGACCAGCACACCGAACGTCGCGCCGATCGAGAGCAGAAATCCGAGAGTTGCCTTGAGCGGTACCAAGATCGAGCGGAACACCAGCATCAAAAGAATGAAGGCGAGGCCGACGACCAATGCGAGGTAGGGAACGAGGGCATCAGCCAAGCGGTCCGAGACGTCGATCGTCAACGCTGTCTGACCGGTGACCGACATCGTGGCCCCGGTCTCGTCGGTCAGTGATCCGGCGACCTCACGTATATCTGCGACGAGCGCCTTTGTTGCCTCGGTTTCCGGGCCACTCGAGGGGACCACCGTGATGACTGCTGTATCGCCGGCCTGATTGAGTGCTGGCGGCGTCACTGCCGCTACGTCGGGCAGAGCACCGAGCTTTTCCTGGGCGCCGCTCAATGCCGCTGCCGGATCTGCGGCGTCGGCAACGTCGACGACCACCATGAGCGGACCGCTGAACCCGGCACCGAACCCCTCGGATAGTCGGTCGGTAGCCCTGGCGGCAGTTGTGTCGGGCACTGGTGGGCTCGCCAAACTCAGGTTGATTCCGAAGGTGGGGATCGCCAGCAATCCCAACCCGAGGACTGACGCGAGCAAAACCGGAACTCGACGCCGGATCACGAACTTGGCCCATCGCGAGCCCGCCCCCTCCGACTGTTTCCGGTGTGTCAGTTCACCGCCGGACGCCAGCAGTCGACGATCAGACCGACTCAGGACGCGCGACCCTGCAAATCCGAGTGTGGCGGGCAGCAGCGTCAGTGAAATCACCACTGCAACAGCAACTGCGAATGCTGCAGCCAGACCCATGCTTGTCAGGAACGGGATGTTCACGACGAACAGTCCGGCCAGTGCGATGAGGACGGTCAACCCCGCGAACACTACGGCCGAACCCGCAGTCCCCGCTGCGCGGCCCGCAGCAATTTCCGGATCATGTCCGTCACGTAGTTCGGAGCGGTAGCGCGAGACGATGAACAGCGAATAGTCGATCGCCACGGCGAGCCCCAGCATCATTGCCAGGACGGTTGTGCTCGAACCCAATTCGATGAAACCAGTTGCGATGGTGATCGTGCAGATCGCGATGCCGATGCCGATCAACGCGCTGATCAAAGGAAGCCCCGCCGCAACCAAGGAACCGAAGGTGACGGTCAGCACCACCGCGGCGATCGCGACTCCGATCACCTCTCCCATCGATTCGGCGCTGCTTTCCATCAGCACGTTGCCGGCAACATCGACTGCCAGCCCTGAATCCGAGGCGTCGTGGACAGCGGACTCGAGCAGTTCTTTCGAACTGTCCGGCAAGTCCATCGAGTCGGCTGTATAGGAGACCTGCATGTATCCGATCGTCCCAGTCGGCGACACTCCGCCGGATGCATACGGATCCGATACCGCTGCAACCTCGGGGTCCTTCCCGAGCGCAGAGACCAATTCACTGACGGATTGTCGAATGGCCGGATCGGCGAGCGTCGTGCCCGCCGGAGATTCGAAGACTATGCGAGCACTGGCTCCGCCGGTGGACGATTCCGGGAACCGTTCAGCCAGAAGGTCCTGTGCCGCTTGCGATTCTGTGCCCGGGATCGACAATGTGTTGACGGTCGGACCGGACAGCGTTGCTGCGCCTACTCCGCCCGCCACCAGCAGGACGACCCAGAAGCCCACCATTGCCCAGCGACGACGAAACGCGAGTCGCGAGAGTTTGTACAGGAATATCGACATGCGTATCACTGTGCCGATACACGACCCCGTCGCACATCGTGCACAGGTAGGCAGTTCGACGTACTGCGCTCGCAGTAGGGCGGTGGTCCCCAGTGCTAGACGGGCAGGCCCAACTCCCTTGACCACGGCGGATCCGCCCCTGGTCGTGACACGGTGACGGCTGCCGCGCGTGCGGCAAAGGTCAACGCGGCCGACCAATCTGCCTCGGAGAACCCGCGCACAACGGCGACGTCGAGTGCATCGTGACGATCAAGGTAGGCCAGCAGGGCTCCGTGAACGGTATCGCCCGCACCGATCGTGTCCGCGACGTCGACTGCGGGCGCGGGCACCGAAACATCGAGTTCCTTGGTGATCAACCGCAACCCGTCACCGCCACGGGTGAGCAGTACGGCGCCGACGCCTTCGTCGAGCCACTCGGCGCCGTCGACCGAACCCAACCACTTGGCGTCGTCGTCGCTCACTTTGAGAATATCGATGGCGGGCAACCACGAACGAAATCGTCGTCGATATGCTTCCGGGTCCGAGATCACCGCCGGACGAATGTTGGGGTCCACCATGGTGAGTCGACCGCGGGCGTGCGCTTCGTGCAGCATGGCTTCGTAAGCGGAGGCCCCGGGCTCGAGCACCAGCGACAGCGTTCCGAACGAGAATGCCCGGGCAGAGGGAAGTTTCGGCAGCGCGAACTGTCGATCCGCCGTTCCCTCGAGGTAGAAGGAATACCGCGCACCTCCGTCCGCTGCAAGGTTCACGACGGCCAGAGTTGTCGGCTCGGGCCCACGTTCGACTCCGGTCGTGTCGACATTCGACGCGGCCAGCGAGTCGATCATCCGATCTCCGAACGCGTCGGTGGACAAGCGAGAGACGAATCCCACGTCGGATCCGAGTCGACCCACCGCGATCGCAACGTTGAACGGTCCACCGCCCAACTTGGGTGAGAAGTTCTCCCCCACCGGAACCAGATCAACCAGTCCCTCACCACACACCACGACGGATCGTTCGCGTGTATCACTCATCGGTAGACCCTAACCTTCTCACCAGTCGAAGATGGATGTGACCTGCTCGGCACGAACGAGTTCGGGTGCCGAGCAGGTCACGATTGTGGTGGGATTCAGCTACCCACGCGCTCACCCGTAGTCGGGTCGAAGAGGTGAACAGGACCGTCCACCCGCTCGAAGCCCAGCGTCTGGCCGTACTGCAGCTTCGATCGCCCGCCGGTGCGTGCAACGAGCGAGATCGGGTCGGCTTCGGTACCAGGCACGTGTGCGTAGATGTACGACTCGTTGCCCAGTTCCTCTACCAGGTCGATCTGAGCTGCGATTCCGTCTCCGGCAGCAACCACCTGGAATTGCTCGGGCCGAATTCCCACTGTGACCGAAGCCAGACCGGCCGCGGCGATTGCCGCCATCTGCTCGCGGTCCAGCGGAACCTCGACGTCGCCGAAACGCACCCCACCCGAACTGACCGGCGCCGTTACCAAGTTCATACCGGGAGATCCGATGAAGCCTGCAACAAACGCATTGGCCGGCCGATCGTAAAGTTCGGTCGGAGAAGCGAATTGTTGCAACTTGCCGCCCTTGAGCACTGCCACGCGATCACCCATCGTCATCGCTTCCACCTGATCGTGCGTGACGTAGACGGTGGTGGTTCCGAGACGACGCTGCAACGCCGCGATCTGCGTGCGGGTCTGGACGCGTAGCTTTGCGTCGAGGTTGGAGAGCGGCTCGTCCATGCAGAACACTTGCGGTTCACGAACGATTGCTCGGCCCATGGCAACTCGCTGCCGTTGGCCGCCGGAAAGCTTGGCCGGCTTGCGGTCGAGGTATTCCGTAAGGTCAAGCAGTTTGGCCGCTTCGGCAACTTTCTTCTTGCGCTCCTCGACGGGCACACCGCGCATCTTCAACGCGAACCCCATGTTTTCGCCGACGGTTTTATTGGGGTACAGCGCGTAATTCTGGAAGACCATTGCGATGTCGCGATCCTTCGACGGGACATCGGTCATGTCCTTGCCGTTGATGGTGATCGCACCGGAATCGATGTCCTCGAGCCCTGCCAACATGCGCAGGGCCGTGGACTTTCCGGAACCTGACGGACCGACGAGCACGATGAACTCCCCGTCCTTGATGTCAAGATCGAGTGAATCAACAGCGAGGGTCCCGGCACCTTCGTAGATGCAAGACGCTTTCTGGTACGAGATTTCAGCCATGACGAACTCCTGAGAGGGTGAGGAGAATTATTTGATTGCACCGAAGGACAGGCCGCGCACCAGTTTGTTCTGGGCGAACCAACCGGCCAGGATGACGGGCAATGCCGCCATGGTCGCTGCCGCAGAGAGCCGAGCCCAGTACAGGCCCTCGCCGGTGATGAAGCCGACCAGGAAGACCGGAATCGTCTGCGCTTGAACAGCTGTCAGGTTGACTGCGAAGAAGAATTCGTTCCACGAGAAGATCACGCAGATCAGCGCAGTCGCAGCAATTCCGGGCGAGATCAGCGGGAGGATCACCTCTCGGACCGAGGTCCACAAGCTCGCGCCGTCCATGCTGGCGGCTTCGAGAAGCTCGCCGGGGACTTCGAGAAAGAACGAACGCATCATCCACACTGCGATCGGCAGATTCATCGATGTGTACAAGATGATCAGCGCCCAGATGTTGTCGAGCAATCCGATGTCGTTGACGATCACGTACAGCGGCACGATTGCAGCGACGACTGGGAGCATCTTGGTACTGATGAAGAAGAACAGCACATCCTGCGTCTTCTTCACCGGGCGAAGCGAGAGCGCAAATGCCGCCGGAACACCCAGTAGCAGAACAAGAATGGTGGACATTCCTGTGGCAAATGCCGAGTTCGCCAGCGTGGTACCCAGACCGGAATCGAGAACGGCACGGAACTGTTCGAGGGTGGGAGTGAAGAACAACTTCGGCGGATCCGTGTAGGCGTCTGCCTCGGTCTTGAACGCGGTCAGGACCATCCAGAAGACCGGGAAGAAGAACCCGAGAGCGGCGATCCACGCCACGACCGACCACGGACTGAACTTACTGCTCTTCTTTTTCTTGACGACGGGTTTGTCGGTCGTCACGCTTGTCGTCTCTACGGCAGTCATCACGCCGCCTCCTCGTTGCCGGTGAAGCTCTTGAAGATCAATCGGAGCGCAAGTGTCGACACGATGATGGTCGCGATCACTGTCACGACACCCATCGCCGCAGCTTGACCTACGTCGAAGCCGAGGAATGCGCGCTGGTAGATGTAGAACGGCAGGTTCGAGCTGGCCACGCCTGGCCCGCCCGACGTCATCATGTACACCGCGTCAAAGGTGTTCACGAGGTAGATCGCACCCAGAACTGCACCGAGTTCGATGAAGCGGCGCAGGTGCGGCAGTGTCAGTTCGCGGAACATCGCAAACGGCTTGGCTCCGTCCACCCGTGCGGCTTCGAGGATGTCTCGGGGCATGGACTGCAAGCCGGCCAGAATGAGCAGCATCATGAAAGGCGTCCACTGCCAGATCAGATTGATCATGACGGCGGCGAGCGGAAACTTGCTGACCCAGTCGACCTGGCCGACACCGAAAGGCTGGAGGACAAAGTTCACGATACCGAATACCGGGTCGAACATTGTTGTCTTCCAGAGCAATGCGCCAGCGACGGGGGTGATGAGAAATGGCGTGATGAGCAGTGTCCGCACGATCCCGCGACCGAGGAAGGCTCTGTCGAGTAGGAGTGCCAACGCGAGTCCGAGGATCACCGAAACGATGACCGTACCCACGATCATGATGACCGTGTTGACCGCGACTTCCCGAAACTGACTGTCCTTGAAAACCTCGATGTAGTTGTCGAACCCGTTGAAGTGCCGCGATCCCGGCCGGACAAGGTTCCACGACTGCGTCGAGTAGTAGAGGGTGAACAGGAACGGAATCTGGGTGACGACGATCGAGAAGATCAACGCCGGCAACAGGGGACCTCTACGACGCCAACCCTCGGCGCGGGAGATCTTCTTTTCGACACGGACCGGTGGCGCGTCGTCCACCGTAGTTCTGGGCTCGGCAACCGTAGTCATCGGTTCTCCTGATAGGTCTTGCCGACCACCTCGGCATACTGCTGGGATTGTTCGAGTGCTTCTTTCACGCTCTTCTGACCCGCGATGGCAGCACTGATCTGCTGGCTGACGCGAGTGCCCAGGTCCTGAAACTCAGGGATGGTGAGGAACTGGACGCCGGTGTACGGAACCGGTTGCACTGTCGGGTTCTTCGGATCTGCATTGTTGATCGATTCGAGGGTGATCGGACCGAATGCCTGTGCGGCCTCTTGATATTCCGGAATCTCGTAGGTCGATAGGCGACTTCCCGGAGGAACTCTCGACCAGCCGAGTTCGGTTCCGACCTTCTGGATGTAGTCCTTGTTCGTCATCCAGGAAATGAACTTCCAGGCGTCATCTTTGTTCTTTGCCGACTCCGGGATTCCGAGCGCCCAGGTGTAGAGCCAACCAGGATCGGACTTCTCGACCTTCGGGGCCTTCGCATATCCGATGTTGCCGACTACCTTCGACGACGCAGGGTCCTCGAGAACCGACACAGCCGACGTCGCGTCGTACCACATCGCCGTGTTGCCTTGCGCGAATTGTGTTGCACATTCACCGAATCCGCTTGTGGCAGGACCCGGCTGACCGTGCCCCTTGACCGTGTCCACGTAGAACTGAACCGCATCCTCGACCTGCGGACTGGTCAGCTGCGCATTCCAATTCTCGTCGTACCAGCGTCCACCGAAGGTGTTGATCACTGTGTTCAGCGGTGCGAGTACCTCACCCCAGCCAGGCTTTCCGCGCAAGCAGATTCCCGCCATCTTGGCATCCGGGTTGTCGAACTGCGCTGCCCAACCTGCAACTTCTTGCCACGTCGGGTCTTCGGGAACTGTTATCCCCGCCTGATCGAACAGATCCTTGCGGTACATCAGGAACGACGACTCCCCGTAGAACGGAACCGCGTACATACTGTCCTCGTATGACAGAGAAGTCTTGATCGACGGTATGAAGTCGTCCTCGTCATAACCGGGCGTCTTGTCTGCATACTCGGACAGGTTCGTGAGCCAACCGTTGGCGGCCCACTGAGGTGTCTCGTAGTTGCTGATCATCACGACGTCGAACTCACCGCCGCCGGTTGCCGTCGACGCTGTGATCTTGGCACGCGCCTGGTTCTCGGAAAGGCTGACGAATTTGAGGTCGATGCCAGGGTTCTCGGCTTCGAAAGCCGGCGCCAGTTTGATGGCGTCCTGCATCTGCGAGTTCGACACCATCGCGATGGTGACTGTTCGTTCGCCGGAACCACCGAGCGCACCAGCGCCCGCACATCCCGACACCAGGAGGCAGAGCGCCGCCGCGGCAGCGCCCCACACTCGTCTTCCTGTTTTCACGGATTACCTTCCTTCACACTTGCGTGTCAGTCGCGCGCTCGGACAGCGAAACTCGTGAGATCGCTAGCCTTCGAGCAGCCACTGGGCGCACTCGACGTCGGTGACGAGTACGTTTGCCAAACCTCCGCGCAATGCGCCCAGAACGGCCTGGCGTTTGTGTGTTCCCCCCGAAATCAGAATCGTCTGATCGCAGGATTTCACTGCGTCGAGCGATACGGAGACCGTTCGCTCAGGCAGTGGCCCCTCCACTGGATTGCCGTCGATCGTGTAGAAACGGCCGCCGATTTCACCGACAGCGCCTCGACTTTCCAACTCGTCCAGCATGGTCGAGTCGACGAAGCTACCGGCAAACAAGGTCGTGGCAGTCGAGACGGCACCAACTCCGAAAACCATGATGTCGGAATCAGTTCCGGCCTGCAGCGCCTTCGAGATGACCGAGTCGTTTCGCATCGACTCCACAGTCGCCGGGTCGGCATATAGCGGAGCATTGAGGCGAATAGGATTGGCCTGCAACTGTTGTGCACATCGGCCGATGGTGAAGTCGACACCGGTTTGGTAGTCGGTCACCGTCATGGAGCCGTCAAGTTGTACCACAGCCGAGCACTTCGCCGCCTTGTCTGGCAAAGATCCTGCTACCGCAACAGTTTCCGGACCCCAGGTAAACCCGAGAACGCTCGACGGCTGCAGACGACGAACCAGAACTTCCGCTGCTCGTCGGCCGAGCGCGTCGAAGTCCGGATCGTCCGAGTCCGAATTTGCTTCGGGCACAATCAAAACTTCGGCCAACCCGAAGTGCTTCTCCAGTTTCGATTCCAACTCCGTGTTCACCGAACCTTCGAGCTCCGGCGGCACCATAATCTCGACCCTGACCAAACCTTGCGTCCGCGCCCTGGCCAACAGCCGCCCGGCCGTAGGCCGCGAGACGCCCAACTTCGCTGCAATCTCCGCCTGAGTAGCGCCTTCGAGGTGATACATGGTCGCTGCCCGCAAGGCGAGCCGCACATCCTCGGAAGCCGGCAACTTCGACGACTTGAGTCCTGCGGGCTGAGCCGACTGGTTCACACGGTCTCCTTGTGCATCAGGTTCAAAGTTTCTTGATCGTGAGCAAATGCTCACTAGATGTTCTTATGCTCATTAAGCTAACATCTACGTTGTGACCCACACAACAGTTTCCGGAGATTCCGTCGATCTACCTGCGACAATTCGGGCAAATGTCCTTGTTGAGACCGGAAAGATGCAGATGGTCGAGAGACCACGACCGTCCCCGAAGACGGGTGAAGTTCTCGTTCGCATCCATGCCGTGGGCGTGTGCGGGTCGGACGCGCACTACTTTCACGAAGGTCGCATCGGCCCTTACGTAGTCAACTCACCGCTCGTTCTCGGACACGAAGCATCGGGACGCATCGCCGCAGTCGGTGACGGCGTCGACCCAAGACGCATCGGGCAGCGCGTCTCCATCGAGCCTCAGAAGCCGGATCCGACCAGTTCCGAATCCAAGGCAGGCAGATACAACCTCTGCCCTCATATGGAGTTCTTCGCGACGCCGCCGATCGACGGTGCGCTGACCGACTACGTCACGATCGGTGCCGACTTCGCCCATCCCATCGCAGATTCCGTGTCCTACGAGGCAGCTGCGCTGTTCGAGCCACTCTCCGTAGGGATCGCCTCAGCCCAGAAGGCGCGAATCACTGCCGGCTCTCGTGTGTTGATCGCCGGCGCCGGCCCGGTAGGAATCGTGACGACGCAGGTGGCCAAGGCATTCGGCGCGACGGAAGTCATCGTCTCGGACATCGATGCGGCCCGGCGTGATGTGGCACTGAAATTCGGCGCAACAACCGTCGTTGATCCTCGTGAAAGCGACGTACGCTCGCTGGCCGTCGATGCGTTCATCGACGCCTCGGGTGCCACGGCCGCAGTGATCGACGGGATTCACGCAGTTCGGCCCGCTGGGACCGTCGTTCTGGTCGGAATGGGTGCCGACGAGATACCGTTGCCGGTCCCGATCATTCAGAATCGCGAACTGATGCTCACCGGAGTGTTCCGGTACGCCAACACGTGGCCGATCGCCGCCGCACTGGTCGCTGCCGGGCGCGTCGATCTGGATTCGATGGTCACAGCACGCTTTTCACTCGAACGATCGCAAGAGGCCCTGGTGGCCGATCGCATTCCCGGCAGCATCAAAGCCGTAGTCATCGTCGCCGAAGGAGACTAGAACTTTCATGGAACTCAATACGAAGACCTTGCTCGACTTCGATGCTGAACTCGAAGTGCCGAACTACGACCGGAGCAAAGTCACTACCGGCATAGTGCATTTCGGTGTCGGAGGCTTTCACCGTGCACACCAGGCCATGTACATCGATACCCTCCTGCGACGAGGTGAAGCCTTCGACTGGGGAATCTGCGGAGTGGGAGTGATGCCGTCGGACAAGCGAATGAAAGACGCACTCCGCGCGCAGGACGGCCTCTACACGCTGGCGCTCAAGCATGCTGACGGAACCCTCCAGGGCCGGGTCATCGGGTCGATCGTCGAGTACTTGTTCGCGCCCGACGATCCGGAGGCGGTGATCGAAAAGATGGCATCCGAATCGACGAAAATCGTATCTCTCACCATCACCGAGGGCGGATACAACATCTCGCACACTACGGGCGAGTTCGGCGCGTCCCATCCCGATGTGATGCACGATCTCGAGCCGGGAACACTCCCCCGCACCACCTTCGGTCTGATTTGTGCGGCCCTCGCACTCCGTCGCGACCGGGGCCTCGCCCCGTTCACGATCATGAGTTGCGACAACATCGAAGGCAACGGATCGGTCGCCAGGACGGCAGTCGGAGCGTTCGCCGCCCTGAAGGATCCCGAACTTGCGGAGTGGATCGACGAGAACGGCGCCTTCCCCAACTCCATGGTCGACCGGATCACACCCGTCACGACAGCCGAGGTGACCACCGAGATCGCCGAGACGTTTGGCGTGGACGATCAGTGGCCGGTCGCAGCTGAGCCGTTCACCGCGTGGTTCCTCGAGGACGAGTTCACCTCAGGCAGGCCACCTCTGGAGAATGCCGGCGTCAATCTCGTGCCGGATGTTCGCCCGTACGAACTGATGAAACTGCGCCTTCTCAATGCCAGCCATCAAGGCATCGCGTACTTCGGCTACCTTGCCGGATACCGCCTGGTCCACGAGGCATGCCAGGACGAACTCTTGTCAGGGTTCCTGCTCGACTACATGAATCTGGAAGCGACGCCGACCCTTGATCCGGTACCCGGCGTCGACCTCGATCAGTACAAGAAGACCCTCATCGAACGATTCTCGAACCCCCAGGTCCGCGACACGATTGCGCGTCTGTGCGCCGAGTCGTCCGATCGAATTCCCAAGTGGCTGTTGCCCGTCATCCGGACCCAACTCGACACCGGTGGGTCGATCAACCTGTCCACCGCAATTGTCGCCAGCTGGGCCCGCTACGCCGAGGGCACAGACGAGAACGGAGATCCCATCACCGTCGTCGATCAGCTGTCGGACGCTCTGGTGCCGCTCGCCCAGAAACAATCGAGCGACCCGTTGGCCTTCATCGGGTACCGCCAAGTGTTCGGCGATCTCGTGGACGATCGCCGATTTGTCGCAAGCTTCCGAAAGACCCTCGACTCGTTGCACTCCGTCGGAGCCAGAAGAACCCTCGAGGAGGTGCGCGGGCTCTGACTACGCCGAGACGTCGTGCAGGTGATGGATCGGATCGTGAATGAAGTAGGCCGCCAACGATTCGACGGTGAACGCCGATCCGTCACTGCGGAGACCCCGTCGTTGGCGGCTACCCTCTGGCACGGTTTCGAAGGCGTTCGCGACTTCCGCCGCGGCGTCGGACAATTCCGATGCCACCGTTGCCGGATCTTGGTCGTTGTACCGCTCGGCCTCAGCTGTTGCGTCTTGATCCCAGTTCTCGAATTGCGGATCGTCGAATTCGAGCATCTGATCCAACCTCACCTTGAAGATCCTGAACACGTCGCGTACGTGGGCGGAATACTCCAGCGCTGACCATGTTTCGCTGTCCGGTCGCTCCGTCACATTCTCGCGCTCCAGTACCTCGGCCCACGAGACGGCATTGCTACGCACAAGATCTGGAACATCCGCGAACGCCACAGCGGACGAATCAAACCCGCACTCGGCGCATGGGCGTTCGAGGACCCAGGTCCAGTTCTTTGTATCCGGGGTGATCGGCATGGATCGAGAATAGTCCGCCAGGGCGGGGTCAGTCTGCTTCGATTGGCCGATGAAGCGAATCATGATCGCTATTGCGGCTCCATTCGTGCTGATGCTTACTTCGTGCGACGGGGACGTGGGCGACGCGGACCCCACGAACTCGCCTTCACATGCGACGACGCACATGCGTACCTCGAAGTTTTCGGGACGGTCGAGGCGGCGTTGGCCCGGCTACAGAGCCCTGGATGGAACGATGTCCCTGAACTCGTGGGTTCCGCCAGCGCCTGGGCAGCGTTCACACCGCAACAGCAGACTGCGATAGTCAATTCACTTCATGCGGCTTCCCGAGGTACGTGTTAATCCGTGTTCGGTGCCAGCGGCTCTATTGACACGCACCCGGCTCGACGCTCGCCTGGGCGAGCCTGTGCCCTTGTGGACGAAGCTCCAACTGACCTCGTCAACCCTCTTGAGAGGGAAGCGATTCGACGAGTTTTCCTTCGGAACGCAGTAAATGTTCGGCCGCCAAAATCAACAGGGAGAAGGATTCGCACGAGAGCCCCTCGGTTGCATGCATCAACCTCTCGGGCGCCGGAATCGACCGGTCGCCCGCCGAACCCTCGGATCGCTGCGCAAAAAGCACGGTCGAGAGTTCTCGTTGATTGACCACCCGACCTGTCCTGTTCGCTTGCTCGAACATGGTATTCAGCCGTTCGACCAGAGCCTCACCCTCAGCTGATCGAATAGTGTTGCCGAACAGCCTGTTTCCGTGATTGTCCATAAAACCAGGCGCGATCGAGTTCTTGATTGCCACAGTACGTTCTCCGTTACTTTTGGTCCGTCGGATCAGGGGTCCAACCCGCCACAGTTCGCCGAATCCGTGTTGCGGCGCGCAGCGGCGTCGCCACCCATCGACAGCACACCGATATCCCCCGGCGCCCGTCGGCCTCCGGTAGTGCGACCTCGAAATTGCTGTCGATTCTCAACATCTCGTTACACTTTATCAACAAATGTAACTCTTCGACAAGTGTTTTGTTCCAATTGCCCGGTTCTACACTCGGTCGAGGCAATTGACCGAACTCTCGCACGCCGCGGATTCCACGATTGACGGAGCACGAAAAAGCGACAATCGAGCCCGAGTCGCCACCGAAGTACACAAGGATGGATTCGGCACAAAGAAATGTTTCCCGTCACCCTCATCAGACAACTGAGCGTGACCGAGCGCAAAGTCCTCGACATTGACAGCCCTTGTTAGACAGCGCTTTTCAGAACCGATAATGGGCCTCGAACTTGCGGGGCCAATTTCCGCTTGCAGCCCTCGCGTTGAGTCGGTACCGACGGTCGGCTCCCGGTCAGCGCGTCGATGAAAGGTTGCGTGTATTGCTCGGCAGTCGAACGGATTTCGATCGTTCACGTTGAACGCAATCTCGGACTGAAGTCAGCTGTCCATGGTGATGCCGGTAATCACACCCGTGGCGTCGGACAACCGATCTGCAGCTGCGCGTGCGATCCCGAGTCGTATCCAACCCCGAGTCGGAACTTGCAGTCGCCAGCTCTAAGGCGGCCATTCGGGCCCGGTGCCGCCTGTTGAGGGGCAGCCGAGCCGCGGGGGGACGGCTCGACTGCCTTGCACCTACACCGGTAGGCACAGCTAAAGCGTGACACTTCAGCACGTTGAGCACATACGCCGAAATACCTGAATAGGTGCCTACTTTTCCTTCATCTTCCGACATGTCGCTGTCTCGGCCTCACCTAGTGGCACTGAATATCCGACGCTGTCGAGGGTTGCGCATCCGGATCCGAGACCTTCATCTCGTCTGGGATCGACGAAGGTGCGACATTCATGTGCAACCGCAAGATCCTTGTGCAACCGCAAAGGATCGACTCACCTCGCAACGAGATCGGGGCTTTGTAGCGACACCCGACAAAACAAATAGGACCTTCGTCGCACGATCCACGCACCAAAACCCGTAGGCCAAGGCACCAGCGCACCGGACAATGAAACGATGCCTCACCTAGCGCTGGACCGTGTCGATGTTTGAACCTAAAACAGTAGACACCGCCATCCTCGTTATCTTCATCGGAACGGCCATCTCAGCAGGCGCCACTCTCGTCATGCCATGGGCGTACGGACGGATGCGGCGCACCAAATCGGCCATCCAACATGAACAGCCAAACCCGAGTCGGAAACAAATCTCGACAATCCTCATCGTCGCATTCCTTGCATGCACCATCCCGGGTCTCACTCAAGTCGCGCTGACCAAGCGGCGCGCCAACGCAGTAGCTGACGTAGCCTCCACAACCCAGGCCGCGGCTCTAGTTTCGTACGCTCTGATCTACCTCACCCTGCTGTGCTGCGCACTTGCAATCGTCCGTAAAAACTCCTCCCTAGAGGTGGGGCAACACAGTCAGATTGCGCTTTGGGCTTGCCTAGCCCCCTGGGCACTGGCCATCGCCCACACCATGTACGAAACGGGAATGCCGCCTATACACGCCGCGGCATACCCGGCAGTGGTGCTCGCCCTCTACGCCTTCTCCGCGACAATTCCTGACCTCAGGATACTGGCGCCGATGATCGGGCTTGTCGCCGCAGGCAGCATCACGCTCGGACTAGTCACACCCGCCAAAGGCTTGATGGCAGGGGCCAGTGGCGCACTCACTGATTCCGAAAAAGCGAACTTCGGATCCACCCTCCTTGCAGGGTTTTACAACCACCCGAACGTGCTCGGAGTGATTCTCGCCCTTGGTGCTCCAGCAGTCCTACTCGCACAAAGCTCTCGCGCGAGATGGACGCTGATCGGTATTGTCGGCGTTGCAGTTTTGTGGTCCGGGTCCAGGACTGCGCTCGCCGCCACTCTCGCCGCCTTTGCTGCAGTCTTCATTGCAAAACTCCTGAGTAGCCCGCTCCGTGGAAAGTGGGCCGCAGTGGCTTTGATGGCTGCGGCCGCCACGATGGTCACAATTCCATTGATGACAACTGACGCCCACGCACTGTCGTCGAGAGGCAGGATCTGGATTGGCAGCCTCGCAGCCTGGCGCGAGAATCCTGTGTTCGGCAAAGGGCACGCCTGGTACAGCGAGATCAGCAAAGTACGAAACGACCTTATAGACATCGCGTTCCATGGACACAACATGCTCGTGAACTCACTGGCGACTGGCGGACTACTCACTGCCGTCACTGTCGGCATACTGCTACTCGTCGCCTCCAGGTCCGCCGCATGCTGGGCCCGGCAAGGTCAGTTCTACCCACTCGCGTACATGGTCGCCTTCTTCGTGACAGGCGCAACAGAAGTGGCAACCAAATTCCGGGATATCGACCCGATCTTTTGGGTCGCGGTAATACCCCTGGTTGTGATCGCAATTAACCAGCCAAAGAGTAGTGAACGCAGCCATACGACCGTTCCGGCTGCGTCCTTCCCGCTTGAACCATCGGACCAAACCGACTTACCCAACGTCGTGTCATAGATACTCCTCCTGCTCCTGATGTCGGCATACTTGGTCGGCCCGCCGTGGAGTAAGAGTTGCGTAGCGCACCCCTCCGAACGAAGCTCGGCCATCGGTTCTGCGAATCGTCGGATAGTCCGCCAATTTCGTTCCGCTGTCCGCGCATCTCGCCACGAGATATTTCGACCTTGCGTTCGATCAGGCTTCCGCATTCCCGGCGACCGCTACCTCCCACCGGGATACCCCGCCCGTAAAGAGTTCGCCCGATTTCTCGGCGGGAACCAGGGGCGCCATTGACATTCAACCGCATACAGTGCCGACTGTTTCGATTTGCTCCACTGCGAAGGCCCGACGGAAGTGTCAGCATGCCTAGATTCGAAAATTGTGGATCCAGAGGCGGAAGCGTTGGGTGGAGGTTGGATTCGGGCAAGTCTGTGGCCGATGGTGCTGCGAAGACTGGCGAGACTGAACCTAATGGCCACCAGTTCGCCACCCACGGCCAAGAAACTCCTCGCGGAAGACGCTTCCCCCAGAAAATTGAGTGCGGTTTCCGATCTCTCCCCCGAGGTCAGGGCCACCCTCGTTTATTTGCTGGGTTTCCACTCAACTTGCATCTTTGTTTCACAGTTGCCGAGTAACTTCGAGGTGCCCAATCCACCGGGCGGCCGATCAGGAGGTGCCCCGCCTTCTCGGACTCGACACACATAGGCCTCAGGCTTCGACCTGGCCGGTCGCATGGCGGGCCAACCAGAGCGCGCCCGTTCCTGACAGTTCAGATGCGACGGCCGGCTGAGTTGGGCGTGGAGCCACCTCAGCGGGCGACCTCACATAGAGGACAGCGCCTTGAGTAGCCGGTTCCCACCTATTGAGAAATCGAATGCGCATATTCGCGGCCGGTCCGATCGTGAACACTCACCGGAACTGAAATACGTTTGGTATCAGCATTTTTCCTTCGACCACCGATCGCGACTACCCCTTCTCCTAAACATTTACAAACCGGACAGCCTTTTCTAATGTGCAGAGACTTACCCTGCTTTCAATACGACCGCCTCCTTGACGATCATCTAGAAGATGTGGCGTCGAAATTCGATGCTGCCGCCCTCGCCAAGAGCAACGTGGCCAGCATAAGGTCGGTGGATTGATTGAGAACGTGGGCAGAATGTGGGCACACGCAAAAAAGACGCCCTCCCGGATTCCTCGAAAGTGCGTTTGAACTGCAATTATTCTGTGGGGCGGGCGGGGCTCGAACCCGCGACCAATGGATTATGAGTCCACGGCTCTAACCGACTGAGCTACCGCCCCATCCGGATGCGATGCATCGCGGCGAATCCGAATGTTACCGGCACATCCGACGCGGATCACAATCGGGCAGGCGGTGACGCGTTGCACTCTTTCGAATCGAGTCTTCCAAGGTTGGTCGGCACAGGCGCGATGAGCCGATACCGTGGGAGTGCACACCCCACGGAACAGGATCACCACATGAAGCTTGCACTGACCGAATTCAAGAACTCGAAGGCCACGATCCGGATCATCATGTCCGACGGCGCGAAGCTGAACGGCACCGTCACCGATTTCACCGAAGACACTCTCGTCCTCAATTCTCCGAATGGTGTCTATTACATCAACCCCAGCCACATCATCCGGCTGTTCGAGCCGTCGGATCGCGCAGCGAAGTAAGCGCACCCGTCAAACAGTTCGACGGTTCCACCGAAAGCCCGACGCGGACACTTGCGTCGGGCTTTGGTGTATCTGTCGCCAATATCTACGCGTCGCGTTCACGGGTGCTGATGACGCCTATCCTCTCCGACATGGCGAACGACAGCGGACCACCTGAACTCGTGTTGTTCGACCTGGGCGGGGTGCTGTGTCGATTCGAGCCTGAACTTCGCGCCGCAGAACTGGCAGCGGCCATCGGCGTCACTGAAGAAGAGATTCATGCCCTCGTGTTCGCGTCCGGGTTCGACCAGGAATGCGACCTCGGCCTTCACTCCGAAACCGCGATCCTGGAACGCTTTCGACGGCTCGGGTTTCCTGGTGACCGCGACGACCTTCGCCGAGCCTGGGCCAAGGCCTTCATCCCGGACCGCGCAGTCATCGATCTCGCAATCGCGCTTCGAAGCGAGGGCGTCGCGGTCGCCACACTCTCCGACAATGGACCTGTCCTGTTGGCCGCCATCGAAAGTGTTGTAACTCCAGTGGCAATCGACGAGCATGTTTTCTCCTGCATGCTCGGAGCTACCAAACCCGACCCTGCGGCCTTCCTGGCTGCGCTGGAGTTTCTCGATGCGCGTCCACAGCAGACCTTCTTCGTCGACGACAACCCGGTCAACGTCCTCAGCGCTCGACGGCTGGGAATTCGCGGCGAACAAGCAAACAAGGCTGCAGACGTCGAATCGGCACTTCGATCGGTGGGTCTGCTGCGAGCGCGCTAGGTCAGACAAAGACAAGGTCAGACCACAACAAGAAAGCCCCCCACCCGATTTCTCAGGTGAGGGGCTTTGCTGCTCCCCCGGCTGGACTCGAACCAGCAACCGTCCGATTAACAGTCGGAAGCTCTGCCAATTGAGCTACAGGGGATTGTCTTGCTCGCTTCGCCCGTTCCGGCGTTGCCTGAGAAACTGTAGCGAATCCTCCACCGAAGTACCAAATCGCCTGCCCAGCGAGTCATCAGGCAGGATGGAGTCAGGACGATCGGTGCTGGAGGGAAGCAGGAATGATGCGTTTGTTGATCGGTGTTGCAGCTGGGTACGTCCTGGGAACCAAAGCGGGCCGCGCACGATACGAGCAGATCAGCCGGGCCGCGAAGGCGGTGGCCACTAGTCCGGCCACCAAGAAGGTGTTGGACGCGTCACGGCAGAAGCTGGCCGACTCACTGAGTACTCAGCCCAAGCTCGAGCCGATGAGGCCGATCAACGAGGAGACCACGATTCTGGTCCCCCACGACCAGTTGAAGAAAAACCGCTAGGTCAGACGCTTTGGTCGCCGACAGCCTGCTCACGCAGCTGTCGGCGATACTGCTCCAGCGCCACGAGATCTCCGAACAGTGAGTTGTACTCCTCGGGGGCGGCAGCAGGTGAAACGCGCTGAAGCTTGGATTTGAGGTCGGCAACCTGCTCGCCCACCCACGCTTCCTGCAGTCGTGCGAGCACTCCGTTGATGTAGCGCGGAACCGTGTCTTCGTCGCACGGCATCGGTTCGACGGCCAGCTCAGATACAACCGAGGCCACCGTCATGTCTTCGACGCCCTTGGTGACGACTTCGATCCACTCGGCGCCGCCGAGCCCCTTGCTCGTTCCGCCGGCGTCAGCCATTGCCTGTCTGATGACAACGTAGGCGGGGTGGGTGAATGTCTCGGGCGGCAACGAGTCGAAGACACTGCCGGCGATGCCAGGGTGCTGCAATGCGGCCTTGAGGACAGCTCGCTGCGTCGAGAGCGCCGGATCGTTGGGCCGGGGCCTGGAGATTCCGATCGGCAGCGCAAGCGCATCGGCGGCAGGTGCCTCGACAACCTGACGACGCTTGGGCGCCGGCGAAGATCCGCGCGTCGACGCCCGTTTGCGAGCTTCGTCACGCACGCGTCGTCGAACCGACGGAAGATCGTCCCAACCGACCCATCCGCACAACAGATTCGCGTAGCTGTCGCGCAGAGTTGATTCCTTGATCTGCGCAACGACGGGGACGGTACGACGCAGTGCCTCGACGCGACCTTCAGCGGTCTCCAGATCGTGTTCGGTGAGGATGGACTTCACCACGAACTCGAACATCGGAGTGCGCCGTGCCACGAGGTCGCGAACGGCGGCGTCACCAGACTTCAGACGCAGATCGCACGGGTCCATTCCGTCGGGCGCGACGGCGACGAACGTCTGCCCGGCCATCTTCTGATCACCCTCGAACGCCTTCATCGCAGCGGCCTGCCCTGCGGCATCACCGTCGAAGGTGTAGATGATCTCACCGCGAAAGTAGCTGTCGTCCATCAGGAGTCGGCGGAGCATCGCAAGGTGCTCCTCACCGAAGGCGGTTCCACACGAAGCGACGGCGGTCTTGACGCCGGCCAAGTGCATCGCCATGACGTCGGTGTAGCCCTCGACGACTACTGCCTGGTGTCCCTTGGCGATGTCGCGCTTGGCGAGGTCCAAGCCGAACAGGACCTGAGACTTCTTGTAGAGAATCGTTTCCGGCGTGTTGACGTACTTACCCGGCATGGTGTCGTCGTCGAAGAGCTTGCGGGCACCGAAGCCGATAACGTCACCGGCGACACTGCGGATCGGCCACAGAAGACGGCGATGGAACCGGTCGATCGGACCTCGTCGCCCCTCTTTGGACAGCCCGGCTGCTTCGAGTTCCTTGAATTCGAAGCCCTTGGACATCAAGTGTTTTGTGAGAGTGTCCCAACCTTCGGGCGCGTATCCACACCCGAACTGCAGTGCTGCGGCACCGTCGAAGTTTCTCTCGGTGAGGTAGTCGCGAGCCGCCTGGGCATCGGGTTCGCGCAGACGAGCGGCGTAGAACTCCTGAGCCGCCGCGTTTGCCGCGATCAAGCGTGCACGAGTGCCGCGATCGCGCTGAACAGACGGCCCACCACCCTCGTACGAAATCGTGTAGCTGAGCCGATCCGCCAACTGCTCGACAGCCTCGACAAAGCTGATGTGATCCATCTTCTGCAGGAACGAGTACACGTCCCCGCCCTCACCGCAGCCGAAGCAGTGGTAGAGGCCGTGGTTGGGTCGCACGTGGAACGACGGCGACTTCTCGTCGTGAAAGGGACACAGACCTTTGATCGAATCGCCACCGGCACGCTTGAGTGAAACGTATTCACCGACGATGTCCTCGATGCGAGTGCGTTCGCGAATGGCCGCGATGTCTCTGTCAGAAATTCGGCCCGCCACGTACATCAGTCTAGGCGGTCCCCCGGCACCTCCTGACAACGATATGTTGATGGCCGACTCTGCACCGCAGCGATGGGACCGACGATGACTGAAAACGCCTCGAGCTCGCACGAAGGGCGATCAGGAACCCGATTCGGCGTGTACGAGTTGCGTCGCCTCCTCGGCCGAGGCGGAATGGGTGAAGTGTACGAGGCGTACGACACCTCGAAGGATCGCCTGGTCGCACTCAAGTTGCTCCATCGCGAACTTGCGGCCGACCCGTCATTCCAAGCTCGTTTCCGCCGAGAATCTCGCACCACCGCCGCCTTGAACGAACCGCACGTGATCCCGGTACACGACTGGGGCGAAATCGACGGAGTCCTCTTCATCGACATGCGTTTGGTCGAAGGTCATACGTTGCGCGCCGAGTTGGCCGAATTCGGCCGACTCACGCCTATACGAGCCGTCGACATCGTCTCGCAAATCGCCTCGGCGTTGGACGCCGCACATGCCCGCGGGCTCATCCATCGCGACGTCAAACCAGACAACATCATTCTCACGAACAACGGCTTCGCCTACCTCGTCGACTTCGGAATCGCATACTCACAGACGGACACGAAGATCACCACCGAGGGAAGCGCAGTCGGTTCCTATGCGTACATGGCGCCGGAGCGGTTCGGAATCGAAACGCCGACGGCCGCAGCGGATGTCTATTCCCTGGCTTGTGTCCTCTACCAATCACTTACCGGAACAACACCTTTCAACACCACAAGCATCGAGCATCTGGTCAATTCGCACCTGAACGCTCCGCCGCCACGCCCCACGCGGACGGTTCCATCGCTCCCGCAAGGTTTTGACGCCATCGTGGCTCGCGGCATGGCAAAGGATCCCGCACACCGCTATCCGACTACGGGAGCGCTCGCACTCCAAGCGCGGCAGGCCCTCTCGACGACCGACACCCCCGGTGCCGCCGGCAAATTGCACCCCACGATCGTCGCGCCGCCCATCTACACCACGGCGAATCCCGCTCACGGGAACTACACGCACATCGCGACAAAGACCAAGCGAAACCGAGCCCCGATCGCGATCGGTGCGGCTGGAGTTGCACTCGTTCTGGCCGCAGGAGGCACGGCGGCCTGGGTGATGCGGGGGAACTCGGGACCCGAATCACCCACCACTGCAGCAGCTTCCATCGACACGTCGGCACCGGCACCCACTCAGGAGCCGGCCAGAACGCCGAAGCTCGAGCCGCTACCCACCGCCGGACTGCAGGCGACCACGACCACCCGGGCGTCGAACCCGGGCGCGAGAAATGGCGACCTCGGGGTCAGCAAGCCGATCACCGTCCCCTCATGCAAAGGAACCGGAATCGTGGTGTTGGCCAATGCCACCGATCCGGCAACGTACGCCAGCGAGATCCAGAACTACCTCGACGCGTTCCCCGGCTCGAAATACCTACGCACAGACCAGTCCTGCCCGTCACTGCGTCAAGTCTCCGATTCGGGGACGGCGATCTACACGGTGTATCGCGAATCCGGGAACACCGAGTCGAAGATCTGCAAGGACGTTCGCGCAGCAGGCGGCGACGCTTACGGCAAGTGGCTCGATACCACTACCGACCCGTCGACGCGGATGACCTGCTGAAGGCGTAAGCGGCTCAGCCCCAGCTGGCCTGCGCGCCCAGGCTCGCTTTGTCCACCCGTTCCAGCCGACTCTCCGTGTACGACGCGATCTGATCCACCACTACCCGGACCCGAGCACCGTCGTCCGCGGCGCGTTCCCACGCGGGCAGCAGGATCGGATCGAGCCCGGCCGGCGCAGTCGCCAGCAGCCATTCCGCGACGCGATGAACACGATCACGCTGCCGATCCTGACGCGCCTTGTGTCCGGCGTCGGACATCACGTAGTACAGCGCCACGGTCTTGAGCAACGCCACCTCGGATGCGACGGCCTCGGGTATGTCGAGGTCGGCTTGATACCGCGAGAGGGGTCGGTCACCGTGTGTCAGCCGGGTGCTGGCGATCGCCGCGGTAGCGAAGCGACCCACCAATTCACTCGTGAGATTCTTCAACGCGACGGAACTTCCGAGTGTGCCGTCGAAACTTCCGACCCCGCGTACGACGGGGAGTTCGGACAACCGTTGAGCGGCGTCGATCAGATCGTCGACTACCAATCCCCGAAACTCGGAGGCCCCCAGTTCTGCCAGTGCGCGCTGCTCGGACGGATCGGCAAGCGAGCGAAGGTCGATACGGCCTGCGATCACCCCGTCCTCCACGTCGTGCACGGAATACGCGATGTCGTCGGCCCAGTCCATGACCTGAGCTTCCAGGCATTGCCGACGCTCGGGCGCCCCCTCTCGAACCCAGGCGAGCACCTCTGCGTCGTCGTCGTATGCCCCGAACTTCGCGCCGGGCTGCGGCCGTGTCCAGGGGTACTTGATGGCTGCGTCGAGTGATGCCCTGGTGAGATTGAGGCCGGCACTCAGACCGTCGGGGCGCAGGATCTTGGGTTCGAGGCTGGTCAATATCCGCAGATTCTGCGCGTTGCCCTCGAAACCTCCGCAGTCCTTGGCGACTTCGTCCAGGGCCTTCTCGCCGTTGTGACCGTACGGCGGGTGCCCGATGTCGTGCGCGAGACCGGCGAGGTCCACCAGGTCCGGATCGCAACCGAGTCCGTCGGCGATCCCTCGCCCGATCTGTGCGACCTCTATCGAGTGCGTCAACCGCGTACGAGGTGTGTCACCGTCGCGCGGGCCGACAACCTGGGTCTTGTCGGCCAAGCGCCGCAAAGCCGCGGAGTGTTGGACACGCGCCCGATCTCGCGAGAAGTCCGAACGATGCTGCGCCGCTGCGATCTGCGAACCCGGCAACCCCGCACGCTTCGGCGCCTCGACGACACGACGTTCGAGGTCGTGTTCGGAGTAGGTGCCGCCTCCGTAGGTGGTGTGAGCTGTCATGGTCTCTATTGCCCTGCCGTGTAGGGGAAGTCTGCCGAGAAGTGCGTGAGCTGATACCAGAGCAGCGCGCCGGTTTCGCGAGCGATTCCGTGCAACTGGGATTCGCGGGTGAAGACAGCCGGGCCCTGACGAGTAGGTGCGGTCCACGCCTGGAGTCCAGTGTCGCGGGCCATCGTCCGCGTTCGCAAGGAGTGCCACGGGTCACTGACCAGGACAGCGGAATTGATTCCCTGCGAGGACATCTCGGCGCTCACCGCGTCGATACTGAGAAGTGTGTCCGAACCGGTCTCCACTGCGGTGATCGCACTCGACGGAATTCCGCGATCGGTCAGATACATCTTTCCCGACGCCGCTTCGGTGTACTCGTCACCTTCTTGTTTACCGCCGACGGTGATGATCTGCGGCGCCACTCCGCGCTTGTACAGCTTGTACGCCTGCTCGAGTCGGGCCTCGAAGACGGACGACGGAGTGCCGGAATACTGAGCCGCGCCCAGAACGACTATCGCGTCGGCCGGCCGCGTGTCGTCGATGCGCGCCACCTGCCACACCCGGAACGCAGTACCCCCGACCAGAACCACGGCCATCAACACGGCACCGGCGATCAGTCGGCGCGTCCAGCGAGCCAATCCTGCCCCGAAGCCGCCCGCCCGTGAGGGTGATGGGTCGTGGGGGCGGTTACCGAAAGCAGGTTTCACTCCCGCAATTCTGCCAGTTCGCGGCGATCACCTCCGATGCCGACGCGCCACAACGGATAGATTTGCGTCATGGCCCTCGCACCACACTTCTCGCAGTTGTCCTCGGTAGAGCAGAGTCGGACAATCACCCGACCCGTTCGCCGTCGGGGAAGCGCCGCCGCCGTCGCTGCGATTTTCGCTTTGCTGGCGCTCGTCTTCAGTCCTGCGCTCGCCTCGGCAGACGCCCCGATGGTGTTGCCGAATCACATCACCGACACCTCCGGGGTTCTCGACGCCGGGCAACGCAGCGACATACAAGCCGCGATCGATCAACTCAGCGAGGACCACCAGATCGATCTGTGGGTCGCGTTCGTCCCCGATTTCAACAACCTGGGTGGCCAGGCGTGGGCACAGCAGACAGCCACGAAGTCGACGCTGAGTACCAAGTCCGTCCTGCTTGCAGTTGCCACGGCGGAGCGTGCTTACTACCTCGACGTCCCCGCTGAGCTGAGCAACATCACGGATTCCGACATCGAATCGATCAATTCCGACGCGGTGGAACCGGCTCTTGCCGAGGATGATTGGACCGGCGCGGCAATTGCCGCAGCTGGAGCACTCGGCGACGCGAACAACACGAGCGGCGGAATGGGAGTCGGAACACTCCTCATCGCGGGCGGCGCTGTGGTGGTCGGGACGGGCGGCGTGGTCCTGTACTCACGTAAGCGCAAGAACGACAAGAACAAGGCAAGCGTCGAAGCCGCGAAGAACATCTCCCCCGACGACATCGCCAGCCTCAACGCACTCCCGCTGCCGACGCTCGACGAACGCGCGAAGGAGATCCTCGTCGAGACGGACAACGCGATCGCCGGCAGCCAGGAGGAGCTCGATCTGGCCCGCAGCGAGTTCGGAGATTCCGCCGTCGCACCCTTCTCGGCAGCATTCGACAAGGCCAAGGCCACCCTCGCCGAAGCCTTCGCGATCAGGCAGCGACTCGACGACGCCATCCCGGAAACTCCCGATCAACGCCGCCAGATGCTGATCGACATCATTTCCTCGTGCGGTCGAGCCGACCAAGAACTCGAAGCTCGCGTCGAGGAGTTCGACGGGCTTCGCGACCTTCTCATCAACGCCCCCGCACGTCTCGATGCGTTGACGCAGAGTGTTGTTTCTCTCAGCGTGCGCTTGCCCGAATCCGAGGCGATTCTGACCAAATTGAAGGATCAGTTCCCCGCGCCGACGCTGGCATCTGTCGTGAACAACGTCACCATGGCCAGCGAACGCCTGACGCTCGCCGAGAAGTCGATCGAGGAAGGCCGCGATGCCACCGCGCTGCCGGCTGGTAAGCAAGGCGCTGCCGTCACCGCGATTCGCACTGCCGAAGCGGCTCTCGATCAGGCACGCAAACTACTCGACGGCGTCGATCACGCCGCCGACGACATCCGAAACGCCATCGCGACTCTTCCGTCCGCGATGGACGACGTCCAGCAGGGCATCACTGCTGCGGACGCTTACCTGGCGCAGGGCGGGCAGAAGTTGGCGGACGCGAAGGCCGCAGCCCAGGCAGCGTTGGCGAATGCTCAGACGTCGAAGGACAGCGATCCGCTGACAGCCTTCAACCAGATCGTCGCGGCCGACGCCCAACTCGACGCACTGCTTGCCGACGCTCAGGAGCAGAAGCAGCAGCTCGAACGTGCACAGCAGCGCCTCGCCCAGGACATTCTGGCCGCACAGGCTCAGGTGACCGCTGCAGGCGACTTCCTCGGAACCAGGCGCGGCGCGATCGGGGCGGAGGCGCGCACTCGCTACGCGGAGGCTCAGCGGCACCTGCAGGCGGCCCAGCAATTGCAGGCTTCGGATCCGTCGAAGGCACTGCAACACGCCCAGGCCGCGACAACCTTGGCGACGCACTCACTTCGCGCCGCGCAGAACGACGTCAACACCTGGGAAGCAAACCAACGACCCCGCGGTGGCGGCGGCGATGCGACGGGAGCGATCCTCGGCGGCATCCTGATCAACAGCATTCTGCGAGGTGGCGGCGGGCCCCGCTCGTACGGCGGACCGAGCAGCAGCGGACGCTCCGGTCGCGGTGGCGGCGGCGGTGGTTTCGGCGGTGGTGGCGGCGGCCGAACCAGTCGAGGCGGCGGCGGCCGGTTCTGACGGATCCCGTCGAGGTAGTAAAATCCCTACTTTGTTCACGACCGCACTCGTCGTACGCTTCATCCGGCAAGTCGGGATCACAGATCATACGAAGGTGTTATGGAAAGCGTCGCCCCGCAGATAACCGTCGTTGTACCTACATACAACGAGCGTGAGAACCTGCCAAAGCTTGTCGATCGCCTCGCCGCGTTGAAGATCCCGAACCTGCACGTCCTCGTGGTGGATGACAACTCCCCCGATGGCACGGGCGAGGTTGCGGACAAGTTGGGTATCGATGGACCCATCCCGGTCGGAGTGCTTCACCGCACGGTCAAGGACGGACTCGGCCGTGCTTACGTCGCGGGCATGAGCCGGGCTCTGGCGGAGAACGCCGACATCGTCATTCAGATGGACGCGGATCTCTCCCATCCGTCCGAAGCGATCCCCGCCATGATCGAGATCCTCACCACGACCGATGCGGCAGTCGTTCTCGGCTCCCGTTACGTCGAGGGTGGCGCAGTTGCCGGCGACTGGCCGTGGCATCGCAAGGCTTTGTCCGCCTGGGCGAACTTCTACGTCAACGCTATTCTGCGACTGCACGTCAAGGATGCAACTGCAGGCTTCAAGGCGTGGCATGCAAAGACCTTGCGCGACATCGACGTCGAATCGGTGCAGAGCAACGGCTACGCGTTCCAGGTCGAGATGAACTACCGAGTTGTTCAGCGCGGCATGAAGATCGCCGAAACGCCAATCCGCTTCGAGGAACGCACCGAAGGTGTCTCCAAGATGAGCCTCTCGGTTCAGTTGGAGTCCGCTCTGGTGCCGTGGAAGCTCAAGTTCGGCAAGAAGTCTCTCTGACCTGCGCGGCTGATCGAAAATAATCGGCGGTCTGCGTGTCCGACGGGTAGAACGACTCAATCGCGATCTCTGCAAGCGTGACGTCGCGCGGCGTACCGAACACGGTGGTGGTGCTGAACATCGCCAATTCGGTATCGCCCGCGCGTACGCGCAACGGAACCAGCAGGGAATTCGCGCGGTCGTCGTGCCAGTCTCCGCCGCTCGGATAGGTGCGCAACTCGTCGAGCAACGACGCCAACTGCGCATCCGCACTGACCTCCACTTCCCGCGCCAACCTGGCGAGCAGGTGGGTCCGCCACTGCGCGAGGTTCACGATCCGCGGCGCCATGCCCTCGGGATGCAAGCTCAAACGCAATACGTTCACCGGTGGTTCCAGGAGGAATTCAGCGGCGCCCTCGGTCAGGATTCTCACGGCCTGGTTCCCGGCGATCATCTCCCATTGCTGATCGACCACCACGGCCGGATAAGGGTCATGCGCGTCGATGATGCGATCGATGGCCTCGCTCACCGCTGACATCGGCGCTTCCGCCAACGATTTTTGCGAGTACTCCGGTGAGTGGCCACTTGCCAGCAGAAGCGTGTTCTGTTGTCGTAGAGGAACATCCAGACATTCGGACAGGTGAAGGATCATGTCCCGGCTGGGTTTGGAGCGGCCGGTTTCCATGAAGCTCAGGTGCCTGGTCGACACTCCTGCCGCTGCCGAGAGACCCAACTGAGTGAGCCTTCGCCGCTCCCGCCACCGCTTGAGTTCGGTGCCAACGTCCATCGTCTCGAAGGTCATTCTTTCAAGTTAGCGACCCGAGGTAGCCGAGACCATGACCTCGGAGGTAATCGACCCGAAGCAGTTTCGGAGGAACAGTGGTCTCAGCCGGCGAGACCGCCGGATGTTCACCACCGGAACTGATCAAGGGAGCGACCATGAGCGACTTCGACGCAATCGCCGACGCCTATATCGACATGTGGAACGAAACAGATACCACCGCCCGTAGAGCACGGATCGAGCAATTGTTCGCACCCGGCGGCCGCTACACCGATCCGCTCGCGGACGTCACCGGACACGATCAGATCGACGCGATGATCAACGCTGTGCAGCAACAATTTCCGGGCATGCACTTCACCCTCATCGGGCCGGTGGACGCGCACCACCGACAGGCTCGATTCGGTTGGGCTCTCGGCCCGGCGGGGGCCGAGTCACTGATCGACGGGTTCGACGTACTCGAACGCGACGACGACGGCCGGGTGACGCTTGTCCTCGGGTTTCTCGACAAGGTACCTACGGCCTGAAGTGCGTCTACAACCGACAGCCTTCGCCACGAAGGCTGTCGGTGGTCCGTGGAATCATCGTTGCCGATGAACGCCGACGGATTTACCTGGTCCACACCGATTCCCGAGTCCGAGGGTGCTGAATACAGCGCTCACACGCTGACCGTCAACGGCCTTCCCTCCGTCTATCGAACCGCCAAGACGACGCCGACCAAGCTCGGTCAGTTCGTCACGCTGTGGCGCCGTTCCGAGGCCGGGCCCATCCGCCCCTTCGACACCAGCGACGGCGTCGCGCTGTTTGTGGTGAAGGTCTACGACGAAGAACATCTGGGTCACTTCGTCTTTCCCACCGAAACCCTCGTCGAACACGACATCGTGTCGACGAACTTCTCGGGCGGCAAGCGCGCTATCCGGGTCTATCCGCCCTGGGTCACGCCGACCAGTGTGCAAGCCGTCAGAACCCAGCGTTGGCAGAAGCAGCATTTCGGCGAGTTCCCTGATGTATTCAACTCACCTGATACGTCGCGATGATGACGCCTGTTGTCGTAGGAACACTTTCGGTGAGGGTGAACTGAGCGAGCGCAGCACCGTCGGGGAACAATCTGCGCCCGGTTCCGAGAACCAGCGGATGAATCAGCAGAGTGTAGGTGTCGACGAGACGCCGTTCGGCCAATGACGTGATCAAGTCGCCACTGCCCAGAATCACCAGATCCGGGCCATCGCTTTCCTTCAGCGCGGCGACCGCGTCGGCGGCATCGCCTTTCAACACAGTCGAGTTCTTCCACGGCAGCGGTTCACCCAAAGTCCTTGACGCTACGTACTTCTGCGTGTTGTCGAGCACCTCGGTAAACGGATTGTCCGTCTGAAACGGCCAGTACGAGGCGAAGTTCTCATAGGTTCGGCGTCCGAAGAGCAACTCTGATTTCTTCGCCATCCCCTCCCCCATTTTCTGTGCCATGACGGAATCGTTGAAGGGTGCCGCCCATCCACCGTGCTCGAATCCGCCACGACGGTCTTCGTCCGGCCCACCAGGTGCCTGCATGACACCGTCGAGAGTCACGCTGTTGGTCACGCTGAGTTTTCTCATAGCTTCGATCCTGCGCCTGAAGATCCGTCAAGGATAGAGAAAACGGGCGGTCCTTCTCGAATGAGAAGAACCGCCCGTCAGCTTCGAACGAATCAGGAACCGATCAGCCGTGCAGCCAGGTAGCTTTCCACCTGATCGAGGGCGACGCGTTCCTGCGCCATGGAGTCACGCTCACGCACCGTCACAGCCTGATCTTCGAGAGTGTCGAAGTCGACCGTGATGCAGAACGGTGTGCCGATCTCGTCCTGGCGACGGTAACGACGACCGATGGCACCGGCGTCGTCGAACTCGACGTTCCAGTTCTGACGCAACTGCGCCGCAAGATCTTTTGCCTTCGGCGTCAGATCCGCATTGCGCGAGAGCGGCAGCACTGCGGCCTTGACGGGAGCGAGTCGACGATCCAGTCGCAGCACCGTGCGCTTGTCGACGCCGCCCTTGGAGTTGGGTGCCTCGTCCTCGGTGTACGCGTCGACCAGGAAGGCCATCAGCGAACGCGTGAGACCTGCCGCCGGCTCGATGACGTACGGCGTGTACCGCTCGCCCGTCGTCTGGTCGTAGTAGTTCAGCTCGGTGCCCGAGTGCTTGGAGTGCGTCGAGAGATCGAAGTCGGTACGGTTCGCGATACCTTCGAGCTCGCCCCATTCGCTGCCCTGGAAGTGGAAGCGGTACTCGATGTCGGTCGTGCCCTTCGAGTAGTGCGAAAGCTTTTCCGGCGCATGCTCGTACAGCCGCAGGTTGTCCTTGTTGATGCCGAGGCCGGTGTACCAGGCCAGGCGGTAGTCGATCCAGTACTGATGCCACTGCTCGTCCTCGCCCGGCTTGACGAAGAATTCCATCTCCATCTGCTCGAACTCGCGAGTGCGGAAGATGAAGTTGCCCGGGGTGATCTCGTTACGGAAGCTCTTGCCGATCTGACCGATGCCGAACGGCGGCTTCTTACGCGAGGTGGTCAGCACGTTGGCGAAGTTCACGAAGATGCCCTGTGCGGTCTCGGGGCGCAGGTAGTGCATGCCCTCTTCACTCTCGACAGGGCCGAGGTACGTCTTGAGCATCATGTTGAAGTCGCGCGGCTCGGTCCACTGGCCGACGGTGCCGCAATCGGGGCAACCGATGACATCCATCGAGACGTCGTCCGGGTTGTCGAGCTTCTTCTTCTCCGCGTACGCCTCCTGCAGGTGATCCTGACGGTGACGCTTGTGACAGTTGAGGCACTCGACGAGCGGGTCGTTGAAGACACCGACGTGACCGGATGCAACCCACACCTCGCGGGGCAGGATCACCGAGGAGTCGAGGCCGACGACGTCCTCGCGGCTGGTGACCATGTTGCGCCACCACTGCCGCTTGATGTTCTCCTTGAGCTCGACACCCAATGGGCCGTAGTCCCATGCGGACTTGGTACCGCCGTAGATCTCACCGCACGGGTAGACCAGGCCTCGCCGCTTGGCGAGATTGACAACGGCTTCGATCTTGGACTTGGGTGCCACTCGATTGCTCTCCATCTGGGTAATAGATGCATGATTTTCGTGCGCTTTTCGCACCATCAGCCTATCTGGCGGCTGCCACGCACTTCCGTCCAAGGTTGACATGCATACTTGTGCATATCAAAATGAAAGTGATTTGCAATAATGTGGTGAGATGGCTATGCCCGGACATCATGATCTACCCCTCGAAGGAGCCTCGCTGTGAGCATTGCGGATACCGGCGATCTCCACAAAAGCCATGATCATTCCGACCTCGGACACACGCACGACCCGTTCGAAGCCGCACCGCCCGCGCCCGTGCCGCCCAAGGAAACTTTGGCGGCCGCCGGCGAAATTCTGCGGGCGCTGGCTGCACCCGTTCGCATCGCGATCGTGCTTCAGCTCCACGAGTCGGAGCGCTGCGTTCACGAACTCGTCGGCGCTCTCGGTGTCACTCAGCCACTCATCAGCCAGCATTTGCGCGTTCTCAAAGCAGCGGGCGTCGTCCGCGGCGAACGCAACGGACGAGAAGTTCTCTATCGACTCGTCGACGATCACCTCGCACACATCGTCGTCGACGCTGTCGCCCACGCCGAAGAAGGATGAGATTCCACCGCATGAACACCCCGGGCAGTACGACCTCGAAACGTGGACCGGCCACCGTCGGCGTTCGTTCCACGAAACAGCGCAGCGCCATCTCCGCTCTGCTCGACGACATCGACGAATTCAAGTCGGCACAGGAACTGCACGACGAACTGCGCAAGCGCGGTGAAGGCATCGGCCTGACCACCGTCTACCGCACGCTGCAGGCACTGTCCGACGCCGGAACCATCGACGTCCTGCGCACCGACACAGGTGAGTCCGTCTACCGACGCTGCTCCTCCGGACACCACCATCACCTGGTGTGCCGCAACTGCGGATTCACCGTCGAGGTCGAGGGCCCGACGGTCGAGCAGTGGTCACAGACCATCGCCGAGGACAACGGTTTCACCGAAGTGAGTCACACCGTCGAGATCTTCGGCACCTGCCGCGACTGCGCCGCCAGCTGACAGCGTCAGGGAATCAAACCCTGACGCGCGGTATCGGCGCCGGTCAGCGCGAGTAGCAACATCGTGGTCAGTGCCTCGTCGTCCAGTCCGGCCGCCGGGAACGTGTATCGCAGGATCACGTCCGCCAGACTGCCGTGGCCGAACACCGCGATCGAACCGAATTGGATGGTCCGGTTCCGCTCGGCCACCTTGCGATGCAGTGCCGCGCTGACCGGTCGGTCCCACGCGAGGACACACGTCATGGACAGCACGTCCAGACCCTCGGACAAATTCATCGCCTGGATCGAGCACAGCGCGCCGGAGTACTGGAAACCAAGCGAGCCGTCCGCAGCCACATCGACCGTCACGAAATGCGCCAGCGAGGCGGCCGCGCGTTCTTGTAGGCGGGCTGCTTGGTCGGTGGTGTCGGTCATGTTCTCCCCTGTCATTTGACGCCACCGAATCTACGGTCGCGTGAGGCGTATTCGACGCAGGCGGCCCAGAGATCGCGGCGGTCGAAATCGGGAAACAGCTTCTCCTGGTACACCATTTCGGCGTAGGCGGATTGCCAGATCAAGAAATTGGACGTCCGCTGTTCCCCCGACGGACGCAGGAAGAGATCGACGTCGGGCATGTCGGGCTCGTCGAGGTACTTGGCAACCGTCGCCTCGGTGATCTTGTCCGGATTGATCTCACCGGCCGCGACACGCTTCGCGATTTCCTTTACCGCATCGGCAATTTCAGCCCGCCCGCCGTAATTCACACACATGGTCAAGTTCATGACTGTGTTGTTCTTGGTCAGTTCTTCGGCGATCTCGAGTTCCTTGATCACACTGGCCCACAGGCGCGGCTTACGACCGGCCCAGCGAACACGCACACCCATTTCGTTCATCTCGTCGCGTCGGCGGCGGATGACGTCACGGTTGAAGCCCATCAGGAATCGAACCTCGTCGGGACTGCGCTTCCAGTTCTCGGTGGAGAAGGCGTAGGCGGAGAGCCACTCGACACCCATCTCGATGCAACCGCAGACGGTATCCATCAGGACAGCTTCACCGCGTTCGTGCCCGGCGGTTCGCGGCAGACCGCGCTCCTGCGCCCACCGTCCGTTGCCGTCCATCACCAACGCGACGTGGCGCGGGATGAGTTCGGTTTGCAGGATCGGCGGGGTCGCCCCGGACGGATGTGGGTCCGGTGGCCGGATCACCCGTTCAGCAGCAGGATCAAGCGGAGTTCGCGGTTCGCGTCGTCGAATCACGGGTTCCATCCTGCCTCACGGGCAAGTCGACCTCGACGGCTGCATGCGGCCTCGAACGCTCGATCAGCGGCAACGTCCGCAATTGACGCTCGAGATGCCACTGCAGGTGTGCCGCGACCAGTCCGCTGGCTTGCGTCCGCAGCGTCGCGGGCGCCGAATCGGTGCCCTCCCACTCCCCTCGGAGCAGGGCTTCCATCAAGCCGAGCACTCCGGGCGACGGCGTCGCAGCACCCGCCGGGCGGCAGTAGGTACAGACGGCTCCGCCTGCGGCGACATGAAATGCACGGTGCGGTCCCGGAGCGCTGCAGCGGGCGCACTCTTCGAGGGCAGGCGCCCAACCCGCATAGCCCATGGCTCGCAACAAGAACGCGTCGAGCACGAACTCGACCGGCCGCGCCTGCTCGGCGATCGCACGCAGTGCTCCCACCGTCAATCGCTGAAGCTGCGGGGCCGGCGCGCGTTCCTCGCCGGCCAACCGCTCGGCAGTTTCGAGTACGGCGCAGGCCGTGGTGTACCGGCTGTAGTCGTCGACGATGTCAGTGGCGAAGGCATCGACCGTCTGCACCTGAGTGATGATGTCGAGATTCTTGCCCGGAAGTAATTGCACGTCGATGTGAGCAAACGGTTCGAGTCTGGCACCGAATTTGGAGGTCGTCCGGCGGACACCCTTGGCCACGGCACGTACCAACCCGAACTGACGGGTGAGCAACGTGACGATGTGGTCGGCTTCGCCCAGTTTGTGCAGGCGCAGCACCACCGCCGTGTCTCGATACAACCTCACTCGACCAGTGTCCCACGTTGTACCGACGAGCGATCCCGATGCCGCGCCCGATGACAAGTCGGAAATACGGCGGGTCCGTCCGGATAGACTGGCCCGATGCCGAGCGACGCAATTGCGCAACCTGTCACTACAGAGTTGACCGGTCGCGAAGCGCGGTGGGAGCGACACAACTCCGAGCGTCAGAAACGGATACTCACCTCGGCTGTCGAACTGATCGAAGAGCGCGCGGCAGGTGCCGAGGTGTCCGTCCAGCAGATCGCCGACCGTGCCGGCCTCGCCAAGTCGGTGGTGTACCGACAATTCAGCGGCCGAGACGACCTCGATCGACGAGTCCGAGCGTTTGTGCTCGGCCAATTTGCGGCGGCCCTGGATGCGTCGATGAGCATTTCGGTAGGCACTCTCGACCAGATCCTGACCCGAACCATCAGCGCCGTCGCCGAGTGGATCACCGAGCATCCACGGATTCACGAGTTCATGGGTACCGGCCCCACCGACTACGACGACGAGAGCATCGACGCGATCAGCAGCCTGAAGGCGACAATCGCCGACTCGGCCCGCACCACTATCACCGAAGTCGGTCGATCCGTGGGGATCGACTCCTCACCCTTCGATTCACTACCGTTCGCAGTGGTGACAATGGTCGAGGGCACGCTCACCCACTGGGTCCGAAGCACCGATCCGAAACCGAGCCGCGAAGAGATCGTCGCCGACCTCGCGAAATACACCTGGTACATGTTCGACGGCGTTGCCCGCTCGAGCGGGCTACAGATCGATCCCCATGTCGAATTGTCCACGCTCATAGCCGAGCTGGTGTCCTCCGACGGAGGAACTTCGCGGCCGGACTAGATCCGGGTCTTGTCGGAACGCTTCGGCTCGCCGCGGTAGCGGGCGTAGTCGCCGTCGATGCGCAGCTTTCGCCACGCACGCTTCGCAACCGGATTCATCAATCCGAGTTCGTCTGCCAGGGCTCGCATTTCACCGAAGTAGTTACCCAGGATGCGGCGTGAATGTGGGCTCCCCCAGAAGGCGCTCTTCATCACCTCGTCCGGGATTCCGAATTCTTCGGCGAATTCCTTTGGCGGTGACATGATTTCGCCCGCAAGCCAACGCATCGTGCCGGGGAAGGCGACCGATGTGATGGCTCGACTCGTACGACTGAGTCTGGGGACGTGATTGCGCAGGAACTCGTGAGCAAACGAGATGTGTCTCGCTTCTTCGGCGATGTGAATCTCCATGGTGCGGAGCATCGCCGGCGGCGTGTCCTTACCCTCGCGGATGAGATCCTTCTGGAAGTGGTCGATCGGTTCTTCACCAGCCAGAATGCCGATGAAGAAGATGACCGGGAACTTTGCTCCCAGCACTCCGATGATCGGCGACAGCCGCCGGAACATCGGACGCATACCCGGTACGTCGATGTCCATACGATTGACGAGCTCTTGGAACATCTGGATGTGATTGCACTCTTCGGTCATCTCATGCAGGCAGTACCGGAACTCAGGCGACTGGTTGGGGAGCGCCATGATGTATTGCAGCATTCCCCGGATCAAGATGCTCTCGAATGCCGAACCCACCTTGGTCACATTCGCCTGACGCCACATTCCCATGGCGATTCGACGCTCCAACGACTGGTCCTGGTACCACTGCGTCGCTCCGAGCGGATCCGACACGGATGAGAGCACCCACCTCGGATCATGCGGATCGATCGCGAACTCTGGTGAATCCCAGTCGATGTCGAGATAGGGATCGAAACTGCGGGCAACTGAGCCCTCGGACAAAGTCTGCAGTACCTGGCGGTACGGCTTTTCCACTTCGATCGACGCTGACCGAGCCATCGGTGTCTCCTCACGGCCAGTCCGTCGATTGGAGTCGACGGACTTGAATGAGGTCAAACATAATGGGACACCGCGTCCCACGCAACCCCTTCAGGGGCCTGATTTCACGCCCGCCGCACCGGGATGATCTCGCGAACCTTCTCGTCTCGGAGATACAGACCCGCCCACATGACGATTCCGGTGTAGACGGCAAACAATGTCGTGCTCAGCAGAGGCTGTTCCGCTCGAAGGTTGGTCAACACGGCTCCGCCCAGGTAACCGGTGAGCAGAATCGCGCCGAGTATCGACGTTCGCGGAATCACGTACAGCGCAAGGCAGATCAGTTGCACCACCCCGGCCGTCAATGCCAGCGAGTCCGGCAACCCAAGTTCGGCGGAGGCGTCCTTGACGGTCTGAAGGTTGAGAATGTGAATGATGCCGTCGAAGAGCATGAAAACGACGAACAGCCCACTCAGGACGTATCCGACCTTGCGAGCCGTGGCCGAAGGTGTCGTCGTCGTGGCGTTACCGGAAACAGTTTCGTTGTGGACGGGCTGGGTGGTCATCGGAGTCTCCTGGGGCGAAGGCGAGCGGCCGGTTGCCACTTCGCTTGCAATTACGACTCCCGAGCGATCGAAAACTCATCGCGCCGGCCGTTACTACGCACCCGGCGTTCGGGACGATTCACCTCACGTGGTCTGATGGACGGTGACACGGGGTGCCGAAAAAGTCGGCTGAGATCAGACCCGATGAACCTGACCAGTTAGCACTGGCGGAGGGATGTCGACATGACCGAACAGCAATTTCAGCGCGCATTGAACCTCGACGAGCAGATCGTTCTGATCACCGGTGGCGCCCGCGGGCTCGGCGCCGCACTGAGCCGAGCATTCTCCCGCTCGGGCGCCCGCGTAATCGTGAACTACAACAAGAGCCGCGATGCCGCCGAGGCCCTGGTCGCCGAACTGGGTGAGGATCGCACCTTCGCAGTCCAGGCGGACGTGACGGACCGCAGTTCCGTCGACCAGTTGTTCTCCGCTGCACGCGAGAGATTCGACGCACCGATCTCGACCGTGGTCGACAATGCACTGGTCGACTTCTCGTTCAACGGCAATGCCCGGCCGAACGCGGACACGATCACCTGGGCCGACTTCGACTCTCAACTACGCGGAGCTGTTGCCGGAACACTCAATACCACCCAGGCAGCGCTACCAGGCATGCGCGAACTCGGCTTCGGCCGAATCATCACTGTCGGAACCAATCTGGTCCAGAATCCGGTAGTTCCTTACCACGACTACACCGCTGCCAAGGCCGCACTGTTGGCACTGACACGGACGCTGTCCGCCGACCTCGGTCCGGACGGGATCACAGTCAACATGGTCTCCGGCGGCTTGCTCCGCACCACCGATGCGAGTGCCGCGACACCGGAAGCCGTGTTCGACATGATCGCGGCAAGCACTCCCCTGCGCCGAGTCACGACGCCGGACGAATTTGCCGACGCTGCACTCTTTTTCGCCTCCCCATGGTCGCGGGCCGTGACCGGCCAGAATCTGGTTGTCGACGGCGGACTCGTCAAGAACTGATGGGCGCACAGCTACGGATAGGTGCGTTCCTGCTCGGTTGCGGGCATCACAGTGCGGCGTGGCGACACCGCGACTCACCGGTCGAAAGTCTCGGCGACATCACGTATTACGAGTCGCTCGCCCAGATCGCCGAACGCGGCAAGCTGGACGCCGTTTTCTTCGCTGACGGTCACAGTGTTCGAGAACCCGAGTCTGGTGCGTCGTGGTTTCTCGAACCGATCACCGCGTTGACTGCCATGGCACGAGCGACGGCGAACGTCGGCCTGGTCACCACCATCTCCACGACCTTTTACACGCCATTCCACGCGGCACGACTTTTGGCATCGCTCGACCACATCAGCGGCGGACGGGCCGGATGGAACGTCGTGACCTCGATGTTCGACCAGGAGGCGCGCAACCACGGACTCGAGGCGATGCCCGATCACGCATCCCGATATGAACGAGCCGACGAATTTGTCGAAGTGGCCCTCGCATTGTGGGATTCGTGGTCGGAAGACGCGCTGATCCTCGACCGGGCGGGACGTTTTGCCGACGCAGGCAAGATTTCTCGCATCGATCACGACGGCAAGCATTTTCGTGTCGACGGCCCGTTGACGGTTCCTCGATCCCCGCAGGGCAGACCGGTTTTGTTTCAGGCCGGGGCGTCCGAGCAGGGTCGCGATCTGGCTGCGCAGCGCGCCGAGGCGATCTATTCGGTTGCCTACGACCTACCCAGCGCGCAGAGCTACTACGCGGACGTGAAGTCGAGAATCGAGCGCGCCGGCCGGGATTCGAACTCGGTCGCCGTCATGCCGGGGCTGGTCACCTACGTCGGAAGTACTGTCGCCGAGGCACGGGCCAAGAAGGCCGAACTTGATCGCCTGCTGCCCACCGAACAGTCGATACGCCAACTCTCGTTGTTCACCGGACAGGATTGCGAGGACTGGGATCTCGACGGGCCCGTGCCCCCGTTGCCTCCACTCGAAGCATTCAGCGGGCCGCAAGGACGCTACGCAACTATTCTGCGGATCGTCGAGAAGGACGCACCGACTGTGCGGGAACTCCTCGGGACGCTCGCTGCGGGTGGTGGTCACGCAACGATGATCGGCACACCGGAGTCGATTGCCGACGAGATGGAATCCTGGTTGGACGGCCGCGGTGCCGACGGTTTCAATCTGATGCCGCCGACCTATCCGCAGGGCCTGGAAGATTTTGTCGATCACGTGATTCCGGTGCTGCAGGCGCGTGGGTTGTTCCGACACGAATACGAGGGAGCGACTCTGAGAGAAAACCTCACCTAGTCCGGCAGTAGCGGCACCGACAGGTCCGGATCGCGTCCCAGGAGCACTCCCCTCGTGAGAGCCGCCGAGCCGAACTTCTTCCGGACGCTGTCCATCGCCGAGTCGAGGGCGGCAGTGTCCGGACCCGCGAATCCTGGACCGTCGAAGGGCAATTCGAGTTGTTCGGCGCCGTCCCGATCCAGGTTGGAGACAGCGACACCGATCAACGTGATGCCCTTGTCCGCGATCATCGGTATCGCTTCGTCCAGCAGCACCATCGAGGCGTTCAGCAATTCCGCTGTGTCGGCGGTGGACCGGCGCAGCGTGTGAGATCGAGTTGCCCGCGTGAAATCCGCGAAGCGAAGCCGGAGCGTGACCGTGCGCCCCGTCCGCTGCGCCGAACGCATGCGTCGACTGACACGGTCGACAAGGGACATCAACGACGCATCGAGTTCTGCGCGGGAATGGGATCCGCGACCAAGCGCATGCTGAGCACCCATCGAACTGCGGCCACGATAGGCGCGGACGGGGCGCGGATCTCGATTGTGCGAGAGCGCGTAGAGATGGCGACCGGCGCCGCCCCCGAGAATCGAGACGATCGAGGATTCGTCGTGCCGAGCGATGTCACCCACCGTCACGATGTCGAAGTTTCGCAACTTCTGGGCCGTGATCTTGCCGACGCCCCACAGCTTCTCGACCGGCAACGGATGCAGGAATTCGGTCTCGCCCTCCGGCGGCACTCGCAGCAATCCGTCGGGTTTCGCGAATGCACTCGCGACCTTGGCCAGGAACTTGGTGCGTGCGATCCCGACCGTGATCGGTAGTCCGACCTGCTCGGCCACGTCGCGTCTGAGGTTGGCCCCGATCTGCAGCGGGTTTCCCACGATTTTGGCGAGCCCGCCGACCTCGAGAAAGGCCTCGTCTATGGAGATTCCTTCGACCAGCGGCGACGTGTCGTGAAAGACGTCGAACACGTCTTTGCTCGCCTGCGAGTACGCCGACATTCGCGGGGGAACGACGATTGCCTGGGGACACAGTGATCGAGCCTGACCACCACTCATCGCAGTTCGAACCCCGAATGCCTTGGCCTCGTAGCTTGCCGCCAGGACCACGCCACCGCCGACGATGACCGGTCTGCCCGCCAGAGTCGGGTCGTCACGTTGCTCGACCGATGCGTAGAACGAATCGAGGTCCGCATGGAGGATCGTTGCGTCACCCGTAGGTCGACCACCCCCAGGATGATTACCGCCAGAACGAGCACCGCCAGGGTGATTACCTGGCGTTTCTCGATCCAACGGCTCATGCGACACGAACATATGTTCCCATGCGCCACCGACACAACGAAAGGCCGCAAATAGATTCCATGGAATTGATCACGAATCGGGCGTACGGTGAAAGAATGATTCCACGGAATGCATATCGGTTCGGGGTCTGCTCATGACGGGGTCGGACCTGAGCGGTCACTTCGACAACCTCGTCCGCTTCGAAACCGAACTGTGGACGGCCGTCGACCAGCGACTCCGAATCGAGCACGACCTGCCACTGAGTCGATTCGAGCCGATGCAGATCATCGACAGGCTAGGTTCCTGTCGGGTCTTCGACATTGCCGAAGCCCTCGCGATCACCGTCGGTGGCACGAGCAAATTGGTGGATCGGATCGAGTCCTCGGGGCACTGCCGTCGACAATCCAATCCCGCCGACAAACGATCCTCACTCATCGCGTTGACCCCCGACGGCATTGGCCTGTTGCAGCGGGCGAAGGCCACGTTCGACGACGAACTGGCACGCCGTCTCGGTTCCGCGCTGACGCCCGAGGCTCTCGATCGGTTCGGCGCGACACTGGCCACGCTGCGCGAAGCCAACCGTCGACTGACACTCATCACCAAGGAGAAAGCATGACCGACACAATGCGCGCAATCGTGCTCGACGCCCCCGGCCCGCCAGAAGCATTGACGATCAAGGAGATTCCCATACCGGCGCCTACCACCGGCTGGGTACTCATCCGTGTGAAGGCCTTCGGTCTCAATCGATCCGAACTGCACACCCGCCTCGGCCTCGCCGAAGGCGTGACGTTCCCGCGGGTGCTGGGCATCGAGGCCGTCGGCGAAGTGGTGAACTGCCCCGGCGGGGAGTTGACCGAAGGGCAGCAGGTCGCCGCCATGATGGGCGGGATGGGTCGGGTCTTCGACGGCGGATATGCCGAGTACACGTGCGTTCCCGTCAGCCAGGTCGTTCCCTTCTCCAGCAAACTGGACTGGTCGACAGTGGGAGCTGTTCCCGAGATGCTGCAGACGTCGTACGGCTCTCTGACGGTGGGACTGGATGCGAAATCCGGTCAATCCCTACTGATTCGAGGCGGAACCTCCTCGGTCGGCATGGCAACCGCAGTCCTGGCGAAGCAGTGGGGGCTCACGGTCCTTGCGACCACCCGCGATGCGAGCAAGACGTCATCGTTGACCGCGATCGGGGTCGACCACGTTGTCCTCGACGACGGTGCCGTGGCAGGCCAGGTGCGAGACATTTTCCCGGACGGTGTTGATCTGGCTCTCGAATTAGTCGGAACACCAACACTTCCCGACACGTTGCGCGCCACTCGCGTTCACGGGACCGTGTGTTTCACGGGCATGTTGTCCAACGAGTGGACAGTCAAGGACTTCTATCCGATCGACTACATTCCACGCGGAGTGCGATTGACCTCGTACGGCGGGGACGCGTCCGACCTGCCTGCCGACGTACTGCAAGACTTCCTCTCCGCTGTCGCGTCAGGCGAGGCGGTGGTACCGATCGACGAGGTGTTCGCGTTCGAGGACATCGCGCAAGCACATGCCAAGATGGAAGCCGGTACGGCTCGTGGCAAATTGGTGGTGATGATCTGACCTGGTTTCTCACACCTGGTTTCTCACACCACGAATCGATAACCCATCCCCGCCTCGGTGATCAGATGCTTGGGGTTGGCCGGGTCGTCCTCGAGCTTGCGACGAAGTTGAGCCAGGTAGACACGCAGATAGTGAGTCTCGGTGTCGTAAGCCGGTCCCCACACCTCCCGAAGCAATTCCTTCTGCCCGACCAGCTTTCCGCGGTTGCGCACAAGCATCTCGAGCATGCCCCACTCGGTCGGAGTCAGGTGCACCTGTTCACCGCGCCGGCTCACCGTTTTGGCAGCCAAGTCCACCGTGAACGACGCGGTCTCGACCGACGGTTCCGAGGTATCGGCCGCCGAGGTTCCACGCCTCGCCGCTGCGCGCACGCGGGCCAGAAACTCGTCCATCCCGAAGGGCTTGGTGACGTAATCGTCGGCACCGGCATCGAGGGCCTCGACTTTGTCCGCGGAGTCGGTGCGCGCCGACAGCACGATGACCGGCGCCGTGCACCAGCCACGCAGGCCTGCAAGTACTTCGGTGCCGTCCATGTCCGGCAGTCCGAGATCGAGAATCACCACGTCCGGCGGCCGTTCCGCTGCAGCGCGCAGGGCCCCTGCTCCGGTGGACGCCGTCACCACGTCATATCCACGCACAGTGAGGTTGATGCGTAGTGCCCGCAAGATCTGCGGTTCGTCGTCGACAACCAGTATCCGGCTCATGACTCGCTTCCATTCGTTCCTGCACCGGCCAGTTCGACCATCATCGTCAACCCACCGCCCGGAGTGTCGGTGGCACTGACCGTTCCGCCCATCGCGTCGACAAATCCGCGCACCACGGACAGCCCGAGTCCGACGCCGCCCGTGTTGTCGCGATCCCCCATTCGCTGAAACGGCTCGAACATCGATTCGGCTTCACCACGGGGTACACCGGGGCCGGTATCTGCGACGGTGATGACGGTGCGGTCTCCGACGCGTGCTGCTCCCACTCGCACCGGTGTTGTGCCGCCGTACCGCAATGCGTTGTCGACGAGGTTGGCGATCACTCTCTCGAGCAAACCCTGATCGGCTTGCACGGCAACAGTACCCACGTCGACGATCACACTGTGGGACCGGGAGTCCGACCGGCCGCCGATGCCTAATCCCAGCAACGCCCGGTGAACAACTTCGTCGAGGTACACCGCCCGCAACGTCGGCTTGACCACTCCCGCAGCCAGTCTGGACGAATCAAGAAGGTTGCCGACCAGCGCGGTCAACTGATCCGCAGACTCCTCGATGGTGGCCAGTAGTTCTGCCGTGTCCTCAGGTGAGAACTCGATGTCGTCGCTGCGCAAGCTCGACACAGCAGCCTTCACGCCGGCGAGCGGTGTCCGAAGGTCATGGCTCACAGCCGAAAGCAATGCTCGGCGCAGTTGATCAGCCTCGGTCAATGCAGCCGCCTTGCTCGCTTCGACCGTGAGCTTGTCCTGACGGATCATGCCGACCGCCTGGTGCGCGACAACGGTCAACACCCGACGATCACGCGCACTCAACTCCGGCCCCGACAGCATCAGTGCGTATTCGCCGTCGTTCACCTCGCATACGGAATCCGCATCAGCTTCACGTGCCGGCGGTTCTGCACCCACGGCCGCGACTACGCCATCCTCATGATGCACCACCGAAACCCCACGTTGACGGTAGATTTCACGAGCTTTCTCGAGCAGCGTGGACAGGTCAGCACCGCGGAGAACCGACCCCGCAAACAGTGTCAGAAGTTCCGCTTCCTCCGAAGCACGCTTCGCTTCCCGAGCCTTTTTGGCGGCAGCGTCCACCAGAACGGCCACTGCCACAGCCACTATCAGCAGCACCACCGTCGTGATGAAGTTGTCGGGTTCGGCGATCGTGAAGCTGTACCTGGGGTCGGTGAAGAAGTAATTGAGCAGCAGTCCCGATAGCAGAGCAGACAGCATTGCCGGCCCGACACCACCGAGCAGCGCGACCAGAACCACCACCACGAAGAACAACGCGTTTTCACCCTGCACGCCGGAGATCCGGTCGATCAGACCCATGAGTCCGGCTGCGGCCGTCGGAACCACCACTGCCGCAATCCACGACAGCAAGCGGTACTCGGATCGGCCGAACAACGAGATCCGCCGGCGGACGGTCGTTTCCTCATGGGTGACCATGTGAACGTCGATGCCGCCGGACTGCTGAACCACCGCGGCGCCGATCCCCTCGTCGAGGATGCGCGCCAGCCGAGAACGTCGCGACGTTCCCAGAACCAACTGTGTGGCGTTCTCCTCGCGGGCGAATTCGAGAAGCGTCGACGGTACGTCGTCACCGACAACGGTGTGAAGCGTGGCGCCGACCCCGACGGCCAACGCGCGCACCTTGCCCATCTCCGGAGCCGAGACGCCGGTGAGTCCGTCACCGCGCACGACGTGGACCACCATCAGCTCGGCACTCGATTTCGACGCGATACGGGATGCGCGTCGTACCAGCGTTTCCGACTCCGGTCCCCCGGTCACGGCAACGACGACACGCTCGCGCGCCTCCCAGGTATCGGTGATCTTGTTCTCGGCCCGGTACTTCGCCAGTGCGGCGTCCACCTGATCGGCCACCCACAGCAGAGCCAGTTCGCGTAGCGCCGTGAGGTTTCCGCGTCTGAAGTAGTTACCCAATGCCGCATCGACACGCTCCGGCGAATACACGTTGCCGTGAGAAAGTCTGCGGCGCAGCGCCTCCGGAGTGATGTCGACCAACTCGACCTGCGCCGCACTACGCACTATCGCGTCCGGAACCGTCTCCTGCTGAACCACGCCGGTGATGTGCGCGACAACGTCGTTGAGGCTTTCGAGGTGTTGCACGTTGACCGTGGACAGGACGTCGATCCCGGCTTCGAGCAGTTCCTGTACGTCCTGCCAGCGCTTGTGATTCTCACTCCCCGGCGTGTTGGTGTGTGCCAACTCGTCCACGAGGACAAGGGCCGGCCGCCGAGCCAACACGGCCTCGACGTCCAGTTCCGGCATCCGTGTTCCGCGATAGTCCACCAGCTTCGGCGGAATGATCTCGAGGTCACCGATCTGCGCCGCCGTGCGGGCGCGGCCGTGTGTCTCCACAACGGCCGCGACCACGTCACAGCCACGATCTCGACGTCGATGAGCCTCACCGAGCATCGCGAAGGTCTTTCCGACGCCGGGGGCAGCGCCGAGGTAAATACGCAATTCACCACGTTTGCGTGCCCTACCGAAAGATTGACCGACCTTCTCCGAAGAACTCACGTGACAATCATCCACCAGTCGTCGGCGCAGCACACGTAGGTGCCGTCAATCCGAGTGCCAGGTTCAATTCCAGGACGTTGACTCGCTCGGCTCCGAGAAATCCGAGTTGCCGACCGTCGGTGTGCTCAGCCACCAAGCGCCGCACCTGGTCTTCCGAGATGCCGTTGTTCGCCGCCACCCTCGCGACCTGCAGCTCGGCGTACGCCGGACTGATGTGGGGATCGATACCCGAGCCCGAACCGGTGACTGCGTCGACGGGAACCGATGCCGGGTCGACGCCCTCACGTGCCGCGATGGCTGCCCGGCGCTCGATGATGAATCCGGCCAGAATCTCGCTGCTCGGCCCCTGGTTGGACGGCAGTGCCGCAGCCGGATCACCGGTGGCAAAAGGATCCTCGTCCGAAACGGATCCGACAACGCGGTTGTGGAAGAACGGGTCCTGCTGCCCTTCGGCAACCTGCGGATCAACACCCACCCAGGCACTGCCGACCACGCAACCGGCGGCATCAGTGACCGGTGAGCCTTCGGCAGATCCGGAGCTGATCCGGCTGACCCCCCACACCGCGGCGGGATAGATCACACCGAGAACGACCGTGAGTGCAAGTAATACGAGCAAACCCGCCCACACCTGTTTGGCAAAACCGATAGTGAAACGCATGTCAGGTCACCCAATTCCAGGAATCAAACGCACGACGAGATCGATCAACCAGATACCGACGAACGGTGTGATCACACCGCCGAGACCGTAGACGAGCAGGTTACGTCCGAGCAACTGCGATGCTGTCGACGGTCGGTATCGAACACCCTTGAGTGCCAACGGAATCAACCCGATGATCACCAAGGCGTTGAAGATCACGGCCGAGACGATCGCCGATTCGGGGGTGGCGAGCCGCATGATGTTCAACGCGTCCAGCTGCGGGTAGATGCCGCTGAACAATGCCGGCAGGATTGCGAAGTACTTCGCCAGGTCGTTCGCCAACGAGAATGTGGTCAAGGCGCCGCGGGTGATCAGCAATTGCTTGCCGATTTCCACTACCTCGATCAACTTGGTGGGATCGGAATCGAGATCGACCATGTTCCCGGCCTCTTTGGCTGCCGAGGTTCCCGTGTTCATCGCGACCCCGACATCCGCCTGGGCAAGGGCGGGCGCATCATTGGTCCCGTCACCGGTCATCGCGACGAGACGTCCGCCTTCCTGCTCCTTCCGGATCAGGGCCAGTTTGTCTTCCGGGGTGGCCTCCGCCATGAAGTCGTCGACGCCCGCCTCATCGGCAATCGCCTTCGCGGTCAACGGATTGTCGCCGGTGATCATGATCGTGCGAATACCCATCGCCCGGAGTTCGGCGAACCTGTCAGCCATTCCCGGCTTGACGACGTCGGACAACGCGATCACGCCGAGGATCGAGGTGCTCTCACCGTGCTTGACGGCAACTACCAGTGGTGTTCCGCCGGCTTGGGCGATGTCGTTCACGGTATCGGTCACCGCGGTCTCTGCATGTCCACCGCCACTGACGACCCAGTTCATCACCGCATCTGCTGCACCCTTTCGGATTTGGCGTCCGGAGTGGTCGAGTCCGCTCATCCGCGTTTGTGCCGTGAAGGGAACGAACTCGGCGCGTTCCTCGTCGAGCGTCGGTTCAGCCGCGAGAGAGAACTCTGCTGCGCACAACTCGACGATGCTCCGTCCCTCGGGAGTTCCGTCAGCCAGGCTCGACAAGCGCGCTGCCGCAGCAAGATCGTCGGCGGATACGCCGGGTGCCGGGTGGAGCGCGGTCGCCCGGCGGTTGCCGAAGGTGATGGTTCCGGTCTTGTCCATCAACAGGGTGTCGATGTCGCCCGCAGCTTCCACGGCACGCCCCGACATCGCGAGAACGTTGCGCTGGACGAGGCGGTCCATGCCCGCGATACCGATTGCCGAGAGCAGCGCTCCGATGGTCGTCGGGATCAGGCAGACGAGGAGTGCGATCAGCTTGATCGGATCCTGCTCGTGCCCCGCGTACAAGCCCATCGGGCCGATGGCTACGACGGCGAGGAGGAAGATGACCGTCAACGACGCGAGCAGGATGTTGAGCGCAATCTCGTTGGGTGTCTTCTGACGCGAGGCGCCTTCGACGAGCGCGATCATCCGGTCCACGAACGAACTGCCCGGTGCTGCGGTGATTTCCACGACGATCCGGTCGGAGAGAACCGTCGTACCACCGGTGACGGCGCAGCGGTCGCCACCGGATTCACGGACTACCGGGGCGGATTCACCGGTGATCGCCGATTCATCCACGGAGGCAATACCTTCGACCACGTCGCCGTCGCCGGGGATGACCTCGCCGGCAACCACGATCACCCGGTCGCCGACCACCAGTTCGGTGCCGGAAACCGATTCGATCGCACCGCTCATCGTGATCCGATGTGCTGTGGTGTCCTGCTTGACCTTGCGCAGGCTGGCCGCCTGAGCCTTGCCTCGCCCTTCGGCCACGGATTCGGCGAGGTTCGCGAAGATCACCGTGAACCAGAGCCACAGGGTGATCACCCAGGAGAACACCGAGGGATCGGCGATCGCCATGACGGTGGTGATGACGGAACCGACGAACACCACGAACATGACCGGGTTACGCGCCAAGTGGCGTGGGTCGAGTTTGCGTACGGCCCCCGGCAACGCGGTGATCATCTGCCGCGGGTTGAATACGCCTGCGTGTACTTGACGGGACTGCCCTGGATCAACCTTGTCGGCAGCGTCTTGCGCTACCACGGGTTTCTCACTGATACGCACGGTCATTGAAGAGCCTCCGCTAGCGGGCCCAGCGCGAGGGCCGGGAAGAATGTAAGTGCAGCAACAAGAACGACGGTGCCGGTCAACAGGCCGGTGAACATCGGACCGGATGTGGGGAGGGTGCCGGCCGTCGGCGCCACCTTCTTCTGAGAGGCCAGCGCACCGGCCAGAGCGAGAACGAAGATGATGGGCAGGAATCGGCCCAGAAGCATGCAGATTCCGAGAGACGACTGGAACCAGTCGCTGGTGACGGTCAGACCGCCGAACGCGCTGCCGTTGTTGTTCGAGGCGGAAGCGAAAGCGTAGAGCACCTCGCTGAACCCGTGGATCGATCCCGGCGTGCCCGGATCTCCCCCGTTGCCTTGATAACCGGTGGTCGAACCAAGGATCACGGTGATGGCGGTACCGATCAGGACCAGTGCGGGCATGACCAGGATCGACAGCGCCGCAAGGGTTATCTCGCGTCGACCCAACTTCTTGCCGAGGTATTCGGGCGTGCGACCGACCAACAGTCCGCCGACGAACACTGCGATCAGCGCCAGCACAAGAATCCCGTAGAGGCCGGTTCCGACTCCGCCCGGCGCGATTTCGCCGAGCAACATGTTGAGCAGGACCGCGCCGCCGCCGAGGGGCGACATGCTGTCGTGGGCCGAGTTCACCGCACCCGTCGACGTTCCCGTGGTCGCCACCGCGAACAATGCCGATCCGGGGATTCCGAAGCGAACTTCCTTGCCCTCCATCATCGAACCAGCTGCTGTGGCGGCAACACCGCGTGCGCCGGATTCGGCAGCGAGCGTCACCGCGAGCAGTCCGCTCCACAGGATTCCCATCACTGCGAGCAGGGTGAGGCCTTGCCTACGATCACCGACGAGAGTTCCGAATGTTCTTGTGAGGCAGACCGGAATCAACAGGATCGCCAGAATCTCGACGATATTGCTCAGCGGGGTGGGGTTCTCGAACGGGTGCGCCGAGTTGGCAGCCAAGATCCCGCCGCCGTTCGTGCCGAGTTCCTTGATCGCTTCCTGGGACGCGACGGGAGCTAGTGCATTGGTCACCGCATTGCCGTCGAGGCCAGTGGAGGCGAAACCGCTGTGGAACGACTGGATCACTCCCTGGCTCAACAGGATCAGGGCGATCACGAAGGAGAACGGGAGGAGGATGCGCAGAGAACCACGCGTCAGATCGACCCAGAAGTTGCCGATTTCGCCGCCCCGGGCAACCCGAATGAAGCCACGAACCAATGCGATGGCCACCGCCATCCCGACTGCGGCAGAGACGAAGTTCTGCACCGCCAGGCCGACGGGCTGAACGAAGTTGCTCATCGTCGTTTCCGGTGTGTACGACTGCCAGTTCGTGTTCGCCACAAAGGAAATCGCGGTGTTGAAGGCAACGGCAGGGCTGACGCCGGACAGTCCGTCACTCAGCGGTAGTACACCCTGAATCCGTTGGAGAAAGTACAAGAACAATGCGCTCGCCAACGAGAATCCGAGAACGCTTGCGGCGTAGCCGTACCACGTCTGCTCGGCCCGCGAGTCGATCCGGCCGACGCGGTAGATCACACTCTCGACCCGCAGATCTCGCGTCGACGTGTAAACGCGTGCCATGTAGTCGCCCACCGGAACGTAGGCAATTGCCAGAACGGCGAGGACAAAAGCGATCTGCAGGCCGGCTGCAAGAGCGGGCGACATCAGAACCTCTCAGGATCTACGAGTGCAACGAGCAGATAAATGACCAATGCCGCGGCGACGGCGATCAGAACCACGCTGACCACACCGGCAACCGTCATTTGGGAGCGCTCGCCTGTAGGGCGCGCAGCACCAGCGCGCACACGAGAAAACCGCCGAGAATCAGAGCAACGTAGGCCAGATCGGCCATGAGCTTCCCTCTTCGAAATCTTTTGCCGTGCTGCTGTGCATCGCAGCCATGACGCTCGGTCGCCCTCGACCGGATGCGCTCTCTCAGCTTCGACCTCCAGAGAGGCCGATTCCGTGTCTCTGACGATCCACTTACGCACTGACCTGGCGTCTTGACGCGATCTTGACGCGGAACCCAAGTTCGCTAATACTGAAACAAGTTACTGTTCGTTCGAACGAACAGTTTTGCGAAGGGAACCCGATGACTTCTCGAACCGACCACGATCTCGCCCCCGGCCTTGTCGACCAGGTTGCGAGTCTGGCTTCGGGTGCTACCTCGTCCGTCGCGGCCACGGAGGCAACGCTGAGCCGGATCGAGGCCACTCAGCCTCACCTCAATGCGTTCAAGATCGTGCGGCGCGAGAAGGCACTCGAAGAAGCTGCCGAGTCCGACAGGCGTCTCGCACTCGGCGAGCGCCTACCTCTTCTCGGCGTGCCGATCGCAGTGAAGGACGATGTCGACATCACCGGCGAACCCACCGCCTTCGGTTGCCCTGGCGATTTCCCGGCCAAGACCGAGGACTCGGAGATGGTTCGACGCCTCCGCGACGCCGGCGCAGTGATCGTAGGCAAGACCAACAGCCCGGAACTGGGCCAGTGGCCGCTCACGAGCGGTTCAGCCTTCGGTTACACGCGCAATCCGTGGTCGCGTCACCACACTCCAGGCGGATCGTCGGGCGGCACCGCCGCGGCCGTCGCTGCCGGATTGGTCAGCGCCGGAATCGGTTCCGACGGAGCCGGTTCCATCCGAATCCCCGCGGCCTGGACCAACCTCGTCGGAATCAAACCGCAGCGCGGGCGCATCTCCACCTGGCCCGACGCCGAAGCCTTCTACGGCCTGACGGTCAACGGCCCGCTCGCTCGCACCGTCGCCGACGCGGCACTGCTGCTCGACGTCGCTGCCGGCAACCACGACGGCGATCTCCACAAGCCGACACCGGTCACCGTCAGCGACGCGGTGGGACGCGACCCCGGAAAGCTGAAAATCGCTCTTTCCCTTCGTAATCCGTTCACCGCCACTCCTGTGAAGCTGGACCCGGAAGTGCGCCTGGCCGTGCATTCGATCGCCGACACGCTGCGGGAACTCGGACACCACGTCGTCGTCGACGATCCCGCATACGGCCTGATCTTCGGCCTGAACTTTCTGCCCCGCTCACTCGTCGGGGTCCACGACTGGCTCGGACGCGTTCCCGACCCGACACTGGTCGATGCCAGAACACGCGGAAATGCACAGAACGGCAAGCTACTTCGTGGTGCACCACTGCGCGCGGCCCGCGCGGCCGAACCGCGGATGCGAAAGCGGATCGGAGCGATCTTCGACACGTACGACGTCGTCCTGGCACCCACGACGGCAACTCCACCGATCATGGCGACCGCGATCGACGGCATCGGTGGCTGGGACACCGACAAGGTCATGACCGGCGCCTGCCCGTACGCGTGGCCGTGGAACGTCCTCGGCTGGCCCTCGGTCAACGTGCCGGCCGGATTCAGCAAGGCCGGCCTGCCCATCGGTGCGCAGTTGATGGGCAACGAGAACACCGAACCTCTGTTGGTCTCCCTCGCTTCACAATTGGAATCGGTCCTGCGTTGGGATCAGATCCGCCCCGAGCCGTGGTGGTGACCCGATGAGTAACCGGGACGTTCGCGAGCGAATACTCGACGCCGTTCTGCACGTCGTCGGTACCGACGGCATCCCGGGTGTGAGCAACCGGCGCATCGCCGCGCAGGCCGGCGTCTCACTCGGATCGATCACGTATCACTTCGCGAGCCAGTCGGACATGCTCCGCGCTGCTCTGTCTCGTTTCGTGACAGACGAGACGACGCGCCTGCGCGCCTTGGCCGAGGAGTACCGCGACAAAGGTCTCAGCGTCGAGGATGCCGCGGCAATAGCTGAGAAGGTGACGCGAGATCTTTCGTTCTCGGCCGAGCGGATCGCGCCGTTCGAGATGTACATCGCCGCCGGCCGCGACCACGAACTCCACGAAGTTGCGGTCGAATGCTTTGCCGCCTACGACGATTTGACCGTCACGATTCTGACGGCACTCGGCGTACCGGATCCCGAATCGATTGCATCGACGCTCGTCGCCGTCATCACTGGACTCCAACTCCGACGCCTGGCCACCGGCGTCGACGAGCAGGACATCGGCGCGGCGATCCTCAGGGTCCTCCGGCCCCTGTGAGTGGTTAGGCAGTCCCTGGACTCCTTAACCGCTCACGGGGCCGGAGGCCCTAGAAGCCCAGCCGGCCGAGCTGCTTCGGGTCGCGCTGCCAGTCCTTGGCGACCTTGACGTGCAACTCCAGGAAGATCCGCACACCGAGCAGCTTCTCGATCTGCAGGCGCGCACTGGTACCGACTTCCCGCAGACGCGCTCCGCCCTTACCGATGACGATGCCCTTCTGGCTGGGCCGCTCGACGTAGAGCAACGCGTGGACGTCCAGCATCTCGCCCTGCTTCTCGGTGCGTCCTTCGCGCGGGATGACCTCCTCGATCACCACGGCCAGGGAGTGCGGCAATTCCTCACCGAGACCCTCGAGCGCAGCCTCACGGATGAGTTCGGCCATGAGCACCTCTTCGGGCTCGTCCGTCAATTCACCGTCCGGGTAGAAGGCCGGGCCCTCGTCCATCAGACCGGCGAGGACGTCGACCAGGATCTCGACCTGTTCGCCCGACTTCGCGGACACCGGAACGACCTCGGATTCGGGACCGAGCAAGGTGGACAGCGCAAGCAACTGCTTTCCGACGGCGTCGCGGCTGACCTTGTCGATCTTGGTGACGATGCCGACCAGCTTGGTCTTGGGCGCCATCTGACGGATCTGCTGCACGATCCAGCGGTCTCCGGGCCCGATGGCCTCGTCGGCCGGGATGCACAGGCAGATGACGTCGACCTCGGAGTACGTGTCGCGAACCAGGTCGTTGAGGCGCTGCCCGAGCAATGTGCGCGGCTTGTGCAGTCCAGGGGTGTCCACCAAGATCAGCTGCGCATGCTCGCGGTGAACGATGCCACGAATCGTATGGCGCGTCGTCTGCGGGCGCGAGGACGTGATCGCGATCTTGCTGCCGACCAACGCATTGGTCAGCGTGGACTTACCCGTATTGGGTCGACCCACGAAACACACGAAGCCTGACCGGAATTCGTTCTTGCTCATAACTGCTCCTCGCTGAACACTCGCTCAGTCATCGGTGTCTTCTGTCTCTTCGTCTTCGGACCGCGGGATGCGCTGCACGAACACCGTGCTGATGCGTACCCGGCCTCGGCCCGTGTTGGTTCCCTCACCGCGCAGGATCAAACCGTCGTATTCCACCTCGGAACCAGGAAGCGGAACTCGGCCGAGTACGTATCCGATCAGCCCGCCGACGGTCTCCACCTCGTCGAGTTCGAGTTCGAGATCGAACAATTCGCCGAGGTCTTCGATGGGAAGCCTCGCGGAGACGCGGAACATTCCGTCGCCGAGATCCTCGATGGGCGGCGTCTCGTCCTCGTCGTACTCGTCGGCGATCTCACCGACGATCTCTTCGATGACGTCCTCGATCGTGACCAGCCCGGCGATTCCGCCGTACTCGTCGACGAGGATCGCCATGTGATTGCGGTCGCGCTGCATCTCGGCCAGCAAGCTGTCGAGTGGCTTCGAATCGGGAACGAAGACCGCCGGCCGCATGACGTCGCAGACGTTGACGTTCCGGCCGCCGTCGGGCAGGTGGTAGGTCTGCTTGACCAGATCCTTGAGGTAGACGACACCGAGCACGTCGTCGACGTTCTCCCCGATGACCGGCAAGCGCGAGTGACCACTGCGCACGGCCAACGACGTCGCCTGTCCGGCATTCTTGTCATTTTCGATCCACACCATGTCGGTGCGAGGCACCATCACCTCGCGTGCCGACGTGTCTCCGAGTTCGAAGACGGACTGGATCATTCGGCGTTCTTCGTCGGCGACGACACCGCGTTCCTGCGCCATGTCCACGAGTTCACGCAACTCGATTTCCGAAGCGAACGGACCGTTGCGGAAGCCCTTACCCGGGGTCAAGGCGTTACCCACGAGGATCAGGACGCGACTGATCGGCCCGAGCAGAACACCGATCCACAGCAGTGGCAACGACGCGGCCATCGCGATGGAGTACGCATGTTGGCGCCCAAGCGTTCTCGGTCCGACACCGATGACCACGTACGAGACGAGAACCATGATCACCGCGGTGACGGTCAGCGCCCAGCCCAACGAGAGGATGTCGATCAGACCGCCAACTAGTACGACGGTGGCCGTGATCTCGCACAAAATGCGAAGCAGGACCATCAGATTCACGTATCGCGGACGATCGGTCAGAATGCGCTGCACGCGCGCGGCGCCGGCTCGCTCTTCCTTTGCCATCTCGTCGATGCGCGCCGACGAAATGGTGTTGAGCGCCGAGTCGACGGCCGCGAAGACACCACCGACCGGGACAAGAGCAATCGCCAGAACAAAGAGCGCTATGGCGCTACTCACTACAGAACCCCCGGATGCCTGTTATCGGTCCACTCCGTCGACGAAACCTGTCTTGCCGAGCAGCTTCTGATCGCGTTCGGCCAGTGCTGCTTCGCGGTCGATACGGCGAAGGTCTTCGTACCACTCTTCGAGGAGGCTGTTCTGCAAGCCGAACATCTCCTTCTCCTCTTCCGGCTCCGCATGGTCGTAGCCGAGGAGGTGCAACACACCGTGGACGGTCAGGAGGGCAAGTTCGTGAGCCAGTGAATGCCCGGCCTTGTCAGCCTGATCCGCGGCAAAAGACGGACACAACACGATGTCACCGAGCATCGACGGCCCCGGCTCCGGGGAATCAGGACGGCCACCCGGCTCGAGTTCGTCCATCGGGAACGACATGACGTCGGTCGGGCCCGGCAGGTCCATCCAGCGAACGTGCAGATCCGCCATCGTCGCGGAGTCGACGAGAACCATCGACAGCTCGGCCGCCGGATGGACATCCATCCGAGCGATCACGAAACGGGCAACGCTGATCAACTCCGGTTCGGAGATGTCCATGCCCGATTCGTTCGAGACCTCGATGCTCATGTGCGACGCTCTTTCCTGGGAAAAGTAGGGGTTGATGCGTCGATCAGCCTACCGTCGCGGTGAATGAGCATGTGCAGCGCGGCGCTGCGCCCGGTTTCCGACCGCTAACTCGCCGGACCGATCCGATTCGTGACGCTCGTAAGCGTCGACGATGTGGGAGACCAGCCGATGACGTACGACGTCACTGCTGTCGAGGGTGGCGAAATGAATATCGTCGATCCCGGTGAGGATTTCGGATGCCGCACGCAGACCCGAACGGGCCCCACCAGGTAGATCGACCTGGGTCACGTCTCCGGTGACCACGATCTTGGAACCGAACCCGAGACGGGTCAGGAACATCTTCATCTGCTCGGCCGTGGTGTTCTGCGCTTCGTCCAAGATGATGAAGGCATCGTTGAGCGTCCGGCCGCGCATGTAAGCGAGCGGAGCGACCTCGATGACTCCGGCCTGCATCAACTTCGGAATCGCCTCGGGATCCATCATGTCGTGCAATGCGTCGTGCAGCGGGCGCAGATACGGATCGATCTTCTCGTGCAGCGTGCCGGGCAGAAAGCCCAGTCGCTCGCCTGCCTCGACTGCCGGCCTGGTCAAGATGATCCGAGAGACCTGCTTGGCCTGCAACGCCTGAACGGCCTTGGCCATGGCGAGGTAGGTCTTGCCGGTACCGGCCGGGCCGACCCCGAACACGATGGTGTTCTCGTCGATGGCGTCGACGTAGCGTTTCTGGTTGAGGGTCTTGGGCCGAATCGTCTTGCCCCGACGCGAAAGAATGTCAAGGGAGAGCACCTCGGCCGGAGACTCGCCGACCTCGTTGGTGAGCATGCCGATGGTTCGTCGAACAGCATCCGGTGCGATGGGTTGCCCCCGACCGGCCAGCGACGCCAATTCACTGAACACACGTTCTGCCAGCGCAACGTCTGCAGCTGTCCCCGACAATGAGACAGTTCCGCCACGTACGTGAATGTCGGCACGAAGCTCACGTTCGATCGCGGTGAGATTCTCGTCCGTCGCCCCCAGGATTTGGCGCACGGTCTCCGGCGCCAGATCCATACTCGAACGGACGGTGCGCTCTGCGGGCAGAGCGCGATCGGTGATGGTGGTTACACGGTTCCCGTCGAGTTCACTGTGTTCACTCACGTGGTGAATATGGCCTGCTTTCTGGTCCGATCAGCCCACTCGACTCGTGAGCCTCGATACTTCGAAGTCTAGCGCCAGAGTCGGACACGGCCCACTTGTTAATCGTCCCGGCCTAATCCTCGCGGCGACCGGACGGCAGCGATTCTCGGATCCATTCCGACGCTTCGGCGACGATCTCGGCGCTTCTGTCCGGACTGATACCCGCGATGACCAGGCATACGGCGGCAAAGGATTCGCCAGAGTCGGTGATGAGCCCACTGTTGGCCTGATCGAACAAAGTGATCGTGATCGCCTCGGTCATCGCTACCAGAGTCTCGGCCGGCAGGTATGTCGAGAAGGTGCCGTCACGCTGACCTCGCTCGACGACGCTGATACTCACGGCGCGCGCGGGCTCCATCAAATCGAGAATCCGCTGCTCCCCCAACTCTTTGCGAGCAAAACTGAGCAGCATCCGGAATCGATCACCGACCGGCCATGACAGCAATGCCAGTACGGCAGTCGCCAGATCGGGGCGCTCGGGCGGCTCACCGGCTTGGCTCAGCGCAGCAACGAGATCGGTCGACGCCTCGTCCACGATGCCGTTGATCAGCGCCTCACGGCTGTCGAAATGCGCGTACACGGTTCGTCTGACCACACCGGCAGCCTTTGCGACGTCATCCATGCTCGCATCCGGATCAGCAGCGAACGCCGTGATCGCCGCCTCGATGATGCGATTGCGATTCGCCGCGGCCTGACTACGACGCTGCCTTCCGCCCGATTCGGCAGTTCCCGAAACGACTGTGCCCGAATGCGTCAACGTGCGTTCCACCTCTTTCGACTGCCCAACTGTGATCTAGGTCAATCATAGTTGCACATCGGTGTGCAAGTTATTAACTTACACATCAGTGTGCAAATAGATCGAGGAGTCTCTTCGATCATCAGGAACGGAGTCGCGTCATGACGACACTCATGAGCAAACCTGTCTCGGAGATGGACCAGCCGTACTCACGGCGGTGGGCCGCGCTCGGGGTGTTGTGCCTGAGTCTGCTGATCGTCGTGATGGCGAATACCGCGCTGATCGTCGCGGCGCCGGACATGACCAGAGACCTCGGGCTCACCAGCACGCAACTGCAATGGGTCATCGACGGCTACACAGTCCCCTACGCCGCGCTGATGTTGCTGTTCGGCGTGATCGGTGACAAGTACAGTCGCCGCGGAGCGCTTCTGACCGGACTCGCCGTGTTCGCCGGCGGCTCCGTCTTCGGCAGTATCGCGGACACCACCAACGCCGTCATCGCGGCACGAATGATCATGGGCGTCGGCGCCGCGATCATCATGCCCGCGACGCTTTCGCTTCTGGTCGCGACCTTTCCCAAGGCGGAGCGATCACGCGCCATCGCGGCGTGGGCGGCGACGTCGGGTCTGGCGATTGCCCTCGGTCCGCTACTGGCCGGCTGGATTCTCGACAGTCATTCCTGGAGCATCACTTTCCTGATCAACGTCCCGATCGCCGCCGTCGCTGCCGTCGCCGCCTTAATCCTGGTGCCGCCGAGCAAGGCCGAGCACCTGGGCCGGATCGACTGGATCGGCGGCGCACTCTCGGTGGTCACCATCGGCTCGCTCGTGTACTCGATCATCAACGGATTCCACTTCGGGTGGACCGGCGGACCCATCGGCACCGCCGTGCTCGCTGCGATCGGTCTCGTCTCGTTCGTCGTCTGGGAACTGCGTCACCCGCAGCCACTGCTCGACGTCCGCAAACTCGGCCAGCGCATGGTCGGCGGCGCGACACTCGCCGTACTTCTGCTCTTCCTGGCCGCCTTCGGTGCCATCTACTTCATCTCACAGCAGTTCCAGTTCATCCTCGGCTACGGCGCACTCGAAACCGGTGTTCGTCTGCTGCCCTTGGCAATTGCCGTTTCGATCGGCGCCGTGGTCAGTGGCCGGATCACTCCGCTGATCGGCGTCCGGGCATCCATCGTCGGCGGCATGGTCGTCGCCGCGGTCGGTGTTCTGATTCTCACGCAGGTAGACGGCGATTCGGGCTACTGGATGTTCGCTGTCCCACTGATCCTGCTCGGCCTGGGCATCGGCTTGAGTGAACCGCCGGCCACCGACGCCATCATGGACAACTTCTCCGAGGACGATCTCGGCGCTGCTGGTGGCCTCAACGACACCGCCATCGAACTCGGCGGCTCTCTGGGAATCGCGATCCTGGGCTCGATCCTCGCTGCGAGCTACAAGGATTCGATCGCAGGATTCATCAGCGGTATGCAGGTTCCACAGTTGACGGGTGAGCTGGCGCAACAGGCCGCGTACGCGATGGAGGTGTCGGGAGAATCCGTCGGCGGCGCTTCGTTGGTCGCCGAAGAGATGGCAGGCAACCCCTTGGCTGCAGCTCAGGCAGCGCCGTTGCTCGACGCCGCCGGCAGTGCCTACGCCGACGCGATTTCGGCGGCCAGCTGGGCGGGCGGCCTTGCACTGTTCGTGGGGGCAGTTGTCGTGGCGTTCATCCTGCCGGGCAAGAAGGCCCCTGTGCAAGAAGGCCCCGTGTCAGTCTGACGTGCTCGGAGCCAGCGGGTCTTCGGCGAGAACCAACTCGCGGGAGACCCGCCAGGACTCGGTCGAGGGTGAGAGAAATGCGTCGTGCCCTTCGCTCTCGATCACATGCAGTGCCACGGGATCACCAGCCGCTTCGGCAGCCTTCGCATACCGGGAGCTCACCTTGGCCGGCACCTGCAGATCCTCCGCACCCGTGACGCACACAACGGGAACGCCGATCGGCAGTCGATGCTGTGGCGACGCATTGCGATACAGATCCGGGTTCGCTTCGAACGGAACGCCGAACAGATCCTCGATGAAACTGATCCGGCGTCCACGCTCGCCTGCCGACGCCAGATCGAGTGCGGCAGCCTGCGCGATGACCCGTTCAGGCCGGGTGAACGTGTCCTTCTCCCCCGCCAGCCACACTGCAAGATGTCCGCCGGCCGAATGCCCGAGCAGGCGAATCTGATTCAGATCCAATTCGGCCGAGGACTTCGCGGCAACCAGTCCGGGGATTTCGTCGTACGCCGTTTTCACGTCGGCGGACATTTCCGGCCAACCACCGCCCGCCCCGAGGCGGCGGTATTCGATGTTCCACACTGCGACGCCGTGCCGCGCGAGTTCGACGGCAAATGCGGTGCCCAGATTCAATCCGTACTGCCCGCTCCAGAAGCCGCCGTGGATCTGCATGACGATCGGGATCGGGCCGTCAACCGCCTCGTCGGGAACGTAGAGATGCCCGAACTGTTGCTCGTGTCGGCCGTACGGAATCTTGAATCGAGGCACCGAGGAAATCTATCTCAGGCGAGGGCGCTGCCTGCGGCCCAGTCTGCCCACGAGAGGGTCCAGTCGCCGTTCTGCCACACCTCCAGCGGAGCCCCGCCGGTGTTCTTGATCTCGACGACATCTCCTGGCTGCGAGAAATCGAAGAACCATTTGGCATTGGCCGCACTGAGATTGAGGCAACCGTGCGAGGTGTCGGTGTTTCCCTGCGCCCAGACGGTGCTCTCCAACTCGTGAAGATAGATACCGTCCGTGCTGATGCGGGTGGCCCAGTTGATGGATTCCTTGTACCCCAGGCGCGAGTTGATCGGGAGACCGTAGGTCGACGAATCCATGATGACGGGATTGGCCTTGTCCATCACGGTGTACGTGCCGGGCTGGGTCCAGAACGAGAGCGTCGTGCCGCCGATCGTTTCGGTGCCGCCCATACCCATCGAGGTCGGCATTTCCTTGATCACCTGACCGTTTTCGTAGACGGTCACCATCTTGGTGTTGTCGTCGGCGACCGAGACGTGGGAGTCGCCGATCTTGAAGGACACGGTGTCGTCCTGTTGGCCGTACAGTCCGTTGCCCAACTGCTTGCCGTAGATGTTCGCGTTCACCGAGACCGTCGTGCCTGGTGCGTAGTAATTCTGCGGACGCCAGTGAACGTTCTGACCGTCGACCCAGTACCACGATCCTTGTACGGGCGGATTGGTGGTGACCACCAGAGACTTCTCGGCCGCGGCTTTGTCACCGATCAACTCGTCGAAATGAACGGCGACGACCGTGCCGACGCCGTACGTGCCACCGTCCGAAATCGAGGCGCCACCGGTGGTGTTGATGTACGCGCGAGTCTGATTACTCGGCGCGACGGTGGTCAGCGTCGTGTTCTTGGTCGTGGCAACACCATTCGCGTCGACGGCATCGACGACAAGCTTGTAGGTCTTGCCGTATCCGAGTGGTTCGCTCGGCTTCCAGGACGTCTTGTCAGGCGTCGTGATACCGGCGACTTCCTTACCTTCGGGATTGGTCAGCGCGACGGTCGTCAGTGTTCCCTTCGCGACCTGGACCTCGATGGGATCGAGGGGGCTCACGGGGGTTCCGCCGTCGGCGGGAGTGACGGTGACGAGCGCCTCGCTGGTCGGTGTGGTGGTGACGGCATTACCGGAAGAGCCAGGATTGTCTCCGGTGGAGACGGTGCACCCCGCAACCAGCATCATCGCCGCCGCGGCACACACCGCTCCGGCAATTCGCATATGCGCACGTGACAACATCTGGCCTCCTGAAATCCCCGAACCAACTCACGCCGAAGGCGACCCCCGACGTCCTTACGATAGTGCGCAAATCTGACACTTCGCTGAGCGCCGGATCCGATTCAGCTCGGGATCACACCAACGTCAGTGCAGTCACAACAAGATCAGTGCAGTCACAACAAGATCAGTGCAGTGGCCGTGGTCCCCAGCGATCGGTCAGCACTCCGATGGCGCCGAGAGCGACGGCTCCGGCAGTCGACGTGCGCAGGACCGTCGGCCCGAGAAGCACCGGAGTGGCCCCGGCCTCCGACAACGCACTGATCTCCGAATCGTCGAGCCCACCTTCGGGACCGACAACGAGAAATACCTCGTCCGCGCTCGCCAACGGCAAGCCGGCCAACGGCGTCGTCGCCGATTCGTGAAGCACCGCAACCACAGCGCCGCGGGCAACGGCGTCGCGAACCAACGCGATCACCGCCGCCGTCTTGTGCAGATCCGAAATCTCCGGGACGAACGCGCGTCTGGACTGCTTCGCCGCAGACACTGCGGCACTTCGCCAGCGTGCGACGCCCTTGGCGAGCTTCGGGCCTTCCCATTTGGCGACACAACGCAGGGACTGCCACGGAATCACGGCGTCGATACCAGCCTCGGTGGCCAGTTCGACGGCCAACTCGGAGCGCTCGGCCTTGGGCAGTGCCTGAATCAGGGTCACCAACGGCTTGGGCTGCTCGAGAACCTGAACGTCGCTGACCAACAGTTCGAGGCGATCCTTGCCGACGCTCGTCACCTCGGCGTCGGCTACCCGGCCACGGCCGTCGGCCAACACCAAACGCTCGCCGACACCGATCCGGCGGACAGTGGCCGCGTGGCGACCCTCCTGCCCGTCCAGAACTGCGATTTCACCGACGCCGGGAACCGGGTCGAGAAAGAAGACCGTTGCGGCCACCGTCAGCGGCCGCTGAATGCTTCGCGAAGACGCGAGAACAGACCACCGCTGTTCTGCGACGTCGTCGAAACGACCTCGGCCTCGTCACGATCGCGGAGCAGCTTGAATTCCTTGAGCAGCTTGGACTGCTTGTGATCGAGGCGGCTCGGGATGACCACCTCGAGGTGAGCGTGGACGTCGCCGCGCACTCCCGACCGCAGTTTCGGCATACCGTGACCGCGAAGAACAGCAACGTGCCCGGGCTGGGTGCCTGGCTCGATGGTGATTTCCTTGGGGCCGTCGATGATGGTGTCGACGGTGACGCTGGTACCCAGTGCTGCGTCGACCATGGGAACACGGATGGTGCAGTGCAGGTCTTCACCGTCCCGAACGAAGACGTCGTGCTGCTGCTCGACGATCTCGACGTAGAGGTCGCCGGGGTGTCCGCCGCCTGGGCCGACTTCACCCTGCGCAGTCAAACGGATGCGCATGCCACCGGCAACGCCCGCCGGAACCTTCACCGTGATGTCGCGCTTGGCCCGAACTCGGCCGTCGCCGCCACACTTGTGGCAGGGATCCGGGATGGTCTCACCGGCACCGCGGCACGTCGGGCAGGGACGCGAGGTCATGACCTGACCGAGGAACGAGCGCTGGATGGACTGAACTTCGCCGGCACCGTTGCAGGTCTCACAGCGGACAGGCTTGGAGTCGCCGTTGGTTCCGGCTCCGGTGCAGCTGTCGCACAGAATGGCCGTCTCGACGGTCACGTGCTTGCTGACGCCCGTCGCACATTCTGCGAGGGTCAGCTTGGTGCGAAGCAACGAGTCGGCGCCGGGCTGAACGCGACCGCGCGGCCCACGACCTGCGCCGCCACCGCCGCCGAAGAAGGCTTCGAAGACGTCGCCGAGGCCACCGCCACCGAATCCGCCGCCGAAGCCACCACCTCCGCCGCCACCGGACTCGAGCGGGTCTCCGCCGAGATCGACGATGCGACGCTTCTCCGGGTCGGTCAGGACCTCGTAGGCCGTCGAGATCTCCTTGAACTTGGCCTGCGCCGCCTCGTCAGGGTTGACGTCCGGGTGCAGTTCGCGTGCCAGCTTGCGGTAAGCGCGCTTGAGCTCCTGGTCTGTCGCGTTCTTGCCGACGCCGAGCAATCCGTAGTAATCCCGTGCCACGTTGAGTCTCTCGTCCTTCTCTTACTTCTAGGTTTTCCTCAGTCCTCGCGAGGAGGTGTGCCGACCAAATGTCGACGTCCGTCATCGCTCGGAGAGAACTTCGCCGATGTATCTGGCAACGGCGGCAACCGATGCAATTGTTCCCGGATAGTCCATCCGAGTGGGTCCGAGCACACCGACACCACCGAAAACGGTACCGGCCGCGCCGTAGCCAGTCGAAATCACGGAGGTTCCGCGCATCTGTTCGACCTGCGTCTCTTCACCGATCTGAACGGTGACCGTGCCGGAATTCTGCGTCGCAGCGAGCAGTTTGAGGACCACTACCTGCTCTTCCAGTGCTTCGAGCACTGCGCGCAGCGAACCGGGGAAGCCGGCCAGACCGGAGAAATCGGCGGCGTTGCGCGTGAGGTTGGAGGTTCCGCCCAGAACGAGGCGATCTTCCGGATGTTCAACCAGGGTCTCGACCAGAACCGTTGCCGACCGGATCACGGCGTCGCGCAGGTCGGCCGGAGACTCGTCGGCCAGTTCCGCCACGGCAATCGACGCGGCGGCCAGGCGCTTACCTTCCAGGGCCCCGCCGAGAAGCGCGCGCAACCGGGAAAGGTCTTCGTCTTCGAGGACGTCCCCGAGCTCGACGATTCGCTGATCGACTCGCCCGGAATCGGTGATGAGAACGAGAAGCAGGCGCGCCGGCGTCAATGCGACCACCTCGAGGTGGCGAACCGACGACGCGGACAGCGACGGATATTGGACAACCGCGACCTGACGGGTCAGTTGCGCGAGCAGTCGCACACCGCGGCGCAGAACGTCGTCGAGGTCGACACCCGACTCCAAGAACTCCAGGATCGCTCGGCGCTCGGGTCCGGACATGGGCTTGACGTCGGCGATGCGATCGACGAATTCGCGGTATCCCTTGTCGGTGGGGACGCGGCCGGAACTGGTGTGCGGTTGGGCGATGTAGCCCTCGGCCTCGAGGAATGCCATGTCGTTGCGCACAGTGGCGCTCGACACTCCGAGGTTGTGACGCTCGACCAGGGCCTTGGATCCCACCGGGTCCTGGGTGGAGACGTAATCGGCCACGATTGCACGTAAGACCTCGAAACGCCTGTCGTCGGTACTCGACATCGTTGCCACCTCCGTTTCCTGAACAGAACGAACACCGACATTTACACATCGGTTCCCACTGGCAGTCTAATCGCCCGAGCGCCAGAGACGGCTGTTGCCCTTACTGTGGAGTGAGATCGGCGAAGGGTCGATCGCACAACCATGGACAAGGCGGCACATGATCTTCAAAGGCGTGATGGACGGCAAACCGTATCCCGATCACGGACTGTCTCTACGCGACTGGTCGAAGTTCCCTCCACGTCAGGTTCGACTCGACGAGATCGTGACCACCACGAAGGTCCTCGAACTCGATCGCTTGCTGTCGGAGGACTCGACCTTCTACGGCGATCTGTTCCCTCACGCAGTGCAGTGGCGCGGCACTCTTTACCTCGAGGACGGCCTGCACCGAGCGGTTCGTTCGGCCCTGCGAAACCGCGTCGTGCTGCACGCGCGTGTCTTCGACTTCGACGCGATGCCCGGCGTCATCGAGGGCGTCCGCTGACGCTCACGCGACTCAGGCGCCGAGACTCAACCGACGAACGCGAGCAGTGCGGGATTCGGCTGCCCCGGCCAGGTTCCGGTGAGCGTCGCCGAGCCTGACACTCGATCTGCGTCGATCACTCTCACCACGGTCAATTCCAGTTCTCCCGCGCTGATGATCGTGTCGGTGCCGACTGTCGAGCAGGTCACCGATTCGACTTCCGGTACGGAAGCGCCGGCCGTACCGCTGCCTACTACGTGAGCCGTCACCGGGATGCAATCGGCGGAGTCCGCGAAAACCAGATCGACTCCGGCCCCACCGGTCAGAATCGCAGTCGCCACCGCGCTCACGTAGACCGGATCGCAGCAAGCGTCGTACACCCACCGCTCGCCCAGTACCGAATGATCCATGGTTGCGATCAGCGCAGTCTCCGCCCCGTCCAGCGGAGCACCACGATAAGTGAGCGGGACCTGAAGAATTCGACCGTCGGCAGAGCGGAGCAGATGCGTCTCGACTCCGACCTCACCGTCCGGGTCGTCGAAACGATAGGCGTCGACGCGTTCGAGCGTCGAACAGTCGACCGACCCGATCCATGGCTGCTTGGGCACCCACGCTCGGAGCAGGTCGTTCTTGGACGGATTCAGCTGCGCACGATGAATGATGGCCACCACGGCCACATTACGCGGCAAAGGATGGTGCCGCGTCAGGTCAGGATCGTGCGAATCACCGCATCAGCGAGCAGGCGACCACGGTCGGTGAGAACCACGTGATCGTTCTCGATCACGGCCAACCCGTCGACTACCACCTGTTCGGCTGAAAGGCGTTCGGATGCAGACAGTTCCGACAGCGGAAGTCCCGTACGCAACCGCGCAGTCAACATGACGCGCTCCATGTGTTCGTCGTCGGCGGTCAGTTCTTCGCTGCCGCCGACGGGAAGTTCACCGAGGGCCAACTGTTCCGCGTACCGCGCTGGGTGCTTGACGTTCCACCACCGCACTCCGCCCACGTGACTGTGCGCGCCCGGTCCGGCGCCCCACCAGTCACCGCCGTCCCAGTAGCCGAGGTTGTGACGGCAGCGGGTGTCACCGGAGTCCTCGGTTTCCGCCTTTGCCCAATTGGAGACCTCGTACCAGTGCAAGCCGGCTTCGGACAGGCGTGAATCGATTCGTTCGTATCGTGAGGCCAGCACGTCGTCGTCCGGCGCGGGCAGCTCGCCGCGCCTGACCTTGCGAGCCATGGCGGTACCGTCCTCGACGATCAACGCGTAGGCCGAGACGTGGTCGACATCGGCGGAGAGAACCGCATCGAGTGAGGCGTCCAGATCTTGGTCTCGCTCCCCTGGCGTTCCATAGATCAAATCCAAGTTCACGTGCGAAAAACCAGCTGCGCGAGCCTCTTTCGCGGCAGCGACGGCGCGGCCGGGAGTGTGGGTGCGGTCGAGGATCTTCAGGACGTGCTGAGCCGCGGACTGCATGCCGAGGGAAATGCGGGTGAATCCCGCACTGCGGAGAGCGTCGAAGAATTCCGGCGACGTCGATTCGGGGTTCGATTCCGTGGTCACTTCGGCGCCGGACGCCAAGCCGAAGCTGCTGCGAACCGCCGACAGCACGTCGGACAGCCCGTCGCCACCGAGCAGCGACGGCGTTCCACCGCCCACGAACACCGTCTCTGCCGCCGGGGCGCCCGTCATCTCGGCCGCGAGATCGAGTTCGCGTCGCAAACCCTCCAGCCACGACTGCGGCGACGCCGAGGTTCCGAGCTCACCGGCCGTGTAGGTGTTGAAATCGCAGTACCCACACCTGGTGGCACAGAACGGGACGTGGATGTAGATCCCGAACGGCCGTTTCCCGACACCCTCGAGCGATCGCGCGGGCAAGGCGAAGGGCGTCGCCTCGCTCTGTCGAGTGGGAGTCGTGCTGGTGGCATTCACGCCTCCAGTGTCCCAGCATCCGGAACGCACACCTATTCAGCCTGCGATGCAGGTCGGCGCGTGGCCTGAACTCGATATTTCCCCCGTTTTTCGTGGAAATATGCGCCCGAGTCGGAATTATCGAGTTGACGTGGCACAATGGTCCGCATGACCGGACTCGGAGTGCGACTTGTGGCGCGTCGCCATGTCGACTTCAAGCGTGTGTGCAGCTCGTCGTGTCTGCACCTGTGTAGCTGTTGATCTTTCACTGATCTTCCAGCCTTTCCCGCTCATCTCCATCTGCTTCACCGAAACAACTCTCTGCAGAGACACGTCGTTTCAGAGATACAGCTTCTCCAGCTGTTCGTTTTCGTGAGCACACCTGCCGGCCGCGAGCTTTCCGAGACCGAGGACAGCCCCCTCGATTTCCGACACGGACCGGTGCGTCCCGATCAGACACCGCCACAGTTCGTCGATAGTGCGTGCCGCGTGCCGATCAACCGCCCAGATCCAGGAGTTCATCGATGACGTCGACCACCGACGCCGCCACACCCGCCGATTCGGCAGCACCTGCCGAAGCCCGGCCCGCACGCGCTGCACGTCCCGCCAAGCGTCGCGCCGAAGGTCAGTGGGCCCTCGGTTACCGCGAGCCGCTCAACGCCAACGAGCAGGCCAAGAAGGACGACAACCCGCTCAACGTTCGGGCCCGCATCGAGAACATCTACTCCAAGCAGGGCTTCGACAGCATCGACAAGGGCGACCTTCGCGGTCGCTTCCGCTGGTGGGGTCTCTACACCCAGCGCGAAGAAGGCTACGACGGCACCTTCACCGGCGACGAGAACATCGACCTGCTCGAGGCCAAATACTTCATGATGCGCGTGCGTTGCGACGCCGGCGCTCTCAACGTCGAGCAGCTGCGCACCATCGCCGGCATCTCGAAGGAATTCGGCCGGAACACCGCCGACCTGTCCGACCGCGAAAACGTCCAGTTCCACTGGATCGAGGTCGAGAACGTTCCGGAGATCTGGAAGCGGCTCGAAGCCGTCGGACTCAAGACCACCGAAGCGTGCGGTGACTGCCCCCGCGTCGTCCTCGGTTCTCCCCTGGCCGGCGAATCGCTCGACGAGGTCCTCGATCCCACCCCGGCGATCGACGAGATCGTGCGCCGCTACATCGGCGACCCCAAGTACTCCAACCTGCCGCGCAAGTTCAAGACCGCCATCTCCGGTCAGCAGGACGTCGTTCACGAGATCAACGACATCGCCTTCATCGGCGTGAACCACCCCGAACACGGCCCGGGCCTCGACCTCTGGGTCGGCGGCGGACTGTCCACCAACCCGATGCTGGCGCAGCGCGTCGGCGCCTGGATTCCGCTCGACGAGGTCCCCGATGTCTGGGAGGGTGTCGTCTCGATCTTCCGTGACTACGGCTACCGCCGTCTGCGCGCGAAGGCAAGGCTCAAGTTCCTCATCAAGGACTGGGGCATCGAAAAATTCCGCGAGGTTCTCGAGACCGAGTACCTCAAGCGCCCGCTCATCGACGGCCCCGCGCCGGAGAAGCCCAAGCGCCCGATCGACCACGTCGGCATCCAGAAGACCCGCAACGGCCACAACGCAGTCGGCTTCGCTCCGATCGCCGGCCGCGTCTCGGGAGACATCCTGGCTCAGGTCGCCGACGCCGCGGAGAAAGCCGGCAGCGACCGGATCCGCTTCACGCCGTACCAGAAGCTGATCATCCTCGACGTCGCCGACGAGACCCTCGAGCCGCTCATCGCCGATCTCGACGCGCTGGGCCTTCCCGCCCGACCGTCGCACTGGCGCAAGAACCTGATGGCCTGCTCCGGCATCGAGTTCTGCAAGCTCTCGTTCGCCGAGACACGCAAGCGTTCGCAGGTGCTCGTGCCCGAACTCGAACAGCGTCTCGCCGACATCAACAGCCAGCTCGACGTGCCGATCACCATCAACATCAACGGTTGCCCCAACTCCTGCGCTCGCTCGCAGATCGCCGACATCGGCTTCAAGGGCCAGCTCGTCGACGACGGTGAGGGGAATCAAGTCGAGGGTTTCCAGGTTCACCTGGGAGGCAGCCTCGGATTCGACAGCGCCTTCGGACGCAAGCTGCGCCAGCACAAGGTCACCAGCGTCGAGATGGGTGACTACATCGACCGCGTCGTACGTCAGTTCGTCAAGAACCGCAACGAAGGTGAACGGTTCGCCGAATGGGCAGTGCGCGCAGACGAAGGAGATTTGCGATGACAGTGGACATTTCGCGAGCAACCGCCGACGAGCTTCGGTCCATCGCCGAGCGCGGTGCCGTAGAACTCGACGGAGCCAGCGCACAGGAACTGTTGCAGTGGACCGAGGACACGTTCGGTGACGGGGCGAGCGCAGCGACGGGGGATCGTAGCGGTTACATTGTTGCGTCGAACATGCAGGATGGAGTGCTGGTTCACCTTGCCGCACAAGTTCATCCGGGCGTCGACGTACTCTTCCTCGACACCGGCTACCACTTCCCCGAGACCATCGGCACACGTGACGCGGTCGAGCAGGTCTACGGCGTCAACGTCATCAATGCACGCGCGCTGGCAAGCGTCGCCGAGCAGGATGTCGCCGAGGGCAAGGATCTGTTCGCCCGTGATCCCAACCGCTGCTGCGCATTGCGCAAGGTCGCACCCCTCAAGCAGACACTGTCCGGCTACAGCGCGTGGGTGACCGGCATCCGCCGCGTCGAAGCGCCCACCCGCGCCAACGCTCCCCTGATCTCCTTCGACGACGCCTTCGGCCTCGTGAAGATCAACCCGATCGCTCCGTGGTCGGACGAGGAGATGCAGAACTACATCGACACCAATTCCATCCTCGTCAATCCTCTTGTCGACGAGGGCTATCCGTCCATCGGCTGCGCACCCTGCACCAGCAAGCCAGCCCCCGGCAGCGATCCGCGTAGCGGTCGTTGGGCCGGTGCCTCCAAGACAGAATGCGGGTTGCACGCATCATGACAGTTGACTTGACACTTTCACGTCCTCAGCTCGACGGCACACAGTTCGATACTCTCGACGCCCTCGAGTCCGAAGCGATCCACATCTTCCGAGAGGTAGCCGGCGAGTTCGAACGCCCGGTCATTCTCTTCTCGGGCGGTAAGGACTCCACCGTGCTGCTGCATCTGGCGATCAAGGCCTTCTGGCCTGCGCCGCTGCCGTTCACCCTGCTGCACGTCGATACCGGCCACAACCTGCAGGAAGTTCTCGACTTCCGCGATCACGTCGTCGCCAAGTACAACCTGCGCCTGCACGTGGCCAGCGTCGAGGAGTACATCGCGGACGGTCGCCTCACCGAGCGTCCCGACGGTATCCGCAACCCGCTGCAGACCGTTCCGTTGCTGGACGCGATCTCCGAGAACCGCTTCGACGCCGTCTTCGGTGGCGCTCGCCGCGACGAGGAGCGCGCCCGCGCCAAGGAGCGGATCTTCTCGCTGCGCAACGCTTTCGGCCAGTGGGATCCCAAGAAGCAGCGCCCGGAACTGTGGAACCTCTACAACGGTCGCCACTCCCCCGGCGAGCAGGTGCGCGTCTTCCCGCTCAGCAACTTCACCGAGCTGGACATCTGGCGTTACATCGCCCGCGACAACGTCGAACTCGCCAGCATCTACTACGCCCACCAGCGTCCGGTGTACCAGCGCGACGGCATGTGGATGACCCCCGGAGTCTGGGGTGGTCCGGCTGACGGCGAAGAGCTGCAGACCCTTTCGGTGCGTTACCGCACCGTCGGCGACGGTTCGACCACCGGTGCTGTTCTCTCCGATGCGGCTGACAACGAAGCGATTCTCGCCGAAGTTGCGGCATCACGTTTGACCGAGCGCGGCGCGACCCGTGGCGACGACCGAGTTTCCGAAGCGGCCATGGAAGACCGCAAGCGAGAGGGCTACTTCTGATGAGCGATCTGCTCAGACTGGCGACTGCCGGCAGCGTCGACGACGGAAAGTCCACACTCGTGGGCCGCCTGTTGTACGACACGAAATCCGTTCTCGCCGACCAGATCGACGCCGTGACCCGTGCGTCGGTGGACCGCGGTCTCGACACCCCTGACCTGTCGCTCCTGGTGGACGGACTGCGCGCCGAGCGTGAGCAGGGCATCACCATCGACGTGGCGTACCGCTACTTCGCGACCCCCAAGCGCACCTTCGTGCTTGCCGATACACCGGGCCACGTGCAGTACACCCGCAACACGGTCTCCGGTGCCTCGACGGCTCAGCTCGTGATCCTGCTGGTCGATGCTCGCAAGGGCGTCATCGCGCAGACTCGTAGGCACGCAGCGGTTCTTGCGTTGCTCGGTGTCCCGAAGCTCGTTCTCGCCGTGAACAAGATCGACCTCGTCGAGAACCCCGAAGAGGTATTCACCTCGATCTCCGCCGAGTTCAACGAACTCACCAGCTCACTGGGCTGGGCAAGCGAAGACGTCGTCGAGATCCCGGTATCGGCACTGCACGGTGACAACGTCGCCATCCGCTCCGACAAGACCCCGTACTACACCGGCCCCACGCTGATCGAGCACCTCGAGTCGATTCCGGTCGACGCCGAGCCGCATCGCGTCGGCCTGCGTTTCCCGGTGCAGTACGTGATCCGTCCGCGTACCGCCGAGTTCCTCGACTACCGCGGATACGCCGGCCAGGTTGCCGCCGGTTCCGTCGTACCCGGCGACGAAGTGGTGATCCTGCCCTCGGGTACGCGCACCACCGTCACTCGTATCGACACGGCCGACGGCGAACTCGACGTCGCCCACGCGGGGCGCAGCGTCACGCTGATCCTGGCCGACGACGTCGACGTCTCTCGCGGCGACACCATCGCCTCGCCGTCTGACGCACCCGAGCCGATCGGCGAATTCGACGCCACAGTCTGCTGGTTGGCCGAGAAGTCGCTGCGCCCCGGCGCACGTCTGCTGCTCAAGCACGGCACGCGCACGACGCAGGCCATCGTCGGCAGCTTGGTGGAGCGCTTCAACGAGCAGGATCTCACCACGGATCAGGGCCCGGATACTCTCGAGCTCAACGAGATCGGCAAGATTTCGATCCGCGTGGCCGAGCCGATCGTGGCCGACGACTACGCAGTGAACCGCCACACCGGCAGCTTCCTGTTGATCGATCCCGCTGGTGGAAACACTCTCGCAGCCGGCTTGGTCGGCGACGTCATTTCCGCTGTCGAATTGGGCGAGCGCGTCTAAGTCGATGGTTCCGCTCATTGCTGTTGCGCACGGCAGCCGTGATCCCCGTTCTGCTCGGGTGATCGCGGCTGCCGTGGCGGCTCTTCGTGAAGCCCGGCCAGACCTCGATGTCCGGCTGGCGTTTCTCGATCTCAATGCACCGTCCATCGATCAGGTCCTGGACGGAGTTGCACACGACGGCCACACTCACGCCGTTGTTGTTCCGATGCTGCTGGGCAACGCCTTCCACGCTCGGGTAGATCTGCCCGGGCTCTTGGCCGCTGCCGCGACACGCCACCCCCAACTGACCGTGTTCCAAGCAGACGTACTAGGTCGCGATGCTCGGCTTATCGAGGCAGTGCGCGAGCGAATCCTCGAAGCGGGCGCCCGGCCGGACGATCCGTCGGTCGGTGTCGCTCTTGCGGCAGTCGGCTCGTCCGACGCGCGTGCCAACGCCGCGACCGCAGAACTGGCGTCCACTCTCCTGAGCGGAACCAACTGGTCGGGCGTTCGAATCTGTTTCGCGACATCCGCGGAACCAACAGTTGCCCAGGCGATCTCCGCTCTCGAGCAGAACGGCGCCGAACGCGTTGTCGTCGCACCCTGGTTCTTGGCTCCCGGCCTACTGACCGACCGACTCAGCGCTGCAGCAGCAACGGTATGTCCGCGCGCGCGTTTCGCCGAAACGATCGGTGGGCACTCTCTACTGATCGAAACGATGATCGACCGTTACCGACAAGTCGCTGATGCACTACCCGACCGTCTGGTCCGCTCCGCCTGATCCGGTTTCACAGGCCGTTATCAGATTGTTACCGTAGTGTTGGATCTGTCCAGCCTGCGAAGGTTCATCCTTCGCCTGCGAAACAGATCTTTGGGTGCAATCCCCTCAGAGCGCCGCGAGAGGGAACACCATCACTCACAATCTTCGCCTCGGCACAGCCGGCACCGCCTGGGTCCTGTCGGTGCTCTACCTGCTTGTCGAGATCTTCACGGCCGGAGCCTGGAAGACGCCGTACAGCTTCGCGCGTGACTCCATCAGTTCGCTGGGCGTGACGACATGCAGCGTGGATTCGTGTTCGCCGATGCACGACGTCATGAACGCGGCCTTCATGATCCTCGGTGCGCTCACCATCCTCGGTGCAGCCTTGCTGCACAAGTACATTCCGGACGGTCGTGCGAAAAAGTGGATTCTCGGCCTTGCCGTCGTCGTTGCACTGAGCACCGCGGCTACCGGCCTCTTCCCGGCCAACGACGGGACCTTCGTTCACTGGACCGCAGTACTTCCCGGCTTCGTCGCCCGTCATGCCGTTCTCGTACTCATGGCAATTCAATTCTGGAAGCACAGCAAATGGATCGCAGTATGGTCGGGACTGTGCGCGGCCACCGGAATCGTAGGCGCCGTACTGCTTCTCGGACGAACACTCACTTTCGGCTTGGGTGAACGCTTGACGTTGTACCCGCTGCCGATGTGGATGGCAGTCACCGGCGTCGCGGCCCTGCTCGCGTTGATGCGCCGAACCGTGTTGAAGAACGTGGAATTGACACTGCCCGGTAACGGATTCATCACCGCTCTGTCGTCGTTGCGCCCGCGTCGAACTCGCGCAGCAGTGCCTACCGACGTTCTCGCACCGCGGGAGCTGACGAGTTTGTAGCGAACCCGGGGTGACCAGGGACACACTGGTAGGGAGGCGACGCGAGGAGACTTCCATGACCAGTGCATCTGTTCGACACGGAATCGTGGCCGGCATCGACGGCTCGGCAAGCGCGGTCAACGCCGCGAGGTGGGCAGCATCGGCTGCAAAGAGATTCGACGAACCATTGCGACTGACCCACGTTCTGCCGGGACAACCCGAGTCAGGTGGCGGTACCAACGTCACCGACGAAGAGATGTTCGACCACCACCTTCGCGTCGAGGGTGCAAAGTTACTCGACGAGGCCGAGGACGCCATTCGCGACGATCACACCGACGTCACCGTCGAACGCGGCCTCGTGACCGGCACTCCCGCAACCACACTCGTCGAACTTTCGAAATCCGCTCGCATCGTTGCACTCGGTCAGGCCGGTACCAGCGAAATGCAATCGGTGTTTCTCGGTTCCGACACCATTCGGGTGGTCAACCGGGCGCACTGTCCCGTGGCGGTGTTCCGCGGTACCGGCGAGCACGCGGTAGCAGACACCAGGCCCATCGTCGTCGGCGTCGACGGAAGCAAGCTCAGCGAACTCGCCGTCGCGCATGCTTTCGAGTTTGCCGCGTTCCTCGGCGCTCCCTTGGTTGCGGTTCACACCTGGAACGAGCACGCCTCGCTCGGCGGGTACTCCGAAGCCAGGCGCTTCGTCGACTGGGGACCGTACGAACAGCATGAGCACGCTCTGCTGTCCGAGTGCCTCGCCGGCTGGACGGAGAAGTACCCCGATGTCGACGTCACCCGGAGTGTCCAGCGCAGCGGACCGATGAAGGCACTGCTCGAGCATTCAGCGGAAGCGCAACTCGTAGTCGTCGGTAGCCACGGCCGCAGCCCGTTCATGGCGTCGATAGTCGGATCGACCAGTCAGAGCCTCATCCACCACGCCCAATGCCCGGTCCTCGTCTGCCGAGAGGGCTGAACTGGTCTCGCTGTTGCCCGGCCCCCACCTCTGAGCGAACGGCACTTTCGGCGCCATCAGGAGGCCGAAAGTGCCGTTCGCTCAAACAGGAGTGGGGGTGAAACAGGTCAAACAGGGCTAGCGGGTCATACCTGGCCGACGACGCTCACCGTCACCGGCTCCTGCTCCGGCGTCACCACCGGAGTCTCCGGCAGATCCGGCACCCGGGTAGCCCGGGCGTAGACCGTCTCCCCCGCCTCGAGGTGCAGAGCTGCACTGTCACCGCGGGTGACCTGAGCCGAGAACAACTCACCGGTTGCCTCGTTGCGCAGGTCGACTCGAACCTCGAAGCCGAGATACACGACGCGCTCGACGGTTGCGCGTGTGACGCCGAGGGACTCGGCCGTACCCGATTCCTGAGCGAGAGCCATGCTCGGATCGCGGCCGAGACGGATGTCATGAGGACGAACAAGCTGCCCGTTGAGCTTCGCGACGGATCCGAGGAAGGACATCACGAAGTCGTTGGACGGGCGGTCGTACAGGTCGGCAGGTTCACCGATCTGCTCGATCCGCCCCTTGTTCAGCACCGCGATGCGGTCGGCGACGTCGAGAGCCTCTTCCTGGTCGTGTGTGACCAGGACGGTGGTGACGTGCACCTCGTCATGCAGGCGACGCAACCACGTGCGCAGGTCGGCACGGACCTTCGCGTCGAGGGCGCCGAAGGGCTCGTCGAGCAGGAGCACCTGCGGATCCACCGCCAGAGCGCGCGCCAACGCCATGCGCTGGCGTTGACCACCGGACAGCTGCGCGGGGTACCGATGCTGAAAGCCGTCGAGGCCGACGATCTCGAGAAGTTCGTTGACCTTCTTCTCGATCTCCGGCTTCGGGCGCTTGCGGATCTTGAGCCCGAACGCCACGTTGTCTCGCACCGTCATGTGCTTGAACGCTGCGTAGTGCTGGAACACGAAACCGATGTCACGCTTCTGCGGCGAGACGCCGGTGACGTCCTTGCCTGCGATGGTGATGGTTCCCGAATCGAGCTCTTCGAGCCCTGCGATCGAACGCAGCAACGTCGACTTTCCCGAGCCACTTGGCCCGAGCAATGCCGTCAACGAACCCGAGGGAATGTTGACCGTCACGTCGTCGAGCGCCGCGAAGTCACCGTAGTTCTTGCGGGCCCCGGTCACTGTGATCATGTGGTGCTCCTCTTACGGTCCAGCAGCGTCATCAGCAACAGGACAATGATGGCGATGCCCATCAGCAGCGTTGCCGCCGAATACGCACCAAAAGTGTTGTGGTCGTCGATGTATCGCGAATGCACCAGCAATGTCAGTGTCTGGGATACCCCCGGGAAGCCGGAAGAGACCATGATGACTGCGCCGAATTCACCGAGCGAACGCGCCACCGTCAACACGATTCCGTACGTCAAGCCCCAACGGATCGCGGGCAAGGTGATCCGCCAGAACGTCTGCCAGCCCGAGGCACCGAGCGTCGCGGCTGCTTGTTCCTGCTCGTCGCCGATCTCGTGAAGTACGGGTTCAACTTCCCGGACGACGAAGGGCAGCGTCACGAAAATCGTCGCGATCACCATGCCTGGCAAGCCGAAGATGACCTTGAACCCCAACGATTCGATGCCGCCGAACCAACCGTTGGCACCCCACAGAAGAATCAACGACACACCGACGACGACGGGCGAGACCGCGAAGGGCAGATCGACCACCGACTGCAGTACGCCCCGCCCCGGGAAACGCCCACGCACGAGTGCCAGCGCCGTGACGACACCGAACACGACGTTGATCGGAACCACGATCGCCACGATGATCAGCGAAAGATTCAGCGCGGAGATCGCTGCCGGCGTCGTGATCGATTCGAGGAACGGGCCGATTCCGTTCTCGAACGTTCGCGTCAGGATCACACCGATCGGCACGACCAACAACACGAACAGGTAGACGAGAGCGATGGTCCGCAGACCGATCTTCGATCCTCTGGACACGTTCATCGGGAACTCTCCTCACGTCGCTGTCCCCGCGAGGCGAAGATTCGCAGGACGAACAGCGTCACGAATGCGATGGCCAGCAACGCTACCGAGACGGCAGCGGCGTTGGTCGGACGATCGATCTCGATCTGCTGCTGAATGTACTGCGACGTCATCTGTGTCACGCGTGGGATGTTGCCGCCGATCAGAACGACCGAGCCGTATTCACCGATCGCTCGGGCGAATGCGAGCCCCGCGCCGGAGATGACGGCAGGCGCCAGCGTCGGAAGAACGACGGAACGAAAGATCGTCCAGTTGGAAGCCCCCAACGATGCAGCGGCTTCCTCGACTTCGCGGTCGACCTCCATCAGCACCGGCTGCACCGAGCGAACCACGAACGGCAAGGTCACGAAGGCCAATGCCACGATCAGTCCGGGCTGGGTTGCATTGAGGTGGATGTCGATCGGTGACTGCGGGCCGTAGAGAGACAGCAGCACGATCGACGCCACGATGGTGGGTAGCGCGAACGGCAGATCGATCATCGAGTTGACGATGCGCTTGCCCGGGAAGTCGTCCCGGACCAGCACCCACGCGATGATCGTGCCCATCACGACGTTGATCAATGCCACGATCACCGAGACCAACAACGTCACGCGCAACGACGCCAAGGCGACGGGTGCGGTGATGGCGTCCCAGAATCCGGAGATCCCCTCGTCGAACGCGGTGGCGGTCAACGCGGCGAGCGGAAGCAGAACGATCACGGAGAGCCACAGGGTGGCCACTCCGATTCCGAGCGGCCCCACACTCCCCGTGACCCGCGCGAGTTTTCGCCGACGAGCCACGGGGGTGGGGTCAATAGTGTCAGTCACGTCAGTCTTACTTGGTCGCGTTGTCGTAGATCACTGCGATCGAACCGGTGTCCTTGGTGAACAGAGCGCTGTCCACGGCCTTCCAGCCGCCGAGGTCTGCGATGGTCCACAGCTTGGTCGGCTCGGGGAATTTGTCGGTGAACTTGGCAGCGACGGCGGGATCAACGGGACGGAATCCTGCTTCGGCCCAGAGCGTCTGACCCTCGGTCGTGTACAGGTAGTCCTTGAACGCGGTCGCCTTGTCGAGGACCTTGCTGTTCGAGATCACGGCAACCGGGTTCTCGATCTTGAAGGTCGTGGGCGGGGTGACGTGCTCGACCGGGTCGCCGTTGCCTTCGATGAACAGTGCCTCGTTCTCGTAGCTGATCAGAACGTCACCGCTGCCCTGCAGGAAGGCTTCCGAAGCCTCGCGTCCCGACTTGGGCTGGATCTTGACGTGATCGTTGACCAAGGCGGTGACGTAGTCGAGACCCGCCTGCGGGTTCTTGCCACCGTCGCTCTTGGCGGCGTACGGCGCCAAGAGGTTCCACTTGGCCGAGCCGGAGCTGAACGGGTTCGGCGTGACGACCTCGAGGCCGGGCTGAAGCAGGTCGTCCCAGTCCTTGATGCCCTTCGGGTTCCCCGGACGCGTCACGATGGTGACTACCGATCCGAACGGAATTCCGTTGTAGGCGTCCTGGTTCCAGTTCTGATCTACCAGACCGGCATCGACCAGGCGGGTGATGTCGGGCTCGACGGAGAAGTTGACGAAGTCTGCCTCGGCGCCGTCCTTCACCTTGCGCGACTGGTCGCCCGAGGCGCCGTACGAAGGATTGAAGTTGACGTTCTTGCCCTCGACTGTCGCCTGGAAGGCTGCGGTGAGCTTGTCGAAGCCGGGCTTCGGCACGGCGTAGGCGAACAGGTTGATCGTGCCGGCGCTACCGTCGCTGGCGGCGCTGTCACCACCCACGGTGTCGCTCGAGCCACCACTGCACGCTGTGAGTACCACGGCCCCCATGGTCGCGATAGCAGTGAGAAGTGTGCGGGAACGGCGTTTCATTGCAGATACCTTCCTGAAAGGACTGACAAACGAGGGTTGGTCAAACGACAAGTCCGAGACCTCTGGGGCTGATTCCATCGGGATGTTCAGACATGGAGAGCCGACGGGCAATGAGCCCTGAATCGGGGGCGCGAGTTACGCGCAGAGAAGTTCGAGTGGGGTGCGCAGCACCACCGGAGAGGTCGAACTCAGGAAATCAACAACAGGCGACGTCAGCGACGTCGAGCATGCCGACAGCAATCAACGCCAACTGGTGGCGGATTACGGGAGCTGTTGCTTCGGACACGCGGTGGACTTTAGCAGAGCACCGGCGCCCGCTCTAATCGGGAGAACTAACGGGTGAGAAGCCACGCGACGATCACGAGGAGAATCAGGGCGATCAGGGCGAGAGTGACCCGTGAGCGGGGCATCAGCTTTCCTCTACTTCTCGAGAATTCCTACGCAACCAGCCGAAGAGCGGCAGAGCGAGAACGGCGGCCAACGCGCGATCCAGACCGATGGCCACCAGGCGGCACAGCGGAACGACGACGATCAGGACCAACGCGACCTGCGGGATGAACGGGAGCCCCGCCATCCACAGCTCGAAGCTGTCCCACCAATCCGCTATCCGATCCACGCCAACACCCTATCCTTCGGACGATACGGTCCCGACAGCGTGTGGATTGGACGTGTGTCGATTCTGGCCGGATGATGGCCGAATGAGTGCTGACGACGAAGTGGTGCAGACTATTCCTCCCGCCTCCACGGGTCACCATCGAAGCAACTTTCCCCCTATCGACGACTACGCGTTTCTTTCCGATTGCGAAACCTCGTGCCTGATTGCCCGTAACGGATCTGTCGAGTGGATGTGCGTTCCCCGCCCGGACTCCCCCAGCGTGTTCGGTGCCATCCTCGACCGCAGCGCAGGCCATTTCCGCATCGGCCCGTACGGCCAGAACGTCCCGGCCGCCCGACGCTATCTGCCGGGTGGACTCATTCTCGAGACCACCTGGCAGACCGAGACCGGCTGGCTCGTCGTACGCGACGCCCTGGTTCTCGGTCCCTGGCACAACGTCGACAAGCGATCGAACACCCACAAGCGCACACCCACAGACTGGGATGCCGAACACACCCTTCTCCGTACGGTCAAATGCGTCAGCGGCACCGTTGAACTCGAGATGAGTTGCGAGCCCGCGTTCGACTATCACCGCGGCACGGCGAATTGGGAGTACACCGGAAAGGTCTACGAGGAAGCAACGGCAACGTGTCGCTCCGCCAAGCCCGGAGACCACCCAACTCTGCGCTTGACCACCGACCTACGACTGGGCCTGGAGGGTCGTGAGGCACGGGCCCGGACGCGACTGGTCGAAGGCGACAACGTGTACGTCGCGCTCTCGTGGTCGGATCTTCCCGCGCCGCAGACGTTCGACGAGGCCGCCGACAAGATGTGGCAGACGTCCAAGTCGTGGCGCGAGTGGGTGACGATCGGCAAGTTCCCCGATCACCCGTGGCGCGGATACCTGCAGCGCAGTGCGCTCACACTCAAGGGGCTCACCTACGCACCGACCGGAGCCTTGCTCGCGGCTTCGACAACGTCGCTACCGGAAACGCCAGGCGGAGAACGTAACTGGGACTACCGCTACGCGTGGGTTCGCGATTCCACCTTCGCACTGTGGGGCCTCTACACGCTCGGGTTGGACCGTGAGGCCAACGACTTCTTCAACTTCATCTACGACGTGTCGAGTTCGGACAACGGTCAGCCACATCCCTTGCAGGTGATGTACGGCATCGGCGGCGAGCGCACACTCGAGGAATCCGAACTCAACCATCTCTCCGGATACGACGGTGCCCGTCCCGTGCGCATCGGCAACGGCGCATTCGATCAACAGCAGCACGACATCTGGGGCACCATGCTCGACTCGGTGTACCTCCACATCCGCACCCGCGAGCGTGTCCCCGAAGCGCTGTGGCCGCTACTCAAGAAGCAGGTCGAAGAAGCGATCAAGCACTGGCGCCAACCCGACCGTGGGATCTGGGAGGTGCGCGGTGAACCACAGCACTTCACGTCGTCGAAGATCATGTGCTGGGTCGCACTCGATCGCGGCGCCAAGCTGGCGGAGATGCAGGGCGAGAAGAGCTTTGCGCAGCAATGGACGGCCATCGCGGACGAGATCAAGGCCGACATCCTCGCGCACGGTGTCGACTCACGCGGAGTTCTGACGCAGCGGTACGGCCACGACTCACTCGACGCGTCGCTCTTGTTGGCACCGCTGCTGCGCTTCCTGCCGGCCGACGATCCGCGCATCCGGGCAACGGTGCTGGCGATCGCCGACGAGCTCACCGAGGAGGGGCTGGTCCTGCGCTATCGCGTCGACACCACCGACGACGGATTGAGCGGCGAGGAGGGCACGTTCACCATCTGTTCCTTCTGGCTCGTCTCCGCCCTCGTCGAGATCGGCGAACTGGATCGGGCAAAGCATCTCTGCGAGCGTCTGCTCGGGTTCGCGAGCCCGCTCAAGCTGTACGCCGAAGAGATCGACGCCCACACCGGTCGCCATCTGGGCAACTTCCCGCAGGCGTTCACACACCTGGCGCTGATCAACGCGGTGGTCCACGTGATCCGCGCCGAGGAAGCTGCCGAAGCCGGAGCTTTCCAGCCCGCGCACAACGCGACCTAGACCCCCTGCTGTTGGGGGGGGTTTGTGTCCCCCCCGGCGGACATGTTGCCCCCCCCGCTCTGCCCGCCCCCCCCACCCGCTCGGGGCGGGGGGGGTTCAGGAGTGCGTGAGCCCG
>NZ_JAWLSE010000002.1:250486-1093454 GCF_033142365.1 Rhodococcus sp. IEGM 1241
CCCGCCCGGCGGGCGCGCCCCACCCGCTCGCGACCCCCCCCCCCCCCCCCCCCCCACCCCCCCCGGGCGTCCCGCCTGAAACCCCCGCCCGCATTCAAACCCCCCCCACAGCAGTGCTAGCCGGCCACCGCTTCGAGCTGCGGCGTGATCGATTCGAGCGAGTACTTCAGCGACAGCGACGACGGAGTGTTCAACCCGGCGACAGTCGGATAGTCGACGATCGCCAGACCGCCACTCTTGACTGCGGGTAGGTCGGCGAACCCCGGCAGCTTCATCATGTCTTCCAGCGTTCCGCCGTTCGGCAGCAACACCACGACGTCGGCGCTCAGAGCGTCGACCCGTTCGGGGCTGAGCATCAGCCGGCCACCGGTAACGCCCGCCTCTTCGACGAGCTTGGGCGGCAACGACATTCCCAGGCTAGTGAACAATCCCGATGCGCCGTCCTTGGGATCGGCGACGATCACCAACTGCGACGTCGGGAAGACGTACTGCGACAGAAGCGCCGTCTTGCCCTTCAGGCCTGGCAGCCGCTGTGCGAGCGCATCGATCTGCCCGCTTGTCGCCTCGACGATCTCGTCGGCGCGCGACTCCTTGTCGAGAACTCGACCGAGAATCTCGACCTGGTCCTGCCACGGATCGACCTGGACGTCGGACAGACCGGCAATTGTCGGGGCGATCTTGCTCAACTGGTCGAAATCGTCTTGATCGGCGACGGAGAACCCGCCGAGAATCAGATCGGGATCCAAGGCTGCAATTTCTTCAGCTTTGAGCGGGACACCGAACTGCTGGATCGCCGAGCGATCAAGTTCCTTCGCCGACGCGCCCACGCCACTCTCCCACGGGAACAGACCACGCTCGTCGCCCATCGGGCCGGCAGCCAGGTACCCCACCGGCTGGATTCCGAGTTCGAGCAGAGCGTCGAGCCACTGGGTGTCGGCCGCGACGATACGCGTCGGCGTCCCGGTGATCGTGGTGGCGCCGAACTTGTGATCGATCGTGGTGACCCGACCGTCCGCGATCTCGTCGGCGTCCGAGGACGAACATCCACTGATACCTACGACCAGTGCTCCCAAGAGAGCCACCGCCGAGAACTTCATCGCACGCACGAAAATACTCCTCCACTAGTTAGTAGAGGCTTACCTTCTCATATGGGACCCGGCCGTGTCCGACCTTGCTTTCAGGCGAAACGAGAGAGCAGACGCTCCGCATCCGCGCCGATGCGTCGAACCACATCGCCGGCCGGATGGGTTCCGTGCACGAGTCCGACAGCTTCTCCGGCATAGACGACTCCGCTGTGCGGATCCGACGGGTCGTACGCCTGTGCCAGCGTTTCCTCGTCGGCGTCGACTCCGTGCCACGCGGCAGTGAACTCGTTGGCCACCGCGCGGCCACCCCACCGCTGCGGCCACGGTTGACTGCGCGCTCGGTCGAATACCGAGGTGTAAATCGTGTCCGCACTTCCGGCTTCGACGACGCGGTCGCGGGCATAGTCCGGCCCGACCGTCTCCGGGCTGGCGAGCAGCGCCGTTCCGATCATCACGCCTTCGCCACCGGCTGCCAGGACGGCGGCCAAACCGCGTCCGGTTCCGATTCCGCCGGCTGCCAGCACCGGAAGTGACGTCGCTTCGAGGATCTCCTGCAGCAGCGGCAAGGTTCCGATTCGGCCCGTGTGGCCGCCTGCCTCACCGCCTTGCGCGATCACAGCGTCGACACCTGCGGCCTCGACAATACGAAGGTCCTCGAGCGTATTGATCTGTGACACAACGGGAATGCCCGCATCGTGGATTCGTCCGACATACGCGGCGGGATCACCGAACGACAAGGTGATCATGGTCGGCTCGACGGCAATCGCAGCGTCGAGCATCAACTCGTTCTCGGGCAGCGACCACGTCATCAGGCCGACGCCGAATTTTCCGCCGATCGAGCGGGCCACTTCGGCTTCGGCCTCGATCCACTCCGGTGTGTTGTACCGGGCCGCGCCAAGCAGACCCAACCCACCGGCCGCCGATACAGCTCCGGCGAGCGCGCCGCCCGCGCGACCACCCATGGGCGCCCCGAGAACCGGGATTTCGACTCCGAACTCTCGGGACAACCAGGTGGTGACCATGCGCTCCTACTTCTTGGGCTTCTCGCCGACCGATTCCGACGTCAGGGCCGCCACGAATGCTTCCTGCGGCACCTCGACGCGACCGATGGTCTTCATGCGCTTCTTGCCTTCCTTCTGCTTCTCGAGCAGCTTGCGCTTACGGCTGATGTCGCCGCCGTAGCACTTGGCAAGAACGTCCTTGCGGATTGCGCGAATGTTCTCGCGCGAGATGATCTTCGCGCCGATCGCGGCCTGAATCGGAACCTCGAACTGCTGGCGAGGAATCAGCTCACGAAGCTTCGACGTCATGCGTCCGCCGTAAGCCCCGGCGTTGGAGCGGTGCACGATTGACGAGAACGCGTCGACGGCCTCACCCTGCAGAAGGATGTCGACCTTCACCAGGTCGGCCTGCTGCTCACCGGCCTCCTCGTAATCGAGGCTGGCGTATCCCTTGGTGCGGGACTTGAGGGCGTCGAAGAAGTCGAACATGATCTCGCCCATGGGCAGTTCGTAGCGCAGTTCGACGCGAGTCTCGGAGAGGTAGTCCATGCCGCCGAGCTCACCGCGTCGGGACTGGCACAGCTCCATGATGGCGCCGACGTACTCGCTCGGGGCGATGACGGTGCACTTGGCGACCGGCTCGTAGACCTCGCGAACCTTGCCTTCCGGCCAGTACGACGGGTTGGTGACGATGACCTCGGCCCCGTCCTCCATCACGACGCGGTAGACGACGTTGGGCGCAGTGGAAATCAGTTCGAGGCCGAACTCACGTTCGAGACGGTCGCGGGTGATCTCCATGTGCAGCAGGCCGAGGAAGCCGCAGCGGAAGCCGAATCCGAGGGCAACCGACGTCTCCGGTTCGTACGCCAGGGCGGCGTCGTTGAGACGGAGCTTGTCGAGAGCGTCGCGCAGCACCGGGTAGTCCGAGCCGTCCATCGGGTAGAGACCGGAATAGACCATCGGCTTCGGATCGCGATAGCCGACCAGCGGTTCGGTCGCGCCGTTGCGGGTTGTGGTGACGGTGTCACCGACGCGCGACTGGCGGACGTCCTTCACACCCGTGATGAGGTAGCCCACCTCGCCGACGCCCAGACCGATACTGGCCTTCGGCTCGGGCGAGATGATGCCGACCTCGAGCAGTTCGTGTGTGGTGCCCGTGGACATCATCGTGATCTTCTCGCGGGGACGGATCCGACCGTCGACCACACGCACGTAGGTGACCACGCCGCGGTACGCGTCGTAAACGGAGTCGAAGATCATCGCGCGGGCGGGGCCGTCTGCATCGCCGACGGGTGCAGGTACCTGCTTGATCACCTCGTCGAGCAGTTCCTTGACGCCCATGCCTGTCTTACCCGAGACGCGCAGGACATCGCCTGGCTCGCAGCCGGTGATGTGCGCAATCTCTTCGGCATAGCGGTCGGGATCCGCGGCCGGGAGGTCGATCTTGTTGAGGACGGGAATGATCTTGAGATCCTTCTCCATCGCCAGGTACAGATTGGCCAGCGTCTGAGCTTCGATGCCCTGAGCTGCGTCGACCAGCAGAATTGCACCCTCACATGCTTCGAGCGCGCGGGAGACCTCGTACGTGAAGTCGACGTGGCCGGGTGTGTCGATGAGGTGGAGGACGAACTCTTCGCCGTCGACGGTCCAGGGCAGACGAACATTCTGGGCCTTGATGGTGATGCCGCGTTCACGCTCGATGTCCATGCGGTCCAGGTACTGCGCACGCATCGCCCGCTCTTCGACCACGCCGGTGAGCTGAAGCATGCGATCTGCCAGCGTCGACTTACCGTGGTCGATGTGCGCGATGATGCAGAAGTTCCGGATCTGCGCAGGATCCGTGAACGTCTTGTCGGCGAAGCTGCTGATGGGAGACCCCTTAGTCGGACCGGCACCGGCCCGGATCCGGGCCACTGTCAACCCTCAGGATATCCAAGTCTCGGCGCCGCCGTACCAGGGGTTCCCACGGGTGGGTGATTATGCTCGAACGCTATGGCAAGCATGTGGAAGCAGATCGGCAGAACCCTCGGCGCCCTCGCGGTGGAGAAGGGCCCTGCGTTGCTGCGCCAGCTGCAGTCGTCCACGTCTCAGTCGTCTGCCTCGAAGCCGGGTCCGACCGGCCGCCCGATCGCCGCGCGAACGTCTCCGACCGCACATCGCGCCCGCAAGGTCGAGTACTCCCCCGACCTCGACGGCAAGGCCGATCCGGGCGAGATCGTCTGGACCTGGGTTGCCTACGAGGAGGATCCGACCCAGGGCAAAGACCGCCCGGTGCTGGTTGTCGGCCGCGACGGCAACACGCTGCTCGGTTTGATGCTGTCCTCGCAGAGCAAACGCGAAGGCGAGCGTGATTGGCTCGCAATCGGTTCGGGCCCGTGGGACGGCGAGGGAAGGCCCAGCTGGGTCCGGCTCGACCGGGTGCTCGACGTTCCCGAGAGCGGGATTCGGCGCGAGGGCGCCGTCATGGATCACAAGAAGTTCGACGCGGTCGCGGCAAAACTTCGGGCCGACTTCAGCTGGAGCTGAAGCCGACCCGAACGATGGAAACAGTATCGATCAGCTGTCCAGACGGTTGAACCGTCCGAAGAGTGCTCGATAGATGAGTGCACCGAGCGCACCGCCGATCAGCGGGAACACGATGAACAACCACACCTGACCGAGTGCACCGTCCTGGAACGGCGCGACAGCGAGGCTTCGAGCGGGGTTGACGGAGGTGTTGTCGATCGGGATCGAGATCAGGTGAATGACGGCCAGGGTGAAGCCGATGGACACCCCGGCGAGCGGCACGTCGGAGATCTGGTCGGTCGACGCGAGAACCACGAACACGAGCAGAGCGGTCAGGAGAATCTCGATGATCATCGCGGCACCGATGCCGTAACCGTCGGAAACCACCTGTCCGAGAAGATTCTTCTCGGCCGACGGACTGTGTGCGCCCCAACCGTTTGCGCCGAGGCCGTCTGCGGCCCGGTTGTACGCCGGGAGACTGTTGGCCACCGTGTAGATCACGACGCCGGCGACCAAGCCGCCGATCACTTGCGCGACAACGTAAATCGCTGCATTGACGGCCGAGATGCGCCCGATCACGAATTGGCCGAGAGTCACGGCTGGGTTGACGTGGCAACCGGAAATCGGTCCGATCGCATATACGAGGAACAGCAGGGTCAAGCCGAATGCGAAGGCAACTCCGAGATTGCCGACTTTCGCACCTGCGAAGACGGCAGTTCCGACCGCGGAGAACACGAGCACAAATGTCCCCACCGCTTCGGCCGCATACTTCTTCACATCCGAGATCGGTTCGATCTCAGTCAATTCCTGTGCAGTTGGAGACATATTCCCACCTTCTTCTCATCGAACGGTAGTAATGCTCACGCGCCTAGATTTGCCGGACTTTACGCAAGCCTGGTGATCTCCACAACAACTTCGAGATCTGTGGAGCGTCCACCGGAAAAGATTCCCTTCAAAGGCGGCACATCCGAATAGTCCCTTCCTATTCCGACCGAGACATGCTGTTCATTCACAGCTATCGCATTGGTCGGGTCATATCCCCACCACGCGCCGGTCCACGCTTCGATCCACGCGTGCGATTCCCCGACCACCGTGTCCCCGACTGCCGCATCACGTTTGGGGTGGAGATAGCCGGAAACGTACCGACAGGGAATGCCCATCGTTCGAAGCAACACCAAGGTCAGATGTGCATAATCCTGGCAGACGCCTTTCCTGGCCGACCAGGCCTCGACCGCCGACGTATGCACTCCGGTCGTACCCGGAACATATGACATTTCACCGTAAACCCATTGCGACGCAGCCACTACTGCATCTTCAGGTGATTTATCTTTGCGCAATTCCTTGGCAATTGTCGCCAGCTTACGATCACGCGGAACATATCTCGTGAAACTCAGTTGCTCGTTGAATCGATCTTTAATCGCGTTTCCCGACAATTCATCCCAGTCGACGGTTTCCTCGGGTTGAACAAACGGTTCCGTCTCCACCACCGACAGTCCGGTCACTTCCAGCTCCGTGTGCGGGGCGTGCAAGTCGAAGGCGGTCACCGCGGTGCCCCAGTAATCGGTGTACCGATAGGAACGCGTTGCCGGCTGGGTTTCGACGCGCGTGAGGATCACCGTCTGCCTGGTGTCGCCGCGGGGTGTCAATCGCGCTTCGTTGTACGACGACGTCACCGGGGCGTCGTACGCATATCCCGTGGTGTGCACGACCCTCATTCGCCAGCTCACAGCTCTCCCTCCACCGTCGACTCCGCATACGCGGCGCCGGCATCCGTCCATGCGACCCACGGCGCAGCGTGGAAGTACTGCAATGCAATCGCCTCACCCAGTTCGCGGCAGGTCTCCTGCCAACCGAGCAACCGTCCTTGCAGATCTTCGAGCAACACGCCCTGCGGCAGAAACTCCAGTTCGCTGCGTGCGCGGCCGAGAAGCCGCGGCGCCTCCGCCCGGATTCCGACGCGACTGCCCGGCTGCGGGTCGAGTTCCTGCAGGCACTTCTCGGCCTGCCTGATCGAATGGAACACCGAGCGCGGAAAGAGTCTGTCCAACAAGATGAACTCGACGACGCGGTTGGCGTCGAGCGCTCCGCGATACGTACGCAGATACGTGTCATGTGCGCCCGCCGAGCGAAGAACACTGACCCACGCCGGCGACGACGGGCGGTCACCGGCGCGCGCCAGGAGCATCCGCACAATCATGTCGACACGTTCGATCGACCTGCCCAGCAGAAGGAACCGGTAACCGTCGTCGCGGCTGAGCGTGGAATCCGCCAGCCCCGCGAACATCGCTGCGCGTTCCTCCACATAACGGAAGAACTCGTGTGGCCCCAGCCTGCGTGACGCGCGTTCACGCTCCGCCAGTCCGTTGTACGTGGTGTTCAGGCACTCCCACATCTCACTCGACGTGACCTCACGTGCTCCGCGAGCATTCTCACGGGCACTTGCCAGCGAGTCCACGATCGATCCAACCTGATTGCGGCTGAACGCAACCAGGTCGGTGAGCGAGCGTACGTCGAGCTTCTCCTCCGGCGCTTCGATGCCGAGGACACGCAGGAGCAGACGCGACGTGCGGTCCGGGTCGACGGTTGCGTCGTCGAGCAGTTGGTGGACGGCGACGTCGAGGATCCGAGCGGTGTCGTCGGCGCGCTCGACGTAGCGGCCGATCCAGTAGAGGGACTCTGCGTTGCGAGCAAGCATCGGTCACCACGCTCCGTTCGCTGATAGTTCTTGGTAGCTGGGCACTTCTGAGGTGTTCACTGTTGTTGCTGCTGCTGTTGAGAGGTGCTCAGTTCGGGTCCCTGCACCGGCTCCGCGGATTCCGGGGGCTCGGACACCAGTTCCTCACCGGACAGCTCTGGGTCCTCGTCCGAGCTGCGGCTGGCGAGCACCCATGTGTCCTTGCTTCCGCCGCCCTGGCTCGAGTTGACCACCAGCGAGCCTTCCGGAAGTGCCACCCGGGTCAGGCCGCCGGGCAACACCCACACGTCCTCACCGTCGTTGACGGCAAAGGGTCGCAAGTCCACGTGGCGCGGCGAGAGAACGTCGTCGATCTTGGTCGGCACCGTGGACAACTGCACGAGAGGCTGCGCGATCCACCCGCGCGGGTCTGCCTTGATCTTGCGGGTGATCGCGGCCAGTTCCTTGGGGCTCGCGTCCGGTCCGAAGACGATTCCGTAGCCGCCGGACCCTTCCACCGGCTTGATGACGAGTTCGGCGACGCGGTCGAGGACTTGCTCGCACTCCTCGTCCAACCAACAGCGGAACGTGTCGACGTTCTGCAAGAGCGGCTTCTCACCGAGGTAGTAGTCGATGATCTGCGGAACATAGGTATAGACGAGTTTGTCGTCACCGACTCCGTTGCCGACGGCACTCGAGATCACCACGTTGCCCGCTCGCGCAGCATTCAGTAGGCCTGCGACGCCGAGAATCGAATCCGGACGGAAGTGCATCGGGTCGAGATACTCGTCGTCGATGCGGCGATAGATGACGTCGACCTGACGCTCGCCTTCCGTCGTGCGCATGTACACCATGTTGTCGCGGCAGAACAGGTCGCGACCTTCGACGAGTTCCACACCCATCTGACGAGCGAGCAATGAATGCTCGAAATAGGCGGAATTGGCGATACCCGGTGTGAGAACAACCACTGTCGGGTCCGCTTCGTTGAGTGCAGCACCCGCACGCAGCGCCCTCAGTAGGTGTGTTGCGTAATCACCGACCGCCCGCACCTTGTGGGACATGAACAGATCCGGGAACACCCGAGTCATGGTGCGACGGTTTTCCATCACATAGGAGACACCGGACGGAGATCGCAGATTGTCCTCGAGAACTCGGAACTCTCCCGCCTCGTCTCGGACCAGGTCGATACCCGCGACATGGATTCGCACACCGTTGGGCGGCACGATGCCGGCTGCTTCACGGTGGAAGTGCTCGCACGAGGTCACCAGGCGGCGCGGCAATACGTGATCGCGCAGGATTCGTTGCTCGCCGTAAATGTCCGCAAGGAACAGCTCGAGCGCCTTCACCCGCTGCTTGATGCCCTTTTCCAGCCGCGACCACTCCTGCGCGGCGATGACGCGCGGCACCAGATCCAACGGAAACGGTCGCTCCTGCCCGGACAGCGAGAACGTCACGCCCTGGTCGATGAATGCGCGTCCGAGTGCGTCGGCACGCGCGGCAAGGTCGGCGCTGCTCGTCGGCGCCAGGGCTTTGTACACACCCTTGTACGGGGCACGCACCGAGCCGTCGGGCTCGAACATCTCGTCGAAAGCCAACTCGTAGCGACCGATGTCTGAATATCCGTCGAACACTGCGGCAGGACGCGCTCGGGTGGTGGTCGAACCTGTTTTACTCGAACTTTTCGAAGGCGGCGGCGTCATAGGGCAACATGCTGCTACAAGTGGGGCTATTCGGCAGCGCGGCGAGAAATCGGGCGCTCGGTGTACTCTTCTCGACAGACGCAACGTGCGACGGTTTGGGTTCTTGGGCCCTCGGCTGGTAATCTTGCCAGTCGGTGCATCAGTGCGCCCACAGCTTTCTCGACCGTAACCAGCTAAAGACGACAAGGATTTTACGCGTGGCCAACATCAAGTCCCAGGTGAAGCGAATCCGTACCAACGAGGCGGCCCGACTCCGTAACCAGTCGGTGAAGTCCTCGCTGCGTACCGCGATCCGTTCATTCCGCGAGGCTGCGGCAGCCGGTGACAAGGACAAGGCCAACGAGCTCCTCGTCTCCACCAGCCGCAAGCTCGACAAGGCAGCCAGCAAGGGCGTCATTCACGCCAACCAGGCTGCCAACAAGAAGTCTGCACTCTCGCAGGCTGCCAACAAGCTCTGACGTTTCCACTGTGACGGTTCGCCGTCATACTGGTTCGTCTCGATAGCCGCCAGGTCGAAAGACCAGGCGGCTATTTTGCGTACTCAATCGGATCAGAGCAAAAACCCGCCATCCATGTCTTGCACGGAATATGTGGATCGGGCTGCGACCATCTGATGATGGCGGTCAACGGGAAACGCCCTCGTAGCTGGTTGTTCACGACTGTCTTCTGGGCGGTCGTCGCTTTCGGCGTATTGGCAGCCCTGGGAATCCCTCGTTGGTGGGAATCATTGACGGTTGCAGTCGTCGGAGTCGCAGCAAGCTACGGATGGTGGAGGCGCAGGCAACGGGGCGAATTCTGGATCTTCTTCGGCGTGATGTGTTCACTCGTTGCGATTCTGGCGTTTCTCGCCACTGGACGAGCGCTTCTCACCACCGTGAAGGTGCCGGTAGACAGCATCGGCCAAGAAACAATTGTCTGCGGCAGTGTGATGAATCCGGCGCCGAACGACTCCCTACGAGTGACCGACCTCAGGACTGGTGAACCAACGACACGGCCTCAGGCCATTCCGCACACCCAGTTGGAGCAAGCCTGCGTGAAACGCCTCGACTACCGGGTGGCCGAGGCCACGGCCGCCACTGTCGTCGGACTACTTCTGGCCGGCCGCGCGATCGGCCATGTTGTCCTCAGTTCTTCCGCAACGCGCACACTTTCCGCACTGCCATCTCCAGAGCGAAGGACGAGTCGACTGCGGCGCCCTTCACGTCGGCATTGAGAGCGGCGACGATCTGCATCGCAGCGCCGATCGACGTGGGATCCCAACCGCCGACTTCCTTGATCGCCTTCTTGACCTTCCACGGCGGCATCCCGAGATCCGACGCCAACCGGAACGGGTCACCGCCCCGTGCAAACGGGCCGACCTTCGCGATGGTGTGGACTGCATCGGCGAGGGCGTCAGCGAGCAGAACGTGCGCAGTTCCGATCTGGTCAGCCCATCGCAGAGCCTCGAGCGCACCCCGGGTATCGCCGACGATAACTTTGTCGGCCACATCGAATCCGGAAACCTCGGCCTTGCCCGAGTAGTACTTGTGGACTGCATCCACGTCGATCTTGCCGCCGGTATCTGCCGCCAATTGCGAGCAGGCCGACGCAAGTTCGCGAAGGTTGGAGCCGACGCTTTCGATCATCGCGGCGATCGCATCGGGAGCAACCCTCACGTCGGCGGTCCGAAACTCACCCCGGACGAAGTCGACAAGCTGACTCTTGTTCAGTTTTCCGCAGTTGTGAACCGTCGCGCCGAGCTTCTCGAGGGCCGGCGCCAACGCCTTTGCGCGACCGCCGCCCGAGTGCACGACGATCAGAACGACGCCTTCTGCCGGCTCACGCGCCGCCTCGAGAACAAGAGCTACGGCATCTTTGCCTGCTTCTGCGGCCGATTCCAGGACGATCACACGGTCTTCGGCAAAAAGAGAGGGGCTGAGCAACTCGGCCAACTCGGGAGCATTGGTGTCTCCGGCACGCATCTTGGTTACCGGGAGATCCGAAATACCCTGGCCGCGGTCACCGCGGACGGCTCTGATGAGCTGCGATACCGTGCGGTCGATCAGGAATTCGTCGTCCCCGAGAACAAGATGCAGCGGATCGACTCCAGACGGATTACTCACCCGAAGATGGTCCCACGAGGAACCGACACGATCGACACAGACCCGCCGCCCCCGCCGTACACAGCGACGGTGCCGTCGGCGTCGGTCCGAACCACCGCCCCGCCCAACGAATCCAGTTCGTCGAGAACCTCCCCATTCGGGTGCCCGAAACTGTTGCCGTCGCCGACGCTGATCATCGTCAACCTCGGACGCACCGCTTCCAGAAAAGCCGACGACGTGGTCCGAGAACCGTGATGGGGCAGCTTCAACACATCGGCCTTCACGTCCGTTCCCGATCGGAGGATGGCCTCCTCCCCCGCAACTTCGGCGTCGCCCGTCAACAGAATGCGACCCGCGCCCGTGTGCGCCATCACCACCAGCGACTGATCGTTGGCGGCGTCCGCGCCGTCCCCCGTATCGCGGGGAGCCGGAAGCAACGGTCCGAGAACCTCCACGTTCACCGATCCCAACGTCAACTTCATACCTGCCCGCAACGAGACAACCGGAACGCCGTGCGACTCGGCGGCATCCTTTACCGTCCGAAAACCTGACTCCGGCAACAACATCGACCCGACTCCGACCGCAGCGACCGAACGCCCACCCAGGACTGCTTCCAATCCACCGATGTGATCGGCATGAAAATGACTGATCATCAGCAACGCGATGTCGTTGACGTCCAACATGTTCAAGCAACGATCCATCGACGTGGGATCCGGACCGACATCGATGACGATCACCCTGCCGTCTCCAGTCGAGAGCACAAGACCGTCCCCTTGACCGACGTCGCACATCACCAGTACCCACCCCGGAGCAATACGACCACCGCCGAACACGTGCTGAAAGACGAGGGCTAGAACAACTCCCAGAACGAGGACGCCGACCACCCATCTCGAGATCCGATTCCACAGCGTCAGGGCCGCGGCCAGTAAGACGCCTACGACGATCAGAGCACCGAAGAGCCCTGACGGCACCACCACCGACGCTCCGGGAAGCGCCGCCGCCCGCTCGGACACGTACAGCAGCCACCCCATCGGCGGCCGGACCAGCGGCGTGATGAACACCGCGATCGGTGGACAGATCAGCGCACACAAGGCAATCACCGCACCGAACACCGTGATGATTCCGATCACAGGCGCCACGGCCATGTTCGCGGCAATCGTGACCACACTGAAGGTTCCCGCCATGGCGCCCACCAGTGGCGCAGACACGACAAACGCAGCACTCGAAACGGCTGTCATCTCCGAAAACCAACGGGGCCAACCTCGTCGACGAAGCACATCCACCCACACCGGAGCAATGATCACCAACGCGCCCGTGGCCGTGGTCGACAGCGCAAACCCCCAGTCGACGGCAAGTTCGGGCATCACGACAACCAGAACGATGATGGCTGCGGCAAGCGCGGGCAGTGCCTGTTTGCGTCGACCGGTCACCAGACTGAGCAGGCCGATCAGGCCCATCACCGAGGCGCGCAGAACACTCGGCGACGGCCTCGCGACGACAACAAACGCAACGAGGGCTACCAGCGCCAAAGCAGCGCCGACGCGCGGACTGAGCGCCGCGGCTCTGACCAGCAGCAGAACCGCCCCGAGCAGAATGCTGATATTGGCGCCGGACACCGCGGTGAGATGGGAAAGCCCGGCAACGGTGAAGTTGTCCTTCACCACCGGCGACAACGCCGATGTGTCTCCGACGACGAGGCCAGGCAGCAGACCCGCCTGATCCGGCGGGAGTGCAGCCGAGCACGCAGCCGCGAAACGAATGCGCACCACACTCGCCCATCGCTGATACCAGGGCACTTCTCCCACCGCGACGGGAGGCCCTTCGGACGTGATCACGGCGAGCGTGGAATCGCTACGCCATGGCTGACTCGCCCGGCCGCGAACCGTGAGGCTCTGCCCTGGAACAACTTCGAGCCACGACGAACTGGGTGCCCGGATGGTGACCAAGCCGCCTCCGGAGTACCTGTGATTCTGGGCAGTCACCGAATTGACGGTTGCCCTGAAGAAAACCTGACCTTGACCCGCCGCGCCAGAGACAGCGTGCGGATCCTCCGAGGGTTCCACTTCGACACTCACCCACGCTCCTTCGAGGGCAGCCCGGGTCAGTGGGTGCCCCTCGACCTCGGTCGCCCGCCACCCGATGACGACACTGCATCCGGCACCGAACAGCAATGCAACCAACATGATTCGTGCCCACCCCGCAGATGTCCGGCGCACAACCACGTAAGTGAGGATTGCCGCTGGAATAGCGCATGCCACCGCCAGTACCCACGCGGCGACCGCGCCGAACAGGATCCCCACCGCACTGCTCCCCCACACTGCGACGGCTGACGGTAGCAGTCGAGCGTCGAGGACCGGCGAGGCTTCCGGTTCGTTCACACCGACACCAGCACTCGCAGTTTGGCCAACCTTGCCGGGCCGATCCCGTCGACTTCCCCAATTGTTCTATGTCCGTGAATTTTCCGTTGGAAGTTCGCCAGGAGATGATCGCCGCAGCCGTTACCGGCCCTACCCCGGGAAGGTCGTCCAGTTCGGCCTCGGTAGCGGTGTTGAGGTTCACCAGACCAGCCCCGCCGGATTCCCCCGCAGCGGCGGGGCCGGTCCCTCCCGCAGTGGTACTCGAACTCGCTGAAACACCACCGGACTGATCGGCGGCCCCCACCACGATCTGATCACCATCGGCAAGCTTCTGTGCCAGATTCAGGCCCACCGTCTCGGCGCCCTCGAGCACTCCACCTGCCGCAGCGAGCGCGTCGGCGATGCGCGAGCCCGAATGTAGGTTGACAAGCCCAGGCGTGCGCACGAGTCCGACGACACTGACCACCAAAGCCTCAGGCGGCTGCTCCGCTACGACGCCGGTCGGTACGGGACTGGCTGATTCACCATCGTCGGCAGTGACATTCTGCGCCGTGACATTCTGCTCCGTGACAGTCTGGGGCGAGGGCAACGGTGGGACCGCCTGCAAACTCGGAGAATCCCACCACACGGTGAACAAGCCGATTGCCGTGGCCAGGGCTGCAACGATCGCCAACACCCAGGTCGCCGATCGGCTCGGGCGCCAACGCGTACCGCGCCAGCGCTCGGGCAGCCGATCGAACCGTGACGAGTCGGGTTGAGCCTCGTATTCGTCTTCGTCGAAGTCCTGAAGCCACTCGGGGGACCTCTCGAATGGCTGCGGGGACCTCTCGAAAGACGCTGAATCCTCGAAGTCGTCCACGGCCTGTCGCTGCCGGTAGTTCCCGTCCATCGCCGCGAGGCGATCACGCGCCCGCTCGCGCTCCTCGCTGATCCTCATGACAGGACGCTAACGAGAGACCATGCCGCCGAAGGCGAACAATTTCAGTCTGTGGAGAACTCGCGGATTGTGGAGAAACGATCAGGCGCTCGTGTCGATCTCCGGCAGCGGGCACACCACAACACCGATCGCGCCGACACCGACGTGCGCTCCGATAACCGCGCTGAAGTCGGTGACCACGGATTCCGCCACATCGGGGATGCGCTCGGCCAACTGTTCCGCTATCGCATCGGCACGCTCTCGCGCTCGCATGTGATGCACGGCTATCGCCACGCGGCCGAGACCGGCGCGCTCGACTGCCGAATCCACCAAGCGTGCAAGCGCTTTGGTGGTCGTACGTGTTTTTTCACCGAGCACGAGCTTGCCGTCCACCAGATGCAGGATCGGCTTCATCGCCAACGCAGTACCCAACAACGCGGCTGCGGTTCCGATTCGTCCGCCCCGACGCAATTGATCAAGTTTGTCGACGACGATGTAGCAGCGCCCACGACTCGCGACGTCGACCGCCCGGCCGTACGCCTCTTCGAGTGACGCACCCTTCTCGGCCAAGCGCGCAGCTTCGAGAGCGGGATAGCCCAAACCCATTCCGGCCGACTGCGAATCGACGATCCGGACGGCTCCACCGAACTCCTGGGCTGCGACTCGTCCGGCTTCCCACGTTCCCGAGAGTTGCCGTGAAATGTGCACGGCGAGAACGCCGTCACCGTCGCTCATGTCCAGGGCGCGTGCATACGCTTCGGACAACTCGGCGGGCGACGCTCCGGCCGTTGTCACTCCTGACAGGTCGCTCGGCATTGCGTCGACACCCTCACGCAAGTCGCAGCCGTCACGGAGCACATGGAGCGGAACCACCTGAATCCCACATGCGTCGGCCGACTCCTGCGGGATGCAGGCGGAGGAATCCGTGACGACGACGACCGGCATTCTGCTACCCGACTTCGCTCGGCGGTGATACCAGTTGCGGCGAAACCACTTTCTTCGACTCCACCCCGCGAATCGCAGCGATCATCGCGCGGGCTACACCGACATGACCGTCCCAACCCCAGTGAATACCGTCGGGGTTGCCGTTCTCGGAAAAGACGTTGTCACGCACTGCATCCGCGAGATCGACTACGGGAACGTCTTTCTCCGTTGCCCACTCGGTGATCGCGGACACCGCGGCAGGTCGTCCGGCGTGCACGCTCGCGTAGGCATCGCTGCGGTGCACCGACGGCAGGGTCGCGATCATCGGCAGTTCCGGCCGCATGTACTCCAACGCATTTCGCGAGCTTTCCAAATACTCGACGCTCAGCTTGGGCGGAAGTGCGACCGGGCGGCCCAGAGGTGCAAGCCGCGGCTGCAGCCACTGATAACCCTCGCGCACCACGCGTCGAAGCGCCGGAGGACGAACGTAGCGGATGGTCTCGCGGAGCGCGGTAGGCAATGGGGACGGTAGCGAGTCCATACCGCCGACCGCGAACACGACGGCGCCGGCCCGCGGCACCGCCGCCCACACACGAGGATCCTGAGTCAGTGCCCACCACGCGTCGCGGCACGTCCAGCCGATACGGGCGACCAACTCGACGTCCCAGCCGAGTTCGTCGGCCACGATGTTGGGCCAGATGCGTGGATGATCTGCCGCGAGGCCGCCTTTGGGGCCGAAATACGACAGCGAATCCGCGAGCACGAGGAGGACGGGGCGCTGCCCGTCGGCACTTTCAGAGGACGTCATTTGCGACACTCGCAGAAGCATTCCATACGTCGAGTCGCCACTCGATCGACTTGACGTCACCGTGTCCGCTGAGTTGCACCCAACTGGTGTTTCCCAATCCGCCGAGGACGGCCCAGCGATCGACGGGTAAGTCGAGCAATGCCGCTGTCAGTGCCGCGATCAAGCCTCCGTGCGCCACCAGAACTACGGGCCGCTCGGCCCAGTCCGGGTGCGTGTCGAGCAATTCGTGAACTACGGGGAGGCTGCGATTCGCGACGTCGATTCGGCTTTCGCCGCCGGGCGGCGCCAACGTGGCATCCGCTCGCCAGGCAGATCGCACACCGGGAGTGCGCTCGTCGACCTCATGATGAGTCAGGCCTTGCCATTCACCCAGGTGTGTCTCACGCAGACGCGTGTCGGTGAGGACCGGAAGTCCGGCGGCGTCACCGACAGCGACTGCCGTGAAATACGCGCGCCGCAGATCCGAGGACACGATCGTCAACGGTCTGCGATCGGCGATCACCGGACCTGCACTCTTGGCCTGCGTGCGTCCCAACTCCGACAGGTCGGTGTCGAGTTGCCCCTGCATCCGAGAGTCGGCGTTGTATTCGGTCTGTCCGTGACGCAGCAGGATGAGCCGGCGGACAGGGTTCGACGCCGCACTGGGCGCCGACGAAGTCACAGCGAGGGATCCTGCGCGTCCGGCTCGGAAACCGTGTCGGTCTCGAACACCGTGTTGGCATCGGCGGGGCCGGGACGGTTCTGTCCGAGGCCTTCGACCTCGACCGTCGGGCAGTCCTTCCACAGACGATCGAGAGCGTAGAAGTTGCGCTCCTCGTCATGCTGGACGTGGACGACGATGTCGGCGTAGTCGAGCAGTGCCCAGCGGCCCTCGCGGGTGCCTTCACGGCGGACCGGCTTGTGTCCCGCTTCGCGGAGGCGGTCTTCAATGTTCTCGACAATCGAGTTGACCTGACGCTCGTTGGTCGCAGATGCGATCACGAAGCAGTCCGTGATGACCAACTGTTCGGACACATCGAGCACCACCACTTCGGTGGCCAGCTTCTCGTCGGCTGCCAAGGCCGCGATGCGTGCCATGTCGATGGCTTCGGTGTTTGCACTCACTCGATGTTCTCCAGTTTCGTCTTCAGAAAGTACTTGTTGTTCTCGGCTAGCTCGATTCGGCGCCCGGGACGGCTTCCGACTTCCCCGGTGCGGGCTCCGACATCGTTGTAGCTCCGTCGCGGCGCTCCGCGTCGACAGGTCGATACAGGTTCCGCTTCGAGATGTACTGCACCACTCCGTCCGGCACCAGGTACCAGACGGGGCGGTCTTCACTTGCCCGACGCCGACATTCGGTCGACGAAATGGCAAGTGCCGGAATCTCTATCAACGTGACCGCGTCGGCGGGCATGGTGTCGAGGTGACCGGCCAGATGCTCTGCATTGAGATCGAAACCCGGTCGCGATACCCCGACGAACTTCGCCAATGCGAACAACTCTTCCCAATCTTGCCAGGAAAGGATGCTGGCCAGCGCATCGGCACCGGTGATGAAGAAGAGTTCGGCGTCGGGATGGTAGGCCCGGAGGTCTCGCAGTGTGTCCACGGTGTACGTCACTTTTTCACGGTCGACGTCGACCCGAGAGACGGAAAACCGCGGGTTGGAGGCGGTGGCGATGACCGTCATGAGGTACCGGTCCTCGGCAGGACTGACGCCCCTCCCCTGCTTCTGCCAGGGCCGCCCGGTGGGGACGAAGATCACTTCGTCGAGTCCGAACCGGTCGGCGACCTCACTGGCCGCAACGAGGTGGCCATGGTGAATGGGGTCGAAGGTGCCACCCATCACTCCGAGGCGTCGAGCACGTTCCACCGATAGTCCCTTCTGCACGAGTGTCGAGCTTACGGGTCAGACCGGCAGCAGACGGGACACGACGTCGGCAAGCTGCTGGGCCGAGCGGCACTCGTGCATGCTGATGACCTCGTTGTACACCTTCGCCGCGGAGTCACCCGTTCCCCATTGCCCCTTCGGCTCAGGGTTGAGCCAGTGTGCGTGCTTGGCAACCGCAACCATCTGCGACAGCGACTGGAGGTTGGGATCGCGGTAGTTGTTGCGACCGTCGCCGAGTACCAGCAGCGACGTGCGACTGGTGATCGACTGCGCGAACTTCTCCTGGAAGACCCCGAAGGCGTGCCCGTAGTCGGAGTGGCCGTCGTAGGTGATCAGTTCGGCTTCACGCACCATCCGTGACATCGCGGACCCGAGGTCTGCGTTCGAGTCGAAGAACCGCGTGACCTCGTCGGTCGTGTCGATGAACGCGAACACCCTCACTCGTGAGAACTGCTCGCGCAACGCGTTGACGAGGAGCAGGGTGAAATGGCTGAACCCCGCCACCGAACCCGACACGTCACACATCACCACAAGTTCCGGCCGCGCTCGCTTCGGCTTGCGCTGCACCAGATCGATCGGCACTCCGCCCGTCGACATGGACTTGCGCAACGTGCGACGCAGGTCGATCGAACCCGAGCGGGAGCGGCTACGACGCACCGCGAGACGGCTGGCCAACAGACGAGCGAGTGGTGCGACGTTCTTCTTCAGTGTGGTGAGTTCGGCGTCGGAGGCCCGCAGGAAGTCGACTTCCTCGGCGAGTTTCGGAACGCCGTACGTGGCGACGCGTTCCTTACCCAAATTCTCGGCGGTGCGTCGACGCGTTTCCTTCTCGACCATCTTGCGGAAGTCCGCGATGCGCTGCGCTGCCGTGCGCTTGGCGACCTCGGACTGATAGTCGGAATTGTCCTTGCCCTCGGACCCCGCGCCTTCCTGGTTGCCGAGTAGACCTTGCAGGATCTTGTTGAGCAACGTCTCCGGGGCGACGTCGCGCAGCGCCTGATAGGCGGAGAACGACGGGCCGTTACTCGACTGGTACTGCCCGAGTTCCTCGACCATCGCGGCGGTCAGGAGTTCGGTCATCTCCATCGCCTCGTCGCTGCCGTCTGTCAGCAGTTCGGCGATCAGCTCACGCAATGCCTGTAGGTCGATCGAGCCGTCTGGCTTGCGCGGCAGTGTGACGTCGACGTCGCCGACCGCACGGTCACCGATCGCCTTGGGGAACCACAGGTCGAAGACGGCGTCGAACGTCGCCCGGTGGGTAGGTCGACGCAGGAGCGAGCATGCCAGCCCTTCACGAAGCGCTTCACGATCGAGCAGGTCGAGAACCGACATGACCTGACCGGCGTCGACGGTCTCGGACGGGCCGACCATGATTCCGCGTCGTCGCAGAGCCTCGACAAAATCGACGAGGTGACCGGGAATCCCGTGCGGCGCTGCCAGGCCGCCGGGTGAGAGCGGCGACGTCGATCCTGCGGGAGCCATGACAGACCTCAGTTCAGCCGAAGTTCAGCGGCGGCGCGCACCTGATCGGACTGGTGCTTGAGGATGACACCGAGCGTGGCGCGTACGGCGTCGTCGTCGAGCGTGTCCATGCCCAGAGCGAGAAGGGTGCGTCCCCAGTCGATGGTTTCGGACACCGACGGAACCTTCTTGAGCTGCATTCCGCGAAGAACACGAATGGTGTTGACCAGCTGCTCGGCAATCGCTTCAGGAAGCTCCGGCACCCGGCTTGCGAGGATGCGACGCTCGAGGTCGGCGTCCGGGAAATCGAGATGCAGGAAGAGGCAACGACGCTTAAGAGCCTCCGAGAGTTCGCGCGTGGCGTTGGACGTCAGCACCGTGAACGGCTTGCGGGTGGCGGTGATCGTTCCGAGCTCGGGAATCGTGACCGCGAAGTCGCTGAGCACTTCGAGGAGCAGACCTTCGATCTCGACGTCTGCCTTGTCCGTCTCGTCGATCAACAGCACCGTCGGGTCCTCGCGGCGAATGGCCTTGAGCAGTGGACGTGCGAGCAGGAACTCCTCCGAGAAGACATCCGCCTTCGTCGAGTCCCAGCTGTGGTCGACCGCGACATCACCCCTCGCTCCGCCCGCCCCGCCCGACTGAATCCGAAGAATCTGCTTCGCGTGGTTCCACTCGTAGAGTGCACGAGCCTCGTCGACGCCCTCGTAGCACTGCAGACGCACCAGTTCTGCGCCCGTGGTCTGGGCGACTGCGCGGGCGAGTTCCGTCTTACCGACACCGGCCGGGCCCTCGATGAGCAGGGGCTTGCCCAGTCGGTCGGCCAGGAACACTGCCGTTGCAGTGCCCTTGTCGGACAGGTAACCCGTCTCGGCCAAACGCTCGATCACGTCGTCGACGCTCGAGAAGAACGGTGTTGTATCGGGAAGAGCTCGGTCCACGGTTAACTCCTAAAAAGGGTGGGGCAAGTCTGGTGAACTTTTCAGGCGGGTCGGGTGTGCCCGTCGCCCCAGACGATCCACTTGGTGGACGTCAGTTCCGGTAGCCCCATGGGGCCACGCGCGTGCAGTTTCTGGGTGGAGATGCCGATCTCGGCGCCGAATCCGAACTGCTCACCGTCGGTGAAGGCAGTCGACGCATTGACCATCACTGCCGCGGCGTCGACGCGAGCGGTGAACTCACGGGCAGCCGAGAGATCGGAAGTCACGATGGCTTCGGTGTGGCCGGTCCCGTACTGGTCGATGTGCTCGACTGCAGCGTCCAGGTTCTCGACGACCTTGAGCGCGACGTCGAGCGTGAGGTACTCCTTCGACCAGTCGTCCTCGGTGGCCGGGACGAGTCCAGGCAGATCGCCGTGCACGACGACGTCGTGCATCTGAAGCGCTTGAAGCAACTTCGGCACGGCCGTCTCGGCGATGGCGGCGTCGACCAACACAGTCTCCGCGGTGTTGCACACGCTGGGCCGACGGGTCTTGGAGTTGAGAAGAATCTTCTCGGCCATGAGCAGATCGGCGGCCGAGTGAACGTAGACGTGGCAGTTACCGACACCGGTCTCGATTGTGGGAACGGTGGCATCGCGAACTACGGCGCTGATCAGGCCGGCGCCGCCTCGTGGGATGACGACGTCGACGAGGCCACGGGCCTGAATCAAATGAGTGACCGTGGAGCGATCCGCACTTGGCAGAAGTTGAACGGAGTCCTCGGGCAGTCCCTGAGCAACCAGCGACGCACGCAGGGCCGCTACCAACGCTTCGTTGGACTTGACCGCCGAGGACGAACCACGAAGCAGCGCAGCATTTCCCGATTTGAGGGTGAGCCCGAAGGCATCGACGGTCACGTTGGGACGAGCCTCGTACACCATGCCGACGACACCGAGCGGAACGCGCTGCTGCCGTAGTTCCAAACCGTTCGGCAGAGTGGAGCCGCGAAGAACTTCGCCGATCGGATCAGGTAGTCCGGCAACCTGGCGCAGACCTGACGCGATGCCCTCGATGCGGTCAGCGGTCAGACGAAGACGGTCGAGCAGCGATTCCTCGGTGCCACCCGCCTTCGCGGTGTCGATATCGAGAGCGTTGGCCGCGAGAATCCGATCACTTGCCGCGAGAACTGCGTCGGCTGCGGCGTGGAGAGCAGCATCCTTCTGCGCCGTGGTCAGCAGAGCCAGGACGCGCGAAGCCTTACGGGCTCGGCGTGCGGCGTCGTGCACGACGGACTTGGTGTCGGACGCGTTCGAGTCGACGGTTTCTGCGTTGGAAGTCACAGCGGTCATGAATACACATTAACCACCCACCTCCGCGGCTTGCTCGGCGGAACGAGGCTGTGACCACCCGGGACCATTCCGGCGGACCGCCTGCGAACATTTCGGCGGACCGCTGGGGAACAATTCCGATGCGCGGCGCTGTTGCACCCACCGACCTTCTTCTTCGAGTCAGGAGCCATCCGTGAGTGTGTTGTTCGAGCCTTTGACCCTGCGTGGTGTCACCATCCCGAACCGCGTCTGGATGGCACCGATGTGCCAGTACTCGGCCGACGTCATCGGCGACCAGGTCGGAGTGCCCAACGAGTGGCATCGCACGCATCTGGTGAGCCGTGCAATCGGCGGCACCGGCCTGATTCTCACCGAGGCGACGGCCGTCAGTCCCGAAGGCCGCATATCGGCAGCTGATCTGGGGATCTGGAACGACACGCAGGCGCAAGCCTTCGCCGAGATCAACGCGCAACTCGCGTACTTCGGCGCAGTGCCCGGAATTCAGCTGGCCCACGCCGGACGCAAAGCGTCGACGCAGGTTCCGTGGCGCGGCGGCAAGAGCCTGCCCGCCGACGACCGACTCTCGTGGCAGACGGTTGCCCCGAGCGCGGTTCCGTTCGGTCACCTTGCCGATCCGGTAGAGCTCACCACGGAGGGCATCGAGAAGGTCGTCGCGGACTTCGCAGCGGCGGCTACCCGCGCATTGAAGGCCGAATTCAAGGTCGTGGAAATTCACGCGGCCCACGGATACCTGATCCATCAGTTCCTCTCCCCCGAGAGCAACAAGCGAACGGACCGCTACGGAGGCAGCTTCGAGAACCGCATTCGATTGCTCCTCGAAATCCTGACAGCAGTCCGCGAGGTGTGGCCGGCCGAGTTGCCGCTCTTCGTCCGGGTCTCGGCGACCGATTGGCTGACGGAAGAGCGTGGGCTCGAGGTCGACAGCTGGACCGCGGATCAGACTGTTGCCCTGGCCAACATCCTCTCCGATTACGGGGTCGATCTCGTCGACGTCTCCACCGGCGGCAATTCACCGGCGGCACAGATTCCGGTGGAACCGGGATACCAGGTTCCGTTCGCCCGTCGCCTGCAGAACGAGAGCCTGTTACCGGCCGCCGCCGTCGGCCTCATCACCGAACCCGAACAGGCCGAGAAGATCGTCGAGGACGGAAGCGCAGTGGCGGTGCTCCTCGGCCGCGAACTGTTGCGTGATCCGTACTGGGCGCGCCGGGCGGCACGGGAACTGAACGCCGAGGTCGGACCACATATCCCGACGCAGTACGCCCGCGCCTTCTAGCCCGAAAATCGGCTCCCGCGCCCAACTTTGATAGCGTAAGCGTCTTACTTGCCGGTAGTCCGGAGCCCTGTGGGCTCCGGACACTGCCGCGGGCCAGAGCCGTGCGACGGGGGTCGCAACGAGCCACAGGGCACGCGGACGCTCGATTTCCCGACCGGCTCATCGGCGAGTGGGCAACGAAAAGATGCGTGCATCAGGTACGTGCCCCGCTCGGTTCGATGATTGCGCTGGGGAGCGCATGTCATGACTACACCAGAGAACTCGATCAGCGCTCTCGAAGTGGCCGAATCACCCGATGTCTGCGTCACCGACAATGCGTCCGTCAAGCGCGCTGTCAAGGCAACGATGCTCGGAAATGCCATGGAGTGGTTCGATTTCGGCGTTTACGCATATCTAGCTACCACTATCGGAAAAGTGTTCTTCCCGGACGCGAGCGGCAGCGCTCAACTCCTCTCGACGTTTGCAATTTTTGCGGCTGCCTTCATCGTCCGCCCTCTCGGCGGATTGTTCTTCGGTCCACTCGGTGACCGCATCGGACGCAAGAAGGTCCTGGCCACCACCATCATTCTGATGGCCGGCAGTACCTTCGCCATCGGCCTCATCCCGAGCTACGAATCCATCGGTATCGCCGCCCCGATCCTGCTGGTACTCCTACGCCTGTTGCAGGGCTTTTCCACGGGCGGCGAATACGGCGGGGCCAGTACGTTCGTTGCCGAATACGCGCCGGACAAGCGGCGCGGTTTCTTCGCCAGCTTCCTCGAATTCGGGACTCTGGCAGGATATGTGGCGGCAGCGGGCATCGTGACGATCATCCAGACCGTCGTCAGCGCCGAGGACCTCCTCCAGTGGGGCTGGCGCATCCCCTTCCTCATTGCCGGACCGCTGGGTCTCATCGGCCTGTACCTCCGTCTACGTTTGGAGGAAACTCCCGCATTCCAGATGATGGAGCAGGCCGAAGAGCGTTCCCTCGCAGACGAATCCACCGGCAAGAAACTACGCGAAACTCTCGTCGACAACTGGCGTCCGCTTGTTCTGTGCATCGTTCTGGTGGCCACATACAACATCGCTCACTACGGCCTGCTCAGCTATATGCCGACGTATCTGACCAACACGTTGGGTTACGACGAATCCCACGGACTCGTTCTGATGATCATCGTCATGATCGTGATGATGATGGGAATCAGCTACGTCGGAAAGTTCTCGGACCGCGTCGGGCGTAAACCCTTGCTGCTCAGCGGTTTCATCGGATTCTTCGTCCTGTCCCTGCCTGCCTACCTGTTGATCGGCATCGGCAACTACGTGACGGTCTTCCTGGGACTCGCCATTCTCGGCGGCTTGCTCCTGCTGTTCGTCGGGGTGTTCCCGTCCGTGCTTCCCGCACTCTTTCCGACCGGAATCAGGTACGGCGGCTTGGCAATCGGATACAACCTCGCGGTGTCGATCTTCGGTGGAACCACTCCCCTGGTGCTGACAGCTCTCGAAAGTGCAACGGGCAGCAATCTGGTCGCACCGATGTACATGATGATCGCCGCGGTGATCGGCGGTATCGCAGTCCTGATGATCCCCGAGACCGCACGGAAGCCACTGGACGGCTCTCCGCCCGCCGTGGCCACCGACGAGGAAGCACGCCGGATCATCCGCAAGGTTCGCCGCAAGAGAATGAAGGCCGATAACCTCGAGGTATGAGCACGCCTCGAATCGTCGTCGTCGGCAGTATCAACATGGATCTGACCACGTCGGTGGCCAGATTCCCCGCTCCGGGAGAAACGCTGCTCGGCACTGCCTTTGCCACCGCGGCCGGAGGTAAGGGCAGTAACCAGGCCATCGCCGCCGCGAAGGCCGGTGGGGACGTGTCGTTCATCGGCGCGGTCGGCGACGACGGTTTCGGCACCCAGTTGCGCGAGACCCTGCAAGACGCCGGGGTCGACACCGCACTGCTGCGTAGTGTCGACGGCCCGAGTGGCGTCGCGGCCATCACCGTGAGCGAAGACGCGGAGAACAACATCATCGTCGTCCCGGGCGCCAATTCCTCGATCTCTTCGTTGACCGAAGCAGACCTCGACGCGATCTCCCGCGCCGACATCCTCCTGTGCCAACTCGAGATCCCGGTCGAGACAGTTACAGCGGCAGCCGAGCACGCGCACGCCAACGGGACGACGGTCATCCTCAATCCGTCTCCCGTGCAAAAACTTCCGGCTCTACTGATCGATGCAGTCGACATCTTGATCGTGAACCAGACTGAGTCGGAGCAGCTGGCCGCGGTCACCGGTCGCGTCGCGCACCTCGTCACGACGCTCGGAGCGGGCGGCGCGGATCTGAAGACCGGCGACGAGACCGTTCACGCCGACTCCCCGGCCGTGACACCCGTCGACACCACCGGCGCCGGCGATGCCTTCACCGGGGCCTTCGCCGTGGAGTGGGTGCAGGACCAGGACCGCGCCCTGCAGTTCGCTGCCACGGCGGGAAGTCTGGCGACGACGGTTCGCGGCGCGTCGGTGTCGTCGCCCACTCGCGCTGAGATCGAAAAAGTCCTGAACCGACAGCTTGACTCTGACACCGTGTGAGGTTCTAAACCTGTAGGTGTCGGGTTCGTGAGGGAGAAACGGGGCAAGTAACCATGTTGAGCATCGGAGACTTCGCGAGAGCAGGTCGCGTGTCCGTGCGCATGCTCCGCCACTACGACGCCATCGGCCTGCTCACGCCCGCGAGGGTCGACGCATCCACCGGGTACCGCTCGTACACCGCGGGCCAGTTGGCGCTGCTCAACCGCATCGTCGCTCTCAAGGAGTTGGGCCTGACCCTGGCCCAGGTCCAGCAGGTGGTGGAGTCGGCGGTCACTGTCGACGAAATCCGCGGGATGCTCACGCTTCGCCGAGCAGAACTCGAGACCCGAATCCAGGAAGACACCGCGCGACTGGCGCATGTACAGGCGCGCCTACGCATCATCGAAAGTGAGGGACAGATGTCCGCATACGAGGTTGTGATCAAGTCCGTTCCGGCGCTGCGGGTCGCGGAGTTGACCGGTACCGCCAAGACGATGGATCCGTCGTCGATCGGTCCGGTGGTTCGCGGGCTGTACGAGCGCCTGTGCACCGGTTTGGATCGTGCCGGTATCGCCGCGATCGGACCTGCGCTCGCGTACTACGAGGATGCCGGTGACGACGAGAACGTCGTCGTGCATGCCGCGCTACCGGTCGATGCGGATCCCGAGGGCGACTACGAGTTCGCGGTCGTCGAATTGCAGGCCGAAGCTCAGGTGGCCTCGCTGCTGCACAAGGGGTCGATGGACAACTGCCTGCCCGCCTATCAAGCCTTGGCTCAGTGGATCGACGCAGCGGGATACCGCAATGCCGGCCCCAGCCGGGAGGTCACGCTGGCGTGCCCGGAGGACGTCGACGGCTGGGTCACCGAGCTGCAGGAACCTGTTGCCAAGGCCTGAAGCCCGCACGTGTCGGCAGGGTCGTGCACCATGGGGTCCATGACCACCGCCACTGCCCCAGCCATGCGCGACGAAGCCGAGCGACTGCTCCGTGAACTCGCGGGGCCGGATGCCCGCCTACGCGAGGACCAGTGGACGGCCATCGAGGCGCTGGTGGTGCAACGCAAGCGTGCCCTCGTCGTCCAGCGGACCGGCTGGGGCAAGTCTGCGGTCTACTTCATCTCGGCGAAGCTGCTCCGGGCAGCAGGTCATGGCCCCACTGTCATCGTCTCTCCGTTGTTGGCCCTGATGCGAAACCAGGTCAGTTCTGCCGAGCGTGCCGGGGTGCGAGCCGCGACCATCAACTCGGGCAATGTCACAGAGTGGGACGACATCCACGCCCGCGTTGCAGCCAACGATCTCGACGTACTGCTGGTCAGCCCCGAGCGCCTGAACAACCCCGACTTCCGCGATCAGGTTCTCCCGTCCCTGGCAGCTGATGCCGGCTTGGTAGTGGTCGACGAGGCTCACTGCGTTTCCGACTGGGGACACGACTTCCGTCCCGACTATCGGCGTATCAGGACTTTGATCGCCGAACTCGGCGAGGGCATTCCTGTCCTCGCGACCACGGCTACGGCCAACAACCGCGTCGTCGAGGACGTGTCCGCCCAACTCGGCGTCGGCGGCGAGGAAACTCTCGTACTTCGTGGCGGGCTCGAGCGCGAGTCACTTCACCTTTCCGTGGTTCACATTCCCGAGGCGACGGCGCGCGCTGCCTGGCTCGCCGACATACTCGAGACGCTGCCGGGATCGGGCATCATCTACACGCTGACGGTTTCGGCCGCTCGCGACCTCGCAAGCCTGCTCTCCGAGCGCGGTCATACCGTCGCCGCCTACACGGGCCAGACCGATCCCACCGAACGTGAATCCCTCGAGCAGGACCTGTTGGGCAATCGCGTCAAGGCTCTGGTGGCCACCTCGGCCCTCGGGATGGGCTTCGACAAGCCTGATCTCGGGTTCGTCGTCCACCTCGGCGCACCGTCGTCACCTATCTCGTATTACCAGCAGGTGGGCCGCGCCGGACGTTCCACCGACAGGGCAGACGTGATCCTGCTGCCGGGCACCGAGGACAAGCAGATCTGGAGCTACTTCGCCTCGGTCGCCTTCCCCCGCGAGCATCTGGTCCGCAGCGTCATCGAGCACCTCGACACCGAAAAGGCCACGTCGACACCGGCACTCGAACCGCTGGTGGAGCTCAATCGCACCCGTCTCGAAATGGTCCTCAAAGTTCTCGACGTCGACGGCGCGGTCAAACGAGTCAAGGGCGGTTGGATCAGCACCGGAGAACCTTGGGTGTACGACGCCGAGCGTTACGGTCGACTCGACGACGCTCGCCAGGCCGAGCAAGCTGCAATGGTCGAGTACCAGAGCATCACCACGTGCCGAATGACCTTCCTGCGTGAACAACTCGACGATCCTGGTCTGACATCGGAGAACTCACAGTGTGGACGCTGTGACAACTGCACCGGCAATCGCTACGACACCACTGTCGACACCACCGCCCTCGACGAGACTCGGGCGCGCTTGCAGCGCCCCGGATTCGACCTGGAGCCGCGCAAGATGTGGCCGACCGGCCTGAGCAAGCTGGGCGTCAAGCTGTCCGGGAAGATCACCGAGGGACCGGAAACCGGGCGCATTCTCGGACGGATGTCGGACCTGGGCTGGGGCCAACGTCTCCGCGCGCTTTTCGACGGACCCGACGCCGAGGTACCCGATGCGGTGGTCAGCGCGTGTATCAGCGTTCTGGCCGCCTGGAATTGGGCCGAGCGCCCCACCGGTGTCATGGCCCTCGAATCCACGACGCATCCGTTGCTGGTGTCGAGCCTGGCTGCCAAGCTGGCCGAGGTCGGGCGATTGACCGACCTGGGCACCCTTCGCTTGCGACCCGACCGCCCTCCGGTGTCGGCAGCGAACTCCGCCTATCGCGTGTCCGGACTGGTCGATGTTTGGGAAGTCCCGGACATGAGTATCCATCAGGGACCGATACTTCTTGTCGACGCAATCGCCGACACCGGTTGGACTTTCACGATGGCCGCACGCGCACTTCGGCAGGCGGGGGCGCATTCGGTCCTCCCATTGGCGCTCGCGAGCCCCAAATAGCGAGTTTTGGCCCGAAATAGTCGCTCGGACAACACCAAAAGTTACATAATGTGAGCACGATCACATTCATGTCCTCACCTGGGGCGCAACGGGTTCCGCACGGCCCGAAACGGACATCTGCATGACTTCGACAGCAATGATTGTTACGTTCAGATGACCGATGAAGCCTGTTGATACGAGAGCTATCCCGACCACCGCGCCGGACGCGGTGTTGTTCAGAAGCCCACAGATCGATGACGGAGTCCGGCTCTGGGAGATCGCACGTGATTCGAAGGTGCTCGACCTCAATTCGAGTTATGCATACCTGTTGTGGTGCAGGGATTTCAGCGCGACGTCCATCGTCGCAGAGGTAGACGGCCGCGTAGTCGGATTCGTTTCCGGTTATACCCGTCCCAGCGCGCAGGAAACCCTGTTCGTGTGGCAAGTCGCGGTCGACGAGGACCAGCGCGGCAAGGCAATTGCTGCCCGCATGCTGTCCGACTTGATGGATCGCACTGCCCCACTGGGTGTTACACATCTGGAGACGACGATCAGCCCCGACAACGAGGCTTCGATCGCACTCTTCACCGCGCTCGCACGTCGACGCGAAGTACCGATAACCAGGCAGAACTTGTTCTCGCCCAAAGATTTTCCCGATGGACACGAAGCCGAAGATCTTTACACGATCGGCGCCTAGCGCACTTCGCGCTCGGCATACAGCATGCCCCGGAGGAACAAAGAAGATATGAATATCAACGAAGCAAGCATTTTCGAAACCCTCGAGTCCGAGGTCCGCAGCTACTGCCGTGACTGGCCTGCGGTGTTCACCAGCGCATCCGGATCCTGGATTCGTGACGAAAACGGACGCGAATACCTCGATTTCTTCGCCGGTGCCGGCGCCCTCAACTACGGCCACAACAACCCGGTGCTCAAATCGGCGCTGGTCGACTACATCATGAGCGACGGCATCACGCACGGCCTCGACATGTCGACAGTCGCCAAGCGCGAGTTCCTCGAGACCTTTCAGCGCAACATCCTCGAGCCGCGCGGCCTGGACTACAAGGTCCAGTTCCCCGGCCCGACCGGATCGAACACCGTCGAGGCTGCACTGAAGCTGGCCCGCAAGGTGACCGGACGTTCGGCAGTCATCAACTTCACCAACGCATTTCACGGAATGACACTTGGTGCACTCTCCGTGACCGGCAACTCGATGAAGCGCGCGGGCGCCGGTGTTCCGCTCGTGCACACGACACCGATGCCCTTCGACAACTACTTCGACGGCGTCACCGAGGACTTCCAGTGGTTCTCCCGCGTTCTCGATGATTCCGGTAGCGGCATCAACCGTCCCGCGGCAGTGATCGTCGAGACCGTTCAGGGTGAAGGCGGCGTCAATGTCGCTCGCCCCGAATGGCTTCGGGCGCTGGCAACACTGTGCTCGGATCGTGGCATCCTGCTGATCGTCGACGACGTCCAGATGGGCTGCGGCCGCACCGGCCCGTTCTTCTCCTTCGAAGAGGCCGGAATCGTTCCCGACATCGTCACGCTGTCCAAGTCGATCAGCGGTTACGGAATGCCGATGGCGCTCACGCTGTTCAAGCGTGAACTCGACGTCTGGGGACCGGGCGAACACAACGGCACCTTCCGTGGCAACAACCCGGCGTTCGTCACCTCCAAGGTTGCACTCGACCACTACTGGTCCGACGACGCACTGACGAAGACGACGTTGAAGAAGGGCGCACGCATCAGCGAATGCTTCGCCAATCTCTCCGATCAGTTCCCCGGCGAGGTCTCGCACCGTGGACGCGGCCTGGTTCAGGGCCTCGTTTTCGATCAGCCCGAGCGCGCCGGCAAGGTCTGCCAGCTGGCATTCGACGAGGGATTGCTCGCGGAGACCTCCGGACCCTCCGACCAGGTTGTGAAACTGCTTCCGGCACTGACGATTACCGATGACGAGCTCGAGCACGGCCTCTCCATCCTGGCCGAGGCGACACTCAAGGTCTGCAGCTAGAGGAAGGACTCTCCCATGATCGTTCGCACCACCACCGAGATCACCGACACCGACCGCGACATCACGAGCGAGGACGGCAACTGGCGCAGCAAGCGCATCGTCCTCGGCGGCGACCGCGTCGGGTTCTCGTTCCACGAAACCACCATCAAGGCAGGTTCGGTCAACGAGTTCCACTACGCCAACCACGTCGAAGCGGTCTGGCTCGTCGAGGGCACCGGCAAGCTGATCGACCTGGACAACAACAAGGAATACGATCTCGCACCGGGGTCGATGTACCTGCTCAACGGTCACGAGCGTCACCGCGTCGAGCCCGATACGCAGATGCGCATGCTCTGCGTTTTCAATCCGCCGGTCACCGGGCGTGAGGTACACGACGAGAACGGTGTCTACCCACTGGTGGAGGTCCCCGCGTAGCGTCTAGTCATGGCGACTGACACCTCTCCACGCGTAGCGATCGGCCCCGTCCCCGATGCACTGCTCGACAGCGCGGTGCTTCGGGGCGGAGGTCTGATCAGTCCGATCGACACTGCCGACGCCCTGATCTGGGCGGGCTCACCCGAAACTTTTCCGTCGGAGTTACCGGCGTCGGTCAGGTGGGTGCAGCTGCCGTCGGCGGGAATCGAGGATTGGTTCGACTCCGGTGTGATTCCGAAGGACACCGAAATCACGTGGACCTCGGCGGCCGGCGCGTTTTCGGCCTCGGTGGCCGAGCACGCGCTCATGCTGCTGTTGGCCGGAGTTCGTCACCTGCCCGCACACATCGAAGCTCGAACGTGGCGTCAGTTCGAGTTCTTTCCCAAGATCGGCACCCTTCGTGGCTCGACGGTTGCGATCATCGGCGCAGGCGGTATCGGCCGCGCGCTGATTCCGATGCTGGCCGCGCAGGGGGCGGACAGCATCGCAGTCAATCGTTCCGGTAGCCCGGTTCCCGGGGCCATCTCGACGTACCCCGCATCCAGGATGGATGAAATCTATTCTCGCGCAGATCACTTCGTGATCGCTGCGCCCGCCACCCCGGCCACCCGTCACCTCGTTGGCCGCGCGCAGTTGGCGGCGATGCAACCCCATTCCTGGGTGATCAATGTCGCGCGCGGATCACTGGTCGATACCGACGCGCTGGTCGAGGCAATCGAGTCGGAGCAGATCGGCGGCGCCGGTCTCGACGTCACCGAACCCGAACCCCTCCCGGACGGTCACCCGCTGTGGGATCTGACGAATGCGATCATCACACCCCACGATTCCAATCCGCCGGGAGTTCGCCCCGCCGCGTTTGCGGATCACGTCTCCAAGAACGTGACCCGCTTCGCGAAGGGCGAGGCACTGGCTGCCCTCGTCGACCCGGTCGCCGGATACTGAGCACGCCGCCGCAGCCTGAATGATCCGGCGAAAGCTGCCGAAAGTTACTGTGGCGAATCCGTATCCGGGAAGAAGAGCGCCCGCGCCCGGCGAGCCACCTCCTCCGCAGGTACGTCCTCGACCTTCGTGCATACGGCCCACCGATGGCCGAATGGGTCGAGAAACACTCCGTGCCGGTCACCCGAGAACGTATCGGCGACCGCCGTGACCAGCGTGGCTCCCTCGGCGACGGCCCGATCGACGAACTCATCCGTGTCCTCGGTGTAAACGACGATGGACGAATGCACCCAGCCGTCCTGCGGCGACCTGAGACCGAAGTCCGGCATCTCCTGCGAAAGCTGCAGCATCGAATCACCGATCCGAATCTCGGCATGCATGAGAGTGCCGTCAGGTGCATTCATCGCATCGACGATCTCAGCCCCGAGTGCTCGTTTGTAGTAGTCGAGTGCGGCATGGCCGTCCGGCACCGCAAGGTAGGGAGTGATCGTGTGGTAACCAGCGGGAATTGGGTTCACTGTGTTCATGTCTACGAGTATCGACAGTCGTACACGCGTTCTATTGAACATTTCGGACTTCCTCCGCGCCGCCGTCTCGCACACGCGCCTATCCTGGAACGGTGCCTACCGACAACAGCCGCCTCGACGCCCTTCCCGAGCTCCTGACCGGCCGTCGCCTGGCAGTTCTGACGGGTGCAGGCATCTCCACCGACTCCGGAATCCCGGACTACCGTGGCCCCGATTCACCCCCGCGCAATCCGATGACGTTCCAGCAGTTCATCGGGGATCCGGCGTTTCGACGTCACTACTGGGCGCGTAACCACATCGGCTGGCGATACATGGACAGCTCGCGGCCCAACCAGGGCCACCGGGCCGTCGCGGCACTCGAGCGAACAGGGCGAGCCGTCGGTGTGATCACCCAGAACGTCGACCTGCTGCACACCAAGGCCGGCGCGCGAAACGTCATCGACCTCCACGGCACCTACGCGCAGGTTCGATGCCTGAGCTGCCAGCGGCTGATCTCCCGCACCACTCTCGCCGAGAGACTGGAGGAAGCCAACCCCGGATTTGCCGAAACTGTGGCTGCTGCAACGGGAGTCGAGATCGCGCCCGATGCAGATGCCGTGATCGAATCCACCACACACTTTCGCGTCGTGGATTGCGCCGTGTGCGGTGGGCTACTCAAGCCGGACATCGTCTACTTCGGTGAATCCGTCCCCAAGGAACGTGTGGCCCGGGCGTACAGCCTCGTCGACCAAGCCGATGCACTGCTGGTAGCCGGGTCGTCGTTGACGGTGATGTCCGGTCTGCGTTTCGTGCGGCATGCCGCCAAGACCGGGAAGCCGATCGCCATCGTCAATCGCGGAACGACCCGAGGTGACGAATACGCCGACCTCAAGCTCGAAGTCGGTTGTGCTGAAGCACTTTCCGCCCTGGTCGAGTACGACAGCTACAGCGCCACCAAGTCGTCCGCGTGAACCACGGGACGCTGCATGTCGGCCGGTAGATCGGCGGTGGAGCGCCCCAGGATCTCCTCGATCTCCGCAGCGTCGAACGCAACGACACCACGAGCGACGGGCTTCTCCCCCGGTCCCATCAGCGACACGACATCGCCGGCGTGAAAATCGCCGGACACACCGACGATGCCCGCGGACAGCAGGCTTCGACGCTTGGACACCACCGCGCGAACGGCGCCTTCGTCGAGGTGAAGGTCACCCAATGTGTCAGCGGCGTGACGTACCCAGAATCGGCGAGCCGACAATCGCGTCGGCCGGGGCGCAAATGCCGTTCCGACATCGGCACCACTGAGTGCCTGCGCAGCGTCCGATGCTGCCGCGAGCAGCACCGGCACTCCGGAATCAGCGGCCAGGCGTGCTGCTGAGAGCTTTGACGCCATGCCTCCGGTACCGAGAGCGCCACCCGAACCGGCAACCACACCGTCGAGATCCTCGGGACTGTTGACCTCGGGAATCAGTGTGGCATCGCCCTTTCGGGGATCCCCGTCGTACAGGCCGTCCACATCCGACAACAGGATCAACGCGTCGGCGCCGACGAGATGAGCAACCAGAGCAGCCAACCGATCGTTGTCACCGAATCGAAGTTCGGTGGTGGCAACGGTGTCGTTCTCGTTCACGATCGCCACCGCGTGCAATGCCCGTAGCCGATCGAGTGTCCGTTGGGCGTTGCGGTGCTGCGTCCGTCGAGCGATGTCGTCCGCCGTGAGTAGAACCTGCCCGACGGTACGCCCGTAACGGGCGAACGACGTACCCCAGGCGTGAGCCAGCGCCAACTGACCGACGCTGGCCGCAGCCTGCTTGGTCGCGAGATCCCGCGGTCGCTTGGTCAGTCCCAGCGGCGCCAGTCCAGCGCCGACGGCACCGGACGAGACGACGACTACATCGGAGCCCGCGCGCATGCGGGCCTCGATGGCATCGGCCAACAGATCAAGTCGGTGAGTGTCGAGTCCCGCCACCAGACTGGTGAGCGCAGACGACCCGATCTTCACGACGATACTGTGAGCCGACGCTATCGACTCCCTGGTGGACCCGAGCACAGTCCCGTTCCCTCTCTTCGGTTTTCGTCCTGAAATCGCGTGAGTCAGGCGTCTTCGTCGAGCAGCCCGCGGCGGACGCGACGAGCATGCTTGCGCTCGTCGGCGCCGATACGCTCCACCTGATCGAGACGCGGGTCGGTTCCACGGCCCGTACGGGTCAGATCGATACCGGCGGGCGTCATCGGCTCCCACTCGAAGCTGACGTCACCGATGGTGACGGAGGCCCCTGGCTGAGCGCCCTTCTTGACCAATGCGTCCTCGACACCCAAGCGTGCAAGACGGTCGGCGAGGTAACCAACGGCTTCGTCGTTGTCGAAGGCGGTCTGACGAATCCACCGCTCCGGGCGGGTGCCTCGGACGACGAACCCACCAGGGATATCGGGATCCTTCTCGATGGTGAAGCTGGAATCCTTGACCTTGACCGGGCGAATGACCTGGCGCTTCGGCTCGGGCTTCGGATGAGCTTCGCGGTAGTCGCGGACCATCTTCGCCAGCGCGAATGTCAACGGTCGCAGACCTTCTCGGCTCACCGCCGAGATGGTGAAGACCGGCCATCCGCGAGCTTCGATCTCGGGTGTGACCATTTCGGCCAGCTCGGCTGCCTCCGGAACGTCGGTCTTGTTCAGGATGACGACGCGCGGGCGCTTGTCGAGGTCACCGAGTCCCGAGTCGCCGGAGAGCGCGGGCGTGTACGCGGCCAGCTCTGCTTCCAGGGCGTCGATGTCGGATATCGGGTCACGCCCCGGATCGAGGGTGGCGCAGTCGATCACGTGCGCCAATACGGCGCAGCGTTCGATGTGGCGCAGGAAGTCCAGGCCCAAACCGCGGCCTTCGCTGGCACCGGGGATCAGCCCGGGCACGTCGGCGACAGTGAAGGTGGTGTCACCGCTCGAGACGACGCCGAGGTTGGGGACCAGAGTGGTGAAGGGGTAGTCGGCGATCTTCGGCTTGGCCGCCGAGAGAACGGACACCAGCGAAGACTTACCGGCAGAGGGAAATCCGAGCAGACCGACGTCGGCTACCGACTTGAGTTCGAGCACCAGGTCACGCTCGACACCGTCTTCACCGAGGAGTGCGAAACCTGGGGCCTTGCGAGCCTTCGAGGCGAGTGCTGCGTTGCCGAGTCCGCCGCGGCCGCCCTGAGCGGCGTCGTAGCGCGAGCCGACACCGACGAGGTCGGCAAGGACGTTGCCGTCGGTATCGAGAACCACAGTTCCATCCGGGACCTTGAGGATGAGGTCTTCACCGTTTGCACCCTCGCGGTTACTGCCGGCGCCCTGCTTGCCGTTGGTCGCCTTCGCGTTGGGATGGAAGTGAAAGTCGAGGAGGGTGTGGATGTTCTCGTCGACCACGAGGATGACGTCGCCGCCGCGACCTCCGTTGGCACCGTCCGGACCGCCGAGCGGTTTGAACTTCTCGCGGTGTACGGAGGCGCAACCATTGCCGCCTTTTCCAGCGCTGACGTGCAGCACAACACGGTCAATGAATCGGGACATGACTGCCGGATCCTTCCTCAGTCAATTGCGGGTCTCACGCGATGAGCTGAACTTCTGGTGAGCAGGGTTGCTCGGGGTAAAACTGGCACTGCTTAAACAAACGATAGGGGCGGACCGGGTTATTTCAACCCTGGTCCGCCCCTATCGGGAGCTTGGAACGCGTCACTCTCTTACCGAAAGTAGAACCGGTGACGCACAACTAGCGAGAAAGACTAGACCTCAGCCGCAACGACGGCCGGAACGATGTTCACGGTCTTGCGTCCACGCTTCTGGCCGAACTCGACTGCACCGGCAGCGAGAGCGAACAGGGTGTCGTCGCCGCCACGGCCGACGTTGACGCCGGGGTGGAAGTGCGTGCCGCGCTGGCGAACCAGGATTTCGCCTGCGCTGACCGACTGGCCGCCGAAGCGCTTCACGCCGAGGCGCTGGGCGTTTGAATCGCGACCGTTACGGGAGCTGGATGCACCCTTCTTATGTGCCATGCTATTGACCCTCCTCGGGTGAAATTAGCTAGAAAGAACTGGTTACTTGATGCCCGTGACCTTGAGCACCGTGATCGGCTGCCTGTGGCCCTGACGCTTGTGGTAACCGGTCTTGTTCTTGAACTTGTGGATGCGGATCTTCGGGCCCTTGGTGTGCTCGACGATCTCACTGGTGACTGCGACCTTGGCCAGCTTGGCCGCGTCGGTGGTCAGGTCAGATCCGTCGACCACGAGAACGGGAGCAAGCGAGACAGCAGTGCCGGGCTCACCCTCGATCTTCTCGACCTTGACGAGGTCACCAACAGCGACCTTGTACTGCTTTCCGCCGGTCTTGACGATCGCGTACGTTGCCATCGGAGGGCTACCCCTTGCTTCTTCGAACTTGCTCGCGCTGCTGCCTGAGGCTTCAAATGCATCGCGACTGGTCTGGTTTATGTCACCTCGGCTCGGCACTGACGTACCGGGACATTCACGCGCACTCTAGGCACACGGAATCTCTACCGCCGGGTGGCGACCCTCCAAGGTTACGGGAAAGCAACCGTCAGGGTCAAACCGCCCCGCCGAGGGGTGGTGCTTACTACTCTGTACTGCTTCTACCAGCTGAAACTTCGGATAACGGTTGGATGTCCTCGCTCATCGCGAAGTCATCCAACCGACCGAAAGCCAGTAGTTCTTACTCTCCGTCTACCGGAGGACCTGCGGGGCGTGCTGCTGCACGCCTGCGACGGGGTCGCTTGACGACGACAACTTCTTCCTCAGCCGGAACTTCGGTGGCCGGAGCCGGAACGTTTTCCACGACCGCTTCTGCCACGGGTTCCGGACTCGGAATCACGAAGACCGTACCCACCTCGGGAGCTGCCTCGGCAACCGGTGCCGACGCTGCCCGCGACGCCCGGCGACTACGCCGACGACCGCGCGGAGATGCTTCGGTCGAAGCGGCCGCCGACTCGTTGTCCACTGCGGATACTTCTTCCGCAGCAGAGTCCACAACAGGAACGTCATGGCGCTCAGTAGCAGCAGGAGTATCGATCGGCCGATCCTGTTGCCGATCGGCACTTTTGGATGCATCATCCCCCGAAGACGTACCGGTGGAATCAGACTCGATCGAGTCGGCCGCGACGGTCTCGTCGTCGTCGTGGTGGTGCGAGGCCATCGCCAATGCCACCGGATGAGCCCGCTTGACGGTCGCGTCGACAGCCGGAACCTCCGGCGCCGGAGCTTCCTGTCCGTTGGACTCGGTCGAAGGCGACTTGTCTCCGCGGCCACGCTTGTTCTTGCGCGAGGTGCCGGATTCGCTTCGCTGCGAGCCCGAACGCGATCCGCCGTCATCCGAGGACTTCACCTCGACCGGCTCGGAGTGGACGATGATCCCGCGGCCGTGGCAGTGCTCACAGGTGGTCGAGAAGGCCTCGACCAATCCGGTGCCCAACTTCTTGCGCGTCATCTGCACGAGTCCGAGTGACGTGACCTCCGACACCTGATGGCGCGTGCGATCGCGACCCAGGCATTCGGTGAGCCGACGCAGGACCAGGTCCCGGTTCGATTCGAGGACCATGTCGATGAAGTCGACGACGATCATTCCGCCGATGTCCCGCAGGCGCATCTGGCGAACGATCTCCTCGGCTGCTTCGAGGTTGTTGCGGGTAACGGTCTCTTCGAGGTTTCCGCCGGCTCCGGTGAACTTTCCGGTGTTGACGTCGACGACGGTCATGGCCTCGGTGCGATCGATCACCAAGGTGCCGCCGGACGGCAGCCACACCTTGCGATCGAGCGCCTTGGCCAACTGCTCGTCGATACGGCGAGCAGCGAAGACGTCGATACCGTTGTTCGGCGTGTACTTCTCGAGTCGCGGAAGCAGGTCGGGCGCAACGGAGTTGATGTAGTTCTCGACCGTCGTATGCGCCTTCTCGCCCTCGATGACCAGCTTGGAGAAGTCCTCGTTGAACAGATCGCGAATGACCTTGACCAGCATGTCAGGCTCTTCGTACAGCGCCTGCGGGTTGCCGGACTTACCGGTGTCCGCAGCCGCGGCCTGCTCCTCGATGCCGGCCCACTGAGCCTGCAGACGAGTCACGTCGCGCGCCAACTCTTCTTCGCTGACGCCCTCGGACGCCGTGCGAATGATCACGCCGGCGTCGGCGGGAACGATGTCGCGCAAGATTTCCTTGAGACGCTTGCGCTCGGTGTCCGGAAGCTTGCGGCTGATACCCGTGGACGTACCACCGGGCACGTAGACGAGGAAACGACCGGCAAGCGAAATCTGTGTGGTCAGTCGAGCACCTTTGTGGCCGACCGGATCCTTGCTGACCTGAACGAGCACCTGATCGCCCGGCTTGAGGGCCTGCTCGATCTTGCGCGAGTTGCCACCGAGACCGGCAGCCTCCCAGTTGACCTCACCGGCGTAGAGAACGCCGTTGCGGCCACGTCCGATATCGATGAACGCCGCTTCCATGCTGGGGAGCACGTTCTGGACACGTCCGAGGTACACGTTGCCGACCATCGACGCGGACGCCGAGTTGGTGACGAAGTGCTCGACCAACACTCCGTCTTCGAGGACTGCTACCTGTGTAGTCGCATGCGGCTGACCGCTGTCTGCTCGATCACGCACAACCATGACGCGATCGACGGCCTCACGACGCGCGAGGAACTCCGACTCGGTCAGAATCGGCGGGCGACGACGGCCGGCGTCACGACCGTCGCGGCGACGCTGACGCTTGGCTTCCAGACGTGTCGAACCACTGATGCCCTGGACCTCGTCCTTGACGCGGGTCTTGTTGCGAGGTTCGCGCTCGTGAACGACGGTGTTCGGCGGATCGTCCTCGGACGTCGCAGTCGCGTCGGTGGCGCCGTCGGTGCCGGTCTTGCGACGACGACGACGGCGGCGACGGCGGCTCGATCCGTCGGCATCGAGATCGGAATCGTCGGCATTCTCGGAATCCGCATCAGCGGTGGACTCGGACTTATCACCGGATTCTTCGCCGGCAGCGTCGTCGGTTTGCTTCTCGACTGCCGCAGGGGCAGATTCCTGCTCCGATTCGGTAGCGGTATCCGACTCTTCGTCCGAGCCCTGCTCGCCACCCTGTTCACCGCGACCACGTCCACGTCCACGGCGTCCACGACGACGGCGACGCGGCTGATCGTCGTCCTCGTCCTCGGACTCGGCGCTCTCGCCCTCGGTTTGCGGTGCGGTCACAGCCGGCTCTTCGACGGCAGGAACTGCAACCGGTGCTGCCTCGGGAACGACGGTTTCGGCTTCCGCAGTTGTCTGCTTCTCTTCGACGACCGCCGGTGCAGCGGGCTCGCGGCGTGCGCGACGGCGACGCGGAGCTACCTCGGCGGCTTCGAGATCCGGCTGCAGGAACAGCGGGACCTGCGGCGCGGCGGGAGCCACCTCGGGCTGATGGGTCTGCGGCGCCTCGAAGGAAGTGAACAGATCGGACTGCTCGGCTTCCTTGCTCTGCAGCGCAGCAGCGGCGTCGAGTCCAGCGCTGATCTCGGCGACAGCCGGATCCACTGTTTCGTCGGCGGCAGGTTCTTCGGCGGCCGGTTCTTCGACAACGACCTTTTTGCGGGTGCGACGAGCCCTGACAGGCTTCTCGGCCGGAGCCTCTGCAGCAGGCTCTTCCGCAACAGGGGCCTCGGCAACCGGGGCCTCGACAACCGGGTCTATGAGGCTATCGAGCTCGGCGACGACCGGCTCGATGGCCTCGGCCGCGGAAGTCAGCGAGGCGTGAATCCGCTGGGCAACGTCACGTTGGAGACTCGACTGCGCACTGCGCAATTCGGTACCGAGCGCTGCGGCTTCGGCAAGGACCTGCTTGCTGGTGACACCGAGCAGCTTCGCCAGCGCGTGTACGCGCATCTTGTCGGGAAATTCCGGGGTGGTGCTGGAATCTGATTCGGTTGGGGATTGATCGGCCACGTAAGTCTCCTCAGCCCCCGGGCGCGTCCAACCCAGAAGTCGAGTTGTCACGCGGCCACGCGGGAGCGTGCTGTGTGTACTCGCACTCAGAAGTGAGTGCGAGATTGTAAGGTCTCGCTCCGCATGGTCCGCAATGCCCGTTATTCACTGCGAGCACATGAAGTGCCTGGCTGGATGGCCGTTGTCCTGTGCGCGAGCGCCTGATCATCCAGCGTGCAGAGGTCCAGGGATTTCCTGTTGACCTGGAGCAGCGATGAAAGGGCATCGAACCTAGGTGTCATCCGGTTGAACGTGCGTAAAACAAATTGCGGTTCAACTGAAAGCAGTATCCCACACCAACGCGCCTGCAACTGCAAAGGGCGCACCGATGTGGGATACGTGCCGAGAATTCGCTGTGGAGATGTGGGCCGAAGGCCCGTTCATGTGGGCCAGAGGCCCCGATCGAAGATTCAGATGGACGACAGCGCGGGGAACCACAGAGCGATTTCGCGCTCTGCCGACTCCACGGAGTCACTGCCGTGAACGAGGTTCTGCTGCGCTTCGAGTCCGAAGTCGCCACGGATGGTGCCCGGAAGAGCTTTGTCGACCGGGTCGGTTCCGCCGGCCAACTGACGGAAAGCAGCGATGGCGCGGGGGCCTTCGAGCACTGCGGCCACCAGCGGACCGGAGGTGATGAACTCCAACAAGCTCGGGTAGAACGGGCGCTCGGCGTGTTCTGCGTAGTGGCTACCAGCCACCTCTTCGGAAGCTACACGGAGTTCGAGTGCTGCAATTGTCAGGCCTTTGCGCTCGATACGGCTGAGGATTTCTCCTACGTATCCACGGGCAACGGCGTCGGGCTTGATCAGTACGAGGGTGCGCTCAGTCACAGCGGACAGCCTAAATGGTCAGTCCCGCTGGCCGGGAAGCAGGCCCTTGTCCATCCGGCGCTTGATGTCTCTCTGCAGGTAGACGAGGTATCCCCAGACGATCCCGAAGGTGATCGCCACACCGGCAATCGACGGGTGGACGAAGAAACCGAATAGAAGAATCACCTGCAGTGCGACGTTGAACCCCATCGCCCACGGCTTGCCCTGGACGCCGGCTCCCAGAATCATCAGTACCGCCAACCCGATGATGAATCCCGCGGAGGCCGCGGTGAGGCCACCGCCGACGACCGCGACAACCGGCAAAGCCAGCAGCACGACGATCGCCTCGAGGATCAGGGTTCCGGCCATCACTCCGCGGAAACTTTTCCAGGGGTCCTTGGTCGGAGGCCCGAACTCGCCGGCAGTGTCTCCGGACTCGGGGTCTCCGGGCTCGTGGCCTCCGGACTCGGGATTGGCATCTGACGGGGTACTCACGCGGGGTCCTTTCCGAACAGCGTGCGGGCGGCGCCTGCGGTCACGACGGATCCCGTCACCACCACACCTGCCCCTGATACGGCTTCGCCGGGTTCGGCGACCTGCTCGGCGATTTCGATCGCGACTTCCAACGCGTCGGCAAGCACCGGCGCCACGACGACGCGCTCGTCGCCGAACTTCGCGACGGCAATGTTCGCCAGCTCCTCGACATCCATCGCCCGGGGTGACCCGTTGTGGGTGACGACGATCTCGTCGAAGACGGATTCGAATGCGGTCAAGATGGCGTCGACGTCCTTGTCCGCCATCACGCTGACAACTCCCACGAGCTTGCGGAAGTCGAACTCCGCGGCCAGTGCGGCGGCGAGAGCACGCGCACCGTCGGGATTGTGGGCGGCGTCGAGAAAGACCGTCGGCGCACTCCGAACACGTTCGAGGCGACCGGGATTGACGATCGAGGCGAACCCGTTGCGGATAGCGTCCTGATCCAGTTGTCGATCCGGACCGGCGCCGAAGAACGCTTCGACGGCAGCGAGCGCGAGCGCGGCGTTGCGCGCCTGATGCTCACCGTGAAGGGGGAGGAAGATGTCGGTGTACACACCACTCAGGCCTTGAAGTTCGAGCTGCTGTCCGCCTACCGCGATCTGGCGAGCAAGCACCTTGAACTCCGAGCCTTCACGCGCGACCGCGGCCTCGACCTCGACTGCTCGCCGCAGCAATACCTCCATCACTTCTGGAGTCTGCTCGGCGATGATCGCGACGGTGTCCACCGGAACCAGGACCTCGCGGCCCTTCTTGATGATCCCGGCCTTCTCCTCCGCGATTCCGGCCAGGTCGGTGCCCAGGTACTCGGCGTGATCGAGGCTGATCGGCGTGATCACCGCGACCTGTCCGTCGATCACGTTCGTGGCGTCCCAGCGTCCGCCGAGGCCGACCTCGACCACGGCGACGTCCACCGGAGCCTCCGCGAATGCCGCATAGGCCATCGCAGTGAGCACTTCGAACTTGCTCATCGCCGGTCCCCCGGCTTCCTGCGACTGTGCGTCGATCATCTGCACGTACGGTTCGATCTCGCGGAACGTGTCCACGTAGAGCCGCGGGGAGATCGGATGACCGTCGATGCTGATCCGCTCGGTCGCGATCTGCAGATGAGGGCTGGTGGTTCGGCCGGTACGACGATGCAGAGCGCTCATCAAGGAGTCGATCATGCGCGTCACCGACGTCTTGCCGTTGGTTCCCGTGACGTGCACCGACGGATAGTTGTGCTGCGGTGAGCCCAGGACATCCATGAGCGCCTCGATACGAGTCAGTGACGGCTCGATCTTGGTCTCAGGCCAACGCTTGTCGAGTTCTGCTTCCACCAGCGCCAGTTCGGCGATGTCGACCGGGGTCGGAACCGAACTCTGAGCGTCGAATTGGGACGGCTCGTACGAACTCACTTGTCGGCCAACTCCTTCAGACGTCCTGTGATGCGCTCGATCTCTTCGACGGCGATCTGGCGACGTGTCTTGATCTTGTCGACGACGGCGTCGGGCGCCTTCGCCAGGAAGGCCTCGTTCGCCAGCTTGTTGTCAGCGGTGACGAGCTCCTTCTGCGCTGCCGCGAGGTCCTTTTCGAGCCGCTTCTTCTCCGCGCCGAGGTCGATGGTGCCCGAGGTGTCGATGTCGACCGTGACGGTGCCCTGGCTCAGACGCACCTCGACGGAGATCGACGCGGTGAATCCCTCTTCGGGTTCGGTGAGCTTGGCAAGCGCCGCCACGTAGGCGAACTGGCCGTCCATGCCTGCCTCCGAGAGCCCGGACGCACGAGCCGGAACCTTCTGGGAAGGCTTGAGCCCCTGATCGTTTCGGAAACGTCGCACCTCGGTGATCAGCTTCTGGGTGTCTTCGATCCTGGTGGCGGCCTGGGTGTCGACTGCCACACCGGACAACGTCGGCCAGTCGGCGACGACGACGGATTCGCCGCCGGTGAGCACCTTCCACAGGGTTTCGGTCACGAACGGAATGACCGGGTGCAGGAGGCGGAGCAGTGCATCGAGAACGTTGCCGAGCACGGCGCGGGTGTTCGCGGCGACAGCCTCGTCGGCGGCGAACTGCACCTTGGCGAGTTCGAGGTACCAGTCACAGACCTCGTCCCACGCGAAGTGGAACAAGCCTTCGCACGCCTTGCTGAACTCGTAGCGATCGAATGCGGCGTCCGCCTCGGCCTGGACCGTGTCGAGACGGTCGAGGATCCAACGATCGGCGTCGGTCAGTTCGCTTCGAGCGGGTAGCGGCGCGGGAGCAGCGCCGTTCATCAGTGCGAACTTGGTCGCATTGAACAACTTGGTCGCGAAGTTGCGCGAGGACTGCGCCGAATCCTCACCGACGGACAGGTCACTGCCCGGGTTGGCGCCGCGCGCGAGTGTGAATCGCAGGGCGTCGGCGCCGAAACGATCGACCCAGTCGAGTGGGTCGATACCGTTGCCGCGAGACTTCGACATCTTCTTGCCGTACTGATCGCGGACCAGTCCGTGCAGGAACACGTCCTTGAACGGCATCTGCGCACCGGACTTACCCGGACCGGCGGTGATCGACTCGTCCTCGGACACGTAGGTGCCGAACATCATCATACGGGCGACCCAGAAGAACAGGATGTCGTAGCCGGTGACGAGAACGCTGGTGGGATAGAACTTTTCGAGCTCGGGCGTGTTGTCCGGCCAGCCCATCGTCGAGAAGGGCCACAGTCCCGAGGAGAACCAGGTGTCGAGGACGTCAGGATCCTGGACCCAGCCTTCCGGCGCTGTTTCGTCGGGACCGAAGCACGCAACTTCACCCTCGGGGCCGTACCAGACCGGAATGCGGTGGCCCCACCAGAGTTGGCGGGAAATGCACCAGTCGTGCATGTTGTCGACCCAGTCGAACCATCGCGGTTCCTGGCTCGCCGGGTGAATGACGGTGTCCCCGTTGCGAACCGCGTCACCCGCAGCCTTGGCGAGCGTCTCGACCTTGACCCACCACTGCAACGAGAGACGAGGCTCGATGGCCTCGCCACTGCGCTCGGAGTGCCCGACGCTGTGCAGGTACGGGCGCTTCTCGGCGACGACGCGGCCCTGCTCGGCGAGAGCTTCGCGAACCTTGACGCGAGCCTCGAAGCGGTCCATACCGTCGAATTCGGTTCCCGTGTCGGCGATCTTGCCGGTCTTGTCCATGATGGTGGGCATCGGCAGGTTGTGCCGCAGGCCCATCTCGAAGTCGTTGGGGTCGTGAGCCGGCGTGATCTTCACTGCGCCGGTTCCGAACTCGGGGTCGACGTAGTCGTCCGCGATGATCGGAATCTGACGCCCGGTGAACGGATGATCGAGAGTGGTTCCGATGAGGTGCTTGTAGCGCTCGTCTTCGGGATGGACCGCCACTGCGGTATCACCGAGCATCGTCTCGACGCGAGTGGTCGCGACGATGACGTGCGGCTCGTTGTCGTCGAGCGAGCCGTAGCGCAGGGAAACCAGCTCACCCTCGACGTCCTCGAACTTCACCTCGATGTCGGAGATCGCGGTCTGCAGCACCGGCGACCAGTTCACGAGACGCTCGGCGCGGTAGATCAGACCCTCGTCGAACATGCGCTTGAAGACGGTCTGAACGGCGCGCGAGAGGCCCTCGTCCATCGTGAAACGATCGCGACTCCAGTCGACACCGTCACCGATGCGCCGCATCTGGCCCCCGATGGTTCCACCGGATTCGCGCTTCCAGTCCCAGACCTTGTCGATGAAGAGCTCGCGGCCGAAATCTTCCTTTGTCTTGCCGTCGGCAGCGAGTTGCTTCTCGACGACGGACTGCGTGGCGATACCGGCGTGATCCATGCCAGGTAGCCACAGCACCTCGTAGCCCTGCATCCGCTTGCGACGGCTGAGCACGTCCATGAGGGTGTGATCCAGGGCATGGCCCATGTGCAAGCTGCCCGTGACGTTCGGGGGCGGCAGCACGATGGAGTAGCCGGGCTTGTCGCTGGTCGCGTCGGCCTGGAAGTACCCGGCGTCTACCCAGCCTTGATACAGATCGGCCTCTACAGCGCTGGGGTCCCAGCTCTTGGGTAGGGCGTCGGCGGGGGTCTGGGGGTTCTCTGGAGCTGCACTGGTCACCACTTGATCCTAATGACTCCCCCGTCGTGAACGAATTCGCCCGTCGGCCGCCACGGCGCACACGAACGACTGCCCCGCAGTCCGGGGTCAGCCGAACAAACGATATTCACCGATCCGCTCCGCTGACAGGATCGCTCTGAAGGACGACCGACCAACTACCTGTGGAGCAAATATGTTGAACAACTGGAGTTCTCGCCGTCCCGGCGTTCGAACCTTGGCGGCGGCCGCGACGATCGGAGCGGCGGTTGCCCTCGTGCTTCCGGCGACTGCGTCCGCTGCCCCCGGCATCGAAGAAAGTGTGCAAGGAAGCATCGACAGTGGCAGCGCCACGATCAACGGAAGCGTCGGCGATATCGGGAACGACATCGCAAACGGCATCGCCAGCGGCAGCGTGGGCGACATCGTCGGCGGGATTGCCACTGGGAACCTCAACGACGTCCTCGGCGGCCTGAACGCCGGTTCGACCAGCGCGACGGACATCGTCAACGGCCTGGCCAGTGGCAACGTCAGCGACATTCTCAGTGGCCTGGCCAGCGGCAGCGGCGGCGGCGGATCGTTTGCACCCACGCAGCGGTGTGACGCCTCGACGGTCTCCGGCGGCGCAGGAATCACCAGCACCAAGCACGAGCTCGGCCGCGGCGGACCGACGTCGTTCGTACTCGGCTACGAAACCGAGGACATCCCGGACCTGATCGAGGTGTACTACGAAGGTCGGTTGATCCACAGCACCGGATACATCGGCGACGACATCAACGAGGGAACCGGTTCGGCGGTCGTCAACGTGCCCGCCGGCGGTGCATCGTCCGTGCTGGTTCGCGTCACGGGCCCTGACCACACCGAGTGGTCGTACACCGTTCGTTGCCCCGGCGCCTGAGTCCGGTCCGGATCCGCGCGAAGACGATCGTGCCTCGTTCGGCTGCTTCAGCCGAACGAGGCATGCGCGCGTTCAGCCCAGAATCTCCGGCAGCGCGACATCTTCGCCGAGAACGTGCTCGGAGAGGAACGCGGTGACCACCTCGTACCAGATCTTGGTGTGCTGTGGCTTGAGCACCCAGTGATTCTCGTCGGGGAAGTACAGGAAGCGATGGTCCGTTTTCCCGTCGTCGTCGGCGGGCAGACCTGACTCGGCGAGCAGTTCGTACCAGAGTCGCAAGCCCTCACCGATCGGAACCCGGTAGTCCTTGTCGCCATGGATGACCAGCATCGGAGTCGTGATGTCCGCGACGTACAGGTGTGGCGAGTTCTCGACGGCCATCTCCGGCGACATCTCGCGTTGCCAGTACCAGGCCGCGTCCGTCGTCGGGCCGAATTGATCGAGTGCCCAGAGGCTTGCGTGGGTGACGATCGCGTCGAAACGGTTGGTATGGCCGGCGATCCAGTTGGCCATGTAACCGCCGAACGAACCACCCATCGCGCCGGTTCGCTTGGGGTCGATCTCGGGCTGCGCGACGGCAGCATCGGTGATCGCCATCAGGTCGGTGAAGGGCGCCTTGCCCCACTGACCCCACCCGCGCTGGACGAAATCCTGCCCGTATCCGGTCGAGAGTGCGGGATCGGGCAGCAGTACGGCATAGCCCTTGGCGACGAGCAGCCACGGGTTCCACCGCCAGGACCAGGTGTTCCACGAACCGAGTGGGCCGCCGTGGACCCAGAGGAGCAACGGCACCGGTGCGTGCGGTGCGGCGCCGGTCGGCAGTGCCAACCAACTCCGGATTGTCGAACCGTCCTCGGCGCGAGCGGTGATCTCGGTCAGTGTTCCCGGCAGCTCCGGCAATGCGTCGGGTCCACGAAGTGCAGTGATCTCACCGGATCCCAGATCCACCCGCACCACGTGCGGCGGCGCTTCGTACGAGGCTCGCAACGCGTAGATCGACTCGCCGTCCGGCGCCACTCGAACATCGGTGTACGCCGCGTCGTCGGCTGTCAGGCGCACCGGCTGACCCCACAGGTCGATGGTGAAGATCGGCCCTCGGCCGCCGTCGTCAGCGGTGACCACCAGCCCGGATCCGTCGGGTAGCCAGGCAAGTGAGGTAGGCCAGCGATCCCAGCCGTCGGCCACGCCGGTCACGGCACCGGATCCCAAGTCGTAGAGCTGCAGAGTCATTCGCGGTGCGGACTCCGGCGTGGTGAGAGTCTCCCGGATGAACGCGAGCTTGGTTCCGTCCGGCGAGAGCACCGGGTTGTAGACGTCCGCGTCGGCCTCGTCGACAAGGGTGGTTCGGTCGCCGGTCACCGTGTCGATCCGAACCAACGTCGATCGGCGGGCGGCACTCGCATCGCCGACAGTCCACGTTGTCACGACGAAGAGACCGTCGTCGGAAATCGTGGTCGACGTCTCTCGCAGCGCCGCGCCTGCAGTTGGAGTGATGTCCCGCAACTCGACGGATTCCTTCGAATCCGTCTCGGCGACAACCAGATGCGGATGATCGGGGCCCAGGTCGTGGTCCCAGTGCCGCACCGGATAACCAGTGTGCAGCATCGCCGTGACCTTCTTGTCCTTGCGCGCCGATCGCACCTGATCGTCCTGGTCGAGGCTGATCGCCGAAGCCATGACCGAAGTCTGGGCCACGAACGTCGGCGCCGCCTTGGCCGCTGATACCGACGAGACACCACCGGGACGTGAGATCAACAGCTGAGCTTCTCCGCCCGCCGCGGGCAAGCGCCAGAGTGCGGGTTGCGGATCGCTCTCGCCCGGCACGGCTCGCGTGGCGGTGAAGAGCACGTCGCCGTCGAACGCGAAGGCAGCACCCGACTCGCTGGTCGAGCCCCAGGTCAACCGACGCGCCGGACGCCGACCTTCCGGGTCGATCTCCCACAACGAGGACACGTATTCGGCGCTCTTGTCGTCGAGAACGGCGCGCGCGCAGATCAGCAGCGAGCCGTCGGGTGACAACACCAGGCCGGACAACCTGGCCAAGGCGATGTAGTCGTCGAGTTCGTCGAACGGTGTGCCTGCGTGGAGCTCGGGAATCTGGGTCACCACTAGTTGGTATCACGCGCCCCGCGGTTGACGCATCATTGCGTAGATCGTCGGCCCGCCGCCTGGCATGACGATGTCACGGGTCACTTCGAAACCGAAGCGGTTGTAGTACGGGATGTTCGATTCCTTGCTGCTCTCGAGGTAAGCGTCGACGTGTTCACGATCGCAACGCTCCAACCGGGAGTTCAGTAGGGCTTTGCCGTATCCCCCACCGCGCGCCGCGCTGCCGGTCCCGACCGTCGCGAGATACCAGTGCGGCGAATTCGGATGTGCTCCTTCGAGAACGGAGCTGACCTCGGCCGCGTGTCGTAGCCCCCTGCCGAAGACACGCACCATTGCGGGCAGGCTCACGAGCCCGGAAATCCACGACTGCTTCCACCGCCCCGGCGGATCCCACAGAGTTGCCCCGCCGATCACGCCGTTGTCATCGGTGGCTACCTCGACACCGCCACCGGCGAAGTGGTGGTAACGAGCTTCTGCGGCAAACAGTTTCGTCAGGCGCTCAGCCCTGGAGTCCTCGTCCGGCAACATCCAGGCCATCAAAGGATCATCTTCGAACGCCTCGGCCAACACCGCCGACAGCGCCGGAATATCGGATCGGACAGCCGGCCGCACGTGTACACCCATGAGGCGAGAGTACCGCCGACTGCCCGAATCCCTGGACTTTGAACAGCGCTGTCCTTGAACCGATCAGACGAGCAAGCCCGCAATCCGCGGCGGAATCTGTTCGAGCGCATACGGCAAGCTCAGTACGGTGCTCCACGTCATGGCTTCGGCAGCAGCGTCTTCCAGAATGATCGCGCGGCCGTCCTTCACGACGTCGAGTTCCTGGTAGATCGGGGTCTTGTCCAATTCCGCCCGAAGCTTGTCGCCGTAGCCACCACCGGCGTACCAGACGAGTACGTCGACGTCCGCAAGCGAGAGTTGCTCGGTGCTGATCTCGGCGAAGTTACCCGTGATCTGATCGGTGACAGGCGGATTCACGAATCCGAGTTCAGTGAAGAACCTCACCTTGGGGTCTTCCGGTCCGTAGACCCCGAATTGCCCCGGCCCCTTCAACGCGCCGACCAGAACGGTCTTGCCGGCAAACGCCGGATTGGCCGTCTTCACGTCGGCGAACTTCTTGTCGACGCCGGCGATCAGCTCGGTGGCCTTTCCTTGCTGCCCCAGCGCTTCGCCGATGATGGTCGTCTGGTTCTGCCAGGGGATTCCGTAATCCGCGAACTCCTTCGGCTGCGCCACCGTCGGCGCTATGGCACTGAGTTTGTCGTACTGCGCCTGAGTGAGCCCGGAGTAGGTGCCGACAATCAGGTCGGGTGTCGTGGCAGCGACCTTCTCCATCTGAATGGTGGTGCCCGCGGTTCCGATGATCTCGGGAGTCGCCCCGTTCAACAACGGCTGCGCCCATGGCCACACACCGTAGGGGTAATCGCCGTACCAGTCGAAGGTTCCGACCAAAGTCCCACCGAGGGCGAGGATCGCATCTTGATCGTTGTATCCGACACTGACGATCCGCTGCGGATCCTCGGGCAGCTCGGTAGCCCCAAATTTGTGGGTGATCGATCCCGCAGAGTCGCCGCTGGGGGGCGTGTCCTCGTCGTTCGAACTGGAACAGGCTGCGGCGAATGCCAGCAACGCTCCCGACGTGCCGATCAGAAATCCGCGCCGGGTCAGCCGACCTGCGTCCGTTCGATCCATGCTCTTACCCCTTAAGTCCGCTCGTTCGGTAGGTAAGGCTAGCCGATGAATGTCGCATTCCGGTGAGTTCGACCGGCCCATTCGATGGCAGTACCGCGCCGTTCGGGCCAGTATGGAGACATGACGCGCCAGGGCCCCTCGAAAGACATCGACGAATCGGATCTCGAAGTCACGCACCCCAAGGACTACGCCGCCGGAGTGCCGGCCGTTCTGGTGTCGCTGCAACGAGGAATCGAGCAGATGGGAGCCCTGCGGACCGCCCGAACGCTCACCAGGCTCAACCAGCGTCACGGCTTCGACTGCCCGGGGTGTGCGTGGCCGGAGACTCCCGGACATCGCAAGCCCGCCGAGTTCTGCGAGAACGGAGCGAAGGCCGTTGCCGAGGAAGCAACGCTTCGCACGGTCACGCCTGAATTCTTCGCGGAGCACTCGATCGCCGACCTCGAAGGCAAGACCGATTACTGGCTCGGCCAACAAGGCCGACTGACGCACCCGATGGTCCTGACCCCGGGAGCAACCCATTACCAGCCGATCGACTGGGACGGCGCGTACGCACTGATCGCCGAACATCTGAACGGCCTCGCGTCGCCGGACGAAGCAGTGTTCTACACCTCCGGCCGCACATCCAACGAAGCAGCGTTTCTCTACCAGTTGATGATTCGAAGCTACGGCACCAACAACATGCCCGACTGTTCCAACATGTGTCACGAGTCGTCCGGAAGCGCACTGACCGAATCCATCGGCATCGGCAAAGGCTCGGTGACGGTTCCCGACCTCGAGAACGCCGATCTCATCCTCATCGCCGGACAGAATCCCGGCACCAACCACCCTCGAATGCTCTCGACACTCGAGAAGGCAAAGGGCAACGGCGCCAAGATCATTGCCATCAATCCCCTCCCCGAGGCGGGATTGCGGCGGTTCAAGGATCCGCAGAAAGTCTCCGGCGTGATCGGGCACGGAGTCGACATCGCGGACGAGTTCCTGCAGATCCGGCTGGGCGGCGACATGGCGCTGTTCCAAGGCTTGGGGAAGCTGCTGCTCGAGCAGGAAGATCGCGCTCCCGGCACCGTGGTCGATCGCGCATTCGTCGACCGCTATTGCGCCGGTTGGGACGAATACGAGAAGCACATCCGCGCGGTCGATCTCGACACGGTACTCGAGGCGACGGGCCTGTCGATGGCGCAGCTCGAGGAAACGGCTGGCGCGCTTGCCCGATCCGAGCGAACCGTCACCTGCTGGGCCATGGGCATCACTCAGCACACACACGGAGTCGCCACCATCGAAGAAGCGGTCAACCTGCTGCTCATGCGTGGAATGATGGGCAAACCCGGTGCCGGGGTCTGTCCGGTGCGAGGACACTCCAATGTCCAGGGTGACCGCACGATGGGCATCTGGGAGAAGATGCCGGAAGAGTTCCTGGCCGCGCTCGACACCGAGTTCTCGATCTCGAGCCCCCGCAAGCACGGGTGGGACACCGTGGACGCGATCCGCGCGATGAATGCCGGCAAGGCAAGCTTCTTCATGGCGATGGGCGGCAACTTCATCCAGGCCAGCCCGGACACCGCAGCCACCGAAACCGCGCTGCGCCAATGCGAACTCACCGTTCAGGTTTCCACCAAACTGAACCGAAGCCACGTCGTTCACGGGCAAACCGCAATCATCCTCCCCACCCTCGGACGCACGGACCTCGACGTCCAGGCCGGCGGAAAGCAGCTTGTCTCCGTGGAAGATTCGATGTCCATGGTGCACCTGTCGCGCGGACGCCTCACGCCGGTCAGCCCCTACCTACGTAGCGAAGTCGCCATCATCTGCCAACTCGCCCGCGAACTACTCGGCAGCGATCACTCCGTCCGCTGGTCGGCCTTCGAGGGCAACTACGACCTGATTCGCGACTCCATCTCACGAGTGGTGCCCGGATGCGAAAACTACAACACCCGGGTTCGCCAGCCGGATGGATTCCAGCTCCCACACCCACCGCGTGACTCGCGTGAGTTCCGCACGCACACCGGCAAAGCCAACTTCGGCGTGAACGAACTGCACTGGATACCCACCCCGAGCGGGCGCCTGATACTGCAGACCATGCGCAGCCACGACCAGTACAACACCACGATCTACGGCCTCGACGACAGATACCGCGGCATCAAGGGCGGACGCAAGGTCATCCTCGTCAATGCCGAAGACATCACTGCACTCGGCTTCCGCGACGGCGATCTCGTCGACATCGTGTCCGAGTGGACAACACCAGACGGAACACTCGAAGAGCGTCGGGTCACGGAATTCCGCATCGTCTCCTACGACACCCCCCGCGGCAATGCGGCGGCGTACTACCCCGAGACAAATCCGCTCGTTCCCCTCGAACACGTTGCAGCCAAGTCGAACACGCCGGTCTCGAAGGCCGTCACTGTTCGACTCGAAGCATCAGGCGCCTGAGATGGGACGGGTCACCGCACGAACACCGGTCGTTCGAATCTCGGGTGATCGGGTCGTTACGCGCCCCGACACGCTGGCCGTCGAAGAACCACTCGAAATGAGGGTTGGCGGTCAGGTGCTGGCCGTGACGATGCGAACACCAGGCAACGACGTCGACCTCGTCCACGGATTCCTTCTCAGCGAAGGCGTCATCGGTACCCGCGACGACGTGAGCGTCGTCCGGTACTGCGACGGCGTCGACGAAACCGGCGCGAACACCTACAACGTCCTCGACATCGCGCTCGCTCCCGGAGTGCCATTGCCCGATCACACCACCGATCGCAACACCGTCGTCAGTTCCGCGTGCGGCGTGTGCGGCAAGACGTCACTCGATGCCGTCCGAACCACCACGCGGCATCCCCTGGTCGGTGACACGACTTCCGTCACCTCCACCGTCCTGTCGGCCATGCCGGTCACGCTTCGGGAGAGCCAACGGATCTTCGAGCGCACCGGAGGCCTGCACGCAGCCGGATTGTTCACCGCCACCGGCGAACTCCTGGCGCTGCGCGAGGACGTCGGCCGGCACAACGCAGTCGACAAGGTGATCGGTTGGGCAATCACCGACGGCCGAGTGCCGCTCTACGACACGATCCTGATCGTCAGTGGGCGGGCGTCGTTCGAACTCGTCCAGAAGGCCGTCATGGCGGGCATTCCGATTCTGGGCGCAGTCTCCGCGCCGTCGTCATTGGCCGTGGAGCTGGCACAGGAATCGGGGTTGACCCTCGCCGGTTTCATCCGCGGCGATTCGATGAACATCTACTCGCACCCGCACCGAGTCGAGGTCACGTCTGATTCGCGCGCAACTGAGCCGACAGTCGCACAGCGGAGTTGACCTCCCCGTAGCCCTCGTATCCACCCACTCGCTGCACGATCTCGAAGAACAGGTCTCCCCCGACCGTCGGGGTGAACAGGTGGAAGAACTCACCGCGGGCGTCAGCGTCGTAAAGGATTCCGGCGCTGCGCATCCGGTCGAGCAGTTCTGAATTCAGACCGAAACGTGCGTCCAGATCGTCGTAGTAGTTCGGGGAAATGGGTAGCGGAGCAAAGCCCCAGTCCTGCATGGACGCAGCGGCACCGAAGATGTTCTCACACGCGAAAGCGACGTGGCTGACGCCGCCGCGACGGACCGTCGGCAGCCCGCTTCGACTGCCCTCCACCATGTTCAGTGAGATCCGCAGGGTATGTCCGTCACCGTCCTGAACGAGCGTGAGTGCCTGGCTCCGCATGAGTCCGACCGAATCGGTGACGTCCTGCCCCTCGTGCGGTTGCATCTCGAACACGGACCGCAGGAGCAGCATGATGCCGTCCCAACTCTCGGCCGGAACTGCCAGTGCCACGTGGTCGATCCCGGTGAACACTGCGCCCTGTTCACGATTGCGCTCGGCGGGCAGCGGGTAGATCTCGAATGCCGATTCCCACGCTGCAGCGCTGCCGGGGCCACGAAGGTCGATCGATGTCGCATCGGTGACCTTCAAGCGTACGACGTCCGGTACCTCGGAGTTCTCGTCGCTCGAACCGGGCAACTGCACGCGCGTCGCCGGTACTTCGAGAGCCAGAGCGCGCTCTCCCCACACTTCGGGTTCGGTTGCCCTGATGCCGATCTGAGTGAGAACCGGCAGATCCGCGGGCAGCCCGGGCGCCGTCCACACCGTGCCCGCTGTCGCGTCGACGGCAACGGTGAGCGGTCCGTGCCGCCACAACTGCAAGTCGTGATCGTGGTGCCGTCCGACCAGATGAAAACCGACGCGGGAGAGCATCGAGTGCACCTGGTCCTGTTTAGCCGGACCCGCAGCGATTCGCAGAGACACGATCCCTTCGAGCGGGGTGCGCTCCGGGGCGGTGAACAGCGTGGGTCCACCGGCGGCAGGGTTCGCGGCGGCGACCTGTTCTTCCAGATGGAGGAGCGACCGATGAGCGTCGATTGCCGTCCGCTGGGTGTCCGCGCGGCGGAATACGTCGTTGAAGATCTCGAGCGACCACGGTCCGTCGTAACCGGTGGCGTAGACATGCTGAGCGAACGCACTGAGATCGAAGCTGCCCTGCCCCGGGAAGTTTCGGTGATGCCGGCTCCACTGGAGGATGTCCATCGCCAAGAACGGAGCGTCCGCCAACTGGAGGAAGAAGATCTTCTCGCCGGGAACCTCGCGAATTCCGGCGGGATCGTCACCGCGCGAGAGGATGTGAAAGCTGTCCAGACAGGTACCGAGCGAAGGATGGTCGACGCCCTCGACGATCTGCCACGCATGGCCGTACGTGTTGACGTGGGCACCCCACGCGAGCGCCTCGTAGGCAACCTTCTTGCCGTGCTCGGACGCCAGTTCGGCGAGAGCTCCGAATTGCTCTGTCAACTGACCGTCATCGTGACTTGCGGTCGGCAGGGGCGAGGAGCACACCAGGAGCGTCTCGCACCCCAGTTGATCCATGAGCTCGAATTTGCGTTCCACTCGAACAAGATTCCGAGCAAATTGGGCCTCGTCCACCGTGTCGAAGTCACGGAACGGCTGATACAGATCGAGGGTCAAGCCCAGATCCGCAGCCCGCGTTCGCAATTCCTTCGGGGACCACGGCGAAGCAACAAAATCCGGCTCGAACACCTCGAAGCCGTCGAAGCCGGCAGCAGCGATGGCGTCGAGCTTCTCCTCGAGAGTCCCACTGAGCGATACCGTCGCGATCGACGTCCGGACCGGGGCACTCACAGCGCTGCCGCAGTCTGTTCGCCGTGCACGAGTTCCGTCATGTGCGCGAGCATCCGCTTACTGTCGGGCTCGATGCCCGTGAAGATCCGGAACGCGTCGACGGCCTGAAAGACAGTCATTCCGCCTCCGCTGAGCGTCGGGGCTCCGATCAACCTCGCCTGACGTAGCAGCTCGGTCTCGAGCGGGCGGTAGACGATCTCCGCTACCCACAGATCTGGACGGAGCAGATCTGGCGAGAATGCCATTCCAGGATGAGCCGCCATTCCCATCGGAGTCGCGTGGATCAATCCGTTTGCACTGCCGAGCACTTCGCCGAGGTCGCTCGTGTGCCGCGCCTCGACAACCTGCGCCGGAAACTGCTGCGCGAAGGTTTGTGCAAGTTCCTCCGCGCGAGGCAGGCTCGAATCGACCAACGTCAGTGTCCCGACACCGCGGGTGAGCGCTGCATAGGCAACCGCCGCACCGGCTCCGCCGGCACCGAGCTGCACGACGCGATCGAGCTGTGCTCCGGGAAGTCCGTCGTCGAAGTTGCGGCCGAAGCCCGACCAATCAGTGTTGTGTCCGATCGCCTTGCCGGAGTCGAAGAGGACCGTGTTCACCGCTCCGAGCCTGCTCGCATCCGGCGAGAGCTCGTCGAGGTGCTCGATCACCAACTGCTTGCACGGGTGAGTGATGTTGAGGCCGCGGAAGCCGAAACGTCGTGCATAGGTGAGAAGTTCACCGATGTCCGACGGCGCCATTCCCATCACGTCGAGATCGAGGATGCGGTAGACGTACGGCAGGCCCTGTCTGCGCCCTTCTTCCTCGTGCATGATCGGAGTCAAGGAGGCTCCGATTCCGGTGCCGATCAGACCGCAGAGGATCGAATCACTCATCAGTTCTTCCCTTCTCGGATGCAGACGAATTCGACTGCGGCGCTGTATCCGTCGATTCCCAATCCACAGATGACGGCGTCGGCGATGCCGGAGACATACGAGTGGTGACGGAATTCTTCGCGACTGTGGATGTTGCTGATGTGCACCTCCACGACGGGGGCATCGAGTGTGACCAGAGCGTCGCGCAACGCAACGGAGGTGTGCGAGTACCCACCGGGATTGATGACGATGCCCGCGACATTTCCCCTGGCCTCGTGGACCCAATCGATCAGTTGGCCCTCGTGGTTCGACTGCTTTGCCTCGACCACCACTCCGAACTTCTCGGCCGCCGCTTCACAGCGGGAAACGACGTCGTCCAGGGTGTCTCTCCCGTAGAACTCCGGTTGGCGCTGGCCCAACAAATTCAAGTTGGGTCCGTTGAGGACCAGAACCGGTAGAGATGGAGTCATCAGGGGCACCTCGGGGTTGACGCTCGAAACTAATGTACGAACTAGTGAGTTAGTTCACTGGACGTTACTCCCCCGACGTGAACTCGACAAGCAAAGTCGACAAACTGCTGGCAGATAGAGTGAGCACATGGTTTCCGAGCAGTCAGTGAACTCTGTGGTGTCGAAGCCGGAGAAACGACGCCGAAACAGCGATCTGACCAGGGTGAACATCATCGCCGTCGCGACCGAGGAGTTTGCCGACAAAGGCTTCGCCGGCGCCCGGGTCGACGAGATCGCAACCAAGACGCATACCACCAAGCGCATGATCTACTACTACTTCACCGACAAGGAAGGGCTGTACAAGTCGGTACTCGAGCATGCGTACAGCGTCATTCGTGCGCAGGAACGTGAACTCGACCTCGAGGGATTGAACCCCACGGCAGCAGTCCGCGCTTTGGCCGAACTCACCTTCGACCACCACGAACAGCACCCGAATTTCATTCGGCTCGTGGCCAACGAGAACATGCTCCGCGGCGAGCACATCGAGAAATCCGAGTTACTCAGCGGCCTCGGCGCCCCTGCCGCCGACCTGGTCTCGCAGATCCTGCACGACGGGCAGCAGTCTGGGGCATTCCGCTCCGACGTCGATGCGCTCGATATTCACATGTTGATCAGCAGTTACTGCGTCTTTCGTATCGCCAATCGGTACACCTTCAAAGCGCTCTTCGACCGCGATCTGACCGACTCGACGCATCGTGAGCATCTTCGAACAATGCTCGGCGACATGGTTGTTGCGTTCCTGACCTCGAAGGCGCCGTCCTGACCTTCCCCGAAGTCCGAAAAATCCCCCTACGGTGGTGAGTGGAACTCACAGCTGCCACCGGGAGGAATGACGTGACCGAGAATTACGTAGACGGGCTTTCACTCGAGGAGAAGGCGTCGTTGACGTCCGGCTCGGATTTCTGGCACAGCCAGTCCGTTGCCGGAATCGAATCGATACTCCTGACCGACGGTCCGCACGGAGTCCGGAAACAACCCGAGGGCGGCGACGCACTCGGACTCGGCCACAGCATTCCAGCGACATGTTTCCCACCGGCGGTCGGGTTGGGCTCGTCGTGGAACCTCGACCTCATCCGCCAGGTCGGTGAGGCTCTGGGCGACGAAGCCAAAGCCGAACAGGTCTCGGTCCTCCTCGGCCCAGGCATCAACATCAAACGATCACCCTTGTGTGGCAGGAATTTCGAATACGTCTCCGAGGACCCATTCCTCTCCGGCCGCGTCGCGGCAGCGCTGATCACCGGCATCCAGTCTCGCGGCGTCGGAACCTCGCTCAAGCACTTCGCTGCCAACAACCAAGAACACGACCGGATGAGAGTCAGTGCCGACGTCGACGAACGGACGCTGCGCGAGATCTATCTGGCCGGCTTCGAATACGCCGTAAAGACCGCGGCCCCGACGACGGTCATGTGCTCGTACAACAAGATCAACGGTGTGTACTCGAGCCAGAACCATTGGCTACTCACCGAGGTACTCCGCGAACAGTGGGGCTTCGACGGCCTCGTCGTTTCGGACTGGGGAGCGGTCAACGACCGCGTGGCGGCACTCGCCGCGGGCCTCGACCTGGAAATGCCGCCGACCGGAACCGATACCCAGATCGTCGACGCCGTGCGCGGCGGCGACCTGGACGAATCCGTGCTCACCACTGCCGCCGAGCGCCTGGCGACGCTGGTGAAACGCACCGCCGCCGCGCGCACCGAAGGCCACACGTACGACGTCGAGCGTCACCACGAACTGGCACGGACCGCTGCAGCGGAGTCCGCTGTCTTGCTGGCCAACGACGGAGAACTACTGCCGCTGACCCCCGGCGGGCAAACTGTCGCGGTGATCGGCGAATTCGCGTGCAGCCCGCGGTACCAGGGGGCCGGCAGTTCACAGGTGGTTCCCACCAAGCTCGACAATGCCTTGGACGCGATCCTCGACCTCGAAGGCGCCGACCGCGTCACTTTCGCACCGGGCTTCACCTTCGACGGCACTCCGGACGACGACATGGTCACCGAGGCAGTCGACGCCGCACGCCGCGCTGACGTCGCGGTGCTGTTCCTCGGACTACCGTCCGCCACAGAATCCGAAGGATTCGACCGAACCGACATCGAACTGCCGGCTGACCAGATCGCCCTGCTGGAAGCGGTCCACGGCGCGAACCCGAACACGGTCGTCGTGCTCGCCAACGGCGGTGTGGTTTCGATCGAGCCTTGGAAGGATCATGCCGCCGCAATCCTCGAGGGCTGGCTACTCGGCCAGGCGGGCGGCTCGGCGATTGCCGATCTTCTGTTCGGCATCACGAATCCGTCCGGACGCCTGACGGAGACCATTCCGCTTCGCCTCCAAGACAATCCGTCGTATCTGCATTTCCCGGGATCACAGCAGCACGTCCGCTACGGCGAAGGCCTGTACGTGGGATACCGCTACTACGACTCCGCGCTGCGCGAAGTGGCGTACCCGTTCGGGTTCGGGCTGAGCTACACCACCTTCGACATCACCGATATCTCCGTCGAGGCCGGTGAGAACTCCGCCGAAGTGACCGTCACCGTGCGCAACAGCGGCGACCGATCGGGCAGCACCGTCGTTCAGGTCTACGTCCACGACGCCTCGGCAAGCATCGATCGACCCGCGCAGGAATTGAAGGGCTTTGCCAAGGTCCACCTCGACCCCGACGAATCCGCGACTGTGACCATCACGCTCGACACCAGGGCATTCGCCTATTGGTCCGTCGCGGCGCAGGACTGGGCGATCGAACCTGGCGACTACGAGATCCGCGTCGGCTTCTCGTCTCGGGACATCGCAACCACCGACACGATCACCCTGGCCGGGAACGTCGGCGTCGGCACGCTCGACGCCATGTCGACCATCGGCGAATGGCTCGCCCATCCCGTCGGCAGCGCAGTTCTCGGCGCCGCCATGGCTGCCGCAGCGGGCGACGGCGCACAGGCGGTCAGCCCCGAGATGATGGCACTCGCAGGCTCGATGCCGCTCGGAAAACTCGCCACCTTCGGCCTCGGCATCACCGAGGAACAGGTGGCGCAGTTGGTGGCGGCCGCCGCGCAGCCAGGCTCCTGACCGCCTGAACTGCGGTTTCGACGTGCGAAGAGTCCGCCGGTAGATTTTTATGAACTATTTGGTTAATAATCTTGTGTAGTCGCTGTGGCGTCGGTTACATTCCTTGTATCGCTCTCCGCACAGACGTTCTCGATACGAACACCCTCGACGAACATCATCGGCGGATGTAGAGCCTCCACGACGCTTCCACCCAGGAGATGAGCATGTCAGCTAGCACGGTTACACCGTCCGGCCCCGAGGCGGGATCCTTGGCCAGGCCGGACACGACCAAGGTCAAGCGCGCCGCAACGTCGTCGTTTCTCGGCAGCATGCTCGAGTACTACGACTTCTACATCTACGCATCCGCCGCTGCACTCATCTTCCCCACCGTGTTCTTCCCGGACAGCGGACATGCGGCACTGCTTTCGCTGGCCACCTTCGGTGTCGCGTACGTCGCGCGTCCCCTCGGCGCTGTAGTCCTCGGCCATTTCGGTGACCGCGTCGGCCGCAAGAAGATCATGCTGCTCACGCTCATCATGATGGGCGCAGCAACATTCCTCATCGGATGTATTCCCAGCGCGGATTCGATCGGAGCTCTTGCACCGATACTGCTGGTCCTGATGAGAATCGCTCAGGGCATCTCCGCCGCTGGTGAACAGAGTGGCGCCAGCTCACTGACTCTCGAACATGCTCCCGAAGGTCGACGGGCATTCTTCTGCAGCTGGACCCTCAACGGCACCCAGGCCGGCTTCATCCTCGCCAGCCTCGTCTTCCTGCCCATCGCCGCACTCCCCGACGACATCCTCTACACGTGGGGCTGGCGAATCCCGTTCTGGGGCAGCCTGATCGTTCTCGTGGCTGCATACATCATGCGTCTCAAGCTCGAAGAGCCGGAAGAGTTCACCGAGCAGCAGGAGTCGAAGGCCGTCGCCAAATTGCCTGTTGCCGATCTCCTTCGCACCCACAGCGCAAATCTGATTCGCGTGATCTGCTGCGCTTTCATCGCCGTCGTCTCGACCATCTTCTCCGTCTTCGGACTCGCCTTCGCGACCACCGAGGAAGTGGGGATCCCGAAGTCGACCATGCTCTGGGTGGCTATCGCAGCCAACGCCGTGGCCTTGCTCAGCCAGCCCGCCTGGGCGATTCTCTCCGACCGGATCGGTCGCAGGCCGCTGTTCATCGGTGGCGCCCTCGGTAGCGCGGTGTTCATCTACGTGTACTTCGGCGCAATCGCCAGCGGCAACGTCCCGCTGATCTTCCTGGCCGCAATCGGATTGATGTCCGTCTTCTACGCTGCCCCGAATGCCATCTGGCCGTCGTTCTACTCCGAAATGTTCAACACCAAGGTCCGCTACTCCGGCATCGCGATCGGCACCCAGGTCGGCTTCGCCCTCGCAGGCTTTGCGCCCGCCATCGGCAACGCCCTCATGGGCGGGGACAAGACACACTGGATGCCCGTTGCCATTCTGACATCGGTGGCCTGCGTCATCTGCGCGATCTCCGCGTTCACCGCCAAGGAGACGTTCCGCACTCCCCTCAAGGAACTCGGCAACCCGATCTAGCCGAACACCCCCAGACACCCTGCACGAACGACTGTGGCCCGGCATCTCGCGAGAGATACCGGGCCACAGTCGTTTTGAAGTTTCTACGCCGTCTTGTCGCGACGCTCGCCACGCTCCGGCTTACGCGGAACGATGGTCGGAAGTACGTTGTCGTTGACGGTCTCCGCGGTGACGACCACCTTTTCGACGTCGTCACGGCTGGGGATGTCGTACATCACCGGAAGAAGAACCTCTTCCATGATGGCGCGCAGGCCACGAGCGCCGGTTCCACGCAAGATCGCCTGATCGGCAATAGCGTCGAGCGCTTCTTCGGTGAACTCGAGTTCGACGCCGTCCATGTCGAAGAGACGACGGTACTGCTTGACGAGAGCGTTCTTGGGCTCCGACAAGATCTGAACGAGCGATTCCTTGTCGAGGTTGGTCACCGACGCGATCATCGGCAAACGGCCGATGAACTCGGGAATCAGACCGAACTTGATCAAATCCTCCGGCATGACCTCGGCGAAACGATCGACCGTATCCAGTTCGGCCTTCGACCGAACCTCGGCGCCGAAACCGATACCGCGCTTGCCGACACGATCGGAGACGATCCGCTCGAGACCAGCGAAAGCGCCCGCGACGATGAACAGCACGTTCGTGGTGTCGATCTGAATGAATTCCTGGTGCGGATGCTTGCGACCACCCTGCGGCGGGACGCTCGCCTGCGTACCTTCGAGGATCTTCAGCAACGCCTGCTGAACACCTTCGCCGGAGACGTCACGCGTGATCGACGGGTTCTCGCTCTTGCGAGCGATCTTGTCGACCTCGTCGATGTAGATGATTCCGGTCTCGGCGCGCTTGACGTCGTAGTCGGCAGCCTGAATCAGCTTGAGCAGAATGTTCTCGACGTCCTCACCGACGTAGCCGGCCTCGGTCAACGCCGTCGCATCGGCGATGGCGAACGGGACGTTGAGCATCTTCGCGAGAGTCTGAGCGAGGTACGTCTTGCCACAGCCAGTGGGGCCGAGCATCAAGATGTTGGATTTTGCGAGCTCAACCGTCTCACCCCGCGCATCACGGCCCTTGTCTCCGGCCTGAATGCGCTTGTAGTGGTTGTAGACGGCCACGGCCAGCGTCCGCTTGGCGGAATCCTGACCGATGACGTAGTTCTCGAGGAATTCTCGGATCTCCGCAGGCTTGGGAAGCTCGTCGAGCTTGACCTCGCTCGATTCGGCCAATTCCTCTTCGATGATCTCGTTGCAGAGGTCGATGCACTCGTCGCAGATGTACACCCCGGGTCCTGCAATGAGCTTTTTGACCTGCTTCTGACTCTTGCCGCAGAAAGAGCACTTGAGCAGATCCCCGCCGTCGCCGATGCGTGCCATCTCGTGAGGTCCCTACTTTCCATCATGTACGTGCACTCGCCGCCACTCGATCGGTCGAGACGCTCCGCAGTACTCGGTATCAGATCAGAAGTTGTCAGATCAGAAGTTGTCGGATCAGACAAACTGATCAACAAACCGATCGAACAAATCTGGTCGAACAATCGCAGAACGCCGGTCGAGAACCAGCCCGTGAAGTGACGGTACCCGCAGATCCCGAACGGGGTCGACCTGTTCTCGGCGTTTCGCCTGCGGATAAAAAAGAAAAGAGTCGAGATTTCAGCCTGGCGAGCGCTCCACCAGGCACTTCTCGACGTGTCCGCCTCGTGTCGGGAATCGGAATACAGATCCTCGACACGAGGCGGAAATCGACTACTTCTGTGCGCTGAGCTTCCGGTAAGCCAGCACGTCGTCGATGATGCCGTACTCCTTGGCCTGCTCGGCCGTGAGGATCTTGTCGCGATCGGTGTCGACGCGGATGGTCTCCGGATCCTTGCCAGTGTGCAGCGACAGCGTGCTCTCCATGAGTCGACGCATACGCTCGATTTCCGCAGCCTGGATCTCCAGATCGGAAACCTGACCCTGGATGCCGCCCGTGGCCGGCTGGTGAATCAGAATGCGCGAGTTGGGGAGCGCGAAGCGCTTGCCCGGCGTACCACCGGCGAGAAGGACAGCAGCTGCCGAAGCAGCCTGACCGAGGCAGACGGTGGAGATGTCGGCACGGACGTACTGCATCGTGTCGTAGATCGCCATCAGCGCGGTGAACGAACCACCGGGCGAGTTGATGTACATGGTGATGTCGCGGTCCGGATCCTGCGATTCGAGAACCAGCAACTGTGCCATGAGGTCGTTGGCGGAGACGTCGTCGACCTGCGAGCCGAGGAAGATGATGCGCTCCTCGAACAGCTTGTTGTACGGGTCGGACGTCTTGACGCCGTAGCTGGTCTGCTCCGTGAACTGGGGCAGGATGTAACGCGATTGGGGGCCCGACGGCGCCTGGCCGCCCAGCGAGTTAGCTCCGAAAAGATTGGTCATCAGTTCTCCAAAGTATGAATTGGGCAGCGAAAGGATGGACGAACCGGCTCAGTTGCCGGTGCCGCCGGCCTGATTCGCACGGGAGACGACGTGGTCGACGAAGCCGTACTCGAGAGCTTCCTTCGCCGTGAACCAACGGTCACGGTCGGAGTCCGCGGTGATCTGCTCGACCGTCTGGCCGGTGTGCTGAGCGATCAGCTCGGCCATTTCGCGCTTGGTGTGCTTGAACTGCTCGGCCATGATCGCGATGTCACTGGCGGAACCACCGATACCGGCGGACGGCTGGTGCATCATGATGCGGGCGTGAGGCAGTGCGTAACGCTTGCCCTTGGTGCCTGCCGAGAGCAGGAACTGACCCATCGACGCCGCAAGGCCCATACCGAAGGTGGCGATGTCGCACTCGGCGAACTGCATCGTGTCGAAGATCGCCATACCTGCGGTGACAGATCCACCGGGCGAGTTGATGTAGAGCGAGATGTCTCGCGTCGGGTCCTCGGCCGAGAGCAGCAGGATCTGCGCGCACAGCTTGTTGGCGATGTCGTCGTCGACCTGGGTACCGAGGAAAATGATGCGCTCTCGCAGCAAGCGCTCGTACACCGAGTCGCTGAGGTTCAACCCAGCGGTCGCTGAAGTCATGGCGGGACTCTGCAAAGTCTCCAGGTGATTGGAAGTCACGGTACCTGCCTTCTATGTGGATCTACTTGTGCGGTGGATCGTCTATGCGAAACACTTCTACTGACACAGACAGTAACGAAGTAGGGCGGCACCGGAGTCCCGGTGCCGCCCTACTTCGCTCAAAGCGGAAAACTCAGTGCAGTCGATCGTGGTGAAAACACCCGTCCGCCTGCGTTTTTACTTGTCTTCGCTCTCGGCGGAATCAGACGCATCCGCTTCGGTTTCGTCCTCGCTGCTGCCGAACAGTTCAGCGGTGTCGACAACGGCGCCGGAGGTGTCCTTGACACCGGCCGACTCGACGACGGACGCGAGAGCCTTGCCACGACGGACGTCTGCGAAGACGGCGCCGAGCTGGTTGGCCTGCTGGATCTGCTGGATGAACTGCTCAGGAGCCATGCCGTAACGCTGCGCCTGGAACAGGATGCGCTCGGTGAGCTCGTCCTGACCGACGGTGACGTTGCCCGCATCGGCGATCGAGTCGAGCAAGAGCTGCGTCTTGACGGAGCGCTCAGCGGCTTCCTGGGCATCCTTGTCGAACTCTTCGCGACTGCTGCCCTGCTCTTCGAGGAGCTTGTTCAGTGCCTCTTCGTCGTGATCGAGACCGTGAACGGCGTCGTGCAGTGCAGCATCGACCTCAGCCTTGACGACGGCTTCCGGCAACGGAACCTCGACCGTCTCGAGCAGCTGCTCGAGAACCTTGTCGCGGATCTGACCGGCCTGCTCGACCTTGCGGACGCGTGCGACGCGCTCGCGGAGGTCAGCCTTCAGTTCTTCCAGGGTGTCGAACTCGCTGGCGAGCTGAGCGAACTCGTCGTCCTCAGCCGGAAGCTCGCGCTCCTTGACCGTCTGCACGGTCACGGTGACAACAGCTTCCTTGCCCGCGTACTCGCCGGCGACCAGCGTCGACGTGAAGTCCTTGGACTCCCCCGCCTTGAGGCCGATGATGGCTTCGTCGAGGCCCTCGATGAGCTGGCCCGATCCGACCTCGTGCGACAGTCCGCTAGCGGTTGCCTCGGCAACGTTCTCGCCGTCGACGGTGGCCGACAGGTCGATGGAGACGAAGTCGCCGTCCTCGACTGCGCGGTCGACGCCGGTGAGGGTGCCGAAACGCTGACGCAGCGAAAGCAACTGCTCTTCGATGGCTTCGTCGGTGATCTCGATCGGATCGACCTCGACGTTGATGGAGCTGAAGTCAGGGAGCTCGATCTCGGGGCGCACGTCGACCTCGGCGGTGAACTCGAGGAGCTCGCCGTCTTCGATCTTGGTGACCTCGATCTCGGGCTGGCCGATGGCCTTCACGCCGGCGCTGGTGACAGCCTCGGAGTAACGCGACGGCAGAGCGTCGTTGACGACCTGCTCGAGCACAGCGCCGCGACCGACACGTGCTTCGAGGAGGCGAGCCGGAGCCTTGCCGGGACGGAAGCCGGGGAGACGAATCTGCTGCGCGAGGGCCTTGTAGGCCTTGTCGAAATCAGACTTGAGTTCCGCGAAGGGCACCTCAACGTTGATACGGACTCGCGTCGGGCTGAGCTGCTCGACGGTGCTCTTCACGAAACTTCGCTCCTTCGTCTGGTCTTGCTCACAACTTGTGTTGAATCGGTACTGCTGTGTGTTCGGTACTGCGGGTGTTCGGTACTGCTGTCTGGCGCGGCACTTCACTCCCGGACTTACTGGAGGTGAAGTGCCATGTACGTACTTGTCGGGATGACAGGATTTGAACCTGCGACCCTCCGCTCCCAAAGCGGATGCGCTACCAAGCTGCGCTACATCCCGTTTCCGATCACATGAAACACACGATACGGCCATCCGAGGCCACAAAGACAACGGGCCACAAAGGCAGCCACCATCGGTGACCGCGCACAACCCTATCGCGCTCACTACTCTCTCACGAACCCGACCGTCGTTTGTACACGGCCCGCCTGTCCGACCCCGTCAGTATGTCATCCGACCGCCGCCACATACAGCCTTGGCTGAACGAAACGTGATGACAGCCGGAATCAGAAGCCGGGCCGCAAGGCAAGACACCCCGACTCGCCGGGCATTTCGGCAATTCCCCAGGTGAACGACGGTATCGAACTTCTCCAACCCCCCGATTATGAAATCCGGTGGGGCATTGGGTACAGTTTCGTATCGCAGACGACGAACACGGCGATCCCGAGTTGTCGTATGCACGGGGATGTAGCTCAATGGTAGAGCCTCAGTCTTCCAAACTGATCACGCGGGTTCGATTCCCGTCATCCCCTCCATGAGGAGGGAAACTCCACAAAAATCCGCATCGGCCTGGCCGGTGCGGATTTTTTGTGTTCAGACTTTGTGCACTCAGGCCACTCCCCTGTGGTCCGTATCCTGGAGTTGTCCGGATCGATTCTGCTCGGGAGGCCACTCGTGACCACGATTCTTCTCATACTCGTCGTTCTGGCCGTAGTCGTATTTCTGGTCATGAAAAGCCAGCAACGCGGTTCCGGCCACAGCGCAACACAACTCGACGACGCGAAAGCCGATGCCAGGCAGGCGATCGAACGCCTCGGCGGTCAGGTCTACAACCTGACCGGCAGTGACGACGCGTCGCGCCAAGCCCTCGCCGACGCGGCCGAACGGTACAACGCCGCAGGCTCGCAGATCGATCAGGCCGCAACGCCGGTGCAGGCACGTCTCGCGAAACAGACTGCGCTGGAAGGGCTTTACTACATCCGCGCGGCGCGGGTGGCAATGGGCATGGATCCGGGACCGGAAGTTCCTTCCATCGACGGACAGAAGGCTGCGGGTTCGGTCACCGAAGACCGTGAGGTCGAATTCGAGGGCCGCAAGGTCGCGGCATCACCCAATCCGTCGTCGCACACACCCAACTACTACCCCGGTGGCCGAGTCGCCGGACGCCCGGTCCCGGCCGGCTGGTACTCCGAACCCTGGTGGAAGCCTGCCCTCGTCGCCGGCGCCTGGGGTCTGGGTTCGATGATGCTGTTCTCGACCATGTTCTCCGGCATGGCCGGGGTTCCTTACGGCGCAGAAGCTTTCGCGCAGGGTGGCGATACGGGAGCCGGCGACTCGGGAGACCAGGGTGACTCGGGAGATCAGGGCGACTCGGGAGATCAGGGTATGGACGCCGGTGACTCCGGCGCGGAACAAGGAAGTGTCGACAACACCGATTTCACCGCAGACGGTGGAGGCAGCGACTACGGGGACTTCGGAGGCGGCGATTTCGGCGGCGGAGACTTCGGCGGCTTCGACTTCTAAACCGACTGGCACACCGGGCACCAGAACAGGTTTCGCGCCTCCATGACGGAATGCAGGATCGGTGTGCCGCACACGCGGCACGGCGATCCTGCTCTTCGGTAAACGTAAGTCCGCGGACGATCCTTCGCGTACGCCGGATCACCGTTGTCGTGCTCGGCGCGAACGACGTGCATCTTCCCGCGCCTGACACCAACCTTCATCAATTCGACAAGATCTGTCCACATGGCAGTCCATTCGTCGTGAGAGATGAGATTCCCCGGTCGTTCAGGGCTGATTCCGTGACGAAAGAGAAGTTCGGCGCGATAGACGTTGCCGACACCCGCCAGGACCGCTTGATCCATGAGCAGCGCGCCGATCGCCTTCTTGGACTTGGAGATTCGCACCCATGCCTGGTGTGGATCCGCGCCGCGGCGCAGTGGGTCCGGCCCGAGTCTGGCCTCGATCGCGGCGACCTGAGGCGGCAGTAGGACTTCGCAGGCGGTGGGACCACGAAGGTCGGTGCCGAAATCGGCACCGACCATTCGCATCCGGACCTGGCCTACCGGTTCTTCCATCGGCAGGGCGGAGTCGGTGAACTTTCCGTACAGCCCGAGGTGTACGTGAACTGTCAATCCGTTGTCATAGGTGTGCCAGAGGTGCTTCCCCCAGGCATCCGAGGACGTGAGTACGTGTCCGTCCACCAGACGCGCGTCCTCGGCGAATCTGCCTTGCGGGCTGAGGACGCGGACCGGTGAACCGACGAACTTGCGGGCATGCAACCGTGCCAGTCGATGCAGGGTATGACCTTCAGGCACGGAACAACTTTCGGATCAGGCTTGTGGCAGAGCCGGTGCGACGCCGGTCTTCTCGTACTCGGACAAGATGTCGATACGACGCTGATGACGCTCTTCACCCGACCATGCGGTGGCGAGGAAAGCGTCGACGATGGCGAGCGATTCCTCGAGGGAATGCATACGTCCACCGATGCCGATCAGCTGAGCGTTGTTGTGCTCGCGGGCCAGCTTCGCCGTTTCGACGCTCCAAGCGAGAGCGCACCGTGCGCCGGGAACCTTGTTCGCGGCGATCTGCTCACCGTTGCCACTGCCACCCAGGACGATTCCCAGGCTGCCCTCGTCGGCAACGACACGCTTTGCGGCTTCGATGCAGAATGCCGGGTAGTCGTCCACGGCGTCGTACTCGTGAGCACCACAGTCGATAGCCTCGTGGCCGTTCGCTTTCAGGTGTTCGATGATCTCGTTCTTACGTTCGAATCCGGCATGGTCGGCACCCAGGTATACGCGCATGGCGACAATTCTCTCAGGCCCGACCAGCCGGGCGCACCCGGGTCGACGTCACACTTTCAGGAACACGCATCGCCGCGCGAGCGCACCTATCGTGGTGCCCATGTACCCCGTCAACGGCCAGGCCGCTGCACCCGCCGTTCGTGTGTCACCAGGCAGTGACGCGGTTCGCCACCCGTGGGAAATCCCGCTACTCGTGCTCGCCGTTCTGACGACAGTCGTCACCTATGTGGTGGCGATCGTTCTGATCGCTGCGGGTGATCTGTCGACGTGGATCCTCGTGGTGCTCGCGGCTCCGATCCTGCTGTTCCTCGCGCGAGGTCAGCTGTACGGATCGCAGCAGGTCAACGGAATCAAGATGACGCCTTCGCAATTTCCGGAAGGGTATCTGCTGGTTGCCGAGGCCGCGGCACGGTTCGGCATGAAAACTCCGCCGGATGCCTACGTCGTACTGGGGAACGGACGGATCAACGCATTTGCGTCAGGGCACGGATTTCGGCGTTTCGTCGTCGTCTACAGCGACCTGTTCGAGGTCGGTGGGCAGGCCCGCGAGCCCGATGCGCTCGCATTCATCATCGGTCACGAGGTCGGCCACATCGCTGCTGGGCATGCGTCGTACTGGCGCCAGTGGGGACAGTTCGCGTCGAACTACATTCCGGTGATCGGGTCTTCGCTGTCGCGTTCCATGGAGTACACGGCAGACAACTTCGGTTTTCACATGCGCCCACAGGGCGCACCGGGCGCCATGGGTGTCCTCGGCGCCGGAAAGTATCTCGTGGGTCTGGTCGGGTTCGACGAACTCGCCGATCGCGCGACACTCGAATCCGGTTTCTTCCCGTGGTTCGTCAACATCTTGTCGTCGCATCCGGTGCTGACCTGGCGTGCGGCCGCGCTTCGCAACCGCACGCACTCAGGGCATCTGTTCTTCCGGCCCGGTCAGCTCTACCGAAATCCGGCGCTCACTACCGCTCAGTCGAACTGAGGATCCTCGTTGCGGGTCCGCTTGAGCTCGAAGAAGTGCGGGTAGCCGGCCAGTGCGACGGCGCCGTCCCACACCTTGCCTGCATCCTCGCCGCGCGGGATACGTGACAGCACGGGACCGAAGAACGCCACGCCGTTGACATGGATCGTCGGGGTTCCGACGTCGGGTCCGACGGCGTCCATGCCCTTGTGGTGGCTCTCACGCAGTGCCTCGTCGTACTTGTCGGTGTCGGCAGCCTCGGCCAGTTCGGGCGGCAGTCCGACCTCGGCGAGCGACGACTTGATGACGTCGGCGAAGTCCTTGTTGCCCTCGTTGTGGATCTTCGTACCCATGGCCGTGTACAGCGGCAGCAGGATCTCGTCACCCTTCAGCTGCGCTGCAGCGATAGCGACGCGGACCGGGCCCCAGGCCTTGGTCATCATCTCGCGGTACTCGTCGGGGAGGTCGCGGCCCTCGTTGAGAACCGCAAGGCTCATCACGTGGAACTTGGCCTCGATGTCGCGTACCTGCTGGGCCTCGAGAATCCAGCGCGAGGTGATCCAGCACCACGGGCAGAGCGGGTCGAACCAGAAGTCAGCAGTGTCCGTGGTCTTACTCGAGGTTGCGCTCACGAAGAAACTCCCTATCAGTTCTTGTCGGTCAGGTTCTGTCAGTTCGGGGACATACTCCCGTTCTGCCAACAATCATGAACCCGTAATCCTTCCCGCGCTTTCCCCCGAACCACCTTCCGATCGCAGTAGTGTCGAAAAGAAACGAGTACGAAGGAGTGGTTCAGTGATGAGCACCAACCGGAGATTCGTGATCGTCGGCGGCGGGCTCGCGGGCGCAAAGATCGCAGAAGCCCTGCGTGACAGAGATTTCGACGGTGAGATCACCGTATTGAGCGAAGAAGACCACCTTCCGTACGAGCGGCCGCCGCTGTCGAAAGAGTTCTTCGCAGGCAAGAAGACACTCCCCGAATTCACCGTCCACGACGGCGAGTGGTTCCGCGACCATCACATCGATCTTCGTCCGGGAACGACGGCAACGGCCATCGACCCCGCTGCGCACACCGTGTCACTTCCGGACGGTTCCACGATCAGCTACGACAAGCTCGCCTTGGCCACCGGCTCACGTTCGCGGCGCCTCGACATCCCGGGGTCCGACGCCGAGGGCGTTCACTACGTGCGAACAGTCGATCAAGCCGCTGCGCTACTGCGCACCCTGGCCGCCGACAAGAAGCTCGTCGTGATCGGTGCCGGCTGGATCGGTCTCGAAATTGCCGCGTCGGCTCGCGGTTTCGACGTCGACGTCACCGTGCTCGAGCATGCCGGCCTTCCGCTCGAATCGACCCTGGGCCCGGAAATGGGTGAGGTCTTCGCCGCTCTGCACCGCCAGAACGGCGTCGACTTGCGCACTGGCACGGACGTCAGCGCAATCTCTGTCGACGGCGATCACGCCGCCGGCGTCACTTTGAGCGACGGCACCGTGATTCCGGCCGACGCCGTGTTGATTGCTGTCGGCGCGTTGCCGAACACCGAGTTGGCGTCGGAGGCGGGTATCGACGTCGACAACGGAGTTCTCGTCGACGCCGGTCTGCAGAGCAGCGACCCCGACGTCGTTGCAGTAGGCGACATCGCGGCCGCACAGCATCCGATTCTGAATGCACGAATTCGGGTGGAGCACTGGGCAAACGCACTCAACCAACCCGAGACCGCCGCAGACACCATGTTGGGTCGGCCCGCCGAGTACGTGCGCATGCCGTACTTCTTCACCGATCAGTACGACCTCGGGATGGAATACGTGGGTCACGCACCGCACGGCGGCTACTCCCGTCTCGTCACGCGCGGCGACGTCGACAAGCGCGAGTTCCTGGCATTCTGGCTCGATTCCGCGAACAAGGTGCTCGCCGGCATGAACGTGAACATCTGGGATGCCGGTGACGCCATCAAGGAATTGGTCGCCTCTTCGCGTCCTGTCGATCCGGAGCGGCTGGCCGATCCGGAGATTCCGCTGGCAGAAGTGTCCGCTTGAGTAAAGCCGTTCTCTTCGTGATGGGATGGACGTAATAGATCCGCACCATCTACGAGGAGATCTTTGTGGTCGCACCGAACCTGACACGCGAAACCGCAGCGCAACGGTCAGCAATCCTGACCGTCGAGAACTACCTGATCGAACTCGATCTCACCGACGGCAACGACGCACCCGGCGAGGAGACGTTCTCCTCGAGGACCACCGTCACGTTCACGGCTACGGCCGGAGCAAGCAGCTTCATCGACATCGTCGCGGCCCGAGTCCATTCGGCGGTCCTCAACGGCACCGCACTCGACGTCTCCGACTACGACGAGTCGACGGGCATCAGCCTTCCCGACCTCGCTGCCGACAACGAGTTGGTCATCGAGGCCGATTGCATCTACTCCCACACCGGCGAGGGGCTGCACCGATTCGTCGACCCGACCGATGACGCCGTCTACCTCTACTCACAGTTCGAGACGGCTGACGCCAAGCGCATGTTCGCGTGCTTCGATCAGCCCGACCTGAAGGCCACGTTCGACGTCCGCGTCACCGCTCCCACGTCGTGGAAGGTCATCTCCAACTCCGCGGTCGTCGAGACCCTTGCCGCCGATCCCGGCAAGCACGTTTTCCGGACCACCCCGAAGATGAGCACGTACCTGGTGGCGCTCATCGCCGGTCCCTACGCGCAGTGGACCGACAACTACTCCGACGAGCACGGCGACATCCCGCTCGGAATCTTCTGCCGCGCTTCGCTGGCCGAGTTCATGGACGAAGAGCGGCTTTTCACCGAGACCAAGCAGGGATTCGACTTCTACCACCGCAACTTCGGTGTTCCCTATGCCTTCGGCAAGTACGACCAGCTCTTCGTCCCCGAATTCAATGCGGGTGCGATGGAGAATGCCGGCGCCGTGACGTTCCTCGAAGACTACGTCTTCCGGTCCAAGGTGACCCGCTACTCCTACGAGCGTCGTGCCGAAACGGTGCTGCACGAAATGGCGCACATGTGGTTCGGCGACCTCGTCACGATGGCGTGGTGGGACGACCTGTGGCTCAACGAGTCGTTCGCGACCTTCGCTTCGGTCCTGTGCCAGACCGAGGCCACGGAGTACACGAACGCCTGGACGACGTTCGCCAACGTCGAGAAGTCGTGGGCATACCGCCAGGATCAGTTGCCGTCGACGCACCCGATTGCCGCGGACATTCCGGACCTGGCTGCCGTCGAGGTCAACTTCGACGGCATCACCTACGCGAAGGGCGCCAGCGTCCTCAAGCAGTTGGTCGCATACGTCGGACTCGAGCCGTTCCTCGCCGGACTGCGTGAGTACTTCCGTGAGCATGCATTCGGAAACGCAACATTCGACGATCTGCTGGGCTCACTCGAAAAGTCCTCGGGCCGTGACCTTTCCGACTGGGGTCGACAGTGGCTCAAGACCACCGGTTTGAACATCCTGCGCCCCGACTTCGATGTCGACGCAGACGGAAAGTTCACCCGCTTCGCCGTCCGGCAGGACGGTGCTGCACCAGGCGCCGGCGAGCGGCGAATCCACCGGATCGCCATCGGCATCTACGACGACGTCGACGGCAAGTTGGTACGAAGCCATCGCGCCGAACTCGACCTCGATGCCGTGGAAAGCACGGATGTCCCCGAACTTGTCGGCGTCGCCCGCGGTGCACTCGTGTTGGTCAACGACGACGATCTCACCTACGGCTCCGTGCGACTCGATCCCGAATCGTTGGCGACGGCGATCGAGCGGGTCGGCGACATCATCGACTCACTCCCCCGCACCCTGGTCTGGTCGGCGGCGTGGGAAATGACCCGTCAGGCCGAACTGAAGGCACGCGACTTCGTCGCACTGGTCGAGCGCGGTATCAGTTCGGAGACCGAAGTCGGTGTGGTGCAACGTCTCTTGCTCCAAGCCCAAACCGCCATCGGCTCCTACGCAGATCCGGCCTGGGCCGAGGCCGAAGGCGCGGCGAGCTTCGCCAATCGGTTGCTCGAACTCGCACGTGAGGCAGAGGCCGGGTCCGACCACCAGCTGGCATTCGTCAACGCACTCACCGGTGCAGCACTCTCCCCGTGGCACACCGAGGTACTGCGCGAATTGCTCGACGCCGATCCCTCCACCGTTGGGCTCGACGGCCTGATCGTCGACACGGACCTGCGCTGGCGCATCGTCGGGGCACTGGCAGCTGCCGGTGAGATCGACGCCGAAGGAACCGCGACTCCGTTCATCGACGCCGAAGCCCAGCGTGACCCGACCGCTGCGGGCGCTCGTCAAGCCGCGGCGGCCGCGGCCGGACGTCCGCAGGCCGCTGTCAAGGAAGAGGTCTGGGCGAAGGTCGTCGGCGACGACTCGGTGCCCAACATCACCGCACGATCGATCATCGGCGGGTTCGCTCGCGAAGGCCAGGACGAATTGCTCGAACCCTTCGTCTCCCGCTACTTCGCCGACATCGCGGCGGTGTGGGAACGACGCTCGAGCGAAGTGGCACAGACCGTCGTCATCGGGCTCTACCCGGCGTGGTCGATCTCCGCAGAATCCGTCGCGGCGGCAGACCGATTCCTCGAAGGCGACATCCCTCCCGCGTTACGTCGTCTGGTCGTCGAAGGCCAGGCTGGTGTGGTTCGTTCACTGGCAGCACGAAAGTTCGACGCGAGCTGACATGCGAAAGGCCGGTGCCCGCGTCGATTCTCACGAATCGACGCGGGCACCGGCCTGTGTCTGACAAACAGTTACGGCGCTGAAATTGCGGCTGCCATAACGCGGATGGCACTGATCAGTCCGTCGATAAGGTTGCCTTCACTGAAGGATGCAACAGCTGCCGTTGCTCCGAGTTGGGTAACGCGATCAGTGACCCGATCGGCGATTGCCCGCCCGCTGCGTACCTCGACGGTGCGCTGGTTGGGCGAGACGGCGATCAGCACGGAACGCTCGGCTTCGGGCGTGGTCGGGAACAGTGCGTCGGCACCCGCTGCCGGATCAGAACCGAGATCACCGATGTAGGCGTTGAATCGCACCTTGGTGGCCCGCGTCGCTTCGGTCATCGCGACGTCGAGCGCGACCAGATCCATGGTCTCGAACGGAAGATCGTCGGTGAACGGCTCGCCGATGCGGTGCACACCGGAAACGCGTCCGCTGGACGTGACGACGCTGCCGACGGGCAGGTCCTCGGGCGCTACTGCGAGCGCGGTCGAATGATCACCACTTGCCACTTGCGGACCCTCCGATCAGATCAGCCGAACCGGCTTCGATTGCGTGTGCACTGCCGTGATGGCCACCGCGAACGGTGACTTCGTCGACAGCACTCCACAGCACGGGAGCGTGATCCCACGACTCACCGAGATGGAACGCCGGCGGAACCGGTCCCGGCGTCTTCTTCCCGAGGAAGGACGCAGCCGCGAAGAACGCGGTGATCAAGGCCGGAATCCCAACGTATATCAGTACTACCTCGAGAATGCTCACACCAGATAACGTAGCCCAGAACGCCAGGAAGGAAAGCGTCAGGGCCACAAATTCTCGGGCAATTTCGTTTCGGCGACGACAGAACGCCGCTCAGGCTGCGCCCACGCCGACACATAGCTCAGGCTGCGCCCACGCCGACACATAGCTCAGGCTGCGCCCACGCCGAGATACGGCATCCACGCCGGATGCAATTCCTTGGTCGCCGCGAGCAGACGCCAATGCGGACCGGACGGGGGAACCAATTCCGCACGGAGAGTCCATCCGAGTTCGCTGAGCATCTTGTCGGCCTTGCGGTGATTGCAGGGGGCACAGCACGCGACGCAGTTCTCCCACGAATGCCCGCCACCTCGGCTGCGAGGAACGACGTGGTCGATGGTTTCGGCTTTGGCTCCGCAGTACGCACATCGGAAGTGGTCACGATGCATCAGTGCGGCACGGGTCATGGGGATGCGGGCGCGATACGGAACGCGCACGTAGGTGCGCAATCGAATGACCGAGGGAACCTGCACCGACCAGTCCGCAGAATGGACTACCGGGCCCTGTTCGTCCTCGTGGACGGTATCGGCCTTGCCGCAGGCCATCAGTACGACCGCGCGCCTGGCAGGAAGGGCGGTCAGCGGTTCGTACGTGACGTTGAGCAGTAGCACCCGACGTTTTACCCACTCGGGCACAACGCGATCGGGAGGGAACATCTCGAGGTGAGAATGCTCTTCGGAAAAGAGTGGGTCAGCAGTGTGCGCGAACCCGTCAGGAACAACTTCCAGAACAGCCCCTAACGCGTGGTCGTTCCGCGCGCTAGTGGGCTGGAGTTGTCGGTGATTGCGTGCAGCATGTCGGTTCTTCATACGACCTCCGGGAGACTGCCCCCAAGTTGACCACGGATGATCGCGTTACGCACTCCCATTTCGAACAAAATTGCCAGGACGGCCGGTGAATTTCCGGTGAATGGGTACGCATTCCGACCCGATGCAACCGTCGTCGACCCGGAAACCGACCACTACGGCCGTCAGGCACAATGGAACTTGCCATGAATGACGTACAGCACGACGTGCAGCAGACCTTCTACGACGCCGTCGGCGGAGCCGAGACGTTTCACAAGCTCACCGCGCGATTCTACGAAGAAGTCGCGAAGGACGAGGTTGTGCGCCCGCTCTACCCCGAGGCCGATCTCGGTCCGGCCGAGCGGCGGATGCGGATGTTCCTCGAGCAGTACTGGGGCGGGCCGCACACGTACTCGGAGGAGCGTGGGCACCCGCGTCTGCGGATGCGCCACAATCCTTTCGTGATCGGCCCGATCGAGCGTGATGCGTGGCTTCGGTGCATGCACGTCGCCATCGCGTCCATCGACGAGAAGACCCTGAGCCCGGTGCACCGCAAGCAGTTGATCGACTACATGGAGATGGCTGCTGCGTCCATGGTGAACTCCGCCATCTGACCGTTTACTTCGCCTTCGGCCTGAACACACGCGCGATCCGGCGGGCCGCTCGTACCCCGAACGACACCGTGGGATGTAGCGGAGAACTCAAGATTGCGTGCTTGCGCACGTACTCTTCGACCTCCCACTCCGACCAGCTGCCCGCCCGGAAGAGTGCGGCATCGCCGACGCCCAGGGTTCGTTTCGCGATTCCGTCGCCCTGAACGGTGACCGACCCTTCGATGATGTGCACGATTTCGTCCGCATGGAAGTACCAGCGGAAGCGCCCCTTCGTGCAATCCCAGACGTGCGTAGTCGTGGTCCCGTCTTTACTCGCCGACCATTGCGCCGACCGTGCAACCGGTGTGCCGAAGATTATCCAGTCACGGTTGATCGGATCATCGTCGAGCAGTACGTGATCCAAACTGACCGCTTCGATTGCCGACAAAGTCAAGGCCAAGCCCCCTTGGTTGAATTCTCGATACTTCTCCCCCGGCAGTAACACCAAAGTTGCCACATGGAGTCACCGCGTAAATGCAAAGTACACCAAGGCTAGGTAAAGAGTCACGCTTTTGCCGTGTCCAAGTCGTGAGAGTGCCAGACGTTTGGCACTATGAACTGCTGTGAGCACCCCCGCGGATTCGTCCTCTGTAAGCCGGCCCGAAGCCCCGTGGTGGAACGAGGCGGTCTTCTATCAGATCTATCCGCGTTCCTTTGCCGATTCGGGCAGTGACGGTATCGGCGACCTCGGCGGAGTCGAGGAGAAACTCGGCTACCTCGAACTGCTCGGCATCGACGCGATCTGGTTGAGCCCGGTGATGAAGTCACCAATGGCAGACCACGGCTACGACGTCTCGGATCCTCGCGACATCGATCCCCTGTTCGGTGATCTGGCGACGATGGATTCGCTGATCACGTCAGCCCACGAGCGCGGAATCAAGGTCACCATGGACCTGGTCCCGAACCACACGAGTGATCAGCACGAGTGGTTCAAGGCAGCCCTGGCGTCGGCGCCCGGTTCTGCGGAGCGATCCCGCTACATCTTCCGAGACGGCAAAGGTGAAAAAGGCAACGAACCGCCGAACAACTGGCCGAGCATCTTCGGCGGCCCGGCATGGACCCGCGTCACCGAAGCCGACGGAACACCCGGCCAGTGGTACCTGCACATCTTCGCCAAGGAACAGCCGGACCTGAACTGGGACAACCCCGAGGTCTTCGACGACCTCGCCAAGACTCTGCGCTTCTGGCTCGAACGCGGAATCGACGGATTCCGCATCGACGTGGCCCACGGAATGGCCAAGCCCGACGGTTTGCCGGACCACGACTGGGAGCTCAACGAGCTCATGCGCAATTCCGACGACGACCCGCGGTTCAACAATCCGGCAGTTCACGAAATCCACCGCGGCATCCGCAAGGTCATGGACGAGTTCCCGGAGGCGATGACCGTCGGCGAGATCTGGGTGAAGGACAACCAGAAGTTCGGCGAATACATCCGGCCAGACGAACTGCATCTCGGATTCAACTTCCGGCTTGCAGAAACCGAATTCTCCGCCGAGTCCGTCCGAGAGGCCGTGGAGAACTCCCTCGCGGCCGTCGCCGAGGTCGGGGGTGTGCCCACGTGGACACTGTCGAATCACGACGTCGAACGTGAAGTCACGCGCTACGGCGGGGGCGAGATCGGAACGCAACGCGCACGGGCGATGATCCTCGTCGAGTTGGCGCTTCCGGGCGCGAGCTTCATCTACAACGGAGCCGAACTCGGCCTGCCGAACGTCGACCTGCCCGACGATGCACTACAGGACCCGGTCTGGGAACGATCCGGACATGCCGAGCGAGGACGCGACGGCTGCCGAGTGCCCCTTCCCTGGGAAGGAACCGAGCCGCCTTTCGGATTCACCACCGGTGCGCGCACCTGGCTGCCGATGCCGGCCGAGTGGTCGACGCTCACCGTGGAGGCTCAGATCGAGGACGTCGACTCGATGCTCTCGCTGTATCGCGCCGCCCTCGAACTTCGTAGCGCCAGGCCGGAGTTTTCCGGCACCGACATCGATTGGTACGGCAGTCCCCCCGGCTGCCTCGCTTTCCGTCGACGCGGCGGTCTGATCTGTGCTCTCAACACCACGGAGGTGCCGATCGCACTGCCGAGCGGGCAGCTGCTGTTGAGCAGCGCACCACTCGTCGACGGTCAGTTGCCCGTCAACGCTGCGGCGTGGCTGATCTGACCGAACACTCTCGCACGTCGTCAGGCGGCGGCCCCATCGCGCTGGTGGTGGCCGTCGCCTGAACTCCTACCGCGCAACCATCAGCGGTATCGAACCACCGCGGTGACGGTAGATCGAACCAAACCGTGCATCGAGGCGCACCCACGATCGACTCGCCCGCACCCGAACCAGTTCCGACGCGTCGATCTGTTCGAGATCGATGTCCGCAGTCATCGCTTCGGATCCGGCGTGCGGAACGAATCCCATTGCGGTCAAGGCAAAAACAACTCGCATCGAGATCCCGACCGTGCCTGACGGACCACTGACCTCGAGCACGTCCTGATCGAGCAACGACGCCGGCGGCCCGTGACTACTTCCATGCTCGAGCGCCAAGGCGTTGCCCCGCTGCGCCAGTTCGATCAGCACCCGGGCGGGTACGTCGTCCAGGTGCTCGAAGCCGTCCATCGGCGGCAACGCCCCACGCCATGCCGAATCCATGGCGAACCCCGGATCGATCAGCTCACCTGTTGCCTGCTCCACCGCCGAGAGCAACTGATCGCCGGCAGCCGACGTGTCGTCAGGGTTGATGGTGCCCGCCACGGTTCGCGTCGCCAGAGCGTCGAAACCCGTTGACGCCCAGACGCTCAGGTGCGCATCGCCGCGTCGGCGCATTCGGATGACCGCGGACTCGTCCAAACGCAAGGCGTGACCGATGAAGCCGGCCAAGTTCTTTCGCTCGGCCTCCTCGGGCACGGTCAGGACACGTTCATACACGTTGCCAGCTCTCCAAGTACTCCCGCTCGGGCCCGCTGAGGCGGCGCAGACGTTGAGTGTCGATATCGAAGGCCGCGATCTGAGTCGATGCCACGATGGACGGCGGGACGCTGAGATCGGCGCCGCGGGGGCGAACCTCGTACGCGATGGTGAAGTCCACCGCGCGAACCTTTTCCACCCACATGAAGACATCGAGCGGTGAATCGTCGTGCCGCAGTTGCCCGCGGTACCGCACATGGAGATCGGCAATCACAGCCCCGTCACGCAGGGTGACCGTCGGGCGCGAGTCTTCGAACAACCAAGGAATCCGCGCCTCTTCGAGCAACGTCACCATCCGTGCGTGGTTGATGTGCTGGAAGGCATCCATGTCGGACCACCGAACCACAACTTCGGCGTGGAATCCTTCGCTCAACGTCCTACCTCCGATCGGGTGCCCATGCTGCGCACCATGCTACGAACCTGACGCGCCGCCACCGAGAGCGTCGCGAGGTCAAGCGTCCCAGACTCGAAGATCTCGACGAGAGCTGCCCTCGCTCGGCTCAGCCGCGAGGCGTTGGTCGATTCCCATTCGTCGATCTTCTCCTGCGGTGACTCCCCCGGCTCGCCGCCGGCCAGAACCTCCATCGTCAGCTGCCGAAGCGAACTGTAGAGGTCGTCTCGCAACGCAAGCCGAGCAAGCGAGTGCCAGCGATCCCCGCGCTCGAGTCCCGAAACGGCGCTCAGCAACCAGTCGATTCCCAGATGCGCATCCAAGGCGTAATACAGCTCCGCGACTTCGGTGATGTCGTGATCGGCGATGTCGGCGATATCCGCGATGTCGAGCAGGCAGTAGACGTCGAGCAGTCGGAACACGTCCAGCGCCAACGCTTCCGGAGCCCCGCGATCGATCACGGATTGAGCGCGCACGAGCAGATCGTCGAGCTGGTGGCCGGCGAGCAGCCCCGGAACCAGCGGCGCCGTCGCCCGATACGCCGCCGAGTAGCGCGCAACTTCGGCGCCGACCGCGATCGGCTGGGGCCGATTGGCCAGGAACCACCGCGACGCGCGGTCGAGCAAGCGGCAGGACTCCACGATCAGCTCGTTTTCGATCTCTGCACTGACGCCGGCCGAGCGGATTCGCGACCACACCTCGTCGAGCGCAAAGACCTCTCGCACAGCGGCGTAGGCACGGATCGAGTCGGTACTGCTCGCTCCGGTCTCCTCGGCCAAGCGGTAGGCGTACGTGATTCCGCCGTTGTCGATCACTTCGTTCACGAGCATCGTCGCGACGATCTGCCGCCGCAACGGGTGTGCCTTGATCTCCGTTTCGAACCGATCGCGAACAGCGGTCGGGAAGTACTGCGGGATCTGCTGGGCGAAGAAATCGTTGTCCGGCAACTCGGTTGCGAGCAGATCGTCCTTGAGTGAAAGCTTCACGTGCGCCGTCAGCGTCGCCAATTCCGGCGACGTCAGACCCACACCGGCCTCGAGTCGACGCTCGATCTCCTTGTCGGTCGGCAACGCCTCGAGCTTGCGGTCAAGGCCACGTGCCTTGGTCAGATCCGTCAACTGACGGCGGTGAACACCGAGCATCTGCGGCGCCGTCACGCGGGAGATTCCGAGCAGCGCATTCTGGGCGATGTTGTCCGCCAACACCAGCGCCGCCACGTCGTCGGTCATCAACGCCAGCAACGGATTCCGTTCTTGCGTCGGCAGCAACTGCGAACGCACGAGCGAATCGAGAAGGATCTTGATGTTCACTTCGTGATCGGAGCAGTCGACCCCGGCCGAGTTGTCGATGGCGTCGGTGTTGATGTGACCACCGTTGGCGCTGAACTCGATTCGTCCCAGAGCAGTCACGCCGAGGTTGCCGCCCTCACCGATCACCTTGACCCGCAGGTCTTGACCGTCGACTCGCACCGCGTCGTTGCTCTTGTCTCCGACCTGCGCGTTCGTCTCGGTCGAAGCCTTGACGTATGTACCGATTCCGCCGTTCCACAGCAGATCCACCGGTGCCGACAGAATCGCCTGCATCAATTCCGGCGGCGAGAGCTTCGTGACCCCCTCGGCCAGACCCAGTGCGATCCTGACGCTTTCGGCGATCGGAACCGACTTGACCGTGCGGTCCCAGACGCCGCCACCTTCACTGATCAGGCTCTTGTCGTAGTCGGCCCATGACGACCGTGGCAACTCGAAAAGTCGTTGACGTTCGACGAACGAGCTCGCTGCATCCGGGTTCGGATCGAGGAAGATGTGTCGATGGTCGAAAGCGCCCACCAGACGAATGTGCCGACTGAGGAGCATTCCGTTGCCGAACACGTCTCCGCTCATGTCGCCGACGCCTACCGTCGTGAAATCCTGCGTCTGCGTGTCGACCCCGAGTTCGCGGAAGTGCCGCTTGACGCTTTCCCAGGCGCCGCGAGCGGTGATTCCCATGCCCTTGTGGTCGTATCCCACGGAGCCACCGGAGGCAAACGCGTCGCCGAGCCAGAAGTCGTACTTGGCGGCAACCGAATTCGCGAGATCCGAGAACGTCGCCGTGCCCTTGTCCGCGGCGACCACCAGGTAGCGATCCTGATCGTCCTTGCGCACCACTCGATCCGGCGTCACAACTTCGCCGGTGGCCGCGTGCACGTTGTCGGTGATGTCGAGCAATCCGGAGATGAACGTGGTGTAGCAGGCTTTGCCGGTTTCCAGCGTCGCCGTTCGATCAGCGGCCGGATCACCCGTCGGCAGAGGCGGATTCTTCACGACGAAGCCGCCCTTGGCGCCGACCGGCACGATCACCGCGTTCTTGACGGCCTGAGCCTTCACCAAGCCGAGCACCTCGGTGCGGAAATCCTCGCGCCGGTCGGACCAGCGGAGCCCGCCGCGCGCGACTGCGCCGAATCGCAGGTGGACGCCTTCGACCTCGGGTGAGTACACGTAGATCTCGAAAGCCGGCCGCGGCTTGGGCAGCTCGCTGATCCGCGAGGGATCGAGCTTGACCGACAGGTAGTCGCGAGAGCGGCCATCGGCGTCGACGACGTAGAAATTGGTACGCAAGGTCGCCTTCACCAAGGAGAACATTCCACGCAGAATGCGATCGGCATCCAAGCTGAGTACCTCGTCGATGGACGCACGCAACTGCTCGTCCAATTCAGCGACGCGGATGTCGTCTTGTTTCTCGGGGTCGAACATCGCCTCGAACAACTGCACCAATGCAAACGCGGTCTGCGGGTGCGTTAGCGCGATTCCTTCGATGTGGAACTGACTGTACGGAAATGTGGCCTGGCGCAAATACTTTGCGTAAGCACGCAGCACCACGGCTTGCCGCCAGGACATTCCGGCCCGCAGCACCAACTCGTTGAATCGGTCAGCTTCTGCCCGGCCGAACCAGACTGCACCGAATGCAGCCGTGAATCGCTTCTGGACCTCGGTCAGCGGGGCGGTACTGGTCTCGAGTGGCACCTGCGCATCGAGGTCGATCTCGACCGACGCCCGAAGATCCGCCGGTACCGACAACCCGAAATCGTAGATCCAGCACTGAACGCCGTCGAGTCGCTGCACGACGTGCGGTCGCTCGTCGAGAACTTCGACGCCGAGTGACTGCAGCACCGGTAGCACCTGGCTCAACGAGATACCGTCGCCGCCGACGAAGAGCGTGAAGCGCCAGGCACCGGGCGCGGAGTCCACGGCGCGATAGAGCAGTACGTCGATCGCGCCTGGCGCCAACGCCTCGAGTCTGGCGATGTCGGCCAACGCGCGTGACGGTTCGAAGTCCTCCTTGTATCCATCGGGAAGTACCCGCGAATACCGTTGCACCAGTTCCGGATCCACACCTGGAATGTCGCGAACAAGGTCGTTGATGCGGTCGTCCCAGCTACGACTGACTTCGGTCAGCAGGGCCTGAACTCGCTCGCGGTTGGCCTCGGAGACATCCAGGTGAACCGGCTCACTGTCCGGATCGCGCCGGATCGTCACGTGCAACAGCGCAAGATCGTTCTCGGTAACCCGGGCGGTGTAATCAACTGTGCCTGGGCCGAATTCGCGCCACAACAGGTTTTGCATCGACAGTCGCACCCGCGTCGTATACCGGTCGCGAGGCAGATACACCAAGCAGGATACGAACCGTCCGAACGTGTCCTCGCGGACAAAGAGTCGCACCTGTCGACGCAGCCCGATGCTGTGCACGGCGTGGACGGTCTCGAACAAGGTCTCGGCATCGCTCGAGAACAACTCGGTGCGCGGGAAGGACTGGATGACCTCGAGCATCGCCTGCCCGGAGTACGAATGCAGGTCGACACCGGCACGCGCGATGACTTCGCGGACGCGTCGCTCGATCAGAGGAATCGCGAGGACGTTCTCGTGGAGTGCGACCACGGTGAACACACCCAGGAATCTGTGCTCCCCCACGATGTTTCCCTCGTCGTCGAGGATCGAGACACCCACGAAGTACGGGTAGACAGCGCGGTGCACCGTGGCGGGGAACGATCCCTGCGTCAGGACCAGAAGCGGTCGATCCGGGAGATCTGCAACTGGAGGCAAACTCATCGGGCCTTCGGTGACCGCGTCGGAGCGCAGCACGCCGAGCCCGCTGCCGGCGACCGTGCGTGAGCCGTCCTTCGTGCCCTCGAATCGCCGGTATCCGAGTACGGCGTAGTTTCCGTCCGCCATCCACCGGAGCAGCCGAGCGGTATCGGAGAATTCTTCGGGGGTGATCCTCCCGGAGGCAGTTTCTGCAGCACTCTCCAACTCGTCGGCAACGCGCAGTTGCAGTGCCTTCATGTCCGGGGTGTCACCAACCACCTGGCGGACGTCCGCGAGCACTTTGCCGAGGTGGGCTTCGATCGCGTCGAGATCGGAATCCTCGACTTCGGAGTCCAACTGGACGTGCATCCAGGATTCTTGGATACCGCTGTCGCCCAAGGAAATCAGATTGCCCGCGTTGTCGCGTTCAACCGTCAGGATCGGATGGGCGAATTGACTGATTCCCACGCCTTGTCGGTTGAGCATCGCGGTAACGGACTCGACGAGCAACGACATGTCGTCGGTGACGATCTGGACAGCAGCGCCGAGACCCTCGGATCCTGACGGGCGGTACACACGCCATACGGCCGTGCCTGGCGTCCGCTGCCTCCCGAGCGCGAGATGCGCGAGCAGGACTCGATCCGATCGACCGTTGATGACGTCGTCGCTGTCACCCTCGTCGATGTGCGTGAAAAAGGCCTCGCGAAGACGCGTCAACAACGTCGCTTCGTCGAGGCCTGTGCCCTGCTGCCGTACACGGTCTGTCATTCCTGGCTCACATCCTTGTGGGTTCTGATCGCCGCGACCAATCTCTGACTCGAGACTAGCCGCGGCAACCAGTACCTAGGGTGAACTGAGAAACGAAATCTACGATGTCGTCATCTGAACAAGCGATGCTTCGAGCACCGCACGTTCGCTGTCCGCCAGCGGTCTGGACTTTTCGGACACGGTGTCGAATCCAACCATCAACGCGTCGCCGAAGGCGCATTCGACACCCGCGTTGTCACGGATGACGTGCCGAACCGTGAACGAGGAAGTCCCGACGTGAGTCGTGAAGATCTCCACGTTCAAGGGACCGGACCGATCGGTGACCGGCTTGAGGAACTCGATGGTCATCTTTCGAACCACGAGGTATCCCGGCCGGCCGCCGAGCGGCGCCAGTTTCGCTTCCAGGAACTGGATGCGAGCTTCCTGCATGTACTCGACGTAACGCGTGTTGTTGACGTGACCCAACCGGTCGGAATCGCCCCACCGGACCTGGATCTGCGCTGTGTATACGTCGGACACCGGATCAGTCCCTGGTGAGCTTGCGGTGAGTCACGCGGTGCGGGCGTGCGGCGTCGGGGCCGAGTCGCTCGACCTTGTTCGCCTCGTAGCCCTCGAAGTTGCCCTCGTACCAGTACCAAGCTGCCTCGTTGTCGCCGAAGCCACCTTCCCACGCGAGGATGTGGGTACAGGTCCGGTCCAGGAACCAGCGATCGTGCGAGATCACGACGGCGCAGCCGGGGAACTCTTCGAGAGCGTTCTCCAGCGAGCCGAGGGTTTCGACGTCGAGGTCGTTGGTGGGCTCATCGAGCAGGATCAGGTTGCCGCCCTGCTTGAGCGTCATCGCCAGGTTCAGGCGGTTGCGCTCACCACCTGAGAGGACGCCGGCCGGCTTCTGCTGATCGTGGCCCTTGAAACCGAACGAGCTGATGTACGCGCGCGAGGGGAACTCGGTCTGGCCGACGACGATGAAATCGAGCCCGTCGGACACGGTCTCCCAGACCGTCTTCTTGGGGTCGATTCCGGAACGGTTCTGGTCGACGTAGCTCAGCTTGACCGTCTGACCGATCTTGACCTCACCGGCGTCAGGCTCCTCGAGACCGACGATGGTCTTGAACAGCGTCGTCTTACCGACGCCGTTGGGGCCGATGACGCCGACAATTCCGTTGCGCGGCAACGTGAACGAAAGATCCTTGATCAGCACGCGGCCGTCGAAGCCCTTGTCGAGGTTCGACACCTCCACGACCACGTCACCCAGGCGCGGCGGTGCCGGGATCTGGATCTCGTCGAAGTCGAGTTTGCGGGTCTTCTCGGCTTCGTTCGCCATTTCCTCGTAGCGATCGAGACGAGCCTTGTTCTTGGCCTGGCGGGCCTTGGCGCCGGAACGAACCCATGCGAGCTCGTCCTTGAGGCGCTTCTGCAGCTTCTGATCCTTCTTGCCGGCAACTTCGAGGCGTGCAGCCTTCTGCTCCAGGTAGGTGGAGTAGTTGCCCTCGTACGGGTACAGGCGTCCGCGGTCGACTTCACAGATCCACTGCGCGACGTGATCGAGGAAGTAACGATCGTGGGTCACGGCGAGGATTGCGCCGGGGTAAGCAGCGAGGTGCTGCTCGAGCCACAGGACAGATTCGGCGTCGAGGTGGTTGGTGGGCTCATCGAGGAGCAGGAGGTCGGGCTTGCTCAGCAGCAGCTTGCAGAGCGCAACGCGTCGCTTCTCACCACCGGAGAGGTGGGTGACCATCTCTTCCGGCGGGGGGCAGCGCAGGGCGTCCATAGCCTGCTCGAGCTGCGAGTCGATCTCCCACGCGTCTGCGTGATCGAGCTTCTCCTGCAGCTCGCCCATCTCTTCCATGAGCTCGTCGGAGTAATCCGTGGCCATCAGCTCGGCGATCTCGTTGTACCGCTTGAGCTGGACCATCGTCTCTCCGAGACCGTCCTCGACGTTCTCGCGAACCGTCTTGGTCTCGTCGAGCTCCGGCTCCTGCATGAGGATGCCGACGGTCGCGCCCGGAGCCAGGAATGCCTCGCCGTTGCCCGGCTGGTCCAGTCCGGCCATGATCTTGAGGATGCTGGATTTACCAGCGCCGTTCGGTCCGACGACACCGATCTTCGCGCCGGGGTAAAAGCTCATCGTGACGTCATCGAGGATGACCTTGTCACCGTGCGCCTTGCGCACCTTCTTCATCGTGTAAATGAACTCAGCCATGACCGCCAGCCTATCGGTGTTTGTCCTATAACCCACATTGCGCGTTGGCGCTCACTCCGATCCGGGTTCTGCGGACAGTCCGAGGTCATCGACCAGATTCACCGACAGGCTTCTCGAGACCCACGAGTTCTGCGATGGGAGCGCTGTCCCAGGGATCCGCACCATCCGAGGTACGCACTTTCCGATCAGGGTCTCTCCCGGGTGCGCTCGAGCCCCGTGGTGCGCTTCGACAGAGATTCGATATCTCGCTGGAACTTTCGAATTGGGCACGTAGACAGAAGCTTTCTCCCAACAGATGGAAAACGCCATGGCGAACAAGACCCTAGGCGAACTGTGATGTGACTTACACGGACGGCAGGGATCGCGTCGTCCGCACCTCAGCTCATTGCTCGCCGGACCGAAGTCGACCTCGCACCCCGAGAACTGTGTCCGCGCACTCCGGAAGGACCGCCCCAATGACCTCTATGCCGTGCCCAACCGATCCACCGGACTCATCCACTGACAGTCCTCCAACCTCTCAACGGTGGACGCCTCGCCTCGTCCTCTCCCTTGCGGCTCTGGTGCTCCTTCTCGAGACGCTCACCATCAGCTACCTGATGATTTCGATGGCGATTCCTTCGATTGCAGCGCACTACCGAACCACTCAAGGGGCCTGGCTCCTGACCGCGTTCCTCCTCGTCGGAGCCATCACGGCACCTCTCGTCGGGAAGCTCGCCGACATGTACGGCAAGCGCAGACTCCTCTTGGCGTGCGTGACGATCGCAGCGGTGGGTGCATTCATCTGCGCCGTCGCCGACAGTTACACGGTGATGCTCGTCGGACGATCTGTATCGGGCCTGCTCATTCCCTGCCTCTTCCTGAGTTACTCACTCATACGAGATGTATTCCCACCGAAGAAAGTGGCGCTAGCGGTGAGTATTGCTACGAGCGGAATGGGATTGATCGCCATACCTGCGCCATTTCTCACCGGATGGTTGATCGATCATTACGGCTTCCGAAGCATCTTCTGGTTCTTCGTGATCGTTCTGGTCCTTCTGCTCGGCATGATCGCTGCAACTACTTCCGAATCGTCGGTTCGGTTGCGTTCCACGCTCGACCTGCTCGGCGCCGCCCTTCTCGGCGCCGGAATTGCCGGTGTCTTGATTGCGGTGAGCATCGGCCCCTCGAACGGATGGACACATATCTCGACCGTCGGCTACTTGGCCGGTGGAATCATTCTGTTGGGAGCGTGGCTCATCTCCGCACGCCTTGTCCAGGATCCGCTGATCGACCTGCATGTTCTCGGCAATCGACCGGTACTTCTCACCGCCGTCGGCGCCGGTTTCACCTATGCCGCTGCCGGCTTGTACTCGATCCTGCTCCCAATGCTGGCCATGACACCCGCGACCTTGGGGCTGGGCTACGGATTCGGGGTTACCGCAGAGGGTTTCGCTGTGTTTCAGGCGCCTATCGGCGGCATGGTGGTAATCGGGGGCATTGTCGTCGGACTACTCGTCAGCAGAGGGGTACGCCCTCGAGGACTTCTCATCGCAGGATTGTCGGCAATGACACTCGGATTTGTCCTGACGTCACTCGTACACGACAACAGAATTCTGCTCGTTTTTTTCGCCGCACTGTTCGGGTGCGGAATGGGCCTCGCCTATGCGTCTATTCCAAATCTCTTGATAGAAGCTGTGCCAGCGGAACTCCAGGCGACTACAGCAAGCATCGTGGGAGTGTTTCAGAGCGTATTTCCGGCAGTGCTTCCCGTCGTCGCGTTCAGCGTCATGAATGTCGCATACATTGCGCCACTCTCCCCCGAAGTAACGAAAGGCGTTGTCTTCTATACTGATACCGGATTCCAGATGGCATTCATGATAGGTGCTGCAGCCACCACTCTCGGCGTCGTTGTCGCGTTCATGCTTCCAAGGTCAATTGAACGATTGCGCAAGCCGACTGAATCGAATCCGAATCGATCCGACGTCGTAGCCACCAACTGACAACAAGACCAGTGCGGCCGTGCCACGAAGTGACCCGGCCGCGCTGGTCCGATCGAGCTGATTCAGATCATTGCCCGGTGGATGCCCTGCGGTTCGCCACCGAGCTGCGAGAGCGTCGACGCGTGGAAAATGGAACCGGGTACGTGGATCGCGTGCGCGAGACCGGCATGAGCGTCACGCCAGAACCGCTGCATCGGCGTGTTCAACTGCAACGCGCCACCACCGGAACGAGCAAAGATCTCGTCCACCGCCCGCACCGCACGCCACGCAGCAGCAGTCTGCGTACGCCGACCGATCGCACGCAGCTCGAACGAAACTTCCTGCCCCTTCTCGGTCATGTCCCAGAAACGATCCACCGTCTCCAAGATCGCAGCCCGAGAAGCAGCGATCTCGGCCGCCGCCTCACCGATCGCGAACAGCACGTACGGATCTTCCTTGATCGGAACACCACTGACCGTCACACGCTCACGCTGCGCCGCCATGTTGCACGCCAACGCACCCTCAGCAATACCGATCAACGACGAAGTGATCCCCAACGGGAAAATGCAGGAGAACGGGAACTTGTACAACGTCTCCGTACGGCCCGCTTCCTTCCACGCCGTCCCGTCGTACACCTTTCCGGCGTCGATCGTGCGGTAGGTGGGCAGAAACGCGTCCTTGACGATCAGGTCCTTCGACCCGGTTCCGCGCAGCCCCACGACATTCCAGCTGTCCTGGTCGATGTCGTAATCGGAGCGCGGCAGCAGTACGTGCAGGTGCTTCGGCGGCATCAACGGCTTGCCGGACTCGTCACCGACCATCGCGCCGATCATGATCCAGTCACAATGATCGGTACCGGAGGAAAACGACCAGCGACCGTTGAGGATGTACCCACCCTCGACCGGCCTCGCCACACCCATCGGCGCATACGGCGACGCCATCCACGTATCAGGATCGGTTCCCCACACCTCTTCCTGAGCCTTGCGGTCGAAGAACGCAAGCTCCCACGGATGAACACCGACGATGCCGCTGACCCAACCCGTAGCACCGTCCATCGCGCCGATAGCCATTGCCGTCTCGGCGAATTCACGCGGATGTGCCTCGAGGCCTCCGAATTCCTTCGGCTGCAACATCCGGATGACCCCAGCGTCGCGCAGGCGCTTCGCGCTGCCGTCCGTCAAGCGCATCAGCTTGTCGCCCTCGACTCCGTCGGCGCGGATCTCGTCGGCGAACTGTGAGATGTTGTCCAGAACCTGACCCATGATCTTCCGCCTCCATTGATAGCCCGCCAACCTTCAATAAAGTAGAACACGTTCTAGAAAAATGCGGAAGTAGAACGGTAGTTCTTTACAGCGCCGATCAATATGAACGCGACAAGGTCAGCGGCGTTCAGGTCGACACGTGCCCCAGTCCCGCGGTCAGAATGCGAATACACCTCACCGCAACTTCCGCAGGCGAGCCGTCGCCATACGCCGGGGACTCCCCGTCAACCCACGCGGCAACGGCCATCCGCTGGGCCGTGTTCGCTGCAATTGCAAGCAAACGAACTTCCAGTGGATCTGCGCCGGGTCCGATCAATTCACGCAGTACGAGTACCAATGCAGTCTCGGTGTCGTCGACCAAACTCAACCACACGTTCTGAAGCGCCGGATCGCCAGGAATAATCCTTTGAAGTTGGCGAATCAACGCAATCGCATCGGGTGTTGCAGCAGGTGAATTCAGCGCGACGCGGGCGGCGGATTCCAGCGCCTGGACAACCGGCATACCCGACGAACTGGATGCGATATACCCGAGCCAATCCTCGATCCCGTTGGCGAGTATCGGCCTCACTGCATCTTCCTTAGTACGGAAGTACCGATAGAATGTGCGAAGTCCGATGCCGGCTGCGCGTGCAATCTCGTCGGCCGTCACCGGATTCTCGCTGCGAGCGACAAACAGCTCTGCGGCACAACGTGATATCTCCAGCTTTGTCTGATCCTTCCGCCGTTGAGTGAGCGACGGGGCGGTAGACGCTGAATCATCCATCATGCCAGTATGGCACGGTGCGCCACCCATTCTGGGAGCAGAACGGGAAGGGTCGCTTCGTCCACTTCGGAAGTCATGGAACGTCCGATTCACCTTCGATCAGTTCCGCCACCGGCCGGACATCGAGCCGTCAGGCCAGCCTCGTCTCTCCCCCGTCACCGTTAGTCGAGATTCGAGCTGGCTGCGAAGGCCCGACATGCCTGTCATTGACGTTCATGAATGCAAGCGCCTGCGACCCTGCCGATGGCAAGGAACGGAGTTCCCGCATGCTGCGTTGAACGTCGAACTGAGTCCCAGATTGGCCGACCACTCTCCAAATCGATGACGCTACAAGGCGGACAGGTACCGCACTTCGGTAGTCAAGTTTGAGCATCGCCGGCGGTCCGGAAACGGAAACGGCAGCAATGATACTTCCTTGCGACCCAACCGGCGCTGCAACGCAATTGACGCCGGGACTCAACAGTCCGGCCCCATACGCAACGCCGGATTCACGGATTCGACTGAGTTCCTGTCTCAGACCCATCGGCGCTTCAGCGCCAACAGGGAAGCCTCCGAACGCAAGGAGCACGCGCCCAAGGGCTGACCTCTCAGCCAAAGAACGTTCGCCGACCCGAGTAGGAACTACACCGGCCAGCATTCCGCCGATCTTGTCGAGGTACACAACATCCGATGCGTCCAGCACTCCGAACTGCACTACCAGTCCGGTCACTCGATGCAGTTCACGGAGAAAGGGCAAGGCGACCGAATGCAATCGATCCTGGTGTATTGCAAGGCTTCCCAGCTCCATCAACCTGATTCCAAGCGTGTAATCACTACCATCCCGCCGCAACCACTTCTTGGCGACGAGTTGTTCGAGCATGCGATGTGCCGACGAACGAGGCAAGCCGGTAATTCGCGAAACTTGACGGAGGGTGAGCTGTCCGGACACCTCGAAAGCATCCATGATCGACGCCAGTCGATCCAGGACCCCCACCGGGGTAGTAGCGTCTGCCAGAGCGAAAGCTTGCATGCGAATTCCTTGGAGTTATTCCCACAATTGATGGTGCATATGGGGCACGTGGAGCCGAAAAGCGCTACCCGGGCTTACTGGTTACCGCCCGCTGCAACAGCACCGCGACACCAGGCCGTCCGTCACTGTCGAGTGTTCGAGCAACCCCAGTGTGACACATTGTGCCATGTTGGCATAGGGTGTAGCGAGAAAAACTTCAGGAGCATTCACAGAAGGATCACAGTGGACGTCAACGCCACAATATGAACAGAGAAGATCGAAACACGTTGCCCCGGAAGCAAATTCCACTAGGCCAGAAAGTCGGACGGAAGATATCCGTCAAACCCGTTGGGCCATTCGCCACGCTTGTGCCGCAAGCCTGTCCGCCTGGGCGCCGAACGATTCCGCCGACCGCTCGATTTCGCCCATCGCGCCACGCAGCGCCCGGCTGTACACACCCTCGACAATGCATGCGATCTTCCACCAGTTGAACGCAATGTAGAAGTCGATATTGAAGTCCGAAACTGGTTGGGCCGCAGAGATATAGACGTCCAACAACTCATCGCGCGACGGGAAACCTTCGATTCGAGTCGGAGCATTCTCCAATGCACAAACATCGTCATCGGGTTCGGCCCAATAGACCAACAGTTGACCCAGGTCTGCCAAGGGGTCACCCACCGTGGCCAGTTCCCAATCCAGTATTCCGGCGATCGCGCCGTCGGCGCCGACAATGCAGTTGTCAAGACGAAAGTCACCGTGCACGACCCTACTACCGCGCTGAGCGGGAACATTTTGAGACAACTTGGCATGTGTGCGTTCGAGGTCGAGGCTATCTCGCACACGATCACCCTTCCAGTTCCGCAACCACCGATTTAACTGACGATCGATGTAGTCCGTCCGATCGGCCAGAGCATTCCATCCGATCTCACGAGGGTCGACCGAGTGCAGCGCGGCCAGATTGCGAACCAGTTCCGCGGCCAATCCGGCTCGAGTTTCATACGGGATTTTCGCGCGTACTACCTCCGGATCACGCAGGACTGCGCCGTCGATGAAGTCCATGACAAAGAACGGAGCACCAGTCACAGATTCGTCAATGCATTTGCCTACAACGATCGGTGTCGGAACCGGCACGTTCTGCAGTCGCTCGAGAATGTCAGCTTCGCGAATTACATCATGGGCGGATGCATGCCTGATTCCGAGCGGGGGCCGACGTAGCACCCATCGAGAACCTACCTCGTCTCTCACCGAGTAAGTCAGATTCGAACGTCCACCGGCGATCCGTTCGAATTCGACCAATCCTTGCGTGGCCTCGGGCAGATACTCACGGAACCACGCCGCCACCAGGGGCTCACACAAACCGTTGTCGCCATGCGGTGCCGGGTTCACGACCTCGCACCCTCTCGCGCGGAACCACTTCCGACAGATGCTGATTTCAGCGGCGCATCGATGCCGTCGAGAAATACCGAAACAACGGCATCGGCGAGCTCTGAAAGACCGAACTCCTCTGTGGGGCTGAACCATCGGAGCGACAACCACACAGCGTCACGAATCAGGCCGTAGAGAATCTCAGCCGGCAAGTCCGATCGAAACTCGCCTGCGCTCATACCGGATTCGATAACCGCGATCCAGGCATCCTTGGTGCTACGGGCGGCCTCACGGATGTCGTGATACGAGTCGAGCTTCCGGAGATAAGTGCTGTTGTTCTGATATATCTCGGAAGCGTGTGGGTGCGCCTGACTTACCTGGAACGAAGCTCGTACCAGCGAACCGAGGCGACCACGTGGGTCACCGGCGGATTCCAGAATCGATCCGTATGCGCTCGTGAGCGCCTGAAGGTAACGCGTGACAATCGTATTCGCGATTGCGTCTTTCGATGGAAAGTAATGATAAAGGCTTCCAGACAGGATTCCCACCGCATCAGCGATATCGCGAACCTTCGTCCCCGCAATTCCCTTGGTGGCGAACAGTTCTGCAGCGTGTTCGAGTATCAAGTCGTGGCGATCCGACCATTCCATTCAAGTCCTCCTGATGAGTCTTCAACGTGTCACCTCTGACGAGGTTGCAATTTTGACTCTATACCCCGCATCAAACGTTTGCTACAGTCGCTCCGTACCGCGTAGCAAACGTTTGATACGAGATTTAGAGTGCTCGTGAAATACCAGGAGAGGACGGACGCGTGTCGGACAAGACAATGTCGGAAGCAGATGTCGTAAGTCGACTGAGATCGGGAATGACAATCGGAATCGGGGGGTGGGGTTCGCGCCGGAAGCCGATGTCACTCGTCCGAGAGATCCTCAAGTCAGAACTGACCGATCTAACCGTTGTGTCGTACGGCGGAGCTGATGTGGGGTTGTTGTGCGCAGCCGAAAAGGTTCGAAGGGTTGTGTTCGGTTTCGTCTCGCTGGACTCGATACCCCTGGACCCTCATTTCAGAGCAGCCCGACAGGCTGGTCGTATCGAGGTCAACGAATACGACGAGGGCATGCTCCAATGGGGTCTGTACGCGGCCGGGATCCGCATGCCCTACCTACCGACTCGCGCGGGACTCGGTTCCGACGTTCTCCGGGTCAATCCGGAACTGCAGACGATCGTCGATCCTTATGCGGGCGAATCATTGGTTGCGATGCCGGCACTCCCCCTCGATGCCGCGCTGGTACATATGAACCGCGCGGACATACATGGCAATGCCCAATACCTCGGGCCGGACCTGTACTTCGACGACTTGTTCTGCCTAGCTGCCGAATCGGTCTATGTCTCTTGCGAACAAGTGGTTCCCACTGCGGAGTTGACCGCGGATGCACATCCGTCGACGATTCGAATTCCCCGGTTGCTTGTATCGGGCGTCGTTCACGCTCCAGGTGGTGCGCATTTCACATCCTGCGTACCCGACTACGACCGTGACGAGGCTTTCCAACGCGAATATGCCACTGCAGCAAAAGATCCAGAAGCTTGGCAACGCTTCGTCGACCGATATCTGTCCGGCTCCGAGGCCGACTATCAGCGACTCGTCGCTGCGGAATTCGAAGGAGTGCCGGCATGAGCGCCGCCACTCGGGCAGAGGTCTGCGCGATCGCGTGCGCCGAGGCGTACCGAGGCAACGGTGAAGTGATCGCGAGCGCATTCGGCGTGATACCTGCAATCGGTGTGCGATTGGCGCGTCACACTTTCGAACCCGATCTCGTTTTGTCCGACGGAGAGGCGTCAGCCGTGCGCGGCACCTGGGCCGTCGACGGAACTCCGGCAGGCGAGGTCGAATCGTGGTTGCCCTTCAACCAGATCTTCAATCTCGTCTGGAATGGCAAACGCCACATCATGATGATTCCCACGCAGCTCGATTCCTATGGGAACTGCAACATCTCCGCGATAGGTGATCATTCGCGGCCGACAGTGCAACTCTTGGGAGTCCGCGGAGCGCCGAGCAATACCGTGCATCACCCGACAAGTTACTGGGTACCGAAACACAGTGCACGCGTTCTCACTTCGCAGGTCGACATGGTCTCCGGTGTCGGAAACGACAATGCGCGCAAGGCCGGACCGTCGGCCAGCCGCTACCACGAGTTGCGAAGAGTTGTAACAAATCTCGCAGTTTTGGACTTCGAGCCGGATAGCGGACAGTTGCGTCTGGTGTCGACTCACCCCGGCGTAACCGTCGACGAAGTAGTAGCCGCAACCGGGTTCGAACTCCACCTACCCAAAGCCGTGCCCACTACTCGAACCCCCACAAGCGAAGAACTCGACCTGATTCGCAACGTCATCGATCCACGGAACCTACGTGACAAGGAAGTACCGGCATGACCGTGCTGAACTCAGGTACCGGGCCACTTCACACTCGCATCTGCGAACTCTTCGGTGTGAAGTATCCGATCGTGCAGACCGGCATGGGGTACGTCTCAGACGCCCGACTTACGGCGGCCACAACCACAGCCGGCGGTTTGGGCATCATCGCCGGGGCGATGCTGACCTACGACGAACTCCGCAGCGCCATCGATTACGTCAAAGACCGCACCGACCAACCATTCGGCGTGAACTTGCGAGCCAACCAGGACGACATCGATCGCAGAATCAAACTTCTCATTCAATCGGGGGTCAAGATCGCCTCCTTTGCGCTCGCACCGAACCAGGCGCAGATCGGCCGACTCAAAGATGCAGGCCTTGTCGTCGTGCCGTCGATCGGAGCCCGCAGGCATGCCGAGAAAGTTGCGGCATGGGGAGTCGACGCAGTCGTCGTTCAAGGCGGCGAGGGCGGTGGACACACAGGCGCAGTCCCCACAAGTTTGCTTCTGCCACAGGTAGTCGACGCCGTAGACATCCCGGTGATCGCGGCAGGCGGATATTTCGACGGCCGAGGTCTCGTCTCAGCGCTCGCCTACGGTGCAGACGGAATCGCGATGGGCACTCGCTTCATGCTCACCAGCGATTCACCCGTGTCTCAGGCAGTCAAAGATGTCTACCTCTCCAAGTCAGTCAACGACACCGTCGTCACCCTCGAGATCGACGGGGTTCCTCAGCGTGTGCTGCGCGCAGGAACGATCGATCAACTCGAATCAAGCCACGGACCGACGCGCATGTTGCGCGCCGCCCGCAATGCTATTGCTTTCCAACGTCTCTCGGGCACGCCCTGGTCAAGGCTGATTCGTGAAGGTCTGGAAATGCGGAAAAGCCACGAACTCGGCTGGCGGCAAGTTGTTATGGCCGCCAACGCACCGATGCTGTACCGATCCGCACTCCTCGACGGCCGCACGGACATCGGCGTCATGGCGACCGGGCAGGTTGTCGGACTGATCGACGACATCCCCAGTAGCGCCGAACTCGTCGAACGCATCATGCAGGACGCGGAGGCCGTTCTTGCTCGACTCACACCCGCACCCGCACCCGCACCCGAACCCGAACTGGACAGCCGAGTCTTGTCGGCTGAAAACGTGAAAGGAACAACGAACTGAAATGAATCAGCTCAAAGATCGAGTAATCGTAGTAACCGGCGCCGGACGTGGTTTGGGCCGCGAGCACGCCCTGCTACTAGCAGCCGAGGGCGCAAAAGTAGTTGTCGACGACACCGGCTCCGGACCGGACGGGCACGGAAACGACATCACCATTGCTAAATCGGTCGTCGACGAAATCGTCGCGGCCGGAGGAATTGCAGTTGCCAGTGTCGCGGACGTCACGACGATCGACGGCGCGAGCGAACTCCTGGACCTGGCCCTCGAGGCATTCGGCTCGGTCGACGGCCTGGTCAACAATGCCGGCATCCTGCGTGATCGAATGTTTCTGAATTTGCCAGAGGCCGATTGGGACGACGTGATCTCGGGACAACTACGCGCTACATTCGCGCCCTGCACGGTATTCGGCAACTACTGGCGCGAGCGTTCGAAGTCGGGCGAACCCGTAGCGGCGTCGATTGTGAACGTATCGAGTACTTCCGGGCTGCTCGGTGCCGTCGGTCAGAGCAACTACGGCGCCGCGAAGGCCGGGATCGCTGCGCTGACAACGATCCTCGCGCAGGAAGTCGGCCGATACGGTGTGCGAGTCAACGCAATTACCCCTGTGGCCAGGACACGGATGACCGAGAACGTCCCCGGCATCAAGGAACTTGTTGCAGCACCTGACGATCCGAGTGCATTCGATACGTATCATCCAGGCAACGTCTCGCCGGTTGTGGCCTATCTGCTCACCGAGAGCTGCCCTGCTACTGGTCAGGTGTTTTACGCGAAAGGCGGCGAAGTCCGCCAGTTTCTCGGGTGGCAGTACGGGAAGACCATCGTCAGAGACTCGCGATGGTCGGTGGAAGAGTTGACAGAGGCGATGAGTGAAATTGTCTGAGACGACTGCGCCGATCCCTGGCCCGGGACACGGCCTTGCTGAAGGCAAATCCGTTCTGGTGACGGCAGCAGCGGGAACTGGAATCGGATTCGCAGCGGCACAACGCTTTGCTGCCGAAGGTGCCCGGCTGACAATCAGTGACCGGCATGAGCGCAGATTGATCGCGGCCGCCGACCGCATCGAGTCCGAGTTCGGCACTCGTCCACTCACTGTTCCCTGCGATGTCACCGACAATCAGCAGATCGACGCAATGGTCGATCGGGTGGTTGCCGAGCATGGATCCATCGACGTCCTCATCAACAACGCAGGCCTCGGCGGGACGGCGAGCATTCAAAGCATGACCGACGAGCAGTGGAGTTCGGTACTCGATGTGACCCTGACGAGCACTTTCCGCACCACACGATCAGTGTTGAGAGTCATGATTCCACGAGGTTCGGGGGTGATCGTCAACAACGCGTCGGTCATCGGCTGGCGTGCGCAGGAAGGGCAGTCGCACTACGCCGCAGCAAAAGCCGGCGTCATGGCGCTCACACGATGCTCTGCACTCGACGTCGCACCGCACGGAATCCGGGTCAACGCCGTTGCACCGAGCATCGCGATGCATCCTCACCTTGCCAAGGTGACCAGCGACGAACTGCTCGAACAGCTCAGCAAGAGTGAGGCTTTCGGTCGCGCGGCACAGCCGTGGGAGGTCGCCAACGTCATGGTCTTTCTTGCAAGCGACTACTCGTCGTACATGACGGGCGAAGTGGTCTCGGTAAGTAGCCAACATGCATAGCCGCACATGGGGTCTGAAGGAGAAGCTGTGGTCGACAAAAAGTCAGTAGGTATCTCGGGCATCCCGTTCCGTATGGACGTCGAGCGTGGCAAGATTCGTGAGTTCGCCGCTGCCACGTATTCGAGCAATCGGAACTATGTCGAAGACGAGTTCCCGGTAGTGCCCCCGACTTTCCTCACCACAACCCTCCTCTGGCAGACAGAGGGCTCGGACCCGTGGCAAAAGGTCGAACTCGACGGCAAACGCGGACTCCATGCCGAACAGAAGTACGAGTTCTTCGGTCCTCCTCCCCGCGCAGGTACTCGCCTGAACTGCACTTCGCGGATCGTCGACATCTACACGAAGCAGGGACGGAAGGGCGGCGAGATGACTTTTGCCGTGATGACAACGGATTTCGAAGACGAACAGGGAAATCTCATTGCTCGGGCAACTATGACCGGAGTAGAAACTGCTCGACCGACTGTGGAGGAATCTTGATCAACACAGTGTCAGTCCCGACCCCGTGGGTTGTCGGTCCGGTATCCCGCACCGATTTCGTCAGGTACCAGGGTGCGTCGGGAGACATGAATCCGATTCATCACGACCAGGTTTTCGCCGAGGCGGCGGGGTACCCGAGTCCGTTTTCGGTCGGGATGTTCCAAGCTGGGCTCCTGGCCACCTTCGCCACCGATTGGCTGGGTGCAGAGAACATCCGAGCGATACGAGTTCGGTTCCTCGAACAGGTTTGGCCCGAAGACACTCTGACATGCTCAGCGCTTGTCGAACGAACCTATGCGGACGACGACGGTGACAAGATCGACGTCGAACTCGCCTGCACGCGGCAGACCGGCGGATTGGCGGTCAAGGCGTGGGCAACCTTCGTGCGGACGCCCCTCGTACCGTCGGAGCGGCCGTGAAGGCGCACGTATGTACCCAGCTGGGGTTGCCGAATCAACTGCAGTTCACAGAAATTGACGATCCCACGCCGACACCGAACCAAGTTCTCGTCTCGGTCAAGGCGGCGGGTGTCAATTTTCCCGACGGGTTGATCGTCGCCGGAACGTATCAAACTAAACCCCCACTCCCCTTCATTCCAGGGTCGGAAGTCGCGGGTGTAGTGCACAGTGTCGGCTCGGACGTCCAAGGGGTCACCCCGGGGATGCGAGTCATGGCCTTCTGCGGCATGGGCGGATACGCGGAACTCGTGGCGGTCACCAGTGACAAGGTCTTTGTCATCCCTGATTCCATGAGTTTCTCCGACGCTGCCGGATTCGTGGTTACCTACGGAACGTCTTACCACGCACTCGTCGACCGAGCTGCGATCCAACCAGGAGAGACATTGCTCGTCCTGGGTGCCTCCGGGGGCGTCGGGCTCACCGCAATCGAGATCGGCAAAGCATTGGGTGCACGCGTGGTGGCGGCGGCGTCCTCCGAAGCGAAACTCGAGGTCTGTAAGCAACATGGAGCAGACGAGTTGATCAACTACACAACGGGCAACCTTCGCGAACGAGTCGCACAGGTCGCACCGTCCGGTGTAGACGTGGTGTACGACCCGGTCGGTGGAGATCACGCCGCTACAGCGGTGCGCGCATTATCCACCGCAGGAAGATATTTGACGGTTGGCTACGCTTCGGGGCAGATTCCGAAGATCGGCATGAATCGCCTCCTCGTCGTTGGCGGGGCGCTACATGGAGTTCTCTGGGGCGCATGGGCGAAGCGTAATCCGGAGTGCAACGCGGACAACATGCGAGCGCTCTTCGACATGTACGACGGTGGCGCTCTGTCTCCTCATGTGAACAGCATCCACCCGCTGATCAATGCTCCTACCGCACTCGAGGAAGTCATGAGTCGACGAGCGCTGGGCAAAGTCATCCTCTCAACCAACCCCGAATGACAATTCACGACAAAAGGTGCCGTCAATGGACTTAGCTCCGAGCCCCGCTGCGCGCGAAATCATCGCGCGTCTAGAAGCATTCATGGACGAACACGTCTACCCAGCTGAGTCGGTTTACTCCGAACAACTCGAGGCCGCAGGACCTCGCAGTCACGTCTTACCACCCGTAGTCGAGTCGCTGAAGTTGGAAGCGAGACGCCAGGGCATGTGGAATCTGTTCATGCCGGCGCTCTCAGGACTGTCTCACCTCGACTACGCCCACATCGCCGAGGTGACGGGACGCTCGCCCTACATTGCCCCCGAAGCCCTCAACTGCGCGGCGCCCGATACCGGAAACATGGAGATCCTGCACCTGGTGGGAACCCGCGAGCAGAAGGAGCGATGGCTTCAACCACTGCTCGACGGCACAATGCGTTCGGGCTTCTCCATGACTGAACCCGATGTTGCGTCCTCCGATGCCCGAAACATCATGACGTCGATTGTTCGGGACGGCGACGAATACATCGTGAACGGTCGAAAATGGTGGACGACCGGTGCAGCAGACCCACGGTGCGAAATTCTGGTAGTCATGGGGAAGACGAATGCCGAGGCAGAGCCACACAAGCAGCAATCGATGATCTTGGTGCCCGTCGCCACCGCTGGAGTCGAAATCGTGCGCAGTTTACCGATATTCGGATACCACGACCAACACGGCCACTGTGAAATTCGGTTCGATAACGTTCGAGTACCGGCAACAAATATGCTTGCGTCCGAAGGAGACGGGTTCGCCATCGCACAGGCGCGCCTGGGTCCAGGCAGAATTCACCACGCCATGCGCTGCATCGGCATGGCGGAGCGCGGATTGGACTTGATGGTTCGACGTGCCCAGTCTCGTAACGCTTTTGGCGGGCCGATCTCGGATCAAGGAGTTGTCCGGACCTGGATCGCCGAATCGCGAATGGAAATCGAGCAGGCCCGCCTCCTGGTGCTGAAGACAGCATGGCTCATCGACCAGGTCGGAGCCAAGGGCGCTCAGATCGAGATCGCGGCAGTCAAAGTCATCGGTCCTCGTGTCGCGCGCAACGTCCTGAATCGATCGATCCAGTGCCACGGAGGGGGCGGTGTCACCGACGACTTCCCGATCGCGAGAATGTGGGCGAGTGCCCGGATCCTCGGTATCGCCGACGGACCAGACGAAGTGCATATCAGGAGCGTCGCACGCCACGAGTTGCGCAAGCACCGCTGACGGCGATTGGTGTTCGAGGCCCGCGAAAGCCGTTGTATTGCTGAATCATCAGCCTTCGTCCACTCGAGCGCATGGTTGACCTCGGTCAACCCCTTCGGGCTGCGGCCCGTGAAGAGAAAACCTCAACCAATTGAATAGGAGAGGCAAATGCCTCGCGCGTCAAAATCAAGGGAAGTGTCCTTCGATCACGAAGTGGACTTCCTCGTTGTCGGCAGCGGTGCCGGTGGGTTGACCGCGGCGTTGGCAGCCGCCGCCAATGGTCTGAACACCCTCGTCATCGAAAAAGCAGACGTTTATGGCGGCACCACCGCGCTGTCGGGCGGCAACATCTGGGTGCCCAACAATCCAACTCTCATCCGCGAAGGGCTCTCGGACAGCCGTGACGACGTCCGGGCGTACATGCGAGCTGTCGTTGGTGATGGAGTTCCCGAGGACAACATCGACGCATTCGTCGACGAAGGTCCACGCGTGTTCGAGTTCCTCGAGAAGACCAGCCCGCTCATGCGATTCCAATGGTGTACGGGCTATTCGGACTATCACCCGGAGAAGCCGGGCGGTCGCCCACGTGGACGTACCATCGAACCGCTTCCTTTCGACCTGAAAATGCTCGGCACCGACGAGTCCGGTCTGCGCCCCGGCGCACTTCCGACTCCCGCCGGTCTGTACATCACATCCAAAGAGTTCGTGAAACTGAACATGGTCATGCGTACCTGGGCAGGGCGACGTGCCGCGCTGGCAACCGGGTGGCGTGCAGCGAAGAGTGTTCTGACCAGAAGGCACATGGAGACACTCGGGCAGGCCCTGGTCGGCCGTCTGCGCCTGGCGATCAAACAAGCCGGCGTTCCGCTTTGGCTGAACACTGCGATGGAATCGCTGATCACCGACGACGATGATTGCGTGGTGGGTGTGGTGGCCGAGCGCAACGGCCGCACTGTCAGAATCCGAGCTTCCAAAGGCGTACTGCTCGCCTGCGGCGGTTTCGAACAGAGCGACGAGATGCGTCGGCAATATCTCCCGGAAAACGCCAGCGCCAACTACAGCCTCGGTTCAGTCGACAACACTGGAGACGGCATCCGCGCGGGACAACAAATCGGTGCCTCAGTTGACCTGATGGATGACGCGTGGTGGATGCCCTCGTTCAAGAGACCTGACGGGATCATGCACGGATTGGTCTCCGAACGGTCGGTTCCCCGATCGATCATCGTGAACCAGAACGGAGTTCGGTTCACTAATGAATCCGCTCCCTACGTGACATTCGTCCACAACCAGATTGCCGGGGGTCACGACCCAGCGTGGTTCATCTTCGACGCGAAGGCCAAAAATCGCTATCAGATCGGAGCGATCATGCCGGGGCAGAAGTTCCCGAAATCCTGGTTCGACAACGAACTCCTCTACACCGGCGACACGCTCGACGAGTTGGCCGGCCGCCTCGGACTTCCGAAGAAACAATTAGCTCTCACTGTGCATCGATACAACAGGTTTGCGCACAACGGTGTAGACGAAGACTTCGAGCGTGGAAAAAGTGCGTACGACAACTACTACGGGGACCCGACATTGCCAGTCCCCTCGATGGACATGATCGACGAAGGTCCGTACTACGCGATTCGACTACGAACCGGCGATCTGGGAACGAAAGGCGGGCTCGTCTACAACAAACATGCACAGGTCATGCACAGTTCCGGTGAACCGATTGCAGGTCTCTACGCGACGGGCAACACCTCGTCCGCGGTCATGGGCAACGACTACGCCGGGGCAGGCGCGACCATCGGGCCGGCGATGGTTTTCGGATACATCGCGGCGCGCCACGCAGCTGACCGCCGACAGGACCCGCGATAGATCGGAGTCGTTCCCGTTCCCGTCGGCACGACGTACAACCACGCGGAGGTGGCCTGGACGAACCATCCATGCCACCTCTGGTCGGTGCTCGGTGACTCGCCAACGCGATGGACGCACTGTCACACAGTCTGCAATTCCGCAGGCAGTTCGACCGCGTCGCTACCCGAAGCCGCAAGCAGCTGCGCGTACCGCCCGCCTTGCTTCACCAGTTCGTCGTGGGTGCCCTTTTCCACAACCACGCCCTGGTCGAGGACCGCGATGAGATCCGCATCTCGAACCGTGGAGAGTCGGTGCGCTACAACAAGAGTGGTGCGTCCGACCATCAGCTCGTCGAGCGCGTCCTGCAGCGCACGTTCAGTGCGATTGTCCAAGGCGCTCGTCGCCTCGTCGAGGACCAGGATCGGCGGATTCCGCAGAACTGTGCGCGCGATCGCGATGCGCTGTTTCTCACCACCGGAGAATCGGTAGCCGCGCTCGCCGACCATGGTGTCGTACCCGTCGTCGAGACCGGAGATGAACTCGTGGATTTGCGCGATGCGCGCTGCTTGCTCGATCTCGGCGTCGGTGGCATCGGGTTTCGCGAACCGAAGGTTCTCACGAATCGTCGTATGGAAGAGGTACGTCTCCTGCGACACCACGCCCACCAGATCGGAGACCGTCGCCAGATCGAGGTCCCGCAGATCGATGTCGTCGATTCTCACCGATCCCGCAGTCGGGTCGTACAGACGTGCCGCCAAGTATCCGAGGGTGGTCTTGCCCGAACCTGTGGAGCCGACCAACGCCAAGGTTCCGCCGGCCGGAACCGTGAGGTCGATGTTGTCGAGAGTCTTGCTGTCGGTTCCTGGATACGAGAAGTCGACGTGGTCGAACCGAAGTTCGCCGGACATCTTGGTGCGGTCGAAGCTCTTCGACTCTTCCGGATCCGCAATGTCGATCGGCAGATCCAGGTACTCGAACACGCGACTGAACAGTGCCATCGAACTCTGCACCTCGACGCCCGTGTTGAGCAGCATCATGGTGGGGCGGAACAATTGGGTCTGCAGTGTGGTGAATGCGACGAGGGTGCCGACGGTGATGGTGTTGCCGTGATCGAGAGTGAAACCGGCAAACCAGTAGACCAGTGCGGGCATGGCCGCGAAAGTGATCGACATGGTCGCCATGCGCCACTTGCCGGCCATCATGGCCCGGAGTTCGACGTCCGCGACTTCCGCTGAACGCTCGGTGAATCGATCCGTCAGAGCCGACTTCGCGCCGGTCGTCTTGCCGAGGAGAATGCCACTGACGGAGAGAGATTCCTCCACCTGGACCGACAGATCACTGAGTAGCTTCTGCCGCTTACCCGAGATCTTGCGGCGCTCGTCACCGATCTTGCGTGCGATACGGATGAACACCGGCAAGATCGCCAGCGAAAAGATGGCAAGCCGCCAATCCAGAAGGAACAGAGCAACAATGGTGGCTGCCACGGTCGTTGCATTCTGCGCGATGGACGTTGCCGTGTTGGTGACCACCGACTGCATACCGCCGATGTCGTTGGCAATGCGCGACTGAACTTCTCCGGTTCGGGTTCGAGCGAAGAATCCGAGCGACTGATTCTGCAGATGCGAGTAGACCCGCACACGCAGTTGGTGCATCAGTTTCTGGCCGATGCTGTTGGACATCCAAGTCTGCGCCACGCCGAGACAGCTCGTGATCACGGCAATGGCGATCATGCCGATGGCCAGAACGCTGACGAGTCCGAGGTTCTTGTCCGGGATCGCCTTGTCGAGCATTTCGCGTAGGAGCAGCGGACTGCCCAACGCCACGATCGCGCTGAGTGTGATGACCGCGGTGACGATGGCGATCTGAGTTCGATACGGCGCGAACAGTCCGAGTACGCGCTTTGCCGGTACGGAGTCCGCCGGAGTGATCTCGACAGCGGATCGTTCGATGTTTCGCATGTGATCTGGTTTCACGTTCTACCTCCTGGAGGCTTTCTCACCCTAGTTTCATATTGATGAGGTTACCTCACTATGAGGCTGACACCAACAACGCTAGACTGACGCCATGCATTCCCGAGAGCGCGAACTCACCGACGTAGTGATGTCCGTGGCACGGCTCATCCGCCGACGCCAAGTGGCAGCGCTGGAACCATTCGGTCTCTCGCCGTCGCAAAGCCGAGCGCTGCAAGTACTGACCCGAGTGGGCGAGCCGGTTCGACTCGGGTTTCTTGCCGAGCGATTGCGCATCGTTCCGCGGTCGGCGACCGACGTCGTGGATTCCCTCGAAGAGGCCGGATGGGTGCGCCGCACTCCCGATCCGAACGATCGGCGAGCTGTATTACTCGAGCTCACCGACGCCGGCGCTTCGCTGGCTGCCGACGTCGCGAAAGCTCAACGACGCGAATCCTCGGATGTGTTCGACGACCTCGACGAATCGGAGCGAGCAACTCTCACCGAACTTCTCGAGCGAGTGGACGCGGGGCACGACTCTCGGCCCCGCGACTGCCCGAAACCCTCGATCTGAGTTCTCACGCAGCGACGGTGTCGACTGCGTCCTCGACATTCTCCGCCGACGTCGGCTTGCTCTGACGCTCGATCTTCGAGATGCAACGAGCAAGGTCCGCGCCTACCGCAGTCGCCCGTAGCTCGAGATCGGAACGAGGCACACCCTCTTTGGTCGTGTACTCGTTGGTGCGCAACTCCCCCGCCACCATGACCGGATCACCCTTCATGATGGATGCGCCGACGCCGGTGACCAACCGCCGCCAGCAGCTGACCGTGAGATAGAGGGTCGCTCCGTCCGTCCACTCTCCGGTCACCGCGTCTTTGCGTCGCGTGTTGCTCGCCATCCGAAAGCTCAGCACCTCTTCGCCATTGGTTGTCTGCCGCTTCACCGGATTGGTGATGACGGTTCCGACAACCGTTGCATGCGTTTCGTACATGTCCGATCCCCCTTCGAACTCCAGAACCCGCCAACTGCCGCGGGGCCGATCATTGCGTCGGCAGTTTCGATTGTGGAACGGCAAACGCCTGGCTCGGGATTTCGATTTCCACCTGTGCATCGGCGGGACAGCTGTGGAGAAACAGCACTGCCCGAGCCAAACGGCCCGGGCAGTGTCGGAACTAAGTGCTAGTGGAGGATTCGTCGGATTTCTTCTCGCTGGGTGTCTCGCCCGCAGAGTCCTCGCTTGCAGTCTCCGCGTCAGCAGCCTCACGCGGTTTCCACCCCTCGCGGTCCCGCCTGGCCAATTCTGCGAACATAGCGTTGTGAGCAGCGAGGTCGGCGTCGTGGTCACGCTCGGCCGCACGGTCCGTTCGGCGCGCGGTCCTTCCGTCACTGCGCGACCACTGAACCAGCAGCGCGAGCATGACCACCATGAGTGGGATCTCGCCGGTCGCCCACGCGATGCTGCCGCCCAGCTGCTGATCGCCGATCAGGTCGTTGTTCCAACCGAGTCCGAGCGAGCGGAAGTACGCGCCGCCCATGACGGCGGTGGTGCTCATCAATGCCACGCCGAAAAACGCGTGGAACGGAAGTGAGCCGAAGACCATCGCCAGCTTGGTCACCGGCTGCAATTGGCGTGGTGACGGGTCTATTCCGATCGCCACCCAGTAGAAGAGATAGCCGCTGAGGATGAAGTGCAGGTTCATCAGCAGGTGAGCGCTGTGCGAGTCGACGGTCGCGCCGTAGATTCCGCCGAGATACAGCGCGTAGAAACCGCCGACGAAGAGAACTGCCGCCACGATCGGGTGGGTGATGAATCGTGAGAACGGGCTGTGCAGCGCGGTCAGAATCCACTCGCGAATGCCTGGCACGCCGTCCTTGCCCGCCGGATCGAGCGCCCGCAGAGCCAAAGTGATCGGCGCACCCAGAACCAGCAGGACTGGGCCCAACATCGACAGCGCCATATGTGCGCCCATGTGAACGCTGAAGACTGCCGGCGCGTACTTGCCGACACCGGACGACGTGGCGATCAGGAGCACCGCGCAACCGCTCATCCAGGCGATGGTTCGGCCGACGGGCCAGGAGTCTCCACGCTTGGCCAGCTTGCGCAGGCCGATGCCGTACAGAATCGCCGCAGCAATTGCGGCGGTGCCGAACATGAGGTCGAATCGCCAGTCCGTCACGAACGCCATGAACGACGGCGGGTCCGGAAGGTTGTAACCGAGTTCGACCTCGGGAATCGAGGGAATCGACAGCGGCGGAGGCGGCGGGGTACGACCGAGGCCGATCGCGAGACCGATGGTCGCCGCCATCACGATCGTTTCGGCGCCGGCAAATCGAATCAGGGCAGAGCGACTCTTCGGGTTCTCCGCCAGCGCCGGTAGCGCCCGACTCCGCTGAGCCCAACCGAAGAACCCGAGGATGATCAGTGCAACTGTTTTGGCGACGATCAATCGTCCGTAGGTCGTGGTGAACACGTCGTCGAGAGGCAGACGGACAATCGCATTGATGACGCCGCTGAATCCCATGACGACGAAGCAGATGGATGCGACCGTCGAAAAGCGTCGAGCCGCTACGTCGGTGTAATCGCCGCCGCGCCGCGCGTGTGCCAGTAGCGCGAACAAGCCGCCGGCCCAGAGCGAAGCCGCCACGAGGTGCAGGATCAGGCTGTTGGTAGCGATATCATGCGACCCGCCCGAAGACGAGTGACCGGTGAGAGCGAGCGGCATCAGTCCGAGAAGACCGACCAGCAGCAGGAGCGGAGTCCACCACCAGCGCAGTGTCAGTCGGGCCAGGATCGCCAGAACAACCGCGATGATCGCCGTCCAGCGCCAGGCGCCGGCGATCTCGACCTGATCGAGTCCCGACCAGAGGTTTGCCGGTTTGATCGCTTCGGCGAACGGCTGACCCGACGTGTCGGAGAGCGTCAGGGGCACCATCATGAACGAACAGATCGCCCACACGATCGCGGCGTGCGATGCAGTTCGGACTGCTCGATAGCCATCGACGTCGAGGACGCCCGACTTCTGCGGCGGTACGAAGAACGCGGCCAGCAGCAGTGACCCGATCGCGATGACCGCGGCGATCTCCCCCAGTGCGCGCATCGCGGGGAGGCCGTATGTGGTGATCGGACCTGGATCCGGGATACCCAGAAGAGTCAGTGCCTGCGACGCGGAGAATCCCACCACGATGGCTGCGGTGAGCCCTGCGATTAGTCCACTGACCACGAATATCGCGGTCGACGAAGCGGGTGCACCGCTGTGCTGTGTGGACTCCGGTGGGGAATCTGTCGGCGCGAGGTCGGGTGTAGCCATACCTCAAGGGTAGGACCTTCGCGAACCGACTACGACAACGCGTCGGAGTTGGGCGGCGCGCGTCACATCCCGAACCCTCGAGTATGATGTTCCACGCGCCTCCGTAGCTCAGGGGATAGAGCAAGAGCCTTCTAATCTCTTGGTCGCAGGTTCGAATCCTGCCGGGGGCACTTTTCGTACCGTTTACGCAGGACTCAATACCTTCTAGGCCAGCATGTACGTAGATACGACCAATGCAATAATCCTGCGTTATCCCGCGCAATCCCGACCAAAGTGTTGAGTAAGTGTTGAGCGGTTCGCAGGTGAGCGTGTACGTCTCTCGACGCAAGCTAGGCGCCGAATTCCGACTCATCGTCGACTATCTTGCCGAACAACGGCAGGGGTCAAGGGATGGAATGAGAACCCGAAGCCGTTCATCTGGACCAAGTAAGCCGAGAAGATCCGACCCCCGAGGAAGGGTTAGTCGCGCGAGTCAGTCGTCGACGTTCTCCTCCAACAGCGTGCGGAAACTGGCCGCCAGTCGGACAACTGTGTTCCCGTTGTCATGGTCGACCAAGCACACGCTTCCGTCCGCAGCGATCCAGATCGGATTCCCCGACCCGTCGTCAGCGAACACCACCCCGTCGATGAGGGCACCATATGCGTCACGCGCCTCAATGGTCAGCTCGATGCATGTCTCACGACCGATAAGCTCGGCGTTGTCCCATGCGTGCACTGACACGCCCACGAAGCATCCACCCCAACGTCCCACGAACTCGGTGAAGTCTTTGTCCGGGACGATGTCGAGCGCATGCAATCGCGCGTGAAGCTCGTCTCCCGGAATCGGACGGCCGGGACCGTAGAAGTCCACGGTCCGCTCGATCCGAGCGACCAACCCGTTTCCGAGAGCCATATCGGAAACTTACTACCGGCGCGGGACACTAGCTTCAAACTCGGACGCCGGCGCGTCTGGCGCAAGAGTGTCGCACCCGCATGGGTCGCCGAACAGGAAGCCACTGGAGCCGAAGACTACGACCAACTGAGGCAGATCAAATGTCAGTTACGACCGGTCCGTCTGGTTCTATTCCGGCATGAAAATGCCGTTCGCCGCAGTCGCGGCTATCGGAGCGGCGCTACTCATCAGCGGATGCAGTAGCGAGCCCGCGGGTCCCACCGCCGAGGAAGCGAGGGCAACTCAGTGTGCGGGTTTCGCCGAACTGACGCCCGGATATCTGGAGACTCAAGCGGACCAAAAGATTATTAGCGACAAGGGTTCAAGCTTGGAAGAGCGAACTGACGCATCGATGCGAATCATGAAACGCACGACCGATAACGGTCGCCGTACTCACGCGTACGATTGCGATGCACGATCAGATAAAGAACTTTTCGCGGAATACATCTCGAAATAACGGACGCCCGTCGGATTCATCGTGGCATTCTTGCTGATTGTCTTCATTACGAACTACTGGCAGACATTGCTGTGGATCCTGCTGTGGGTTGTAATCGCGGCGTTCGTTATCCCGATGACGCACGAAGGCTTCAAGTTCATTCGCAAGTACCGCGCCGACATGCGCAAGGTGAAGACCGACTACTACAAAGGCCTCGACGAGCGCACGAATCTGCAGCATCAGCAAGTACTTAGCCGGCCGCGACGAAGGCGTCTACGGGGACTATCCGCCGGCGAAACTTGACTAGGGCGCGTCTCCCTTATCTCGGGTGAGGCTGGCGGCATTCTTGTGCTGCATACGGCACACGCGTGATCAAGCTGCTGCCAACGCCGAATGAGAGTAAGCCCTGAAAAAGAACGAGAACGAGAGAATAGACCTCATGACTGAGCAGACCCTCGCGGCGCGGCTAATGACCCATGCCGATTGGCCGTGGATCCAGCGCTGGTACGAGGATGAGACGCTAGACCGTGAGCTGGGTCCGCTTGACGACGAGTGGCTCGAGTATGTCCTCGCCACCCACTCGGGTGTGCAGCTTGTGGTGCTCGACGGTGTCGATCCGGTCGCGCTCGTCGGCTGCGCTTGGGACCCAAACGGACACGAGCATGGCATCACTGATCTCGCGATCGATCCGCGCCGGCGCAGGAACGGGCTCGGCCGGGCAACGATCGACTGCGTCCGTTCGTGGCCCGAGCACCCGCCGACGACGGGGTGGGTTGCGTTCGTTGACCAGGGGAACGAGCCCGCTTACCGCTTCTTCAGCGAGCTCGGTTGGGCGCATCGAGGGCTCGACGCGGATGGGATGCACCACTTCGCAACCGGCGCAACGAAAGCTTCGACGAGCGGGCGCTGAGGGGAGGTCGTGGCTCGGTTGGGTAGTGGCACGTTCGCGTGACGGCGTTGCAATGGTGCTCGGCGCAGAGGCTTGCGTGCACTTGTTTCCGGAGTACTGCTAATGCGTTCGAAGTCTTGGCCGCGAAAGGAAACGCGCCAGCCTGGCACCGCAGAGAGGACCGCCATAACTGTCGCACCGATGACCGTACCGACCGCAAATGCTGAGAACAGCAGGCCCGCAGTGCCAACCGAGACCCCAAGCTCGGTCGCGATCGCGGGGAGCAACCCGCGAGCGTGGTGACACGAAGAACCATCTCTTGATCGCTCACCTCCGCATGGTTCTCGGGCCATTCGATCTTGTCTGCCATCCGACTCAGTCGGAGTGATCGTTTCGTCAAAATCTGATAGGTGTGCTGAGGAGTTTCCCGCATCACGCCAAAGGCATCTCGCACGAATCCAATCGGCACCTTGGCATGGAAGAGGTCACTCATCGAATTCACGAACACGACACGAGGATTACGCCACTTCCGCGGCTGATCAAGCGCCGAGGGATGGACCGTCACACCGAAACCGGGTTATCCGTCAACTGGTCCCCTCTGCTACTTCGGATACTTCGGACCGAAACCGACCGAAATTCCTGTTATGTCCAGTATTTCTGGTTGGATGTCGAGATGTACGTGAGAATGAGCGCGACTGCGCGGCTCGATAGACAGGGAAGATGACACATGGTCAGCTTTCGGAAATCTAAGAAGTTCGGTCCTGTCCGAGTGACTGCATCCACCAAGGGTTTTGGGATCAGCGCCGGCAGTGGACCTGTGCGGGTTGGTCGCGGCGCCGACGGCAAAGTTCGACGAACCGTGAGGGTTCCCGGTGCAGGTATCTCGGACACGAAGGTGATCGGCGGCAAGCAGTCGACGAAGAAGCCCAGCGGGACGGCCGGACGGGAGTCTCGACCGACCGGTGCTGCCAATAACTCAGATACAGCGGTAGGGATCGCAATCATCGTCGGTGTGATCGTCGCGATCGTTCTACTCATCAATTTCTGGCGACAAATTCTGCTCATCTGCGGAATTGCGCTCGCAGTATGGATTTGCTTTGTCATCGTTCGAAAAATGTGGCGGTCTCGCCAGGATCGTCTAGCGGCCAAGCGAGCCGAGGATGAACGCATGGCTCAGCGAGCGCAGGAACAGCACAAGCAATACCTTCAGGGTGAAGACGCTGGAATCTATGGCCGATTCACACCGGCGGACCCGGACAACCCCAAGCCTCGCATACGTCAACTGCCGCGCTCCCCGAAGGAGTGGCGCGACGAGAAGCGTCACTGATCTGCCCGCGCCGCGCTTTGCCTGTGTAGGGAGGGTCGGGCGAGGAGCGGAATCGCCACCTCGGCCTCGCAAATCACGTACGGCATCGGTCGGTGCGGCCACATCTTCTGCCATCTTCTGCCAGTTTTCGGGATCATTCCTCGTCGCCCACCACGAGTTATGAAACGCTCTGGCTTCTTCGAGTTCGTCGAGCGTCCATCCGTGGAGTCGGCATGTTTCGAGGTCCTACTCGTAGTCGTCCATGCATCCTTGGACGCACACGATGCCCGGGAGGTTCACCCCTCATGGCGAAAGCCCCCGAACTCCAGTGAGGTTCGGGGGCTTCGTGGTCGAGACGCTTACGAGCCGAATGCAGGGAATTGGATGGATCCGAATCCTCCCACGGGAGGAGTTCCCTCTTCGCCTACGACGAAGGGGATTTGAGTTACCCAGTCCGACCGCATACCTTCTGGAGGGTAGTTCATGTAGCAGTAGACACCCAGCACGTATTTGCCGTCTGCAAGATTGATAGTCGTCTCGAACGACTCACCGGGATAGACATAAACGCGATTATTCCCATGTTCATCGTCCCAAACCGGCCAAGTTGGGTCAATGCGGTGCCAATTCTCAGGCACGAACGAAATGGGACCCACTGGATCGTTGTTCAATTCATCCGCAACAGCTTGGGTGTGAACAATTGGTGTGCAATACCCCTGATCCTCGACCTCACCTTTCGTAACCTTGATTTTCACGCCATTCTCGACCGCGGTAGCGGTCGCTTCCGCTGGTCGCGGACCTTCAATGACGTCGGCGCTAGCCAGTCCCGGAAGAACCATCACGCTAGCTGCCGCCACAGCGCCAACAATCGCAGCCTTCGTGGCCAATCCCTTTGCGCGCATAGCTTTCCCTTCGTCTTCTGCCACCTGTAGGCATGGAAGTGGCAGACGCTACCGAGGAAAAACCAGTCTGGGCAGTCATCCAAACAGATGACATTAAACGAAACCTGCAGGTGAACCCACATTTGTTGGCCCGAAAACGACAAAGACGCCCCACCCTCGCGATGAGGATGGGGCGTCACTCGCTTGTTACCCTGCAGGTTCCGCGGGTGTTTCCGGTTGCTTCATGATGGTCAGTTCGGCGTCCGGTGCATCTTTCCAGCGGTACGCCTAACGGCCGTCAGCGAGTTTCACTGTGCCGGGTTGGCGGGTGTCAGGGTCAGGGTCGAAAGCCATATCCCGATTGTCTCACTGGCTCGAAAGGCCGAGACTTTGTCGTGCGGTCTACATCTCTGACAGCATCTCCACGGCTTTGGCGAGCTGGCGCGTGGCGGCGACAAGCTCGGCTTGGGCAGTCTCGTCGGTCAGTTCAGCATCGTTGCAGGATTTCCGGCGTGCAATGCGCTCCTCGTCGATGACACGCTTAATGATTTCGTCGACACGGGGATGCACAGTGCTCACAGTTCCGGCTTTCGGTTGAAGTTTTGAGTAACGCAACTCTATTCCTGGCAATTTCCTGCGGAGTTCCTGCTAGAGGACGTAACAGGCAATCCGCACGACGAAGCCCCCAACCTCGAAAGGTTGGGGACTTCGTCGCGCAAGGTCTAGCTAGTGGGGACGTACATGGTGGTCTTGTCGGTGAGCGCAAGAATCCCGGCGAAACTGGGATGCACGCCGTCGCACGTCATCGCCGAAATAACGGTGCTTGCGCCGGGGGTAGCGGCAAAGACGTCGGAAGCCCGGACGATGCCGGCGGTTCCGTGAGGCAGGGTGTAGAGCCAGTTGTTGTACTAGGTCCGCAACGATTCACGAATGGATGCATCGGTTCTCGGAATGATGTCGACGAGGTAGATCGGCTTGTCAGATCCGATGGTGTCCCTGATCTTCGAAATGATCGTCGCCACGTCCGCCTGGTACTGCGCCAGAGATCGATTATTGGCGTAGTCGTTCGACCCTGCAGCGATGAACGCCCCGTCGAACTTTCCGGCAGCAAGATCCGTTCGATTCCAACGATCCGCTGACGTCACCGCCCAATCACGTGCATACAGGTTCGACTGTGCAATGTTCTGCTACAGAAAACCGTTCGCCCTCGCCCAGCGTGCCGGGTAGCTGTCCTGGATCGAACACGGCCGACACGTGGTCGGATACGAGGTACCGACAACACCTGTCGCGCTTTCGGAGATGGAGTCACCGAGCCACAGGAATGCTTTCTTGCGTGAGGTCACCTTGTACTCGATCTGAGTACTCGATCTGAAAGTCGATCGGCGTCCCGCGGTAAGTGCTTCCTGCGCCCGCAACACCGCCGGTTGTCGCTGGATTCGTTGCGGCAGACCAGCCTGGGAACTGAAACACCTCGTTCGCGCCCGCCGCCATTTGTTGCGCTGAACTGGTGAAGCCCCACCCGAGCACATACTCTTTGGCCGGATCGAACTGCAAGGCTGGATCAGTGAACCACGGTGCGATGTAGAAACTTGTCGAGTTCGGGATCCTGCTGTGGGAGACGGCCGGCACGAGCGTCGTTGCAACACCGTCCTTGAAGTTGCCGGTGTGCTCCCCACTCCCTCCAGGCTGATGCTCGCCGAAATAATCCCCGCCCGACCAGATCTGCAGTACCGGCCGTGTCGTCGAACGATCGCCAGTTGCGCGCCTTGACGCGCCATTCATCGGTCTGCTCGTCGATGCCAATGACATGCCGGGGCCCGAGCTGCGTAATAGTCCCCGACGACGGTGTCGGGTAGGCCACGCAGCCACCCTGCCCGCCGTTGGTGCACGCGAGCGTTCGAGCGACCGGCGCGATTGATGGGCGGGCGAAGAGGAGCGGCATCAGGCGAGTCCTTCCAGGTCGGCGACGAGGCCCTTGCCGGGGGATGTTCCAACGCCGGTCACATACACAGTGAGTACGTCACCTTTTGCGAAAGCCCATGTTCCGATGGATGTTCCGCCCGTGACCTGATTGCCGGCACCGATCGTGGTCGATGTGCCGGACACTGCGGTGCCGTTCTTGCGGAGTTCGACGACGAGGTAGCTCGTTCTCACTTACTGAGAAATCACGAGTGCCGATTCACCGATGCCGCGATCGTAAATCGCGCGGAAAACCGAAATGCGTTACTTGCCAGCATTTTTCCCCGGACGACTTTGGGCAATCGTTTCCCATCCTCAACATTCACAAACCGGACAGTCTGTGCTAAATTTTACAGACCTTCACCCCCGTTTTACCCTCCGAGAGGTTCATCACGCATGTCTCAAGCCACCCGCCGCGCCGGAATCGTTGCCGCACTTGTCGGCTCCGCCGCATTGATTGCACCGGCTTTCGCGGGCGCAGCGCCCACTGGTTCACTCGGTTCCGCAGAGCCGGAAGCGGGCTTCACCTGCTCCACAACGTCTACCGAAACCACCGCGAACGGCTGGGGAATCCCGTTCACTGACGAGAAGGACCAGACCGCCTCCTACGCGGCCGATAATGTCTTCGACAAGGACGGCTCACTCAAACTCGAAGTCACCGACGTCAAGGACCGCTCCGTGTCCTACCACGCGGCTGGAAGCATCAAGCTCGCCGACGCGGCTGCCAAGGAAATCGGGTTCTCCGAGCGCGCCGTAACCACCAGCGCCGCGTTCCAGCTGCGTTTGACCGGCACCACGAACCCGAACGACAACGGTTTCACCACCCTGGTGTGGGTGCCGAGCCAGAACGGCGCACCCGTGACGGACGCTGCGGTCAAGCACGAGAACATCCAGGACGGACTCTGGTGGAGCACCCGCACCATCGGCGGTGCAGTCAAGGGCGAGCCCACCTCACTCGATGCCATCGTGGCAGCCAACCCCGGCGCGAAGGTCGAGCACTACGGTGTGAGCGTCGGCACCGGCTCGGCGGCCTCGAGCGTCTTCGTCGACGCGGTGAAGTTCAACGGCTGCACCACCAACTTCGCCAAGAAGGATCCGAAGCCCGAGACAGGCACCGGTTCGCTCGGTTCACTCGGCGACATCTTCGGCAGCTAGCAGCAACAGCCCTTCTGCAGATGACGAAAGCCCCCCAACCTCATTGCGAGGTTGAGGGGCTTTCGTCGTGAGTTTCTACGAGCCGAACGCAGGGAATTGGATGGATCCGAATCCCCCGCCCGGATTCGCAGGCGCCTGCGGGAGAGTGAACGGAAGCTCAACCAAGTTGTGAGTCTGGTTGTATCCGGCCGGGGTGGGTCCGTCACTGACGCAGTAGATTCCGGCGACATAGTTGCCATACGGAAGTCCTGCGATGGCATCCGTAATCTTCGCACTATTTTCGGAAGCCGGGTTAAGCGACTTCCACACGGGATCGGCCTCCAGATTCGGGTGCCCATAAATGAAGGTGGCGGCGAACCGTACCGGATTATGTTCGGCAAAGGCGCGTATCGCTTCAACATTTTTCGGCGTATGGACGGCCGAAGTGCAGTTCGCGAACTCCGGAGTCGTGTACTTCAGTGTGGCCGTCCTGTCGTTGACCGACAGCGAAACGTCAGTCGGTGTCGGTGTAATGATGTCGTCGGCGCTTGCCAGTCCCGGAAGAACCATCACGCTAGCTGCCGCCACAGCCCCGACAACCGCAGCCTTCTTGGCCAATCCCTTTGCGCGCATAGCTTTCCCTTCGACTTCTGCCACCTGTGGGCATGGGAGTGGCAGACGCTACCGGGAGAAAACCGGTCCGGGCAGTCATCCAAACAGATGACGTTGCACGAAACCTGCAGCTCAGACCATATTTGCGCTCCGGAAAGCGACGAAACCCTCGCATTCCCGCAATGAGGATCGGGGCGTCAGCCGTCCGGCCAGGTGACGGGAACGTACATGGCGGTTTTATCCGCAAGCGCGAGAATCCCTGCGAAACTGGGATGCCCACCGTCACATTTCATCCCGGGATCACCGTGCGCGCACCGTGCGTAGGGGCGAACCCGTCGGACACCCGGACGATGTCGGCGGTTCCGTGGGGCGGGGTGGAGAGCCAGTTGCCGGGGCACCACAAGATTTGCATCATGGATAGTCACGCTGTGTGGGCAAAGCGGTATCTGTGCAGACCGATCCGATTCGGACCGAAACCTAGCCCAATTGCGTGCCGTCCGCAGTAATCTGCCACGCATGAAGAAGGCACTTCCGAAGACCCTGAAGTCACTCGCCCGGACCGTTGGAATCCTGGCACTCGCGATCGTCGTTGTATCCGTCGTCGAGCGGTTCACCGGCGCACACCAACCGACTACCGGTCCCGCCTCGTTGACCGGACCCGACCAATCGTTGTAGCCCTTCCCTGCGACAAGGTCGTCTCACGAAGTTCTACGACGACGAGTCGGTAGGCAAGAGTCCACCAATGGCGGCTGAGTCGCATGCAACACGCTGCGCGGAGCGGCCGCGACTGTCACAGAATCTCTGGGCTCCGGATCCCAAGGCGTCACAGCAGCCGGGGCAGTCAAACCTTGCGGTCAGCCGTGGGTGTAGCACCATTGACACAAGCTGCGTCAGAATGGTTGCGCGAGAACTCGATTCGAAGGTCCGATTTCGCGAAGTGTCCAGAGAGCTGCGAAAAGTACCGGCTGTGGGACCTCGCGGCCACTCGGTGCGGTTGCTCGGATGTGGCGACTGAGCACCGATCGAGCCGGTCGCATCCACCGTCGGCAACTACGCAACCACCGTCACCATTTGACTCCGGGCATCGAAAGCGCTTGAAAAGTAAGCCAGTTCATCGTGCCGAGGCGCGCGAGAACGACCTGAACTTGCGAGGTCTCGAGATCTTCGAAGAAGCCTCCGACGTGGCATTTTCCGAGATCCACACACATCCCAGGCAGTGCCTCATCCGTGCGCACAAGAGCGTCGCCAAAAGTCGCTGCGGCGCGTGATCAGCTGGACTGACGTAACCGTACCGAAGGCTTTCTACGAAAAGCTGGGCGATTCTTCGTCTCGAAATGCCATGTCGGCCCCCGAAGCATTATCGACGGTTAGCTCAGGCCGGAATCCAATCTGCTAAGAAAAACGAATCTAATGTGACTCCTATCTCTGGATCCTTTCAGAACAGGGGTTTCGATGACCCGCGACTGAATTCACCCCCTAATTCACCCTCCTCCTATACGCAGAAAAATGATTTGCATTTATGTCGAGCGTGTGTGCACAGATAATTCGCTCCACACCTTGTCGTTCAGACAGCAAATAAGGGTCAGTGAACTGCATAAAGGCTCATTCGGTACAGCAGCGCCGACTCGGCTCGGCCGCTCACCGATTGTCGAAAAGGGCCAAGGCAGGCATTCAACTGATGGTCGAGATCGAATTGTGATGAACCAGCCAGTTAACTTGAAAGAAATCAACGGAAGATAGATATAGCCAGGTAAGCGCAGTTTTTCTTGCATGGACGCACGTCCATGGCGTGTCCAGCTATGCGATTTGCTCGTGTTAGATTCCTGATTGCGCATCGCCCGGTTTGCGCCTTCTGCGTTGTTTGCGCGGAATTTGCATCTTCTCGCGAAGGCCCCGCGCAAATTTCTTTACGTTGTGCCAAAGAAAGGAATTTCATGAAAACCGTCACGGCAGCGAAGCACGTAGCACGAAGACTCCCCCCTCGGAGCCATCGCACTGTTGCTTTTGCTATCCGGGATGGTGCTCATGCCAGAACTGCAATGAATCGCGCAGGAAAGATCCTCGGCCGCAGCCTTTAGTACCTCGTAGGTCGTCGCGTTAGGTAATACCGGCGGTCGATTTTTCTTGGAATTTCCTGGCCTACCCAGAGCCGGCCGTCGGTCTGCGCTGGCGCCAACCAGGTCCGATTACCAACTGTTCGGCTCCGCAATAGGTCGCCTGAGAATCACCAACGCTCGCATCCAGGCTCCAGAGCTGCTCAAAGGTCCCGTTTCGCTATTCGACGGCCCCGGAAACGGGGCCTAAATCATGTGTTCTGAACGAAAGGTGTTCGTCATGCGTAACCGTGTCTTCCCACGCCGTGCCGGGGAGGGGGTGGTGTCTCGGTGGGCAGCTTTGGGGATGATCGTTGCGGTCCTGGCGCTGGTCGTATCGTCGTTCTCTTTCGTCCAGGTTGCCTCAGCAGATGACGTCGGGACCTCGACCGTCACAGTTCCGACCTCAACAGTTCCGACCACAACGAAGCCGCCCGCAACTACGACGGAGGCGCCACTGAAAACGACGGCGCCGCCTACTTCCACGTCGGAGTCACCCACTTCTGCGAAACCGCCGATCACAACCACGGCGCACCCGTCTACGACTTCTGTGGCGGCGCAGCGACTGGCCGCACGCGGAGTCAATCCCGGCATCGATGTGAAAATCACCGACGTCCAGGTCGAGGGAAAGAACGACCAGCAGATTACGGTCGGGGACTCCGTCACTGTGCGGGGCACCTGGGACGCGTCAAGCGCGAGTCCGCAGCCGGGCGACCAGTTCACCATTGAATTCCCTGGCGAGCTGAAGCTTCAGTCCAACCCGACGATCGCGCTGGAGGGCGACGATGGGACGGTTTGGGGCACATGCGGTCTGGCTGCTTCCACCAATCTCATGACCTGCGTGCTCTCCGACGCTGTGGCGGATCGGCCGGACGAGGTGAAGGGCGATTTCTTCGTCTACACGAAGGCAGTCGAGTACACCACGTCAGAGACTGTGGATTTCACGATCAACAACAAGGTCACGCCGGTCGACCTGCCCGGCACGGGCGGCATCACCGACGGCCGCGTAATCGGCGAGTCGACGAAGTCCGGCAAACTCCAGGACAACAAGCAGTCAGTGCGGTGGACCATCGACATCCCCGGCGCCGATCTGGCCAAGTTGGACGCAGGCAACACCGGTTCGGTGACCCTGAGCGACGAGCTCTCCGACAACATGAAGGTGTGTGCAGGCAGCCTGCTCAACGCGAAGCTGTGGTCCGGTCGCCCGGGCGATCTCAAAGAGACCCCCGGCGGCGTCACCGTCACTCAACCCGACGCGGGTGATCAGGTCACCATCAACATCAACAACGGCGCGCCCTTCGAGGGCAACAAGCTCTACCGCATCGAGTACACCTCATGCACGACCAGCGGCGTGGTGGATCTCAAGGGGACTCAGTACACCAACTCCGTGACGATCGGTGACAACACGGTGGCTTCGGATGGCGTGGGACAGGACTATGCGCCGCAGACCGAGCCCTGGAAGGGTGGCTACCTCGACGGCGGTAAGCGCAATATGGAAGCCGTCTGGACGATTGTGGTTCCGGGCACCGACATTGCCGCCAACAACCACAAGATCGACATCACCGACACCTTCGGCGGCCCCCATGCGGTCTGTGCCTCGGGCGTGCAGGTAGTCATCGAGAAGTCTGACTACCTCCCAGGTCGGGAGAACGAACCCAACTACCGCACTCCTGCCGCAGGATTCACCATTGCTCCCATCGGCGCAGTAGCCGGCGCGAGTACCTTCACCGCGGCGATCACTGTGGATAACCCGGACACGTTCAACGAAGAGCAGTATTACTACCTCACGTACCGGACCTGCCTGACCACCACCGAGGTGCCAGACTCCGAGGACCATCTCACCAACTCGGCGGTCGTCAACAAGACGTCGATCACGGGAAAGACTGAGGGGCCTGGGTTCACGAGCGGCAAGAACGGCGCGATCAACACCACGTCGCAGACTGTCGGCGGCGTGGAGCAGCCGGCAGGCACCACCCTCAATTGGACCGTGGAAATCTCCGGACACGATCTCGAGGGCCTTACCGAACCGGCGGTCATCAACGACAGGTTCTCACCGAACATGACGGTGTGTGAAATCGGCGGCGATCTCAAGAGCAACCTCAATCTCAAGGTCGTCGCGCAAGACTTCTTCGACGGCAACAAGAAACGCGATATCACCGATGCCACCTCGGTGGCGCGCGCCGACGGCGGTTTCGATCTCACTCTCCCGCGTGACGCGGACGGTTACAGCCGTCAGACGAAGTACCTCGTCAGCTACACCCTGTGCACCAGCAGCGGCGGACTCGACCAGCGCGACACGGAATACGCCAACACCCTCACCTATGCCGGCAAGCAGACGCTGTCGCAGAGCGTCAAGCAGGAATGGGGCGGCGGCGGCACCGGTCAAGGTGTGTCACGGGGCTCGTTCTCGCTGCTGAAGGAGATCGCTCCCTTCTCCGAGAAATTCCCGCAAGACACCGAGTTCACCGTGAAAGTCGAGGAGTTCGCCCCCGGGCAAAACCCAGCGACCGACGCCCCGGTGAGCTCCTACGAGATCAAGGTGAAGGCTGACGGGACACCGGTCAGTGGGATCAACCCCCGCGGAACCGGCTGGCAGATCCGACTGTCCGAGATCAACCTCCCCACCGTTGACGGTGTGTATTTCGAGAGAGGGACGTTCCGCCCGTCAGAGGGTGTGACGCTCAACGGGGACCGCACCGAGGCGCTGGTGACCATCACACCGAAGAGCAATGTCGGTGTCACACTGCTCAACAAAGCGAGTCTGGGATCGGCGCGGATCACCAAGTCCGTCATCGGTGACGGAGCGCGCACGGGACTCGAGGCTTTCGTCGTCAACGCAGAGATCGCCTTTGGTGACGACGCCGCCGGCAACGAGTTGCGTCAATTCACTCTGAAGGACGGTCAGCACTACGACCTGGGCAAATTGCCCATCGGAGCGAAAGTCACCTTCACCGAGGTACAACCGATGAACACCGACCTCGTGACCTGGTCGGAGCCGGTGATCAACCCGAAAATGCTCACCATCGGCGCCGATGCGTCGGCGAACACGGTCTCCGTCACCAACGAGGCCACGATCACGCAAGGCACCTTCGAAGTGAGCAAGAAACTCACGGGCCCGAAGGCGTTCGACAAGGCCGTACCGGCGAGCTTCGACGTGATTGCCACCTGGCTCGATACGGACGACAAACCGCAGAGCAAGACACTGTCTCTTCCGTCCGACGGCACCGCGGTTCCGTTCGGCGAGAACCTGCCCGGCGGCACCGAAGTCACACTGACAGAGCTGGTTCCGGCAAACGGTGACGGTCTCGCCTATGGCGTGCCCGCATACTCCGGGAATGTCAGGATCAATCCGGACAACGCAGCCGTGGTGACCATCGGCAAGGATCTGCGCAAGATCGAGGTGTCGAACTTCGTCGACGTCAACGACGGCACTCTGCGCATCGCAAAGCAGGTCGGCGGTGAGGCCGCCGAGGCCATCGGCGACGACGTGGAGTTCACGGTCGAGGCGCGTTGGCGCGACGGTGTGGAGTACCGCACCCAGGTGCTGAGCGTCAAGCAGGGACAGACCACACCGCTCGGCGTCGACCTCCCCGTCGGCACCGAGGTGACCTTCACCGAGACCGGCCGTCCCGATGTCGACGGAGTCGAGTGGGGCACCATCTCCTGGGGAACCAGCCCGGAAGGCGAATCGTGGCTGCATTCGAACCTCGACGGCACCGCGACGGGCATAGTCTCCGACGACCCGACCGACGGTCGACTGATCACGCTGTCGAACGAGGCGCTGTGGAAATTCGGATCGGTCGAATTCACGAAGTTCATCCTCGACGCTGACGGCAACCCCGTCCGCGCCCCCGAGGCCGACCTGCCTGACAGCACGAAGTTCGAAGTCCGTATCGACGGAATCGATCCGGCGCTCCCCGCCGGAACCGATTTCCCGGCAGTGGGCCAGACCATCACCCTCGATGCCGGAAACGACTGGAGCTGGACGTCCGACGAGGTTGTGCCGCGGAACACCGTGATCACCTTCTCCGAGGTCGACCCCAAGCCCCTGGCCGGTATCGACTGGGCGCGGCCGTATTACTACGTGTCCGCGGATGCCGGTGACGCCGAATACCGCGACACCGTCAAGGCGGTAGCCGGTGAGAAGGCTGTGGTGGAGATCCACAACCGCCCGATCCCGACCACCGAGGTGGATATCGACAAGATCGTGACCGGCCCCAAGGGCAGCCAGGTGGCAAAGGACGGATCCACGATCTTCCAGGTCACGGCTACGTGGACGGACATCGACAATGAGGCGCGGTCTTGTGTTCTCGATGTCAGACCGGGCGCTTCGGTCACTCCGACCGCCCAGTGCGACGCAGCCGTCATCGACGGCCGGGTCCAGTTCCCGCTGAACACCGACATCACTTTTACAGAAACCGGTGCTCACACTGACGTCACCAACGTCAAGTGGGGTGAAGTGATCTGGGGCGTCAAGGAAGGCAAGGCGGACGTCTCGAATATCGACGGCCAACCGACCGCAACTTCCGTCAAGCTCACCGGCGAAGCAAACAAGTCGGTGGTCCTGGGACTCGAGAACAAAACCAGCAGCAATGGGCTGATCATCATCCCGATCCCGATCCCGCTGCCGCCGTGGGAAATCCCGACGTGGCCGGGCTCTGAGGTACCCGGAGGACCAGGCACCGACGTGTCGACTCCCGGCAACAACACTCCCGGCAATAACGGTGGTGGACACAACGGTGCTCCGGGCACGCCTGCTCCGGGAAATCCTGCTCAGGCCAAACCGGACCAGTCATCGTCCCTGCCGGTAACCGGCGCGAACGTCATCTGGCTCGCCGGTCTGGCGCTGGCGCTGATCGGCGGTGGCGCATGGCTCACCCTGCGTAACCGCAAGCGTGCACCCGGCCAGGAGTAACTCCCAACCAGGAATACCGAAACAGGGCGGGTGGCGACCTACGCCTGGTCGCCCCCGCCCTGTTTCACCGTCACGACGTATCTATCTCGCGGCCGCCCCCGCGGCCCACCCCTCGAAGGAGAAACACCATGTCATTCCTCCCGTTCCCGATCGTCATCGAAGGCATCGAGACCACTGGTTCTGCCGCGATCGACGGCCTCGGTCGCCTGTCCGTACTCCTTTACGATCTCCTCGGCGGTACCGGAAGCGCCACGATCAACGCGGGCAGCTAGTTCGATACGGCACCAATTCGACACATCGGCTAGCTCGGTAGATCTGTGAAGAGGAGACCCTGGTCCGTGAGCGATACCAAAGTTCCAGGGCGTCGGCGGCCGGGCGCAGGCCAGGTAATCGGCGAACTGCTCCTCACGGCCGGGGTCGTCGTCCTGCTGTTCGTCATCTATGAGGCGTTCTGGACCAATATCGTCTCAGGGCGGCTGCAGGACGAGCTCAACAACAGTCTGGAGGAATCCTGGGCCGAAGTCCCCGAAGCCTCAGGAGCGATCGACGGTCAGCCGGTGTCCCCGCTGATCCCTGTGCTCGGCGAGGGATTCGCGCGCGTGCATTTCCCCACACTCGGCGCCGCGTACGCAATCGTCGAGGGCACACGCAACGAGGACCTGCGGGCCGGCCCCGGCCACTACCCGGACTCGCAGATGCCCGGCGAAGCCGGAAACTTCGCGCTCGCCGGGCACCGCAATGGTTCCGGCGCAGTCTTCCAACACCTGGATCGACTCGATGCATGCGATGCCGTCGTCGTGGAGACCGAGTCCCAGTGGATGACGTACCGGTTACTCCCGCTCGACCAGGCCTCGCCCGAACGTCGCGCTGCGGCGAAAGCCTGCTTGAATCCCGAGCAAGCCGATCGGGTTTCCGAAGGCGACTACGCCCATCTCCTCGGGCGGCACATCACCGTGCCCGGGGATGTTGCGGTCGTCAACCCGCTGCCCGGAAGCCCTTGGGCCGAGCCCGACGCCACGCTGGAAAGTATGTTGACACTGACCACGTGCCATCCGCTCTACTCGAACAGCGAACGCTTGATCGTCCACGCGGTTCTCGTCGAAACAATCTCGAAGACTTCGGGCACCATGCCCGCGGCATTCCAGGAGCAATGAATGTACGGCTACCTCTGGGGCGCGCTCCCCGGCCCCCGACCAGTGAAGGCCCTGCTGGCGATCGTTCTCTTGGTCGCGGTGGTGCTGCTACTCATGGAAGTCGTATTTCCTTGGGTGTCAGAGCATATGCCCTACTCCGACGTGACCGTATAGAGCGCCCGTGCAGGGCGGCCGACACCGGCACAAGGCCCGGCTGAAGCCCGAAGGCGCTGTCCTACATCGGACTCGACGGACCTACGATGATTCTGGCGTGTCGATGCAAACCAGTTTCCGCGTGTGTCGGAACGGCTCGCCTAGTTGACGCTCGAGGCTCTCCGGAATGTTCGTTCGACGCCTGAGCGAGCACTGAGACCGGACTCCGCCGCTACAGAACCTTCGTGAAGATCTGCGCCGGCGCTGCCGTCTCGAGCTTGTCCAGCGCCTCAACCAACCTGACGAAGTGCTCGGTATGAGTGTGGGCGTCGAGGTGCTCCTGCGATTCCCATTCCTCCGCCAACACGAGCTCGCAGGGATTGTCGGTGCGCTGCAGTAACTCGTAATTGATGCAGCCGTCCTCTTTTCGGGTCTCGGTGACAAGTTCGTCATACAACCGAAGCACTTCCGCGAGATCGCCCTGCTCCACCGTTGTTGGCACCAACACCCTGATCACAAAGACTCTCCGATTCGACTGTCCTGCAATAGCCCGTCGGCTCGAAGTCTGCCGTAGACCTCCGACAGATCGACATTTCCGTTGTGACTCGAAGTTTGCGGACAGGCGCAATATCTACGAAACACCCCCGATACCGGAGGTTCGTAGGGTTTGCCGAAGTCGGGCTCGCAATCAGCAGCGCAGCCCTGGGCCCGGGCGAGGGGTAAGCACATGAGTGGAAATGCAGTTCGCTTGCAAGCGATCAAGGACGTCGAGGCCTACACACCTCCGGTGGTCAGTTTCACCACCGACGAGACACCCGGCGAGGTGTTCGGTGCCAACGTCTTCAACAAGGTGGTCATGCAGAAGCGACTGCCCAAGCTCGTCTACAAGTCGGTGATGGCGACGATCGAGCAAGGCAAACCGCTTGATCCCATGGTCGCCGATGCGGTCGCGTCGGCGATGAAGGACTGGGCGTTGGAGAAAGGCGCAACCCACTACGCCCACGTCTTCTATCCACTGACCGGGTTGACGGCCGAGAAGCACGACAGCTTCCTCGAGCCGGTCGGCGACGGCAGTGCACTGGCGGAGTTCGCCGGCAAGACCTTGATCCAAGGTGAACCCGACGCTTCGAGTTTCCCGAACGGCGGGCTGCGCAACACATTCGAGGCTCGCGGATACACCGGCTGGGATGTCACGAGCCCGGCCTACGTTCTCGAAAACCCCAACGGCAACACACTGTGTATCCCGACCGTGTTCGTTTCGATGACCGGCGAAGCGCTCGACCACAAGACTCCCCTGCTGCGTTCACAACAGGCAATGGGTTTCCACGCCGAACGAATCCTGAAGTTGTTCGGCCACGACGACCCCGAGCACATCGTGTCGTTCTGCGGTCCCGAGCAGGAGTACTTCCTGATCGATCGACACTTCTTCCTCGCCCGCCCCGACCTCCTCAACGCCGGCCGAACACTCTTCGGCGCAAAGCCGCCCAAGGGCCAGGAGTTCGACGACCACTACTTCGGGGCGATCCCGGAACGTGTGCTCGGATTCATGATGGACACCGAGCGGGAACTGTTCAAACTCGGCATCCCCGCCAAGACACGGCACAACGAGGTTGCGCCCGGCCAGTTCGAAATCGCCCCGATGTTCGAGCGAGGCAACATCGCCGCTGACCACCAGCAGTTGCTGATGACCACCTTCAAAACCATCGCCAAGAAGCACGGCATGGAATGTCTGTTCCACGAGAAGCCGTTCGACGGTGTCAACGGCTCCGGCAAGCACGTCAACTTCTCGCTGGGCAACTCCGAACTCGGCAGTTTGCTTGTCCCCGGCGACAATCCGCATGACAACGCCCAGTTCCTCGTATTCTGCGCCGCAGTCATCCGGGCCGTCCACAAATACGCCGGCCTCCTGCGCGCGTCGGTCGCATCGGCAACCAACGATCACCGTCTCGGTGCCAACGAGGCTCCCCCGGCAATCATCTCGATCTTCCTCGGCGATCAACTGGCCGACGTCTTCGAGCAGATCGCCAAGGGCGCGGCAACATCGTCGAAGGACAAGGGCACCATGATGATCGGAGCCGACACCCTTCCCGTCCTGCCGACCGATCCGGGCGACCGCAACCGCACGAGCCCATTTGCCTTCACCGGCAACCGTTTCGAGTTCCGCGCACCAGGATCGCTGCAAACAGTCAACGGCCCGATGGTCACCATCAACACGATCATGGCCGAGGCCTTGGACTACATGGCCACCGAACTGGAGGCCGCGGTCGCCGACGGCGCCGATTTCGACACCGCCGTCCAGAATCTGCTCACCGAGATCATCACCAACCACGGTGCGGTTGTCTTCAACGGCGACGGCTACTCGGAGAACTGGCAGATCGAGGCCGAGTCTCGCGGCCTGCCGAACCTTCGCACGACGTTGGACGCCCTTCCTGAACTGATCACCGAGTCCTCGATGGAACTCTTCGAGAAGTACAAGGTCTTCAACCACCGAGAGATGCACAGTCGCTACGAGGTCGGACTCGAACAGTACGCACTGAGCATCGGCGTCGAGGCACGCCTGGCCGCCGAAATCGGTACGACGCTGATCCTTCCGGCTGCAGTGCGCCACCAGACGGAAGTTGCGCAGAACTTCGTCGCACTGAAGTCCGCCGGCCTCGAACCGGATTCAGCTCCGCTCGAAGAAGTGTCGGCGCCCGTTGCGGCTCTGCGCACAGCGCTCGCGGCCCTGCGCGCAGCAATCGACACCGACGCCGGCGAGTCGCCATTCGATCAGGCCAAGCACGCACAGGACGCACTCCTGCCCGCCATGGCAGAGGTACGTGCAGCGGCCGACTTCCTCGAAACCATCGTCGCCGACGATCACTGGCCACTCCCGACGTATCAGGAAATGCTCTTCATTCTCTGAGCATCACCGAAATCAACGCTCACAAAACTGTGGCCCGCAACTCGATCGAGTTGCAGGCCACAGTTGTCGAATCTTGCTCGGGCTAGCGGTCTTCCGGCATCGTGACTTCGAGGACGCGAGCCTCACCGGTGGTCGCGGGGTCAGGACGATCGCGCGAATCCGATGACGCCATCTGGAGTCCGTTCAAATCGGTCCGCATGTAGATGACGTTGTAACGGTCCCACGTGGTCGCGACGAATTCGAGGAACTGTCCGCTCGCCCACGGGTGCATGAATCCGCCGTACAACGCGGGCAACGTGATTCCACTCAACAGGGTCTGCGTACCACTCCACGGGCCTTGCGGTTGGTCGGCCTGACGGATCACCAGGTTGCCCTCGGCACTGGTGTACATGGCAACGTACTTGTTCAGGTAGTCGTTCCACTGCACGGCAAGTTCACTGACCGGTGCCTTGATGACCTGAACGGCATCGGTATCTCGCGGACTCCAACCGGAGCCGTCCCAGTATTCGTAGGCGCCGAGGTTTCTGATGTCGGCGCCGGCCACTCGCGCCAGGACCGCCTTACCGAAACGACCTGAGGGAGTTCCGTATTCGTACAGGTAACCATCGCGTCCGTCGACGAAGGCACTCTGCTGGAAGTTGGAATTGATCGGTGATACCGCCGGAATCCCCGGGATACCGAGTCCTTCTGTGTTCGCGCGAACCGTCGCCGGATCGAGCTCCCAGTTCTCGCCGTTGTCCGTGGAGAAAGCCAGAGCCGAGTAGTTGGTGGTCCAGGCTCCGGGTTCGTCCCACGACCGAACGGACATGAATCTGATGTACTGCACACCACCGTAAGAGATTCCAGCGGTCGGGATGGTGGTGAACTCGCCCGGAATGCCGAATCCCGGAATGATCTCCTTGGAATGATTGGGGCCGTCCAAAGGAGAACTGTCGATCTTCATGCCGTCGGCGATGGCGGTGTCGTTGCTGCGGAACAACACGTTGCTGCGCCAGTCGTCACCCGGGGTGTCGCAGTCGCCAACCGTATCGCCGAATGCCATCAGAACGTCGTGATCCGGCCCCGAAAGACCGTTGTCCCACATGATTCCGAGGTCGGTTCCCGACACGTTGAACCGCTCGATCGTGTTGTTGGGACTGCCTGGGCCAGTGACCATTTCGATCGCTTTGGTGCGGCCGGTCAGCACCGGCAGAGCACCGTTGGGCGCGCCGGTGATCCAGGGCAACGCGTTGGCGAGGGAGCCGGTACCGGCGGAACCACTGCCAAGTGATCCGGTCAGCGAACCGAGCGAACCCGTCATCGATCCGGCGGAACCACTTCCTCCCGACCCACACGGTCCGCCGATCGCCGACGCAGACGGTGCTGCGGCAATCGTCGCGGCAATCGTGACGACGCCTATCGACAACATCGCCGACATGGAGTGTTTATTACGCACGTGCAGCCCCTCTGATCATTTCGACTCCCGTTCGGACCACAGGCACAGTGATCCCCGACCGCAGAAGCAAACCATTTGGACTGTGTTAAGAGAGTGAAAGCTGAGCAAATTGTTATAAATCGCCCGTTCAACTGACACAAGTGACAGCTGTGTCCGATTTCACCTTCACAGGACAGTTGTCCGATACAGCAATAAAGGCGCCTAGTATGTAACGGAAATGTAAAAGAGTTCTCACAACGAGGTAGGTGAGCGGTGTCCGTACGTGACCGCGTAGCGCAGATTTACGATCAGGTTTTGGTTCGCAATGCAGGAGAGCCCGAGTTCCATCAGGCCGCCGCAGAGGTCTTCGAGTCTCTTCACGTAGTGCTCGAACGCCACCCCCGCTACGCCGACGCCGGACTCATCGAGCGGCTTTGCGAGCCGGAACGCCAGATCATCTTCCGCGTGCCGTGGACCGACGACCAGGGCAACGTTCACGTCAACCGTGGCTTCCGCGTGCAGTACAACAGTGCACTCGGCCCCTACAAGGGCGGCCTGCGCTTCCACCCCAGCGTCAACCTGGGCATCGTGAAGTTCCTCGGCTTCGAGCAGATCTTCAAGAACTCACTCACCGGCCTGCCCATCGGCGGCGGCAAGGGTGGCTCGGACTTCGATCCCAAGGGCCGCTCCGACGCAGAGGTCATGCGCTTCTGTCAGTCCTTCATGACCGAACTGCAGCGTCACATCGGTGAATACACCGACGTTCCGGCCGGCGACATCGGCGTCGGTGGTCGCGAGATCGGCTACCTGTTCGGTCAGTACAAGCGGCTGACCAACACGTACGAGTCGGGCGTCCTCACCGGCAAGGGCATCACCTGGGGCGGATCGCAGGTTCGCACCGAGGCCACCGGCTACGGCGTCGCGTACTTCGTCGCCGAAATGCTCAAGGCAAAGGGTGAAGGCCTCGAAGGCAAGAACGTCGTGATCTCCGGATCCGGCAATGTCGCCATCTACGCAATCCAGAAGATCCACCAGCTCGGCGGCGTCGCGATCGCCTGCTCGGATTCCTCGGGATACATCGTGGACAAGAAGGGCATTGATCTCGACCTCCTCAAGGAGATCAAGGAAGTTCGCCGCGGCCGCATCAGCGAGTACGCCGACGCAGTTCCGCATGCCGAGTTCATCGCCGATGGCTCCATCTGGGACGTGCCGTGCGACGTCGCACTCCCCTGCGCGACTCAGAACGAGCTCGACGAAGATGCCGCAAAGACCTTGATCGCCAACGGCGTTCAGGCCGTTGCCGAAGGCGCGAACATGCCCACCACCCCCGGTGGCATCCAGCTCTTCCGTGACGCGAACGTAGCCTTCGCGCCCGGCAAGGCGGCCAACGCCGGTGGCGTTGCAACCTCCGCCCTCGAAATGCAGCAGAATGCTTCGCGTGATTCCTGGAGCTTCGAGTACACCGACGAGCGTCTCGCCGGAATCATGCGCGGCATTCACAAGCGCACCATCAACACCGCTGCCGAGTACGGAAAGCCGGGCGACTACGTGCACGGCGCGAACATTGCCGGCTTCGTGAAGGTGGCCGACGCCATGATTTCACTGGGCGTCATCTAGAGATTTCCGCAATACAGACAGCAGTACAAAAAGGGGTGATTTCACCCTGAACCGGTTCCCGTACATCGGACTGGTCGAATCAATACCTAGGCCTCGAGGGCCCTGGGTCCGCGAGGACCCAGGGCCCTCGAGCTTGATCTGAGCAAATCGCCCGCGACGAGCACCGTAGGCGCCGGCAATGATCCCAGACGGAACTCGTGATGTCCTCCGAATCCGTTTTCCGCTCTGACGTCGAAAAACACCGTAAGTGGACGATTGTTTAGGTCCGCAGCGCGTGGGGCATATGGACTTATCTTCACATTTGTCCATTTCACAGTTGGACGATCGTTCATGTGGTAGAAATCACAACGCCTGGCGCAATTCGATCCGCAAATTTCAGCGGCGAGTATGTCCCCGAACAAGGCCTCAGCGTGTACCCCGCTTCGTAACGCGCCGAGCCTCCGGGTGCCTGTGCCAGGCGACGCACCTGTCTAGAGGAGGCCACCCATGTCCCCAGCGCTGCTGAACAACCCGGGACCGCTCATGTTGGGAGGCAAGCCCGCCTCCACAGCGGTCAACGACGTCATCCCACTGGCAAGCGATCTCGTAGATCACCTGTCCCGTGCCAACCCGACGTTGACTTCCCTCCAAACGGAGGCAGTTCGTCGGGAACTGATTGCGGTGATCGTGCAGGGGCTCCAAGTGGGGATCCAGCTGCTGGATCACCGCAAACTTCCCACCGACCAAGAGTTGGACGGCATTCACACGATGACCGTCCAACAAGCATTGAAAGGCGTGCCACTCAGCGCGATCCTCAACTTGACCAACGAGGGCATCAGCACTTTCCGCACCCTCATCCTCAGCCGGGCCGACGCCGAGGACTCCGCCAATCTCGGGGATCTCAACGAGTTCTTGTTCGCACTCGCGCAGCGGCTTCACTCGTTCATCTCGATCAGCTATCTCTCGGCTCTTCCAGCTGGCTCCCAACTCGGGGAATACTCCGCCGGCGCTCTCGTGAAAGCCATGCTGGACGGCGACGATCCCACCCAGCTTGCGTTGCAGATGGGCGTTGAACTCGCACCCCGCTATCTCGTCCTGCGGCTCCTGGTGAACCTGCCGCCCATCCGCCCGGGAGCACGCAACGGCAACCACCAGCGCATACAGGCCTACCGTGACCTCTCCGTCGCTCAATCGAAAATCGCGGCCCACTTCGGGTCGGCACTGCTCGAAGCTCCTGCACCGCAACGTGGTCTGGTCCTGATCGAGGGCACACCCGACTGGGGAACAGTGTGCGAGGTCATCCAACGTGCACGCGCAACGGTCGGGGTGGAGATCACAGCAATCGCCGAGAACGCCGCGGTACGAGATATCGCCGCCGCCCAAGCAACCACTCACGAATTGGCGCAACTCGTGCGGCGCCTGAGACTGCCGGCGCGGTCGTACCGAATGGAAGACCTCGCGCTCGAGTATCAACTCACTCGGGGTGGCGCAGGCCGCGACAGCTTGATCAATCTTCTAAGGCCACTCGACGGCAATCCGGAACTGCTGCAGACATTGTCCATACATCTCGCCAACGGCCAGCATCGTCAGCGCACCGCGTCGGCGCTCGGCCTGCACACCAACACCGTCGACAATCGAATCAAGCGCATCGCAACCCTGACCGGATTGGATCCGGCCCTGCCCTCTGAACTGCTCAAACTGCGCGCTGCCATGATCTCTCTGACTTTCGCAAGCACTGATGTGGACAATCGTCCAGCGAAAATGTGAACACTCACATCCTCGCTATTAGCTGTCCACGTGTGGCGCCTGGACCCCACTTTTCCGCTCCGAACCGGGCTATAAAAGTGTGGTGCGAATCACCGCGCAAACCAGTAACAATTAAGGGGAAACACATGATCAACGGCCAGGATAACGCTCTCCTCGGTGCCTTCTTCGACACCATCCTGCAGCTCTTCAACGCGGGCAGCACCGGCACGGGTTCGACGGATGGCGGCGGCGTCTCCTAGGACGAATCTCGGGCCCTGTGCGAGAGAATCTCTCGCGCAGGGCCCGCTCCAAGCCGCCTGACACTGTGATGGCGGTGACCACGGTGACCACCACGTCGCCACCGCTGAAACCAGGAGCAAGCACATGATCGCCGCACCAACCACAGGCGCTTTGGCCGTCGTCTTGAACACCGTCCTACAGATGTTCAACGCCGGCAGCAGTTTCCTCTACACCAACAACTCTCCGATTGGCGGCGGCGGCGGCGAAACTCCCACGACGCCTGCTCCCTGATCGACTTACCCGCTCGCATCACAAAGTCGCGGCACAGACAGGAACCACCGTGATAAACCAGCACACCCTGGGCAGCCTGGTCATCGACTTCGGCTCACTCTCCCGAGCACTCGGCTTCGGCAACGGCTCTATCGTGTCGCTCGGCAGCACCGGAAGTGGCTGAAACAGCCCGCCTGACCACGTCGACGATCCCGTCGCCGCTCACCTTGCTCACCACATCTCGAAACAGAAAGCAGGTCCCCCTGTGCCTACAATTCCGCTCACCGGCGACCCCATCGTCATCAACATCATCGTCCAGCTACTGAGCGCGGGTAGCAGCAATGCGCTCGCATTGGGCGGGGTCGGTAGCAGCGGTCTCGGCAGCACCGGGCTCGGCAGCTTCGACTCGGCGAGCCTCGGAAGCGCTGCTTAGGACCTCACTTGTGATCGGTGTTCGATCCGCGTCTTCGGCCGCCGAAACAGTCCACGAAACCCACGTTGCCCTCCGTCATCTGTGACGGAGGGCAACGTGGTCGTTCAGGCGAAACGGCTCGCGGTTGGGCGATCCGGCCGTCGGCCTTACTGTCTCGGCGATCGAAGAGTTGGAATCAACGCCAATCTTCCGGTGGATCGGTCTCGTCGTGCTCGATGGTCACGGACTCCGAACGATCGTCAGCCGCAGCCTTTTTCGCTGCTTCACGCATCTCGATTCCGTCGGACACCCAGTCACCGATCTCGCGCGTCACGTCTCGAACAGCCCCGGCGATGATCATCGCGATGGAGCCCACGTGGTTGGCTGCACTTTCGGTCAGTTCCTGGACCGTGTCCTTGCGGCGTTCGAATTTCCCGACCATCAGTGTGTGCCTCTCAGGCTGCAGTTCGCTGGCGCTCGACGATAACACCGGGAGGGGTCTTCGACTTGACCAAACCGGGCGGAAGAGCGAGCTTGAAGATCTTGCCCCATACCGAACCGATCTGCTTGAAGAACCCACCGGTGTTGTACGGCAAACCGTACTTCCCACACAATTCTTTCACCTGGGGAGCGAGTTCCGGATAACGATGCGCAGGCAGGTCCGGGAACAGGTGGTGCTCGATCTGGTGCGAGAGGTTGCCGGACATGATGTGGAAGAGCGGGCTTCCCTCGATGTTGGCGCTGCCGAGCATCTGACGCACGTACCACTGACCACGAGTCTCGTCGGCCGTCTCGTCCTCGGTGAAGCTCTGTACGCCGGTGGGGAAATGGCCACAGAAGATGATCGAGTACGTCCACACGTTTCGGACCAGGTTGGCGGTGACGTTCCCCGCGAGAGTGGTCACGAACAGCGGCCCCGTCAGAACCGGGAAGATGACGTAGTCCTTGAGGACCTGCTTGCCCGCCTTGTTCCACCAGCCCTTCAGAAGCGGCTTGACGTCGTGCCACTTGCGTTTGCCCTGGATGACGTTCTCGATCTCGAGATCGTGCATCATCACACCCCACTCGAAGAGCATCATCAAGGCAAAGGCCCAGACCGGATTACCGAGGTAATAGGGGTTCCACTTCTGCGCGTCGTCGATACGCAGGATGCCGTATCCGATGTCACGGTCTTTGCCGAGAATATTGGTGTACGTGTGGTGCATGTAGTTGTGCGAGTGGCGCCACTGGTCGGCCGGGCACACCGTATCCCATTCGAAGACTTCGGAATTGAGCCCGGGTTCCCGCATCCAGTCATATTGACCGTGCATGACGTTGTGGCCGATCTCCATGTTGTCGAGAATCTTCGACACACTCAGCGCACCGACTGCCGCGAGCCACACCGGCGGTAGGAATCCGAGGTACATCAAGCCGCGACCTGCGACCTCGAACCCGCGCTGAGCCTTGATGATCTTGTAGATGTACTCCCGGTCTTCGGCCCCAAGCGAAGCGACGGTGCGATCACGCAATGCGTCCAACTCACGGCCGATCTCCTCGACCTGCTCGTACGTCAGGACGACGGGAGCGTCGTCCTTCGCATCGGAACCGTTGCCGAGGAACGGGAGGGTGGGAAGTGAAAGTCCAAACATGTCGGTCTCCAGACAGTCGTGTGGAAAATGGGACTTCAGATGTCGACGGTGACGTCGCCGACGGGAGCGCTGACGCACAGCTGGATCTTCTTGTCCGGCTCGTCGTCTGTCTCACCGGTGCGCACGTTTCGGGTACGACCCGCCTTCTTGACGGAGGTGCAGGAGAAGCAGATTCCCATCCGGCATCCGTATTCGGGATTGAGGCCCGCAGCTTCTGCTTGTTCGAGAAGTGTTTCGCCGGAGTTCTCGGCCGCCACCCCACTTTTGGTGAATGACACCTCGCCGCCGGCCTCACCCGGCTCGGCCACCGCCGGCGCGAACTCCTCGGTATTGAGCAAGTGCTCGACGTCGACCTCACGGAACACCTCACGCACTCCCCGCATCAGACCGGGAGGCCCGCAGAGATAAGCCTGGGCGTCGATCGTGTCCGGATCGGCGATCCACGGAGCCACGGCGTCGAGGTGCCCGCGATCGAAGAAACCTTCGAGGTCACCTCCACCGCTTTCGGTGTACACGAGTACCAGTTTCACGTTCGGGTTCTGCTCGGCGATGGTCTTCAGCGCGCGCGTGTATGCCACGTCGGCATCGGTGTTCGCGTAGTGCACGAACACGATCTCGCCCGAGTGCTCCTCCTCCACCAGCGTCCGAAGCATCGACATGACCGGGGTGATTCCACTGCCGCCACTGATCAACAACACCCGACGCGGGCGGTCGACGGGAAGGGAGAACACACCGTCTGCCTGCGAGAGGCTGACAACGAGTCCGGGCGCCGCGTTGGCGTACAGATACTGCGACACCAGGCCACCGGGATGCGCTTTCACGGTGAGCTCGATCAGCCCGTTGCGCGTAGACGCGCCACCGGCCGGCGAGTAGCAGCGAGTGTGACGAACACCGTCGATCACCACGCCCAACTGCACGAACTGGCCCGCCTGAAAACCGCGCCACTGGCGAGTCGGGCGCAGCGTCAGAGTGACGGAGTCAGCGGTCGGATGGTCGACGGCGACAACCTGCGCGCGGATGTCACGAACGGTCGCCATCGGGTTGACCAACTCGAGGTACCGATCGATCTGATGTGGAGCAGCCATGGCTTCGATCAGTCCCACCAAGGACAGTCCGCGCCGAGGTGTGGACTTCGGTGTCGTGTTCTCAGGAGCAGATGCGATTGTCATGACCCTCCTCGTACTTCGATTGCCGGGTGTACCGATTGCTGGGCTAGCTTCCCCCGACTGCGTGAATTCAGTGTACAAATGTTCACCGAAGATAGTGTGACAGGTGCACACAAGTACATGTCAACAAGAATGTGATCCGAGTTACACGAGTTGCCGAAAGGAGCCGGAATGCCTGTACCTACACTCGACGTCGTGACGAAGGCCGGACCGGTGAACCCAGAGCGCAGGGAACCCGACAACAGGGAACCGGAAAGTCGTGCTGCAAAGAAGGAACGCACACGCCAAGCGCTCCTGGACACTGCCATGGACCTCTCGGCCGATCGCGGCTTCGCCGGAATCAGCTTGCGAGAGGTAGCCAGGGAAGCCGGGATCGTTCCGACGGCGTTCTACCGCCACTTCGCTTCACTGGAGGACGTCGGTGTCGTCCTCGTCGAAGAGAGCATGCGCATGTTGCGCCAGATGCTGCGCGACGCAAGGCGTAATCCCAGCACCAAGGACGCCGCTACGTCACTGGGCATCCTTGTGCGACAAGTGCATACACACGAGCGACAGTTTCGGTTCCTCTGCCGCGAACGCTACAGCGGCGTCAGTGAGGTACGACGTGCGATAGCCACTGAAATGCGGTTGTTCGTCAGCGAACTGACCATCGACCTCTCCAGGATTGCCGGACTGGAAAGCTGGTCGTCGGACGATCTGGAAATGGCTGCCGACCTGATCGTCTCGACGATGTTCAGCGCTGTCGTCGAACTGCTGGACGCCGGGACGGCCGGGTATCGCGACGAAGCCGCCGTCATCACACGAGCCGAGAAGCAACTGCGAGTCATCATGCTCGGAATGGCCACCTGGAATCCACCTCGAAACTGACCTCGGGTTCACCTTTTCGACGTACGGTGAGAGTCATGTCTTCCACGAGTACATACGAAATCCCCGTTGGCGACCTCACCTTCGACGTACTGATCTCGGGCCCGGACGACGGCATTCCGCTGGTAGCGCTGCACGGCTTCCCGGAGAGCGCCGCATCCTGGGGCAAGGTCACACCACTGCTCACCGCGGCGGGATACCGTGTGATCGCACCGAATCAGCGCGGATACTCCGCCGGCGCGCGCCCCGAAGGGGTGGATGCCTACAAGATCGAGCATCTGGTAGCCGACGTCGTCGGATTGCTCGACGCACTCGGCCTGTCCGACGCGCATCTGGTCGGCCACGACTGGGGTTCGGCGGTCGCCTGGCAGGTCGCCGGTCGCCATCCGAACCGGATCCGCAGCCTGACGGCGATCTCGGTCCCCCACCCCACCGCCTTCGGTTGGGCACTCCGCGAGGACGAGGACCAGAAGCAACGCTCGTCGTACATCGGACTTCTCCGACAGGAGGGCAAAGCCGAGGAAGTGTTGTCGGAGGACAACTTCCGCCGGCTGCGCGCCATGTTCGACGGCCAGATCGATCCTGAATTCGCCGACGAGCACATTCGTGTCATGAGCGGGGAGGGCGCGCTCACCGGCGCCTTGAACTGGTACCGCGCGATGACTCGCGACTTCGGCGACATCGATCGCACCACCGTGCCGACCACGTATGTCTGGAGCACCGGCGACACAGCGCTCGGCCGCGCAGGCGCAGAACGCTGTGGTGAATTCGTGGACGCTCCCTACGAGTTCGTCGTGCTCGACGGCGGAAGTCACTGGATTCCGGAAGAGCGAGCCGAAGAGTTGGCCGAGGCAATCCTCGCACGTGCAGGATCCTGATCGTCGCGACGAATTCGGCTCTATGTATGTTGTCATACATAGAGCCGAATTGATTCCACCACCAGGAGTTCTGCGATGACCGAGACCGTTGCACCACCCCATCCGTTCGACACCGCTGTCGGATTGACGCCACTCACCGCCGGCTTGTCGACCGGCGAAACCAATCCGGCGTACAACAACATGGTCGGGCCGTTCGGCGGCGTCACCGCTGCCACGTTGCTCGAATCTGTACTGAAGCACCCCGAACGCCTCGGCGATCCGCTGTCGTTGACCGTCAACTTTGCCGGTCCGATCACCGAGGGCGCCTTCGAGATCTCCGCCCGGCCGGTGCGTACCAACCGCTCGACGCAGCACTGGTCCATCGAACTGTCTCAGGACGGAACCGTCGCCACTACCGCGACGGCAGTGTTCGGTACCAGGCGTGAAACCTGGTCGTCTACCGAGATCACGATGCCGGAAGTTCCGTCGGCCGAAAACGTTGCGCTGCTGCCGTTCCCCGAGTTCATCGCCTGGGCACAGAACTACGAGATGCGCTTTGTCGAAGGTGCGATCCCCGATCTGGAGTCGGGCGAGCATCCCGACTCGACCACGACACTCTGGGTGCGCGATCAACCGGCACGCGCTCTCGACTTCACGTCGCTGACCGCACTGTGTGATGTCTTCTTCCCACGAGTCTTCTTGCGCCGAGGCAAGATGGCTCCGGCCGGAACGGTCTCGATGACCATCTACTTCCACGCCGACGCTCAGACGCTGACCGCACAGGCAGACAATTCCGTGCTGGGAACGGCGCGGACCCAACGGTTCGGAAACGGATACTTCGATCAGTCGGCCGAAATTTGGGGCAGTGACGGCGCATTGCTCGCTACGACACACCAGTTGGTCTACTTCAAGGATTGACGGGGATCGCACTGTCCCCTTCCGGCGCCTTCACCATCGACAATGCGGCAAGGCCGACGCCGAGAACCACCAGCAGTCCGATGATGCCGGCACGGTCTGCACCGAAGAGCCAAGCGAACAGGCCGAACAGTGTCGGCGCCAAGAACGACACTGCTCGGCCTGTGGTCGCATACAGGCCGAACATCTGACCTTCACGCCCAGGCGGGGTGATGCGTGCCAAGAAGGTTCGTGCCGAAGACTGAGCGGGCCCGACGAACAGACAGAGCGCGAGACCGAAGATCCAGAACATCACCGGCCCGGACACCGCGATCAATATCGCGCCGACCACGATCATCGACGCCAGCGAGACGGTGATGACCTGTTTGGGTCCGATCCGATCGTCGAAGCGTCCGGCCACCAATGCACCGATTGCGGAAATCACGTTGGCGGCAACACCGAACAGCAGGACGTCGGCCGCACTGATTCCGTAGACGTTGACAGCCAACACGGCTCCGAAGGTGAACACGCCCGCCAGACCGTCACGAAAGAGTGCGCTTGCGATCAGGTACCAGATCGTGCGCCTGTCGACGTTCCAGAGTTCGCGCAGATCGCGCCACAACACCCGATAGGAGTCGAGGAACCCGGCCTTGGACGCTCCCGGATCGACCGCGGGGCTGGGCAACTCGGGAACCTTGAAGAACACCGGAATCGCGAAGACCGCGAACCACGCTGCAGCCAGCAGTGCCACCATCCGGATGTTCATGCCGCCGTCGGTGGTCAATCCCAGGAATCCCCGAGTGTCGCCGTCGCCGACGATGAACCCGAAGTAACACAGCAACAGCAGCACGATTCCGCCGAAATATCCCATGGCCCAGCCGAAGCCGGAGACTCGTCCCAGATTCTCCGGTGTCGACACCTGCCGCATCATGGCGTTGTACGGCACGCCGGCCAGTTCGAAAATCACCGAACCGATTGCGAGCAGAACCAATCCGAGCCACAGGTAGCGGTAGTTGTCTTCGACGAAATAGAGACCCGCCATCGAGAGCACGGTGATGCCGGTGAGTATCGCGAGCGAGAGTTTGCGTTTACCCGACGCATCGAAACGCTGTCCGGTGATCGGGGCGAGTATCGCGATGAAGAAGCCGGCGATTCCGAGAGCCCAACTGAGCCACGTAGTTGCCGAAATCGTGCCGGGCAGGTCGTCGCCGACCGCGTCGGTCAGATAGACCGAGAAGACGAACGTGAGGATCACGGCGTTGAATGCTGCCGATCCCCAATCCCACAGCCCCCACGCGAACACTTGACTCTTCGTGGCCGCACCACCGATGCCTGCGGGTGGCTCGGCCTGCATGCTCGTGGACTCGGCGCTCATACGGCGAAGCCTAACTGCGCGCGGGCGACTCGGCGCCTCTCTCCGAAGTCGACATACAAGACGTTCTATGCACCCAAGTTAGTACGCACTTAGTTGCATACGCACCTGAGTGCATAGATACTTTTTCCATGGCACTCGAACATGCGTTGCTCGTCTCCCTGTCCGAACAGGATGCGTCGGGATACGACCTCACACGCCGGTTCGACAAGTCGATCGGCTTCTTCCACAGCGCGACGCACCAGCAGATCTACCGAGTCCTCAAGCGAATGGACGAGGCAGGCTGGGTGGAGGTGGAGGCCATCGCGCAGGACGGCCGACCGGACAAGAAGATGTACCGCGTCAGCGATGCCGGCCGCGCCGAACTGACCCGATGGATCGCCGAGCCGTCCGAACCGAACCACCTGCGCAACGAGTTGGCCATCAAGATCAGGGCCGCAGCGCACGCCGATCTCCCCGCTCTACGACGCGAAGTCGCTCGCCACCGCGACGGCCACGCCGCCCGCCTCGACGTCTACCGACTCATCGAAAAGCGTGACTTCCCCAATCCAGCAGCACTTTCCGGCTCTTCACTGCACCAGTACCTGGTACTTCGCGGCGGTATCCGCGTCGAAGAAGGATTCACCGACTGGTGCCAGGAAGTTCTGGACGCATTGCCCACTGGCGAGTACGCCATCGAAGACACTGGCGAGTACGCCATCGAAGACACCGGCGAGTACGCCACGGAAGGACATCTTCAGTCATGACGGATACACAGTTCCCCCGCCTGCTCGAACCGCTCGACCTCGGATTCACGACGCTGAAGAACCGCGTCGTCATGGGATCGATCCACACCGGCCTCGAAGATCGCGCGAAGGACACCGACCGCTTGGCCGAGTACTTCGCCGAACGTGCTCGTGGCGGTGTCGGCTTGATCATCACCGGCGGCTACGCGCCCAACCGCACCGGTTGGCTCTTGCCCTTCGGTGCCAAGCTGACCAACCGCATCGAAGCGCGCCGTCACCGCCGGATCACCAAGGCGGTTCACGACGCGGGCGGAAAGATCGCCATGCAGATCCTGCACGCCGGCCGCTACAGCTACCAGCCTTTCAGTGTCTCCGCGTCGTCGATCAAGGCGCCCATCAACCCGTTCCGTCCGCGCAAGCTGACCGGCCGTGGGGTGCGTTGGCAGATCCGCAACTACGTTCGCTGCGCGCGCCTGGCCAAGTCCGCGGGTTACGACGGCGTCGAAATCATGGGCGGTGAGGGCTACTTCATCAACCAGTTCCTCTGCGAGCGCACGAACAAGCGCACCGACCAGTGGGGCGGCAGTTCCGAGAACCGTCGACGCATGGCAGTCGAAATCGTGCGACGCACACGCAAGGCTGTCGGCCCGAACTTCATCATCGTGTTCCGGCTGTCGATGGCAGACCTGGTCGAGGGCGGTCAGACCTGGGATGAAATCGTCTCACTGGCAAAGGAAGTCGAAGCCGCCGGCGCCACGATCATCAACACCGACATCGGGTGGCACGAGTCACGGGTCCCCACCATCGTCACCTCGGTTCCCCGAGCAGCCTTCGTCGACATAACAAGCAAGCTCGAGAAGCACGTCGACATTCCGGTAGCCGCCTCGAATCGGATCAACATGCCCGAGACCGCCGAAGAGATCCTCAACCGCGGTGACGCACAATTGATTTCGATGGCCAGGCCGATGCTCGCCGATCCCGACTGGGTAAACAAGGCCGAGAGAGGAGCGTCCGACGAGATCAACACGTGCATTGCCTGCAACCAGGCCTGCCTCGACCACGCCTTCGTTCACAAGCAGGTCTCCTGCCTGCTCAACCCGCGCGCGGGCCGCGAAACCACACTGATCCTCTCCCCCACTCGGCGGACCAAGAACCTCGCCGTCGTCGGTGCCGGTCCTGCCGGACTTTCCGCAGCACTCAATCTTGCTCAGCGTGGTCATTCGGTCACGTTGTTCGAGGCTTCGGACAAGATCGGCGGACAGTTCGGGATCGCACAGCTCATTCCGGGTAAGGAAGAGTTCGCCGAAACCATTCGCTACTACACCCGCATGCTGGACGTGGCCGGAGTGACGGTCAAGCTCGAAACCCGCGTCACACCGGCAGATCTCATCGGATCCTTCGACGAAGTGGTGGTTGCCACCGGCGTGACGCCGCGCGTTCCCAAGATCCCCGGCATCGAGAACTCGAAGGTGCTGACCTACGCCGAGGTCGTCCGAGAGGGCAAGCCCGTCGGCAAGTCCGTCGCCGTCATCGGCGCCGGCGGCATCGGCGTCGACGTGAGCGAATTCCTCACGCACCCCACTTCCCCCACTCTTCATCTCAAGGAGTGGAAGCAGGAATGGGGCGTCACCGAACCCGAAATGGCCCCGGGCGCTCTCACCACTCCGGTACCGGAGCTCTCCGAGCGGGAGGTCTACCTCCTCCAACGCAAGCCAGGACGCATCGGCGCCGGCCTCGCGAAGACCACCGGCTGGGTCCATCGGGCGGCCCTCAAGAACAAGGGCGTCCACGAGCTCTCGGGCGTCAACTACGAGCGCATCGACGACGCCGGCCTGCACATCACCTTCGGTGAGAAGCACGAGAAGCCCCGACTTCTCGAGGTCGACACCATCGTCATCTGCGCCGGGCAGGAGTCGGTTCGCGATCTCGTGGACGAACTGACCGTCGCGGGCGTGGTGACCCACATCATCGGCGGCGCCGACGTGGCAGGAGAACTCGACGCCAAGCGTGCCATCGAACAGGGCACACGACTGGCCGCGAAGATCTGACCGGCTACGCTGACTGATCGTGAGCCTGCCGACACCCACAACCACAGCCCGCGCCGTAGTGACCGGCGCCTCCTCCGGCATCGGAGAGGCACTGGCCGCTGATCTGGCATCACGCGGACATTCCCTGATCCTCGTTGCCCGTCGTGGCGAGGTCATGGAGGTCCTCGCCGAGAAGCTTCGCGCCGCGCACGGCGTCGAGGTGGAGGTCCGTGCATCGGACCTCTCCGACAGCGCGGCGCGTGCCGTTCTGGTCGAGGAACTCGGTGGCCGCGACATCAGCATCCTGTGCAACAACGCCGGTATCGCCACCTTCGGGCCGATCGCCGAGCTGGACCCGGCATACGAGCGCGACCAGGTCGAGCTCAACGCCGTTGCAGTGCACGATCTCACGCTGGCCGTGCTGCCCGGCATGCTCGCACGCAAGTCCGGAGCCATCCTGATGGTCGGGTCCGCGGCCGGAAACATGCCGATCCCCAACAACGCGACATACGCCGCCACGAAGGCGTTCGTGAACACCTTCGCGGAATCGTTGCGAGGTGAACTCAAGGGCACCGGAGTGAACGTCACCCTGCTCGCCCCAGGCCCAGTACGCACCGAAACCCCGGACCCGGCCGAAGCGTCGATCGTCGACAAGCTCGTCCCGGACTTCTTCTGGATCTCGAGCGAGTACACCGCCAAGGTCTCGCTCGACGGCCTGGCCGAGAACAAGATGCGCGTCGTACCAGGCATCTTGAGCAAGGCGATGTCCGTCGCGGGCGGCTACAGCCCGCGTGCCGTCGTTGCGCCCATCGTGGGCACGTTCTACAAGAAGCTCGGCGGCTGATTCACGCAAACTTCTCAGAGCAGGCCATAGCAGACCATATAGTCGGTTAATGGCGATGCGACGAACACTGGCAGTCGGGGCAATCCTTCTTCTGACCGGAGGGTTGCCCTTACTGCTGCCCACGGCAGCGAATGCATGTTCGTGCGCATCATCGGCTACCCCGGAAGAAGCCGTGAGCGTCTCCAGCACCGTTTTCCTCGGGACTCCGACGGAGAAAACTTCGGACGGGTTCGAGGACACCTACCTGTTCGACGTCAGCCGGGTCTACAAAGGCGATCTGGCATCGGTGACGTCGGTGGGGACACTCGCGAACGGGAACGGTTGTGGCACAAGCTACGTGCTCGGCACCGAGCAGCTGATGTTCGTTTCTGCGCCGTACGACGTCGACGCCGAGCACGAGGGGTACAGCTGCGGGCCGGCTACCGAAACCGGGTTCGACATCCAAGCGGCGGTCGAGTCCGTGTACGGCGCCGGTTACGCCCCGAGCTCCGGCGGAACTCCGTCCGTTGGTGTGTCCGCCGACAGATCGACGGTCATCGGCGGAGGCGCCGCGGTGGCATTGCTCGCGGTGCTCGGTTGGTTCGGATGGAAGCGCCGGCGAGCACAGTAAGTCGAGGACGTCAGGGCCGCGTCAACCTCGTTCGGCGGCGCGTCAAGTAAGCGTCAAGATCCGCCCCACCGGTGATCTTCGGGAGTAGATCTGAAGGTAGCCCGCAACACGGCGGGTCACCTTCAGGAGATCGACGTGACGCTACTCGAAATCTTCCCCTCCCTACGCGGCGCAATGACACCGCGTATGGATCCTGCGTTGTGGCCCATCAGTACTCGCCACGACCACAGCGGGCGTGTCTGCATCGGCGACGTCTCCCTCGAAGAGATCGCGGACCAGTACGGCACACCGACGTACGTCGTCGACGAGGCGGACGTGCGGCACCGCTGCCGCACGTATCGAGAGATCTTCCCCGACTCGGAGATCGTGTACGCCGGCAAGGCACTGATGATTCGAGCGATGGCTACCTGGGTCTCCGACGAGGGACTCGGGGTGGATGTCTGTTCCGCCGGTGAACTCGCCGTCGCGCTCGCCGCGGGCGTGGACCCCCACCGAATCATCCTGCACGGCAATGCCAAATCGGTTTCCGAACTGAGGGCGGCGGTCAACGCGGGTGTGGGCCGGATCGTCCTCGACTCCCCCAGCGAAGCGGTACGGCTCGCGTCGGTGTGTACCCACCGACAGAAGGTGTTGATCAGAGTCACACCCGGCATCGACATACACGGACACAAGGCAGTGTCCACAGGCATCTTGGACCAAAAGTTCGGCCTACCAGCGTTTTCCGAAGAACTGGAACGTACGGTATCCGTCGTCGCCAACGCGGCGCACCTGCAACTCATCGGCCTGCATTGCCATCTCGGCTCCCAGATCACCGATCCCGAACTCTTCCGCCCCGCGATCGAGACGATGATCGCACAGATGGACGACATACGACGCACGCATCGAATCATCCTCACCGAACTCGATCTCGGCGGTGGCCATGGGATCGCATACATGCCGGGAGACGCCCAACTGGATCTGACCCGCCTCGCTCACGTCATCGACGAAACTCTCGACGACGCGTGCACCCGAAACCGCTTCCCTCGCCCCGAAATCGTGCTCGAGCCTGGCCGAGCGATCGCCGCGCGCGCCGGAGTCACGCTATATCGCGTACAGAACATCAAGTCGATCAGCGGCGGTCGAACCTTCGTTTCCGTCGACGGTGGGATGAGCGACAACCCTCGGGTGTCGTTGTACGACAGCCACTACGACGTCGAATTGGTGAACCGGCATTCGAGCGCACCGCTCCAGGAAGTCACCGTCGCCGGGCGGCACTGCGAATCGGGCGACGAAATCGCCGTCGGAGCAAGGCTTCCCGCCGACCTACATGAAGGTGACCTGTTGGCAGTGCCGTGTACGGGCGCATACCACCACAGCATGGCCTCCACTTACAACAGCGTCGGCCGGCCACCGGTCGTCGCTGTGCTGGGCGGGATTGCGCGGCCGTTGATCAGGCGCGAATCGATCAACGACCTGCTGGCCCGCGAGGTCGGCATCTGACCTCGCGGGCGCCTAAGCCTCAGCGCTTGCGACGGCTACCGGTACCGAAGATATTTCGCGAAATCTCGCGTCCCGCAGCCGAAGCCGCCGAACGCAGGAAACTCTTCACGGCCGAGTTACCCAGGATCTGCTCGGCGATGTTGGGGCCCTCAGGTTCGGCCGGCGGCGGTGGCGGCAGATCGGGCAGCGACGGAAGATCCAGGGACTGATCCGCCGTCGGAGCACCGGCCACCTTCGCCGTCAACTTTTCGTACGCCGACTCGCGGTCGATGGTCTGGCCGTACTTCTGATTCAGCGGACTCGACGACGCTGCCGCCTTGATCGCGTCGTTGCCGATGGTGTCCATCAGCGACCTCGGAGGACGAATCTTGGTCCAGGCCACCGGCGTCGGCGCACCCTTTTCCGAGAGCACGGTCACGATGGCTTCACCGATGCCGAGTGAAGTCAGTGCCTTTTCCAGGTCGTAGTGCTCGGTCTTCGGGTAGGTACGGACGGTCTTGTTGAGCGCCTTCTGATCGTCGGGCGTGAATGCGCGTAGGGCGTGCTGGACGCGCGCGCCCAACTGTGACAGCACCGAATTGGGAATGTCGGTCGGAAGCTGCGTGCAGAAGAACACGCCGACGCCCTTGGAGCGAATCAGCTTTACCGTCTGTTCGACCTGCTGCAGGAAGGCCTTCGACGCGTCCGCGAACAGAAGGTGCGCCTCGTCGAAGATGAACACCAGCTTCGGCTTGTCCAGATCTCCCTCTTCGGGCAGCGTCTGGAACAGGTCCGCGAGCACCCACATCAGGAAGGTGGAGAACATTGCCGGACGCGCGGCCTGGGCACCGAGTTCGAACAGCGTGATCACACCGGCACCGCCGACGACACGCAGCAGGTCCTCGGTTTCGAGTTCCGGTTCGCCGAAGAAGGTGTCACCGCCGTCGGCTTCGAGGTTGACCAACGCGCGCAGAATCACCCCCGCCGTCGCGGAGGAAACTCCGCCGATACCCTTCAGATCCGCTTTGCCCTCAGCGCTCGTCAGGTGGGCGATGACCGAACGCAGATCCTTGAGGTCCAGCAGGGCCAGGCCCTGAGTGTCGGCCCAGTGGAAGATCAGTCCGAGAGTCGATTCCTGGGTCTCGTTGAGGCCCAACACTTTGCTGAGCAGGATCGGCCCGAAACTGGTGATGGTCGCGCGCACCGGGATACCGATTCCGTCCGTTCCCAACGACAAGAACTCGACTGGCATCCCAGCGGGAGTCCACGAATCGTCGCCCGTCTCGACTGCGCGAGCCTTCATCTTCTCGCTCGGCTCCCCTGCCTTCGACAGACCCGAGAGATCGCCCTTGACGTCGGCCATCACCACTGGCACACCCGCGGCGGACAGCTGCTCGGCGATGCCCTGCAACGTCTTGGTCTTGCCGGTACCCGTCGCACCGGCAATCAGACCGTGACGGTTGATCGTCGCCAACGGAATCCGCACCCGCGCGGTGGGATCTGCCACTCCGTCGATCACCACCGAGCCGAGCTCGAGTGCCCGCCCCTCGGATGAATAGCCCGCCGCGATTTCAGCTGCAGCACCCGACGGCGCCTGAGCAGCGGGGGTGGCGGGGGTGGCTCCGGCCGATGCTTCGGCCTCAGCGGCAGCCGCTTCCTTCTCGGCTTCCTCAGCTGCCGCAGCGGCTTCAGCTGCAATCCGAGCGGCTTCGGCAGCGGCAGCCTTGGCAGCTTTCGCCTTCTCCGCCGGCGTCAGCGGCGCGGCTCCGTCCTTCGGATCCACGGTCATCGAAAAGCCCTCCTCGTTGCAATGCGGCGAAGTTCTTGTCATCACCCGAACGCCGTCTTACACACGTCGAGTTTCCACCGCAGACCTTATCCCGCGCCCGCGCGCACTACTGTGTTCCTGGTGCAGGACAAATTGGTATGGATCGATTGTGAAATGACCGGGCTGCGACTCGAGTCGGACAAACTCATCGAGATTGCGGCTCTGGTGACCGACAGCGACTTGAACATCTTGGGCGAAGGTGTGGACATCGTCATCCACGCCGACGACGACGCATTGGCTGCGATGCCCGACGTCGTGAAGAAGATGCACGCGAAGTCGGGGCTGACCGAAGAGGTTCGTAAGTCGACGGTCACCCTCGCCGAGGCGGAGAAAGAGGTGCTCGCGTACATCCGCAAGCACGTTCCCGTCGCCGGTACGGCTCCCCTGGCAGGTAATTCCATCGCCACCGACCGCGGATTCATCTCGCGTGACATGACGGCGCTGGACACATACCTGCACTACCGGATGATCGATGTCAGCTCCATCAAGGAACTCTCCCGCCGCTGGTACCCGCGAATCTACTTCGGCCAGCCCGAAAAAGGTCTCGCCCACCGGGCACTCGCCGACATCAAGGAATCCATCCGCGAACTCAAGTACTACCGCGGCACTGCATTCGTCGCGGCGCCCGGACCGTCGAGCGCGGAGATCGCAGCCGTCGTAGAGGGCTTGGGTCCCGCCTGACCTGCCGATTGGCTTCCTGACCGACTTTCGCGCTAGTATCTCTTTCGTCAAAGCAGCCGGGTCAAACCGGTGGCCGAGGCAATGGTGGGCGTAGTTCAGTTGGTAGAGCACCAGGTTGTGATCCTGGCTGTCGCGGGTTCGAGTCCCGTCGCTCACCCAAGCGGAACCCCCGAATATGTCGAAAGACATTTTCGGGGGTTCTTTTGGTTTGTGCGCCAGCCCCTATCCGAGCGAACGTACCTCTCGTCGCCTCAGATAGACCGAAAGCCACTTTCGCTCACATGGTGGTAGCTGGAAATTGCCGCAAATGGCGCAGACGGATGACATGAGCGTCGGCGGAGTGAAACCTTGGGCTACCGATCGCGACGACGCACGCAGATTGTGGGCGCTGTCCGCTGAAATGACCGGAGTGGACGCCTTCGGTCGACGCTGACGCCGAGCGAACGTACCTCCCGTCGCCTCAGATAGACCGAGAGGCACTTTCGCTCACAAAAGGTGTACAGATGCAGAAATGCCCCCAACCGGACGGTCGGGGGCATTCTGGCGTTCAGCGCTTCAGGAACGCACTCAGACGTCCGCGTTGCCGGTCTTCCAGACGCTCCAGGGGATGTTCCAGTCACCGAGGCCGTCGGTGCCGGAGAGCGTTCCGCCGACGGTGTTCTTGACGACGACGATGTCCCCACGCTTGGTGTTGTCGTAGACCCACTTGGCGTTGGACGGGCTCAGGTTGAGGCAGCCGTGACTTGTGTTGGAGTAGCCCTGCTGCCCGACCGACCACGGCGCCGAGTGGAAGAAGATACCGCTGTAGGACATTCGGGTCGCCCAGTCGACGGGGGTCTTGTAACCCTGCGCCGAGGTGACCGGGACGCCGTACGTGGACGAGTCCATGATCATGTTCGCGAAGCGGTCACCGATGATGTAGACGCCGTTGTCGGTAGGAGTGCTGTCCTTGCCCATGGAGGTGGGCATGGTCATGACAGTCTCACCGTTGACCTGGAAAGTGACCTGCTTGGTGTTGTCGTCCGCCGTGGCGATGACGGCATCACCGATGGTGAAGGAACTCTTGGCGTCTTCCTGCCCGAAGACTCCCTTGCCGAGATTGCGCCCGTACACGTTGACGCTCACGTCGACCTTGGTGCCCGGTGCCCAGTAGTTCTCCGGACGCCAACGGACCTCACGATTGTTGACCCAGTAGAACGCACCTTCGACGGCCGGAGTCGTGGTGACGGTGATCGCGGCTTCGGCAGCCTTGCGATCGGGGATGTTCTCGTCGAACTGCACCGCGATGGGCTGACCGATGCCGACCACGTCACCCTCGTTGGGCAAGACGTACGGCTTGGTGACGTTGCCGGGTGCGCTGGTGGTGAAGGACGTGACCGTCGTACTTGCGCCACCCAATCCGAATGCGCGGGCCTCGATTTTGTACTTGCGGTTGTAGCCGAGTGGCTCGGTGGTGGTCCACGACGCACCGTCGGCAGCAATCGCGCCGGCAACTGCCTTACCGTCCTGATTGACCATCGTCACGTCGGACAGAGCGCCGTCAGCGACGTTGATCTTGACCGGGTCGCCCGGCGAGAAGCCGACAGCGCCGTCGGCAGCGGTCGAGGTGAGCTTCGGCTTGATGAGTTCGGTGAGCGGATTGGAATCGATCGGCGCCGACCCTTCGGTACTGACGTCCTTGCCGCCCGACGTGCACGCGGTCATCAGAACGAGAGCACCGAGAGACGCCGCGATCATCGCCGCGCCCTTCGACGCTCGACCGTTCCCCCCGCACACGGACAGACCCCACCTTTGACGACTCATCGTTCGACTCCGCTTCACAATTTCTCCGACTAACTTCCGCGTCACATGCGAATCCCACTTACCGGAAGGCAAGTGGGACTTGCGGTATGACTGCGCTGCACCAATGATGCCAGGCGCGCTCGTTACCAACGGTCATGAAAGGCCACGCCGTCAGTAACGTTCAAGTATCAATCGCTCCGAACCGTCCGTTTTGTTACCGCTTTCAGCGGATTTCCTCCGATCGGACTACAGCGGTGACGCCTCCACCTGGCGATTTGCTCCCGAACCGGCGATTCGGCTAATGTTCTGTCTCGCAAGAGCGAGCGCCTATAGCTCAGTTGGTAGAGCAAGTGACTCTTAATCACTGGGTCCGGGGTTCGAGTCCCTGTGGGCGCACTTGCAAAGGTCCCCACCTTCTTCGGAAGGTGGGGATTTTTCTTTGTGTCGTGGTGAACAGGTTGTGGTGAATAGACTTCACAGTTATCGGAACCACGGCCTGGAGGATTGATGACCGAGCGCGAAACCACACCGGGCAGCGAGCTGGCATTTGCCGGGGTTGCGGGTCAGGCCGCTCTGATCCGGTCAGGAGAATTATCGGCCCGCGAGCTCACCGAGAACACACTTCGCCGTATCGAACGCCTCGATTCGACGCTCAATGCTTTTGTGCGGGTTCTCGCAGACGAAGCGCTCGACGAAGCGACACGTCTCGATCAGCGCCAGGCCGACGGCCACAGCCTGGGCCCACTGCACGGAGTCCCGATCGCGATCAAAGACGAGAACGACGTCGCCGGAACGCCGACGACGTACGGCGGTGCGGCAGCAACTCGCATCGCATCGGCCGATTCAGAGGTCGTCCGGCGGTTGCGCGAAGCCGGCGCGGTGATCGTCGGCAAGACGACGATGCCCGAGTTCGGCATCTGGCCCTTCACGGAGACTGCTGCAAACGGCTACACCAGAAACCCTTGGGACACCGGCGTATCCACGGGCGGATCGAGCGGAGGATCTGCGTCGGCCGTCGCGTCGGGCATGGTCGCAGCGGCAATCGGCGGCGACGGCGGCGGTTCCATCCGACTGCCTTCGGCGTTCTGCGGGTTGTTCGGACTCAAACCGCAGCGCGGTCGGGTGAGCACCGCGCCGAACCGCAACCTCTGGCGCGGACTCGGCACGCTAGGCCCTCTCACTCGTTCCGTCGAGGACAGCGCGCTCGTGTACGACGTGATAACCGGTACCACCGGGACCGACGACTACACAGCCGAAACGCTCCGCACCAGCTTTGCCGAGTCAGCCGCGTCGGCGCCCGGGCCGCTTCGCATTGCAGTGTCCACCCGGAGTCCGGTCCGGGGCGTCCGCCCGTCCCCGGAGGTCGTTGCCGCGGTGCATTCGATCGCAGAGATGTTGAGCGCGTTGGGACATCACGTCGAAGAACACGACCCCGAGTACCCGGACGCAACTGCAGCATTTCTCCCGCAGGTACTCGGCGGCGTCCGCGACGAAGCACTGCGCGTCGATCATCCGGCGCTCCTCGAAAAGCGCACGCGCGCACTCGCGTCCATCGGCCGGATAGCCGCTCCCGCGCGCGTCGGGAAATTCGCTTACCGCAAAGGTGAGCGAATCGCAGCGACGGTCAACCAGGTCTTCGACACCTTCGACCTGGTCCTGATGCCGACCACGCCCGCGCTGCCACGCCCGATCGGACAACTCGAAGGAACCGGCCTTCTGTCAGCAGTCCGCAAGGCGTTGCCGATCGCCGCCTACTGTTCGATCTGGAATGTCTGCGGCAACCCGGCGGCCGCTGTGCCCGCCGGGTTCTCCGAACGCGGACTCCCCCTGAGCGTCCAACTGGTCGGGCGCAGCGGTGGTGAACCGACGATTCTCGCCGTCGCACAGCAGTTGGAAAGCACCGTCCGCTGGCCGGATTCGCACCCTCCACACTCGTGAATTCCGGAAGCGATGTAACCATCGTCACCACGATGAACACGCGTTTTGCAAACTCCTGAGCCTGTCGGCTAATGTTCTGTCTCGCAAGAGCGAGCGCCTATAGCTCAGTTGGTAGAGCAAGTGACTCTTAATCACTGGGTCCGGGGTTCGAGTCCCTGTGGGCGCACTTGCAAGAAGGCCCCCACCTCACCAGGTGGGGGCCTTCTTCATGTTCTGTCTTCGACAACTCGGGTCAGCGAATGATCTTCCGGACCACGAGTATTCCCACCACTGAACCGACTGCGATCAGCGCGTACTTCACTGCCGGCTCGTTGAGCTTGGCGAGCACCGTCTTCTTGGTGTTCTCGACCAGCCGCTTCGGGTTGGTGCGGACCGTCAGTTCGTCGAGTGTGCTCGCGAGCTGGTTACGCGCCTTCTCGATCTCGCGTTCGATGCTCTCGGTGTCCCTGGGCACGTGTCCTCCAACTTGTCTGTGTTCTGCTGCTCTGTGTGCGGGTCTGCTGTGCGGACGCAGCGCGCCGACACTTCGCTCTACCGTAGAGGAGCAGAATGCCCTCGCGCCCACCTGCCGCGCAATTTCTCGACTAACCTCGATTCCCGTGACCGAGAACAGTAGATTGTCCGCCGGCGACGTAGCGCCGGATTTCACGCTCCCAGACGCCGACGGCAACGAGGTTTCGCTTCACGATTACCGCGGCCGCAAGGTCATCGTGTACTTCTACCCCGCGGCCAGCACCCCGGGGTGCACCAAGCAGGCCTGCGACTTCCGCGACAGCCTCGCCGAATTGAACGGTGCCGGGCTGGAGGTCGTCGGAATCTCGCCGGACAAGCCAGCAAAACTCGCGAAGTTCCGCGATACCGAAGAGCTGACCTTCCCGCTGCTCTCCGACCCCGAGAAGGCGACGCTCGAAGCCTGGGGCGCATTCGGTGAGAAGAAGATGTACGGCAAGACGGTCCAGGGCGTCATCCGCTCGACGTTCCTCGTCGACGAGGAAGGCAAGATCGAGGTGGCCCAGTACAACGTCCGGGCCACCGGCCACGTCGCCAAGCTACGACGCGATCTGTCGGTCTAACTCCCGTACCTGCTCAAGAACAGCGCCTCCGCGAAAGCGAGATTCTCGATCTCCGACGGGTCGACGCTTTCGTCAGGTGCATGAATGCGGCACTGCGGTTCCTCGACGCCGATCAACGCGATCTCCGCGTCGGGGAACTGCTCGGCCAACGCACTGCACAGCGGAATCGATCCCCCTTGGCCGGCAAACCCCACTTCGCGGCCGTAGGCATCGGTCAGCGCAGACTTCAGCTGCGCGAATCCCGTTCCTTCCGTCGAGGACGAGAACGGTGATCCCGTCGATTCCGGTACGACCTCGATGTGGACGCCCCACGGCGCCGCTGCGCGGAGGTGGTCAGTCAACAACTTCTGTGCCTGCGCCGGATCCGTGCCAGGCGGGACACGAAGATTCAGGCGTGCGGATGCGCGGGGCGTGATCGCCGCCGCCGAACCCACGACCGGCGGGCAGTCGATACCCAGGATGGTCAGCGCCGGACGAGCCCACACCTGCTCGGCGACCGAACCGGAACCAGTCAGCTGCACCCCTTCGAGCACCCCGGCGTCGGAGCGGAACTGATCGCCGTCATAACTGACACCCGCCCATTCCTGGTCGTTGGTCAAGCCTTCGACAGTGGTGTTTCCGGCGCCGTCGTGCAGCGTCGAGAGAATGTGCACCAGCGCGGTGATCGCATCGGGCGCCGGTCCACCGAAGACACCGGAGTGAATCTCACCCTCGAGCGTCGACACGTGGACCACAACGTTCGCGATCCCGCGCAATGACGTCGTGATCGTCGGCTCCCCCACCTCGGTGTTGCCGGTATCGGCGATCAGGATCATGTCGGCCGCAAAAAGTTCGGGCCGCTCTCGCACCAGATCCTCGAGACCGCCAGTGCCCATCTCCTCGGATCCTTCGGCGACGATCGTCAGATGTGCGCTCGGATCCACACCTGCTGCGGCGAGCGCTCGCAGAGCTGTCAGATGCATGACGACGTTGCCCTTGCAGTCCGAAGCGCCGCGTCCGTACCACCGTCCACCCCGCTCGGTGAGCGTGAAAGGCGGCGAGCCCCAGAGCTCTTCGTTTCCGGGCGGCTGAACGTCGTAGTGGCAGTACAGCAGAACCGTCGGAGCACCGCCTGGACCTGGTCGACGACCGACGACGGCGGCCGAGCCGTCGGGGGTCTCGATCGCCTCGATATCGGCGAAACCCTGATCGCGGAATGCCTCCAGGACCCAATGTGCCGCGGCCGCGCATTCTTCCGGCGGGTACTGCCGTGCATCTGCGACGGACTTCATCGCCACAAGTGCACTCAGATCCTCATGGGCACGCGGCATGAGTTCACGTACCGCGGTTCGCAGTTCTTCCGTCATCGTCTCCCTCTCCTCGGCATCGAACCTCGGTGTGCCCGAAGAATCTCAGTGTGCCCGAATCGGGCGTAGGGAGTCGGCAGGATCGCCGTTGCGCCACACCGCGCAGCAACCTCTTCAGCTACTGGACAGGTGGTCACCTAGTATCGAGGTGTGGCAACAGCATCGGGACTCGTGTGCGCGCACCTGCGCGGTGCGTTTCGACCGATCACGACCGCCGAAGTAGGTGGCCGATGACACCGGATAATGCACAAGTCCCAAATTCGACAGAAAACACCGATAGCCTGGAAGACGTGCAGCCCACGACTCGTAACCGCGCGCGGCGACGAGTCGACCCAGCACTGGAGAATCCTCAGAGCCTCGAAGAACCGCAGGAACTGCTGCCGCGCAAGCGTCCGACGCAAGAGCGCAGCCAGCGTAAATTCGACGCACTCCTGGCAGCGTCACGGGAACTCCTCACCGATGTCGGTTTCGAATCGTTCACCTGCGAAGAGGTCGCGGCACGTGCTGACGTCCCGATCGGGACGCTCTACCAATTCTTCGCGAACAAGTACGTCATAGTGTGCGAATTGAACCGTCAGGACCTCGTCGGGGTCCAGCACGAGCTTGCGCAGTTCGGCGGCGAAGTACCGTCACTCGACTGGTTGCGGTTCCTGAACAGTTTCGTCGATCACATGGCCGGACTGTGGACGTCGGATCCGTCGCGCCGCGAGGTCTGGCTGGCGATGCAGTCGACGCCGTCCACGCGGGCCACCGGAGTCATTCACGAAAAGCAATTCGCCGAGACCGTAGCGAAAATGCTCGGTCCGTTGACGCCTCGTACGCGGCGAGATCGTCGCCTGATGATGGCGGAAGTTCTTGTCCACGTGGTGTATTCGATGCTCAATTTCTCGGTTCAGGACGGTCAGTCGCATGCCGACGCCGTCGCCGAACTGAAAAGGTTGATGATCGCGTATCTCCTCGTCGCCGAGAAGGAATCCCGCACGAAGGACTAGTCGAACGCCAACGAGCCGGTCTCCCCTTGGGAGACCGGCTCTTTCGTGTCCGGCAGTGCTACTCCGGGTCGGATTCGATGACCGCGAAAGCGCCCGCCATGTCCCCGTCGTGGGTGAGCGAGATATGAATCTTCACTCCGGTGAGGTGTTTGGCCACGTCACCGCGAAGCCGGATGCCGGGGCGCCCCCAGGCGTCCGAGACGACCTCGATCTGATTGTGGATCATTTCCCCCAGCACCGGTGGGCCGGCGAAGAGAGCAGTTGACCATGCCTTGATCACTGCTTCCTTCGCAGCCCACCGGGCGGCGAAATGTCGTGCCGGTTCGGTGCTCCGGGTAACGGCGTCTCGACGCTCGCCCGGTGTGAAGTTGTCGAGCATTGCCGTTCCCGGCCTGTTCAATTGCTCGGCGAACTCCGACACCGTCACGAGGTCGAAGCCGATACCCAGAACTCCCATACCGTGATTATTACTTGCAGCCGGGCAGATTCGAGCGGTACACCAGATCTGCGCCGAGTCGTGCGTCCTCGCTCAGCAGCATGTCCGCTTCGAGCTGACGCGACGCCTTGGCCGGCGTTCCGTCGGCACCGAGGCGACGATCCGCCGGGCGCTCGTAGAGGCTGTCGCCACCGCACATCGCCTTGGCGAGGCGACGCTGACCGTCGATCGTCCGCTGCTGGGCCGCAGCAACATAGGCGTCACGCTTGTCGGCCGGAACCGACTCGACGAATGCCTGCGGGTGCACGACTGCGATCAGGCCGGAGACGTGACCGAAGCCGAGGCTGGTCAGCAGGCCGGCACGCAGCGGAAGCTGATCACCGAACTTGAGCGGCTGACGTGCCCACACGAGGTGCTCGAACTCGGCCATCTTGTCGTCGACGCAGTCGAGGCTGCGGTTCGGCGGGACGATACCCTGGCTCAGTACCTGGCAGAGCCCGATCAGCTGGAAGGCTGCGGCACCACCCTTGGCGTGACCGGTCAGGCTCTTCTGCGAGACCACGAACATGGGCGCACCTTCACTGCGTCCCAATGCCCCGGCGAGGCGCTCGTGCAGCTCTGCCTCGTTGGGATCGTTGGCGGCAGTGGAGGTGTCGTGCTTGGAGATCACGGCGATGTCGTCGGCGCTCACGCCGAGTGCGTTGAGCGAGAGTGCGAGCTGCGAATCCGCTCCCCCACGTCCGGCGCCCAGTGCTCCGAGTCCCGGTGCCGGGATCGAGGTGTGGACACCGTCGGCGAACGATCCGGCCCAGGCGACCACACCGAGGACGGGAAGGCCCATCTCGAGTGCCAGGTCACCGCGAGCGAGGAGAATCGTTCCGCCACCGGCCGACTCGACGAATCCGCCGCGGCGACGATCGTTGGCCCGCGAGAAGCGGCGATCCTCGATGCCCTTGGCATGCATGTCCTCGGTCTTGGCAGTGGCCGACATGTCGCCGAAGCCGATGATGCCTTCCGTGCTCAGATCGTCGAACCCGCCGGCAACAACCAACTGCGCCTTGCCGAGTCGGATCTTGTCGACGCCTTCTTCGACGGATACCGCTGCCGTGGCGCAGGCGGCGACGGGGTGAACCATCGCGCCGTAACCGCCGACGTACGACTGAACGACGTGCGCCGCAATGACGTTCGGCAGCGCTTCCTGCAGGATGTCGTTCGGACGGTTCTCGCCGAGCAGCGTGTCGATGTACAGGCTCCTCATGGAGGTCATGCCGCCCATGCCGGTGCCCTGCGTGTTGGCGACCAGGCTCGGGTGTACCCAGCGGAGCAGTTCGCTCGGAGTGAAGCCGCCGGTGAGGAAGGCGTCCACCGTTGCGACGATGTTCCAGAGGCCGACGCGGTCGACCGAATCTGCCATGTCGGCGGGGATGCCCCACTTGGTGACGTCGAAGTTGGTCGGAATCTGACCGCCCACACTACGAGTCAGCTTCATCTTGCGCGGGACGCGGATCTCGGTGCCTGCGCGGCGGGTGACCGTCCAGTCGCCGGACTCGGCGGAAACCGTCGCCGTCGTGTTCTCCGGATCGGATTCGACGAAGGCCTGAGCCTCTGCCTCACTGCCGACCACGAAGCTCAGATCCTTGTCCAGGAACACGGAGGTGAGCAGCGGAGCGGTGTTGTCGATCATCGCGCCCTCGTCGACGTAACGACGGATGCCGCAACGCTCGACGACTGCGTCGTGGTACTTGTCGGCGATTTCCGCCTCGGGTACCAGGTCACCGGATTCGACGTCGTACCAGCCCGGCTTGGGGTCGTTCTCCCAGACGATGAGTCCGGTGTTCCACGCCAATTCGAGAACGCCTGCGGCAGAGAGCTGCTCGTCGACCTCCATCTCGAAGCGGGTACGCGAGGAACCGTAGGGTCCGAGCTCTCCGGCACCCACGATGACCACGAGGTCCGCGGGGGTGACGTCCAGTTCGGGCCAGCTCGGAGCCTTGACCGAGTCGTCGATGCGAGCCGGCGCGGGCAGCGCCAGGATGCTGGACTCGTCCACTGCTTCGTCGACAGCTTCGGCGATCTCGGCCACCTCGGCAGCTTCCTTGGCCAGTGCGGCGAGGTCGAGGTTCGCCTCGGCGAGCCCACCGGTCAGGTCGACCTCGAGCGGAGCCTCGGCAGCAGCGCGCCGCGACTCGCGGGTTGCCGTCTTCAGCAGTTGGGTCGCCATCTCCTGGGTGGACCAGGTGCGGACGCCCGCAGCTTCGACTGCGTCGACGATGGGATCGTTGTGACCCATGAGTCCGGTTCCGCGAACCCAACCGATGACCGCGTGTGCCAACGTGACCCGCTCGGCCCAGTTCCGCTCGGCCTTCCAGCGGTTGACCACGGCGATCAGCGAAGCCTTGGCCTCACCGTAAGCACCGTCGCCGCCGAACGTTCCGCGGTTCGGCGAACCGGGCAGCACTACGTGCAGGTGCGTGTCGACATCGCTGTCGTAACCGATCTTCGACAGACCGCCGATGAGGCGCTCCACCGACCAGAGCAGCACGCGCATTTCCATTTCGGCGCGAGCGCCGGCGTCGGAGAGTTCGCCGCCGACACGCGGAGCTGCGAACGGGAAGAGCATCGTCGGCGTCATGGCCGGCTTGATGAGCTTCTTTGCGCCGCCTGCATTCTCGGTGGCCTCGTTGCCGATCCAGTCGATCAGTGCGTCGACGTCGGTGTACGACGCCATGTTCGCGGGAACCACCCAGAGGGCGGCACCGGCGCGAGCGTTCTCGCGGTACAGGTCGCGGTAGAAGCCCAAACGCTGACCGTCGAGTCGTGAGGTGGTCACGAATACCGTTGCGCCACCGGCAAGGAGCTTGCCCGTGACCGCTGCCGCGATGGAACCCTTGCTGGCGCCGGTCACTACTGCGACCTCGCCTGCCCACTCGGGTGCGTCGGATTCTGTCGTCACGGCTGCATCAACGATGCGGGTGTAGACCTCGGCGAGCGCCGTGCGGCCCTCGTCGGTTGCACGGGTGGCCCACCACTTGGCCTGTGCGGCGACGGTGGAACCGGCACCGATGAAGTTCTCGACCGACAACGCGGTGTCACCGAGCCAAATACGAGCGAGATCCTCACGCGCACTTGCCCAACGGTCGTCGAGCAGCACGGCCTTCTGTGCGTCGAATGCCGGAGCAACCAGACGCGGCCAGTCGGAGCCGAGTTCAGCCGAGACCAGGTCGACCAGTTCGGTGTCCTCGACCGTCGCGACTGCCGCTTCTTCGTTCAGTCCGAGCTGCTCGAGCACCAGGCGTGCAGCCGAGGCCAGAACGCCGTTGCGCCCGGTGATGTTCTCGGTGAACTCACCCAGGGCGGCTGCGTCGACGGTTCCGCCGCTTCCGCCACCGGTGGCCGGCAACGAGACACTGACTCCGCGTGCAGAGCCGACCGAGGCAACTGCGCTGTCGATGACTGCGTCGACCGCTGCGGCGTCGGCCAGTGCGCCGGAGCTCAGGCCACCGAGGTCGCCGCCGCGGATGCTGGCGCCGTCACGGGTGCCGAGAGCCACTGCTGCGGTGACGTGGTGCGCCCAGCCGTCGCCCAGTTCCCAGACCTTCTTGACGCGGTCGGCGATGTAGCCGGGACGCTTGCCCGAGGGGCCGAAGACCTTGCGCAGGTGATCGTTGATCGAATCGGAGAGCACCGGTCCGAACGGCTTGTACGTACGGGCGAGCTTGTCGACGGTTGCTCCCAAGGAGCCCATGTCGGCATCCGCGGCACCGTCGATGGCGCCGAGAGACAGCTCGGAGCCGAGGTCGACCAGAAGCTGGTTACGACGCGAGGAGACGCCGTCGCACAGTGCCTCGATCGTGTCGGCGGGGCCGACCTGATCGGGACGGAGCTTGGTCCACAGGCTGATCAGGACCTTCGTGGCGTCGGGCGCCTTGAAGGTGAGGTCGTCCGGACGCGGTCCACCCGAAGGTGCGGCCGGCGCAGCAGCTGCAACCGGAGCAGCGGCCGCGGCAACCGGAGCAGCCTGCGCGGCAGGCGCTTCGATCTCGTCGTCGTCATCGACGGCGGGGTCGACGTCGGTGCCGTAGACGATCGCAGCTTCGCGCTCGACGTTGAGAACCTCGACCGGGTAGCCGAAGCGGCCCGGCAGCTTGAGGGTCTGCGACGCGAGGTTCGCAACGGTCGGGGCAGCGCCGAGACCGATCTCGACGAAGCGTTCGACCCCGAGTCCACCTTCGGACTCGTCGCCGAAGAGCAGGTCCTGCGTCTCGATCCAACGGACCGGGCTGGCGAACTGCCAAGCCAGCAGCTCGATCAGGATGATGCGGGACAACTCGTGAGTGCGCGTTGCGTAGCTGTCGAAGTCTGCGAGGACTTCCTGCAGCGGCTCGGACGGCACCAGGTCGGCGATTTCCTGAACGAAGTCACGACGCAGCGAGAACGGCTTCGGAACCAGGTTCGGGATGTAGCGGCCGATCAGGATGTCCGGATCGATGTCGTGCGGGAGCAAGTCCTGCAGGCACACGCGGAAGTCCGCCACGCCGCCACGAAGGACGGTGGAGTGGAACGGCACGTCGATGCCGGGAACCTGGATGTATGCCCGCTTGCCACCGAATTCTGCTCGGCGACGGTCGATTTCGACCTCGAGTGCGTCGAGACCGGCTACCGAACCGGCGATGGCGTACTGGCTGCCGCGCAGGTTCAGGTTGACGATTTCGAGGAACTCACCGGAGGTCTCGGCGACACCGGCGACGAAGCCCTGCACGTCGTCGTCGGAAACACCGATCTGCGACGGGCGAATAGCAGCCATGCGGTAGTCGGAGCGTCCGGCTTCGTCACGGGGAACGAGCTGGTGCATGGCGGAGCCACGCTGGAAGACGACCTCGAGAAGTGCTTCGAGCGGGAAAACCTCGGCGACAGCAGCGAGTGCGTTGTACTCACCGACCGAGTGACCGGCCAGAAGGGAATCCTCGATGAAGGTTCCGGATTCGCGCAGCTCGGCAACCTGGGCAACACCGAGAACGGCCATGGCCACCTGGGTGAACTGAGTCAGGTGCAGGACACCGTCAGGATGCTTGTGCTCGACACCGCGCGCCTTGACGGTCACCGGGTTGTCGCGCACGACAGCGAGAATCGAGAATCCGAGCGCCTTGCGGGTGTGCTTGTCCGCACGCTCCCAGACGTCGCGGGCGGCCTTGGAGCGTGCACGAGCGTCGAGGCCCATGCCCGGGCGCTGGATGCCCTGGCCGGGGAAGGCGTAGACGGTCTTCGGTGCGGCAGTGCGGCCGGTGGCGACCATCACCAGTTCGCCGTCGATGCGGCAGCCGACCTCGACGATTTCTGCGCCCTGGTCGATGCCGACACGGTCGACGCGGACGTCGATCTCGGCGCCGGGGCGAACCATCCCGAGGAAGCGGGCGGTCCAGGCGGTCAGGCGGCGCGGCGGGACGCGGGTCTCGGCCGGGTCGACTGCGGTGACTACCTGCTGCGCTGCGGCGGAGAGCCACATGCCGTGCACGATCGGGGTTCCGAGGCCGGCCAGCAGAGCGGCGTTGTCGGAGGTGTGAATCGGGTTGTGGTCACCGGAAACCTGAGCGAACGCGCCCATGCTGACCGGCGCGAGGATCTTCGCGTCACGGCGACGACGACGCGAGGTGTCGACAGCCGCATCGCTGATCGATCCACCGGCGCGAGCCGGGTCGGCGAGTTCGCCAGCGCCGGTGCGTCCGCGGATCGCGAAACGCTCGGCCATGGTGACGACTGCGGGGGCGTCGAGGCCCTCGCCGAGCATGGCACCGACCTCGACCTTGACCTCGACGACGCGACCGAGGTCGGTGTCGAGAACCGAGGCGACCTCGGCATTGACCACGAGAATGCTTGTCTCGGAGGGAAGTTCACCGACAAAGTCGACGGTGTGGTCGAGGTGGACCAGGTCGAGCATGCCTTCGATAACGGAAAGACTGTCGAGCTTGGCTGCGCCGAGGACTGCGAACACTGCAGGCCAGCATGCTCCGACGACGACGTCCGGAACAGCCTTGCCGCTGACACTGAGCGTGGTGGGCAGACCCGAACCGGTGACACCGGCGTGATCGGCGATGCGATCGGGAACCCACGCGACGTTGAGGCGGGCCTTTCCGTTCTTGACTGTCGGAAGTTCCTGTCCGGCAGCAACTGCCAGCAGCGCGGACATCGCACCCTCGGCGTCTGCCTCGGTGACAACCGGAGCGCCGCCGTCTACGACGGACTCGGGGATGGTGATCGTGATGTCGACCGACTTGTCTGCCACCAACGGAACCGAGAGCAGCACGTGCGAGGAATCGACGACGGTCAAGCTGGACCCCGTGGTGCCGTGAACTGCCTTGTCGGCAGACTCTGCGTTCCACTCGTCGAGGTCGCCGAGGCGACGGACGGGGTTCTGGGTCAGGCGGCCGGCCCACTGGAGGTCGGGAGCGGAGAGGACGGCGTCGAGAAGTCCAGGTGCGGAATCCTGGTGGCGACGGCTCGCGAGTGCAACCGGAGCGGCTCCGGCAGCAACCAATTCGTCGTAGGTCGCCTTCTCGAAGCGATCGAGCAGGTCACCGACCGGCTCGTCGACACGGGTGATGCCCGCGACGGCGACGGTGCCGGGGATGACACAAACCTGATCGGCGGTGTAGCGGGGATCGTGTGCCTGCCACAGGGAGTCGCTGCGCCACCAACGGCGAACGTCACCGTCGACGACGGGAACGAAGTTGACCGGCTTGCCCGGCGTCTTGCACAACGAGGTGAAGAACGAGACGTCTGCGGGATGCAGAACCGTCGTCGAGTAGTCCGGGTACGACGCCTGCAGTGCGCAGATCGCAGCCTCGGGGCGCTCGAGGGTCTCGGCGTCGCCGAACAGTGTGGGGATCGGGCCACGGTCGACCGGGTGCAGACGCGCCTCGGTGCGCTGGAGCATCTCGCCGAAGCGAGCACGCCAGGTGATGTCGAGCCACGGGCTCGAGGTCGCCTCGACGATGGCGTCCTGAAGATCTGCGCCGCAATCGAATTCCTTCGCCGCGTCGATGCCGACGGTCAGCTCGAGGTAGCGGCGCAGCCACTGTGCGTACGTCATGGTCTCGACGTCGCCGAAGTACGGCTTGGCGGTGACGTCGAGGGCGGCGATGATCTCGTCGCGGCGCTCGGCCACTGCCTCGGAATCGCCGGCAACCTCGTCGAGGAGGCGTCCGGTGCGCGAAGCCGCGTTGTCGATCTCGTGAATGTCGGCACCGAGCTGGCTACGGCCAGAGGCCATTCCGCCTTCGGCGGTACCGGCACCGACCCAATCCGGTGTTCCGGGCGTGTCGACGAGGAGCTGCTTGACCTCGGGAGAGGTGGTGGCCTCGAGAGTCGCCATGGCTGCCGTGCCGACCAGGATGCCGTCGACGGGCATGGCCGGGAAACCGGCTGCGGCAGACCAGCGACCGGTGAGGTAATCGGCTGCGCGCTCGGGTGTTCCGATGCCGCCGCCGACGCAGATGACCAAGTTCGGACGTGTACGCAGCTCGGCGTACGTGTCGAGGAGCAGGTCGTCGAGGTCTTCCCACGAGTGGTGTCCGCCGGCGCGGCCGCCTTCGATGTGGACGATGACCGGGAAGTTCGGAACCTCGTTGGCGATGCGGATCACGGAGCGGATCTGCGCCACGGTGCCGGGCTTGAACGCGATGTTGGTGATGCCGATCTCGGACAGCTCGTCGATGAGGGCAACGGCCTCTTCGAGTTCCGGGATACCGGCGGTGACGATGACGCCGTCGATGGGAGCGCCGGCAGTACGGGCACGCTGCACAAGGCGCTTGCCACCGAGCTGCAGCTTCCACAGGTACGGGTCGAGGAACAGGGAGTTGAACTGGACCGCACGGCCCGGCTCGAGCAGCATCTTCAGCTCTGCGACACGGTCTTCGAAGATTTCCTCGGTGACCTGTCCGCCACCGGCGAGCTCAGCCCAGTGACCGGCATTGGCTGCCGCGGCAACGATCTTGGCGTCGACCGTCGTCGGCGTCATGCCTGCGAGCAGGATGGGTGAACGACCGGTCAGCTTCGTGAACGCCGTCTCGACGCCGATGCGGCCACCGGGAAGCGAAACAGGCTTCGGCGCGAATTCGCTCCACGAACGTGAGACCTCAGGCGCAGCACCGGGGGTGAGCAGATTGCGGTGTCCGCCGCGGGTGGCGGCGGCGATGATGCCGATGCCCTGCCCACGCAGCGAAGAGGACGTCATACGGGTCAGCTGATCGCTGGGCCCGAGATCGAGAATCCACTTGGCGCCGGCGGAGATTGCGCCGTCGACAGCCTCGACCCAGTCGACCGGATCGACGAGGACACCCTGTGCAAGTTCACGCGCACGGTCGGCATCGAGACCGCAACGGGTTGCCCAGCTGCCGACAAGTTCGACGGCCTCGGCCAATGCTGGGTGATGGAAGCCGATTTCGGTGTCGAGCGGATCGAAGGACGGAGCGAAGACGGAACCGCCACGCTTCTTGCCCTCTCGCTCGCGAGCTTCTTCGGCTTCGATCTGCTCGCAACGCTCTTGCACGCGTGCCAGCTGAGCGGGCGGTCCGGCGAGAACGACGCGGCGACGGCCGTTGCGAATGGCGAGAACAGCCGCGCGTTCGGGGGCAACACCCTCGGCAAGCTCGGCGACGATGGCGGCGAGACGCTCGGGATCGACGCCCGAGACCGCAACCATCGGCTTCGCGGAGGCGCCGGCGATGACGCCGCGGCGACGGCCGACCAAGCTGGCAGCAGCACCGACGAGCTGTGCGACGGCGAGAAGTTCACCGTCGTCGTTGCCCTGCGCGGCTACGGCAGCGGTGGCCAGCAGGCCCTGCGAGTGGCCGATGACGGCAGCAGGCGGGTTACCGGCTACATCCAGACCCTGAGCGGAGAGTGCACGCAACGCCGCAAGCTGCGTGAGGAAGACGCCGGGGAGTGACACCGGAGCTGCGGTGAGCGCGGCAGCGGAAGGCCCGGCCGACTTCTCACCTTCTTCTTCGTCGACGATCTCGGCTTCGAGCATCCACGCGATCGGATCGAATCCGACCGGGCGAACCACGAGGAGATCCTGTGCGACGGGCGCGAGGCGTGCGGCTGCGTCATTGACCAGATCGGTCAGAACGGGCTCCAGGCCGTTGTCACGGCTGAGCTCCTCGAGCGAGGTGAGCCAGGGAGCGCCCTGTCCACCGAAAGCGATTGCGTAGGAAACGCCGTTGTTCAGCGAATCGACGAGGGCACCTTTGCTGGTCGTGCGGGACTGTCCCCCATCGACGCCGAAACGGCGTCCACCCTTCGAGTCGCGTCCGTTTCCTGTAGGTGTCGTGTCATCGATCGTCACGCGTACGTCCTCTCCTGGTCACCTCTGCGGCGAGGTGGGATTTGCGGTGTGCTGCCCGGCTGAAGTGCTCGCGAATTCGTCGAGAGAATCGACGGAGTCAGGGCGTTCGTGCAAGACAAGGTTTACACAGAATCATGAGGATTTCCTCACGTTTGTCGGCACCCTGGAAATCTGGACTTTCGAGGCCGTGATCTTCCTCACGAGACTTCGAGAAAGTGACTCGCGAGTAGGTCGCGAACGCCCTGCCTGGGACTGTTACCGGGATTTTCAGAAACCTGAGGAACCCCTCATATTTATTGTTACCAATTCGTGACCTCCTTGACGGACGGTCGATCCCGTGCGTTCCGGGCCACCATCTGTCGGACCCCCTCGCTACGTTCAGCGCGTCCACACCGGACGACTTCTCGGGGGGAGAAATCATGAAAGACACAGACGTAGTCAGAGCGGCCGAATTCATCGGCGCCGAGCTTCCGCGCGAGGCGTGGCCGCATTGGAATCAGGGATGGCCGCGCGAGTCCGAAGCCGCCCTTCTCGACGCGATCTTCTCGTCGCGCGCCGCCTACGGAACACCGAAGACCGGAGTCCGCGCCGTCGTCGACCGTTGGCGCACACACCGCTCGGTAGCCGCAGGCGAACACCTCGACAGCTTGTCCGCTCTCGCCGCCTTCACCGACCGTGGCGACGAGCTCGCAACGATTCTCGGCAATCGCCAGCGCGTGCCGGGCAACTACTTCACCAAAGCCGAAGGCGCGGCTCGTGCGGCCAAAGCGCTCGCCGACGCCGGTTGCCGGTGCGGTGCCGACGTCGAGGACACCGAAGGCCTCCGTTCGGCAGTCGTCTCCGTTCCGGGCCTGGGCCCCAGGACCTTCGAGACGCTGGTGTTCCTGTCCGGGAAGTTGACGGCAACTTCGATAGATCTACTTGCACGGTTCGCCACCGCAGCAAGCAGTAGTGAGGAATTGTTGTCGAGCACCGACGCAGCCGAGTTGCTAGTTGCGGTTGCCGAACATCTCGATGTCGATGTTCCAACACTCACCCACGCTGCGTGGCGATATCAACGCACGGCCGAGCAACCGCGCCGGTCGAAGAAATCCACCACGCCGCCCGCAGCGGATCCACTCGCCGAAACGGCCTGAGAGCGGGCGGGCGCATCCCGACCAGGGTGGTGTGCCCGCGAGCGATTCCACTCGCGTATCCTTTGAATTCCGCGCGCGAGTGGCGGAATTGGCAGACGCGCTGGATTTAGGTTCCAGTGTCTCAGGACGTGGGGGTTCAAGTCCCCCCTCGCGCACAACGAAAAGCCCCGCCGGATCAGATCCGGCGGGGCTTATTCGGTTCTAGATCAGGCTCAGCGCTTTCGAGCCTTGACCGGCGGGGTCATGTATGTCGTCCGACTCGGCGTCAGCCCCAGACGGACCGAGCTCTCCAACCACGTGATCGCCGACGCCGTCGGATCCACAACCGGAACGTGAATCCCTTTGCCATGCAGCCTGTCTCGGACTGCACTGGTCACACCGAGCATCCCGGTGCAACCGAGAACGACGGAATCGGCCTCGCCGTTCTGCACTGCCGCAGACGCCTGAGCGGCCAGTCGATCAATCAGTTCCTCCCGATCGGTGAGGCCAAGCACCGGCATGTCCACGACTCGAATACTGCCCAGCCGACTATCGAGCCCATACCGCCGAGTGAGCGATCGGAGCATCGGCACGACGTTCGGCAGGATGGTCACGACACCGACGCGATCGCCCAGACTCATCGCTGTCAGAAATGACGGCTCGAAGCCGCCGACCACCGGTGCGTCGATGATCTCTCGGGCGGCATGCACTCCGGGATCGGCGAAACACGTGATGAATACACCGTCGACGCCGTCGACTGCCGCCTCTTCGACCCGCTGCACGATCCCGGGGCCGGCCAGTGCCTCGTCGTACTCGGACTCGATGCTCGCCGCGCCAGAGAGCAGTGACACGACATCGACCGTCGTGCCGGGCGCCGCCCAGTGCTCCACCTCGTCTGTCACCGCCGGAGTCAGTGTGGTGTCGATGACCGGGCGAATCACTCTGATGTGCATGAAACACTCCCCTGCTTTCGGATACGCCCGAGGTTATCGATGCAGCACAGCCGGAAAAATGTGTTCAATGCCCGACGGTGCGGTGTTGGGTGGGCATAACGCACAGGTGCTGTGGCACGGCCTCTACGACACGCCGTGGCACGGCTTCTACGACACGCCGTGGCACGGCTTCTACGACACGCCGTGGCACGGCTTCTACGACACCGTGTCGGAGATCGCAGGGCGAGGCACTATAGCTCTCAGGTACCGTCTTAGTGTGTCCAAGAACGCTACTAAACGCCGACCTGCGCTGATTCTGCTGGTCATCGTGTCAGCTGCCGGCTGCCTCGCGCTCGGCTGGTGGCAGTGGGAGCGCTTCGAAGCCGTCGGAGGCTCGGGACAGAATCTCGGGTACGCGTTCCAGTGGCCGCTGTTCGCGGCGTTTGTCGTGTACGCGTATCGCAAGTTCGTTCAGCTCGAAGACGTGGACCCCGAAGAGGCCGAAGCCGAGGAAGCCGCCGCGGAGCCGCGTGAGATTCCCGCCGACCTCTTGCCGCAACGCCCGCAGGCCGAGTTCGACGATGTGAACCTCGACGTCGACGACCCTGAAGCCCGCCAAATGCTGGAATACAACGACTACCTTGCGCAGCTCGCCGCTCGCGAGTCCGATAGGAGCACGACGTGAGTACCGGTTCGGAAGCGAGCATCGCTACCCCCGCAGTCAACGCAGAAAAGCAGAAGAAGGTTGCGTCGGCGCTCGTCCGATACCGCGTTCTCGCCTGGATCACCGGTCTCTGGCTGCTGTTCCTGACCGGCGAGATGGTCTACAAGTACCTGATTCTCGACAATTCGGCGGACGCACCGTCGTGGTTGTTCTACATCGGCCAGATCCACGGCCTGTTCTACATGCTCTATCTCGTGTTCACGATCGACTTGGCGATCAAGGCCCGGTGGAAGCCCGGTACGACGGTTGCCACCGCGCTCGCCGGCACGATCCCGTTCCTGTCGTTCGTGTTCGAGCACAAGCGAACTGCCCAGGTGAAGCAGGCTTATCAGCTCTGAGAGTTTCGAAAAGTAGAGCCCTGAACGCAGACGCGTTCAGGGCTCTACTTTTCGAAATTCGGTTCAGCCGGCCAGTGCCGCCAGCGCCGGAACGAGTTGCACGAGCGCGCGCCCTCGATGTGACGCCGCATCCTTCTCGGCCGGGGTGAGTTCAGCGGCAGAGCGGGTGTCGCCGTCCGGACGGAAGATGGGGTCGTATCCGAAGCCCCCGTCGCCGGCTGGTTCTCGGCCGATCACCCCGCGCCATTCGCCGCGCACGACAGTCTCGTCGCCGCCGGGGATCACCAGTGCACAGGCGGAGACGAATGCCGCGCCGCGCCGCTCGTCTGGCACGTCTCCCAGCTGAGCCAGGACAAGAGCCGTGTTGGCGCCGTCATTTCCGTGAGTGCCCGACCATCGCGCGGACAGCACGCCGGGCATACCGTTGAGCGCATCGATCTCGACACCGGAATCATCTGCGATGCACGGCATTCCGGTTGCAGCGGCCCCGTCACGTGCCTTGGCGAGTGCATTCTCCTCGAACGTCGCCCCGGTCTCGGGGGCCTCGGGGAACGGCGGCACCTCGTCGAGCCCGACCAGTTCGATTCCGTTCACTCCAGCGGCGTCGAGCACCCGGTGAAGTTCCTTCAGTTTCTTGGCATTTCGGCTGGCAACCAGTACTCGTACGCTCACAGCTCAGGCACCGAACTTCTTTTTGGGTTCCGGATTCTTCGGTTCGGGTAGCACCCCGGGATACGGCTCGGCCAACGCTTGACGCTGGATCTCGAAAAGTTGCTCACAACCAGCCAGAGCGGAGTCGAGCAGCTTGTCCAGCGTCGAGCGTGGGAACGTGGCGCCCTCACCGGTTCCCTGGATTTCCACCAGCGTGCCGGTATCGGTGGCCACGACATTCATGTCGACCTCGGCGCGCGAATCCTCTTCGTACGGAAGATCGAGGCGCACTCGTCCGTCCACGACGCCGACGCTGACGGCCGCTATGCCACACGAGATGGGCTGTGGGTCGGAGAGCAGGTCGGCTGCGCGCAGGTACGTCACGGCGTCGACCAGGGCCACGTATGCCCCCGTCACTGCCGCGGTGCGGGTGCCACCGTCGGCTTGGAGGACATCACAGTCCAGGGCGATGGTGTTCTCGCCGATCGCAGCGAGATCGATGCAGGCCCGAAGTGATCGGCCAATGAGTCGACTGATCTCCTGCGTGCGGCCGCCGACCTTGCCTTTGACCGATTCGCGGCCACTGCGTGTGTGCGTGGCGGCGGGAAGCATCGCGTATTCGGCTGTCAGCCAACCCAAGCCGGAGCCCTTGCGCCAGCGGGGTACACCCTCTTCGACACTGGCCGTGCACATGACGCGAGTGTTCCCGAACTCGACCAGAACGGATCCGGCCGGATGACTGGTGAACCCGCGGGTGATCTTGACCGTGCGGAGCTCGTCGTCCGCCCTACCGTCTTCTCGTGTAGTCACCTTCGTGAGCCTAGCGGTCGCCCGGTCGGCACTGCATCGAATGTGAGGGGAATCAGATGTCGTAGACGCTTCCGGCGGAGACGGCATGGACCGGTCCGGAGAATTCGGATTTCGCTTCGGCGATCACGTCTTCGCGGGAGGTCCACGGCGGGATGTGCGTGAGGAGAAGTTCCTTGACGCCGGCGAGGGCAGCCACACGGCCGGCTTCCTTACCGGAGAGGTGAACTCCCTCGGGGCGATCCGGACTGTCGGTCCACGAAGCTTCGGAGAGCAACACGTCCGCTCCACGGGCGAGTTCGACGACGTTGTCGCACATACCCGTGTCACCGGTGTAGACGAGCACGCGGCCGTCGGCGCCGGTGATCCGGAAACCGTAAGCCTCGGGTGGATGATTCATCCGACGGGCGACGACGCTCAGTTCTCCGAACGTCACCGGCTCGTTCTCGGCCCAGAGCCGGACGTCGATGGTGTCGGAGATGTCATCCATCTCGCCGGCGCACTCGGCGGAGGACACTCCGATGCGGCAGGCCGTGTCGGTGGGGCCGTAAACCAGAGCCCGCCCGACCGGCGGGTTGGGGTGATAGCGACGCCAGACGAGCAGGCCGGGCATGTCGAGACAGTGGTCCGCATGAAGGTGCGAAAGCAGGATCGTCACCTCGCCCGGATCGGCGTATCGCTGCAACGCCCCAAGAACTCCCGGGCCGAAGTCGATCACGAGCGGCGGAGTTCCCGGTGCCGTGAGCAGGTATCCCGAAGCCGGTGAATCCGGACCCGTGACGCTGCCGGAACACCCCAGGACGGTCATGCGCATACCGGTCATGCTGCCACGTCTACCCGTCTGGAAAAAAGCTCTTGGTGGTTTTGGCGCGTCGAAGTCACACCGCAGCGAGGGTGTGACCCACGTCCGTTCAGAAACTCGGTGGTCGGACGGCCGGCGCCGACCCTGCGCGCTTGGCCCTCTCCCCCGACGTCAGCGCCCAGGCTGCCACCACGCCGCCGATCGCTCCGAACAGATGTCCTTGCCAGGAAACCCGTGGATCGCTCGGGAGAACGCCCCACAGCACTCCGCCGTACACGACGAAGACGGCAACGCCGATCAGGATCTGTGTGAAGCTCCGCGTGAAGAACCCGCGCACCAGCAGGTAGGTGACCCAGCCGAAGATCAGCACGGACGCACCGACGTGATTCGAGTTCGAGCCGGCGAACAACCAGGTCCCGACACCGCCGATCACCCAGATGATGCCGGTCGCCGCGAGTCCGCGCGCAATTCCCGACACCAGCACGAGGAACCCGAGGATCAGGACCGGAATGGTGTTGGCAATCAGGTGAGCCCAGTCGTCGTGCAGGACCGGGGCGAACAGGATTCCCCACAGGCCGTCGAGCGTGCGCGGGGTGACGCCGGCGTTCTGGACGTTCTGACCGGAGATGACATCCACGATCTCGATCACGTAGAGCAAGATCGTGAAGCCGCCCACCAACACGGCCGACTGCTTCCACACCGAGGGCGGACCGGATTTCGGTGCCGGCGTCCGGGTGCCGAAGTCCGGATTGTTGAAATCCATCGTCATCGTGTGCGTCCTCCACCGTCGATCCGGTTTTCTGATTCGGTCACTCGCGACCAGGCTCAATTCGAGATTACCGCCGATTCCAGGAGTGCTGCCTAGAGAAATGCCGACGGAAAGAGCTCGCGGTAGCTCGGGATTCCGGCTACCGACGTGGCGTCGAGAATCGCTGTGACGATCGCACGTTCGACAACCTGCGCCGAGGCGGCACACACCGCATCGAGTATCGGCAGATCGTTCGGAAAAGCGGCCGGAACCGCGATCTCCGAATTCGGAGTGTGATCGCCGGTGGCGAGCGCAAAGATCGTGTCGCCGTCGAGCGGCGAATGCGCGGGCCGAATCGCACGAGCCAGACCGTCATGCCCTGCGACGGCGACGCGTCGGCACCCGGCTTTTGTCAAGGCGGCGTCAGTGGCGACCACACCGATCGTGGTGTTGAGGACTGTTCCCTTGGCTGCAACGGCGTTGGCCGCCGCGAGTTCGGACGCGTCGGGAAGCCTGAGCCCGAACGACTCCGCCCCGTCCGAGCCGACGCCCCACGGCAAGCCTGTTCTGGGATCGAAGACCGAACCCACCGGGTTCGCCACGATCAACGCGGAGACCGTCGTACCCTCGGCCGGGCCGTCGGCGATCACGACGCTGGCCGTTCCCACCCCACCCTTGAGCGCTCCGGCTCTGGCACCTACCCCGGCGCCGACGGTGCCCGTGGCGAATTCGCGCGAAGCGGTGTCGGCAGCGAGGAATCCGAAGTCTCCGGTCGGACGAACGGTCCAGTCCCCCACCGGCAGATCGAAGATCACGGCGCCGGGCACGATCGGTACCACCTGACCAGGAGCACCCATCGCGATCCCGCGATCGTGTTCCTCGAGCCAGCGCATCACTCCATCGGCCGCGGCAAGTCCGTAGGCACTACCGCCGGTCAACAGCACGGCATTGACCTGCTGGACCGAATGGCTCGGGTCGAGTAGGTCGGTCTCGCGGGTACCCGGACCGCCGCCCCGGACGTCGACTCCGGCAACCACACCGGCCGACGCGAGCACGACCGTGCACCCGGTGGCTGCGCCGCTTCCGAGAGTGGCTCCCTCGTCGAGCTTGTGGTGATGGCCGACAGCGAGGCCGGCGACATCTGTCAGTGAATCAGTGGGCCCGGTCCGCGTCGTGGTCATGGCATGAGCGCCTGGACGAGGGAGTCCTGCATCCACGTCAACCAGTGATAGACGTCGAGATGCGGGGCGCGCGGGTCGTCGGGTTCGAGGCTCTCCGGGGTGTCGGCGTCGATGCCGAGATTGGTTCCGAGCGCGAGACGGACGTCGTTGAGCGAGGACAGCCACGCATCGGCCTGTTCCTGCGTGAGAACGACCTTGCCGCCGGCCTCCGGAAGCGAAGCCAACAACATGCGAGCGGACTCACGCTTGGCATCGATGATCTCGGGCTCGTGCAAACTGCGCAGCGCGCCGTTGACATTGGCACCGGCGTCGTCGAGATCGTCACTGTCCGGAGCGACCTTGTCCGGATCGGTGCGCTGGAAGTCGGGAAGCAAACGCGCCAACACCGGATTGTCGGGTGTCTCCGAATTTCCGGTACGAAGACCCGTCAGCGCGGCGAGCTCGTCTTGCGGCGCCGAAGACGCGCGCTCGTCGAGAAGCCCGGATACCGACTCCACGAGCGAGCGCAGAACCGCCGCCTCGTGGCCGTCCATCTCGGACTTGAACTTCACTCCGCCGAGTGAACTCTTCCTACTCCACGTCCGCACGCGTCGGACTCCCGTCTACGAGTTAGGCGAACAAATCGGTCGAAAAAGTGCTTTTCTCAGGTGTCGTCGCGTTGCATCGTGGCCCAGAGACCGGCAGCGTGGAGGCGACGAACATCGGCCTCCATCTTGTCGCGCGAACCGCTCGACACCACGGCCTTGCCCTCCGAATGGACCTGCATCATCAGGTCGGTGGCCTTGGCTTTGCTGTAACCGAACAACTTCTGGAACACGTAAGTCACGTAATGCATGAGATTGACCGGGTCGTCCCAGACGATGGTCACCCAGGGCCGATCTGCGGCTTCGATGGTCGCAACAGCCTCCGACTGCTCGGGCGTGGCTTGAGGAGAGGAAGCCGTAGCGCCTCTCATCGTTACGTTCGCCGAGTAAGTGCCGGACACGGTCGCGCCGCCGAAAACCATGTATCCAGGGTACGGCGCGACGAGAGGCGACAACACCCACCCACGTCGTCTCGCGCATAGAGTTGTGTGCGTGCCTACGCAAATTTCCGACATCCGCGACGCCGGTGCCAGCACCGCACTGCTCACCGATCAGTACGAACTGACCATGCTCTCGGCGGCTCTCGCCGACGGATCTGCCTTCCGCAACTGCAGTTTCGAGGTATTCGCACGGCGGCTGCCAGACGGTCGTCGCTACGGCGTCGTCGCCGGTACCGAACGCCTTCTCGACGCACTCGAGCAGTTCCGGTTCGGTGAACCGGAACTGGCGATCGTTGCGAGATTCCTCGACGACACGACCGTCGAGTGGCTGCGCAACTATCGATTCTCCGGTGACATCGACGGCTACCGCGAGGGCGACTTCTACTTCCCCGGCTCACCGATCCTCTCGGTCCGCGGAACGTTCGCCGAGTGCGTCATCCTCGAAACCTTGATTCTCTCGATCCTCAACCACGACAGCGCGATCGCTTCGGCCGCAGCCCGCATGGTGAGCGCAGCGGGCGGTCGACGGATGATCGAGATGGGCTCGCGTCGCACACACGAACAGGCCGCCGTCGCCGCTTCACGTGCCGCGTATCTCGCCGGCTTCGACGCCACCTCCAACCTCGAAGCCGCGCGGCGTCACGACGTACCCAGCGCAGGTACCAGTGCACACGCCTTCACTCTCCTGCACACCACCGAAGACGGTCCGGACGAGGCAGCGGCATTCCGCGGTCAGGTCGCGGCACTCGGCGTATCCACCACGTTGCTCGTCGATACCTACGACATCACCGAGGGTGTGAAAACGGCTGTCGCCGTTGCCGGTCCCGAGCTGGGTGGGGTTCGCATCGACTCCGGCGATCTCGGCGTTCTTGCTCGTCAGGTACGCCAACAACTCGACGATCTCGGTGCTACCAAGACACGCATCGTCGTCTCAGGCGACCTGGACGAGTACGCGATCGCGGCTCTGCGCGCCGAACCCGTCGACTCGTACGGCGTGGGTACTTCACTGGTCACCGGATCGGGCGCGCCCACCGCAGGCATGGTTTACAAGCTGGTCGAGGTCGACGGAATCGCGGTCGAGAAGAGAAGCACCAACAAGGCATCTCGCGGCGGCGCCAAGAAGGCACTGCGCGTGGTTCGCCCGACCGGAACGATCGTCGAAGAAGTCATCTACCCTGCCGGCTCGCCCGCTCCGGTTTCCGAGGCGGACGGCGCGACCGAACTGCTGATCCCGTTGGTTCGCGAAGGCAAGGTCGTCGAGAGCGCACCGACGCTCGAAGAGAGCCGCGCAGTTCTGAAGGCCGGGCTCGTGAGCCTGCCGTGGGAAGGACTCAAGCTCTCGCGCGGAGACTCGGCTGTACCCGTTCGATTCTCCGGAGGTGAGCACCAGTGAGTGCCAAAGCACTGATCGTCGTCGACGTTCAGAACGATTTCTGTGAAGGTGGCGCTCTCGCGGTCGACGGCGGTGCTGCGGTTGCGGCGGCCGTAAACGATTTCGTCAACTCCCATGAGTACGACGCCGTAGTCGCGACTCGCGATTTCCACATCGATCCTGGGGCGCATTTCTCCGAGACCCCAGACTTCGTCGACAGTTGGCCGATTCACTGCGTCGTCGGGACGGCCGGCGCCGAGTTCCATCCGGCGTTCGACGCTTCCGTCGCCGGTTCGGCGATCTTCTCCAAGGGCGCCTACAGCGCGGCCTATTCCGGTTTCGAAGGAGCAGCCGAGGACGGCACGACGCTCGAGGACTGGCTCCGCGCCCACAAGATCACCGACGTCGACGTGATCGGCATTGCCACAGATCACTGCGTCAAGGCCACGGCCATCGACGCGGCGCGCGCGGGATTCGCCACGACGGTCCTTCTCCCCTTCACCGCAGGTGTGTCGACTGCCACGATCGAGTCGGCATTGGTACAGATGCAGGAGGCGGGAGTGCAGCTGATCGGGCGAGACGAGGCGTCGTCGGATGAAGACTCGAATGCCGGGGAACTACCCCGGGAATCATCCGTGGACGTTTCTGACGTAGGGATCCATTAACCTTCGTGGGTGGCCGATCAACTCCCGAACGTTCCCGAACTGCTCCAGACAGCGGTGCGGTCGCTCGGCGGTGCCGAACGAACCAGTCAGCTGACGATGGCGTCGGCCGTGGCGCACTCGATCGACACGGGCGAGCATCTGGCCGTCCAGGCCGGCACCGGTACCGGTAAGTCACTCGCCTACCTCGTTCCGAGCCTGCGCCATGCGGTCGAGTCTGGGCGCACTGTGGTCGTGTCCACTGCCACCATCGCGCTTCAGCGCCAGCTCGTCGATCGAGATCTGCCACGGCTGGCCGATGCACTGAAGAAGCCACTCGGCCGACGCGCCGAGTTCGCAATCCTCAAGGGCCGCAACAACTACCTGTGCATGAACAAGATTCACACCGGCGCGTCGGAACAGCCGCCCGAGGACGAGTTGTTCGATCCGTTCACGGTCTCGCGTCTGGGCCGGGAGGTCGTCCGCCTCACCGAATGGTCCTCCGACACCGAAACCGGTGATCGTGACGAATTGGTACCGGGCGTATCCGATCAGGCGTGGCGGCAGGTCAGCGTCACCTCCCGCGAGTGCATCGGAAAGAACCAATGCCCGGTCGGTGAGGACTGCTTCGCCGAGCGCGCCCGCGTCGAGGCGTCGAAGGCCGACGTCGTCGTCACCAACCACGCGCTGCTCGCTATCGACGCCATCACCGGCATCCAGATCCTCCCTGACCACGACGTCGTGGTGATCGACGAAGCCCACGAATTGGTCGACCGCGTCACCGGTGTTGCCACGGCCGATCTCACAGCTTCTTCGATCAGTGCCGCGGCCAGGCGTTGCGGCAAGATCGCCGAAGAGCAGGACGCCGACCGACTCGAAGCCGCCGGCGAGGGTTGGGCGGGGCTCCTCGAGGAATTGCGTCCAGGTCGATGGGAAGGCCTCCCGGACGGTGCGGCGCCCGCACTGGCCGCGATACGCGACGCGGCCTGGTCGCTGCGCACCGCAATCGGTCCGGCCAAACCGGGCATGGCAGCCGCAGACCCCGAAGCCGCTGCAGCCCGCAACGCTGCGCTCTCGTCCGTCGACGACGTCCACGACAGTGCCGTGCGTATTCTCACCGCTTTCGACGAACCAGACCCGGCCAAGCGCAAGGACGTCGTCTGGCTGTCCTCGGACGAGTTCCGCGGATCGGTGCGGCGCTCCGTCCGGATGGCTCCGCTCTCCGTCGGCGGATTGCTGCGCTCGCGACTGTTCGCCGAATCCACCGTCGTTCTCACCTCCGCGACACTGACCGTCGGCGGATCGTTCGACGGTCTCGCCGTCAACTGGGGCCTTCCTGCGGAATCGTCGGTGCGACCCGACTCGGGTACCGCCATCGGCACTGAAGCACCTTCTGACGCTTCTGCTTTCCGCTGGAACTCACTCGACGTCGGGTCGCCCTTCGACCATGCCAAGGCCGGCATCATCTACATTGCCCGCCACCTGCCCACGCCCGGCCGCGACGGCCTCTCCCCGGTCTATCTCGACGAGATCGCCGAACTCGTCGAGGCCGCCGGCGGACGCACCCTCGGCTTGTTCTCCTCGATGCGCGCCGCCAAAGCCGCGTCGGAGGCGATGCGCGAACGCCTCGACACCCCGATCCTGTGCCAGGGCGACGACGCCACCGGCACCCTCGTCAAGGCCTTCGCCAAGGACGAACCCACGTCACTGTTCGGCACGTTGTCCCTGTGGCAGGGCGTCGATGTCCCTGGCCCATCGCTGAGCCTCGTCATCTTGGACCGGATTCCGTTCCCGCGCCCGGACGATCCACTGTTGATGGCTCGCCAACAAGCCATCGAATCCCATGGCGGTAACGGCTTTCTCAGCGTCTCGGCCAATCACGCGGCGCTGCTCCTGGCACAGGGCGTGGGTCGCCTGCTTCGCAGCACCGACGACAAGGGCGTGGTGGCCGTGCTCGATCCGCGTCTGGCCACGGCGAGATACGCGGGTTACCTTCGCGCATCGCTGCCGCCCTTCTGGGAGACGACCAACCCCGAAGTCGTCCGCAAGGCGCTCACCCGCATCCGCGACTCACGTCCCTGAGCCAGTTCTCACGCGGACACAATTCTGCCCCGGTACCGACCGAACGGACCGGGGCAGAATGCAATACGTCAGACGCTCGGAGTGGTCACCAACCCGAGTTCGGACGCATCGACCAACAACCGGTGATGCGGCAGCACCCGCACGGTGTATCCCACGGAACCGGAGACCGGAAGCGCAACCTCGGCTTCGAAGATCTCGGTTCCTTCCTCGGCGCCGAAGTGTGTCATCGGGAACGTCACCACGTCGGTGAGTTCCTCGCCCGGACTGACGCGTCCCAGGACTGCCTGGACCTGGACATCCGAGACCGACAAGCCGCCGAGGCGGACCTTGGCCTTCAACGAGATGGTCGCACCGATCTCCGGAGTGTCCGGCAAGCCGGAACCGTCCACCTGCTCGACGGCGACCGACGGCCACTGCGATTCGATGCGACGACGGAACTCGGCCACCTCACGCGCGCCGGCAAAATCGTCCGCCACTACCGCTCGAGCTGATTCCGCCGAAGGGGCGTAGTAGTCGACGGCGTAGTCACGAACCATGCGTGATGCCAACACCTTCGGGCCCAGATTCTCGAGGGTGTGGCGAACCCTCTCGACCCAGCGTGTCGGCAGATCGGCTGCATCACGGTCGTAGAACGTCGGCAGTACCGCGTGCTCGAGAAGTTCGTAGAGGGCGCTGGCTTCCAGATCGTCACGCCGCACGTCGTCGAGAACACCGTCGGCCGTCGGAATGGCCCACCCGTTCTCGCCGTCGTACATCTCGTCCCACCATCCGTCGCGAATGGAGAGGTTGAGTCCACCGTTGAGCGCGGACTTCATGCCGGAAGTGCCGCACGCCTCGAGTGGGCGAAGTGGGTTGTTGAGCCACACGTCGCAGCCCCAGTAGAGGTACCGGGCCATCGACATGTCGTAGTCGGGCAGGAAGACGATGCGGTGACGCACATCCGCTTCGTCGGCGAACCGTACGACCTGCTGGATGAGTGCCTTACCGCCGTCGTCGGCGGGGTGCGACTTACCGGCCACCACCAACTGCACCGGACGCTTCTCGTCGAGCAACATCGCACGCAGACGCTCGGGATCACGGAGCATCAGCGTCAACCGCTTGTACGTAGGCACGCGCCTGGCGAATCCGACTGTCAAGACGTTGGGATCGAAAACTCCAGTGGTCCAGCCGAGTTCAGCTTCGGTCGCGCCGCGTTCGAGCCACGACGCTCGGACGCGACGACGGACTTCGTCGACCAACTTGCCGCGCAACGCATTACGTGTTTCCCACAGTTCGGTGGCCGACAACTCGTGTAGGCGCTCCCAACCTCGCGCTTCTTCGAGTTGCTCCTGCCCCACGATCCGCCTGGCCACGTCCATCCACTCCGGCGCCGCCCACGTCGGAGCGTGGACACCGTTGGTGACCGATCCGATCGGCACCTCGTCGGCGTCGAATCCCGGCCAGAGTCCGTTGAACATGTCGCGACTGACGATGCCGTGCAACTTCGAGACGCCATTGGCTCGCTGGCCCAGGCGAAGACCCATGTGCGCCATGTTGAAGATCGACGGATCAGATTCGCGCCCCATCCCGACGATGCGGTCGACGGTCAGTCCGGGAAGCAAACTCGATTCGTTCTCGCCGTTCGCTCCGCCGAAGTAGTGACGGACCAGATCTGCCGGGAAGCGGTCGATTCCGGCGGGAACCGGAGTATGCGTCGTGAAGACCGTTCCGGCGCGGACCGCGGCCAGAGCCGAATCGAAGTCCAGACCGCTGGTGGTCACAAGTTCCCGAATCCGTTCGATGCCGAGGAATCCGGCATGCCCCTCGTTCATGTGGAAAACCTCGGGATCGGGCAATCCGTACGCCGCGGTGTAGGCACGCACCGCACGGACGCCGCCGATACCTGCGAGGATCTCCTGCTTGATGCGGTGATCCTGGTCCCCACCGTAGAGACGGTCAGTGACGCCGCGCAGATCCGCGTCGTTCTCGGCGATGTCGGAATCGAGCAGCAGCAACGGCACTCGTCCGACCTGAGCGATCCACACTCGCGCACGCAGCACTCGGCCACCGGGCATGGCGACGTGAATGACGACCGGCGATCCGTCGTCGGACGCCGGACCTGCGTCCGTCAGCAAACGAAGAGGCAACCCTTGAGGGTCGTGCGGCGGGTAGTGCTCGGCCTGCCAACCGTCGGCAGTCAGTGACTGGCGGAAGTAGCCGGATCGGTAGAGCAGTCCGACGCCGATGAGCGGCAGCCCGAGGTCGGACGCGGCCTTGAGGTGATCGCCCGCGAGGATGCCCAATCCGCCGGAGTAGTTGGGCAGAACTTCGCTGACTCCGAACTCCATGGAGAAGTACGCAATTCCGCCGGCCAACGATGTGCCCTTGGCCTGCTGGGACTGATACCAGCGCGGCGTGCTCAGATAGGCATCGAGATCGGCTGCTGCAGTGTCGAGGTCACCGAGAAATGCCTCGTCACTGCTGAGTTCGTCGAGACGGGTGGGGTTGACTTCCCCGAGCATGCGGACCGGATCGAACTGGACTGCTTGCCAGAGTTCGGGGTCGAGTCGCGAGAACAGATCCTGTGTCTCGGGATGCCACGACCACCGAAGGTTGGTGGACAGGGGGCCGAGCGCGGCAAGGCGCTCCGGAATGTGGGCTCGGACAGTGAACCGACGCAAGGCTTTCACCCCGCGAACCCTAGTCGAGTTCCTTGCACTCTGTCCGGTGGAACCGAACGCCCGAGCCGACCTGACCACCGACAGACCCGAATTCGTCGTTATCAGCCTGGCGGCTTCGCCGTTATCAGCACTCCAGCGCCGCACCCACTACGGTTGGACCCGGCGAAAGAAAGTTTTACCGCGATCCATCATCAGAAATGGAGCTTCCCGTGTCAGGACGCCTCGGTATCGACGACGTGGTACCCGAGATCTCGGGTAACTATCCGGCAAAGGCCGTGGTCGGTGAAGTCTTCCCGGTGCACGCCACCGTGTGGCGAGAAGGCCACGACGCCATTTCCGCCACTCTTGTCGTGCGTGGTCCGCGCGGTACCAAGCCGCTGCGCATTCCGATGGATCCCGGGACCGAACCGGACACCGTCGACGCGGTGTTCACGCCGTCCGCCGAAGGTATGTGGTCGTTCCGGATCGAGGCGTGGAGCGATCCCATCGCCACCTGGAAGCACGCCGTGGAAGCAAAGCTCGCCGTCGGGCAAGGGGCGGCCGAGTTGGCCAACGACTTGGAAATCGGTGCGCGCCTGTTCGAACAGGCCGCGCACGAAGTGCCGCGGGGCAACAGGTCCAGGCTCGAGGCCGTCACGGCGTCGCTGCGCAGCGATCAGGCGCTGACTGCTCGCGTCGCTCCGGCCTTCGCCTCCGACGTCGCCGAACTGCTCCGCGCTACTCCACTTCGCGAACTGGTCACCAAGGGCGAGTCCCACCCTGTCGTCGTCGATCGCAGCCGTGCGCTGTTCGGCTCCTGGTACGAGTTCTTCCCCCGCTCGACCGGTGGATGGGACGAGAACGGAGTACCGCAGCACGGCACGTTCCGCACCTCTGCCGAAGACCTGCCCCGCATCGCCGCAATGGGTTTCGACGTCGTCTACCTTCCGCCGATCCATCCCATCGGCGAGATCAACCGCAAGGGACGCAACAACACCCTCACCCCCGAACCCGGCGACGTCGGTTCGCCGTGGGCGATCGGCTCTGCCGACGGCGGGCACGACGCAGTCCACCCGCAACTCGGCACGCTCAAGGACTTCAAGGCCTTCGTCGCTGCGGCCCGCAAGCTGGATCTCGAAGTGGCACTGGATCTCGCGCTGCAGTGCGCCCCGGATCATCCATGGGCCCAGAAGCATCCGGAGTGGTTCAACGTCCTTCCCGACGGCACCATCGCCTACGCCGAGAACCCGCCCAAGAAGTATCAGGACATCTACCCGATCAACTTCGACACCGATCCTCGCGGTCTGGACAAGGAAATCCTGCGCGTGGTCCGCCACTGGATCAACGCCGGAGTCAAGATCTTTCGTGTCGACAACCCGCACACCAAGCCGCCCAACTTCTGGGAGACACTCATCTCGGAGGTCAAGAAAACCGACCCCGACGTCCTGTTCCTCGCCGAGGCGTTCACTCGTCCGGCGCGCATGTACGGCCTTGCCAGGCGCGGGTTCACGCAGTCGTACACGTACTTCACCTGGCGAGTTGCGAAGTGGGAGCTCACCGAATTCGGTAACGAGCTGGCGGCAAAGGCCGACGAAGCTCGACCGAACCTTTTCGTGAACACACCGGACATCCTGCACGAGTCCCTCCAGCACGGTGGGCCCGGAATGTTTGCACTGCGAGCAGCTCTCGCCGCCACCCTGGCGCCGACGTGGGGCGTCTACTCCGGTTACGAACTCTACGAACATCAAGCCGTTCGCCCCGGCAGCGAGGAATACCTCGACTCCGAGAAGTACGAACTTCGTCCGCGCCGTTTCGCCGAAGCGGCAGCGCGAGGCGAATCTCTCGAGCCGTGGATCACCGCACTCAATCGCATCCGGCGTGCACACCCGGCCCTGCAGCAGTTGCGGAACCTGCACTTTCACCACATCGACAACGACGCGTTGATCGCCTACTCGAAGTTCGACGCCTCGACCGGTGACGCCGTCCTGACGGTGATCAACCTCAACCCGTTCGCGGCAGAAGAGGGCACCGTCTGGTTGGACATGCCGGCGCTCGGACGCGAATGGCACGACCACATGACCGTGCTCGACGAGGTTACCGGTGAGCAGTTCAATTGGGGCCAGGCCAATTTCGTCCGGCTCGAGCCCTGGCGTTCGGTGGCGCACATCCTCGCGCTCCCACCCGTTCCGTATCCGGCCCGGATCTCTCTGGCCTACCAAGCTCGCAATGCGCACCGCGCAGGTGGAGGCAAGTGATGCCAACCGAAAAGTCCCCTTCGGGTATCGCGCCGGACAATCACGATCTGGAACTGTTGGCGCGCGGTGAACATCACGATCCGCACAGTGTCCTCGGCGCCCATCCCCACGCCGACGGCACCGTTCTCCGAGCGTTGCGTCCCAACGCCGAGTCCGTCAGTGCCGTCATCGGCGGCAAAACCTTTCCTCTCGAACATGTTTCGAACGGAATATTCGCGGCCCTGGTCCCCTACCCAGACCTGATCGACTATCGCTATTCCGTGACGTACCCGGGTGGCCACACAGTTCTCGCAGCCGACCCTTACCGATTCCTGCCGACTCTCGGTGAACTCGACCTTCACCTGTTCGGCGAAGGTCGGCACGAACGACTGTGGGACATCCTCGGCGCACATCCGCGTTCGTACGAGACACCGGACGGACCCGTCGACGGCACCTCGTTCGCCGTCTGGGCTCCGGCCGCCCGCGGCGTGACCGTCGTCGGCGACTTCGACGGGTGGAGTGGGCAATTCGCCCCCATGCGAGTCCTCGGCTCCACCGGGGTCTGGGAACTCTTCCTGCCCGACATCGCAGTCGGTTCGCTGTACAAGTTCCGGGTCCACGGCCACGACGGCTCGGTTCGCGACAAGGCCGATCCCATGGCATTCGGTACCGAGGTACCGCCGGCGACGGCGTCGCGAGTGACCACCAGTTCGCACGAATGGAACGACGCGGCCTGGCTGGAAACCCGCGCTGGTGTCGACCCTTCGCAGTCCCCGATGAGCGTGTACGAGGTGCACCTCGGATCGTGGCGTCCGGGACTCGACTACCGGCAGATGGCCGAGCAACTCGCCGTATACGTCACCGAAACCGGATTCACCCACGTCGAACTGCTGCCCGTCTCCGAGCATCCGTTCGGTGGATCGTGGGGGTACCAGGTCACCTCGTACTACGCACCGACCTCCCGCTTCGGCACCCCGGACGACTTCCGGTGGTTCGTCGACCACCTGCATGCCGCAGGGATAGGCGTCATCGTCGACTGGGTGCCTGCACACTTCCCCAAAGACGAATGGGCGCTTGCCCGTTTGGACGGAACGCCGTTGTACGAGCACGCCGATCCGCGTCGCGGCGAGCAGTTGGACTGGGGCACATACGTATTCGACTTCGGTCGCCGCGAGGTCCGGAACTTCCTCGTCGCCAACGCGCTCTTCTGGCTCGAGGAGTTCCACATCGACGGACTGCGCGTCGACGCCGTCGCATCGATGCTGTACCTGGACTACTCACGTCCGGAAGGTGGATGGACTCCCAACATTCACGGTGGCCGCGAGAATCTCGAAGCTGTTGCGTTCCTGCAGGAGATGAACGCCACCGTCCACAAGAACCACCGAGGAGTCGTCACCGTCGCCGAGGAGTCGACGGCGTGGCCCGGAGTCACTCGGGCGACCAATGTCGGTGGCCTCGGGTTCAACATGAAATGGAACATGGGGTGGATGCACGACACCCTCGGATTCCTCGGTCACGACCCGGTGCACCGGACTTACCACCATCACGAGATCACTTTCTCGCTGATGTACGCGTGGAGTGAGAACTACCTGCTACCGATCAGCCATGACGAAGTGGTGCACGGCAAGGGAACTCTGTGGACCCGGATGCCCGGCAACGACTTCGCCAAGGCTTCCGGCCTGCGCTCACTGCTTGCGTACATGTGGGCGCATCCGGGCAAGCAACTGCTGTTCATGGGACAGGAGTTCGGTCAGAGCGCGGAATGGTCCGAAGAACGCGGCCTCGACTGGTGGCAACTCGACGATCAGTACACCGGCACTCTCCACCGCGGCGTCCAGCGACTGGTCGGAGATCTCAACTCCGCGTACCGACGCCATCCGGCGATGTGGACCCTCGACACCTCCCCCGGCGGATACTCCTGGATCGACGCCAACGACACCGAGAACAACGTCCTCAGTTTTCTGCGTTACGGTACTGACGGTTCGATTGTCGCCTGCCTGTTCAACTTTTCGGGCAGTGAGCACTCGAGCTACCGCGTCGGGCTACCAGAGCCCGGCCGATGGGTGGAAATTCTCAACACCGATGCCGAGGTGTATGGCGGCTCCGGAGTCGGGAACCTCGGAGCGGTCACGGCAACGTCGCGTTCGTGGCACGGTCGGCCAGCCTCCGCACAGGTGGCGCTGCCAGCTGCTGGAGCGATTTGGATAAGTCTGGAGCGTTGATGGTCGGCCGGCGAGTAGTCATTGTCACGTCGTCACTGTTCGCAGTGGCCGCACTGCTCGCCGGTTGTGCCAGCGGAACGAACGGGCACGCCGTCTCGATCTATCACGATCCGTTCCGCGTCGCCGGACTCGACGCAACAGCAGGCCCCAGCGGATTGCGCCCGGGAGCCCCCAATGCCGACCGAGCAATCACCGGTACCGACGGCGGGGACATCGACGCCCTGGCGGCCAATGCCATCACCGACTTCGAAACCTACTGGGCCACCGAGTACCCGGCTCTGTTCGACAAGCCCTTCGAACCGGTCGACGAGCTGATCTCGTGGGACCCCACCGAACCGAACGGCCCGGACTTCTGCGAAGAGACCACCGAAGAACTCATCAACGCCGGGTACTGCAGCATCGATCACACCATCGGTTGGGATCGCGAACTGCTACTGCCCGAGGTACGAGAGAAGTTCGGTGAAGTGGCCGTCGCCTTCATCTTCGCGCACGAGTACGGCCACGCCGTTCAACGCAAAGCCGGGATCGTCGGCGGTAAACGGGATGCGGCCCTGGTGCGAGAACAGCAAGCCGACTGTTTCGGCGGTGCCTTCTTGCGGCACGTCGCCGAGGACAAGGCCGCACACTTCACGATGAACACCTCCGACGGCCTCAACAAGGTGTTGGCCTCGGCGGTCGCCATCCGCGACGAAGACCCTAATGATCCTGAGAGCCACCATGGTTCGGCGTTCGAGCGCGTCACCGCCACTCAGATCGGCTTCACCGACGGCGCCGGCGCCTGCGCGAAGATGGACGCCGACGAAATCGAGTCACGACGCGCAGACCTCCCGCAGCAGTTCGCCGAAGGCAACGACTCCGGAGAACTGCCTGTCACCGAGGCAACGCTCGACGAGTTCGTGAAGACATTCCAAGCAATCTTCGATCTACCCGAGCCGCCGAAGGTCGTGTTCACCGGCGCAGACACCGGGTGCAGCGACGCCGTTGCGACAGAGCCCGTCTCGTACTGCCCGTCGACGAACACAATCGGAATCAGCGTCGACGACCTGGCCGAGCGCGGTACGCCGGGTCGCGTCGGACGACGTGAGTTGATCCAGACCAACATCACCGGTGACTACAACGCCTACGTCCTGCTCGCGTCGCGGTACACCCTCGCGATGCAGAAGGAGAACGGCCAATCGCTCGACACTCCGCAGACTGCCTTGCGCGCCGCCTGCCTGTCCGGCGTCATCACCGCAGCGCTCAGTCCCACCAACGCTGCGGCGTCCGGAGCTCAAGTCACACTCTCCCCCGGCGACCTCGACGAAGCCGTATCGGGGCTGCTGACCGACGGCCTCGCCGCCAGTGACGTCAACGGTGAGACGGTGCCGAGCGGGTTTGCACGCGTAGACGCGTTCCGGACCGGTGTACTGGGTGGCCGGGAAGTGTGCGACAGCCGCTACACGGAGTAGCGGCTGCCGGTCCACACGTCAGTAGAGAGCGGAAGCCAACTTACGCCGGGCCGCGATGACGATCGGTTCTGCCGGGTCGAACAGTTCGAACAGCTCGAGCAGGCGCGTCCGCGCTGCGGCCTTGTCGTCGCCGGCAGTTCGCGAAACCACCGAGATCAAGCGCGCGAACGCCGCCTCGGGTTGCTGGGCGAACATTTCCAGGTCGGCCGCAGCGAACTGCAGTTCGAGATTGGACGGATCAGCATCCGCGGCCGCGATCGACTCGGGATCGACGCCCTGAACCCGGGCCATGAACTTCACCTGGCGGACAGCGCTCTTGGCCTCCGCATTGTTGGGTTCGGCGTCGAGAATCATCTGGTACGCAGCGATGGCGGCGTCGAGATCGCCCCCGTCCAGCGCGGTTTCAGCGGCCACGAAGCGTGGATCCTCGACCTCCTCCACCGGTTCGTCCCCGTCGGACACCGGCCCACTCAACTTGCCCTCGACAGCTTGGAGCACTGCGTCGAACCACTGGCTGAGCTGCGCCTCTGGCTGAGCGCCCTGAAAATCGGCCAACGGCTGACCAGCTGCGACGGCAACAACCGTCGGCACCGACTGGACACCGAATGCCTGCGCGATGCGAGGACTCACGTCGACGTCGACGTTGGCAAGAATCCACTTGCCGCCGGCGCGCGCCGCCAATGATTCGAGAACTTCGGTGAACACGACCGAGGGCTCGTATGCGCGGCCACCGATGTTGACGATGACCGGCACCTGGCTCGACTTCAGCAGGACTTCGCTTTCGAAGTTCTCCTCGGTCACCTCGATCACTGCCTCGGAGACAGCAGAAACGGCCCCGTCGCCGCTGGTGTTACGCGGCGGTGGTGGGGCCGTGGCCCGCTCTTTGAAGGCGGACAAGTCGACTGCGCCGCTCATGGCGGCAGCAACTGCGGACGAACGCGCGGGGGGCCTGGAACCTGGTCGAGTCACGACTCCCAGTTTGTCACGAGTTGCGCGAAGCTACGTAGAGGGATGCAGCACTCAGACGAGCGCCGCGTTGCCCTTGGACGCCTCGAACTCCGTGGACAGCTCGCCGAGCTTGCCGTTTCGCACTGCCCAGCGTTCGAATATGACGGTGCCGAACGGGGGAACGCTCGAGATCAGCGCAAGGATCGTGGTCTTGATATCCCACTTGAGCGACCACGCAGTCAGCAGAGCAGCAACGATGAACACCAGGAAGCCCGCGGTGCCGTGGACCATTCCGGGGATGCGAATCGCTTCTTCGTGTCCGAGGACCCACTTGAAGAACATGGCAACCAGCAAGGCCGCCCAGGTCACAGCTTCCCACCACGCCACCAGACGGAAGCGTTTCGCGGGAGTGGATACGTCAAAGATGTTCGCCATGAGGCCATTGTGCCCGAACAACTACGACGCCCCGTAGTTGTGTGAGCAAAACCACGGGGCGTCGCAGAGCGAGAGCGCTCGTTCAGGTGTATTTAGACACTCAAGCCTTGGGGACGCGGATGATGAGTGCGTCGCCTTGTCCGCCGCCGCCGCAGAGTGCGGCTGCGCCGATGCCGCCGCCGCGGCGTTGCAGTTCGAGGGCGAGGTGCAGGGCGATGCGGGCGCCGGACATGCCGAGGGGGTGTCCGATGGCGATGGCGCCGCCGTTGACGTTGACCTTGGCGGGGTCGAGGCCGAGTTCGCGGGTGGAGGCGATCCCGACGGCGGCGAAGGCTTCGTTGATTTCGACGAGGTCGAGGTCGGTGGGGTCGATGCCTTCCTTGGCGCAGGCCTTGGCGATGGCGCGGGCGGGTTGGGACTGGAGGGTGGAGTCGGGTCCGGCGACGACGCCGTGGGCGCCGATTTCCGCGATCCAGGTCAGGCCGAGTTCTTCGGCTTTGGTTTTGCTCATCACGATCACGGCGGCGGCGCCGTCGGAGATCGGGGAGGCGGAGCCGGCGGTGATGGTGCCGTCCTTGCTGAACGCGGGACGCAGTTTGCCGAGGGATTCGGTGGTGGTGTCGGCGCGGATGCCTTCGTCCTGGGAGAAGACGATCGGGTCGCCCTTGCGTTGGGGGATGGAGACGGGGACTACTTCGTTGTCGAAGTAGCCGTCTTTCCAGGCGCGGGCCGCGTTCTGGTGTGAGGCGGCGGCGAAGGCGTCCTGCTCGGCGCGGGTGATGTGGGCGGTTTCTTGTTGGTTGACTTGTTCGGTGAGCAGGCCCATGGCCTGGTCGGTGAAGATGTCGTGGAGGCCGTCGTAGGCCATGTGGTCGCGGAGGGTGACGTCTCCGTATTTGAAGCCTTCGCGGCTTTTTTCGAGCATGTGGGGTGCGCGGGACATCGATTCCTGCCCGCCGGCGACGACGATGTCGAATTCGCCGGCGCGGATGAGTTGGTCGGCGAGGGCGATGGCGTCGATGCCGGAGAGGCACACTTTGTTGATGCTCAGGGCGGGGACGTTCATGGGGATGCCGGCGGCGACGGCGGCTTGGCGGGCGGGCATCTGGCCGGCGCCGGCGGTGAGGACCTGTCCCATGATGACGTAGTCGACTTGTTCGGGGGCGACTCCGGACTTGTCGAGGGCGCCTTTGATGGCGATGCCGCCGAGGTCGGACCCGGAGAGGTCTTTCAACGATCCGAGGAGTCGACCCATCGGGGTACGAGCTCCCGCAACAATCACAGTGGTCGTGTCGGTCATGCCAGTTCAACTTTCAGTTCGGTGCCGGTCGCGGCAACAACGTCTTCGACGCTGACATCGGGGGCCAGTTCACGCAGGACGAGTGGGCCTTCGTCGCTCACATCGATGACGGCTAGGTTGGTGATGATCCGATTCACCACGCCCTGGCCGGTCAGGGGCAGGGTGCATGCGTCGACGATCTTGGGGTTGCCGTCGCGGTCGTTGTGCTCCATGACGACGATGACACGCCGGGCACCGTGGACGAGGTCCATTGCGCCGCCCATTCCCTTGACCATCTTGCCGGGGACCATCCAGTTTGCGAGGTCACCCGTCTTCGACACCTGCATGCCGCCGAGAACGGCGGTGTCGATGTGGCCGCCGCGGATCATCCCGAACGAGAGGGCCGAATCAAAATATGCCGCACCGGGATTGACGGTCACGGTCTCCTTGCCGGCGTTGATGAGGTCAGGATCGACGTTGTCCTCGGTGGGATACGGTCCGGTACCGAGAATTCCGTTCTCCGAGTGCAGGACCACACGAACGTCCGAGCCCAGGTATCCGGGAATCAGTGTGGGAAGACCGATTCCGAGATTGACGTACTCGCCGTCGATCATCTCTGCAGCCGCCCGCGCTGCCATCTGCTGGCGCGTCCAACCCGTCACTGTCACTGGTGCGGTCATCGTGAGGTTCCTTCCGAAGCGCTGACGGTTCGCTTTTCGATTCGCTTGTTCTGAGGGCCGGTGTGCACAATTCTCTGCACGAAGACTCCGGGCAGGTGTACCGATGCCGGGTCGATTTCACCGGGCTCGACCAGACGTTCCACCTGAGCAATGGTGACCCGTCCCGCCATCGCGGCGAGCGGGTTGAAGTTCATCGCGGTCTTGTCGAACACGAGGTTGCCGTCGGTGTCACCGAGAACAGCGTGCACGAGTGCGTAGTCGGCGTTGATCGCCTCTTCCATCACGTAACGCTTGGTTCCGAAGACGCGAGTCTCCTTCGGAGGCGATGCAATAGCGATCGAGCCGTCGGCGTCGTAGCGCCAGGGCATTCCGCCGTCGGAGATGGGGCTACCCACTCCGGCCGGTGTGAAGAATGCGGGGATTCCGGTTCCGCCGGCGCGCAGACGCTCGGCGAGCGTGCCCTGCGGCGTCAGTTCCACTTCGAGTTCGCCGGCCAGGTACTGCCGGGCGAACTCCTTGTTCTCACCGACGTACGACGCGGTCACCCGTCGGATACGTCCGGCGCTCAGCAAGATTCCGAGACCGTGATCGTCGACGCCGCAGTTGTTGGAGAACACCTCGAGGTCGGTTGCACTCGTTGCTGCGATCGCGTCGATCAATACGTCGGGGATGCCGCACAAACCGAATCCGCCGACGGCCAGCGTTGCTCCGTCGACGATGTCGGCGACCGCGTCCGCCGCGGACTCGTACACCTTTGCTGTCATGTTTTCTCCCTGCCAAGCGTTCATTGAGTAGACACTCACTCACTTCGCTATCCAGTGAACTATCTCCTGTTCACAGGTTCAAGGGATCTTGAATATCAACACAGAACTGATCGACTGCTGACCATCTGAAGAAAATTCGTTCACTGAATGGACACTAGGATGAACTCATGCTTACTCACGAGCAATCACCGGCCATGGTCGCGCGGGTGGCGGCACTTCTGCGAGCCCTCGGCGCCTCTGAGCCAACGGGCATTTCCACCACTGAATTGGGCAAGGTCACCGGCCTCGCTCGGCCCACCGCGCACCGACTGCTCACGTCTTTGGCTGCCGAAGGACTGGTCGACCGTGACGTACGAACCGGTCGGTGGTCTCTCGGCCCGGAGTTGTACCTCCTGGGCGCCGCGGCCGGAAATCGGTACGACATCACCGACCGCGCTCGCGACATCGTCGACGACCTCGCCCGGGTCACGGGGGAGAGTGCATTCCTCTCGGCACGTCGCGGCGACGAGACCGTCTGCATCTTGAGTCAGGAAGGCAGTTTTCCGCTGCGATCTCACGTGCTGCACGAGGGGAAGCGATTCCCGTTGGGGGTCGCGTCGGCGGGGCTTGCCATCTTGAGTCACCTACCGACGCGGGACGTCGACGACTATTTCGCCCGAGTGAATCTGGAGTCGGAATGGGGTGAGATCCACAGTGAGGCATCAATCCGCGAGCGAATCGAGTCGACGCGTGTCACCGGCTATGCCGTCAATCCAGCCCTCATCGTCGAGGGAAGCTGGGGGATGGGTGCCGCGGTGTTCGACCGCAACGGGCGCCCGGACTGGGCGCTGAGCCTGACCGGAGTGGAAACCCGCTTTCGGCCCGCGCGTCATGCCGAGTTGGGAACGCTACTTCTCGAATACGCTCATACGCTGTCGAACCGACTGAAAACGCATGCAGTGGTCTAACTTTCGGGAACTGCGTCATGCGCAGCAGCAGTTCTTGCCTTCGTGCGCACGTGGGCCTTCTCGCCTTGCGGGCCGAACAGATGCAAGATCTCCACAACCTGTTCATCGGCGGGCCCGAACCAATGGGGCTCGGCGGTGTCGAACTCCGCGACTTCACCGGGGTGCAGGACAACCTCGTTCGTACCCAGAATGAGACGCAGATCCCCGGCGAGGACGTAGAGCCATTCGTAGCCGGCGTGGGTGACGAGCTTCGGTGGACGTGGACCGATCACCTGTTTGAACACCTGCACCCGGCCCGGATAGCGCGTCAACGGAACGACGGCACTGCCGTTCTTGCGTCGGCTCGGGGTGAGATGGACCCGAGGATCGCCCGTGGCGGGAGCGCCGACGAGTTGGTCCAGCGCGACCCGGTGAGCACGCGCGAGCGGTAACAGCAGATCGAGGGTGGGACGACGCTTACCCGATTCGAGTCGCGACAGTGCGCTGACGGAGATGCCGGTGGCGTCGGACAGGGCCTCGAGGGTCAAATCGCGATCCCGACGAAGTGTTCGCAGTCTCGGTCCGATATCGGTAAGCAACTGCTCGAGTTCGGCGTCCATGCGCTCATCTTTGCAGTTTCTGCAAATTTCTTACCGGCTTCGCGGGCCGGGTTGCGACGATCTTTTCGACTGGCGAGCACGGCAGAACACTTCGAGAGATGGAGTCCGAGATGAAACCTTCGAGCGGGATCGACGAACCGAAAGTGATCGGACTTGACGCACGCCGCCGGTGGGGCATTCTGGCCATCTGCTGCACGAGCTTGTTCGTCGTCGGGTTGGACACGACCATCGTCAACGTCGCTCTCCCCGCGATCGGGGAGGGATTCGGCGTCGGAACCGTTGGTCTCGAATGGATCGTCAACGCGTACACACTCGTCTTGGCGAGCTTGCTGATCTCGTCCGGCGCCCTGGCCGACAGGTTCGGTAGAAGGCGGATCTTCCAGATCGGACTGGTCGTTTTCGGGGTGGCGTCGATCGTCTGCGCGCTGGCCCCGTCGGTGGGAGTTCTGATTGCGGCGAGGATCGCGCAGGGAGTCGGTGGGTCGATGCTCAGTCCGGTGGCCCTGGCGGTCGTCGTCAACGTGATGACCGACCCGAAGGAGCGAGCCAAGGCGATCGGCGTGTGGGCTGCGGTCTTCGGTCTGAGCATGGCAGCAGGACCGATAGTCGGCGGAGTCCTCATCGAGAGCTTCGGCTGGAGATCCGTTTTCTGGATCAACGTGCCCGTCATTGCAGTCGTTCTTGTGCTGACCGCGGTGTTCGTACCGCAGTCCCGGGCTGAACAACCTCGACGTCTCGACTTACCGGGGCAGGTGCTTCTGATGGTCGTCGTGGGCGGATCCGTGGCTCTGCTCATCGAAGGCCCACGAATCGGGTGGCTGGCCTCCGGTGCAATCGCGGGTTACGTCGCCGTCGCCGCCGCGCTGGCAGCGTTCGTCCGCGTCGAATCGAGAAAGAGCGAGCCGCTCATGGACCCCTCGCTGTTTCGGCACCGGCCGTTCACCGCGGCAGTCCTCGGCGCGATCGTGGTGTTCGTGGCTCTCAACGCGACGCTGCTTCTGGGCACCTTCTACCTTCAACAGGCGCGTGAAATGACTCCCGCCGCCGCGGGCGCGATGACACTACCGATGGCAGTCGCGGCAACCATCTGTGCGCCGTTGTCGGGGATTCTCGTCGGGCGCTTCGGTGCACGATTGCCGTTGCTGATCGCCGGAAGCTTCACCGCGCTCGGCGGACTGTGCCTGGTCTCTCTCGACAACAGCACAGGCACTTCGACGTTGCTCGTCGCGTACCTGTTCCTCGGTATCGGCTTCGGTTTCTCGAATGCTCCGATCACCAACACCGCCGTCAACGGACTACCGAGATCGCAGGCAGGCCTTGCCGGCGGGATCACCTCCAGTGCAAGGCAGTTCGGCGCTGCTCTCGGTGTGGCGCTGGCCGGCGGCATGATCGCAGGCAGCGCACAATCAGGCATCGCCGAGGCATCGAGAGCGGGTTGGATCCTTGTTGTCGCCTGTGGGCTCGTGGTTCTTGTCATCGCCCTGGCGTCGGGAGGTTCCGAGAAGACGAAGGGGTGAGGAGCGTGAGTTCACCCTGCGCGGGTGATTCCAACGCCGCTGCCGCCGGATAGAGATTATGGGGTATCTGATCGTCGTATCCGAGCGGGGAGAGCCATGTGCCAGACACCTAAGGACGCAACACCGGCCACCGTGGCGGTGAACCGCGAAGCGGTCACGCGGTACGCCATGGATGACCGGCAAGATTTTGTCGACGCGGATCGTGGCTTGATCGCACCGTTGCCTGGCAATGTTCTCGGCGACGACGGGCATGTGGTCTTCGACCCCGAGGCATTGGCGTACATCGGTGACGACGTTCCGGCGCCGGACACCGTCAATCCCAGTTTGTGGCGCCAGAGTCAGGTCATTCGCCGGGGTGGGCTCTACCAGGTGACGGATCGCCTCTACCAGGTGAGAAACAACGACATCGCAAACCTGACGGTCGTCGAGGGTGATGAAGGCCTGATCATCATCGACTGCATGGCGGGAGTCGAATCAGCGCGCCAGGGCATGAAGATGATTCGCGAGCACGTCAGCGACAAGCCGGTTGCCGCGATCATCTACACGCACACCCATATCGACCACTACGGCGGAGTCAAAGGCATCATCGACGTCGAGGACGTTGCGTCGGGAAAGGTGCCGATCATCGCGCCGGGCACGATCGCATCGTTCGACAAGTTCGCAATCGGCGAGAATGTTGTCGCCGGCAATGCCATGGCGAGGCGGTCGTTCTATGCCTTCGGCGGATTGCTCGACCTCGGTCCGAAAGGGGCGGTCTCGTGCGGGATCGGCGTGCTCAGCACCAAAGGCCCTCAGATCTCGTATATTTCCCCCACCGACGGCATCACCGAAACCGGAACGAAGCGAGAAATTGCGGGTCTGGAGTTCGAATTCCTCTATGCACCCGATACCGAGGCTCCGGAGGAGATGCACATCTGGATCCCCGAACTCGCTGCACTGACGTGTGCGGAGAACGCCAATCATTCACTCCACAACATCCAGACCCTGCGCGGTGCGCGTACCCGCGATGCCCGCAATTTCGCGCGATACCTGGACGAGACTTTGGAACGGTGGGGCGACGACGCGGCCGTTCACTACGGACCGCACACCTGGCCGGTGTGGGGGAACGAGAACCTCGTTGGCTTCATCGAATCACAAAGGGATACCTACAAATACATTCACGACCAGGCGCTCCGGCTGGCGAACAAGGGATACACGCCGCTCGAAGCTGCCGAGGTGATCGAGCTACCCGAGGAGCTCGGCCGCAAGTGGCACAACCGCGGTTACCACGGAACTTTGCATCATGACGTGCGTGCCGTGTACACCAAGGAGCTGGGAATGTGGGACGGCGATCCGGTGACGCTTCATCCACATCCACCGGTCGAGTCGGCGAAGAGGTTCGTCGATCTCCTTGGCGCGCAGAAGATCCTGGATGAGGGTAAGCGAGCATTCGACGCCGCGGACTACCGGTGGGCGGCAGAGATCCTGCACAAGTTGGTGTTCGCTCAACCGGAGAACACGGAGGCGAAGAACCTTCAGGCTGACGTCTACGAGCAGATGGGGTATCAAGCCGAGGGACCTCAGTGGCGAGGTATCTACCTTTCGGCAGCGTTGGAATTGCGTGAGGGCTCGCAACCCCCGCCGTACATCACTGCGAGCGAAGACAGCGTCCTCGCGATGCCCATCGATATTTTGTTCGACTTCGTAGCAGTGCATCTCATCGGAGACAAGGCAACTGACGTCGACCTCCACATCGATTTCGTGTTCACCGATCACGACGACGAGACCTGGACGGCCTGGGTCAGGCGCGGCGTCCTCAATGCCCGCCGGGGAGCGGCGTCGAACACACAACTGACGGTGTCCGGGCCGAAAGCTGCACTGATCGGCGCACTTCTGCAACCGGGTGCGGCTGCGGAACTTGCCAAAGCCGGGAAGATTTCGCTCACCGGAGACGAAACGGCGCTGGAGACACTGGGAGGGTTGCTGGATACCTTCGATCCCAGTTTCAATATCGTCACGCCGTGAGGAAGGGATAGTTTTCGATGTGTACACGCTTGGTCTACTTGGGGCCCAACGACACTGTGATCACTGCTCGATCGATGGATTGGAAGGTTGATCTCGGAACCAATCTCTGGGCATTTCCGCGGGGCATGACGCGAGAGGGTTGCGCGGGTCCGAACTCGATTCAGTGGACGTCGAAATACGGAAGTGTTGTCGCAACGGCCTACGACATGTGCACAACCGATGGGGTCAACGAGGCAGGACTGTCTGCAAATCTCTTGTGGTTGGTCGAGTCGGAGTACCCGGCATACGACGGCTCGACTCCGGGTCTGTCCATCGCAGCGTGGGCGCAGTATGTTCTGGATTGTTTTGCGACAGTTCAGGAAGCAGTGGAGGTGTTGGCAGCGGAACCGTTCACCGTCGTGACTGCTGCTGTTCCCGGTGAAGACCGTCTCGCTACCCTTCACATGTCACTCTCGGACGCCAGGGGAGACAGTGCGATCATCGAATACGTCGGTGGACGCGCGACTATTCATCACAGCCGTGAGTACCAGGTGATGACAAATTCTCCGATCTTCGATCAGCAACTCGCGGTCAACGAGTACTGGAAGCAGATCAACGGGACTGTGATGCTGCCCGGAACGAACCGTGCCGCTGACAGATTCGCCCGCGCGTCGTTCTACGTGGATGCGATACCCCAGACGGACGATCCGCGGTCCGCGTTGGCGTCGACGTTCAGTGTTATTCGCAATGTCTCGGTGCCGCTGGGTATTTCGACTCCAGACGAGCCCAACATCTCGTCGACCCGCTGGCGTACGGTGGTCGATCACAAACGCACGCTCTATTTCTTCGAGTCCGCGATGACCCCGAATACGTTCTGGGTGGATGTGGCGTCGATGGATCTCGGGGAGGGGACGCCCGTCCGGAAGCTCGGGCTGGGCCCGAACGAGAGCACGGTCTACTCCGGAGACTCCACCGTCCAGTTCGAACGGGCGGAGGCATTCACGTTCGCAGGAGCGTAGGGATTCGGGGGACCCACGAAAACCCAATTGTGAAACTTCTTGACATTTCTACTTCGTTCAGATGAAACTTTGTTGCATATTCGGGTTTCGTCAACGGAGGACGGCATGGGCATCACAGTGCAGACACGGAACGATGGTGCGCAGCTCAAACGGCGCAGGGCGCTCGTCGCCGGCTCCGTCGGAAATTTCATCGAGTGGTACGAGTTCGGTGTGTACGGGTTCTTCGCGACGATCATCGCGTCGAACTTCTTCAGCGCCGACGGCTCCGGCGACCTCGAAAGCCTGATCAAGACCTACGCGTCGTTTGCGCTCGCCTTCTTCTTCCGCCCAGTGGGGGCAGCACTGTTCGGTCGACTCGGTGACCGCATCGGCCGACGCCCCACCTTGGTGATCGTTCTTCTGCTGATGTCGGGTGCGACGACCCTGATCGGTGTGCTCCCCACCTACGAGAGTGTCGGAATTCTGGCACCGCTGCTCTTGACGGTCCTTCGGATCCTCCAGGGATTGTCGGCCGGAGGCGAGTTCGGCGGCGCGGTGTCGGTGATGACCGAGTTTGCGCCCCCGGGACGACGCGGACTGTACGGGTCGTGGCAATCGTTCACGGTCGCGCTCGGATTGCTCGCCGGTGCCGGAATCGCGGCGCTCCTCGCGACAGCTCTCGACTCCGGTCAGCTCAACGACTGGGGCTGGCGCATCCCGTTCCTCCTTGCACTTCCGATGGGCCTGGTTGCCCTGTGGCTCAGGCTCCGACTCGAAGAAACGCCGTCGTTCGAGCGTGCCCGCGCAGTCCAGTCCGAACCGACAGTTGATGCGGCGACGCCGGTAGCGCAGCCGACGGTCGGCGAGACCGCCAGGGCGATCCTGCTCGGCATCGGTCGGTTGATGGGCTGGTCTGCGGCGGGTTACACGTTCCTCGTCGTGATGCCGACTTATCTTCAGAGTTCACTCAACGCGACATTCCATCAGGCACTGGTTGCTTCGGTACTTGCCAATGCCGGCTTCGCGGTGACGATTCCGCTTGCGGGCGGGCTCAGTGATCGCATCGGGAGACGCGCGGTCATGCTCACCGGCACCGTTTTGATCTTGGTCCTTGCGTTGCCGCTGCTCAACGTCCTGCAGAATGAGCAGACGTCTCTGACCGCCAAGGGATTTGCAGTGTTTGCCGCCGGCGCCGCAGTGGGACTTGTCGCCGGACCCGGACCCGCCATGCTCTCCGAGATGTTCCCCACCTCGGTCCGGTACACCGGATTAGGACTCGCATACTCCCTGTCCAACGCGGTCTTTTCGGGCTGCGCCGGTCTGATAATCACATGGCTGATCAAGGAAACTTCCAATCTCGATATTCCGGCCTACTTCGTGATGGCAACGTGCGCCGTCAGCGCGATCGCTTTGAGTACCTTGCGAGGAAATGCCCACAAGCGGGCACTCGTCGACTGACCGCAGCTTGCCCGAATGCCGAAACGATCCGAGTAAGGGAAATTTCATGAGAGTCATCGGCCTGATGTCCGGTACTTCGTACGACGCTATCGATGCTGCCGCAGCAGATATCCGGATCGACGGGGACACTCTTGTGCTGACCCCACTGGGGATGGTCAGCGAACCATATTCCGGTGAGTTGCGGGCAGCGGTGGCCGCTGCGGTACCGCCTGCGTCCACCACTGTCGGTCAGATCTGCCAACTCGACACCGAGATCGGGCAGGCATTCGCGGCCGTGGCTGCGCGGGCGAACGCGGAACTGTGTGGCGGCAGTGCGGAATTGATCTCCTCACATGGGCAGACGATGTTCCACTGGGTCGAAGGAGCGCAAGTAAAGGGCACTCTCCAACTCGGGCAGCCGGCCTGGATAGCCGAGAAGACCGGATGCACCGTCGTGTCGGACCTGCGCTCTCGCGACGTGGCGACGGGTGGACAGGGTGCACCATTGGTCAGCGCGTTCGACGTATTGTGGCTCAACGGAAGAACTTCGGGTTCCGTCGCGCTCAATCTCGGTGGCATCGCGAACGTCACTGCTCCGGGTGGCGGCGGTACGACGGCAGATGGTCCCGCAGTACCGATTGCCTTCGACACCGGCCCGGCAAATGCGCTGATCGACGCGGCGGTAAGCGAATTCACTGCGGGGGAGCAGTGGTTCGACCTCGGTGGCGCGCTGGGTGCAGCCGGCACGCCGAACGTCGATCTGCTCGCACATCTACTGAGCGAACCGTATTACACGCAGCCCGCTCCCAAGAGCACGGGCAAAGAATTGTTTCATCGGGACTATCTGCTCGCCGCTCTGCGGGGCTACGAGTCGTTGTCTCTGGCAGACATCGTCGCGACTCTGACTGCACTTACGGCCCGGACCGTCGCCGATTCCGTCAAAGCACTCGCGGCCACCGAAGTGGTTGTGTCAGGTGGTGGCACCAAGAATCCGACGTTGATGGCGATGCTCCGTGACGAACTGGGCGACATCGCGCTTGTCTCTTCGGACGAACTCGGAGTCACCTCCGACATCAAGGAAGCATTGGCTTTCGCGGTTCTCGGCTTCCTCACCGCACACGGATTGCCCGGCAGTATTGCGTCGTGCACCGGTGCGCGTCACGCCAGTGTGCTCGGATCTTTGACGCCAGGAAGCCGTGGGCTGCCTAGAATCACATCGGTGCCGTCAGCTCCGAAAACGATGCGAATCGAGGCGTTATGACTTTGGACCGGAGTGCTCCGGCGTCCGTCGACCTGCTTGCTCGTATTCGCGCATCACTGAGCAGCCTCTCACCTGCCGAGCTGCGGATCGCCGAAATCATCGAAGCCGACCCCAGCCTGGCGTCCACACTGACGGTCAACGATCTTGCCGAACGAGCGTCGACAAGCACGGCGACAGTGGTCCGCACAGCCAAAAGGCTCGGATTCGAGGGGTATCCCCAGCTTCGTCTGGCATTGGCGGCCATCAGCGGTTCCGCGTCAAGTGATTCGATTCCACTCGGTGTGGACATCGTTGCCGCCGACTCTGCCAGTGAAGTCATGGCCAAACTCGCCGAGTTCGAATCCGAACAACTCAAGGGCACAGCACAATTGACTGACCCTGTTGCACTCGAAGAAGTGGTGTCGCGGATTCGATCCGCCCGCCGGGTCGAGGTGTACGGCATCGGCGCGTCAGGCATCGTCGCGCAAGACCTCACGTTGAAGCTCTCGCGGATCGACGTCAACTGCCGGGTTCATCTCGACCGAGACGCGGCGATGGTCAGCGCCAGTTTGCTCGGGCCGGACGACATAGCAGTGGGAATCTCGCATTCCGGCGAGACTTCTGATGTGGTCGAACCGCTTGCCCTTGCCCGTCGTACCGGGGCGTCGACGGCCGCGATCACCGGCGGGGCGCGGTCGACGCTCGCTGTGCAGTCACACCACGTTCTACTCACTGCCGGTAGAGAATTCGGTTTCCGGTCGGCAGCAATGGCAAGCCGCACCGGCCAGCTGTTGGTAGTCGACACAATTTTTGCGATGGTCGCGCACTCGCTGCCGAGCGCCCTGTCTGCGCTGCAACGAAGTCATGATGCCATTGCTTCGAAGCGTCACTGACGAGGAGTCGTCGCTGTGATTACTGACGAGGAGTCGTCGCTGTGATTACTGACGAGGAGTCGTCGTAGTGAAATTTGATCGAGGAGGACTCGCCACAATGCAATTGGACATGCTGTCTACCGAGAGACCGAACCCTCTCACCCGCGATCTCGACGTCATGTCGGTGTCGGATCTGCTGACGGTGATGAACCAGCAGGACGCAATCGTGGCCGACGCGGTCGCGGCGGTGTTACCGGCCATCGAAGCCGCAGTCGATTCGATCGTCACCGCTCGGGCACAAGGTGGTCGGCTGATCTACCTGGGAGCTGGGACCAGTGGGCGTCTGGGAGTGCTCGACGCGGTGGAATGCCCTCCGACTTTCGGGACCGATCCAGGTGAGGTGATCGGCATCATCGCCGGTGGCCCGGGAGCGTTTCTGAACGCCGTCGAGGGAGCAGAGGACGATCCGCGAGCGGCTGGGGCCGACCTCGACGCAATCTCGTTGAACGCCACGGACGTCGTGGTGGGTCTGGCGGCGAGTGGTCGTACTCCCTACGTCATCGGGGGACTTGATCATGCCCGCGCACTCGGCGCCGCAACAGTGGCAGTCTCGTGCAACCGAAATGCGGCAATGAGTTCGCACGCCGGAGTGGCCATCGAAGTGGAGACCGGCCCCGAGATCCTCACCGGATCGACGAGGCTCAAGGCCGGGACTGCACAGAAGATGGTGTGCAACATGCTTTCGACGGCAAGCATGGTCCGTTCCGGCAAGGCGTTTCACAACCTGATGGTCGATCTTCGGCCTACCAACGCCAAACTGGTCGATCGTGCAAACCGGATCGTCGCGGCAGCCACCGGAGTGGATACCGAGATCGCTTCGGAGACCATCGAGAATGCCGACGGTCATGTGAAGGCAGCGGTCGTCATGTTGTTGGCCGAATGCGACTTCGCCGAAGCAACCGAATTGTTGGATCGCGCTTCGGGTTCCGTACGCGAAGCCATCGTCGGAGCCGGCAAGAGCAGAGAGGAAGCCTGAATGGAAATCGTCATAGTTCCCAGTCCGGAAGACGGCGGGCGAATCGCTGCCGACATCGTTTGCGGCGCAATCGAAAAAGGAGCGCGGACGCTCGGCCTCGCGACGGGATCGTCACCGCTGCACACGTATCGGGAGCTGATCAAGCGGCATCGAGAATCGGGAGTGTCGTTCGCGGCGATGAGCGCGTATCTTCTCGACGAGTACGTAGGTCTCACGCCCGATCAGCCGCAGTCCTACGCGCACACTATCCGCACGGAACTCGTCGATCACCTCGACATCGACAATGCGCGAGTGTTCAGCCCCGATGGGGGAGCCGCGGATCCCAGTGAAGCTGCACGGCGTTACGACGCTGCCATCGTCGACAACGGTCCCATCGACGTGCAGATTCTCGGCATCGGTCTCAACGGGCACATCGGCTTCAACGAGCCGTCCTCCTCACTCACATCGCGTACCCGAGTGAAGACCTTGACCGAGAGGACCCGCGCCGACAACGCGCGGTTCTTCGCAGATCCAGCCGATGTGCCGCATCACGTGATCACGCAGGGTCTCGGAACCATCAGTGATGCAAAGCATCTTGTGCTGATTGCGGAGGGGGCGCGCAAAGCCCCCGCGGTCCGGGCTGCGATTGAAGGTCCGGTGTCGGCGTTCTGCCCGGCATCGGTACTTCAGTTGCATCCGCACGTGACGGTCGTCGTCGACGAGGCAGCGGCCGGTGAACTCCAACTAGCGGACTTCTACCGCTACACAACCGAGCACAAGCCGGCCGAGCAGGGTTACTGAAAAGCGGGTTACTGAAAAGCGGGTTACTGAAAAGCGGGTTACTGAAAAGCGGACTTGATCTCCAGCGCAGTTGAGGTCCTAGCCTCGGGGCATGATCAACGCTAGAGGTTCAGCGGTATCCCCGCCGGCGGCGCCCCGGATTTTCTCACCACCGCTCAGGGTCGCGATCGTCGGAGCAGGGCCGGCGGGAATCCACGCTGCCGGCGCTCTCGCTGAACTGGCTCCTGGCACCAACATAGACATGTTCGAGCGTCTACCGACGCCGTACGGACTCGTGCGCTACGGTCTCGCCCCAGGGCACGCCGAGTCCGAAAAGTTCGTCGATTCTCTGCACACCGTGCTGGTCGCCAGTGACTTCCGGCTGTTCTGCAACGTAGAGATCGGAAAGGACCTTTCCGTCGAGGACCTACGTTCTTCCTACGACGCGGTGATCATTGCAACCGGTGCGCCGCGGGATGCACTACTCGAAATTCCGGGCGTCGAGCTTCCCGGTTCATTCGGGGCCGCCGATTTTGTCGGTTGGTACAACGATCACCCCGACGCCCCGCAACATTGGCCCATGCACGCCGAGTCGGTGGCAGTGATCGGCGGCGGCAATGTCGCGCTCGATGTCACGCGGATGCTCCTCGTAGAGGCGCAACCGCTGCAGGCCACGGACGTCTCCGACGAAGTTCGGGAAGGGATCGCCGGAAGTCGCGTTCGTGAAGTACACATCTTTGTCCGGCGCGGACCCGCCGACGCTCGCTTCTCCCCGAACGAGTTGCGCGCTCTCGGTGAACTACCCGGCGTAGATGTTGTCGTCGATGCTGCCGATGTCGCGCCGGACCGGCATATCGAGCGGATGACAAAACAGTTGGTGCACACCCGACTGGCAGTCGAGACACTCCGTAGTTTCGCTGGCACTGCGCCTGCCGACCGAACTGCCCAGCGTCGAGTTCACCTGCACTTCTACCGACAGCCCGTGGAGATTCTCGGTAACGGGAAAGTCGAGGCACTCCGCGTCGAGCGGACTGATCCCGACGGCTACGGTCACGTCACCGCTTCGGGTGTCTGTACCGACTATCCGGTTCAAGCTGTGTACCGGGCAATCGGATTCCTCGGCACGCCACTTGCCGGGGTGCCCTTCGATCACGGGCGCGGCATAGTTTCGCACCGGAGCGGCGCGGTGGTCGACGAGAGCGGTCTACCGATCGCGGGCTTGTTCGTGACCGGTTGGATGAAGCGCGGTGCCGCGGGGCTGATCGGTGCGGCGCGGCCAGACGCTCGCCAAACAGTCGAAACGATGCTGCGCCAACTTGATTCGTTCGGCGGGCGTCGGGTAGATCGCAGCCGGATCGAGGAGGTCCTCGCGGCCGGCGATCTGTTGCCCGTCGATTGGGAAGGCTGGCTTCGTATCGACGCCGCCGAGAAGGACCTCGGTGTCGAGCACGGACGTCCACGCGTCAAGATCGGTGACCGCGAAGAACTCGTTCGTATCGGCACGAAGTCGGCAGTTCACGCCGAATAGATTCGCTGGGGTCAGAGGTACCGCCGGGGTTACGCTGAAATGAGTCGCCTCGATTCATCGTGCTCGAGGTGCGGAGCAGAACTCATGAATGAACGTGGTGCGCAGGCCAGTGACGCGACAGTCGCGAGCGGGCCCCTGACCGAACGGGGCACCGTCACCGAGTTGCGGCTGTCCGCACTGCCGGTAGTGCGCGGCGAATCGAACGATGCCGACGGTCTCGGGCGCCTGGTCGGGGACTGGGAGGCGGGACGAACCCCGTCCGACCTGAGTGAATATCTGCCCGATCCAGCCAAGATTCGTCGGGGCGCGCTGATCGAACTGGTCGGAATCGACATGGAGTACCGCTGGCTGAAGAATGACGGTCCGAAACGACTCACGGAGTATTGCGCCGAGTACCCGGAATTGCTCGAAGAGCCACTACCGGCCGAGCTTCTGTACGAGGAGTTCCGGCTGCGGAAGCAGGGCGGGGAGGACGTCGTAGCGGCCGAGTACCTCAGCGAGTTCCCTTTGCAAGCAGAGGGTTTCGAGCGGTTGTTCGACCGTGATTCGATGGCCGGCCGCGAAGACGTGATGATGTTGGGGCTCTCGGGTTTCGACGAGTTCGAGATCGGACAGCGCCTCGATGATTTCGAACTGGTGTTGGAACTCGGGCACGGTGCATTCGCCCGAGTGTTCCTGGCACGGCAACTGTCGATGCAGCGGTGGGTTGCGTTGAAAATCTCGCGCAACGTCGGGGTCGAGCCGCAGACTCTCGCCCAACTCGACCATCCCAACATCGTTCGCGTCTTCGATCAACGGCTGCTCGAGGAACGCGCACTGCGAGTTCTGTTCATGGAATACGTGCCAGGCGGGACCTTGCTCGACGTGGTCAAACTTGTCCGCGTGACACCGCAGGCTCAGCGGTCCGGACAACTACTTCTCGACGCCATCGATCAGACCCTGGCGAAGAAGGGGGAGATGAAACCGAGCGAGACGAGTTTACGTAACGAGATCGCAGCGATGTCGTGGCCGGAGACCGTGGCCTGGATGGGAATGAGACTGGCCGACGCCCTCGAGTACGCGCGTGAGCACGGCGTACTACATCGGGACATCAAGCCGGCGAACGTACTTCTCAGTGTCGAAGGCATTCCCAAACTCGCTGACTTCAACGTCAGTTCGAGCGAGGAGGTCTCGACCGAGGACGCTGCCTGTTTTGTCGGAGGCTCGCTCGCCTACATGTCTCCAGAGCAGTTGGAGGCCTGTGCCGTGGGGTCTCCCGGCACACTCGACACCCGTAGCGACATCTATGCACTCGGTGTGATGCTGTGGGAACTCCTCACCGGGAGTAGGCCTTTCACGGACGACGGCACGGGGGAGAACCCACCGTCGCCCAAGAAGGCGCTCGAGGCACGTCGGCGTGGGGTGGATCCCGCGGCCGAGGCCCGGTTACCGGACGACTGCCCGCCGGCGCTGCGCCGAGTACTGGTGAAGTCTCTTTCGCCCGAGAGAGACGGAAGGTGGTCTGGCGGACGAAAGCTTGCCCGTCAGTTCGCACTGTGTCTGGACCGGTCGGCCCGGAACCTGGTGGACCCACCGGAAGGGAGCCCGCGTTCGACGTTGTGGAAGTGGGCACTGCCGATTCTTCTGGCCGCGATCGGAGTTCCGAATCTCCTGGCGGCGGGCTACAACTACTACTACAACAAGATGCTGATCATCTCGGGACTCTCGCCGCAGGCTCAGCAGCACCTCGAGCAGGTTCATCTGGTCATCGGGGTGGCCGCGTTCTCACTCGGTGCCGCGGCGATCCTGTATTGGTGCCGGCTTGCGCTCACTGTGCCTCACGGACTGCGTCACGGTCAGACGTACAGCGCGGAGGTCTTGAACAAAGCGCGTACCGCGACGCTGAACGTCGGACACCGCGCGGTGGTGATCGCATTCGGTCTGTGGGTCCTGGCCGGTATCGCATATCCAGTTGCGTTGCAGATTGCCGCCGGAGGAATTCCGCAACGAGCATACGTGCACCTGATGTCGTCGCTGGCAGTGTGCGGCGCCGTCGCAGTCGCGTATCCGTTCTTCATCCTGACGTACTACTCGGTTCGATGTCTGTATCCGATCTTGTTGTCACACGGCGAGTTACGAAGCGACGACGGACGCGATATTCGCTCGTTGGGTCGGAGCAGCACGCGTTACCTCGCAGTCGCGGCGTCGGTTCCACTGGTGGGAATCGCGGGACTCAGTTTTGTCGGTTCCGGGGCCGGGGAGGAACTCAACGCAACCGTCCGTGCGCTGTGTCTGGGCGGGATCGCGGGCTTCATCGTTGTGTATCAACTGTTTCGACGGATCGAAAGTGATCTCCGAGCACTGCTGCGCGTTGTGTCTCTCGAGGTGTCGGCGTCTCCGTAGTTGCCTGACAACCGCACCCGGGTTGGCCTATTTGGCAGTGCTCTTGCGCGGTCGGCTGCGACGAACTGCTTTGGTGGGCGGCGGAGACTTCTCTTCTGATTCTTCCTGAGGGTCGTCGCGCCAGTGAATCTCGATTTCTATCTCGACCTCGTTACCGTCGACTTCGATCTCGAGTTCCCACCGAACCTGTTCCGGAACACTGATTTCGATCGAGTCCCCACCCGACCCCAGTTCCACTTCCGATCCACTGGCGAGGGCCTGGCCGAGGGCGATGAGTCGGTCGGCGACTTCCTGCCGTGAGAGTTGTGACTTCCTCTTGATCTCCAATTTGGGCACGATCACTCCTGACCTCGGCGGATTCTCCCCTTCACCGTAGTTGGAACAAACGGAAGATTGTTACCTTTGGACGATGTCGACCCGCTACCACGTCACCTCCGCCTTGAACCGTGCGTCGATCCAGCGGTATGGATTGGACTGGCGCCGAATGGGCTCAGCTCGCGGAATCGCAGGAAGTCTACGAGCAGAGCAGGAGGGATGCTTCCTCGCCAGCGACGAGGGCGAACGGGACTGGTTTGTCAGAATGAACAACACCGGCGGCGCGGTTGACGTATGGGAAGTCGACGGTATCGACGCTGCATCTCTTGTTCAGTCGCCGGAGGGGCACTACTACTTCCCCGGCGTCATCGCCGCCGCTGAACTGCGACTGGCGCAACAAGACCTACCCCCAGTTCATCTCCCATGATTCCCGGGCCCGTTCGTCCTGTTCGGAGCGCTGACGAATCGGTCGGCAAATCCGCGTAGGCGAGGATTTTCGCGAAAGTCTGGGTTCAGTCCAGAAGATTGCGCAATAGTGGAAAGGTGCCTTCGACGCCGGATTATGCAGCCCAACTGCGTAACGCTGAGCTTCGCGTGACTCGTCCCAGAGTCACGGTGCTCGAGGTTGTGCATGCACGCCCACACGCAGCCACCGAGACTGTCTTCGATGCTGTGCGGGCTGTTCTGCCAGGGGTGTCGCGGCAGGCGGTCTACGACGTGTTGCACGCTCTCACCGACGCCGGGCTGATCAGGCGGATCCAACCGTCCGGATCGGTGGCGCTGTACGAGTCTCGCGTCGGTGACAACCACCATCACGTCGTCTGCCGGTCCTGCGGGGTCGTTGCAGATGTCGACTGTGCAGTCGGAGAGGCGCCGTGCTTGACGCCGTCGGCGCACAACGGCTTCGTCCTCGATGAAGCCGAGGTCATCTACTGGGGCCTGTGTGCCGACTGTTCGACAACTCAGAGTTTGCGATCACACCCGTGATCGAAGTCCGTTCTACTCGCTCATGGAGGGATTACCGTGTCCGATAGTTGCCCGGTTGCTCACGATGGAAACACCGCGAGCACCAGCGAAAGTGAAAACCCCGCGATCCCGTCTCCGACACCGACCGGGAATCGTCCGAGAACCAACCGGGACTGGTGGCCGAATCAGCCGGATCTCTCTGTCTTGCATTCACATTCGTCGAAGTCGAATCCCATGGGTGCCGACTTCGACTACGCCCAGGAATTCGCCAAACTCGATGTCGAGGCGCTCAAGCGCGACGTCATCGCGCTGATGACGGCGTCGCAGGATTGGTGGCCGGCCGACTACGGACACTACGGCGGACTCTTCGTGCGTATGAGCTGGCATGCTGCCGGCACCTATCGCATCGCAGACGGCCGCGGCGGTGGCGGTCAGGGCGCTCAGCGTTTCGCCCCGCTCAACAGTTGGCCGGACAACGCCAGCCTCGACAAGGCACGTCGCCTGCTCTGGCCGGTCAAGCAGAAGTATGGAAAGCAGGTTTCCTGGGCCGACCTGCTGGTGTTCGCAGGCAACTGCGCTCTGGAGTCGATGGGGTTCAAGACCTTCGGCTTCGGCTTCGGCCGAGAAGACATCTGGGAGCCCGAGGAGATCTACTGGGGTCCTGAGGACACCTGGCTCGGCGACGAGCGCTACAGCGGAGACCGTGAGCTGTCCGGACCGCTCGGCGCAGTTCAGATGGGCCTGATCTACGTCAATCCCGAAGGACCCAACGGACAACCGGACCCGGTAGCGGCCGCCCGCGACATCCGAGAAACCTTCGCTCGCATGGCGATGAACGACGTGGAAACGGCCGCGCTGATCGCCGGCGGCCACACCTTCGGCAAGACACACGGTGCCGGTCCGGCCGACCTCGTCGGACCCGAACCGGAAGGCGCACCCGTCGAGCAACAGGGACTGGGCTGGAAGAGCGCCTTCGGTACGGGCGTGGGTAAGGACGCGATCACCAGTGGTCTCGAGGTCGTGTGGACTCCCACTCCGACGAAGTGGGACAACACTTTCCTGGAGATTCTGTACGGATACGACTGGGAGCTGACCAAGAGCCCGGCGGGTGCGTGGCAGTGGATCCCGAAGGATGGCGCGGGGGCCGGCACGATCCCGGATCCGTTCGATTCGACGGCCGGACGTACTCCGACGATGCTGACCACCGACCTCTCCCTACGCCTGGATCCGACGTACGAGAAAATCACACGGCGTTGGCTCGATCATCCCGAAGAATTCGCTGAAGAGTTCGCCAAGGCTTGGTACAAGCTCCTGCATCGCGACATGGGACCGGTCACGCGTTACCTGGGACCGTGGGTTCCCGAACCGCAGTTGTGGCAGGACCCGGTTCCCTCGGCCGATGATCAACTGATCGGGGACGCGGACATCGCGATCCTCAAGAGTCGACTTCTCGATTCCGGGCTGTCCGTCTCACAGTTGGTGTCGACCGCGTGGGCGTCGGCTGCGAGCTTCCGCAGCACTGACATGCGCGGCGGCGCCAACGGTGCTCGAATTCGCCTGGAGCCGCAGAAGAACTGGGAAGTCAACGAGCCCGCAGCCCTCTCCGCGGTGCTTCAGACCATCGAGCGAGTTCAGCAGGAATTCAACCAGGCTGGTGGAGCCAAGGTTTCACTTGCCGACCTGATCGTTCTGGGTGGTACAGCGGCAGTCGAGCAGGCCGCGAAGAACGCCGGACAAGACATCACGGTCTCGTTCACGCCGGGACGTACGGATGCAACTCAGGAGCAGACAGACGTCGACTCGTTCGAGGTACTCGAACCCCGGGCCGACGGATTCCGGAACTACCTCAAGGGAGGGGAGAAGATTCCGGCAGAGATTCTGTTGGTCGACCGCGCGTACATGCTGTCGCTGACCCCGCCCGAGGTGACAGTTCTGGTCGGCGGACTTCGCGCGCTGAACGCGAACTTCGGCAAGACCGGCCACGGGGTGTTCACCGACCGTCCCGAGACGTTGACCAACGATTTCTTCGTCAACCTTCTCGACATGGGTACCGAGTGGAAGCCGTCGAAGACGGAAGAGAACGTCTACGACGGGGTTGATCGGGCGACTGGAGATCCGAAGTACACGGCAACTGCGGTCGACCTTGTTTTCGGATCGAATTCGCAACTGCGCGCACTCTCCGAGGTGTACGCCAGCGAAGACGCGAAGCAGAAGTTCGCCGAGGACTTCGCTGCCGCCTGGACCAAGGTGATGGACCTCGACAGGTTCGACGTCAACTGATTCAGCAGATTAGCCGACGGCGCCCCGCGAGCTTTGTTCTCGCGGGGCGCCGCCGTTTCCCGCACGATAGCGTGGTCATGTGGCCGATCAATTTGCGCTGGTACCAGCGGTGTACGTGATGTTTCGTCGAAGCAACCCGGCGCAACGGCCGGAGGTGCTGTTGCAGTTGCGTGAGGGCACCGGTTTCATGGACGGATACTGGGCTCACGCTGCTGCGGGACACGTCGAACTGGGGGAGTCGGCACTCGATGCGGCTGTCAGGGAGGCCGCGGAAGAACTTGGCGTGGAGCTGCTTTCCTCGGAACTGAAGCCACTCACCGTGTTGCATCGCCGACATGCGGAAGGGGTCGACCCGGTGGATCATCGAGTGGACTTCTTCTACGAATGCCGCACGTGGTCGGGTGAACCACGCCGGATGGAGCCGTTGAAATCTGCAGATCTGCGGTGGTGGCCGGTTGACGAACTCCCGGAGAAGTTGGTCGACCACGAGCGTTTCGTGATCGAAGCCCACCACGCCGGTCAGCTCGCACCCATCCACAGTTACGGGTTCTGACCGAGCGAGGATCCAATTCAGGCTTCGCTCGCAACGATGACCGGGCAGTGAGCTTTTCGAATCATTGCACTGCTCGTGGTGCCGAGAGCGGTGTCGTCGAACGAACCTCGGCCGCGCCGGCCCACGACGAGAAGCCGTGCCTCGGTGGAGAGTTGTTCCAGAATGGCAACCGAGGGGCCGTCGTACTCGATCTGTCGGATGGTGACGCCGGGGTAGAGCGTGGCCCAACCTGACAGTTGCCACGTCAGCGGCGTCGAATGCTGGGGCGCGTGCCCGGCTGCGAAGTTTCGACTCAGCTCGGCCTCGGGCGGGGCGGCGTGCACGACGACCAGTTCGGTGCTCGCCGCCTCGGCTTCCTTGAATGCAATGGCCAAAGCGCTTTCGCTGTAGGCGCTTCCGTCCAAACCGACGACAACGGGAAGATCAGCCGTAGCCTGGCTTTCACACGAAGTTCCGACTGTTGCGAATGAACATGCCGGGGCGGGTGCAGTGAGATCGTCCTGTGGTGTGACGATCAACGGGTTGACAATCAAGGCAGCCTCGGACGTCAACGCGGTGAGGATTGCGGTGTTCTCCCCGGAGATCAGATCGGTCCGGATCCGAAGATCTGGCGACACCGACTCTGCGATTTGAATGGCTTCCATGAACAGGCCGGTCGGTGATGCCGAGGTATTCGGATCGCCGGTGTTCGGATCTGCGGAGTTCGGAGCTACGAAAACTATTCGCATCCAGAGACTGTGGCGATGCGCGAACTCGGCCGCCCACGTGATCACGTCGGTGCGCAGCGGGGATCCATCGATGCACACGACGACCGCTCCGTCTGCGGACCACTCCGAGGTGAAGACGTCAGTCGAAAGTTGGGAGGTCATTCCGAGCTCCTCGCGCTATGTCTGTCGAAGGTTCTGCTGAATGCGAACTGGCTTGCAGGACAGTGCCGAACAGCAATCCTGCAACCACTATCGAGCAAGCGGCAGTTGTCAGGGGCAACCACACGAGCGTCGTGACTGCGAACATGAGGAAGAGCAACGGCATCAGGAGATGGCCGGGTTTCGCTCGGCGTTCAACCTGCTGACTTTCTGCCCAAGCTCGATACTTCGTGCCGTCATTCATGTCGTTTCACCTCTGTGCTTACCGTGGAAACCGGCTTGTGACCAAGCAGTCCGACGTGCGCCTCGTCGCGCATCCTCTCGACCATGTGGGGGTAGTGCAGTTCGAATGCAGGCCGCTCACTGCGGATTCGGGGGAGTTCGGTGAAGTTGTGTCGTGGTGGAGGGCAGGACGTCGCCCATTCGAGTGAGTTTCCGAATCCCCAGGGATCGTCGACCGTCACGATCCTGCCGTACCGATAGCTCTTGAAAACGTTCCAGATGAACGGAATCGTCGAGGCTCCGAGCACAAACGCGCCGACGGTCGAGATCGTGTTGAGAAGAGTGAAATTGTCCGACGGCAGGTAATCCGCGTACCGCCGAGGCATACCCTGAGCGCCGAGCCAATGCTGGACGAGAAATGTCGCGTGAAAGCCGATCAGAGTCAACCAGAAATGGATCTTGGCGAGCTTCTCGTCCAACATCCGGCCGGTCATTTTCGGGAACCAGAAATAGATTCCGGCGTATGTCGCGAACGCGATTGTTCCGAAGAGGACGTAGTGGAAATGCGCGACAACAAAGTACGAGTCGGTGACATGAAAGTCCAGGGGCGGGCTTGCGAGAATTACGCCGGAGAGTCCGCCGAACAGGAATGTGACCAGGAAGCCGACGGAGAACAGCATCGGCGACTCGAAAGTCAACTGCCCCTTCCACATCGTGCCGATCCAGTTGAAGAACTTGACTCCGGTGGGAACTGCGATCAAGAAGGTCATGAACGAGAAGTAGGGGAGGAGAACGGCGCCGGTTGCGTACATGTGGTGCGCCCACACAGCGATCGACAGAGCTGCAATTCCCAGTGTTGCGTAGACCAATCCGGTGTATCCGAAGATCGGCTTGCGGCTGAAGACAGGGAAGATCTCGGAGACTATGCCAAAGAACGGAAGCGCCAGAATGTAGACCTCGGGATGGCCGAAGAACCAGAACAGGTGCTGCCACAACATGACTCCACCTGTCGCGGGGTCGAACAAATGCGCTCCCAGGTGCCGGTCCACCCACAGCCCGATCAAGGCAGCAGCGAGCAGCGGAAAAACGAGGAGGATCAGCATGCTGGCGACCAGCGCATTCCACGTGAAGATCGGCATGCGGAACATCGTCATCCCGGGGGCCCGCAGGCAGACGATCGTCGAAACGATGTTGACTGCGCCGAGGATGGTGCCGACGCCGCCGAGAGTAAGCCCGATGATCCACAGGTCGGCACCCATACCGGGGGAGTGGAGTTCGCTGGTGAGTGGCACGTAAGCGGTCCAGCCGAAATCTGCTGCACCACCGGGTGTTACGAACCCGGCGGAGGCGATCAGGCCGCCGAAGAGATACAACCAGTAGCTGAACGCATTGAGCCGCGGGAAACACACGTCCGGCGAGCCGATCTGCAGCGGCATGAGGTAGTTGGCGAATCCGAAGAAGACCGGGGTCGCGTACAGCAAGAGCATGATCGTGCCGTGCATGGTGAACAGCTGGTTGTACTGCTCGTTTGACAGGAATTGCATTCCCGGGACAGTCAATTCCATGCGCATGAGCAGCGCCATCAGTCCGCCGATCAGGAAGAAGGCAAACGATGTCACGATGTACATCAGCCCGATCATCTTGTGATCGGTGGTCCTCAGGATCTCGACCAGTTTCGAACCCTTCGGAGCGGTCCGGGGAGTTGCGCCGAGGTGGATATCGACCTCGTCGACCGGCCGGGGCGCGAGATCAACCACGACGGCCGCCTGTGTGCATCGACGTGACGAAATACCGAGAATTATTGGGCCTGTGGAACATAAACGCAATGATCGCGGCGGCCACGACCTCGGACGAGGGGAAAAGGTCCCGAGGATCGGACAGGGCGGCATGGCGTAGATCACGTGGTCCGGTACGGTCGAAAGACAATTGTCCTTGCGGATGGAAAGCGAGTTGTCATGGCATGTCGTATCAGTGAATTGGTGCTCGGTTGCCGGGATCCTGAGGTTCTGGGGCGGTTCTGGTGCGAGGTCCTGGACTTCGTCGTGCTCGATCGAATGCACGACGGTTCTCTGGAGATCGGCCCGCGCGAAGGGTTCGGCGGTCCGCAGCCGACGATCATCCTCAGTCGCAGAGACGAACCGGAGAAGGGTAAGCCCCGCCTACATATTGACGTCAACGCCACCGACCGCGATCAGGAAGCCGAACTGGAACGCCTATTGGGTCTTGGTGCGCGGCCGGCCGACATCGGCCAGACGGGGCAGGAACAATGGCATGTCCTGGCCGATCCAGAAGGTAACGAGTTCTGCCTGCTCAAGGCCCAACTGGATCCGCTCTGACGCTCAACCGTGCTGGATTGACAACGGACTTCGCCTGGGGCTCAGCGGAACTCGCCACACCAATTCGGTGACGCCGTTCTCGCTGGTGATGTTGCTCGAGCCGCCGCACTGACGAGCGCGGGTCGCCAGGTTGTCGAGACCGTGGATTCTGGTTGCCTGGTCGATTCCCACACCGTCGTCGACGATGCTGATGACAAGATCTTCCGTTGCCCGGATGGTGACGTCGATGGCGTTGGCATGGGCGTGCCGCAGAGCATTGCTCAACCCTTCGCGCACAACGGCTTCGGCGTGCGGGGCGAGTCGAGCCGGGACGGAACTGTCGATGGTCCCCTCGAAAGTGACGCTGGGAGTGATCGACGAGTGACCGGACAGACCGTTGACGGCGTCGAGTAATCGGCGTCGCAGGCTTGTGGGAGTCGACATCTCACTCGTGTGGAGGTCGAAGACTGCGGTGCGGATTTCGCGGACCGTTCGATCGAGTTGATCAACGGAGTTGTCCAACACCGTGCGAATGGTTTCCTCGTCGCCGGGACGTTGCAATGCCCCCTGCAAACTCAATCCGGTGGCGAACAACTGCTGAATGACGTGGTCGTGAAGATCACGCGCGATTCGGTCTCGATCTTCGAGGACGTCGACCAGTCGCTCTTTTCGTTGCTGTTCGGCGAATTCGACAGTGACAGCGGCGATGTCGGCCATTGCCGTCAGCTGCTCGATCTCATCGACGCCCCACGGACGATCGCTGCGGCGTGACGCGAAGAGGACGCCGCCGCCGAACGAGGTTCCCGACAATGGGAGTGCGACGACGGATTCCTCGCTGGAAACATGCAGTGCCGGAACAGCACTGGCGCTGGGGGCGGAAATCGTTCGCCGGCTGCGGGCAGCTTCGTCGATCACGGTTCCGGAAAGATCGAGAACTGTGCCGTCCGAGACGGTCATCCCGCGAGTCCGGGATTCTGCGACGTGAACACCCGGCCCTTCGCCGAGGTCGTAGCGAACTATGCACACCAGATTGCCGTCGGTGAGACGGCGCGTCGTGCGAACCAGTTCGGCCAGTGTCTCGTCGCGAGATCCTCCACTGAGCAGGCGTGCGTTTACGGCGGCGACGGCCTTGAGCCACGCTTCCCGCGTTTGGGATTCCTCGAACAGACGCGCATTGTCGATGGCGATGCTCGCAGCGTTTGCCAGAATCTGGAGTACGGCCTCGTCACGGTCGTCGAATGCAGTCCGTTCCGAGCTGTCCGCGAGGTAGATGCTGCCGAACACCTCGCCCCTGACGAAGATCGGAACACCGAGAAACGTGTCCATCGGTGGGTGATTGGTTGGAAACCCCGCCGAGGACGGGTGTGAGGCGATTCGGTCGGTTCGAACCGGACAAGGTTCTTGAACGACCAGGCCCAGCAGTCCGTGACCTTCGGGAAGATGCCCGATCTTGGCAACCTGCCCCTGATTCAAACCGGAATGGATGAAGCGCGACAAGCGGCCGTCGGGAGACTTCACGCCGAGCGCACCGTAGTCCGCTTCGAGCACATGTCTTGCGACGTCGACTATCTGTTGCAGCGTTTCGTCGAGTTGGAGGGTGGACCCGACTGTCAATACGGCACTGAGCAGCTTGGGAATTGCAGTCGGGTTGAGGGCAGTCAGCTCTGCGCTTCCGGCGATGTCGCCGAAAAGGCTGAGCATGAGCGCGTCGCGGCTACCTGGCATGGTGTGTGCCTGTAGTGGCGGAGAATGGTGAACCGGACGGCGTCAGTAGGTGTGTGGTCGCCTGTCCCGATGGATCCGGGTAAGCAGTGCCCGCACGAAGCTTGGTCGCCAGAACTGCAGCCTGCGTTCGACGTTCGAGACCCAGTTTTTCGAGGATGCGTGAGACGTAGTTCTTGACTGTTTTCTCCGAGAGTTCCGCGTGCGTGCTGATCTCTCGATTGCTCAGCCCCTTGCCGATCAACTCGAAGATCAACAGTTCCTGATCGGTCAACAGTGCTGCCGCAGTGCCCGACTCCTGCTCGGATCGGATGCGCCGGACCAAACCGACCACCGCCTGAGTGTTCAACAGCGATTTGCCGGTGGCGACCGTATGGATCGCGGATACCAGGTCGTGGCCGCGGATGTTCTTGAGGACGAATCCGCGTGCGCCGGCGATCAGGGCGTCGAGTAGGGCGTCGTCGTCGGAGTACGACGTGAGCATCAACGTGGCCGCTTCCGGGCAGGTCGACGCCAGTTCCCGGCACAGTTCCACACCGTTGCCGTCGGGAAGTCTGACGTCCATGACGACCACGTCGGGTCGGCATTCGGGTATTCCGTCCGAAGCTTCGCGAACACACGACGCCTCGCCCACAACGTTGAGTCCCGATACCTGATTCAACAGGTCTGCCAATCCACGACGGACGATCTCGTGGTCGTCGACCAGATAGATGCCGATCGTCACGGTGGTCACCTCTTCCAGCTCGCGCCTGCCATCGATGTTACCGGACGGTAATGTACTGGCAAGGACGGGTTGTTCGTCAAACGGTCGACAAAAAACCCGCGTCGAACGGTGCGAGACCGAGTGTCGATTGCACAGAGTCAAAGGTCCCGATCGCGACGAGATATGGATCACCGAGGTTCGGCTAGGCGATCAGTGTGAAGTGAATGTGATTGCGCCGGTGCCGTTTCGATCGTTTCAGTCCGTAGGCGCGAGTTCGACCGAAACGTAAACTCCCTTGCCTTTTCGATGTGCGAGGGCTTCGCCAGGACGATCGATACCGTCCAGTTGGAGAACGATGGGGCCTTGTTCCGGATAGAAATTGCGCCACCAGCTTTTCTTGTCCGGCATGGCAACTCCGATCGTCACATGGTCGCCTTTTCTTTTGTAGGACACGGGCGCGCTGAAGGTACGTCCCGATTTGCGGCCGACGTAGGTGATGACGGTCATTGAACGGCCGAGTAATTTGCCCACGATCGGAGCGCCGATCAGTGGTTGGACCACTACGTTGACGGCGGCGGATACACGTTGGAAAGTGTTCACAAGAAGCCCTTTCGCTTCGGATGCTGCACGGATTCGAACGCTGCACGGAAATGGTGCGTGCTGTAGTTCTATCCTGCTCGACGGTGATTGTCGCGTGGCAGAAATTGGTACAAACCGGTGCGCCGAAGCGAGTAGCGTGGGGGTACGTCGAGGGTCATTCGTATATGCGCGGTCAAGCCATGTCGTCCTCGACGCCAACCCGGTCTGTGGTCGAACGGCCGAGAACTGGAGCGCCTGTATGGCGTCGAACCCGTCCGATGTGTCGAATGCACCAGGGCAAGCCGAGTCGACAGACGCGGATCAGAAAACGCCGTCCATCTGCCCTGCGTGTCAGCACAGTATGGAATCCCACGATCCGCTCGGCGTTCGGTTCTGCGCAGTGACAGCCGACCGCGGTCTCGATCGAAAGTGCATCTGCGCTGCCGATCGTGAGGAGATGCAGCACTATTCGCGATACTGAGCTTTCGGGCTGAACAGCGCCGGAGATCCTTCAATTCGCAACGACTGAACCGCTATTGACGGCGGTGCAAACGCGGTCTAGATTAATCGAATCAAATTCGATTAATTGCGGAGGTGCTGGAAGTGGAGGCCGAACTTCTGTTCGTCGGAGGCACGATTCGTACGGGGGATTCGGCCCGCGGTGTCAGTGACGCATTGGCCGTTGCAGGCGGCAGAGTTGTTGCTTTGGGGGATGCGGCCAGGGCGTTGGAGTCGGCCCGTACGGAAGTTGTCGACTTGGCAGGGGGAGCGCTTCTACCGTCGTTCGGCGACGGCCATGTTCACCCGTTGATGGCTGGCCTGGAAATGCGCGGCGCCAAGATTCGTGATTGCGACAGCATCGACGAGGTGGTGCGGGAAGTGCGTCGCTGGGCGGACGCGAATCCGGACGCCGAGTGCATCTTCGGAGAGGGCGTCTCTCCCACTCTGGCGCCGGGCGGACTGTTCGACGCCCACTGGCTCGACGATGTAGTGCGGGACAGGCCGGTCGTCTTGCGCACGATGGACTATCACACCGCGTGGGTCAACAGCGCCGCGCTTCGGAGCGCCGGTCTGACGCGCGATACCCCGGATCCGGTCGGCGGGGAAATTGTGCGAACAGCTGACGGCGAGTTGCTGGGGACGCTGCGTGAATGGGGAGCGATCAACCCGGTACTGGCTCTTCTTCCCGAAGTGACACTTCACGACGGAGTCGATTCGCTTGCTGCGGCATCGAAAATGCTTGCGGCAGCGGGTATCACTTGGGTTCAGGATGCATGGACCGAGTTGGACGATGTCGAGATCTGGTTGGCCACCGCTGAAAGCGGGCGCCTGTCGACGCGAGTGAATCTTGCCTTCCGAGCAACACCTGAGAGCTGGAAAGCCGACCTACCGGCGTTTGTCGAGGCTCGGCAGAAAGTTGCAGAACGGGGCGGTGACACAGTCAGAGCCGAAACGGTGAAATTCTTCGCCGACGGTGTCATCGAGGCGGGCACGGCAGCGCTCCTTGCGCCGTACTCGGACTGCCCGCATTCGCACGGAATCAGTAACTGGACGACGGATGAACTCGGTCGGGTTGCAGCTGAAGTGGACCGGTTGGGCTTTCAGATCCATATCCATGCCATCGGTGATGCAGGTGTACGCATGGCGCTCGACGCGATCGAATACGTCGATCGCTGTAATGGCCCGCGTGATCGGCGCGCCACGATCGCGCATCTGCAATTGGTTGACGGCGACGACCTCGACCGGTTCGAATCATTGGGCGTGATTGCCAATTTCCAGCCGCTCTGGGCTCAGCTCGATCCTCTGATGACGGAACTGACCATTCCGCGTATCGGCGTCGACCGCGGTGAGCTGCAATATCGCATCGGAAGTCTCGCCGAGCGAGGCGCGCGAGTGGCATTCGGCAGCGATTGGCCCATCACGGCCCACGAACCGATCAAGGGAATTGCCACCGCAATTCACCGCCAGACGTCTGCAGGAGTTCCGAGCGAAGGATGGCTGCCTCGTGAACGCGTCGGCCTCGACTGGGCCCTCGCGACATATTCGGCCGGTATCGCCTATCAAGGGTTCGAAGAGAACTCGTGGGGTCGCCTCCTTCCGGGCATGCGAGCCGACATGATCCAGCTGCCCGTCGATCCCCGCCACCTTGCTTCGTCCAAGGAGCTCAGTGACCTGGTCGTGTCCCGAACCTGGTTGGCGGGTAAGCGCGTTCATTGACCTCCCGGCCGGATTCGCGACGGCTACTCGTGCACCTCATGTAAGAGGCGTCGAAAACCTGAAAGCAATGCCGTCCAGCCGAGTTCGAAGGCTTGCTCGGCCCTGGCCGGTCCCCTCGGTGCCGCGGCAAGTGCCCGAGTCAGGGCGTCGTCGGGTGTTGTCGCGTCCGCTTCGATCATGACCTCCGGTGCGGCCGCATCCAGTGCCGCTCCGAGCAGAAAATTCTCCGATGCAGTGATGACGGCCAAGATGTGGTCGTCCGGGAATCCCGCCTCGCACAGACCCGCAGCGGGAGCGCGGTACACCGACAGTGACGTGGGGTCGCGCACCGTCTCCGTGGCGAGGAGGCGGATGGAAGTGGGGTGGCGACTGAACGCGGCTCGATACGACCTCGCCCACTCGGAGAACGCTTCGTCCCATGGCAAGCGCTCAAACGACGACCCGTCGATTTCACGTACGACGCGATCACGAACCAGGTCTACGACCGCGGCGCGGCCCTTGGCGTGGTGATAGATCGACGAGACTTGAACATTCAGGTGTTTCGCCAGGTCAGGCATCGTGAAGTCGCCGTCGCGGTCGACTAGTTCCAGTGCAGCCTTTGCGATCCGTTCGCGGTCCAGGCGTGCGATACGAGGTCTACCCACGGTCCCACCTCTCTAATCGAAGTTGATTCGATTATGCCCTTGTGGCGCCGGTCACAAGGATCTATCATAATCGAAACTGATTCGATTAATCCGGTCGGTGATTCCCGTTCGTGTTTTCTCCTCGTCATGCCCCTTCCTTCACTGGAGAAGTGCCTCATGAAGAAATCTGAAACCTCGCCCACCGTGCAGCTGCAAGGAGGCGTCCTGGGCACTGCCGGGATCGTCTTCTTCGTCGTGGCCGCCGCGGCTCCATTGCTGGTGATGGCAGGGGTCGCGCCGCTGGCCTTGAACATTGCAGGCATCGGGGCTCCGGGCGGATACATCTTGGCGGGGCTCGCGTTGGGAGTGTTCGCAATCGGTTTCACTGCGATGAGCAAGTACATCCACAATGCAGGCGCCTTCTACGCCTACATTTCAGTTGGACTCGGGCCTCGCTGGGGGCTCGCCGCAGCAGTACTCGCGTTGGTGTCCTACAACGCTCTCGAGATCGGAATCTTCGGGGCTCTAGGATATTTCGCCCAAACCACTATGGCGGACCTGGTCGGGGTAGATCTGCCGTGGGGATTGTGGTCGCTGTTGGGTGTTGGATTGGTGTGGTTCCTCGGATCTCGATCGGTACACCTCGGGGCGCGATTTTTGATCCTTTTGCTGACCGCGGAGACAGGGATTCTGGTTCTGCTCGCAGGAGCGGTCCTCTTTCAAGGCGGAGCCGTCGGAATCGATGTCGAATCCTTTGCTCCTTCCAATGTTTTCAGTCCAGGCCTCGGCGGGGTGTTGACTCTGGCCTTCGCTGCGTTCATCGGATTCGAAGCCACCGCCCTGTATCGGGAGGAAGCTAAAGATCCCGCTCGGACGGTTCCGCGGGCAACGTACATTGCCGTCGCGTTCCTCGGACTCTTCTACGCATTCATGGTGTGGATCATCATTCAGGCGTACGGCCCGGATCAGGCTCTCGCGCTTGCTGCTTCCGATCCCGCCGGCATGTACTTCAACGCGATCGAGCAGTACGTCGGCGGTTGGGCGAGCACCTTGATGGAACTGTTGATCATCACGAGCATTTTCGCCAGTCTGCTCGCGTTCCACAACGCGATCACCCGCTACGTCTTTGCGCTCTCGCGTGAACGCGTGCTGCCCCGAGCGTTGGGCAAACTACATCCGGTCTACAAGTCGCCCTACGTTGCCAGCGCAGTCCAGAGTTTCCTCGCGATGGTGGTGATCGTCGTGTTCGTGATCATCGGCGCAGACCCGTACCTCGAACTCCTGCTGTGGGTGAACTCGCCAGGCATTGTCGGCATCGTCGTGCTTCAGGTCATGGCGGCCGCGGCTGTCATCGCATTCTTCTGGAAAGATCGCCGTGGGCATTCGGTGTGGAGAGTCTTGATCGCGCCCGCATCCGCTCTCCTGATGTTGGTCTACGCAACGTATTTGATCGTTGATCAGATGGAGCTGATCACTGCCGCCGGCACGGCAGTGAACGTGGTGCTCGTTGCCGTCACACCGGTCAGCTTGGCTGTCGGCTGGCTACTCGGCTCCCGACTCGAACGACGTGACCCGGCGCAGTTCGCACGGCTGGGAACTACCGACGTCGATGCCGGTCCTTCGGCCTGACTCGGCTTTTACTCCACCAGTGGTGTTCTCCTATTTGTTCGTCTTCGGGAGGCCAGGGGGATTGACCAGCGACTTGTCGACTGCCTCGTTGGTGATCTTCCACCGCTCGAGAACTTGCTCGTATGTGCCGTTTTCGATGAGATGATCTATCGCTTCGCTGATCGGTTGTACCAAGCCGTTGTCTTTCTTGACCAGTACACCGATCTGGCCCAACGCGGCCTCACCGGCCCCGGAGAACTGACCGATCACTTCGTTCTCGCCAGTCTGTGCAGCGTGAAACTGCGATGACGGGTTGGGGCCGAAGTAAGCATCGATTCGACCGGAAGACAGCGGCAGGTAGTAGTCAGTGGTCTTCTGGTATACGGTGATTTCAGCGGGAGCACGCCCGGCCGCGACGTTGTCCTCGTTCCACTTCACAAGCAATGCCTCCTGATTGGTGGCAGCGCCGACTCCGATCTTCAGTCCGGCGATGTCTTCCGGCTTCTCGAGTGAGAGATTCTTGTCCTTTCTGACTTCGAATGCGAGAGTATCGAGGCGGTACGTCGCGAAGTCGTACTTCTCTTTACGCTCTTCGGTGACCGTCACGTTGGAGATGAACGCATCTGCATCTCCCGAATCGATCCGCACTGAATTCTGGGCCCAATCCGCGACCTGAAGGTCGATTTTCAACCCGAGCACCTCTGCAATCAAATACGCGAAGTCGGTCTCGGAACCGATGACCGTCTTGTCGTCGTCGGCATAGAAGCGCAACGGCGGCGCGGTTCCAGCGTTGCCGGTGATTCGGATCGTGCCTCGGTCGCGGAACTCCTGAGGGACCTTCGCTGCGATCGAATCAACCTTGTCGGTACTGATGCGGTTCTGCTCGGCCGACAAGTTGATACCGGATGTTGTTGCACCGGAATGTTGCTCGGTCGATTCTTCATCTGGGCTTCCGCAAGCGGTGCCAAGGAGGGCAACTGTGGCCAGGGCAGAGATCAGAAGCGTCGCGGTGCGAGGACGGGTGAACATCGGGTTCCTTCCGAGAAAAGGGTTTGTCGAAGCAGGTTGTCGAGTTGAGGAAGTGTGAACTAGCTCTTCCACGCATCCACGAAGTCCACCGAGTAGAGATCGGCTTGGATGCGCAGGTCGTGAACCGCGGGAGTCGTCGCGTAGATCAACGAAGAGGCGTGCAACGGGATCGCCAGTGCCTGATCGGCAATCAGCTCCTGAATCTCCTTCAACACTTCGTTTCTCGCATCGATGTCAACGGTCTGAGATTGTTTGACCAGCAACGCATTCAGCTCGGGAGTCGAGGCGATGCCTTTGGTCGAGCCGAGAGTGGGACTGAACACCAGCAGTACGTCACCGTCGGCGCGCAAGCTCTGGAAGTAGATCGATTCCCACGTGCCGTCGGTTCTCGCGGCGTTGTCCTCGGCAGTCGAGCGAGGTTGCAAGTTCACCGTGACTCCGATGTCGCGCAGCTGAGATTGGATCAGTTCGAACTGCGATTGTGGGAGGTGGTTGCGGTAGGCCAATTCAACGGTCAGTTTCTCACCATCCTTGGTTCGGAATCCGTCACCGCCGACTGTCCATCCACTGGCGTCCAGCAGTGACTTCGCACCCGACGGATCATAGGTGTACTCGGACGAGAGATCGGTGTAGCCGGGCGCTTTCACAGACAGGATGCTGCGTGCTTTCTCGTCACTCGGTGTGTAGGTGGTATCGATGATCTGTTGGGTATCGATGCCCTTCACCAAAGCACGCCGCACGTTCAGGTCCGCAAGTACCGGCGCGAACGTGGGGTTGAGCAAGAGCGAGTCGTTGATGCCGGCAGCAATGGACGGGATGACAGTGAGTCCGGCGCTTTGTGCGCGGTCGACGTCTGTGCTCGGAATGTCGATCGCGGCGTCCAGTTGTCCTGACGTCAAACCGCCGATTCGCACCGAGGATTCGGGGACCACCAAAAAGGTGATCGAATCCAGATATGCCTCTCCCTTGTTCTTGTTGAGTGAGGATCCCCAGTGGTACCCGTCCCGGCGGGCGAGTACGACCTTCGCGTTGGTCTCCAGTTCTTTCTGTACGAACGGACCTGAAGCGATAACGCCCTGGGCGCAGCGTTCTTCGGGCGTCTTCTTCAAGGATTCCGGTGCGATGATGGCGAGCGTGTCGGAGCGGGCGGATTGAAGGAATCCTGCCGATGGTTCCGAGAAATCGAGTGCGACAGTCGAGGGGTCGAGTACCTCGGCCCCGATGAAGGTCGCGAGATGAGATTTCGCAGTGGTTGCGAAGCCGCTGTCTCCCAGTCTTTTCTGGCTCTCGAAGTTATCTGCCACGACCTGTGCATCCAGACGTTCGCCGTTGCTGAAGGTAACTCCGTCCTGGAGAGTGAAGACGAATCGTCGACCGTCGTTCTGGACCTCCCAGGACGTCGCCAACCAAGGCACGATCTCCCCGGTGTCGAGATTCTGGTCGACGAGTTTGTCGTAGAGGGGATGGAACGCCGTGGCGGTTTGACCGTTCAGGGTCTTGTCGATGCACGGTGGAAACGTATTGATGGCAAAGGTCAGATCGCCCCCGGACGCGGGCTCGGAGTCCGCGCTGGCAGTTGGTGTTGCAGTGCTGCAACCAGCCGCAACTGCAAGCGTCGACGCCAGGATGGCGACTCGGATCGGTGTGGATGAAAGCCGCGACGTCGTCATGGACTGAGTTCCGTTCATCGTGTGGAAGTGCGAGTGGAATCGAAGATGTTGGACCGCAAGGTCGTTCCGGTGTATTCGCGCCGGAACACGCCCCGATCTTGCAGAAGTGGCACAACGGAACTGGCGAAGTCGTCGAGCCCCCTGGGGAAGTGGGTAGCCGTCAGGATGAAACCGTCAGCTGCTCCCGATTCGAAGAGATGGGTCAACTCGTCCGCTATCTCTTGCGGCGAGCCGACAATCTCGGGAGTGAGATCGTTACGCGCGAACAACTGTGCGGCTTCGGCGATAGTGAGATCCTGGGCGTCGATCAGCCGCGCCAGACGACGCGACGGACCTTTTCCCTGATCGACGACGTCGTTGATCGGAGTTGTCGGATCGAACTGCGACAGATCGAGTCCGGCGGAGTGGGAGACCCACTCGATTGCTGCATCCGGATGGATCAGGGATCGCAGATACTCCTGCCGTTCCTTCGCGATGCTCGTCGTCTCGCCGACTATCGGTTGCACGGCGGCGACGAGGCGCACCGAATCGGGGTCGCGTCCAGCCTCTTCCGCGTAGCCGCGAATTGCCTGGCGCTTCGCTCGAAGATCTTCCTCCAACGGGTCGATCGCAAAGACCAGATCTGCCCACCGCCCACCGAACTCGCGCCCTCGCGCCGATTCACCTGCCTGGATGAAGACCGGGCGGCCCTGAGGTGATTGTGGCAAGGTGAGTGGACCCTGCACCGACAAGTATTTGCCCTTGTAGTCGGCCGCGTGAATCTTGCTTGTGTCTGCGTAGATTCCGCTGTCGCGATCGGCCAATACGGCGTCGCCGTCCCACGATGACCAGAGTGCGGTGGTCGCTTCGAGAACCTCGTCGCCGCGCTCGTACAGTTCTTCTCTCGGAAGCCGATCGACTTCGGGAAAGTTGTCGTTTGCCGGACCGGGCGCCGTCATCACGATGTTCCAGGCCGCGCGCCCACCGCTGAGTATGTCGAGGCTGCCCAGAGTTCTCGCCAGGTTGTACGGGCTGTTGAAGCTTGCCGAAAGGGTTACGCCGAGACCGATACGATTTGTTACGCCGGCTACCACTGCAGCCAACTGCGTCGGATCATGTTGAAAGCCGGTCAGCAGACCGTATTTGGTGTGGCCGTCGACGTAGTGCACACGCTCAGGTATCAATATCAGGTCGAATTTCGCTCGTTCCGCGGCTTGCGCGTATCGCTCGTAGAGCGCTCTGTCCTCGAAGGCATTCTCCGAGTAAGAATGTCGCCACATTCCGGCACTGTGCATACTCGGAAACACCATGTAGGCGCCGAGGATCATCTGTCGTGTCATCGCTGGTCCGGATTCCTTGGTGTGTGATGGATGTCAGTGGAGACGGGTCGTTCGGGGTCGGCGCTCCACCCCGACCACGACGCGACGTAGACCGCGGAGCTGATGCCGACCGCTGCAAGCGCCAGTGCGTTGTGCGACGCGGCAACTCCGCCGCCGCAATAGGACACGACGGTGCCACCACGCTCTATTCCGAACTGGTGGAAGTATTCTCGTAACTCGCGGTCGGGAAGTAGGAATCCGTTGTCGTCGAGTAGGTCAGTTGCCGGCGCTGAGATAGATCCGGGGATGTGGCCGGCGCGGAAACTGCTCGATCCTCGGGCGTCGAGCAATCTGCCGGCCGATGCCGCGCGCAGGGCGCCTTCTGCGTCGGCGAGTGTCGTGCTAGCGGTGGAAGGTGGTACGGGCATCGAATCGTTTGTCGATATGGGTTTTCGGGATGAAGCCCATGCGGACGATCCGCCGTCCAAGTACCGCACTGAACGTCCCGCCCAGCGAAGCGTGAACCACGCGCGGGCCGCAAGCAGGGGGCTGTCCGAACTGTAGACCACGATGTGAGCATCGGCGGATACTTTCAGATCGTTCAGTGTTCTTCCGAATGCGTCGAGATCTGGCAGTGGTCGATTCCCTTCAGTCCCGCCGCCACTGCTTTGAAAGTCGTTGATCGACAATGTGATGGACTGCGGCGCAGTAATGATTCCGGCTCCGCCCTCGCTGTTGTCTCGTACCACGTTGACGACGACGAGCGTCCGATCGGAACGAAGGAGTTCGCGGAGTTCGGTTGCGGAAACAATGACTGCGCGACGCTCGATTCCCCCTGCTTCTGGCATGAAAGATATTGTGTAACAATTGCTTCAGTCAAGAAAGAGATAAGATCGTGGCAATCTTTACTCATGGCGCCACGGCTGCCAGCACTTGTCCGGCATCGATGACATCTCCCACCGCTACTGTCACCGCCGAGACGATTCCGGGTGAGGAAGCACGAAGGGCAGTCTCCATCTTCATTGCTTCTACGACCGCGACGACATCACCTTCCGACACCCGCGTTCCAGTCTGCAGCACTGCCAGCACGGTTCCCGGCATCTTCGATGTGATCTCTCCGTCGCTGAGATCGGAATCCTTTGCTGTATAGACTTTCTCGATCACCTTCACGGTCCAGCCACCAACGCACACCCATGTACCGGTGCCGACTCCGAGGCGTCCAGCGGTGGTTGTCAAACCATCGGCGACCAGGCTGAGTGTCACTTCGTCGGTTCCGCCCCTGACGACCACCGAAATGTTCCGGCCGTCGGCGGTGACAATCCAGTGGTTGCTTCGTTGTGAGATGACCGTGGTCGGCACGACGCGGCCGTCGGCAATGAGTTCGCGTCCGATCGGGTCGGATCCCACCTTGCGCAATGTCTCTCGATGTAGTCCGTGGGGGCCGGTCCATGACGACCCGGTGACCGGCGATTGTTCCTCGACGGAAGTCCACACCATCGCAACAGCAGCGGCGGTGGCCTGGAGCTCTGCAGAATCCGGGATCAACCGAGTGAGGTGCTCGTCGACGAAGGAAGTGTGAATGTCATCCGCGCGCACAGCCTGTGTCGCCAAGAGAAGTCGGAGGAAACCGATATTCGAGGTTCCACCGAAGTAACTGGAGTCGGCCAAAGCTCGGTCCAATGATTCCAGTGCGGTTGACCGCGTCGGACCGCTTGCTATGACCTTTGCGATCATCGGATCGTAGAACGGCGCAATGCTGCCGACACCCTCGAAAGCACTGTCGATGCGAACCGTCGACGGCCAGGTTACGTCCACGGAATGTGAAGGTGCGGGCCGAAATCCGTTCGACGGATCCTCGGCGTAGATTCTGGCTTGCACCGCGAAACCCCGCAGCGCGATATCGCGCTGCCGTAACGGCAAACGGGCGCCGAGGGCGATGTCGAGTTGCAGTTCGACGAGATCGACGCCGGTCACTTCCTCGGTGACCGTGTGTTCGACTTGCAGGCGCGTGTTGACTTCGAGGAAGTAGTAGCGGTTTTCGGCGTCAACCAGAAATTCGACGGTTGCCGCATTCACGTAGCCGACGCCTCCGAGTAGTCGCAGAGCGTCGTGCTGCATGGCTCCCAGGACCGATTCGGGGACAGAACTTGCCGGTGCCTGCTCGATGATCTTCTGGTTGCGACGCTGTAGGGAGCATTCACGGGTGAAGAAGTGAACTCCTGTACCGAAGGAATCGAAGAGGACCTGAACTTCGATGTGACGCGGACGCTCCACCAGCGATTCGATCATCAGGTCGCCGCGGCCGAAGTTCCTTTCGTTCAAACCGATTGCAGAGGTGATGACCTCTCGTGCGTCATCACCCGGATGTAGTCGAACCATCCCCTTGCCGCCGCCCCCGAACACCGGTTTCAGCAGCACCGGCACGTCGAGAGATCGAACGTGACCGAGGACGGTATCGGGATCGGCGCTTGCCTCGCCCCACGCGGTGAGAGTCGGGATGCCGGCGTCAGCGGCGGCCTTCTTCGCTCTTGCCTTGTCTCCGAGTAGAGCGATGGATTCAGCGGCCGGACCGACGAATGTCAGACCTGCAGCGACGACGGCTTCAGCGAAATCGGAGTCTTCGGAGAGGAATCCGTAACCCGGGTGCACGGCATCGCAATCCGCGGCCAGCGCGGCCGCAATGATTTGATCCGAATTGGTGTAGGACTCCGAGGGGATGTCTCCGTCCAGAAGCACGGTGTGATCGGCGAGGCGATGCCACTGTGCGTGTGAATCGACTGGGGAGGAGATCGTCACTACCGACATGCCGAGACGACGGGCCGTGCGCGCGATGCGCGTGACGATTTCACCCCGATTGGCGATGAGAAGTCGAGTCATGTTCTCACATCCTGAAGACGCCGAAGCGCGTAGTTCCGTGATTGCGGGGAAGCATGGACAGCGCGAGTGAAACCCAGGATCGCGTGTCGACCGGGTCGACGATCGCGTCCACCCACAGCCTGGATGCGACGTACACCGACTCGCCCTGCCGGTCGTAACCTTCGCGTATCGGCCGTTTGATTTCCTCGATTTCCTCTTCCGTGAGCGGAGTTCCGCGTGTGCGCGCAGATTCGATCTTCATCAATGCCATCACCGACGCTGCTTGCTCGGAACCGACCACGGTGGTCTTCGCGTTCGGCCACACGGCCATGAAGTCAGGACCTATCGAGCGTCCGCACATCGCGAGGTTTCCCGCCCCGTAGCTTCCGCCGATGACGATGCTGAGCTTGGGAACCCTGGCGCAGGCAACGGCATTGACCAGTTTCGCTCCGTGTTTGGCGATACCTTCCGCTTCGTACTGCTTCCCGACCATGAATCCGTTGACGTTGTGCAGGAACAACAATGGGATGTCTCGTTGTGAGCACAGTTCGACGAAGTTCGCGGCCTTGAGGGAGTCCTCCGAAAAGAGCACACCGTCGTTCATGATGACCCCGACGGTGTACCCCTCGATGTGGCCGGTCCCGCAGACGATGGTTCGGCCGTAATTCGCTCGGTACTCGACTAATTCGCTGGCATCGAGCAGGTGGGCCAGAACGTCGCGCGCGACGATCGGGGTTTTCGAGGAAGCCGGGATCACCGTGTCGAGCGATTCGGGGGAGTGAAGAGGTGGTCGCGGAGATCGTGACGGCGCCCTTACCTCCCGTCGATCACCGCGGGCGACGATGTCGGCGATCATGCTCAGAGCCTCGATGTCGTCGTTGGCGATGTGATCGACGACGCCGCTGATCACCCCGTGCACGTCGGCGCCGCCGAGCTCTTGCGGTTCGACGTCGACACCGGTTGCAGCCTTGACCAACTGAGGGCCGCCCAGATAGACGGTGCCGGTACCGCGGACGATGACGGTCTCGTCGCACATCGCTGGGATGTATGCACCTCCAGCCGTGCAGGAACCCATGACCGCTGCGATCTGAACGATGCCGTCCGCCGACATTTCGGCGATGTTCTTGAACATCTCGCCGAAATGGTGCTCGTCGGGGAAGATCTCGTCCTGCATCGGAAGGAAAACACCTCCGGAATCGACGAGATAGACACACGGCAGCCTCAGCCGACGAGCGACGGATTGCAATCGCAGTTGCTTCTTGACGGTCAGCGGGTAGTAGGTGCCGCCCTTGACGGTGGCGTCGTTCGCGAAGATGGCGCAGAGTGAGCCGCGGATGAGCCCTACGCCCGTGACCAGACCAGCCGACGGGAGTTGCTCGTCGTACACCTCGAATCCGGCCAGTTGTCCGATCTCGAAGAACGGGGACTGCACGTCGAGAAGAGCATCGATGCGTTCGCGAGCGGGCAATTTGCCGCGAGCCCGGTGCTTGGCGACCGACCGCTCGGGTGCCCCGTGAACGGACAAGTGTTGCGCGTCCGCAACTCGCTCGCGAATTTGCTTGTATGCCAGTAAGTTTTGCTCGCGGGTGCCGGGGTCGAGTTGTGCGGTGCGTTCAATGACGGGCATGGGACGTACCTACTGTCGGTTCGGAGGAAGCTGTGCGGAGGGAGAATACGAGCGCAGTCGCTGCTGCAGTGATCAGTGCGACGATTGCCGACCACACGCGTTCATCGGATGCGAGAGGTCCGACTACAGAGGCGATGCCGGCAATCCCCTGCTGTACGAGTCCGCAGTACGCGACGGCGATGGCTCCGCCTTCAGCAAAATGCGTCACTGCTGATGCTGCCGAGTTCGGGAAGAGAAGTGATTGCCCAAATGTCAGTGCGATGTATCCGAGCAGGAAGACCGCGAGCAACGGCGTGGAACCGAGTGGGGGATACCAGCAGAGCATGAGGACGAGGCCGGCAAGCAGCATGCACAGCGCACCTCGACGCATCAACTTCTCTGAACCGACGGTTGTGGCCCTTCGATTGACGTAAAGCGCGCCGCTGAAGTAGGCGGTTCCGTAGAGGATACCGAAGGCTCCGAATGCCCACGGTTGCAAGTCGAATCGATCGCTGAACAGGAAGGGGCTCGATTGCTGCACAAGGACTATCGCGCCGAAACCCAGGCCCCCCGCAATGGCTGGTTTGTAGAACTGCGGTGTCAGGACTATGGCATTCCACCGAACAACGCGTTCGTTGTTGTCGCGGACTGTGGTGTTCTCGGTCCTCAGTGCCACCGCAGCGAGTGCTGCTCCGAGTACTCCGAGCACGCCGAAGCCGGTTCGCCACGAGGTGAACGACGCGAGAGCGCCGCCGATCAGTTGGCCACCGCCCAGTGCCACCACAAATGCCATCGACAACAGCGACAATCGACTAGCCAACTCCGAACCGGTGAACTTGTCCTTCACCATCATTCGCACGATGATGGCCGCACCCCCTGCTCCGATGCCTTGAACGATCCGGCCGATCAGTAGTACGGCGGCGCTCTGGACCAAAGCCAATGCAACGCAGGCAATCACGAACAGTATTAAGCTGGACAACAGTGCCGTCCTGCGTCCGAGTCGATCTGCCAACCGCCCCCACACGACCACCGGAAGTGCGGCACTGATCACGAAGAGTGTCACAGACCACTTCACCACGGAATCTTCGATGCCCAGATCCGTCGCGATCTTCGGCAGTGAAGGGAGGTAGATGGTCGTGGCCATTTGTGCTGTCAACACGACGGCACAAGCCAGAGGTGTCACTGCGACAGTGCGGTCGTCGCTCATTCCGTGACTCTTCGTAGGACGTCGGCGAAGCGCTCGATCGTTGCATGTGGAAGGTCCGCCCGAAGCATCAGTCTCAGCCCGGCTTTGCCCCGGCCGATGACAGGGAAGAAGACCGCCGATGTGTAGAAACCGCTAGCCAGCAGTTTCTGTGCTGCGGTGATGGTTTGTTCTTCCTCGTGGAGCGTGACGAAGCGGATCGGGAGTCCATCGCCCGATGCCGGCGTGTCGACGAGCGAATCGAACAGTTCGACAACCGTGCGGAGTTGCCGCTGCCGCTTGTCGACCTCTCCGCTGCGGTGGAGCTCCACGGACGCCGCAATAGCACCCAGCCCGGCTACGTTCACACGCTGCGACCACGTCAACGGGCCGCCGTAGCGAAGTGCGAGATCACGATTTCGGCTGCCCCCGTTCCGACCGAGTGCGATCGCGCCGCCGGAAGCACCGAATCCCTTGTTCAGTGATGTCAGCAAGAATGTTCGATCATTGAGGCTGCCGATGAGATCCAGGACCGCGCCACGCCCGTTGTGTCCGATGACCGAGGTGCTGTGCGCCTCGTCGAGAACGAGAATCAGTCCGTATTTGGCCTGTAATGCAAACAGTTCGTTCAGCGGCGCCTTCCCGCCTGTGCTGTAGACGGTGTCCGCCACGTATGCCACCTGAGAATTTGTTCGGCAAAGACTTTCGAGTTCATCGACGTCGTCGTGCCGAATGGTCACGATCGTCGTTTCGTCGGCGACGCTCGCCTTCATGGCATTGAGGCAGAAGTGTGCGTTCTTGTCGAACACCATGAGGGGAGGTTCACCGCCGGTGAGCAACCCGGACGCAACGAGGGGGAGCAAACTCCACGCAGCGTTTGCGGCGGATCCGAGGGTGAGCACATGTGCGTCAAGCAGTTCGCTCAACGCGGCCTCTGTGTCGTCGAGAAGGCTGGAGTGGACTCTCATCCGCGAGATGGAACTGTTCAACGTTCGTTCGCGCTCGAGAGCGGCGATCGCACCCGAACGAATTCGGTCGTCGGTGTCGAGCCCCAGATACGAGTACGTGGAGAAGTTCTCGAATTCGTATCCTTGGATCGTCCGGTGTTCGAAACCTGCGACGCGATCGGCGGTGATATCGGCCAGACCCTCACTGACTGCGCGATCCCAGAATGGGTTGCTCAAATCAGCAGCACGCCTGAGGTTGGAGTACAGATTCCTATCTTTCAAGCTCTCGGCAACCGTCATTTCGCGGCTGGTCCCTTCACTGGATTCGATAGCGGAATTACTGCGTTGATGCACTGAGATGCATCATCGTCAGTTGACATCGCTCATTGAGAACGAAAGACAATTCGATGTCAAGCATTACGGAATCGAGACGCCGAGAAAAAGGAAGAAACCCTATGGTTTGGAACTAGTTGAATCTGTAACTTAAGGCGTTGTTGCAGTTCAATGACGGTGATGATTTATCACGATTTCCCGTGATAAATCGGATAATGCCGTGAGTCACAGACTTGTGTGCACTTCCGCGTGATGTTCGAAGAACATTATGATCCGCATGCGTCAAAGGGTTGGCACGGAAGCGATAAGGCTTCTGTCTCATATTTTTCGAGGATCTCGTGGAGGTTCGGCAATCAGGCGATCCTGTATCTGGAATCGATTTTCTTCTTAATGAATTTCAAAACGTGTTAGGTCCGCTTATCGAATTCTTTACTCGGAGGATGGATGATCCGGCAATGATTCATCCTCGTCGCGACCACTTGCCGCGCAGAAGCATCAGTGCGGTAAGGGTGAGGCCCCATCCGATCGTGGACAGTGCGACGCCCACGCCTGCCTGTCCGGTGACATCAGTACTGGCGTCGATACTGAATGCTGTGGTGAATCCCGCAGCCGTGCCGGCAGCTGCAGTCAGGCCGCCTGCCTCCATCCATCGCGACCGATGCGCGGAAACGAAACACGCGAGGATCACCGTTAATCCGCAGGCAAACACCTGCCAGGGAGGAAACTGCGTCGGGGCAGGCAGGCCGGGGCCGCGGAATCCGCCTTTGTAGTCGGCTGACCAGCTGAGCCAGCCCACACAAGACAGAAAGCCCAGTGCAAAGGCCAACAGACCGGTGCGCCACAGTCCGAGTGGGCCCGATCCCGTGCGCCCGGCGTCGAGGGCGGTCGTGGAGTGCTCCACGCCAGTTCGTTCCGAACGCCAGATTGTCCAGATGATGCTCGCGCCGATAGCTGTGGGCACGCCGACGAAGATGAATGCAATCCAGAGAAACTGCGGCCAGGAAAACTCGAGATCGACAGTCATGATCGGAGTATGCGCGAACTTCGAATCCTGTGCGCCCATCTACCGATCTGGCGAGTTGCGGGTCAACCTTCCTCGATCTTCTCCACATGTGTACTTGCCGGGTCCAGGTCGATATTCCGTGCGTTGATCAGTCGAAGCCTGGGCACCGGATCGCCCGTGGTGTCGTCGATCAAGATCGAGTGTGGCTCACCGTCATCGAAGGCGTGGCGCTCTCCCCATTGCCGCAGGCTCGTGATCACGATGAACAGATCCATACCGCGTCCGGTCAGGATGTACTCGTTGCGGGTCCCTTGTTCGTTCGGTCGGACTTCGAAAATTCCTTGCTCGACAAGGGTTTTCAGCCTGTCCGTCAAGATATTCTTTGCGATGCCCAGGTTTCGCTGAAACTGACTGAATCTCGACGACCCGTCGAAGGCGTCTCGCACGATCAACAGCGACCATCTGTCGCCGATGATGTCGGCCGCTCGGGCTGTCGGGCAGTGCGGGTCCGTCCATTGTGTGCGATCAGGCATCGGGTTCCTCATTGGTTGCGTTTTGAAACTGTATTGACGTAGTCTTCAAATGGTATCAAAACGCAACCAAATTGAGGTGGAAGTGACTGCACGTCATACTGTCGAGAGCGCACGGGACAAGTTCAAAATGCCTCGTGGACTTCGCCTGTTGCTCGCGGTGCTCTGCGGGGTCTCGGTAGCCAATATCTACTACGCACAGCCGCTCCTCGGGCAAATCGGTTCAGATCTTTCAATTGCTCCGGCCGGCCTCGGCTTCGTCGTGGCACTCGCCCAACTCGGTTACGTGGTGGGGTTGATCGTGTTGGTGCCACTGAGCGATCTCGTGAATCGCAAGAAATTGATCGCAATCCAGATCGTCTCTGCTGCAACAGGAACGATGCTTGTTGCTGTGGCCGCCACGAATCTGCAACTGCTGATCGGGATGGCCGTCGCAGGCACCTTCTCGGTCGTCGTTCAAGTCGTAGTCGCCTACGCTGCGGCAATCAGCGACCCAGATGAGCGCGGCGCAAACATCGGTGTGATCACCAGCGGCGTTGTTGTCGGCATCATCCTCGCTCGAACTGTCGCCGGCGCAGTTGCGGATCTGGCAGGCTGGCGGGCGGTCTACGCCGGATCCACCTTGATTTCGGTCCTCATCGCGGCTGTCGCGTTGACGATGCTGCCGAAAGACCTTCGTTCGCACTCGGATCGGGGTTCGTATGCGCGTGCCATGGGATCGGTCGTGACATTGACTCTTACGAACCGACTATTTCGCACGAGGGCTCTGATCACCCTGTTCCTGTTCGCGTCCTTCGGTGCGCTCTGGAGCGGTATGGCATTACCACTGAGCGAGGAGCCATGGCGATTGTCGACCACACAGATCGGGCTCTTCGGAATCGCCGGATTGGTCGGAGCATTGGGCGCGATCGGTGCCGGACGTTGGGCCGATCAAGGCAAAGCCCAACGCGTCACCGGGGCGTCGTTGGTCGTTCTCTTGCTGTCGTGGGTTTTCAACGCGCAGGCGACGCACTCGCTGGTGTTAGTCGTAGTCGGTGTTGTTGCGTTGGACTTCGCCGTGCAGGCTGTTCATGTCTCGAGCCAGAACCTGATCGTCGCGGATGAACCGGAATCGGCCGGGCGGACCATCGGTAGTTACATGGTGTTCTATTCGTTGGGCAGCGCGGCTGGGGCGGTTTCCACCACTATGGTTTTCGACGCGGCAGGGTGGGGCGCTGCAAGTATTCTCGGCGGCGCCTACGCGTTTGCAGCCTTGATCGTGTGGACGGTCGATCGATTGCGGACCCGCAACACCCTAGGGAGTTGGGAGCCACGTCCTGGCCGCGACGACCAAGGCGTTCACACCGATGGTCAGGGTCGGCTCGATCACGGGAGCGTAGTGCGGGGAGTGGTTCGACGGCACGGTTCGCAAAGCCGGATCGGTCATGTCACCTGTCGTGAACAGTGAAGGGTCGGTACCGCCCAACAACCAGTACGACAGTGGCGCACCGGCACTGGTCGCGAGAATGCCGACGTCTTCACTACCTGCTCCTGCGCCGGGATCGAGAATCTTGTTCGTCCCCAACCATTCGGCAAACGCATCAAGTGTCTTGTCCAGCGCCGCCGGGTCATTGACGACGATCGGAAAGTGCTCCGTCTCGGTGATGGTCGGTGGGGTGGGAGCGCCGGCGGTGGCCGCTTCGCCCTGGACGATGCGGTCGACGCTATCCAGGATGCGCTGACGCACAACTGCGTCGTAGCTGCGGATGTTGAGTTGCAGTTCTGCTTCGCCGGGAATGACGTTGGCGGCATCTCCAGCATGGATGGAGCCGACGGTGAGGACAGCTGTTGCAGTACTCGGGACCTCGCGTGAGATGACAGTTTGCAAACGCAACACGGTTTCGGCCGCCATGACCACGGGATCGACCGAGTTCTCCGGCATAGATCCGTGGGCGCCCTTTCCGGCCAGTCTCACACGAAGTGAGTCCGATCCCGCATACGAGGGGCCGGCGTGCCCGGCGATCGTGCCTGCCGGTAGCGGCGATACGTGTTGGCCGAGAACGATGTCGGGCTTCGGGAATCGCTCGAACAGTCCGTCGTCGACCATGGCTTGCGCACCCGCGCCAAGTTCCTCAGCCGGTTGGAATACGAGGACAAGAGTGCCGGACCAGGTCGTCGTGTCCTGCGAGAGGATCCGGGCTGCACCGAGTAAGCAGGTCGTATGCAGGTCATGTCCGCACGCGTGGCTGACCGAGACGGTCTTCCCCTGATCGTCGGTCGTTGTCACGGTGCTGGCGTAGTCCAATCCGGTTTCTTCCCGAACCGGGAGGGCGTCCATGTCCGCACGCAGCAGCGCTGTGGGGCCCGCTCCGTTCTTCAGGACTCCGACGACTCCGGTTGTCCCGACGCCGGTAGTCGTGTCGAATCCCAGTGCTGTCAAATGTCCTTCCACCAGACTGGACGTTCGATGCTCGTGAAATCCAAGTTCCGGGTTGCCGTGGAGGTCTTTGTACAGGTCGATCAAATCCAGATCCACTGCGATCGTTTCGTGCACTGACGAGGTCATGAGAGTCCTCTCGGTAGCGTCTTTTCAGGCTAACCGGGATGACGGGTCGGTAAACAGGACCCTTAGGCCCCACCGCGTCCGCGATGCGGAGTTCTGGTGCTACGGCACGTAGAACGATGCGACACCTGGGGTGATGATGGATCCGGCCACAGACGTCACGGCGACAGCGACTTGACCGGTCCCGGTCTGCACGATCGCCCCTGCCGGGACTCCGTTCAGACCGTCCGAGAGACGAGCGGAGCCGGAGACCCCGGTCGAAAGGTTCAGCCAGCGCACTTCGGACGAGAGCAGGCATCCCCAGCGGTCTTCCTTGCCCCCAGTGATCGTCACTGTGCCGGGTAGTTCGCCGACTACAGCTACGCAGCGGACCGCCGGCGCGTCGAAGCTGCCGTTCGGGTTGCCGTACGGCGCAGGGTTGATCTGGAATGGAATGGTCACCGCAGCGGATGCGAGCGCTACCGACGTCAGAGCCGACGTGATCACGACGGATGTGCAGACGCTCAGTCGGCGAACGAGATTCATCACGGAGGCCTCCAGCCATATCCAGGCGATTTGCTTATTCCCCGACATAACGTCTTGGTCGTAACTTCCCTTCTTACACCGCCGCATTGAAGACGACAGCCTCACCATATCCGGTTGCACAGGAGAATTCAGGTACTCGTCGCTATTCGATACCTGTAGCGGCCTCAGATGCCGTCCGTCGAACCGCTCGAGGGGATCAGAACGCGCGGATTCAAGATGTTGTTGGGGTCGACAGCGTTCTTGATGGTCCTGTTCAGTTTGCTGACGACGGGATCGAGCGAGTTCGACAAGCGATCTCGTTTATCTTGTCCTACACCATATTCTGTTGCTGCGAATCCGCCCAGAGTGCTCACGAGTTGATAGATTTCTTGTCGCGCCGCGGAGGCGGATTCAGCGGCGGCCACGTCTCCGATGGGGTAGTTGAGGACTGGGTGCGTGAGCTCGTCGGCTGCGTGGGTGTAGCTGACGATGGTGGTGCTGTAGCGCTTCGCGATGTCGGCTATACCGTCGGTGAGCTCGGGGAGTCTGTCGATGGGTACCGCGACGTCGTCGCCGATGACCACCCCTTTCTGCTCGAAGGCTTCGTAAACGGCATAGCGGGGGCGGATGAACAGTTCGCCTTCGTGAGGGTCGTCGGTAGCGTATGTAGCTGTGGCTCGATGCTTTTCGCAGAGAGTGCTCATCAATTTCATCTCTGTCTCTGCGCCGTTACCGGCGTCGGATCGCCCGATCAGGAGTGCTCCGGCATCGGTGTCCAGTTCCATGTTGAGGAATTCTTCCGCCACCTTGATGGCTGCGTTGTCGAGGATTTCGAGTTCTGAAGGGCGTATTGAACTTGTGATATCTCGGGCAGCGGCAACTGCGTCGGCCATGAGTGGAAAGAAGGCCACCAATGTGTGGGGAGTCGGAGGCTGAGGGATGAGTCGCAGCGACAGTTCGGTTATCACACCGAGCGTTCCTTCACTGCCGACGAATAGCTTGGTCAATGCAAGCCCTGGGGTGTCTTTGATCCGTTTTCCGCCCAGTTCGGCGACGGATCCATCAGGCAGCACAACCGTCATACCCAGGATGTAATCACTGGTGACGCCGTATTTTATGCAGCACGGTCCGCCTGCGTTGGTGGCGGCATTACCGCCGATGGAACAGATTTCATAAGACGACGGGTCTGGTGGATAGTACAAACCTTCGCGTGCGGCAACAGCCTTGACGTCATTGGTGATTGCCCCTGGTTCGACGATCGCGGTTCGTGACGAGACGTCCACTCGAATAGATTTCATTCGCTCGAGGCTGAGGGTGATAGCGCCGTCGACGGCGGTGGATCCGCCGACGACGCTCGTGCCGGCGCCCCGTGGAATGACCGGGACATTGTGACTGTTGGCGAAGCGCAAGGTCTCCTGGACATCTGCCGTCGTCGAAGCACGTACGACGGCGATCGGAGTGCCGGCTGCGGGATCGAAACTCCAGTCCTGCCGATAGGACTGGAGTAGATCTGGATCTGTGATCATCGCACCCGGCGACAATCGTCGGGCGAGCGTGTTCAAAGCGTCGACATTGACCATGATCTGGCTTCAGCCTTCCGATCCGAGATGTGAAACTCATTGTGTCCAGGGCATGTCCGTGGACCTAAGAGTTGAAAGTTAGTATCTCGAGTGCGGTTGAGATCCACCGAATGTGGCGTACGTCATATGTTGCTGAGGTCGGTCAGTACCTGATCGAAGGCACCGGTACGTCCAGGTGTCACTACCTTCTGAAACAGAGTCAGGACACACTCGTCAAGGGTGTCCGTTGCTGTGAGGGTTCTTCTGGTGACGATACTTCTACCGGACCATCGCCCACGTTCCATGTGAGCCAATGCGATTCCGTCACGCCGGGCTGTTGCCTTTCGGCCCGATGAATGAACGAAGAGGTATCTTCTGCCCGCGATATCGACTTCGCACAGCTTGTTCTTGCGGCGCATGGCCTTGGGTCTCTGGTCGATCAGAGTCCCGATCGTTCCGTCGGACAATCGAAGTGATGCAGGTCGGCCCTTGCGGAATGTGAGCCTTGGTCGATCCTGCTCGGCTGTTGACGATTTTCTCTTCCGCCCGCCGGAAACGCTCTCCAATTCGTCGTCGGGTGCGGGAATCAGTTCGCCTTGGACGCTCCCCGACGGATCGAATATCGATACGGCCGAACCACCTTCGGCAAGGTTCACGAACCAGCCGGTCTCTGTAGGGGTGTTCCATTTCATGTAGATGATTATTCTTCATCGGTGCCGAGGAACGTCAGCAGATAGTCCGAGACGAGGATCGCAGTTGTCGGGAAAGACCTCGACGGACTCGAGCACCAAATCGCGCAGTGCATCGATCACTTCGCCTCGTGACGGAGCTTCTTCGCTGAATTCGTTGACAATCGCTTCGACGGCCAGACGATGAAGAGCCTGGTGCTGGTCGACGACGTGGCGTAGGCGGGGAAGCATGCCGCGTACGGTGTCAGGCTCGAGTGAGTGGGCGATAAATCCGACGGCTCGCCCGTCGAGGTTGCAGGTCAGGCTGTAGTAGTCGTCGTCCAATCGCTCACCGTCGGACAAGATGTAGTGCCCGCGGACAAGGGTGCCGAGCGCTTCGTCAGTGATGCCGAAGCCGGAGTCTGTCGTCACGAGAGCAGCCTAAAGGTTGACGAGGGCAAGGCGTAGTTCTGCTGAGACGGCCACAACGTCCGAACCGTGGCAGGAGCTGTTTTTCGCCAATCCACTCGCAATGTCCCGCTGACTGGGCATCCGGAACCTTCTGCGCCGCGACTGCCTTAGCGTTCTACGTCGATAACCACGTGAAGGGATTTGTTCAATGGCTAAGAATCAGGCACCCCCCGCGACACAAGCCAAGGACATCGTTGTCGATCTACTGGTGATCGGGTCCGGTACCGGCATGGCTGCCGCCCTCACCGCGAACGAACTCGGCTTGTCCACGCTGATCGTGGAGAAGACGCAGTACGTCGGCGGTTCGACGGCGCGGTCCGGTGGTGCGTTCTGGATGCCTGCCAACCCGATCTTGGCGAAAGCCGGTGCGGGCGACACCGTTGAGCGAGCGAAGACATACGTGCGTTCGGTGGTCGGTGATACTGCCCCTGCCCAACGAGGAGAAGCATTCGTCGACAACGGTGCGGCCACTGTCGACATGCTCTACCGCACGACGCCCATGAAGTTCTTCTGGGCCAAGGAATACTCCGATTACCACCCCGAACTGCCGGGCGGTAGCGCCGCCGGACGTACCTGCGAGTGCCTGCCGTTCGACGCGTCGGTACTGGGAGCGGAACGCGGTCGCCTGCGCCCCGGTTTGATGGAAGCCGGACTGCCGATGCCGGTGACGGGTGCGGATTACAAGTGGATGAATCTGATGGTGAAGAAGCCGAGCAAGGCTTTTCCCCGCATCATCCGCCGCCTGGCGCAAGGCGTTTACGGCAAGTACGTCCTCAAGCGTGAATACATCGCGGGCGGTCAGGCGCTCGCCGCCGGACTGTTCGCCGGTGTGGTCCAGGCCGGTATCCCGGTGTGGACGGAAACGTCGTTGGTTCGGCTCATCACCGAAGACGGCCGCGTAACGGGTGCAGTTGTGGTGCAAGACGGACGTGAAGTGACGGTGACCGCTCGGCGCGGTGTCGTCCTGGCAGCCGGCGGGTTCGACCACAACATGGAGTGGCGCCACAAGTACCAGTCGGAGAGCCTCGGTGAGCATGAGAGCCTGGGCGCAGAGGGCAACACCGGCGAAGCGATCGAGGCAGCACAAGAGCTCGGTGCAGGTATCGGATCGATGGATCAGTCCTGGTGGTTCCCCGCGGTGGCAAGCATCAAGGGCCGCCCGCCGATGGTGATGCTCGCAGAGCGTGCGCTGCCCGGCTCTTTCATCGTCGACCAGACCGGTCGTCGATTCGTGAACGAGGCGACGGACTACATGTCGTTCGGCCAGCGCGTGCTCGAACGGGAAAAGGCTGGCGATCCGGCCGAGTCGATGTGGTTTGTTTTCGACCAGGAGTACCGCAACAGCTACGTGTTCGCAGGCGGTATCTTCCCCCGTCAGCCCCTTCCGCAGGCGTTCTTCGAGTCCGGCATCGCGCACCAGGCGAGCAGTCCGGCCGAACTCGCCCGCAAGGTCGGTCTCCCCGAGGATGCGTTTGCCGAGTCCTTCCAGAAGTTCAACGAGGCCGCTGCTGCAGGTAGCGATGCGGAGTTCGGTCGCGGCGGCAGCGCATACGATCGGTACTACGGCGACCCGACAGTGTCTCCGAACCCGAATCTGCGCCAGCTCGACAAGAGCGCCCTCTATGCGGTGAAGATGACGCTCAGCGACCTGGGCACCTGCGGCGGTGTGCAGGCGGACGAGCATGCACGCGTGCTTCGTGAGGACGGCAGCGTCATCGACGGCCTGTACGCGATCGGCAATACTGCGGCCAACGCATTCGGTCACACCTACCCAGGCGCCGGCGCGACGATCGGCCAGGGGCTGGTTTACGGATACATCGCGGCCCATCACGCAGCAGAGAAGTAGCTCAAACCGTAGATGCACTAGCTAGTAGATCGACCTGACGGGAGATCAGCGCGCGTTTCCGATGCCGGAACGTGCACTGGTCTCCCGTTCGGCGTGTAGCAGCAATGCCAGCTGTATGTCCCATCTCGGTAACGCTGACGTGCCGGGTGACCGAGGCGCGGTATCGTCTCCAGAAGTGATGTGAGGCACTGATTTTTTCACCAGATGCCGTGGAATGAAGTGGCGCCTGATATCGACCGGTCGGGTCGAAAGCGCAAAAACAGGTACGTACCCAGGTAATTCAACCGTGGCGTGGAGCGTCGTGAAGCGACAGCGTATGAGGTGATTCCTCATCCGCAACGCAAGGATCTCCATGTTCCACCCCATTTCCGACCAACCGGGTAGACACCCACCCTGTCGATCTTCGAACAAAATGCCCTCAGTTCGGTCCGGCATTCGTAGTCCTCGATCAACGATCGATTCAGGCACTGCCTCGAAGTAGAACCCGTATCTCCTGTGCTGTCACCAGGAGATACAGACCTGCGGGTCTATGCGCGCGATCGCGTTCGAGAGTGGTCACCGTACTTCTCTCCATGGCGCAATCCGAAAATTTCACTCCAACGGAGTCTCGGTGCGATGCACCGCGTAGCTCAGCACGTACTGAGTGCTGTCTGGCGGTAGAGCCTGCGCCGGCTCCGAGCACATCAGTCAAGGAAAATATGAGTAAGCACAGAAAACACAAGCCTTCCAGCACAAAACGATTCATCGCCGTAACTGCAGGACTGGGCGCCCTTGTGGGGGCCGGAGCAGTTGTCAATGCAGGTACCGCCGGTGCGCAGGGCTGGTCGGCGAGTTGCAGTTGGGAGTGGCCGGTAAGCGGATCACTTTCGCAGGGGTACCACGCGGGACATGACGGAGTCGACTTCGCTGTCAACGTCGGCACCGCGCTTCACGCGCCGACATCGGGCACGATTTCTGTTGCCGGACCCAATGATCCGGGTGGATACGGAACGTACATCCAGTTGGAAGCGGACAGTGGCGAGCAGATTCAGATGGGCCACCTCTCCGAAACCTGGGTCGGTGTGGGGCAGCACGTCGAGGTAGGCGACCAGATCGGGGCAACGGGTAACACCGGTAGCTCCACCGGTCCACATCTGCACCTCCGCATTCACACTGGTGGCGCCGTCGATCCCATGTCCTTCCTGAGTTCGATCGGGGCGTGCGATACCGGGTCGAGTATCGTGCCCGCACCCGCACCCGCACCCGTGCCGGCACCGGAAGTAGCACCCGAATCCGCACCGGAATCGGCGCCAGTTCCCGTTGTCTACTCTGAGGCAGCCGAATCTGCACCGGTAGAGAGCATTCCGGAGTCGAAGGCTCCAGCGTCTGGCGAAGAGGTAGTCGTTGCGGCCGGTGATACATTGTTCGGCCTCGCTGCAGAACGAGGTCTCACCTGGCAGCAGCTGTGGGACATCAATCCACAGATCGCCGATCCCGACCAGATCTTTGTGGGCGACGTAGTCAATCTGTGAGAGTGGATAATTCGATACTGATCCTGGGGTGAGTCAAAGATTCGTATACGACCGGTTCCAGTACCCGAGTTAACTCCGAGTTCCAGTTGGTGCGTGTGAGCGCTGCAGCCGGGCCGTGTATTTCACGGTCCGGCTGTTTGCGCGCTCCGAGAAGTGATTCCTACCGAAGTGCTGATGCGTGGCGGTTCGCTTCTTGGGCAGCCACGGCCAATCGCGGGGGATCTTGCCGATACTATTGAGCCCGTGAACCGGTCCGCGATCACCTCCCTACGTCGACGTTGGTCAGATGAGGGCGTCGACAATTTACGGGCGCAGCTGCTCGATCAGTCGCGGATCGTCAAGCCGCCCCACACTCTCGTCTCCCCATGGGCGGAGACCGATGACGGGCTGATCGACGTGCGTGGCCTGACAGCGGGTAGCGGTGGATTGGACATCCGGTATCTCACGTTGGAACGGATTGATCTGAGTTTCGCTCGGGGTGCGATCTCCGTCTTCGAATCCGAACTATTCGACTGCCGTTTCGATTTCGTTGCACTGACCGGACAACCCCGTTTCAATCGCCGATTCGAACGGTGCAGTTTCCGGGGTGCCACGCTCTCGCGTCTGGCGCTCGGACCGAGGGTGGTCGATTGCGATTTCACTGGAGCCAAAGCACGCGGGCTCCGCTCCGTGCCCAATACTGTGTTCGAACGATGTGCATTCGACGACACAGACCTGCCTGGTGCGCAGTTCGCCGATACCTCTTTCGTGGAGTGCACTTTCGGCGGCGCACGATTCTCGGCGGCCACGAGTTTTGTGCGGTGTTCCTTCACCCGGACCGCTGTCGAGTTCTCCGAGGCGCGAGTGTCGCGAACAACATGTGACGGCACCGCGATTCCGGATCAATGGGCAGGTGAGGCTGATTCAGCAGTCGCACTGGAGCGGTATGCCGGTCGATATGCCCGAGCACTCGGCGTGGGGGACACAGAGGGTATGGCCCTCGATCCTGAAATGGATGATTCGTAAAGGGGGCAGATCGATGACTCGCGGGGTCACGTTCAGAACAGTATTCGGTGGACCGTCGGTGCCGCTCGACTTCATTGAGGAGTTGACTCGGCTCAGACACCGGCTGAGGGGCATCGCGATGCAGTACGACTTCGATCTGTTTGTTGTCGTTGGTGGCGACATCACCGTGGTGACCGATCCGACCGGGATCCGGCTTCCACGTGTGTTTCTGGGCAGGCGTACCGCTACGGCGCAGGTTCAGATGAACACTGACGACGTGATGGGGGTGTCCGATCCCCGCACATTTCTGTACACGACGATCCATGCGGCACTGACGGAACTGATCGCGCGTGTCTCAGACCGCGACAACGTCTTCGATGCGGACGGGGAGCGGGCGAAGATCGAGTTCTTGATCCTCGATGACAGTGGCGAGTGCGAATCAAAGCTGTGAAGGCAATGACAAATGCTGCGCTCCCAAATTCGTCAGGCTGTTGTCACTTTCTGGCATCAAACACTGCGGTGACCACTTCACAGAAAATCGCCGGGTGCCGGTAATGGACGAACCTCACTATGAGTTCTGCGGTGCGCGGTAGCGGTGACAAGTAGGTAGCGTTCAGCTGCGGCGTAGTCGGTGATCCGTGTGCCGTCGGGCCCGGAGGTCTGGGTGATCAGATCGAGGTATCGGCGGCGATAGAGGTATGCGTCGGGCTGGGTCAAAAGGTACTCCGCGGCGGCGACGACGTCCGGGCTCGGTGCAGCTCGCATGAGTCGGGTATGCGCCGGCTGGTACTCGGTTCTGGTGTGCTGGGCCGGTCCGATGGCTGTGTAGCGCCCGTCGTTGCGATCGTCATTTCGGGCAGTGCTATTCATATGATGGCCTTGGTGTGAATGAGCTCGACGTTGCCGTTGTAGTAGCCGAGGACACGGTGATCCATGATCCGCCGCCACAGTGGTGGTACGGCAGCGCAGACGATCATCACCGCGTATCCGGCAGGGAGTTGCGGAGCGGTTGGAGCGCTGCGCAGAGATTGGTAGCGCAGACGCGGATTCGCGTGATGGTCACTGTGTCGTTGTAATTGGTACAGGAACAAATTGGACACGAGATGATCACTGTTCCAACTGTCTTCGGGCCGGGCTTTGACAAAGCTGCCGTCTTGTCTTCGCACACGGAGCAATCCGTAGTGTTCGAGGTAGTTTGCGGCCTCGAGGAACGTGATCCCGGCCAAGGTTTGCAGGAGCAGCCAGGGCAGTATCTGCCACCCGAATAGGGTGATCAACGTCCCGAACAGTGCGGCGCTCAGCGACCATGCCTGCACGATGTTGTTTCGAGGCGACAGTGCGGGTGAACCCTGTCGGCGCAGGCGTGCTGATTCGATCCGCCAGCCCGATTTCAGACCTCCGAATACGCTGCGGGGCAAGAATATCCAGAACGATTCCCCGAAACGAGCACTGGCGGGATCACGCGGTGTCGCAACGTTGACGTGGTGCCCGTAATTGTGCTCGATGTAGAAGTGCCCGTAGAACGATTGAGCGAGCACAATTTTTGCCAACCGCCGCTCGAGGCGGCTGCTCTTGTGGCCTAGTTCGTGTGCGGCATTGATACCGACTCCCGCAACGACGCCGACGGTCATCGCCAGTGCGATCTTCTCTCCGGTTGCCATCGGGGCGTACACCCAACACCATGCGGCGAAGACGAGGCCAGCGTATTGAAGTGGCACGAACAGGTAGGTACACCATCGGTAGTAGCGGTCGTCCTGCAATGCCGCGATCACGTTGTCGGGTGGGCTGCGGCCGTCTGCGCCGACTGCGACGTCGACGATCGGGATGACGAGAATCAGGATCCAGGCACCGGTCGCCCAGAACAGGCCGAGGTGCAAATATTCGACCAGCAGCCAGGACAGGAAGGGACTCAGCGGGATCAGCAATCCCAACGGCCACCAGTAACGCTTCCGATCCCGCCATGCAGGAGCGTCGACACCTGCTTCGGCGCTCGCTCGAATGTCGTCGGTGTCTGTCATCGAAACTTCTCGAGCACGGGAAAGTGGAATACGGTCATTGCTCTCCAACGGTTCGTGCGGACTTTCGAAGTGGTGTGCTGCGGCGTCTCAGGCGGTTAGGCCAGGTCGGCGAATGCGATGATGTTGTCGTTGTAACTGCGTGCGGTTTCGTCGAAGGATCCACCGCACGTGATGATCCGGAGTCCAGGGTGGTCGATGTCGCCATATACGACCTCGGTGGGAAAGTCCTCTTTGGGGAAGTGTTCGACACTGGTAGCGGTGAACACTGCGCGACTTCCGTCTTCGCGGGTGACGATGATGTCGGCTCCTGTTTCGAGATTCCGCAGATCGAAGAAGACCCCGTCGGTGCCTTGCCAGTCGACGTGGCCGGCGATGATTGCCGGTCCGACCTCACCGGGGGCGGGAGCGCCGGTGTACCACCCTGCGTCCTTCCCATCCGGTGGGACCTCGAGTGCTCCATCGGTATCGAGTCCGAGATCGATGATGTCGGTATCGACGCCGATGGACGGGATTTCGAGTCGAGCGGGGCGGTGGTCAGCAGTTACCGGTGCCCTTTCGGGCAGTGCAGAGTCAGTGGCGCGCGGCGCGGATGTGGTGTCTTGTCGAAGCGACGAGTGTGGTTGTGAATTTCCGCTGTCGGATTGTCCACCGGCGCATCCGACCACCGTTACGAGTACTGAAACAGTGAGGGCGAGAGCCGTGATGGCTCGGCGAGATCGCGGAGCCATCACGGAGTTCTTGTCTTTCATCTATCGACTTGTCCGACGGATGACGAGGGCCGATATAGCCACGACGCCGAAGGTGGCGACCAGCAAGGCTGTCCACGCTCCACCCGACTGGCCGGAACGTTGGGATTGTGTGCTTCCGTCACCGGTGTCGACCGACCCTCGTGGTACCTGCTGCACCTGAGGGGCTCGAACATTCGGGGATTCCGGGACTGTCGGTTGAGTGGTCGGGGCACCCGTTCGAGAAGCTGACGTCGTCGGCACCTGAGACGGGACGGTTACCGTCCCGGGCACGGTGGGAGGTATTACCGGCAGTGTTGGGAGACCGGGAATCTCGGGTATGGACGGAATGTTTCGGCTGGTCGTGATGATCGGCGGTACGCCCGCAGTGGTTGTAGTCGTGCCGTTCGGCCCTGGTGTGGTGGTCGTCGCTTCCACCGGTGTACCAGTCGTGGTTGTAGTCACCTCCGGCGGGACGACCGTCGTGGTTGTAGTCACCACCGGCGGGACCACAGTCGTGGTGGTAGTTATCGCGGTGTCAGGCGGGACGGTCGTCGTCGTAGTGGTCGGGGTCGTAGTCGTGACAGGAGGCGCACAGGTCGGGATCGTAACGGTGTTCGTATCCAGAGTGACTGCGCCATTGATCGCCAACAGTCGACCCTCGACGGTTGCCTCGGTTGTGGCAGTAATGTCTGTCAGCGCCAAGAGGTTTCCTCGGAAGACGGAGTTGGTGCCGAGGGTGGCGGAACTTCCAACCTGCCAGAAAACATTGCATGCCTGCGTTCCGTTGATCAGTGCGACGGTGCTCGAAGACGATGTGATCAGCGTTGATCCCGCTTGGAAGACGAAGACTGCATCGGGGTCACCTTGCGCGTCGAGGGTGACGGTTCCCGACAGCGCGATCGACGAACCGGAGTTGTAGACACCCGAAACCAGTGTCCGACCGGTCAAGTCGGCTCCGGTCGGTTGTGTGGGTCCCTGACCGGCGAGAGTGTTGTACGCAGTCAACACATCGGGCTTCGCTCCCTGCGATACCGCGTCGCCGCCATGGTTGGTGCCGGTAATCGTCAGATCCGATACACCGGTGATGGTAGGCGTCGGATATGTGCCGATGTCGCCGCCGAGCGTCGTCGGCCCAGTGTTGGTGATTCCTGCTCCGGCAAGGACTGCAAAGGGCTCAGCGGTACCGAGTCCGACGGCAGTCGCTTCGGCGCCCGCAGTGCCGGCCGGCAGGACGAGAATGCCGACTGAGAATACGGAAATCGTTGCAATGCCGGAAAATTGAAAGAACCGCGAGCGTCGTGTTGCGGTGGGTGCTGTCATGTTCTGTTCATCTTCGATCCTTTGAAGAAGGGACTCATGCGACGAAAGTGAGTCCGTACGTTCCGCGCCGGCTTCGGCGCCAGGGACGTATCGATGAGCGCCCAATGAATCCGGACATTCCGGCTATACGATGTGTGTATACGTTGTATAGGTAGGGCGTCCCCGAACAGTAAACCAGCCGTGCGGTTCTGTCAATGCGTAGGCATACGATGTATGTTCTGTGAATGACCGGACACTCGCGAGATCGCAATGATGGTTTGGTTCCAGTCGCGGACCGCGAGGAACCTCTCACCAGGGCGCTCGTGCTTTCGACGGCATTGGCGATCATCGACGAGGAAGGCGCCGAAGGCCTTTCCATGCGGCGGCTGGGGAAAGCGCTCGATAGAAATCCGATGACCCTCTACAGATATGCGGCAAACAAGGCGGCGCTGTTGGACGGGGTCGTAGAGACCGTGCTCGAACAACTGGCCGTCGATCCGTCCGATCGCGACTGGAGAGGGCAACTGCACGCGGTTGCCTACGGGTATCGCCGACTCGCACTCGAGCACCCTAACGTGGTTCCTTTGCTGGTCACTCGGCCGTTGTCGACGCCGCTCGGATTGCGTCCCCCGGGAACGCTGCGCTACCTCGAGGCGATACTCGAACTGCTGATACGCGCCGGTTTCACCTCTGAAGACGCATTGCACATCTACCGGGCGGTGTTCGGTTTCCTCAATGGGCACATTCTCAACGAGCTTCAGGAAATAGTCGAAAATCCGGAGGAGACCGACGATCTCCTGCGACTCGGCCTGCATCGGCTTCCGCTTGCCGAGTTCCCCAGACTGCGATCGATGGCTACGATCATGGCTCACTACGACGGGCAGGACGAACTCGAGCGCGGTCTGGCAATTCTTCTGGAGGGCCTGGCGACAGCTTCCCCGCCCTCGAGTGCAGAAGGCTGACCACTTTCAGGTTGGGCATCGAGATGAGACGACCTCGACGGCCACACAATTCAGGGGACCGACGAGGCCGGTAAACATCAGTGGGGTCACTGATCGTATACATTTTAACCGTACGTGTCACGGGTGGCCGGTGTCGGCGCGCTTCGTCCTTGTTGTGTGAGTGTTTTGTCCCGCTCCGCCCATTTCGGGCGATTCTTCATCTAGCTGAGGTTGGTGAATCTTCGGCTTGCGTCGTGGAACGATCCTCAGGCTTCGCCCGGGCTTGACGACTGAATACGGCCTTCCGTCCGCCCGAATAGACGGACGGAAGACCTCAATTCAGTTGCGGGTGAACGCACTCGGCGATCGCGGTCGGGTCTTGTCAGGGTTGAAATTCGTCGTTGGATGAATTCTCCGGCGAGCCGGCCGCGAGTATGCGCGTCCACCACCTTTGTCGCTGCGGATCTTCGTTCCAGACGACCGGTTCAGCCAGAGCTGCGGCGGGGGCCATGATTGGCGCGGGCATAGTGGACCTCCTGGATGAAAGGTTCTTGTACAGTCGATTTCGTGCCAAGCCGTTCAGGTCAGGCTTCGATCTGTCCCTGAGTTTCTGCCTCGGAGTTGGCAGTGCTGGACGGCGGCCCCGACGCGATTTCGATCCGCCGCGGTTTCGCCTTCTCTGCGATCGGCAAGCTCACGGTCAACACGCCGTTGTCGTACGAGGCGACGATCCGCTCGGAGTCGATGTCCTCACTGATGGACAGCTGCCTTCTATACGTTCCCGTGAAACGCTCACTGGCCAGCCACGTCACTCCATCTTCGGAGAGAGCACTGCGGTGCGCGGTCAAGGTCAAGGTCGAGCCATCTACCTGTACGTCCACCGATCCCGGGTCGACGCCGGGAAGATCGGCGTGAAGGACGTAGTGATCATCGATCTTGTAGAGGTCCATCGGCATGAAACGTGGACTTCGGTTGCTGCCGGTTCCGGTAGCAAGCAAGGACTTGGTGATCGCGTCAATGTCGGTGAAGGGATCGAAACGAAGCACAGCAACACACCTCCCGTATCGTCTAAGAAAGGCCACCGTCACCTCGACGGCGACCGAACTCACTGTGCGAGAACATGATAACCAACCGATCTGGCACTCTGCAACCTTGAGTGCCAGATTCTTCGACTGAACTTCGGCTAGATTTTCGGGAGCATCTGGGGGCGTGACTGTTCGGTGATCACGCGATCACTCGAGTCCTGCTGGATCAGGACACCCGGGTTGAGAAATCCGCAGATGCCTCGGTTCGATCCGACTCGAACGAGTGTGATGAAGTACCAGTCAGCTTGTGGTGCTGGCTATTTCGTTGAGAGCTCGTTCTACGGCTTGCGCGATCTTGCTTGCCGGAGGGAGATGCTCGGCATCGGTCTGGATTCCGATCCAGAATTTGTCGTTGTAGGACGCTGCTGTGAAGCCGATTCGAACATTGCCCGCCAACGGGCCGAGCGGCCAGAGTTGGACGAGCGCTGCCCCGTCGAGCGTGAGCGGACCGCGTGGTCCGTGAACATTGGACACCACTGCACCGATCATGTGCTGTCGCTTCGCGAATTTGTCGAAGATGCCGGCTACACGCGGCGACCGAAATGTTGTTCCTGCCGCACGTGCGGACGGTTTTGCGGCCGCAGTTTGCTTCGCGACGATTGCGACGGCACGTTCCAGGTCTGTTTCTTGAAGTGGGAGGTCGATGATCATGAATCCGACGGCGTTGCGTGCGTCTCCGATCGCTGTGACTGCGACGGGGACCGATACGGCGATCGTTTTCGGAATGGACTCGCCACGATCTTCGAGGATGAATCGCAGTCCGGTGCCCGCTGCAACGAGGTAGGCATCGTTCAATGTGCCTCCCACACTTTGCGCACCGCGCACGACCGGAGCGGTCCGGGTGCTGACGGAAGCGATGGATCTAGTGGTGCCGATTGTGCCGAGGAGTACCCGTGATCGGATCGGCCGATGTAGGAACGTCCCGATTCGAAATCGGAGGAGGTCCAGGGAACTGGCCTTCTGGGGGATGTGTGGCTCGGGGGAGTGGCCGGTTTTCGCCGTTGGTGGCGCCCCTGGGTCGGGTTTTTTCGAATCAGGCGAGGCGAACAAGCGCTCGAAAAGGTCGCTGGCACCGGCGCCGTCGAGAACCGCATGATGCACTCGAATGACGATGCCGCACTGACCAGTTCGAGCTACAGGAATCAATGCGATGTGCCACAACGGTCGGGTGGTGTCAAGGGGTTGCATCACAAGTCGACCACAAACCGCTTCGAAGTCGGGTTCGGTGGGACCGCGTTCCTCCAGTGAGACATGGAGGTCGACCTCTATGTTGCTTTCCGTCCACCACCATGACCCATGCCGCACAATCGGTCGTTGCCGCAACAACGGTTCCTGCGCGATCTGCGCGGCGAGTGTTCGGTGAAGATGCGCTAGATCCGGTCGACCGTCGCTGTCGACAAAGCCGCCCGGAGAGAGCAGACCGGCAATAGTGACCAGGTACGGCTGGACATCCACACCGAGCTGGAAGCTCGCAGCGTCGACGGGTGATATCGGCACGTCGGGTGTGGTGTCGACCATCTGCTGAGCCTAATCGAGGCGACACGGTGGACGGCGCTGGTTTCGGCTAGCGGATCACCAAGTCGTGGTCGGTGGCGCTGAGCGTGATCGCGGCAATGGGGTTTCCGCGCATCCAGTCCTGCACGAACGCGTTCAGAGCGGGGTTCGATGCCCGATCCGCGTACGCGTCCGACGGGATCTCGATTGCCCCGACGAGGTGGCGCGGATCGGCATCGAGGCCGGATGCGCGGCGAGTCATCCGTAGTCCGTCGGCGGTGTGCAGGACGACCGGAAGAACCGTGCCATCCGGTGCAGTCACGGTCGCGGTCCGGGTGGTGGCGACCGGGTCGAAATGGTCCACGTCCAGTCGGTATCCGGACGGTTGTGCGTACTGGCCGATCGCGTCCAGCATGCGCGGATCCACCACAGAGTACGGAAACCCGATGTCGATCAGAGTCTGACCGTCGATGGCGCCGTCGCGGGCGGGCAAGGTCGTGGACAAGTGCCAGGGGGCAGCGGGGGACAGGGTATCCGTCGACCGGTCTGTCGGCGCGTTTTCGATCAGTGTGCCGAGGAGGGACGCGCCAGTCGGCGTGAACTCCCAAGCATCCCCGACGAGATCCTTGTGCCAGAAACCGGATTCGGCGCCGCGGCGGCCCTCGACACGCAACTCCCGCCGGTTCGGGCCGGGGCCGAGTGAGTGCACACTGATCGCGGATGTGACTTCACCGGGAATCTTGGGCTGGTGCACCCAGTCCGGTGCCGGAAGTTGGATCGCGGCGGTGCTGCGGTCCAGCGTTTCGGCCACGAGGTTGGGTGCCGACGGCTTGTCCGACTGATCTTCCCAGCTGTAGCGGAAGAAGATCGAGTCCGATCCCGAAGAATCGAAATCAAATGTGCGGGTGTACATGTCGCCGTACTTGTTCATCACGAAAGTGGTTGATCCGGCCGCCGACAGCGAGTCCGCCTGGAATCGCCCGCCGAGCGGGCCGCCGATCTCGTAGCTGTCGTCGTTGGGCAGCCACGGGTCTGCGTAGGTTATTCGGCTGCCGTCCGCGGTCAGCGTGGGGATCATCGTCATCTTGGCGAGTCCGACGAAGTGAATCCGTCCTGCGATGTCGGTGAAAGTTTGATTATCCCAAGGCGACGAGACGCTCAGTGCCCACCCGTTCGGCCGGTCTCCCGGAAGTTGTCGACCTGTGCCGCTCCACAGGGGCGCACCCCACGCGGAAGTCCAGTTCCACACGAGCGGGTCCTGGGAGGCGTTGTCCATCGTGTAAATCCAGCCGTTGTCGTCGACTGCGACGAGTTCGTCGTCGTCCAGTGATATCCCGACCAGTCGTCCACGTAGGCATTCGGGCATCGGTACGAAACGCCATGGCTCGGTCGTTGGTTCGCCGGGCGCCCGCGGACGAGTGAGTAAGTCGTGGTCGACCAGTGTAAAGTCCCAGAATCGATTGAATTGGGTTGTTGGCGTGCGAATCTCGATGGAAGAGGGGGTGGCCGTGCCGTTGAACAACGGAAGGTTTTCCAACCCGACTCGTCCGCCTCCCGAGGGTGCGCCGGGTGGCAGTTGGGCGGTTCCGAATGGTACGCAACTGGCCGGCCCGGTTTCGGTGGGCGTGGCTGCGGAGAGGGGAGTGGACCACAGCAGGCCGGCGGCGAAGAGGATGCCGACGGTCGACAGTCGCGATCGGTACGGGTGCGAAACTCCACTCGCGGTCTCGTTCACCGTCCGATTGTCGCATGATCGGCACGTTGAATCTGCGGATTGTGAGGTTTGTCCATCTGTGTCGGTTGCGGCGAGAGTGCCGATCGCGGCGTTGGTTGTTGTGGGTGGAACGAGAGTGCTTGTACTGCAAAGGTATTCGCCGTGTAGCTGAGTTTGCCATGACCTGCAGATACGGTGGGGTGATGAGAAGGCCGAAGTCGCTGGGTGAATGGTTGGTAGCTGACCCTCCGGAGTCGTCCAAGCCACCGGGGCCGATTCTTTTGGCATTCACCGTTGTTCCGCTTATTGCGTTGGTCTGCCGGCATTACGGGTGGTGGCCTTCGCCATTCGGTGACTTCAGGTGGTTCGATCCTCTCCTCGTCAGCGCTGCGGCTCTGCTCACCTTGATCGTTGTTGGTCTGGTGTGGGCGGTTCGTACGCTCTACGTTCTCGGCCAGGACCGACGGTGGTCGTGGTGGATCCTGCCCTCTCCGGTTGCCGTTATCGCCGCGGTCGCTGCGGTGTTGTTGATGCCGCCGGCAACTTTCCTCGACAAGAGCGGAGAGTTCGAGACCGTCGCGATTGCTCTCCTGGAGCAGCCTGGATCGACTGTGGAAGAGCTCGAGATCGGCCAGTTCGAGATCAGCAGTGCCCATGTCGTACGTCCCGATGAGGTCTACTTCATCGACAACGACAGCATGTTCACCACCACGAGTGGATGGGTGTACTCGCCCAGCGGCGCACCAACGGGGTTCGACGATTTCTCCGCAAAGCACCTCGGACGGACCTTGGTACGAGTTCACGGCGGTCTGGCGTGACTGATTCACCGCGCCATTTCACGCATGAAGTGCGTCGATAAATCGAGTGGCCCGTGTCGAGGACCTGTGGCTACCATCGGGGTGTGGACATCGTGATGCCCCATGGGCGTGAGGGGGTTGTCGGCGTCGTCTTCGCCGGCAGCAGATAGCGCATTTCGGACCCGACAGCACTAGGTGCTGGTCGGGCCATGAGCTGTACCCACCTTCACCGATCCACGATTGGCATACACCCATGATCATTTTGACCGATACATCTACCCGTTCCAGCCTCGTCAACGCGAGCCGTAAGGAGAAGACTGATCTCACGTTGCCGGATGGCTTCGACACCATCGACTTCGACGCTCTCGACTATCTGGGCTGGCGAGATCCCAAAATGGGCCGACGCGCCTACGCGATCGTCCCGACACTCGACGGGGAGATCATCGGAGTCTTGCTCGTTCAAGCGCAAGCCACTCCGCGATCGCGTGCCCAGTGTTCCTGGTGCCGTGACACGCGCCTTCCCAACGAGGTCGTCTTCTACGGCGCCAAGTTGGCCGGGCCCGCTGGTCGACGTGGCAGCACAGTCGGAACACTGATCTGCCGAGACTTCCAGTGCTCGGCCAATGTTCGTAACGACCCCCCGCTCCCGTATGCCGGCTACGATGCCGCCGCTGCGCGCCAGGACCGGAAAGATGAACTGGTGCTGCGTGCTTCGAGTTTTGTCGAGCGAGTGGCTCGGCAGTAGAGGGGACCCCGGGGACGCGATATCCCTGTTGTGAAGTTCGGCCCCTCCCTGGGCTGAGGAAGGGGCCGAACTGCCTGGACGGTGTCGATCCGAGGGGCACTCGGACACGGTGCGACATCTGGCGTCGCACATGATTACTCGGTCAGGGCGTTGCTCGACGTAAAGTGACCCAGGCTCCGGCTATGCAGGCGACGGCCAGGGCCAATGGAAGTAGTGCCATCGGCACCACTCGGGAAGTATCGGCAAACCACGAACCGATCGCCGGCCACCAGCTGGCCCAGGTGATTACGATCGCTGACAGGCCGAGCACACCGAAGAGACCGGTGAGAGAGGCGAGCAGACCGGTGGTCCTCCATCGCTGGTAGATCGCACCTGTCAGCATTGCGATCGAACTGGTCAGCAGCAGCGTCGCGAACAGCGCGAGCAACTGAACGGCTGCGCTGTCGGTGAAATAGCGTGCGATGCCGAACATGCGCATGTGCACACCCCAGCCGTTGGTGGCGGACTCCACCACTGACAGCAGTTGTAGCGCGATTGCGAAGATTGCGGACTGTGCCAACGCCATTATCGTGGTGGCAGTGAAGAACTCGCGGCGAGTCACGCTCAGCCCGAGCGCGAACGGGAACGTCTGGGTCATCGACTGGAGGTAGAACGCCAGCACGAAACCGTAAACGGAGAACATACTGCCGGTGAATCCCTCACCCTCATCGTTCCGGACGATCGCGTAGATGGTGAAGCTGATGAGGAAAGAGATCAAAAGGATGCCTACCGGCCAGGCGATCAGCAACGGCCACGCGACCGTGTGCAGTTGGAGGACGGAACCGATCCTGGACCGAGTGGGCGCCTTCGGGACCGTCCGTGGCGCTGTCGTTGCGATGCTCATGCGGTGATCTCCTTGCGCTGCGTCGAAGTCGCGATGACAAGTTCCTGCAAAGATGCCGGTTCCACTTGGACTCCGGCCTCCCGCAGTCGGATTCGCTCGGTCTCGGTCACATCGGCCTGCAACATGATTCGGCTGTGGGCGCCTAGTGTCTCCCGGCGCAGGACCCTGCCGGACGCGGCAACGGCATCCACCGCATCAATGGGGCCGGATACCGCTACGGCGCGACCTCGCAGTGCGTCCGCGTCCTCGTCGACGACAATCCGGCCGCTGTCTACGACGATCACGTGCTCGAGCAGATTGGCTACCTCGTCGATAAGGTGAGTCGAAAGCACTACAGTGCGAGGATGTTCGGCGTAGTCGGCAAGCAGTCGATCGTAGAACAGTTGGCGTGCAACGGCATCGAGGCCGAGATACGGCTCGTCGAATAGCGTGAGCGGTGCACGGGAGGCAAGTCCGATGATCACTCCCAACGCTGACCGCATGCCGCGCGAGAGCTTCTTCACCTTGCGGCACAGTGGAAGTTGGAAATCGTCGAGCAGTGTCTCGGCGAACGCGTGGTCCCAATTCGGGAGCAGATGGCCGGCGGCGACGAGTACATGCTTGACCTTGAGGTCCTCGGGGTACGTCTGGCTTTCCTTGACGAAGCACACGTTCGCCAAGACGTCGGCATTTTCGAAAGGGGCAGCGCCGAATACCTCGACGTCGCCGCTGGTGTGCAGGTCCTGTCCGGTCAGTATCTGCATGATCGTGGTCTTGCCTGCGCCGTTACGTCCGAGCAGGCCGTAGATTTTGTTCTGGCCGATCTCGAACGAGACGTCCGAGAGCGCATCGACGTCCCCGTAGCTTCTGTTCACTGCTCGCATCGAGGCGACGAGTTCAGTTTCGTCGAAACGCCTGACGTGCGACTTGGTCGTTGTCGTGCTTGAGTTCATCGGTCCGCCTTCCTGTCGTCCAGCATGGATTTGAGTTCGTCGAGGGAAATCTGAAGGCGGTCGGCCTCCATGACCAACGGCTCGATGTATTGGCGCGCGAACGCTTCTCGTCGTCTGAACCTGAGTGCGTCGCGGGCGCCGACGGTGACGAACATTCCGATTCCCCGTTTCTTGTAGAGGAGCCCCTCGCCTACGAGTTGATTGAGGCCCTTGGCTGCCGTCGCCGGATTGATTCGGTGGAACGCCGCCAGTTCGTTGGTTGAGGGCACCTGCCCGTCTTCCGGCAGTGAGCCGTCGATGATCGAGCCTTCGATCTGCTCGGCGATCTGCTGGAACAGTGGTCGTCCGTCGTCGATCACGATGATCGACGCCCGGTGTTCACTGGTTCATTACTCATGTAATGAACCATAGAACGTCGTGGGGCATGTTGGCAATGAGATCGCGGAATCTGGCACCGATGCCTTGGGTCTCCGAGCGCTACCCATCGCGATATTCATCGCAGAGGCTGATGGAACAGCTTGGATGCAGACCAGCTACGACTTCCAGATCCCCGGGGCGCTGCGCACAGGCATTGAGCTTCTGCGGAACCGTGGAACCGCCGATCTAGGTGGTCGACCACGGGACGGGGTTGACCGAAACACCCGTCAGCATCGGCAATTCGCCACCCAACGTGAACAGACGAAACCGCGGCCTCGGCTTCGGGGCGTAACCCGGAGTCGTAGAACAGAAGCCGGACCGCACGCCGCGGTCGGGCTGTTTTTCGTCAACCCAAAGACGGAATCGCATCCACCGCAAGTAGGGACTTAGCGCCTCGTTTTGGTGTTTCTGTACTGATTCGCGATCCCGATACGTACGCTTCCGGCCAGGGAATCGGACACTCGACCAACAGGGGTATCAATGCCGAATGTGACAGTGAAGTTCGGGGGTTCAGACCCGGAAACAGCAGACCTCGCACGCCGGGCACTGCAACCAGTACTCGACAGCATCTACCGCACATACCGCAGGAAACCGCTCCCATTCGTCGAAGCCGCACTGAAACGCGCAGGCCGAGGGAGCTTCTCACAAGCAGGAATTGAGCGATTCGCCAATTACATTTCAAGAGGCGACCGACCGATTCTCACCAAATAGTGCGGCCGCCCGTGATCAGGCCGAAGACCGAAGCGCTTCCACCGGCTACCTGGTCGACGACTTAAAGTGGTCTGTGCCAACTAGGTTCTGTGCCAACTAGGTACAGGTCCATCGTGGTCAACATCGGAGACAGCTCCCGCTCGCGTCCGAGATCGGTAGCTGCCTCACCGTGGCATGGGACCTGTCAAACACAATCTCCCCTTCCTGGACAGGTAGGGGAGATTGTGTTTGTGACCACCGCACGATCCACGCATCTGCTGATATGCAGGTTTCAGGCAGAGCTGAAACTGTCATTCACATGCGGTCGGCCGATCTTCTCTACAAGTCGGGTGCGGTTAGTGGCCCTGCGCCTTCTAATGAGAAGGGGATCGTGGAACCGTTCGCCATCGCCACGATCACGTTGACGATAGCAAAGAGGACGTTATTCATTTCAAATTCACCTCCTCTCTCCGTCTAGAGCCCGGCAGCATTCGCTATTGCATACAGGGCAGAGGCCCTGCTATCGAAATTGGGACTGCAATGTAAGCGGGCGAGCCTGGACCGAATGAGGTGGCTGTCCTGATATATCCGAGGCCATTCGAGGAGTTGTAGTCCACCAACCAAGGTCCACCAGAATCGCCTCCGCCAAAGTTGCCCGGTTTGGGAGTTGCGTGAGAAGCCGTAGCTCCGAACGTCATAACCAGGGAAGGCGCCGCAATGCTTGCGAGGAATAAGGTTTCGACTCTGGACACCTACGGCCCTCTATCGAATTGGGGCCAACCTGCCGGTTTTTTAAGATCTTCGGGAAGGTAGCGCGACGCTAAGGTGACAGTCCTCCAAACTGGGGTATTTCTTCGAGATTTATCCGGCTCTTCCGGATCCGGAGTGTATGAGTCGAACCACGGATGATCCGAGCAGGCACAAGATGTAGGTCGGTGAGGGTTTTTAATGTGCAGACCGATGGTCGTGCATTGGGACTTACGGTTAGGGCTGTCCGATACTGAGGAAGAATACGTACTTGATGCTTTTCGAAGGTGATTTTTGACGGACTTGGGTATTTTCACAGTTGTGATTGTGAGAAGACCTGCATTCTTGCGTGAGTTGTGGTCCCCGGTGTCCGGGTGCGCTACGGCAGATCGGTTTTAAAAACTGATAAGCGCGCGGTGCCCGAGCAGAGACAGTTTCCAACCCCATCGGTTGGTAGTCGCGCTCGAATCACTGATGGACGGCAAACGAACCGAGGTACCGGCGACCATCGGCTTCGAGGTCGACAGCACTCTCCTGACAGTGCGCGCAATGGACACCGATTTAGGCCGGGGCACGACCAGTCGGACGGCATCGATGAACTGCAGAATTCCGAGATCCGGTCCTCTAGCACCCCCATTTGCGTTGGATACACGTTAACTGATCACTGAATGGAGGAGGTTGTGTACCTGCCGTGTACCTGTCACAGGATTTGGGACCCAAACAAGCGAAGTTCGTCTGCCCCAAAAAGGACTCTGAACTGCGGAGAATCTGTGGAGCCGATGACGGGAATCGAACCCGCGTATTCAGCTTGGGAAGCTGATGTTCTACCATTGAACTACATCGGCGTCGCAGCCGACCGGACGTGTTTTCACCGCCGATCAACGTGCTGTCCGAACATTATCAGACGAGCTTTCAAGCAGCGGTGTCCCCGGCCGTCATTGATCAACACAGGCGTGTGGAAGTCGGCGCCATCGGTAAATGATTTGCCCACAAGTTCTGCGCGGGAAAGCCTTTCGGCATGGAGAACTTGAGACAGGTGGGGCTGGGCTCTGCCGTGGGAGTCCAGAACCCGCGCATCGTGTTCGGTAACCACGGTGTGATCGCACCCATCGATGGGTCGGCACTGCCCGCAGAACCGGTAACCTCTACCTGTGCTGCTCTCCGATCGTGACATCCGTGCCGAAATCTCCGTTGGACGTCTGGGTATCGACCCTTTCGACGATTCCATGGTGCAACCGTCGAGCGTCGACGTGCGCCTGGATGGTCTGTTTCGGGTGTTCAACAACACGCGGTACACGCACATCGACCCGGCACTGCGCCAGGACGAGCTGACCAGCCTGGTCGAACCGGCAGAGGGCGAGCCGTTTGTGCTTCATCCCGGCGAGTTCGTTCTCGGTTCGACTCTCGAAGTGTGCTCACTGCCGAACGACCTGGCCGGCCGCCTCGAAGGTAAGTCGAGCCTCGGGCGCCTGGGCCTTTTGACGCACTCCACTGCCGGCTTCATCGACCCGGGTTTCAGTGGCCACATCACACTGGAGCTGTCCAACGTCGCAAACCTGCCGATCACGCTGTGGCCGGGAATGAAGATCGGGCAGCTCTGCCTGCTCAAGCTGTCGAGCGCTGCAGAGTTCCCCTACGGAAGCTCCGAGGCCGGATCCAAGTACCAGGGTCAGCGCGGCCCGACTCCGTCGAAGGCGTACCTGAACTTCAACCGCAGCTGAACGAACCAACTTCGGGGGGAGTCGCATGATCGGAATTTTCTACGGTCTGGTGTTCATGAACTTGTTGTTCGTGACCAGCACCGTGTGCTTGATGAAGCCGTCGAAGGCCAGTGTTGTTGCGACCGTCTGCGCAGGAGTGGCGTGGCTCTTCTTCAACGGCCCGCTGGAAGGTCAGGTCTTGTGGTCGTTGAATCGAGAACACGGTCTGACGGTCTCGGATCTGATGTCGCTTGTTGCCTTCGGCATCGCCGCTCGTGGTTGGAATCAGGTCCGTAAGGTCCGCGAAACCGTCGACGCCGATCGTTACTGACCTGCGAGCTCACCTCAATTGAACGCCACGATTCGGGCAGAAGTTTCGACCTGGAGCACAACGGTCGGCGAATCGGGCACAATTACTGAGTATGTGGTGGATTGTCGGAGGCGTACTACTCGTATGGGTCGTGTGTTCCATTCCGATTGCCATCCTGGTCGGACGCGGTATCGCGCGCCGGGACCGCGCAGAATTCGACGGCCGAAATCAACAGTGGGCCGACGAGGTTGTCAGGTCGATAGAGAAGCAATCGGATCAGGACAATGCCGATCGGCGTAAGCCACCACTGATCAGCTGACCAGCTGAACTTTTCCGGAGGTGAGTGGGCGTGGAACTTCCATCCGATACTCCCGACGACGTCGTGGCCGCAGCCGCCGGAGGACCCAGGATTCCGCAGTTCGATCCCACAGTCGGGATTCCGGTAGTTCCGCCTGCGGGAGATGCTCCACACCGGTTGGTGGTCATCGGCGACTCGCTGTCGCAGGGATTTCAGAGCGGGGCGGTCTTCAATACCGATCTGTCGTATCCGTCGATCATTGCTCACCAGTTGGGCTGGCTCGAGCGGTTCCGCTTTCCCCGATACGGCGGTCCGGGCGGGCTCCCACTCAACATCGAACTGCTGCTCCGCACCCTCGAAGAGCGCTTCGGCCCACGGCTCGACCCCTGGGAGGTTCCGCTCGCACTCTTTGCTGCACGCGAGTTCATGGACCAGGTGGAGGACTACTGGGAGCGTGGGCCGGGCAGCGAAGCGCCGACGTTCTCGGCGATCAATCACAGCCTTTCGGTCTACGGGTGGGATCTTCGTGACGCTCTGACCAAGACCGCACATGGGTGTGAGGCAGCCCTGCACGAACCGCACGACGACCTGATCAGCCAGATCGTCGAGAACAACGGCGAACGCGCCGCACTGAGAGTTCTGCCGCGAGGCTCCGAGGCAGAGAAGCGCATGACGGCGTTCGACGCGGCAGCGGAACTGGGCAAGGAAGGCATCGAAACTCTGATCGTCTTTCTCGGGGCCAACAATGCGCTCCGCACCGTCACCGAACTCCGAGTCGAGTGGAGCGGCAACAACTTCCGTGACCCGGACGGCAAGCGCGAATACACGGTGTGGCAGCCCGAGCACTTCGCGTCGGAGTACGCCGAGGTGCTGGCCGCGATCCGCAAGATCAACGCCCAGCACGTCATCCTCTGCACCGTCCCACACGTGACCATCGCACCGATCGCCCACGGGCTCGGCGGCAAGATCGAAATCGGATCCCGCTATTTCCCGTACTACGCGCGACCGTGGGTGCGCGACACAGACTTCGACCCACAGCGCGATCAACACATCACCGGCGCGCAGGCGTGGGCCGTCGATACCGCAATCGATGTGTACAACGACGGAATCGAGCAAGCCGTCGCGAATGCCCGTCGGGTGGGGAAGGACTGGTACCTCTGCGATATTGCCGGGTTGCTCGAGCGCGTGGCCTCACGGCGCTACGTCACCGACGTCAATGCGCGGCCGTCATGGTGGACGCCGTACCCCCTCCCCAAAGCACTGACCGACTTGCAACCCGTGCCGGACTCGCTGTTCCTCTCCGCCGACGGTCGCGGCGGCCGCGCGTCGGGCGGCCTCTTCTCGCTCGACGGCGTTCATCCCACGACAGTCGCGTACGGGGTGATGGCGCAAGAACTGGCGAACATCATGGTCACGGCCGGGGTCCAGTTCGACCGCGCTCAGGTCGATTTCGACCGACTCGTCCGACGCGACACCTTGGTGCGCACTCCGCCGCAGAATCTCGATTCCACGCTCGAGGTCATCGGCTGGGCTGACGAGCATCTCGGCTTTGCCAAACGTGTGTTCGGCCTCTGATTTTCAGCTTGCCTTCGACATCGTCGGTGCAACGATGCGTTCCGCGTACTCCCGCAACAGCACGACCAGGTCTACGTCGTCGACGGAAAGTCTGCCGGTCGGACCTATCGCAGCCAAGGCACCGACGACACACCTTTCCGCGTCGTGGATCGGGACGGCGACGGCGGAGCGTCCGACACGGATCTCGTCGACCTCACGGGCGGGCTCGCCGCGCCGGATCCGAGAGAGTTCGAGTTCCAACTGGTCGCCGTCGGTGATGGTGTGTGCGGTGACCTTTCGCAATGGGGCCTCGGCCAATTCGGGTCGGCTGGCGAGGAGCAGCTTCCCGATAGCCGACGCGTGAACGGCTGCGACCAGCGTCCGTTCGCCGCTGAGCTCGTGGTCTGGATCGCGATCGACCAGTCGAATTCTGTTCTCTGCAAACGACGCGAGGTAGACGCCGAACCGTAGCTGTTCGCGGAGTTCTTCGAGGAGCACCGAATTGTCGACGGGGGTGGGTTCGGCGGCAGCCCCGGCCAATTCACGGGTGCGTCGGCCCAGCGCGAAGCCGGAGAGGTCGGCGATCCGAACCAGGTAACCGTCGGCGACAAGGATGTTGAGCAACCGATACGCAGTGGCAGGTGGGATGTCGGCAAGGGCGGCAATGTCTTTGGCGGTGGCTCCCGATCCGAGCCTGGCCGCCGACTCGAGGAGGGCAAGGGCGCGCTGAACCGCTCGGGGTTCGTGCCCACCGAGGTCGCGTGGTCGGCCCACCATCAGCGGGCGCCGGCAGTCGGCTCGCCCACCAGCACGATGTTTCCGGCTGCGTCGGTGGCGAACACCCCAGCTCCTGGTAGTACGTCCTCGGTTTCGGGACTGTCGAACGCGCCGACGTGCAGCAGGCTCTTGGGGCTTCGGTGTCGCAGGTAGAACTGCCAGAGCGTGCCCGAGGTCAGGATCACGAGCACAGCGATCGGTGCAACGTACGCATGGTCGATCGTGTTGGCGTAAACGAGGTAACCGAGAACTATCGCACCGGCACCACTTCCACATGACGCGGCTGCGAGAACGCCGGGAGTGTGCTCTCCGATACGCGTCAGGAAGACAACCGATGCGATCGCCACCAGTGCATAGGCAACGATGACGGCACCGCGAACCGTCAGTCGAACGTCGTCGAAAATCTCTCCGCGTCCAAGGATGGCAAAGGCTCCGCCGCCCACCAGAACTGTGCAGACGACGACGGTCAGCGCGAAGTAGGGCGTGCGAAATGCGCTGTGAACCGAGGCGAACCGGCGGGGGAGTAGGCGTTCGACGCCGAACGAGTAGACCAGACGCGACGCAGCATTGGACGACGCCATCGACGACGCCAGCCACGAGCACCCCAGACCGACGTTGAGCGCGATGACGACACCTGGACTCACACCCGTCGCTGTTCCGTGGAGATAGGCGTTGACGAGGGTGTCGCTACGTCCCGACCAAGCGGCCCAGCCCGCAAAGATGAAGAGCGATCCACAGATGATCGGGGTGAGAAGGACTGTGCGGGTGACGGTTACCAGCGGACGACGAGCTTCGGGGCCGAAGAAGGCCGCGCTCTCGAATCCGGCGAGAGCGAACACGGCAGCCAGGGCGGTGAGTAACAGCCCGTGGCCGGAGGTGGGCGGAACGATCTGTGCTTGTTGACTTCCGGAACCGCCCACAATCATGAGCCCGACGATGAACAGAAGTGAACAGCTTTCGACGACGAGGATCGCGAGAGCAGCAAATCTGACACTTCGAACGAGGGCACCGAGAATCAGCAGGGCTATCCCCAGATAGAGCGCGATGACGTGAAAAGTCTTGTCCACGTGCACACCCGCGAAGCCGAGTAATGCGATTGCGACCTGTCCTCCGTGATAGAGCGTCATCACCGCGCTGCCGACGTACTTGACCAGCATGGCGATGCCGGTGGTCAATGCTGCCCGGGTGCCCAGGCCACGAAAGACGAAGCTGTGCAGCCCGCCCGATGCTGCCATTCGGCGCGTGAACTGCGAAACGCAGAAAGCGATGAGCGTCACCAGCACGGTGGCCGCGATGATGGTGATCATCCCGCTCAACAATCGGCCGTGTGTCAGCATGGTGACGGGCAGAACGACCATCGACACAGCAGGGGCGGTGGTTGCCACCGACTGGGCCAGCACTTCAGCGCCCGAGAGTTGCCGACGGCCCAACGCGCGCAGCGGTGATCGCGCCGGGGGCTGCTTCTCGCGCGTGGTGAAGGACCGCGCGATAGCTTCGGTGAGAGCGGACATGTCGCGTCACGCTAGTCCGGTTCTGTAACGCGGATATTGCGGACATGCTTCCGCTGATCGCACTCGGGTGAGAGAGCCCGATGCTGATGCTCGCAGGTTTCTCACTCGGTCCCCACTGACTGTTTCCTGCGCGTCAAGTTCCGGACCCAACGCTCCTGAAGTCTGTGTTCAACACCAACCACCCGGGTCACCGGGAGCACACTGGGGAGCTCGAATGCCATACACACGTAGATCTTTCATGCGCAGTCTGGGAATCACCGGCGGCGCCGGCCTGGCACTCGGTGCTATGTCGTCCATCGGCCTGGCGCCGGCGGTGGCATCGACGCCGAGGCGATTTCAGGCACCTGCCGCGGGTGACCTGATCGGAAAGGTCAAGGGAAATCACTCCGTCGTGATCCTCGGCGGTGGACCGTCCGGTCTGTGCTCCGCCTACGAACTGCAGAAGGCCGGATACAAGGTCACTGTCCTCGAAGCGCGCAACCGGCCGGGTGGTCGGGTGTGGTCGATCCGCAACGGCACCGAAGAAACCGACCTGAACGGTGAGACACAGACCTGTACGTTCTCCGAGGGGCACTTCTACAACCTCGGTGCGACGCGTATTCCGCAAAATCACAACACCATCGACTACTGCCGCGAACTGGGCGTCGAACTGCAGATGTTCGGAAACCAGAATGCGAACACCTTCGTCAACTACACCGGCAACAAGCCGCTGGCGAATCAGTCGATCACCTACCGAGCAGCCAAAGCCGACACCTACGGATACATGTCCGAGCTGCTGCAGAAGGCCACCAATCAGGGCGCTCTCGACCAGGTCTTGAGCAAGGAAGACAAAGAAGCACTCTCGTCCTTCCTCACCGACTTCGGTGATCTCTCCAGCGACGGCCGCTACGTCGGATCCTCGCGTCGAGGACACTCCGCGGAGCCGGGCGCCGGCCTCAACTTCGGAACCGAGATCGAACCATTCGGGATGAGCGATGTCATCCAGGGCGGCATCGGACGTGCATTTTCCTTCGAGTTCGGTTACGACCAGGCCATGACGATGATGACCCCCGTCGGCGGCATGGACCGGATCTACTACAAGTTCCAGGACGCGATCGGGATGGACAACATCGAGTTCGGCGCCGAGGTCAGCGGCATGAAGAACGTGCCGGAAGGCGTCACCGTCGACTACGTCGTCGACGGCAACACCAAGTCGATCACCGCCGACTACGCAATCTGCACGATCCCACCGCACCTTATCAAGCGGCTGAACAACAACCTGCCCTCCGACATCCTGCTCGCGTTGGATGCAGCCAAGCCGTCGTCGTCGGGCAAGCTCGGTATCGAATACTCGCGTCGGTGGTGGGAGACGGAGGACCGCATCTACGGCGGCGCGTCGAACACCGACCGCGACATCTCCCAGATCATGTTCCCCTACGACCACTACAACTCCGACCGCGGCGTCGTGGTCGCGTACTACAGCTCGGGTAAGCGTCAACAGGCTTTCGAATCGCTCACCCACCGTCAGCGGCTGGCAAAGGCCATCGCCGAAGGCGCAGAAATCCACGGCGACAAATACACTCGCGACATCTCGTCGTCCTTCTCCGGAAGCTGGCGTCGCACCAAGTATTCGGAATCCGCCTGGGCATCATGGGCCGGCGCGGGAGATTCCCACGGCGGCATGGCAACTCCCGAGTACACCAAGCTGCTCGAACCCGTCGACCGGATCTACTTCGCCGGCGATCACCTCTCCAACGCCATCGCCTGGCAGCACGGGGCCTTCACGTCCGCGCAGGACGTCGTCACCCATCTGCATCAGCGTGTTGCGCAAACTGCCTGACGTGCTTCGTTTTCCATCACTTTCTCTGGAGGTCACATCATGAAATCTCGCAGCACCAAGGTTCTTGCAGCGGCATTTGCCGCCACCGCGCTACTGGGCTTCGCCACGGCCTGCTCGTCCGATGAGGCGGACGCCGAGACCACATCGAGTTCGTTCGTCTCCAAATCGATTCTCGAAGCGGGGCAGGCAAACCCGATGATCGCTCAGGGTGTCGCGATCGGCGGCGACACCGCGATCTACAAGACCAGCGGCATCGGCCCGTCGGCAGGAAACAAGGCGGCGCCGGAAGGTTCGCCGGAGTCATACATCGACGGGCAGTTCTCCGGCGGAGTTCTGCCTGCCGGGGTCACCGTCACCGAGGCGCAGGGCATCAACGTACTCAAGAAGATCCGCGACAACCTCGAAGCCCAGGGATTGAGTCTCGAAGACGTCGTGACGATGCGCGTCTTCCTGGACAACGCGCCGGGGTCGGACAAGGCCGACTACACAGGATGGAATCGCGCGTACCGCCAGTTCTTCGCCAATACCAATCTCGACACCGGTGATACGGAGCTGGTGCCGATGGGCACTGCCGAGCCGATCGCTCCGATCGAGCGCAACAGCGCTCGGCCCACCCGCTTCGCCCTCGAGGTTGCCGGACTGCCCGTTGCCGGTTGGCTCGTCGAGGTAGAGGTCGACGCGGTGTACCCCGATGGCAAGGAACCCGCCTGATGGGCGCGCTCAGCCCGACCCACTGGGCAATCGTTGCAGTGGTGCTCGTGGTGCTGTTCGGTTCGAAGAAGCTGCCCGACGCGGCCCGCGGCCTTGGCAGGTCGATGCGGATCCTCAAGACCGAAGTCGGTGAACTGCACTCGGATACGGACCTCGCGTTGGAGAAGCGAGACTGACCCCTGTGCGCGGTTGAGGAGTCCCCACACTCCTCAACCGCGCACAGGTCTTCTAGATCAGACCTTCGGAACGCGCTACCGATGGTGGTGACGGCGGACCCTTCACGAAGACATCGATCAGCACGTCCTCGTCCTGGTACGACGCGAACTGCGCCAACCCCGGTGTCTGGCGCACAGCCGAATGAACGGCGTCACCGTTCTGCGGATACTCCGGTACGACGTGACGCCAATGGGCGCACAGCAGCGTTCCACCAGTCTCGAGATGCTCGACGACGTGCAGCATTGCCTCGATCAGCTTTTCGAAGGTCAGGTAGTAGCCGACCTCGCTGATGACGACGAGGTCGAAAGTCTCGTCGGGCCAGTCGTCACCCAACGCCCACAGACGAAATTCGGCATCACGTCCGGTAAGCCGCGCACGGGCGGTCTCGAGTGCGGCCGGGACGATGTCGGTGGCGAGAACGCTGTCGCAGCGCTCTGCCAACTTCTCGGTGAGAACCCCGATCGAGCATCCTGGTTCGAATGCGCGACGGTATCGAGGTTTGGGGAGCATCGCGGCGCTGAGCGCGTACTTTCGCTGCTCGTACCACCGGGATTCGAAGTCCCACGGATCGGATTGCGCCGCATACATCTTGGCGAAGTAGTCCGCGGGAAGCTCACGATCGGTCATACGAACACCGTTTCGTACGGTCGCAGTAGTCGTTCCATCGCATGTCGGGGGAGGATGGGGGCATCCGCGGGATGGTCGGAAAGCGGGGCGATCTGTGAAGTGAACTCATTGGCAGCAGCGGATTTTGCAGCCTGAACGTCGGAGGGCAAGGCCACTCTTCTGGCCCTTTCCCACGGGACTGCTGCATGATCCGGCTCAGCCCAATGCCACGCCCAGATGGGGTACTCGATCAATCGTGATCCAGTGTCCGCGCAGGCCTTCGCCGCTGCCTCCCCGGTGGCTTCATGGTCGGGGTGGCCGTCCCCGCGCCATGTCGAGGCGCACCAGGTACCCGTCGAGGAATCACCGAGAATCGAGCTGAGACGGTCGGTCAACTCCTGTCGGTTCTCCCTGATCTTCCCGTCTGGAAGGCTCAATCGAACCGGTGCGGGAATTCCGAGTACACGCGCTGCTCGATCCGACTCGGACCGCCTGAGATGTTCCATCTCAGGCTGAGTCACTGTTGGTGAATCGGGATGTGAGGCTCCACCGTCGGTGACAGACACCACGTGAACGTCGATGCCGGAAAGCGTTGCGAGAAGAGCAGTTCCACCCAGTCCGAGTATTTCGTCGTCGGGATGGGGAGCGACGACGATCAATCGCGAGCACCCGGTGAGATCCAGTTCCGGAAAGCTGCGTCCCCACTCCTGCCATGTCGATTCGGGAGTGCCGCCATCGTCGACAGGCTTCTGCGCGAACAGTTTCGAGTTCACCACGGCCGTTTCCCCTTGGCCGCAATCCGGCCCAGTTCGGCGAGATCCTTCTCGGCGTGGCTCTGCCGCAAGTAGACGGTGAGGTCGGCTACCCGCGCGGCATGCTCGGCGTCCATGCAGAGCGGTGCGGCGCCGAGAGCGCGTCCCACCCGATCCAGGGTCTCGGTGGCGGCGCGCTCGACAATTGCCCGCACACGGAGTGCCCGCTGCATGGCCTCGGCATTTTCGTCGAAAGGATCGGCGTCGATCTCCGCCGCCGCGACTGCGAGCGCGTTGCGCGCTGCGGCCAGCGCTGCATCGACCGCGCCGAGGTGGGCGAGTAGGTAGGGATCGTCGCTGCTTGCAGCCTTGTCGTACAACGGATCTGCAACGCCGCAGGCACCGCCGTACCAACATGCAGCCACGCCTATCGCGCCGTGCCAGAACCCCGGCCTGCTCAGGTAGTCGCCTGCCGTCCCGACCGGTATCGCCGGAACCATGTCGAAGTCGACCGCGCTGGAGTCGCTTTCGGCCATACCAACGGCCTTCCACGAATCGGGAACGGGATGCACCCCAGGTAGTCCGAGCTCAACTGCGAAGAGTGAGGGTACTCCGTCGACCAAGGCGGTGATCAGTGCATGCGTGCAGGTGTTGGCGCCGGAACACCACAATTTGCGGCCGGTGAGCGTCCAGATCCCTACGTGCTCAGACGCATTCACCACAGGTTCGGGTGGCTCGGCCGCCCACACTCCCCACAGCTGCCCGGGTTCGGGATCCGGCCCGTCGAGTTCGGTGAGTATCGCGACGGCATCGGTGTGAGCCTCAGCCATCCGCCCGAGAACCACATTCTCGCGCGTGAGCTCTGCCAGGGAGGTCCACCGCGCGGCTGTCGCGCCGCCGCCGGGAAGCGGCAAGTACAGTCCACCTGCGTCCAGGAGTGTGTGTAGTCGTTTCATCGTGCCAGCTCCGCTTCTTCGTTATCGGCGGTCGTACAACCCAGGTTACGGATATGTCCGGCAAAGCCGCCCGGAGTTCGGCCGTCGAGACGCGCAGACGTGGTGACCGCAATGTCTTCTGCCCACGCGATACAGGCACCAGCCTCGCTCAACCGCCGGACGAGATCGACGTCCTCGTCTTCTTCGAGATCGGAGAATCCTCCGACGCTCCAGTACATATCCGCGCGGACACCGAGGTTGGCCCCGTGGACGTGACCGTGTCGGCCATATGGATGTGCGTGGTACATACGTTCGTATCGTTCACGAACGGAGTGTGGATGGCCTTCCCAATCCGCGATGCGTACGGTTCCCGCGACGACGTCCGCAGTACGCGCATACTCCAATTGGCGCGCAATCCAGGTGGGGCCGACCACCGAATCTGCATCGGTGGTGGTGAACCACGCCGAAGCTCCCAACTCTCGGCCGAACTCGGAAAAGCCCGTCGCTCGCGAACGTCCGACGTTCTGGTGCTCGACGCGAAGTACTTCGACCCCGTCGGGGATGACACCGGCGGTTCCGTCCGAACAGTTGTCGAGGACGGCAACCAGTCGGACGGGGACAACGCAAGCCGACGCCGCTGTTGCGAGTGCGCGAAGGCAACTGGGGAGGTCTTCGGCTTCGTTGTGGGCGGGAACTACGACAAGAACCTGGTCGATTGGCACAGTGACGATCCTTTCCTCACCCTGGTACGGTCGGGTCTTCTTTCGTCCCGGTTCTCAACAGATAACCACATTTCGGACGAGTGCCGCCGCTCGACCGCCAGCAGTCACGCAGGTCGAAAACTGTTTCGGTGAAACATCTCTGGATGCGTTTGGGAACTGTGACTTCGGGGTACAAGACGGGGTTTTGCGACTGTGCTTCGGGTGCAAAACGGGGTTTTGCACCGAAGAATCTTCAGAGCCGGCGGTGGCGCACCGAATCGATGAGCATCCGGGCAACCTCGTGCAGTTTCACGTTGGTGTTCTGCGATTGCTGCACAAGACGGCTGAATGCTTCCTCGGCGTCGATGCCGTGGACGGCGATCAGGACACCTTTGGCTTGTTCGATCTCGGCCCGAGATTCCATGGCGCAGTGCAACTGTTCGATGTGCTCGTGTGCTTGACGCCAGCGTCGTGAATCTGCGATCGCCGCGCCCGCACCGGCGGTGAACAATTTCATCAACTCTTCGTCGAAGGCCTTGAACTCTGTCGAGGCGAATCCGTAGACGTTGAAAGCGCCGAGCAGTTCGGTGTTCCCTTCGCCCATGGTGATCGGCACGGACAAGTAGGACCGGACGCCTTGTTTGCGGGCTTCGTCGGTGAATTCCGGCCATTCGTCGACGTGATCACCCACCTTCGCCCGAACCGAGGACACCGTGCGCGCGGCGTCAACGCACGGACCACGATCAGCGGAGTGCTGGGCGTCATCTATCTCGGAAAGGTAGTCCGCGGTGGACGCAGCAGTTCGTGGGCCATCGGCGGACAACACCGTCACGCTGACAGCATCGGCGTCAGGCAGTGCTTTGACCGCCGTCTCGGCCAGACGTTGGAGCATGGAGTCGAGATGCTCGTCCGTGTTCAGATTGGACCGGAGTCCGGCAATCGCTTCGGCGAGTGTGTCGAGCGAATCTGCTGCGGAAGCAAACGCCGCGGCTACCTGAGGAGCGTCCGCATTGCCTGTCATGACTCAGGTCTACTCCGCAAACTGCGACGATGTAACCGTTCCGGGCAGTCGATGCTGCGATGTTCGCATGAAATCCGAGGTTCCTGGGTAGCCGCACGCAGCGATGTGCGATGTCGCCTGAAAAAGAGGAGCCGATGATGATCCTGCGTCTACCTGGTGTGTATCGACCGCAACATGACACGTCGTTACTGGCGGATGCGCTGCTGTTCGAGCACCTCACCGCTCGCAGCCGGGTCCTGGATCTGTGCACGGGGACCGGCGCCCTCGCCGTCGCGGCATCGGCGGCTGGTGCAGGCCACGTCGTCGCGGTCGACATATCTCGCCGAGCGTGCGCCAATGCTCGTCTCAACGGAATCCTCAACGGAACCTTGATCGATTCCCGTCGCGGCGACCTCACCGAGGCGGTACACGGCGAACTCTTCGACCTGGTGATCTCCAACCCGCCGTACGTCCCTGCACTGGCAGACGATCTACCTACCGCTGGAATCGAACGGGCTTGGGACGCAGGCAAGGACGGACGCGCCCTCATCGACAGGATCGCGGCCACCGTTCACGAAGTACTCGTCCCCGGCGGCACACTACTTCTTCTGCAGTCGGTACTGTGTGGGGTCGACAAGACCGAGGCGATACTCGAGGAACACGGTATGGCCGTGGAGATCTCGGCCCGGAAGTACATTCCCTTCGGGCCCGTGATGCGCGAGAGGCGCACCATGCTCGAGGCACGAGGGTTGATCACCACCGGTCAGGAAATCGAACAACTCGTGATCATTCGCGCAACGAAGTCTCGCCCTTCTCCCAACTCGATGTGAGGTGATCGCCGAGAAGGTCGTCGAACGCGAGGCACGTTGCAGCGCCGAACAAGATGTCATCAGTGCGGTGCGGCTGCGAAGAAGCAAGACCGCCGGCAAGTTCCCGAACGGCGATCTGTTCGTGAACGGAATCCGCTTCCACGTGCTCGTCGTAGAACAGTGTCGCGTCCGAACCGAATCCGAGTCGGCGCAAGCCGGCACTGTACCGTTTGCTCGGCAGCGCCGACGTGGTCTCGACGGCGCACAGGTGCCCGACCAGCGCTCCGAGATGTCGGCGATGAAAGCCGAAGAGCGAGAGAGCATTCAACGACGCCAAGGTTACCGCGGGAACAGCATCGATGTAGTGGCCGTAGCGGTCCGAAAGGCCGACAGCCCGCATGGTGTCGGCAAAAAGACGCGAATGCATTCGCTCTGCGCTGCCCCCTCCGTACTCGTCGCTCTGCACTTCGACGAGGGCTGCTTTGACGGCACCGGAGAGGCGCGAAATTCCAAGGGTGTGCACATCCGCTTCACGCAGCTGATTGAGCGAACGGTGAATCAGCACCTCCGCGAACTGATCGATTGTGGCGTCCTTCGCCATAAAGGACGCCAGACCGGGGCCTGCACTGGGAGCCGTCATCGCCCACAAATCGGCTACGACGTCACCGGACGACGGAACCTTTCCCACGAGTTCCACGATGGCGGCCTCGAAATGCGTCTCGAGACGCGACCTCGCCGCGAGCAGGTCCAGATTCCACTCCCACGCGTCCGAGACGTTCTCGATTCCCTGCAAATGAAGCTCGTAGAGGAGCGTCAGAGTCAACTGAGCGTCGTCGTCTCGAAGAATGTCGTAGGTGGGGTCGATGGACCGTGCAACCTCGTACGCGTCAGCGGCAGCCGTAAGCTCCCTCGGATCGGCCGAGGAGCGCAGAATGGAAACGAGAGTGGCGCTCAGTGGGCCGCGAGCCTGTGGAACAGGCATGGAAGTGGGCACGCCAGTGGCCGAATCGAGAAGTGAAGAGGACATATGACCGCGTTTCCCGAATCGTCATCTGCCGAAACACCGAGTGTTGCCGGTAACAACACCACCATAACCGCCTGCTCGGACGGCCCGCTGCTGGTGCGTGGTGACTTCGAGTTGCTCCGTGACGACGGCACTCCGATAGAGAACAAGCGCTCTACGGTTGCTTTGTGTCGATGCGGGCGGACCGGCATCGCGCCGTTCTGCGACAGCTCCCACAAGAAGAAGCGGGCGCGAGCGACGTAACCGGGGCCAACTCGGAACGAGCCGGACCCGTAAACCAAGACGGCCCTGAAACCAAGAAAAGGCTGGATGCCGGCACCGTGCGGTGCAGCGTCCAGCCTTTTCAGTCTGAAGTCAGACTGGGATCGAACTCAGATGGCGCGAACGTTCTGAGCCTGGGGGCCCTTCTGGCCCTGTCCGATCTCGAACTCGACCTTCTGGCCCTCGTCGAGGGACTTGTAGCCGCTGCCCTGGATCTCCGAGTAGTGAACGAACACATCCGGTCCGCCACCTTCCTGCTCGATGAATCCGAAGCCCTTTTCACCGTTGAACCACTTGACACTGCCCTGAGCCATAACCAAATTCTCCTGGATCCATCGAGCCGAGCCCTCCCATCGAGAGTCCGGTCTCACACCTGATCCTGCCATGCTCTTCTTTTTCTGTCTCCAATTACATGCATGGCGAGTTGCAGTATTTGACGGGTTTGTCCCGTTCCTGGACCACGTCAGAAGCAGGTGATTGTTCAACTATGCGCGTTTACCTGCTGTGATGTATTCGTCGCTTCGATGTAGCGCGAAATGACAACACCTGTGTTAAATCTGGATTCGCGGCGCAGAATGCCACCCCGATACCCAGGAGGGGACCAAATACCCAACTCGATCGGGGTCGAGATCAGTCCGAATCGTCGGGTTTGGTGTGCCCGTCGAACGTCACATGGATGTTCTCGTGGGGAACCGCGCGTTGGGCTTTTGCTTGATCGGCGAAGGTACGCCGATCGCCTTCGATGAGTTCGGTGTTGTCGGTGAACGGAGCCAACAACGCCCGCGGATGGAGTTTGTCGACTCGCACGACGTTGATTTCCGCGCACATGACGATCGAGGCGGCAGCGAGGAACAAGAAGGCCAACAAACCCAGAACGATGGCAAAGACGCCATTGGTGGTGGAGGCGCCCCGCACCACGGACGTCACGTAGAGGGCACCGAAGGACTGAAGTGCTTGCCAGAGAACAGCAGCGGCGATCGCTCCAGGCGCCACATCGGCTACCGAGAGCGGGCGGGCGCAGGTGAGCCGGAAAGCGACGATGAAGATGCCTGCATTCAAGACGACTACCGCAAGGGTCAACAGGAAGCTGAACGAACCGCCCAGATGAAGCGCACCGCCGATGTTGGAGACAGCGGTGGTCCCCAAGATCGCGAGACCGATGGTGCCCAGGAGCAGTAACCCTTGAAGACGCCCGCGGATGGGATCCGGTCGCATGTTTCGGGGCACCGACCACACCGTGTTCATCGCATTCTGGCAAGCCAGAGCGACACCGAGGCCACCGTAGAGACCACCGACGATTCCGATCACCAGCCCTGTGACACCGCCGCCGATCTGTTGCGCATTGCCCAGATCGTCACCGATCACCGGAAACTGATGCAGAGCGGAGTCCAAGATCTGTTGCTGAAGCTCGGGGTTGCCAGAGAGCACGAAGCCGAGAATGGTCGAGAGCAACAGAAGAAGAGGGAAGAGCGAGACGAAGCCGTAGTACGCGATCAGCGCGGCGAGATAAACACCTTGATCGTCGAGGAACTTGTAGAGGACCGCTATCGGGAACCCCAGGGCCGGATGCTTCTGTTGCAAGGCATCGAGGCGCTTGGCGATTGTCATTCTCGGTCTCTCTCAGCTCGTCGGACAGCCCGACGAACCTTAGTCGCTGCGAGCGCGCGGCGCTCGACGCCGGTGCAGGCTTGGCGTCAGGAGGCTTCGAGTGACTTTTCTGCTTCGGCGAGCGCGCGCATTGCTCCCTCGACAGAGTTGGTGACCGGAAATTCCTCTTCCGCCCGTGCGGCCCGAAGCAAGCGTCGAAGCGGGTGTGACCCGATGACGGACCACTGGAAGTCGTGCGCTCGTGAACGGGAGTTCAGTTCGGCGAACAGTTCGAGGCAGACCGCACCGACGAACAGTGAGTTTGACAGGTCGAGAATGACGCGGGACCACTCCGCAGCGTACGAGTTGAGAAGTTCTCTCAGTTCTGGGGCGGACAGTTTATCGAGGTCGACGTCGACCTGGATCAGGACTGTCGAGGGTGCTATCCGCCAGGCCGCGAAGCCATGTGTGTCCACGATCGGACCCAATTGTGTTGAGGGATCGACGAAATCGATCGCTGTGTGGTCGAGTTCATTCAGATTCATGGCAGATCCGGTCTGTGTGCTTTTCGTCGAAAGGCTGACGACCGACCTGGCGGCACGGAAAGTGGAAGAGTCCAGGTGTGGAAAGCATTGAGCCCAATGGATGTACGCAGGAAGTTGTGACCTGAATCCAGAGTCCTGATGCGAACCGAGCGCCAGCGGCTTCAGCCCCGGCTGTATTCTCAACCTCGGTATCGCTCAGTGTAGCTCGAGGGCTTGGATCGGTCCAGGCTTGTAGTCGAACATTAAGCGGTGCAATGTTTTTGGCTCGAGACTTCGGTATGGTTGGGGATCGGTGCCACCTGACGAAGGGATTCAGATGAACGACCGCGATGCACTCACGGCCATCTCGACCAAGCTCGACACACTGATCGGTGCGGAGACCAACGGTCTGCAGGACGAGGTTCCGCCCGGTTCCAGTGTTCAGCGCACCGAGCAGGACGGCGAGCACGGCCGGTGGGGGCACGATTACCGTCTCGCCAACAAGTATCTCGAGGCTCTCGACATCGGCCAGCCCGGGCTCATTGACCGAGACGAGATGGAACGTCTTGCGCAGGAATACATCTGATCCTGGGGACCTACTTCAGAAGATTTCACCCATCTCGGTGCGCAGCTGCTTCAGTGTCTGAGTGAGGATTCTGGATACATGCATCTGAGAGATGCCGATCTTTTCGGCAATCTGGGACTGGGTGAGATGACCGAAGAATCTGAGAACCACGATCGTGCGCTCGCGCTCCGGTAGTGCAAGGAGCGCGGGTCGCAGGGTTTCGTGATTGTCGATCCGACTGATCGCTTCGTCGTACTGTCCCAAAGTATCGATCAGAGTCAGACCGCTCCCGTCGCCGGCTGACGCGGTGTCGAGCGGTGTGGTTCGATACGAATTTCCGGCGGTCAACCCCTGTTCGACCTCGTCCGGCTCGATGTCGAGCTCCGTGGCAAGTTCCGCTACCGTCGGTGCACGGCCGAGCGTCTGCGACAACGACGTGAGCGCCCGGTTGAGGGCAAGATGTCGTTCCTGAAGGCTGCGAGGTACGCGTACGGACCAGCCGTGATCGCGAAAATGCTTGCGTACCTCACCCATTACGGTGGGGACTGCGAACGACAGGAAATCCGATCCTTTGTCTACGTCGAATCGCTGCACAGCCTGTACCAACCCCACGCGCGCAACTTGTTCCAAGTCCTCGAAAGGCTGGCCGCGCCCCTGGTAGCGACGTGCAACGTGGGTGGCGAGCGGTAGGCACAGTTCGATGATCGAGTTGGTGATCTTTTCCCGGGTCGGATCATCCGGCGGAAGCGAGGCCATCGAGACGAACAATTCGACAGCTAGTTCGTACTGGTCCTTCTTGTCCGGTGGTACAGCCTTGTCCGGTGGGACAGTATCGTCCGGTGGGACAGCGGTCACGCACGCTCCTGGAGCAAGCCCTTTTCAAGCGTCATCGTCAGCGTGATGTGACCGTCCGCGTCGATTTCCGATTGCTCCAAACGGACCGAGTCGACCAGTGCTTCGAGAACGAACCATCCGAAGCTGTGGGACTTGTCGGGTATTTCGGAGTGTGCGATCACCGATACGACGATCCGAAGAGTGCGACCGTAGGTCTCGAATCGGCAGGTCAAGTCGCTGGACGGTATCGCATGGCCGATGAGGATGCTCGCGACTTCGTCCATTGCCAGAGCAAGGTCGGCTGTCCCGTCGACGTCCAATCCGGTGTTGTTGGCAACCGTGCGGGTGATTCCGCGCAGAGTCGGCAATTGGGAGTACGACGCTCGGACGCGGAGCGAGGCAATGGAGTCGTGAGTAAGTTCGGCTTCGGTCGGACTCGACAGAGGAATCAAGGGGCTTCCTGTAGGTAGATGTGGCGTAATTCCGGCGGACCGAGGCAAGGAACGGTACCGGCCATGCGTGCCAGCCATCTCTACCCCGGAAGTATTCATGGCCTTCGATTACCCTTCGCCCGGCGAAGTAATCCTCTTTACCCGAACTAGAGGATGAATTGTGAGACACATCACCTGTGGTGCGCTCGTACCGAATCCCATCTTTCATTTGTGACCCGTTCGGGTACGTCCGTTTCATGGGCACTCAGGCGGACAGGCAGATCCCCGTACACGCACGACCGGAAGGCGTCACGGACGACGAGGTGAAGGCAGCGGGGGTGTTGTCGAACGCCCTCGAAACGGTGGAGCGGGCGCGAGGCGCTCTGTACGACTTCCATCAGCTGATCGGACATGCAGATCTGATGCTCGACGAGGTCGTAGAGCTACTGCGAACCAGCGGTAACGACGAGCTGGCCGATCAGGTCGAGAAAGAGTTGATGGGCCGGAACGTGGTCGAAGGGCGCTGGACCTTCCAGCTGGTCGAGGAGTTCGACGAGAACTACTGGTCCTTCTTTCGGGAATGCGAACAGGTGGTGCGTGACAAGCTGGCCGGCGGAGTGCCGCACCTCTTCGAAGCCGAGATGAAGGAGCGACGCCGCACGCACGGTTTACGACATCACGAGGCCAGGCCTTGAGGTTGCCACCTACTCCGGTGAGTTCGCAGCGGCACTGATCAGTGGTTCAGTTCGACCTTTACGCAACGATTCTCGTTCGGTCGCGGTCATGCCGCCCCAGATACCGTGGGGTTCCCCGGTCTGGATGGCGTGCACGAGGCATCTCTGAACGACAGGACACCTGGCGCACACCAGCTTCGCCGAACTCTCGCGTTTCGCTCGCCTGGAGCCGCGCTCGTTCGTGTCGTCGTAGAACAGGGCGGGGTCGGTGTCGCGGCAGGTGCCGGACAGCTGCCAATCCCACTCGTCGGCAAGGGGCCTGGGAGATGTGTAGGAGCGCATGAACATGGACGTTCCCTTCGCTGCGTGACGAACTCGACTCGGATCGGGGATCCGGGTCGGGTGTTAAGGCAAAGCTCGGTCCCGCCGGCCTGAACCGGCGGGACCTTCGAGGCTCCTCCCTCGAGGGGAAGATTTCGGGGGTACCTCTGGTCGGTCATTACCCAGCCGTACAACCTTTGAATCCCGGTCGTCAGGAATTCTTTTGATCGACGGCACGTCTCTCTGCTGCGGCGACAAGACCACCGGCGATGTCGCGCAACTTGACGTTCCATTCCTGCGACATCTCGACCAGAAGGTCGAAGGCTTGGTCGGCCGAGCACTCGCGCTCGGCCATCAGCAATCCCTTGGCCTGCTCGATCACGGGCCGAGAATCCAAAGCTCTTCTCAGTTCGTCGTTTTCCGCGCGAAGGCGGGTGAGGACGTCTGACGCTGAACTGGACTGCTGAGCCTGGGGTCGTTGAACCTCGTACACACGATGAAGCACTCCGATCACCCTGCCGTCATCATCGGTGACGGCGGAATTGACCGTATTCCAATAGCGCGTGACAAACAGCCCACTACCTCGCTCATCGCGCACGTCGTAACGCTGAGTCGGCAGTGCGTCCCGAGTTCTGGAGTGCATCGTGCGCTCGAATGACGCTGTCAACGAGAAGATTCCGTCGGCAAACGAGTCGTCGGGATTGTCGGGGAAGGCTTCGAACACTTCCACTCCGTGCAACTGATCGAGGCTGCGGCCGGACACGGCAAGGTATTCGTCGTTTGCGCCCTGGATACGGAAATCGCTGTCCACGAGCAGAAGAGAAGAAGTGCTTGCCGCAAATCGATCGCTTCGAACGATCGAGCGGAGAGTGCTCGAACTCATGATTGTGTCGTTTCTGTCCTGTCTTCGACGGCTGCGGCCCCTGATATTTCAGAAGTAATTGATCGCGAGAACTCCAAGGGCGGTGCCTGCCACGATCGATCCGAACAACAAACGCTGTTGCAACACGAACATCTGATACTCGCGACGCGTTTGTGCCGACGTGCCGCGCGAGTCCGCAGACATGCTCTTGCCCTTTCCTGTTGTGGGGATCGCGATTTCGGCCGACCCCCGATCGGCCGAAATCGCGGACGGTGCGTCAGTTCTGACGCGCCTCATTTGCGGCATCCTGCTCGGTGGACGCGCCTTCGTGTACGAGGCTGCCGCCGGAGTTCTCGAGGTGCGCACGAACGAACCACTGGAACTTCTCCAACTGTGCCGTTTGGCCGATCAGCATGTCTTCTGTGATCGGATCGATCTTGCCGACGTTGTCGATTGCAGTGCGGCTGTCGGTGATGACCCCGGTGTAGACGAGGTCGAGCGCAGCCAGATGGGCGCGAGCGTCGTCGCGGCCGACGGAGTAGTCGTCCCAAGTCCGATCGCGCTCGATCGCTCCCGCTGTGCCCTTGGGGGAGTTGCCCAGTGCCGCGATACGTTCCGCCACATCATCGGCGTAGCCGCGAACCAGCTCCACCTGTGGGTCGATCATCTCGTGCACGCCAATGAAGTTGGGTCCGACGACGTTCCAGTGGACGTGCTTGAGCGTCAGATGAAGGTCGTTGTAGGCGCTGAGGCGTTCCTGCAGAATATCGGCGACGGACGAACCGTCTGCGCTGCTCAGTCCCGGTACGGTGAACTCGGACATATGTTTTCCTCTCGTCTTGATGGGGATCGCCCGCGAACGGGGCGGTCTCGCGCCATCGTCAATCGGATCGCGTGTCGGTCAGGTTCAGTGCGCGAGTGCTACTGGCTCCTCTGTCACCGGGTCGCCGTACATCATCGCGATTCGGCGCTTGACCTCTTCGGTTGTCAATGTCGCGCTTGCAACAGTGATTCCGATGCCGGTGGTGCTCTCGCCCTGTGTGGGCGGGATGTCGATCGTGGTCATCTTGCTCCCGGTGAAGAGTGTGCCGTGAGGGAGTCGGCTGAACCACCGACTCCGACGTCTGGGTGTTCTACACCTTCGAGTGCCGGTTATGGCGCTTTCAAGTGCTACAAAATCTATATCAGCCGATGTAGATAATTGGCAAGGCTACTTCGATTCGACAGCCAAGGGAAGCTCCCTGTGCGATCTTGCCGAAATCGGCTTTGATCTGCCATTACATGCCTTCTCGGCTCGACGATTTTTGTCATGAGTGGCCCTGGACACGCTTGAATCTATGTCCTGGGCGTCAGATTCACTGCGTGATGATGCTAAGGTCGGATGACGCCGATTGAGACAGCCGACACCGAACTAGGAGGTTCCAGTGACGTCGGAATCCCAGACCCGGGCGCTGCGCGGCGTATACGGGATCTCAGTGATGTCAGAACTGTCCGGGGTAGGACCTCAGACGCTGCGCCTTTACGAGCGAAGGGGCCTGCTCACACCAACCCGCACGGATGGCGGTACACGCCGTTACAGCGAGGCCGACCTGGATACGCTCGGACGAATCACCGCGCTGATCGACGACGGAGTCAATCTGGTCGGTATCCGTCTGATTCTGTCCCTGGAGGCCGAGAATGCAGTCTTGGCGGCTCGAATCAGCCAGTTGACCGCCGAGGGTGACTAGTAGCGTTGCTCCATACGATGCCGTTCAGGATGGAGTTTCGGTGCGGGTAGGGTCGCCGAAGTCCGCGTCGGCGGAGATCTTGTTGCCTGCCGCTTCGATCTGTTCGAGCGCGGCGTCCAAAGCATCGACCAACCATTGATGCGACGCTTCCGCGAGGAGGCGATCCGGTGTGTCGGTGTTTTCGGATTGGAAGAACCGCACCAGCCACGATTCTCCGTTGTCGGGTCGATCGGAGAGTCCGGCCGCGGTATTGGTCGCCAGAAGATAACGGTTGTATTCGAGATCGACACGAATGGCGTACTCGCCGAACAGGTTCACCACATTGGCCGGCCGATGAGTAGCAGCAGCGAGCGCGATGAGAGCGTCGTTGTAGGTTTCGGAGTACTTCACCGTGAGGGGCATGGTCGGCCTGTCTTTCTGGGCCGATGCAGCATTGCACGGCTATGTTGAGGAGATCAGTTCGCAGCCGCTGCTTGACGATGAACTGAAACCAATCCTAGCTCGAGTCTCCGCTCACCCTTGACGCAAGCCCACGGGGTCAGTTGTTGCGTGCAAAGTCAGACTCGCGCTCCGTGACGAACTGATTGTCCGGGCGCGGTTCGGGCGGCGAAAGTGCAGTCAGGAACGACTCGGCCCACTGATGCACATCATGCGTCATGACCTGGCGATGCAGCGCAGCCATACGGCGACGGCCCTCTTTCGGATCCTGATGAACTGCGGTCAGGATTGTATTTTTCACGCCGTCCAAATCGTGCGGGTTGACCAGGTATGACTGTCGTAATTCCATTGCAGCACCGGTGAACTCGCTGAGAACGAGAGCGCCTCCGAGGTCGCCTCGGCAGGCCACGTACTCCTTGGCCACCAGATTCATCCCGTCACGCATCGGCGTCACGAGCATGACGTCGGCAGCGACGAACAGTGCGATCAGTTCTTCGCGGTCGACCGGCTGATACAGGTAGTGAACTACGGGGCGGCCGATCTGACTGTGGTCGCCGTTGATGCGGCCCACCTGTTCCTCGATGACACTGCGAAGGTCGATATAGTGTTGCACGCGTTCACGACTGGGCGTGGCGAGCTGCACCATCGTGTACTTCTCCGGATCCAAGCGGCCCTCGTCGAGGAGTTCCTTGAGGGCTTGCAGTCGCAGGTCGATGCCCTTGGTGTAGTCCAGGCGGTCGACTCCCAGCAGGATTTTTTCGGGATTTCCGAGCTCTTCCTTCAATTCGCGTGCGCGGCGCAGGACCGATTCGCTCTTCGACTGGCGCTCCAGCTCGGCCGAATCGACGGAGATGGGAAATGCCCCCACCTTGACGACGCGAGAGTCGAAATCCACATGCCCGAGCGCACTTCGAACACCGACGCCCGCGGTCGTTGTCTTGAGTCCGAGTAGTTTTCGGGCCAAAAACAGGAAATTGTTTGCGCCACCAGGCAAGTGGAAGCCGATCAGATCGGCGCCCAGCATTCCCTTGACGATCTCCTTGCGCCACGGAAGCTGCATGAAGAGCTCGACCGGAGGAAACGGAATGTGAAGGAAGAACCCGATCGTCAGGTCCGGGCGCAGTTCGCGCAGCATTGCCGGCACGAGTTGCAATTGATAGTCCTGCACCCAGACGGTGGCTCCGTCCGCGGCGCAACGGGCGGTTTCCTCGGCGAACCGCTGGTTGACCGCGACGTACGTGTGCCACCACGACCGTTCGAACGTCGGTGCCACCAGGACGTCGTGGTAGAGCGGCCACAGCGTGTCGTTGGAGAACCCCTCGTAGTACTCGGCGAGGTCCTGAGAGGTCAGCTCGACGGGAAACAGACGAAGGCCGTCAACCACTATGGGATCTACCTTCTCGTCCGCGACGCCCGGCCAGCCGACCCAAGCGCCGTCTCGCTGTCGCAGGATGGGTTCGAGAGCAGTGACGAGTCCACCCGGACTTCGCTTCCAGTTCTTGCCACCGTCCTCGTCGGTTTCGAGATCGACGGGTAGTCGGTTTGCGACGACGACGAATTCGGAGAGCTTTTCGAGATCGGTACTCACGCCGACATCGGCTCCGCCAGGGTCTCGTCCAGCACGGTGGTCGAGGACAGGTATGTGACCGCCTCGGCTGTCGAGTCGGTGAACACGATGTCTGCGTCCATCTTCAGAAGAGACAGCGGGCGCCTGACGGGGTGCGCTGCGACGAGCGTCCAAGGAACGCCGAGCCTTCGTGCCTTGGCCGACAGAGTCTCGATGATGGAAAGACCTCCGACGGAGATGAACTGGACGTCCGAGCAGTCGAGTACGAACGGGTGACGCTCACCGATCAGGTCGTCGACGCAGGCAGCGAAATCAGCTCGGGACCGGACGTCGATCTCGCCGCTGACCACGAGTGATTGAATGTTTTCCGCACACGTCGTGGTGAATGTGGGGGGACTGTCCGTACGCTCATCTGTAGTTCTCGAAAACTCGTTCATCGAAACTCCTGACGGATTGCTCGAAACGGTTCGTTCGAACGGTCTGGTTCGAAACGGTTTCGTTCGAAACCGGGAAACGGCACGGGAAGCAACGCACGAACCGTGCTCGTCTTCAACGGCTGGGTACTCAACCGTGCTGAGTGCCTACCTTACCGCATCGCGAAAACCCAGGTGAAAAGCGTTAGATCCGTAAGGATTTCAAGGACCCGTGAGCGTCGGCCCACGGGACCTTGGTCCCGTGGGTCGAGCTCTTGCGCGATCAGTCGGTGTCGGTTGCCGGGCCGGTACTCGAGGCTCCACCCTCGTCGGCCCACGTACGTTCGCCCGACGGATCGGTCTGAACGTCCTTGTGTGCGGCATCGGCCCCGGTTCCGGGACCGTGGTCGGTGCCGGTGGTCTGCGGCTCATCCGTCTGATCCGTGCGGTCGGTGGAATTTCGTTCACTCATGGTGGCTGCGTCTCTCTGAAGGTTGGTGTTCATGTACTTGTCGTTTCTTGCTCACCCGCGAGGGGTACTCAATAGGGGTAGTACGTCACGTCGAGTCAGTACGTCACGTCGAGCCATACCGGCAAAGTCAGCTGTCACCGAAGCAGGAGATTTCACGTGAACCATATGACCGTGACGACCGAACACCTGCGTGCACTGCTGGGCAGCGGGCCCCATTCGGAATTGGTAGCGGTTGGGGGTGAGATCGAGATCTACGTCCCCGATGAAGAAGGGTTCGGCCTCGATGGTATCTCGCTTGTCACTCGCGAGCAGTTGGCCGAGCGCCTACCGTCCTCGCCCGACAACCCCGACGAAGGTGAACTACGTATCGCCGCAGAATCGTTGAGCGAGATGATCGCCGAACTCGGCGGCTGAAGTCTGAAGTTCGGGGCAGCTGACTTCAGATCTGCGGGATCGGATCCGGGGGATACGGGTTCGGTGGCGTCGGACTCGGTGGCACGGGCGGGGGATTCAGCGGATCGGGTGGTGCCGGCGCGGGTGGTGTCGGCGACCCCGGGTCGGGGACGGGGCCCGGATCCGGTGGTGGGGGCGTGGTCATGAGTGCCGGGTTCCCAAACACTTGCCGAACAAACACCTAGTGCTCGGAGTGGCTTTTGGTGTTCTCCTCGGCAGGTAGATCATCCACGATGTCGACTACGGCGATGTGGACGCTCTCTGCAGAGACGGGTGGGTCCATGTCACCGAGGATCAGGTGAACGACATCGACGACGGTGAATCGAACCCGGTCCGACAGTTCGGCCAGATCCACTCCGTATGGCGCTGCCAGTTCGATACGTAGTGAACGTATTTCGTGGCCGTCGACGAAGAACTCGATACTGCTCGGCGAGCAGTGGTGTCGAGAACGTATCTCGGCGGCCAAATGGGTGCGGAGTACGTGATCGCTCACCGACACCGTGCCTAGACGTGGACCTTCGGACGCGTGTGCGTCGAGCGGCCAACCGGACGCCGAGGTCGACCGTAGCGCCCGGATCACCTTGTCGCTGATTCGATCCCAGCCTGGCTCGGGAGCGTTCCGCAGGACGTCGGATGCGTGCGCCATCAATGCGTCGGTTCGTGATTCAGTCATCGCCACCTCGTCATTCGTTCACTCAGGTTAGCCCGTGCACGATGGTGATGCCCTCGCACTGCATCCGGAGTGAGTCTCAGAATCTTGCCGATTTGAACGAACGTGAGCATCTCCACCTCTCGCAGCGTCCAGGCCGCACGCTGGCGATAAGGCAATTCACCCAACGCTTCTTCCAGTGCCTCCAGGAACGCGGCGTTCGAGGTCGTGTCGAACGGGCCGGCCTCGGGAGACGGCACGAGAGGATCCAGCAGCTTGTCGTCGATCGGTTGCGCTCTCTTGATTCGATAGCTGTCCACGATCTTTCGGGAACAGATCGCGAAAAGCCATGTTCGCATCGACGATTCGCCACGAAATGAATCGAGTCGGCGCCACGCGGCCACGAAGGTGTCCTGGACTACCTCGAGAATGTCGCCTTCATCTGCGAGCATTCGACGCGCATAGCGGTGAAGTGCAGGTCCGTAGTAGTGCACCAGTGACTCGAATGCTTCTCGGTCGCCGAGTATCGCAGCGTCCACCGTTGCGGTGTCCAAGCCGTCAGGTGCTTCGGTGAGCCCCTGTGTGTGCGGTAACGCCACAGTCGCTCCTCTCGCGGAAATGCGGAAAACTCGGCTGCGTTCGAAGATTGTTCGCCCGGCCGGGGCGTTGAATGTTACGGACAGTAACTAACAAGTGTCAGTGATGCACGTCACCTGACTGGGGCATTCGGTTTTGCCTTCGAGTGACGACTACACAGGTAGATCGATCAACAGGAGGAGATGACAATGGTCAGCACACAGGTTGCGACAGCATCTACGAAGGATGTTGCATCACCGAACGACTCGGCTCTCGTGAGCTCTCAAGGAAAGACGTCGATCGCCGACACCGTTGTCTCGAAGATTGCCGGCATCGCCACGCGAGAGGTGAGCGGTGTGTACGACGTCGGCGGCGGAGCGTCCCGGGTTGTCGGGGCACTGCGCGAGCGGATCCCCGGCGCGAGTGTCAACCACTCCCAGGGAGTATCGGTCGAGGTCGGCGAAAAGCAGGCAGCGGTCGACATCGACATCGTGGCCGAGTACGGCGTATCGCTCGCCGATCTGGCCACCGGCATTCGCCGCAACGTCATTGCGGCGCTCGAACGGATGACGGGTCTCGAAGTGACCGAGGTGAACATCACAGTTCACGACGTCCACCTCGACGAGGGCAGCGACGACGAAACCGGCGAGCCCAAGACTGCACGGGTGCAGTGAGTTCCGAAATCGCTGACACCATCGCGGCGGCTGTGACGGGGGTACCTGGGGTCGCCTCGCTTCATGCCGGAATGTTCGGCGAGGTTGGCACGTACCTCCCCGGTCGCCGCGTCGTCGGCGTGCGGGTGACGGAGTCGTCGACAGACATCCATGTGTGCATCTTCGCCGACGCCGCCGTTCGAGACACGGCTTTACGTATCCGCCAAGCGGTTTCAGGACTCGTTACAGGCCCCGTGAACGTGACAGTGGAAGACGTAGTCGGTCGTGGACGCGATGCCTGAGCACTCTCGGGGTTCAGTTCCCGATCGACGATCCGCACGCCGAGAGGCGATCAGGAACTACCACCCCGACGTGGGCGGATCTGCCGACGCGCTCAATCGAGCACTCGAACGCGTCGACCGGGACTTCGCATCCCCGATCGGTGTGGTTGTGCGCACGTCGCTGCGCGGCACGATGCGACAGATAGCCAAACCCGTTCGGGCCCAGTACACGCGGGTGCGCGCTCGGTTTCCGGGTGCAAAGACCTACACCGAGATCTGACAGGCACCATCGAACATCATCCACAACGGAGGATTCACATGACCACCTCGACTGTCGGCCTACTGGCAGGACTACTTCTCGGAGTCGCAGCTGCTGCAGGCGGTTTCACCGGATTCCTCATCGCTCTGGTTCTCGGTGTGATCGGATACCTCGTCGGTGGTCAGCGTGACGGCGAGTTCGATCTCGGTGTGATGCTGAAGGGTCGCGGACGTGGCTGAGACAGCTCGACCGGAGTCGTCTGTGCTTGGTGAGCCGGGCGATCGCGGAACGCTGACGATTCGAGACAGAGTCGCGCAGAAGTTGGTTCTCGAGGCGACGCGCGGAACCCCGGGGGTGCGCCATCACGCCGCCGGCATGGACAAACTGACCGGGCGCGAATTGCCGAGGGCGCGAGTGCTGGTATCCGGCAAGCGGGTACGGGCCAAGGTGGACATCGCGATCGAGTGGCCCGGATCCTTGTCGGTCATCGGTACCGCGGTGCGAGAGAACGTGACAACCCAGTTGCAGTCTGTATCGGGCCTGGACGTAGACGGCGTGGACGTGGCGATCGTGAGCGTTCTCCCGGCATCGACCAAGCGTGACGCGGGAAGGAAAGTGCGATGACCGCCGACAAGGTCGCACCACCCACTGCCTCGAGGGCTGCTGCTCCTGTTCCCCTTGCGGCGCCCGGATCGGCCGTCACGGGATTCCTCATCGCCGCGGCGCTTCTCGCGCTCGGCGTGGTCGGCGTCCGCGACGCGCTGGTGGATACCGGCGTGATCACCGGGTCGCAGCGGATACCAAGTGCTGCCGCATATGTGGACGGGCTCGCGTACCAGGGTTGGATGTTGCCGGCGGGGATCGCAGCCGTCGTTCTCGGCCTGTGGTTCGTCATCCTCGGACTCAAACCGCGACGAAAGACTGCCAATGCCTTGGTCGGAGTCGCGAATACATGGATCGATCCCGCCGATGTAGCGGCGATAGCGTCTGTTCGCGTCGAGTCACTGGCCCAGGTTCGATCCGCTTCGTCACACGCGACCCGGCGCAAGCTGGAAGTGAAGGCCTCGGTCACGCCCGATGGAGCCGCGACCGCTGAATCGGAGATCCGTGCGGTGCTGGGGGACTTGGCCGGGTCGCTGTCACCATCGCCGCGAATCAAGGTTCGTATCCAGACGGGATCGATGTCATGACTCGGACGGCGACGGCGATGGATCGCGTGGCGACATGCGTGGTGGGGATGCTCGCGGTAGCGCTGGGAGTTGCAGCGATCCTGTGGAATCTCGACGCGATCAAGGATTTCCCGGCGCGTATCGAGATCCCGTGGGCTGAAGATCTTGTCGATCACTCGTGGTGGCCATGGGCTGTCGGAGCTGGGGGAGTATTGCTAGTCCTCCTCGCGTTGCGGTGGTTGATCGCGCATGTGCCGCTGCGTCGGGTGAAGGAGATCACGGTCCCTGGGTCGAACTCACACAATTCCATCACCGCGGATCTGGGTGCGGTGGCGGAAGGGGCGAGCGCATCACTGGAGGACTTCGACGAAGTGTCGCGTGTCCGAGGAAAAGCGTTGCTCGATCGTGGAGTTCGCACGATCGATTTGCGAGTGACATTGAGACGTAGCGTCGTATCCGGATCGGAAACGTTGTCCGAGTTGATTTCTCGCGTCACTGACACGGGGGATCAAGTCGAGTCGATGGTCGGTGATCCATCCGTCGCGACCAGAACTCACATCGCCGTGGAAAGCGCGAAACGCGATGAGCCGAGAACTCTCTGATCAATCGAGGTTTGAGCCTCCCGGTGACCGGGTATTGGTAGACCTCCCGATCGTGCACAGAGTCATGGATGTTGCTGTGGCACTGTGTGTCACGGTGCTCCTTGCGGCCGTCACTTCGATGGCGATCGCGATCGTAGTGACGCTGATCATGTGCGCGTCGGTGAGTGTCGTTTCTCGTATGTGGTGAATCGCCAGTCATTTTGGTTCTGTCGTGAACACCTGATAGAAAGGTAAGCAGACAATGTGGCTGCTACTGAGTGCACGATCCCCCGCGTCGTGCGGCGGAGAGTCTGGTTGTGTGCAAACACAACCCGCGATCACGGTCTAGTTGCGCGGGCCGATCGCTCGGAACTCTCCCTTCACCGGCAGTCACTCATTGCGCCGTCCCTCTTTACTCTAAGGAGTTCAAATGCTTCCTCTCGGTATCATCGCCTGGATCATCATCGGTGGGCTGGCGGGTTGGATCGGCAGTAAGATCATGAAAACCGATGCGCAGCAGGGGATCTTCCTCAACATCGTTGTCGGTGTGATCGGCGGCCTGATCGGTGGTTTCCTGCTTCGAGTCTTCGGCGTCGATGTCGAGGGTGCAGGCTGGATCTTCAGCTTCCTCACTTGCCTTCTCGGTGCAGTCATCTTGCTGTTCCTGGTCAAGGCAGTCACCGGAAAGCGCTGACACATTTGTCCACGCAGTTCGAGTTCGACTGAATCCGACGGCCGAATCCCACGGCCGAACGCACGACCGAATCCACACCGAATTCAAGAAGGAGAAACACATGTCTGACTTCATCGACAAGGCAAAGCACCGCGCTGAGGATCTCATCGGCGAAGCCAAGGAAAAGATCGGAAATGCCACGGGCAATGACGATCTGGCTGCCGAAGGTGTTGCCGATCAGGGCGAGGCAAAGGTCAAGAAGGCCGGCGACACTGTCAGTGACAAGGTCTCGGATATCAAGGACAAGTTCACAAGCTGAATGAGTTTCGGCGCGGTTGACCGGCATGTCCGGTCAACCGCGCTTTTGTGTGTCTCCTCGGCCGTCGCGGCTACCGCGATACGCTAGCTTCCGCGTTTCCGCGAGCCACTCCGGAACCATGCGCATGTGTGCCGGCCTGTTCAGGATCGGATCGAAGGACGGCTGGAGGCAATCCGGGTGGTCCTCGACTTCGTCGAGACAGAGATGTCCGATCGGTATCAACTGAAGTTGAATTCTCGCGAGGTACACGGAGAAGTGCAGCGGGGAATGATCGACCGCAGCTTTTAATGCAGACAAAGAAGTGCCGGCCGGGTGGACGCCGCGCGGTGTCACGATCAGCCACGCCGCGGCCCCGCCCGCGCGTGAGTAAGGAACCAGTGTGCTGTATCTCGCGCCGTTCCACGAGAAAGCCGGAGCTGGAAACATTTTCGAGAAGGTAGAAAGTCCTGATGTTGCGAGAAGAATGTCCCACGGGTATTCATCTGCGCCGACATCGTGCAACCGAAGCGCCAGGCCAAGTATGTCGGGTAGGTCTCCCGGAATTCCGAGTGCTTTCGACATTCGAGCGGTGACGGCGATCGTCGACGACTCCGTTACCGGCCACCACGGGGTGGCCGGCTTCAATGTTCCCTTCAGTTCGATCCCGTGCGGGTGAAAAACCCTGGCCATGCGCAGCGATGATGCGAAGTGGAACGGTGCGCCGACCAGCTTTCCGATCGCGCTCTTGCCGGCGGGGATGATCGAATTGAGCGTCACAGCTTCCTTGTCTGAGAATTCTCCGCCCCCCGAAGCGCCCAGACTGGACGGACGTTCAGGCGTGTTGACGGGCTTGCGGACGGTTTCTTTCGGCTTCCCAGCGGCAGCGATTGCTAATCATGTGACGCGCCGTAACAAAAGTCTCGCCGGTCGGGATAATTAGCCAAACGCACAAATTGGTCGTTATGGTTCGTTTGTCCGTAACGGTGCGATCGGACCTGCGACCGTCGCGAACTGGCGAGATTGCTACTCGTGATTTGTGTTTGGTGATTGCGCGGAAACAAGAAATGTCGAGGAGACACGCTGATGGGCCACTCTCGAACCTGGCTGACGCGCGCGCTGGCAATGCCGGTGGCTGTCGCGGTGACTTTGTTGCTTCCTCTCGGCAGTGTCGCCTCGGCCCAGGATTTCGAGGACGACGCAGATACTTCGGTGGTCGCCGCAGCCACAACTCCGATCTCCTTCACCGAACTCGGCCGAGGAACGGACATCGTGTTCTCTTCCGATGACGCACCAGTGTTGGTGACCGTGCCGGTGCCGGACGGACTCACCGCAACAGCCGTGACCGGAATCCTGACCGCCCCGACCGACTTCAGTAGGGGCTGGCTCGAAGTGACTTCGGACGGCAGATTGGTGAGCCGCGTCGACTTCGACGCCGGGCAGGCCGGGGCCGGGTTACCGATTTCGGTTCCCTTGCAAGGTCTCGAAGTGGTCGACCGTAGTGTGACCGTGTCGATGATCGCTCACCTAGTTCCCGTCGACGACCGCTGCTACGACCGAACGAGATACCAGCCCCTCGCGCTCCGGGATGCCTTTGTCGCCTACGACGGTGCAGAGCGACAGCCCACAACTGTTGCAACCTTCTTCCCACCGATTTTGAGGAAGGCAACCATCTACGTCACGGATGGTTCGTCAGGGGCGCAGCAGAGTGCGGCTTTGCAACTGAGTGCAGCGATTGTCAACAAGTACGGAAGTCAGCCTGGTGCCGTGGTGGTGGAGCAGCTGCCGAACGGCCAGAGTCTGCCCTCCGCTGAGCCGGGACTGTTCGAGAGAGCTGTAGTGCTCGGTAACAGTGGGGACGCCGGCATCGATCTCGCGACGGCGCCGAATGGTTCACCCGTGCTGCGGATTTCAGGGGACGACAAGATGCTCGTTCCTCAGGTCAGTCTCTTGGCGGCGAACTTCGACGGCTACTGGGCGGCGAGCAGAGCGCTGGCGTCACCGGACAACGCGGTTGCCCAGATTTCCCAGGACGCCATCACCGTCGGTGAGCTGAAGCTCGGAACGCTGACGGCTTCCGGTCTCAATCACATCGAGGTCGGCGTCCCGTTCAGTCAGTCGCAACTGGGGCGTCCGATGAAGGATGTCTCGGTGCGAATGATTGGTTCCTATGTCCCGCTACCGAATTCGCGTAACGGAGAACTGTCGATCTCACTCGGGGATAGACGACTCGCCTCGCAGACGGTTAACGAGACAGGGCGCTTCGACATCGGCGTCGATGTTCCGAACGAACTCCTGCGTCGCGACTTGACGTTCGAGGTCTCGATGGATGTGACCGGCGACTTCCAGTGCGGCACCAGTAGCCCTTCTTCGCTCACTGTGGATCCGGCCAGCACCATCACGTCCACTACCGGATTCCCGCCGACGCCTGGAGGATTCCAGTCCTTGCCTCAGTCGATGCTGCCCACACTCGATGTCGGTTTGAGTCACGGTGATTTCGCAGATCTCGTTCGAGCCCAGCGCCTCGTTGTCGCGATGCAGCGGTTGAGCTATCTGCCGCTGCAACCGCGCGTGCTCCCGTTCGGCGACGCGGCGACCAGTTCGCTGCCGGCGTTGTTGATCGCGGCGGACGGGACGCTGCCCACTCCGGTGGCTCTACCCATGGACACGGCAGATCAAGGTCTCCTGCGCTTGCAGGGTCTGGAATTCGGTGGACAATACGGTGCCTTGCAGGTGGTTTCGGGTTCGCACAACGAAGTAGTGGCGCTGACGTCTGAGGGTGATGCGGCCGATGCCGACGGTCTGCTCAACTGGTTGGAAGGTGGGAAAGACCGGTTCGCAGAACTGACCGGCGATCTACTGGTCGCACCTCGCGGAGGTGAGCCGTTCGACGTCGGAGTCGACGTCGCCCCGTTGGGCACTGCGACCTCGGCCGAAGAAGAGACCGGACTGAGCGCGGTCACGATCGGCTGGATCGGATTCGGGACCGTGGTTCTGATCGCTGTTGCCGTCGGTGGTGTGCTCGTGGCTCGGCGTCGCGGACAGTGACCGTCACCGATCGCCCGGCCCTGTCCGTCGCGGTCCACGATCTACCGGGCCGGAAGCCATGGCGGATGTTCGTCGTGCTCTTCGCGATCTACACCGCGTTGGGCGTATGGATGAACGCGGGTATCGGGTTCATCTTCACCGATTCGCTCAGTCGTGTCGCCGCGGTGTCGGCGATGCTGCTCAGCCGTGATCCGCACTTCGCGGCGATCGGATTCGTGTTCACCCCGTTGACGGCGGCAGTCCAGATTCCGATGGGCCTGATGGGTCATTGGTGGCCGGATCTGCTGCGGTGGAACATCACTGCGGTCGTGATGTCCGCGGCCTTCATGGCTGGCGCGGTGATTCAGATACGCGGGATCAGCCGCGACCGTGGGTGTCCGCGATGGGTCACCGTCGTCCTTACCGTGCTGTTCGCTGTCAATCCGATGATCGTCATGTACGCGGCGAGCGGAATGAGCGAAGCTCCGTTCCTTTTCTTCGTTCTGTGGGCGACACGTCGACTGATTCGGTGGATGCGCAGCGACGACGTACACGACCTCATCGGTGCGGGCCTCGCGTTCGCTCTGGCGTACCTCACTCGATACGACGCATTGGCACCCCTGTTTGTCGCGGTGGTGCTGGTGACCGTGGTGAGTTGGCTTCGTTTTCAACCGACAGCGGAGGAGCGGGGCGAGGGCGCAGGACCTGGCTTGCGGCTCTGGGCAGCAGCGCTCGACGGTGCCGTCGTGCTGATGCCGGGATTCCTGGCCTTCGCCTTGTGGTCGTTTGCCAGTTGGCTCATCACGGGTCAAGCGTTCCAACAGTTCTCGTCGGTGTACGGGAACAGTTCCATCCTGGAACAGGCTGGTGCCGGAACCGACTCACCGGTTGCCCGCCTTGCGTTCTCGATTACCGAAATGGCCGTACTCGGGCCGGCGCTCCCGGTGTTCGTGGTTCTGGCAGTCATCTGCGCACTTCGGCGGCGCGACACCGAAGTGGTGGTGCCTCTTGTGCTGTTCGGCGCCATCCTTGGAGCGCAGACGTTGCTCTACCTGATGGGATCGACGTTTCCTCTTCTGCGCTTCTACATTTCGATCATTCCGCTGTGTTTCGTATTGGTCGTCCTGATCGCTCCTCGCGGAGCGCCGGTCATCACGCGTCGACCAGGGGCTGCTGCGTCGCGCTCGGTGTCGACGTACCCCGAGCAGGCGGGACCGTCTCTACCTCTTGTGATCTCCCTGTGCTTGCTGGTCGGTTCGACGCTGGTCACGTTTGTCGCGATGGGTAGTGCGCGGATCGCAGTGCTCGAGCATTCCATTGCCAGCGCGATCATTCCGGGCCGCCAGAACCTGGAGGAGCAGACGAATCTACGCACGTTTGCGGCCGAGCGTCGCATCGCCAGGTACCTGGACGACTTGGCTCTGCCGGAGGGGTCGGTTCTGCTCGACACCGTACAGAGCTATGCCGTCGTGGCGTCGTCGAACAACCCTCGGCAATTCGTCGTGCCTTCCGATGCGGACTTCGTGCGCGTACTGAACAACCCGGCCGAACATCACGTCGAGTACATCCTGTCGGTTCCGAACACCGGTCGCGGTGTGTCGGACGCGGTCAATCGGCGTTATCCGACGATGTACGACACCGGTGCCGGCGGTGTGGGAGCACTGGTGCTCGAGGTGCCCAACGACGGCGGCATGGACCCTTCGGCCTGGCGTTTGTATCGCGTGACCGGTGAACGTCAAACGGGTCGATGAGGGAATTCGTGTGGGAGGATTGTCCGTATGACGTGGATGGTTGTAGATGTCTTCTGAAGAAGCGCGTCCGCGTGTGCGTGGCACAGTGCGTCGCCGTATCGCTGCCGCTGTAGTCAGCTTTGCAACCGTCGCGGTCGTGACAGGAATGTTCACGACGCCGGTGGTTGCCGATTCGCCCAAGACGGTTCGGGTCGGAGCGTCGTCGAGCGGACTGACACTCGACGGACAGCCGTGGTGGCCCACCGGGCTCAATGCTTATCAACTGGCCACTGATTGGTCGGTGAACTTCGGCTGTGGCGCGATGGTCGATCTCGATGCCTACTTCGGTTCTCTGCCACCGAATTCCGTCACGCGTTTCAACGCCTTCCAAGCGCTCGCGGTGAACAAGGTGTCCGGGGAGATGGATTTCGGACCGATGGACGCGGTGTTCGACGCTGCGGCGCGACACAACCAGTTCACGATTCCGGTGCTCTCACCACAGGACAGCGGGTGTGATGACGGGCTGTTCAAATCCAGGGACTGGTACACCGACGACTGGAAGGTTGCGAACCTGATCCCAGGTCGAGCCACCATGAGCTTTCAGGACTGGATGCACACCGCCGTCGACCGTTGGAAGAACGAGCCTTCCGTCGCGGCGTGGGAATTGGTGGGGGAGCCGGAACCGAGCCTGTGTACCGACGCCGCCTGCAATTGGTGGACAAGAACGTGCCCGTCTGATTCCGCGCAGGTGTTGCGGGAGTTCTTCGACACGGCAGGCGCCGAACTTCGGGCGATCGATCCGAACACCCTGATCACGGCGGGATACGTCGGGGGCGGTCAGTGCGGCACTGCTGGTGACGACTACCAATACGTGAGCGAGTCCGACTTCGTCGACATTCTGCAGTATCACGACTACGGAGCAGACGGGGTTCCGCTTCCGGGCGACCAGTGGAACGGACTGGCGCGTCGCATCGAACAGGCCACGAACGTCTCGAAGCCGTTGTTGGTCGCTGAGACAGGCGAATTGGCGGGCAGTTGTGAATCATTGGCAACCCGAGCCACGAATATCGAGACGAAGCTGACGGGGCAGAAGGCGGCCGGCACGGCCGGAGCTCTCCTGTGGGCCTTCGTACCGGATCCGCGGCCGAACGAGTGCACAATGGACATCGGGCCCGACGATCCACTCTTCGACGTGATCGCTTCACTGGCAAGTTAGGACACTGCTGGTAGTCCACTAGGAGTTCCGCCCAGTGGGAGTATGGTCACGATCTGATAACAACCTGAACCTGGTGTTGTGACGTGATGACCGTATTTCGTTTGCATCCAATGGTATTCAGTGGCATTCACCTGCGGATAACCGAACTTGAAGGCTTGTGGAGTCGCTCGGGACCATCGATGCGACGCCTCCAGGACCTACGTCCGGGTCGGCTGGGGACGGTCCGGTTGAGGTGCTGAGTTCGGAAGTTGTGTCGTACCTGTCTCTTTGGCCAGTTGCTACGTCCCGCCGTGGTCAACGTCGAAAAAGGATCTCAACCGTTCGCTGCGGTAACGGGTAGTGCGCGGAGTGCCGTGTGCCCTTCGTGGAAGTGACATCGGGGGGTGCTGTGTAGCTCTCGCGCGCAACGAATTCCGAGTTCGGGTCAACTTGCGACGGCATCGGTCGCCCGGTAAACCTTGTGCGCAGGCTGTACATGCGGTGTGAGCTTCGGTCGTCGAAATGAGGGGACGATCGCTGCATGCGCGTAACGGTAATTGTGTGAAACATCGCGTGAGCGGAGAGGTGAACGATGACTGGGTGCGCTGAACGGGCTTTCAAGACTGCTGTGGTGCCGGCTGCCGGGATGGGGACTCGCTTCCTCCCGGCCACCAAGACGGTTCCGAAAGAGTTGCTCCCCGTGGTCGATACACCCGGGATCGAGCTGGTCGCAAGCGAAGCGGCGCAAGCAGGCGCGGAACGTCTGGTGATCGTCACTGCGCCGGGCAAGGCATCGGTCGTCGGGCATTTCGTCGAGGATCTGGTGCTCGAGGGCAAGCTCGCCGCCAGCGGGAAGCATCATCTACTCGAGCGTGTGCGCCGGGCTCCAGGCCTGATCTCGGTGGAGCCGGTTGTGCAGGAGTCTCCGCTGGGATTGGGACACGCTGTGGGTCTTGTCGAATCGGTGCTGGATGCGGACGAGGACTCGTTCGCGGTGCTGCTTCCGGACGATCTGGTCCACCCCTGCGGTGTTCTCGACGCGATGGCGAAGGTACGTGCCGAGCGAGGCGGTTCCGTGTTGTGCGCGTTCGACGTCGCGCCGGATCGTGTTGGTGCTTACGGAGTATTCGACGTCCAAGCGCCTGTGGAGGGCGGTGATCCCGATGTGCTTGCCGTCGTCGGCATGGTCGAGAAGCCCGCACCAGCGGATGCTCCATCCACTCTCGCTGCGGCCGGACGCTACCTTCTCGATCGCGCCGTGTTCGACGCGCTCAGACGAATCTCGCCAGGGCAGGGTGGCGAGCTGCAACTGACGGATGCGATAGCGCTGCTGATTGCAGAGGGGCATCCGGTTCACGTCGTCGTCCATCACGGAACGCGTCACGATCTGGGAAACCCGGGCGGATTTTTGCGGGCCTCTCTCGACCATGCGCTCAGTCGCACCGAGTACGGACCGGAATTGAGAGTCTGGCTCAAGGAACGACTGGATCAGCCGGATCCGCAGCTGACCTACTGACTTGCGAGGCTATGCGACGGAGCGTCTCGCCAGTTCATCGAGGAGATCTCGGGTGCTGAGTGACGACAGTGAAATCGGCTTGTCGTCCAGACCCGACTCGTCGGGTGTCATGTAGCCCGCCGCGACAAGAATTTCCTGTACGTGGACGTCGAAGACGCGGCAAGCAGTTCTGATCGTGTCCTGCGTGGGAGGGCGTTTCGCGGACAGCCACCGACCAAGCTCGGAGGGGCGTATTCCCAGCGCACGCGCAGCATCGGCTACGTCTGTTTCTTGGCGAAGTTCCAGTTGATGCTTCACCCATTCCGAAAAACCGCTCATACCGGTCATAGTGCCTGAGTGCTGCGCGGTAAGCCAGTGCCGTCTCGGCACTTAAGGCGCTCGACGGCCGATCTGTGATCATTCGGCAACCAATCACCGCGGTTCTCGCGTACCGGTAGTTAAGTTTTGTGACTGGATTGTGTGTTTACCGCGACCATCTAGCTGTGTGTTTTCCGTTGAAACCCGAAATCGGGTGAAATTGTGGGTGAGGCGGACCAGTAGACATAACTCACACCTGTGTAGAACGTGAAGGATTGCGTTGTCACGTGTTCAGACCGTGGAAGGTTTTTTCCCAGTAGGACGGGTTGCGAATCAATTGGTAGGTCCCCTTGATCGCCGCGATGCTCATCAGCACCCAGTACAACGGAGCAGTCAGGCAGGCGAGGAGGAGCATCGCGTTTCGCGTTTCTCGGCACGCCACGAGGTTCATGTAGAGAACAGCGGCGTTACCGAATGCCAGAGAGATCAACGCGGGGAAATAGACGTAGTTGGGGAAGACCTGGTGGATCACTTCAGGTTGTCCGAGAATCCAGTCCAGACTGATGAGCCAGAACACCATGTTCAAAGTGGCGACCAAAGGTGTGCCGGCCATGAGAATCGTGAAGCGGAGAAAGCCGATCGGGCCCAATCCTCGCCATAATTTCACGGGTTGGCGCATATGGACGAGCCACGTCTGCAAATAGCCCTTGTACCAACGCGAGCGCTGTCTGATCCAGTTGATCGTGTCACTGTTGGCTTCTTCGAGCGTGGTGGAATTCAACACCGCGGTGCGGTATCCGCTCTCGGCAATCCGTACCCCGAGGTCCGCATCCTCCGTGACATTGAAGGGATCCCACGCACCGATCTCGTCGAGGACGCTACGTCGTAGGTGATTCGAGGTACCGCCGAGAGGAATCGGTGAATTGCTCCGCATCAATCCAGGGAGGATGAAGTTGAACCACAGCGCGTAATCGGCGGTGAACCACGCGGTCAACAGGTTCTGAGTTCCGTTGTGGAATGCAAGTTTGGCCTGAACACAAGCAGTGTTCTCGGGAAGTTTCGCGAAAGTTGCAACTACTCGCCGTAATTGGAGTGGGTCGGGGGAATCCTCGGCGTCGTAGATCGTGACGATCTCGCCCGTCGAGAAATGCAGACCGTAGTTGCATGCTTTCGGTTTGGTTCGTGGATCGGCCGCGGGCACCTTCAGAATGCTGACGACCTCGTCCACGCCGGCGGCAAGAGCGGCTTCGATAGTGACGGCGTCATCTTCCTCCAATAGGAGAAGGACTTGCATCTTGTCTTCCGGATAATCGATCGCTCGCATGGCTGCGATGAGGTCGCCGACGACTTCAGGCTCGTTGTATGCGGGGACCAGAATGGTGTACGTGGGAAGGTCGTCGTATGAAAGAGCCAGTGCCTCTTCGTCACTGATCGTCATGATCGAGGACGCATCGAGACCCCTCGTGAACAAGATCAGACGGTCGACCATCGCCCAGATGTATCCAATGGTGCAGATCAGTGTCAGCGCGATGAGAGTTGGGACGAGGAAGAGCACGAGGCTGATGACGACTAGTGCGAAGCCTGCCAACAACGTATTTCGTTGCCACGGATAGAAGGCCACGGAGGCGGACGAGATCGGATGGCGCTCGCGTAGACCGTTCACTGCATCGTGCAGGGCGGCCTCGCGGTACTCCGCTGTATCCGGGTCGCCGCTGACCACAACACTGTTGGACTGGCTTCGGTTTTCGTTCACCACGTCTGAGCCTCCACGAGTAGTCGAGCGAGTGCTTCGAGCATGTCCAGGTCCTTGTACTCGGATTCGGTGTCTTCGGTCGAGGTTTCACCACGCAGTAGAACGGCGAGGGTATTGCTACCGTTGGACGCCATCGACGGCTTCGGTTCGGGGAAGTAGGCGTCGGGATCGTGATTGTCGACGCTGATCAGGCTGACTCGCTGCGCGGCTCCGTCGCCCCGCGTCCAGACGAAATTGAGATTGCTCCATGTGAGAAGGAGAGCGTCGTCGACGATCGTGTACATCTCGGCGACGATCCCGTGCGGCAACTCCACCGTGACCGTCGGGCTGACTCTCGCGTTCTCCAGGTCGTAGGTGGTCTTGCTGGGGTACACGGCGAGCGTGGAGGGCCGCCGGACCTGGACGACGTCAAGCTGTACCGTGCGAGGCCGCATCTGCGCGTCCCAAGCGGGATTCGGAGTGTCGGCCCGAATTGTCTGACGGCTCAGTTCGGAGGTGCTGCCGAAGTACCGACGGGGCCAGTCGTATTCGGATGCTGCAATCTGATGCCAGCCCAGTGGAACGACCAGTCGAGGATCGGCCGTAGCCGGAGGCGGACCGACGTTGACGGTCAAACTTGTCGGTGGCAGCGGTGTGAAGAACATCAGCACTGCGGCGGCAAACACCGCAAGGATGGTCCAGTTGCTCGTGGCTGTCGAAGGCTTTCGGAGTGGTCGATCGAACGGTTTGAGCGACTTTCCCCGGCGTTCGTACAGATAGAAGGCGCCACCGACGACGATTGCGGTTCCGAGCGCCGGAAACAACTGCACGGCGAAAAGCGGAGCAGTGGGATACTTCTGAATCGTGACGTAGAGAACCACCACACCGAGCACCGTTGCGGCGACAAAGGCGATCGCCCCTCGCCTCCACGTTCTACTGACGGCGATCGTGGTCGCGGCAGACGCGACCAGCACCATGAGGACGCTGTAGTCGAAACGGGTCCCGCCCATTTCGGTCGCGATGGCGCGGTAATGTAGCGGCGCCAAGATGACCGGGACCACCCAGATTGCCCAATACCGATTGACCGGACGGAGGCCGAACATCAGAACCGCTGCGCTCCAGACGAATACCCACGCCGCGATCACGTCGATATGCATCAATTCGTAGGTCTCGGCAAAACGCGGCAGCAGGAGCGCTTGGAGTCCCAATGCGACGAAGAGGCCGATGCAGCCGACTATCTTGTCGGTCTCGCGATCGTGAATAGGAAGCTCCGGGCCGCGCCTCAAGTCTGTTCCGACGGAGGCAACCAAACACAAGAGCGGTAGAGCGAAGACGTAGCCGATGGCAGTTCCGCTGGCCGTGCTCTGCCAAAGCTTGGTCCAGGTGGGCCAGAATGCAAAGATCGTGGCGAGCGCGATCATCAACCACCGCACTGCGAGTCGAGGAATGATCCCGGACTCGGAGCGGATCTCACGAATCTTCAACATTTCCAGTTCCATTCGCTTGCTACCCGACATCTGCGTGCGATTCGAGGCTGCGCACCGCTAGGGACTGCCGACCATCGCCGTCGGTCCGGCGCCACATGCAGACATTACTTGATCAAGACATATCGCCCTCGCCACGTCGAGGCGCCGGTCTCTGAGCAGTCCGGCCGGACGCCTCACGTGCTCGCATCTCACATAGTGGGAAGTTTGAAATCTTTTTTTCGCTTCCCAGTGCGGGCCTTGGCCGGCCGGATGGCATGACGAGATTTTCGGTCTGCCGAATTACTCCGTATCGAAGGGTAATTCACTTTCGGATTGCAGAACGTTCAATCAAGTTCCGCGGATTCGACCTACGGGGACATAGGTCCCCAACGTGCAGGGACGGTTCTCGGTTGCGTGGATGCGGGTCCAGTTACCCATGCGAAAGAACTGTGGTCAGCAGTGAGAGGCAATGTCCGCTTTGTGAGCTATTGCGGTCGTCGGGACCTAAGCCCTGGAGGTTTCCGTGCATTTGCTGAATAGCTGAATTATAGCTACCAACTGGTAACTGCATCGCAAATGGCACCGTGGCTTTACGGCGATCGAACGTGAACGATCGTCCAACATTCTTCGGGTGTGTGCTGGGAAGAAGAATTGCCGGTTAGAGTCTTGACCTGCAACATTATTCGAATTGAACTCCGGCCTTCGAGATGTTCTCATAGTACTCACGCGGCACGTGCAATGCCTCCAGATTATCGAGTTGCAACGTTGCCGACACCTAAGCGGAACATTTGCTCTTCTCCATCTTTTAGTTGTGCCTGAAGCTTTCGGGCGCAAACCGGAAATTCCGAAGAACGGTCGGGGCCTGGCGGCTCGCAAACGGGAAGGTTGGTCAGATGTCGGCATTGGACATGTCCATGGCGCCGTCGCTCGGGTATCGGCGTCCGCGCATCGTGCCGGACTCCCGTGCGGAGTTTTCCTCGCGTGCTGCGTGGCAGCATCGATACATACGTGCTCTGACAGTGACGGATTCGCTGATTGTCGTTGGTGCGGTTTCGGCCGCTCAGTGGCTTCGATTCGGCGCCGCGCCGACCGCCGTCGACGCTCGTGAGCTCGGGCAGTTCAGCTACACCGGTTTGTCCATCGGTGTGGTGGTCGCGTGGCTGGCGACGTTGCAGATATTCAGGACGAGATCTGCGAGTGTGATCGGAAGCGGTCCCGAGGAGTATCGACGAATCCTGGTGTCCGCGATGAGATTGTTCGGCGTCATTGCGATCGTAAGCCTTTTGCTCCGTCTCGATATCGCCCGGCTCTACCTCGCATTCGCGTTTCCTGTCGGCCTTCTCGCGCTGCTGTTGAGCCGTTGGCTCTGGCGTGGGGTGATCGTGCGACGGCGTACTCGCGGTGAGTGCCTCACATCTGTACTGGTGGTGGGCAGCAAGGATGCCGGCGCTGAACTCGCACGAAATTTCGAGCGAGGTAGCGCAGACGGTTTCCGCGTGGTCGGAGTATGTGTGCCGGGGTTCCTTCGGCACGCGGACGAGTCCATCGCGGTCGACGGGCGTGACATACCGCTCCTCGGCGGTGAGACATCGGTAGTCGAAGCGTTGGAACTGGTCGGCGCAGACACCGTTGCGGTAACGGCAACGGAGCATCTCGGCTCGGATGGCATACGTGCGCTTGCCTGGGATCTGGAATCGCGGGACGTCGATCTCGTCGTTGCGCCCAGCATCGTCGATGTGTCGGGGCCACGCCTGTCGATGCGGCCGGTGGCCGGTCAGCCTTTGATACGCGTCGAGCGTCCGAAATATCATGGTGCGCAGCGCTTTGCGAAATCCTCGTTCGACGTGATCTTCGCGTCACTGATACTGGCGGCAATTGCACCTGTTCTCCTGGCCGCTGCTCTGGCGGTCAAGCTCTCGAGCCCGGGCCCGGTGTTGTATCGAGCGGAACGAATGGGGCTGGACGGGAAACCGTTCCCGATGCTCAAGTTCCGTTCGATGGTCCAGAACGCAGACTCGCAGGTGGCATCGTTGATGGCCCAGAACGACGGCGCGGGTGTGCTCTTCAAGATGCGCGACGACCCGCGCGTTACACCGGTCGGGCGCTTCTTGCGCCGTTACTCGATTGACGAGCTGCCCCAGTTCGTCAATGTTCTTCGGCGCGAGATGAGCGTTGTCGGCCCCAGGCCGCCGCTGCGTCGCGAGGTCGAGGCCTACGACGGAACTGTCAGTCGCCGACTTCTTGTCAAGCCGGGGATCACAGGGCTGTGGCAGGTCAGTGGGCGCTCGGACCTTTCTTGGGAAGAGACTGTACGACTGGATCTTTCGTACGTCGACAACTGGTCGCTCATGGGTGATGTCTTGATCGTCGGCAAAACGTTGAAAGCGGTATTGGCCAGTGACGGCGCGTACTGAGACGTGAATACGGATGTCTGGACCGACTTCAGTTCGTGATGTTCTCGGTGGAAAGGCGCAGCTCCCCTTGATCTTTCGTACCTCGACAACTGGTCGATGACGAGCGAGAACACGATCGTCGCGAAGGCGCTCAAGGCGATGTTGGGAAGTGATGGAGCAAATTGACCAGGAGAAGTTTGTGTCGGAACCGCCAAAGTTGAAGTCGTTGCTTGTTGTGGCGCCCTGGTTGGAAGGTGGGGGTGCACAGAAATCCTTGTGCGGGTTATTGCGCGGGCTTACCGACACACATACGACCGTGGTCACTTTGTTCGCAGGCTGCCGAGACTTCAACGAGGTTGCCGACCTCGCAGACGAGTTCGTCATGCTCGACTATCCAAGAAGTCCTGGCGGACTGGTCGGAGCCAGTCGTGCAGTAGCAACACATCTGCAGCGTTCGGATGTGGTCTATTCACTGATGAGGGGTAGCCATGTCGCCCTCGGTGTTTCGAGTATGTTCAAACGTCTTCCGGGTGAGCTGATTGCGACCTTCCATCAGTTGCCGAGTGCGGATGAAACTGGCGTTGTCTCCCTGGTCGAGAACGTGCTCGTTCGTAATGCACTTCGGCACGCAAAGCTGATCACTGCGCCTTCGGAATTAGCCGTGAGTCAGATTCGTCAACGACGTTACGGACCGCACGCTCGCCTTGTGTACGAGCCGAACTTGATCCGAGTTGACTCGAGAGAAACCACTCGTCGTGAATCTTCGGGGGCACCCCTACGGCTGCTGGCCTGTGGCCGTCTATCCAAGCAGAAGGGCTTCGATCGTATTCCCGAACTTCTGTCGGATATCGAGATTCCCTGTGAAATAAAGATTTTGGGTTCAGGGCCCGAAGAAGAAGACCTGAGACAGCGGTTCGACAGTGCGAAGCCTTCTTCGCATACGGTGGAACTGGTGGGACGCGTCGACGATGTTGTGCCCTACCTGGATTGGTCAGATGCAGCATTTATGCCCAGTCGAAACGAACTCAATCCTGTGTTCGTATGGGAGGCGTGGGCGCGCGGCCGGCCGGTTGTTGCTGCCGATCTACCTGCATTCGAGGATCTGCGCACCTCCGGGCCGGTGCTTACATTTGCCGGCGCGCCCAGCCTTCGGTCCGCCCTCGGCGTCGTATCGAGTGACGAGTACCGAGATTTTGCCTATTCAATGGGTTTGCAGGCGTCCCGAACCATGACGACCAGGAGTGAGATCGTTGCCCGAATACAATCGTGACCACCCGCGCATCCTGGTCATTCACGCATACAGTGCTCAAAACTCTGGCGACCGGTTGTTGGTGGAGGAAACACTCGAATTGCTGAGATCGGTGTGGCCGGATTCTGTCGTCGACGTGATTGCCACTGATGCCGAATCGTTCCGCCACCATCCGATGGCAAATCATGTCAAGTTTCATCAGTGGGCATCGGCATGGATTCCGAACCCGAAAAAGAAGGCGTCCGTGCGTGTTTCCATGCTGGCTAGTTCCGTCACCGGCGGGCCAGCACCTGTCAAGATACTGTTCGAACAAGCGGACTTGATAGTCGCTGTCGGGGGCGGATACCTTCGGGGCTCGTCTGTTTCCGAGGCCCTGAAAACTGCGGGGGCGCATTTCGGTCAACTCGATCTTGCCGCACGAAGTCGTGCGCGCAAGATCTATCTGCCGCAGAGTATCGGCCCGTTCCCGAACATTCTCCGTCGCCGTATCGCGAGTTCACTGAAGGCGATGGACCAGGTGCTCGTTCGTGACGATCGATCACGCGATTTGTTCGCCGACCTGACCAATGTCGAACGAATCTCGGATCTGGCGGTTCTGAAGATGGCGGAGGTCCGTACACCTCGCAATATCGAGATCACGCATGGCCCGGTAGTCGTGGCACGTGAGCTGTCCCGCCCTGGATCCTACGAGAACACTTTGTCCGACTTGGCTCGGTCAGATCATGTTGTATGGGCGATTCAGTCCACCGGTGGCGGAAACAATGACACGCCCCTCACCGTCAAATACTCTCCGGGAACCCCAAAGCCATTGCAGCACTATTTGGAAAGCACGGAGAATCGCGTCGTTGTCAGTACGCGCCTCCACGGATCGTTGTCTGCATTGCTCGCCGGAAAGCCGAGTGTGCACCTAGGCTACGAACGAAAATCATGGGGAGCATTTCATGATCTGGGGTTGGAACAGTACGTTCTCGATGCCCGAAGGACCTCGGCAACTCGCGTTCTCGACGCGGTGGAATCGATTCGAGACGATCCAGCCGCTTACTGGAGCCTGATCGATTCACGCATCGAGGCCGTCGCATCCCAGAGGGAATGCCTGCTCGACTCCCTGGCTGTGCCATGCCACCTGCCGACGGTTGGCCAATGACATGAATCTCTCGATCTTGTTGTTTGCCAGTGTTTTTCTCTTGCTGATGGCACGTTTACGTGTGGTCACGGTGTTGCAACCCCGACGACAAACCTCGACAAGCACCAGAAGCGGGTTGATCGGGATCTGGTTTTGGGTATCGGTCGTATGGCCGGTCCTTTTCAAAGCGGTGTTAGGCAGCGTCCTTGCCCTATACCTTCCAGTTTCTGGCTCCGCGGTCTTCGTGATCTCCTACGTGCCTTCGATTGTCATCGGAATCGCGATTTTCATCGTCGCGCTCGGATCCCGAGATTCATTCCCCTATGTCCCCGCGATACTGGTCATGGCGGTGGTGATCATGCCGATCCTCATCTTCGGGGTCGTGGACATCGGTGTCGTCGGAGCGATATTCATGATTGTGCCTACGCTTCTGTGGTGCCGCGCGCTCTCGGTTGATGTACTGAACTGGCCCCGTCTTTGTTACCAGGGTCTGCTCGTCCTTTGTCTGAGTATGGCTGTGGTTTTCGTCGTCTGGCCTGAGGCTGTGGTCGAGACCTGTCGGCTGGACAAGTGCACTGTGGCCGGCCAAGTGCTCACGTCGTCGATCACAGGCAATGGCAACTTCCTGGGGCTGTGTGTCGCACTGCTGAGCGTCATTGCGGTGTATCGGCAACACTGGATCACAGTCGCGGCGGTTGGACTGGCGAGCCTGATCGTGATCGAAATTTCTGGCAGTCGAACAGCGATGATCGGTCTGGTTCTCGGCTACCTGGTAGTCCTCGGTATCGGAAACCGCATGTCGCGGGTTGTGGCACTGGCAGCTGCGATGGTTGCGTTGGTGATTTCTTTTGTGCCAGTGTTCCGAGTTTACGGACTCCGTGATTACACCTATCGCGGTGCTTTGTGGATGCGGGCGAAGGAGCTGATTTCGGAGAGCCCGAATGTTGGTCACGGTGCGAACTATTGGACGGAGCATAACGCGTATCGCTTCTCCTCCAACTATGCCGCGCACAACATTTGGTTAGAACTCGGCGTCGCCGTCGGGTTCTTCGGAATTGCCGTGCTTGTCGTCGCTGCCGTCTGGGCGCTGCTGACCACGGATGTCGAAAATCGATACTTGGCATCGGCGCTGATCGTAACCACGGTCGCTGTGGGTTTCCTGGAGGCACCGATCCAGCCGTATCGAACCGGTCTGCTTCCCTTCCTGTGCCCTCTCATTCTTCTCTTGTGCTCCTCAGGCATGCGGAAAAGATCAGTTGATACTTCGGAGACGGAAGACCTTGCGATGAAAGCTATTCGAAACCAAAATGTTCTTGCCGGCCTTACGAGGGATGGTGCGCGATGAAGGTTCTGCACGTCACGGAAGCACTCGGAGGAGGTGTAAGCACCGCGATCTTGAACTATCAGGCGTTGACGCCAGAAATGCATCACTGCGTGATCGCTCGCGAACGGGTCGGGCAGAGCACATACAGCTTCCCCTCCGAACTCAGCGTGACATTGGTACCTGGAAGTCTGGCCGCACTACTGCTATCCGCGATTCGAATGGTGCGCCGAGGAGATTTCGATATTCTGCACCTGCATTCCAGTCTTGCCGGTCTCGCCCGGATCATCCCTGGGCACCGAGCTGGGATCGTATACACCCCACACTGTTACGCATTCGAGCGCACCGACGTCAGTCCCCTAGCGCGGGTACTCTACAAGTCTGTTGAGCGTGGGCTACTTTCGATTCGGCGTCAGTGTGTTGTTGCAGTGAGTGGACGAGAAGCCGAGTTGACTACGGAGTTGTCGAACTCCTCCACCTCCATCGTGGTCGGCAACGTATCACCGACCGATCACGGCGAATATTTGCGCGCAAGCAGCTCTCGGACAGCGGAGGTACCGGCTGAACGAAGCCGAGTAGTGATGGTGGGAAGGATATTTCCCCAAAAGGATCCCCAACTGTTCGCCGATATTGCAGCAAGGCTGTCGAGCAGGTTCGAGTTCGTGTGGGTAGGAGATGGCGAAGCCGTCTTGAAAGAAAGTCTCGTGGAATCAGGGGTTCGGGTGACGGGTTGGATTCCAGCTGAACAGGTGCTGGACGAAGTGCGCGCCAGTTCGCTGTATCTCCATACTGCGGCCTGGGAGGGCGCTCCGATTTCCGCTGCGGAAGCCGCCGCGGTCGGTGTCTCCGTAATCAGTCGTGACATCAAAAGTATGGTCTCGCTTGGCTATCCAGTCGCTGGCAATACCGCCGAGTCTCTGTCGATGGCCGTCACACATTACTTCGACTGCCTGGACTACCGAACGACGGTTCAAGCCAAGACACAATATTTCAACCGAACAGTGGACGTCGTGAGTTCGCGTACAGCGCTCATCGACGCCTATGCATTCGCGATAGGGGCTTCTCGATGACTTCATCGGTCACCGTCATTACCATCACCAGGAACGATCTTTCGGGGCTGATCCGCACGATCGAGAGCGTCCGGGCTCAGAGTGCACAAGGAGTCGAACACATCGTGATCGATGGTGGCTCGACCGATGGGACTGTCGAATACCTTGATTCGTTGGGTGATTCGTTAGTGTGGAACTCAGGTCTCGACAGCGGTCGCTATGACGCAATGAACATCGGCGCGGAACTGGCGAGTGGCGAGTTGCTGTGGTTCATGCACTCGTCCGACGTGTTCCATTCATGTGACGTTCTGGAGAGAGTCTCTCGGGAGTATCAAGGAGGGGATGTCTCTTGGCGGTGGGGTTACGGGCTGAGCAACATCCATGACTCCGGAAGTTCCATCGGAATCGGTGGCCGAATCCCGTTCAGTCTGTCCCGATTTTCGCTAGGCGGAAACATAATTCCCCATCAAGCATGTGTGATCGAGAAGTCGCTGCATGTTGAGATCGGCGGCTACGATACCGAATTCGGGCTCAGTGCCGACCAACTTTATCTGCTGAAGATGGCGGTTCGATCGCAACCGCGGGTGTGGACCGAGTTTTTCTGTGATTTTGATTCGGCCGGCGCCGGTTCGGTGCGGGGCATGATGGATCATTACCGGGACATGCGGCGATCACGCGCCCTGACCGGTGTCACAGTCTTCAGGGCGCAGTGGCTTGATTATGCAGTGTCCTTGGGAGTTGCGCTTCTGGCAAAAACCGATCGTGTCCAAAGACGTGTGTTAGCAGGGGTGACTCCTCGTGTCCGATGACTATTTGGAACCCACAACGCAATTGAGTGCGGAATTCGCAGTTGTCATACCAGCTTTCAATGCGGAAGCCACACTTATGGCGTCAATCGAGAGCGCGCACAGTGCGGGCGCTTCGGAAGTCATCGTGGTAGACGACGGTTCCACCGACAGTACTGCCGCGCTATGTCGCGCCCACGATATACGTGTTCTGACGCAGCCAAATGCGGGTGCATACCTCGCGAGACGGCGGGGGGCCGAGCTTGTCACGGCACCGTACATCGTGTTCCTGGACGCGGATGATCTTCTGGTCGCATCCGGCGTTCACGAGTCCTTGCGTATTCTCTCTGCGCAGGCGGACTGCGCAGTCGTCGCTGGACGTGTGATGGCGAGCCTCCCGCGTGGGCGTAGTCGGTTGAACAATCAGTCGTACTCCGAGATCAATACTCGAACCCTGTTGACACAAGGGTACGGTCCGTTTCCACCGGGAGCTGCGCTGGTTCGGCGTGCCGATTACGAAGCGGCGATTGCGCTGGACGTACCTGAGATCGTCGAGCGTTACGCCGACGACTACGAGATGTTCATTCGGTTATCCGTCGTCGGCCGAATCGTTCAGCACAACACTGTTTCCCTCGTGTATTCGATGTACGCAGGTAAATCCATTGGTTCTCCTGAGAAATCGCTGTTGTGCAAGGAGTCGATCAGGGGCCACTACGCGCGACATCTGGGGATCAACGTTCGGCTGATGAACGCATCGGCGGTTGCCGCAGCTGCGAATGCACGTATGGGACGAGCGTCGTTCGCGCAAGGTTTGTACTGGCGAGGCTGCACAAAGGTAGTAGTTGCCGCGTGCTACAAGGTACTTTCTCGGCTCGGTAACAGCGGTCTGAAGCAGTCCACAATCGTCTCTGGTGCTGGGACCTCGGAGGCACGAGGGTGAACACAGTCGTCAGCTCCTACCTGAGGTCGGCGAAGTCGATCGACCTGGGCGGGACCGGGTTTTTTCGACTGGTAGGTCTGCTGGCTGGAGCTTGTGCGAACTTCGCCGTAATAGCAATTCTGTCTCGTGACTACGGCGTTGAGTACTACGCCTTCTACGCGCTGATGGCGTCCATGTTGAATCTACTTCCCTTCGCGGACTTCGGTATCGGCGCGACCATGGTGAACGCAACAGCAGATTACCGAAGTGGTGCACTCGATCGGATGTCGTTCCAATCCCATTTTCGTCGGGCGAGTCTGGTCACAGTTCTGGTTTCCCTCGCTGTCGCAAGCCTCGCGTTCCTGTTGTACCAGATGGGGCTGTGGGTGCCGATACTAGGCGCGGTCGGTGAGATGAATCATGCGTCGGCGCTGGCCACAGTGGTGATTATATCTGCGGCAGTTGGTATTCCATTGGGTTTGGGGTCCCGCATCCTGCAGGGTTGCGGAAAGATGCGCGTTGTCGTTACCGCAGCGTTGATCGGTCCGATCATTCAACTGATCGTGATAGTGGTCTGTTGGACAACTCACGCGCCGGCCTACCTGTTTGTTCTGGCACCGTGCGCAGGCTACCTCGCCGTCGGATTTCTTACCCTCGCTCTCGCGCTTCGGTCGATTTCCGGCGATGAGGGTTCGTTGATCGGTTGGAGTCTTACAAGCCCGGTGCGAGTTCGCATAGCTGAAACTGCGGTCCCGTTTTTTCTGATATCGATCGGTATGGTTGTCGGCTTTCAGAGCCACAGGTTGCTGATCTCCACTTTCGGAACGGTCGAAGACGTCGCACAATATTCGGTAGTGGCGCAATTCGCTGGACCGCTATTGGCGATCTTGGGAGTGATGGGCCAGAACTTGTGGTCAAGGTATCGCGAACGATTCCGAATCGGGACGCTTCGGGTACGCGAATTCGCCCAGCATATAGTACTTCTCGGCACAGTAGGCGCCGTATTTGCGCTCGCTCTGATCGTCATCAGCTATCCGGGAATACGGTTTGTCTCGGGTGGAAGTCTTGTCGTCCCACTGGCAACCGTTTTGGCTGGAAGTGTTTACATCCTTGTTGTTTCGGTGCATCAACCGGCAGCAATGTTCCTCATGGACCCACGAGGACTATGGGTGCAAGTCCTGTGCGTCTGGCTGAGCGGCCTCGTCGGAATGGTATTGGCAATATCTCTGATTCCTGAACTCGGACCCGCCGCACTCTACCTGGGGCTATCCGCAGGAATGGTTGTACTCCAAGTCATTCCGTGCATCTATATTTCGACACGGCGAATTTCAAGCATGGAGAAGGCGGTGGAGACGGGCGTGGCCGTGTGAATAGATGCCAGGAAATTGTGAAGTCGTACATCCACATCAAGGAGAGAAATGAAGAAGGCACTGATCACAGGCATTACCGGTCAAGATGGCTCCTATCTCGCGGAGCTGTTGTTGAGCAAGGGATACGAGGTCCACGGACTTATTCGTAGATCGTCCACGTTCAATACAGCTCGAATCGACCACATGTATGTGGATCCCCACACGCCGGATGCAAAACTGTTCCTTCATTACGGAGATCTCAGCGACGGGGCGCGTTTGGTCACTCTTCTCGCACAGATACGCCCGGACGAGGTCTACAACCTTGCAGCGCAGTCCCATGTACGAGTGAGTTTCGACGAGCCCGAACATACCGGTGACACGACCGGAATCGGGTCGATCAGGTTGCTCGAAGCAGTCCGGATGGCTGGTCTCGAATGCAGGTTCTACCAGGCATCCAGTTCCGAGATGTTCGGTGCGACACCGCCTCCGCAGAACGAGCAGACTCCCTTCTATCCTCGATCGCCGTACGGTGCGGCGAAGGTGTACTCGTACTGGATCACCAAGAACTACCGCGAGGCGTACGGGATCTTTGCCGTGAACGGAATTCTGTTCAACCACGAATCTCCCCGGCGAGGCGAAACATTCGTCACTCGCAAGATCACGCGAGCGGTGGCGCGGATCAAGGCCGGTCTGGAAAGCCATTTGTACATGGGCAATCTCGATGCAATCCGCGACTGGGGCTATGCGCCGGAGTACGTGGAGGGAATGTGGAGAATGCTTCAGGTCGACGAACCGGACGATTACGTGCTCGCGACAGGCGGTAACTACTCGGTCAAGGATTTCCTGACGGTGGCCTTCGAGCACGCCGGCCTGAACTGGGAAGATCACGTGCGCTTCGACGAGCGCTATCTGCGGCCGACGGAAGTAGATGCGTTGATCGGAGACGCCGGTAAGGCGGAGCAGAAGCTCGGATGGAAGGCGACTGTACATACCCCGGAGCTGGCTCGAATCATGGTCGATGCGGACATCGAGGCTCTGACGTGTGAGGGCAAGCCCTGGATCGACCGTCCGAACCTGGTGGATTGGGAGCACGCTCGATGACGGGGGAGTACACGCAGAAGTCCCTCGATCGAAGCGACACGGTATACGTTGCGGGCCATCGTGGACTCGTTGGTTCAGCGATTTGGCGTCGTTTGGAAGCCGACGGTTTCAATCGCCTTGTCGGTCGCACGTCCGCCGAACTCGATCTTCGCGACCGCGGTGCCGTATTCGAATTCTTCGCCGCTGAGAGGCCGAAGAACGTGGTCCTCGCGGCAGCCAGAGTGGGCGGGATACTGGCGAACAGCACACTGCCGGTGGACTTCATCTCCGACAACCTTCGCATCCAGGTGAACGTGATGGACGCGGCGGCCGAATTCGACGTAGATCGCCTTCTATTCCTCGGATCATCCTGCATCTACCCGAAATTCGCACCTCAACCGATTCGCGAAGAATATCTGCTGACCGGTCATCTGGAACCGACGAACGATGCATATGCCATCGCAAAGATCGCGGGAATCCTGCAGGTACAGGCTGTTCGCAAGCAGTTCGGGCGACCGTGGATCTCCGCGATGCCGACGAACCTCTACGGCCCGGGTGACAACTTCTCTGCCAAGGGCTCTCATGTGCTGCCAGCCCTCATCAGGCGCTTCGACGACGCGCGCCGTGATGGAGCTGCGTCAGTCGTTAACTGGGGCAGCGGGACGCCGAGGCGCGAGTTTCTCCACGTCGACGACATGGCGGATGCCTGCCTTCATTTGCTCGACCACTATGACGGAGCAGAACACGTCAATGTTGGTACGGGCGAGGACCAGAGTATCGCGGAGATCTCCGCGATCGTGGCGGACGAGATCGGGTTCGACGGCGAGATCGAATGGGATCATTCGAAACCTGACGGGACGCCGCGGAAGTTGCTTGACATCGGGAAGCTTCGAGATTTGGGGTGGCAGCCCAGGATTGATCTTCGTGCGGGAATCGCATCGACCGTGGAGTGGTATCGACAGAACGTCGATTCGATCAGGACATGAAGTACTACAGCATTATTCGACGTAAACCCGACTTCGACAGGCAGACATCGTTATGACTTCTCGTATTGCGGTATTCGGCACCGGCTACCTCGGGGCGACACATGCAGCTTGCATGGCCGAGTTGGGTCACGAGGTTCTCGGGGTGGATGTTGATCCGAACAAGCTCGCGATGCTCGAAGCTGGGGAGGTTCCTTTCTACGAACCGGGACTCGAGGAAGTGCTGCGCCGCAACATAGCCGCGGGACGTCTTCGATTCACGGCTTCCTACGAGGAGGCCGCAGAGTTCGCCGACATCCATTTCCTCGGCGTCGGTACGCCGCAGAAGAAGGGGGAGTTCGCGGCCGACATGCGTTTTGTCGATTCGGTGATCGAGACGCTTGCACCCCTCTTGACCAGGCCGACCGTTATCTTCGGGAAATCAACAGTGCCAGTTGGTACAGCAGAGCGATTGGGTGCGCGGGCACGGGAACTGGCGCCTGCCGGACAAGACGTCGAGGTGGCGTGGAACCCGGAATTTCTCCGGGAAGGCTACGCGGTGAAAGACACACTTCACCCGGACCGGCTTGTGCTCGGGGTCGACCGTAATCGACCCGGACGTGCGGAATCGGTTGCGCGTGAAGTGTACGAGCAGCTCTTGAACGAAGGTATTCCCTTCGTTGTGACCGACCTTGCGACTTCGGAGTTGGTCAAAGCGTCAGCCAATGCATTTCTGGCGACGAAGATCTCGTTCATCAATGCGATCTCGGAGGTGTGCGAGGCGTCGGGCGCGGATGTGACCGTTCTTGCCGATGCCATCGGCCACGACGAGAGAATTGGTAGGCGATTCCTCAACGCCGGAATCGGTTTCGGTGGTGGCTGCCTACCTAAGGACATCCGTGCTTTCATGGCGCGTGCGGGTGAGCTGGGAGCAGATCAAGCACTCACTTTCCTACGCGAAGTCGACAATATCAACATGCGTCGTCGTACTCGGATGGTCGAACTGGCTCGAGAAGCGTGTGGTTCTCTACTCGGAGCCAATGTGGCGGTTCTCGGTGCAGCCTTCAAGCCTGACTCCGACGACGTGCGCGACTCACCTGCGCTGAACGTTGCCGGCCAGATTCAGCTCCAAGGCGCTGCCGTCAATGTCTATGACCCGAAGGCCATGGGAAACTCGAAGGCGTTGTTCCCCACCCTCACTTACACTTCGAGTGCACTTGACGCGTGTGCAGGAGCTGATGTCGTCTTGGTTCTGACCGAGTGGACCGAGTTTCGAAAGTTGTTGCCGTCGGATCTCGAAGTGGTCGTCCGCAAGAAGGTCATCATCGACGGACGTAACTGCCTGGAACCGACCACCTGGCGCGACGCAGGGTGGACCTATCGAGGTCTTGGAAGGCCGTAGATCGATGAAACCCTCAGTGAGGGATGGTTATTGCATGGCGTCGAGGGGAGTGCCCGCGTGTCTGGGACGAAGGTCCGTCAGTAGATGAACTATTCCGGTGTGGAAACTTCGATCGCCGCCCGTCGATTTCGGGGCGAGTGGTGTTTGCCCTGTTCGATTGGTGTGCACCGGCTTCCGGTGGCGGCGGGTGTTGTTGGATGTTTGCGGACTTTGGTCCTACGGCCGGCTGAGGGTGTGTGATCTTCGCGTGGTCAGCACATTCGGCTGGCGAAATCGAGGGGTTTCGATGCTGCGTTGCGGTGGTGAAAAGAACCACGACACAGTAGAGTTCAGCCTGGCTGCACGTTACGTCCGCTCTCTTCGATGTGCAGTGAACTCCAGGTGGCGGTGTCGGCCGATGAGGCTGACGAAGAGAACTGGACCAGATGTCCGTGTCGCAGGTTCGCCGCTGCGTCAACATGTAGTCGTGCCGTCAAGTGTGGACCACGAACTGAGATGCGTGAGATGCCACGAAGGTTTCTTGTCCCTGCCTGTTTCGGGATCGACCTCTCTGTGACGCAGGGACGCGCGATAAAAAGATTGGCTGCCTCGTTCAGCCTGGATTGAGTGCAGCGGCTCGACAAGCGGCTGTCGATTACTACTCGAATACGTACTACGTGCTCGAGCCGAAGGAGATTCGACGATGGATGTACGGGACTACCTGAAGATCTTGCAGGCACGGTGGAAAATAGTCGTTGTCGTCACCGTGGTTGTGATCTTGGGCGCTTTGGGTGCCTCGTTGATTGCGACACCGGTCTACCAGGCTTCCACGCGCCTGTTCGTGTCGACTTCCACTGGAACGACCGTGAACGAGGCTTACCAAGGCAACCAGCTTTCACAGCAGTTGGTCACCTCCTACGCCAAGCTCCTCACTGGGGAGACGCTCGCGCAGCGAACAATCGATGCAGTGGGGTCAGATCGATTGGGTGGGCTGTCCGCGGCGGAGATCTCGTCGAAGGTGACCGCCACATCGGCGCCGGATACTGTACTTCTCGATTTGAGCGTGCAAGATGCGTCGCCTGAACTGGCACGCGAAATCGCAAATGCGCTGTCGGACGAGTTTGTCGTGATGGTCAAAGATCTGGGTACGCCCGCGAATGGTGGCACAGCGCCGGCGCGCGTCGTTGTCGAGCAGCGAGCACAAACTCCCGCGGAACCGGTGTCGCCGAAGACTTCGCGGAACGTGGCGCTCGGTGCCGCGATCGGGCTTCTGCTGGGGATCGGATTGGCTGTCGTGCGTGATCGCCTGGACAACACCGTCAAAGAGCGCAAGGTGGTCGAAGACATCGCCGGCGCGGCGATGGTGGGAACAATTCCGTTCGACAAGGAACGTGAAGTTCATCAAGCGATCAACTTCCACGAGGGCAACTCCGCAAGTGCCGAGGCGTACCGCGAACTGCGAACCAATCTGCAGTTCCTGGCCGTGGATCGTCCACCGAGTGTCATCGTCGTCACGAGTTCTCTTCCCTCCGAGGGAAAGACCACGACTGCGGTAAACATCGCACTCGTGCTGGCCGAGGCAGGCAAGAAGGTGTGTCTCGTCGAAGGTGACCTCCGTAAGCCTCGCGTTTCGAAGTACCTTGGACTTATCGGAAGCGTCGGTCTGAGCTCGGTCTTGGCTGGGCAAGCAGATCTCGACGACGTACTTCAAGTCACGAGCAATGCTGACCTGACGGTCCTTGCTTCAGGTCCGATTCCCCCGAACCCGAGCGAACTGCTGGGGACTGACACTGCCCATGCAGTCTTTACCGATCTCCGCAGAAGGTTCGACTACGTCATCATCGACGCCTCGCCGTTGCTTCCGGTTACGGATGCTGCAGTGCTTTCAGCGCTGGCGGACGGTGCGCTCGTGATTGCTCGTCACGGCTCGACGAAGAGGGATCAGCTGAGCAGGGCGGTCGGCAATCTCCACAGTGTGGGCGCGACAATTCTCGGCACTGTCATCACGATGACCCCGCTGAACGGTCGTGGTGTCTACGAGTACAAGTACTACTACGATTCCGATCCGGTTGTCGCTGACGTGGCCGTGGGAGGTTCCGTGGACAGCAATCCAGTCGGCGAACGAAGGGTAACGTCGACAGTCAACTGATCTGGTCGTACGTTAAATCCCGACGCCTCACAGGGCCCTCGAGCAATGCTCGAGGGCCCTTCTGCGTGTGGTGAATCGGACGCAATTCTTTAGTCGGGTCCTCTGAGTCTGCGACGCTGCGGTCTGACCTGTCCTACTTGACCGGTGCCGCTACGGCTTTCGATCTGGTTGCGCCTGACGAGCCGTTGTGAGCTTCCTGTTGGAGTCGTGTGACGAGTGTGGCTGACCGCAGGCGGACCAGCACGGTTCGGCGATTGGAGTTGCGCAACGTCTAGATCTCGGTCTGGCATCCTGTGCTGGATTCAGGCAGTGGGTGCAGTAGCTGTTGGCGCAGCCAGAGTCGTGGACGGGGCCCGACATTGTCCCGGCAACCAACTGGTGGATCGCTCGCGGCGGCCGGTATCTCGGTGCTATCCAGATGCGGCACAGCATGAACGAGATCTTGGCCGATTTCGGTGGTCATATCGGCTATGGAATCCGGCCGCCGGAACGCCGGCAAGGTATCGCGTCGACGGCGCTGCAGGAGATGCTCACGTATGCCACACAACCGGTGGGCCTCGGTCGAGTCCTGATTGCCCGCAACGAGATGAACGTGGGTTCACGCAAGGCCATCGAGGTTTGCGGGGGTCTACTCGCGAGCGTGCGCCCAGCTGATCAGTCGACCGCAACCTCGGCTGTTCGAGAGACACGATCCGCTACTGGGCGCCAACGAGCATGTCGAGCGTCAGTTGACCTATACGCGGCCACGCACTCTTGCCATGGCCGTGCATGCTTGCCATGGACATAGCCGTCGGTAGTTTGTAGTCGAACGGCTGCTCAATTCCCCCTTCTCGAATTGGATTGTGCTGCAAATCTTTCTGCACCGCATGGACGGTCAGTGGCGGTCCAGGCTCCTCCTTTCGCATGTCTAAATTCTCGGTGTCGCCCGACCGTAGGTTCGCGCATTGCCGGCCAGTCGTAAGTAAAGCGCGCAGAGGCCAAGTGCCGGACAATCGTCCAGGTCTGAGGCGACGCCGAACGCATCAAAGTATGGTTTGCAGAGCGATTACCAACTGCGTGCTGGTTTCCGTCCAAACGTGGAGTCCAATTGATCAAGGCGATGAAAACTATAGGTACGCAATGGTAATGGTGAGGAATGTTCGCACCCTCCTGCTTAGAGGGTGAATAACTGACCTCAATGCTGGCGTTCGGAAGAAGTTCGGAAAGCGCTATTGCCACACTGTCCGGAATGTGGCAAACTCCTCACTGGTACTGACCAGCTAGCCGAAAAATTGCCAAGACGTGAGTCCTGACAATATCGAGGCTGGCGACGTCAGCGGGCGAGGAGAAATCGCCGATCGTCCTGTGTTTGGGTCGTTAGTGGACTCTGCTTCAATCATGGGGTGTGAGCTGCGGCAATGCCGCATAAATCGACAGTTGGGCCGAGGCCTGACAACAGTCGCCGGGTTAACTGCAAGGCGCACGTAATGCGACCATTCGCACTGAACGCAGCAATGCGGAGCAGTTGCTTCGCTGTCGAAGTTTCGGGATTCGGCAAGGCGGTCCGATGGACCTCGGCCGGCGAACAGCTTCAGGCCGAATTTTGTGCATGGGGAAAGGTTTCTGAACACATGACGGTTCTCGAGATGGCCGCGCCCACGAAAGAACGGCCACAACAACACCGACGAGTAGCGCCCGAGAGGGCTGGTGGAGTTTCCGCACGCAGGAAATGGCAATCTGCGTATCTTCGTCGTCTGGCGATCACCGACACGATCATTGTTGCGGCAGTTGTGTTTCTGGCTCAATGGTGGCGATTCGGTAGCGACGCGGACGTCGTCGACGGTGAAGCGTTCGGCCATTTCAGCTACACCGCACTGTCTTTCGCCCTGATTATCGGCTGGTTCGCCGTATTGAGAGTATTTCGCACCAGATCTCCTCGCGTGATCGGAAGCGGCCCTGAAGAGTACCGATTGATCGCTGTCGGAACGCTCCGCCTGTTCGGACTGATTGCGATCGCCAGCCTTCTCCTTCACCTGGAGATCGCGCGCCTGTACCTCGCCGTGGCGTTTCCGATGGGATTGACCGCCTTGATCGCGAGTCGTTGGATCTGGCGACGGGTGATTGCTCGTGAGCGAGCCCGAGGTGAATTTCGAACTGCCGTACTTGTGGTCGGTGTGCGAGGGGCAGTTGTCGATCTTGCACGCAACCTCGAGCGAGACGATGCCCATGGATACCGAGTCGTCGGAGTCTGCGTACCTGGCTACGGAGGAGACGTGGGCGAAGTTGTCACAGTGAACGGTCGGGACATTCCGGTGCTCGGAGATGAGCACAGTGTCACGGACGCAATCGAACAGGTCGGTGCCGACACGGTGGCAGTGACGGCGTCGGAGCGATTCGGACCGGAAAGGCTGCGCACGTTGGCCTGGGATCTCGAGCGCGATCATGTGGACCTTGTTGTTGCACCAGGGATTCTGGATGTGTCCGGACCGAGACTGTCGATGCGCCCGGTCGCTGGATTTCCGCTGATCCATGTCGAGCGTCCGCGCTATCACGGCGCGCAGAAGTTCACGAAGACGACCTTCGACATCGTCTTCTCGACCGTGGTACTCGCCGTGATCAGTCCGGTGCTTCTGGCGGCTGCGATCGCAGTCAAGCTCACGAGCAAGGGGCCGGTTCTGTACAAGTCCGAGCGGATGGGGTTGGACGGGCAGCCGTTCCCCATGCTCAAGTTCCGCTCGATGGTCCAGAATGCGGATTCTCAAGTCACGGCGCTGATGAAGGAGAACGAAGGCGCCGGAGTGCTTTTCAAGATGCGAGATGATCCGCGTGTGACGACGGTCGGTCGCTTCATGCGTCGGTACTCGATCGACGAGTTGCCCCAGTTCGTCAATGTTCTTCGGCGCGAGATGAGCGTCGTCGGACCGCGGCCACCGCTTCGGCGCGAGGTCGAGATGTACGACGGTGCGGTCAGTCGCCGGCTACTGGTCAAGCCCGGTGTCACCGGTCTGTGGCAAGTCAGCGGACGTTCTGATCTGTCGTGGGAAGACACTGTCCGCCTTGATCTTTCCTACGTCGACAACTGGTCGATGATGGGTGACGTCATGATCGTCGCGAAGACGCTCAAGGCGGTGGTGGGAAGTGATGGCGCCTACTGACAAGAATGCGGCACCGGCGCCTTGCGAAAATGAGGCACCGAACAATCCGCTGATCTTGCGAACGGCATTGGTGATCGCGGTCATCGGCGCGAGCGGAGCCTTTCAGGCCTACACGCAGAAGACAGCGCTCGGATCGTTGCTCGTACACGGTTCGGCTGTTCTCTCGGCGACACTCGCGTTGGTCTACTTCCTCGACCGGCGATACTCACGCAACGCGTCCTGGCCTGTCTTCACGCTTCTGATCGCGGCCGGCGTTCCGGCAACCAGCTGGTACTGGTCGACGTTGCCCCGGAACTCCGTCGTCGCCGGCATCGTCATCGTGTGCCTGGCGATCACGGGAATCATGGTCGCCCGCGAGTTGACCTTCCCGGTGCGAGTGCGGACTGTGGCCGTCACCTTGCTGGTACTACTGGTGCTGTCGCTGATGGTCGTGGTCCTCGATCCTTCGACCGGCATCGATGTGGATACCCGCGCTGTTGCCTACCGCGGAATCTTCACGCACAAGAATACTTTGGGCCGAATGGCTGCGATCGAAGTTGTCCTTGTTGCTGTCATGCTCATGCTTCCCGACGTCAAGCGTATTCCGTGGGTGGCGGCACTGGCTGTCGCCGGCATCGTGTTGTTCGAAGCCCGGAGCCAGACCAGTCTCGTCGCTGCAGGGATTGCGCTGGCGACAGTGCTTGCTCTGAAGTGCCTTCGACGGACACCTAACGCTCGCCTTGCCTCGACGGTGATCATCGGGCTGTACATCGGGGTGTCCGGCGCGATGAAGGTGCTCGGACCCGATGTCGCAGCGCTACTCTCGCGAGATGTCACGTTGACCGGCCGGCTACATCTCTGGACGGTATCCGAGTACTACGCCGAACAGCGGCCCCTGCTCGGTTGGGGCTTCGGCTCGGTCTGGGCACCTGACAGCGTTGTCGGACAGATGATCCGGTCCAAGCTGTCCTTTCCGGCGACCAGCGCGCACAACGGAATGCTCGACATTCGTCTCCAGATCGGTTGGATCGGATTCCTGCTGCTGTTGGCCGGCTATTACCTGCTTCTGAACACGGCGCTCGGGCGAGCTCGCAGCAGAACGGAGTACATCGCCGTCGTCGCGATCATGGTTCTCGTCTTCTCGATGGACTTGACGGAGTCGACGCTCTTCTTCGGCGCCATGTGGCTGATCGCATGGGTCTTCCTGGCGCCGTACGGACCCTCGACGCACCGCTCTCACAGTGCAGGCAACGCCGAATTGTCGATCTGTAGGGGTCGTGCGTACGGGTTCGCTCCGGAGCGAAGAGGAGGTCAGTGAGATGTACAAGTCGTTCGATGTAGCGCGTTCGAAGCCTGAAGTGAACCCGACGTCCGCCGGTGGATCCACGCCGCCGAAAGCCTTGATGTTCCATGCGATCTATCGGAATCCGGGTGGTGAGGAGCAGAGCTTCGCGAACGAATCCAAGCTCCTCGAATCGATCGGATACGAGACGGTTCAGTGCACTACCGAGAATTCCAAGATCTCCCGGGGACCGTGGGCGGCAGTCACCGCAGTGTTCAGTCCTCGAGTACTCGTCGATGCATTGCGCATCATTCGTTCGGAGCGACCGGACATCGTCTACGTGAACAATCTCTGGCCGGCGTTCTCGGCTTCGTTGCTCGTGGCCGCACGAGCCGCCGCAATTCCTACGTTGCAGGCGGTTCGGAACTATCGCCTCGCCACACCGTCAGCAAAGTTGCGCGCAGATGGCACGTGCACCGAATGCGGTTCCACCAACTACTTCACGAGTTGTGTCCGCAACGGATGCTACGGAAACAGCCGACTGCAGAGCCTTGTCTGCTACCTGAGCGCTGCGGCGGTCAAGATCAGCGTCTTGGGGTGGAAGCAGCACAGGTTTGTCGCAACGAGCGCGATGACAGCACGTCTGGTCGAGGGACGACTGATCGATTCTGGCCGCGTCGTGGTTCGTCCGAACTTCGGATTCGAAGAAAATGAACCCGAGTTCCGGAGCACTGATTCGGTCGTGTGCGTCAGCCGACTGACACCGGAGAAGGGCGTCCTGGACTTGGTGCGCAACTGGCCGCAGGGCGCTGGAAGTCCCTCGCTCACAGTTCTCGGTGACGGACCGCAGTACGGCGAGATCTCCAGCATAAGCGCAGCTCTCGACAACGTCACGCTGGCCGGATTCACTTCACACGAAGATGTGATCGAGATACTCCGCGACAGTGCGGCGTCCGTGGTGCCGTCTCAGTGGGCAGAACCGTTCGGACGCGTTGCGATCGAGTCGATGTCGGTTGGCACCCCGGTCATCTACGCAACCAGCGGTGCACTCGCGGACATCGTCGGACCGGGCGGAACGCCTCTCCATACCTTGGAAGAGTCGTCGATACGCGAGGCCCTCGACCGAATCTTCGGAGCGGACGACCGATCGGCGATACGCAGATCCGCTTATCGTCACTACTCGAATCGCTTCACATCGCGCAAGGCGGCGACGTCGATGCGTGAGCTCATCAACGAGGTGAGATCGTGAACGATCGCACTCGGTATGTGACATTCATGGCCGATCAAGGGCTTTCGAGCGTCCTCACTTTTGTCGTTCTCACCTCGGTGGCACGACTCGGTGGTCCGATCGAAGTCGGCCAGGTTGCCGTGATTCAATCGGCGGGTCTGTTGGCACTGGCACTGGGGAGAGCGATCGGCGTCGACGTCTGGCTGTCGCGAGGGGCGGTGTCCGACGAGCGTGGACCGGCGTTGGCACCCACGATCGTGCTGGCGGCGGTATCGGTGACATCGGTGTGGGCACTGTTCCTGATCGCCGGCTCGGACTCGATGAATCTCACGGTATACGCCTTGGCTGCAGCTGGTTTCGTGGTGTTGGACGTGATACGTACGATGCTGATGCACGACGGAGCGAGTTGGATCTCTGCGTCGATACAGATCGTGACACTCTCGTTCGTCCTAATTGCAGCTTTCCTGGTCGAGAATCTGACACTTGCACTCGTGACCTATACGGTCGGTGTCTTCGTCGCGCTCGCGCTCGGTCACGCATCCATGCGTCTGGTACCGCCGGTGCCGTCGGTCAGGTACTCGCGCACTCACCGATATAGATCCGTGCCGTTTGCGATCGAGATATTGATGGGATCAGCTGCGCAGCAGGCGATGTTCTTGATACTCACCGTGGTGGCGTCGATCTCGATGATCGGTGAGATCAGAACTGCCCAGACACTGCTCGGTCCACTGTCCTTGATGTTCGCGGGCATCTCGCCAATTCTGATGCGTAAGTTCGGCAGTGGTGTCGAAGCGATGAGCGCGAGCGAGTGCATGGCACTCGGCCGCCGAGTGGGCTTGCAGATCTTCTGGATTTCGATCATCTGCGTTTCGCTGATCTGTCTCACACTCGAGATTCGACTCTCGGGAGTGCGATTGATGGATCATCTGGTCGGACCGCACTTTCCGAACTTGATACCGGTCATTCTGCTCTGCGGGTTGGCGGTGGCGTTCAACGGGATTCTGCTGGGAGTCGGCACGTCGATCCGCGTCGTGGACAAGACGGGAAACCTCAACAGATTTCGCGCCTTGCTGTTGCCTCTGCAGTTTCTGATCGTTCTCGGGGCAGGACTGACCGACAGCGCCGTACACGTCGCAGGAGCATTGGCCGCGTCGGCGTGCGTCAGCGCGAGCGTCGCACTCCTGGTCTCGATGAACCGTGGCGCCCGACCGAAAGTTGACCTCTCATGAAGAATCCCAGCGGCGTCATAGTGGCGATTCTGACCTTCCGTCGCGAATCGGAACTGGCTGTATGCATCGACAGCGTCCGGGCATCGATCCAGGCTTCCGGTGTCTCCGCCCAGGTCGTAGTAGGCGACAATGATCCGGAATCCACCACACCGACGTATGTTGCCGACGGGATCGAACGACTGCATCTCGGATTTGGCGGGGTATCTCCGGCGCGACGTGCGCTGGTCGATCTCGCCCGTGCACGAGATCGTCGTTACATCGTCTTCGTCGACGACGACGAGTACGTCGATGTCGACTGGCTGTCGAATCTCCTCACCTGCGCCGCAGATTTCGACGCAGGTGCTGTGGCCGGTCCTGTGATTCCGGTGGGTCTGCCTGCCTCAGAACTTCCATTGCACACTCGCGTTCGCCATTCGACCGGCACCCCGGTTGCGTCTGCAGGCGCCGGAAATCTGTTGTTGGACCTGAAGACTTTGAACGGCTTGAACTTCAGTGACGACTGGGATCTACCTGGCGGCGAGGACACCGAGTTCACGCTCAGGATGAGCGCCGGCGGTGTCCGGTTGTTGTGGTGCGACGAGGCGCTTGCGTACGAACCCGTCGACGAGGATCGGCGTCGGGACTCCTGGCTCTTCGCCCGGTATGTCAACAACGGACGAATCCTCGCGGTCTGTCAAGGACAGCTCGACCTGCCACTGTTGACGGCTCAGAGTGCCAAACGCGCTCTGCTCGTACTCGCGTCGGCGACGTTGATCCCCGTTGCCCTGATCAGTCCACGGATCAAACGCGTGGTTCTCGACCACGGTGCACGCAACATCGGTTGGTTCTCAGAGCGATTCAGCCGCCGCGATTCTCGGAAGCCGCGCGCACAGAGGCTGGTGGTAGCGCGATGACACGGTTGTTGATGACGGCATACGCCTGCGATCCGAATCAGGGGAGTGAATCCGGTGCGGGTTGGGCGCTTCTCTCGGCGGCTTCCGAACTGTGTGAGTCGATCACGGTGGTGACTCGCTCCGGTGAGGCTCCTGCTTTGGAATCGGAGTGTGAAAAGCTCGGTTGCGAAGTTCGTGTCGTGCGAATAGCGACTTTGACCGCGGAAGAAGCCGGATCGTACGGTCGATACCTCCGATGGCTCTGGCACACTTCACTGTTCGTTCGGCGTGAAGCGGCAAACTTCGACGTCCTGCACCATGCAACTTTCGCCTCCGACTGGCTGCCACCACCGGTGCTGTTCGGTGGAGCCGGCGGCGCACGACTCGTATGGGGGCCTGCCGGGGGCAACACCTACCCGCCGATGCCGCTCGCCAAGCGCATCGGTATGCGGTATCTGGCAACCACGGCAGTTCGAACCTGCTCGACGAAAGCCGTTCGGTCACTGACACATGTCTTCATGGCCGGACGAGTCGACACTTTCATCGCGATGAACTCCGACAGCGGGCGTGGCGCACCGCGGGCACGCAACGTCGTCATCCAACCCAATTGTGTTCTGGACTACGACGGAATCGAGAAGCAAGCGGTACCCAGGCCGAAACGAAGGCTCTTGTTCGTAGGAAGACTGTTGCAGTACAAAGGAATCGACCTGATTCTGGACGCGCTCGAGCATTTGGGCGCCGAGTGGTCCATGACCTTTGTCGGGGAGGGACCCGCCCGCGGGCGGATCGAGAAGTCGCTTCCGTATCGGCGCGGTCAGGTCACGCTTCGCGGGTGGCTCGACAGATCGGAAGTGGTGGGCGAGATGGGGGCCTCCTCCGTTCTGCTCTTCCCGAGCATGCACGATTCGGGCGGCTGGGTGGCGGCCGAAGCGGCTGCGGTGGGCCTCCCGGTGGTCTGTTTGGATCTCGGCGGTGTGCCGACACTGGCCGGTAGTAACGCCGTGGCGATCCCGGTTGCTCCGGCCTCGACTCTCGCCTCTCGTATCGCTCGATCGGTTGTCGAGACAGAACTTTCTTTCTTTGAACCACAGCGTGATTGGACTCGATCTCGGTTGACATCGGTCTTGTCGCGCAGTTACGGCCAGTGCAATGAACGTCAACAAACGAACTCGAAGAAGTGGTGAGACAGATGAGCAGTCCGTTCGAGGTCATCGAGGTGGGTGGCATTCCGTTTGCCGCGACCAATCTCGAGGGAGCTACCGATTGGGTAGTCAACGACAGACGAGAGGGAGCGGGAACCGGAGTCTCCGTGAGGTTGTCGAATTCCTACTGCGTGTCGGCGGCGCACAGCGATCGCGACTACTCCGCGGTTTTGAAGGGTCCCGGTGTGAACTTCGCAGACGGAACCCCGGTCAACTGGGTGATGCGCCTGATCGGCGGCACCGCTTCCGATCACGTCGGTGTTCGACCAGTCCGGGGTCCGTCGTTCTTCGAGGCCACCCTGGACAAGGGGCGCCGCTACGGCCTCCGTCACCACTTTGTCGGCACGACAGAAGAGACGTTGAGCCTCTTGACGGATCGAGTCGAGGAGTTATACCCGGGCATCGAGGTGGCTGGCACTTATGCCCCGCCGTTTGCCGCGTTCAGCAAGGAGTTCGTCGATGACATCATCACGAAGGTCGGTCCGTCGGCCCCGGACATCGTGTGGGTCGGCTTGGGAGCTCCGAAGCAGGATTTTGTCACGAAGGCGATAGCGGATCGAACCGACTACGTGGCCGTCGGTGTCGGCGCGGCCTTCGACTTCTTGGCCGGAACTGTCTCGGAGGCACCATCTTTCGTCCAGAACTCGGGTTTCGAGTGGCTGTATCGACTTGCATCGGAACCCAAACGTCTGTGGCGGCGCTACCTGTTCGGTAACTCGACATTCGTTCGGTTGGCATCGCGTGACATTCGAAAGTTCCTCGGCCGTTCGGGGGGACGCACATGAGCGAGATCAAGACTGCCGGGCGATTCGGAGGAATACGGACCACAACCGTGGTTTCGCAACTATCAGGCGGGCTGTCCCGCAACGGAAGGAACGCAGGATGAAACGCGCACTGATTACCGGAATCACGGGACAGGACGGCTCTTACCTCGCCGAGTTGCTGCTCTCCAAAGGCTACGAGGTTCACGGACTGATCCGTCGATCGTCGACGTTCAATACTTCGAGGATCAACCACATTTATGTGGACCCCCACCATGCGGATGCACGGCTTTTCCTTCACTACGGTGACCTCAGTGACGGAGCGCGCCTGGTGACGCTGCTCGCGCAGATCAAACCGGACGAGGTATACAACCTCGCTGCGCAGTCTCACGTCAGAGTCAGCTTCGACGAACCCGAACACACGGGGAACACGACAGGTGTGGGGTCGATCCGACTACTGGAGGCGGTTCGGATGGCCGGACTCGACTGCCGGTTCTACCAGGCGTCGAGCTCTGAGATGTTCGGTGCCACACCACCACCGCAGAACGAGGAGACACCGTTCTATCCACGCTCGCCCTACGGTGCGGCGAAGGTGTACTCGTACTGGATCACCAAGAACTACCGTGAGGCGTACGGAATCTTCGCGGTGAACGGAATTCTGTTCAATCACGAGTCCCCCAGGCGCGGCGAGACGTTCGTGACGCGCAAGATCACGCGGGCAGTCGCACGTATCAAGGCCGGGATCGAGGATCATCTGTACATGGGTAATCTCGATGCGATACGCGATTGGGGGTACGCGCCGGAGTATGTCGAGGGAATGTGGCGCATGCTGCAGGTCGACGAGCCTGAGGATTTTGTGCTGGCCACCGGTGGCAACTACTCGGTGCGCGACTTCCTCACAGTCGCTTTCGAACACGCAGGTCTGAACTGGGAGAACCACGTTCGATTCGACGAACGGTATCTTCGGCCGACCGAGGTGGACGCACTGATCGGGGATCCGAGCCATGCCGAGCGCAAACTCGGTTGGAAGGCCGGCGTGCACACACCCGAACTGGCTCGAATCATGGTCGAGGCAGACATCGAAGCGCTCGAACATGAAGGGCGCCCGTGGATCGACACTCCGGCACTTCCCGACTGGTTGGCGACGCGATGAGTGATTCATTCGCAGCGCGACCACTCGATCGAGGCGCACCGTTCTACGTGGCTGGACACCGAGGTTTGGTCGGCTCTTCGGTGTGGCGAAAACTGGAATCTGCCGGCTTCTCACGGTTGCTCGGACAGACCTCCGCCGAACTCGATCTGCGTGAGCGGGAAGCTGTTTTCGATTTTTTCGCCCGCGAAAAGCCGACCAACGTGATCCTTGCAGCAGCAAAAGTTGGTGGGATTGCGGCGAACAGCACGTTCCTCGTCGACTTCCTGTCGGAGAATCTTCGTATCCAGGTGAACGTGCTCGACGCTGCCCTTGCACACGGCGTCGAGCGTCTCCTGTTCCTCGGATCATCGTGCATCTACCCGAAATTGGCGCCGCAGCCGATCAAGGAGGAATACCTGCTCACCGGGCATCTCGAGCCGACCAACGACGCCTATGCAATAGCAAAGATTGCGGGAATACTCCATGTTCAAGCTGCCAGGCGGCAGCATGGTCGATCGTGGATCTCGGCGATGCCCACCAACCTGTACGGCCCGGGAGACAATTTCTCGCCGCGTGGATCGCATGTACTTCCCGCCCTCGTTCGGCGCTACGACGAGGCGCAGTCATCCGCAGTGCCGTTGGTTGTCAACTGGGGGAGTGGCAATCCTCGACGTGAATTTCTGCATGTCGACGATCTGGCGTCGGCGTGTCTGCATCTGCTCGACAACTACGACGGTGCATCGCACGTCAACGTGGGAACCGGCGAGGACCACACAATTCGTGAGATCGCTTCGATGGTCGCCGACGAGGTCGGATACACCGGCGAGACGCGGTGGGACACCTCGAAGCCTGACGGAACAATGCAGAAACTTCTGGACGTGAGCATGATTCGTGAACTCGGATGGCGGCCGACAATCGGATTGCGCGAAGGAATCGCGTCGACGGTCTCGTGGTACCGAGACAACATCGGTGCCGTGCGCACCTGAATTACCCATCCCATCAACACTTCACACACTGTCGAGAAAGCAGATCGAGCAACATGAGCACTCGCATAGCAGTTTTCGGCACGGGATACCTGGGCGCGACACACGCGGCGTGTATGGCCGAACTCGGTCACGAGGTCCTCGGAGTGGATGTCGACGCGGCAAAGCTGGAGAAACTGGCAGCAGGGGAAGTTCCTTTCTACGAGCCAGGTTTGGGCGAGGTCCTACGACGAAACATCGATCGAGGAAGGCTGAAGTTCACGTCGTCTTACGAGGAAGCCGCTGAATTTGCGGACGTGTTCTTCCTCGGGGTCGGTACGCCGCAGAAGAAGGGTGAGTTCGCCGCTGACATGGTCTACGTGGATGCCGTGATCGAAACTCTGGCACCGCTGCTCACCAAACCCGCGGTCATCTTCGGGAAGTCCACGGTGCCGGTGGGAACCGCGGAACGGCTCGGTAAGCGCGCGCGGGAACTGGCACCGGTTGGTGACGGCGTCGAAGTCGCATGGAATCCCGAGTTTCTGCGCGAGGGGTTTGCCGTCCAGGACACATTGCATCCAGATCGTCTGGTGCTCGGGGTCGACCGCGGTCGACACGGTCGCGCGGAATCTGCTGCGCGCGAGGTTTATGCAGACCTCCTCGATGAGGGAATTCCCTTTCTCGTCACGGACCTCGCTACGTCCGAGTTGGTCAAAGCGTCAGCGAATGCATTCCTGGCCACGAAAATCTCGTTCATCAACGCGATTTCCGAAGTGTGCGAGGCTGCTGGCGCCGACGTCACAGTGCTCGCCGACGCGATCGGGTACGACGTTCGGATCGGACGTCGATTCCTCAACGCGGGAATTGGTTTCGGCGGCGGTTGCCTACCCAAGGACATCCGTGCCTTCATGGCTCGCGCCGGTGAACTCGGCGCCGACCAAGCACTGACGTTCCTACGCGAAGTCGACAACATCAACATGCGCAGACGGACACGCATGGTCGAACTGGCGCGGGAGGCATGCGGATCGCTTCTCGGTGCGAGAGTCGCAGTTCTGGGTGCCGCGTTCAAACCGGACTCGGACGACGTTCGTGATTCGCCGGCGCTCAACGTCGCGGGTCAGATTCAGCTTCAAGGCGCAGCAGTGAACGTGTACGACCCGAAGGCCATGGACAATTCGCGTGCGCTGTTCCCGACGTTGACCTATTCGGCAAATGCGTTGGAGGCGTGCGAAGGCGCCGATGTCGTCCTGGTGTTGACCGAGTGGCCCGAATTTTTGAAGTTGCAGCCGTCCGATCTCGATGCAGTCGTTCGCAAGAAGGTGATCGTCGACGGGCGCAATTGCCTTTCCCCCGACGAGTGGCGAGGCGCAGGTTGGAACTACCGCGGACTGGGACGCCCGTGAGCACAGGACGTTTCGTCCGTCGCAGCTGATCGATATCGAAATTGAGAAAGCCCGGTTCGCCCTCGCGGTCTGACCGGCAAAGACCGCTCAGACCCGCAGTGGACATGCGTGAGCCGAAGGAGACATCAAGATGGAAATTGTCGACTACCTGAAGATATTGCAAGCCAGATGGCGAATAGTCGCTGCTGTAACCGTGCTCGGAATCCTGGGAGCCCTTTGCGCTTCTCTTCTTTCGACGCCCGTTTACCAGGCCTCGACGAGGCTGTTCGTTTCGACGTCGGCGGGTACCTCGGTCAACGAGGCACTGCAGGGCAGTCAACTTTCACAGCAGCGAGTTCTGTCCTATACAAAACTCCTGACCGGCCGGACACTTGCGCAGCGGACGATCGACGAACTGGGACCGAGGGTGGTCGGCGGGATGTCGGCTGAAGAGTTGGCCTCCAAGGTCACTGCGACGTCGGCGCCCGACACTGTGTTGATCGACCTCGGAGTCAAGGATCCTTCACCGGAGCTCGCGCGAGAGATCGCAAATACTCTGTCGTCCGAATTCGTCGCACTGGCAAAGGAACTGGAGACACCCGAGAACGGCGGAACGCCGCCTGCACGTGTGGTCGTCGAGCAACAGGCCCAAGAGCCGTCTGTTCCCGTTTCGCCCAAGACTTCGCGCAATCTCGCTCTCGGAGCAGTGGCGGGACTGGTGTCGGGAATCGCGCTTGCGTTGATTCGCGATCGACTCGACAACACGGTGAAGGATCGTCGAACGGTGGAAGAGATTGCGGGTTCGGCAATGGTGGGCACGATCCCGTTCGACAAAGTCGTCGAAGTCAACCATGCGATCACTTTCAGTGACGGAAATTCCGTGAGTGCCGAAGCCTTCCGTGAATTGCGCACCAACCTTCAGTTCCTCGAGGTGGATCATCCACCGCGTGTCATTGTCGTCACGAGTTCGCTTCCCTCCGAGGGTAAGACGACGACCGCCGTGAACATCGCTCTTGTCTTGGCGGAGGCCGGTAAATCAGTGTGCCTGATGGAAGGCGACCTCCGGAAGCCGCGAGTGTCGAAGTATCTGGGGTTGATCGGAAGCGTCGGCGTCAGTTCGGTGCTCTCCGGTCAAGCGACGCTGGACGATGTGCTTCAGCCGACCGAATTCGACGGGCTGACAGTGCTCGCCTCCGGACCGATCCCGCCGAACCCGAGCGAACTACTCGGCACCGACACGGCCAAACATGTTCTCGATGAACTGCGGGCGCGATACGACTACGTCATCATCGACGCCTCGCCGTTGCTACCCGTCACGGATGCCGCGGTCCTGGCCGCGATGTCGGACGGTGCCCTGGTGATCGCCCGACACGGCTCCACGAAGCGCGATCAACTGGCGCGCGCGGTCGGAAACCTACAGAGTGTGGGTGCACACGTCCTGGGCACTGTCATCACGATGACGCCGTCTCGCGGACGCAATGCGTACGAGTACAGCTACTACTACGAGTCGGACAAGTCGCTACCGCAGTTGACCGCGGTGCCCGCTCTCAGCGCTCACCGAAGCGAAGTCGGCTGAGCAGCGGGCCGAGGAGATCGGCGATCTCAAGTCCGATTTCGTGAAACACGTTCTCTTCCTTACCCATCGGATCCATGACGTCCTCGGGTTCGGCGGCACGAAATCGGGGTCTGGCGGCGGCGAGGTCCTCGACAGTTGCTGCATCTGCGAGCGAGCCCAACCGTGCGGCTTCTCGAAGTGTGAACGTGCGCTTGAGGCGCGCCGGAGCCATCGCCAGGACTTTGTCTCGCTGACTTTCGGTCATCGTGAGAATGAGGTCGGCGTCCGAGGCCAGCGCTGTTGTCATGCGTCGGGCTTGAAACTCCGTGGGGTCGCCGCCGAGCCCCGCGAGAACCCTCGCAGCAGTCGGCTCGATCGGGTGTCCGACCATCGCCCGGGTTCCGGCACTCGACGCGGTGAATCCGGAAACTCCGGCTTCGGCGGCATAAGCACGTGCAAGGCGTTCGCCAGTGGGTGATCGGCAGATGTTTCCCGTACAAACGAAGAGAACGTGCATGGCAGAAGCATAGGTTGCACGCGCGACGCACTCGTCGTACGCCCGATGTTGGTTTCGCGCCCACCTGGCGTACGCGTTTCGGAAAGTTCGGACGCATACCAACTACACATGAAGATGACCGTGTTCGGAACGGGATACCTGGGGGCGACCCACGCAGTGTGTATGGCCGAACTTGGTCACGACGTGCTGGGAGTCGACATCGACCAGTCCAAGGTCGACAAGTTGTCTCGTGGGGAGGTCCCGTTCTTCGAGCCGGGTCTGACCGACATGCTCGAGAAGAATCTGGCGTCGGGTCGGCTGCAGTTCACGACTTCCTACGCCGATGCCGCGGATTTTGCCGACATCCATTTTGTCGGTGTGGGGACGCCCCAGAAGAAGGGGGAGTACGCCGCAGATCTCAGTCATGTTCATTCGGTGATCGACATGTTGGCGCCGTTGTTGCGAAAGCCTTCGCTGATAGTCGGGAAGTCGACGGTGCCGGTAGGCACGGCAGCGGCTCTCGGCGAGCGACTCCGAGCGAATTCGCCGGCGGGTGGCTCGGTAGAGGTGGCCTGGAATCCGGAGTTCCTGCGTGAAGGACACGCGATCGCGGATACCTTGAGCCCTGACCGGTTGGTTCTGGGGATCGATCGTGACCGGCCGGGAAACGCCGAAGGCGTTCTTCGCGAGGTGTATGCCGAGATACTGGGCGCGGGGGTGCCGTTCCTCGTGACCGATCTGGCGACGTCCGAGTTGGTCAAGGGATCTGCGAACGCGTTTCTCGCGACCAAGGTGTCCTTCATCAATGCGATTGCGGAGGTGTGCGAGGCGACCGGCGCCGACGTCACGATGTTGGCCGACGCTCTCGGGTACGACGCTCGGATCGGTAGACGGTTCCTCAATGCGGGCTTGGGGTTCGGCGGTGGTTGCCTGCCGAAGGACATTCGGGCGTTCATGGCACGCGCCGGGGAATTGGGTGTCGACCAGGCTCTGTACTTCCTCCGCGAGGTAGACAGCATCAACATGCGACGACGCACAAAAGCTGTGGAACTGGTGACGGCAGCCTGCGACGGCAGTTTGCTGGGAGCTAACATCTCGGTGCTGGGGGCCGCGTTCAAGCCCGAATCCGACGATGTGCGCGATTCGCCTGCGCTCAACGTTGCCGGAATGATGCAGTTGCACGGGGCAGCGGTCACCGTTTTCGATCCGAAGGCCATGGACAATTCTCGCCGACTGTTTCCCACCCTTCACTATGCAACCTCCACGTCAGAAGCTTGCAGAAATGCTGATGTGGTCTTGATCGCCACGGAATGGGACGAGTTCGCCTCACTCGTGCCCGGCGATTTGGAACCACTCGTTCGGCGGCGGGTGATCGTTGACGCCAGAAATTGCCTCGATCCGGACCTGTGGCGCGGCGCCGGTTGGAACTACCGCGGATTGGGGCGGTAGGTCGACCGTCCAGGTTGCGAAAAAATAGCTGCGAGAAGGCCTTAGGTGAGATGCGCGAACCTCGCAGACCATGCCCAGTGGGTAGACTTCCGGCCGGGGAATGACGGGGTCTGCTGACGGAACCCGTCGCCGGTCGACGAAGGTGGATCATGAACTTGGTTTTGGGTGTGACGGTGGGAGCCAGCGCTGTGCGTTTGGCGCGCCCGGGGACGCCCGACCACAGTGGTCCGGTGTTCCGATCCAGAGCGGTCGATCGCGGTCGTGAGATTCCGGAGGAAGTCGCAGCGGAGGCAACCGGCGTGGCTTTGACAGAGAATGCCGATCTCGGCAGCAAGACGGTCGTCGCCTACCGGGATCAAGCGCAGGCCGGCGCACTCCAATCAGCGTTCGAACAGAAAGGCATCGACAACTTCGAGCTGGTTCCGGAAGTAGTCGCGACGCTTCGAATGCTCGAGGAGTCCGGCGCGCTGACCGACCAGAGCACACTCGTCGTCGTCGACATCGGTAGTTCTGGATCGACGATCAGCATTGTGGACAGGCAGATGCGGTCTACCGTCGTCACCGCCCGGTCGACGCGGGTCAGCGGAGATCACTTCGACGAGCTCGTCTACTCGGATCAGACCGTGCGTCGCCGTATAGCTACGCCGGCCGACCCGGGCGGCGATGCCGAACTGCAGGCGCGATGCCGACTCGCGAAGGAACAGCTGTCCTCACGAAGTGCGGTGTGCCTGCCCGGGCCCGGCGGGCTTCTCCTGCTGTCGCGGGAAGTTTTCGATTCGTTGGTCGTCACGTCGGTGGAGGCCTTCGCACGCGAGATACGAGAGGTCATCGCAACGTCCGGCCGTAACCCCGACGCGATTCTCCTGATCGGTGGCGGTGCACGCATTCCGATCGTGCGGGCGACCCTCGCCGCGTGGCTGGAGTGCCCCCTCATCGCGCCCGAGCAGCCGGAACTCGTGACGGCGCAAGGTGCTGCGCTGATCGCGGAGTCGTCGATGACGCCATCGGCGCGCGCGGTATCTGCCCCGGTTCAGGTTCCGGCTGTAGCGCCGATCTTTGCGCCGTATCCGATCCACACCCCGGCGGAGGTACCCGTTCCGGTTCAGGCGTTCAGCCACGGAGGGGTGGCAACGCTCGCGGAATCGGAGCGGCCGAATGCCTTGTCCGAAGCCGCTTCCGGCACGAAGTCCGTTCCGCAGGAACAGGTGCCGAGCCCTTACGCGGCGGAACTGCCTCAGCCGCGACCGAACCGACACGAGCAACGATTCGATCCGGCCGCAGATCTCGCGGTCGCCGACAGTGATCAGGCCACGGACGGATTCGGCACAGAACATGACGCCGACACCGAGGCTGTGATGGTTGACGCCCAGGCGTACTCGGCGATGTACGAAGGCGAGGCACCCGGGGCAGGAACCGCACACCCGTCCTGGCTCGCCGGGACACAACCCGTCGAATCGACATCCAAAGAGCCGAGAAACCCGCTACGGTTCGCGGGCCTCGGCGCCGGTGTGATCGCGGCGATCGTGATCGTGGGGTTGGGATTGGGCTACGGAGGAAAGGTCTTCGATTCCGAGGATGCCGGACCTGTGGCAACCGAGGTGACTACGCCGCCGCCGACGACCACGACTACCCCGCCGCCTACGACCACAACGACCCCGCCCCCGACGACGACGGAGGAAGCCCCTCCGGTCGTCGAGGCTCCGCCAGTCGTGCAGGACACTTACGTGCCGCCCGCGCCCGCTCCCGCGCCGCCACCGCCCGCGATCTACATTCCGGGGCTTCCGCCGATTCTGTTACCGGTTCTCCCACCGATTCCCGGACTCTGAGGCTCGCTTTCAGCGTTTAGAGTGTCGGCCGCCTGACGTGGGGCCGGCCTTGACCGCACTACCGGGTGGGCGAGCCAGAATCACGGCGATAGCAGTAGTGAGCGGAACAGATAGCGCCAGAGCAATCCCGCCGACCGCGGACCGTACGATTTCGATCGCTACAGCGTCACCGACCAGGACGTCCTGAAGAGGGCGCCCGCTGACGCTGAAAAGCAGAAGCAGCGGCAACGCCCCGCCGGCGTACGCGAGAACCAAGGTGTAGACCGTGCTGGCGATGTGATCGCGTCCGACCCGCATCGCCCCGCTGAACACCTTTCGGCGGGGTGCGTGCTTGTCGAGTTCGGCCAACTCGAATGCCGAAGATGCCTGGGTGATGGTGACGTCGTTGAGAACACCGAGCGATCCGATGATGAAGCCCGCCAGCAGCAGGCCCGTGATGTCGATGTGCTCGATGTAGGTCTGCACATTGGTGTTCTGCTCTTCGGACAGCCCGGTGAGGTGCGTCAGTTCGATACAGAGGTAGGAGAGAACGGCAGCGAGCACCATCGCGGCAAGGGTGCCGAGCAAAGCCGAACTGGTCTTGAGTGAGACACCGTGCGCCAGATAGAGAACCGCGTACAAGATCACCGCGCCGGCGACCAGTGCAACCGGTATCGCAGGCTTACCGTCGAGCAATGCGGGCAGGAGAAACCCGACGACGACGCCGAAGGCGATCACCAGACCGACGAGTGCGCGCAGTCCGCGCCACCGCGCAACGGCGATGATGACGACGGCAAACGCGATGACGATCAGCGCCAGTGGGAGTCCACGCGAATAGTCTTCGAAGGAGTACTGCGTGTTTCCGTTCGGGTCGGTCTGACGCACCAGGCGAATGTGGTCACCGACCCGTAGATCCGGTTGTCCGGCACCCGGGATGATCTCGAGGAGTGTCTTCGTTCCGGCATTCGGCCCGGACTCGATATCGACGATACTGCGCTGGCACTGATAGGCGGAGGTGGGTGGCGGTTGCGGTGCACCGACGAATACCCTTCCAGCGGAGGAACTTCCGCAGTCGCCGAGATCCTGCATCGTGACGGTGCCCGCCTCGGTCTCCACCGAACTGCCGTCGGCATTCTGAAAGGGGAGCGGGACGGGAATGGTGTTCTTGTCCGGCCACAGCGCGATAGCTGCCGCGACGACAACCATGCCGATGACGACGAGCAAGCCGATGACGACGCGTGATGCGGTGGGGCCGATCTGAATGGGGCCACCGTGGCCGTGGCCGTGACTCATCGGAAACTGAGTGTCGGACTGGGGATTTGCACCGGTGCAATGTTATCGGCTCAGATGCGAATGGTCAGCTTCTGCGGATAGTGTCGATCGACGACAGCGTCGGCACAGGTGATTTCCGGGAAACAGGCGAAACTGGGATTGGTCGAGCTGGGTGGCGGGGAACAGGGGGGGGTTGTCCCCGCCACCAACCTGGTATCCACAGGGGGGGGAGGGATACCAGGTGCTCGCGGCACCGAAGTGCTGATAACCAATGTACCCAATTTCAATCGGGTTTGGCGCGTTGTCCAACTACCAATTTCACGACGAATCACGTACCGGTTGGACCGTTTTCGCATCAGGGCAGGTCACTAAATAGTTAAAGTGTCAATCAAACCGCCTGGTATGCGAATGTTGTGACGAAGGTCTCACAAATACGCCGCACTTTTACGTTTACGGGGTATTTGTACAACGAATTGTTTACCTGATTTTGCCCGATTCGACGGGCCGAAATCACTGCTTGTAACTGGTGAGGAAGTTGCCGAATCGCTCGATGGCCACGGCGAGATCCCGGGCCCACGGAAGGGTGACGATCCGAAGGTGATCGTGGTTCGGCCAGTTGAACCCGGTGCCTTGAACCATCAGGATCTTCTCCTGGAGAAGCAGGTCCTGAACCAACTTCTCGTCGTCGTGGATCTCGTAGACGTTCGGATCCAGACGAGGGAACGCGTAGAGCGCACCGCGGGGTTTCACACACGAAACACCCGGAATCATGTTCAATCGCTCCCACGCGACGTCGCGCTGCTCGAGCAGGCGGCCGCCGGGCAGGATCAGGTCTTCGATGCTCTGGTGTCCGCCGAGGGCGACCTGAATGGCGTGCTGTCCGGGGACGTTGGGGCACAGGCGGGTCGACGCCAAGAGGTCGAGTCCCTCGAGGAAGCCGGCGGCGTGATCCTTCGGGCCCGTGATCGCCACCCAGCCGGAGCGGTAGCCGGCGACGCGGTAGGCCTTCGAGAGGCCGTTGAACGTCAGGCACAGCAGGTCCGGGGCAAGTGTTGCCAGCGAGATGTGCTTTGCGTCGTCGTAGAGGATCTTGTCGTAGATCTCGTCGGCGAGCAGCAGAAGCTGATGCTTGCGTGCCAGATCGACCAACTGCTGCAGAACCTCCATGGAGTACACCGCACCCGTGGGGTTGTTCGGGTTGATGACGAGGAGAGCCTTGGTCTTGTCGGTGATCTTGGATTCGATATCGGCGATATCGGGATTCCAGTCGTTGGCCTCGTCGCAGAGATAATGGACGGGCGTGCCTCCGGACAAGCTCGTCATCGCAGTCCACAGCGGGTAGTCCGGCGCTGGGATCAGAACCTCGTCCCCGTTGTTGAGGAGGGCCTGCATGGTCATCGTGATCAGCTCGGAAACACCGTTACCGAGGTAGATGTCGTCGACGTCGAGCTCGGGGAAGCCGGGAACCAGCTCGTAACGCGTCACGATTGCGCGCCGCGCCGACAGAATGCCCTTCGACTCCGAATAGCCCTGCGCATAGGGCAGGGCGGCGATCATGTCGCGCATGATCACATCGGGAGCATCGAATCCGAACGGTGCCGGGTTGCCGATGTTGAGCTTGAGGATCCGGTGTCCTTCCGCCTCCAACCGGGCGGCATGCGCGTGCACCGGCCCACGGATTTCGTACAGGACGTTCTGGAGCTTCGACGACTGCTCCAGCTCGCGCTGCGGCTGACGATGGCGGACGGGTTCTGGTGTGCTCACGAGTTACATGATTCCACCACTGTGCAAGTGCATTGTCGGGGACCGTGTCGCGCGACCAGTTGGCTATTGTCGAGCGATGACCCCCAGCGAGCAGATTGCAGCCCCGTACGGATCGTGGACTTCTCCGATCGGAGCAGCGGATCTGGCTGCAGGTGGCCACCCTGTCGAGGGTGGACGATACGTCGGTGACGAGATCTGGTGGGCTGAACTTCGTCCGACCGAGGGTGGTCGGACATCGATCCGTCGATCCGGTCTCGACAACCAACCCGTCGACATCCTCCCTGCGCCGTGGAACGCGCGGACCAGGGTTCACGAGTACGGCGGTGGCGCCTGGACCGTCACCGAGTCCGGAAAACTGGTCTTCAGTGAATTCTCCGATCAACGGGTGTACATCCTCGAAGGAGTCACTCCGCGGGCTCTGACGCCTGAACCCGCGTCGCCGGCCGCGTTGCGATACGCAGACCTGCAGATCGTGAACGGTGAGGTGTGGGCGGTTCGGGAAGCGCACGCGGAGGGCGGGGCGATCACTCGCGATATCTGCGCGATTCCGCTGGACGGTTCCGGCAAGGTTCGCTCGATCGTCGGCGGCTCGGACTTCCTCTCGTCACCGAGGCTTTCGCCGAGTGGAACCAAAATAGCCTGGATCGCGTGGAACCATCCGCAAATGCCCTGGGACGGTACCGAACTGCGGGTAGCTCCACTCGTCGACGGCGTCGCTGAGAACTGCTCCGTGCTGATCGGCGGACTTGAAGAGTCCGTCCTGCAACCGGAGTGGATCACCGACGACGAACTCTACGCAATCAGTGATCGCAGCGGCTGGTGGAACATCTATCGCGTCGGCGGCAAGATCACCCCGATCTGCCCGGTGGATGCTGATTTCGGTGGCCCACAGTGGCGCTTCGGTGCGCGCTGGTTCGTCGAACTCGACAACGGGCACCTTCTCACCGCACGCACGGTGGGAACCGACACGCTGGCGGTACTCGATCCGGCGTCGGGGGAACTGCGCGACATCGCGATTCCAGGTGTCACCAGCATCGGCCTCATGCAGGTTCGCGGCGATCGGTTGCTGCTCACCTCGGGAGGCGCGAAACTGGCGGGCGCGTTACGCGAGTTCGACCTCGGTACCGGCGAACTCACCGAAATCCGTTCGTCGGTCGAAGAATTACCCGAGTCTGCATACCTTCCGGAAGCGCGAGCTGTCGTGGCTCACGGACACGGGCGAGAAGTTCACGCCGTTGCGTATCCGCCGCGCAGTCCGCGATACAAAGGACTCGACGGCGAACTGCCGCCATACGTTGCGTTTGTTCACGGTGGGCCGACGGCGCACGTCGCCCCGGCCCTCAACCTCGTCTACGCCTTCTTCACCAGCCGCGGAATCGGCGTCGTCGATGTGAATTACGGCGGGTCGACCGGCTACGGACGTGAGTACCGCAACCGGCTGCGCGGACAGTGGGGTGTCGTCGACGTGCAGGACGTCGTCACCGCCGTCACCGGGTTGGCCGAGCAAGGGCTTGCCGATCCGGCCCGCCTTGCCATCGAAGGCGGATCTGCCGGTGGATGGACCGTTCTGGCCGGACTGACGACGTCCGACGTGTTCGCTTGTGGTGCTTCCTATTTCGGCGTGGCCGAACTGGACCTGTTCGTGCAGGAAACTCACGATTTCGAATCGCGCTATGTCGACGGTTTGATCGGCCCGCTGCCGGAATCTGCCGACCTGTACGCGGAACGTGCTCCGCTCAACAACGTCGACGGGTTGAACTGCCCGGTGTTGCTGCTCCAGGGTCTCGACGATCCGATCGTGCCACCTTCGCAGGCGGAGCGATTCCGGGATGCTCTGGTGACCAAGGGTATTCCGCATGCCTACCTGGCCTACGAGGGTGAATCTCACGGATTCCGCAAGCAGTCGACCATCATCAGCTCACGCAACGCCGAGCTGTCCTTCTACGGGCAGGTGCTCGGATTCACCCCACCCGGCATTGCGACGCTCGAGCTGTGGAAGCCTGCGATCAGTAGCTGACGGCCCCGCGGCTGCGCGCAAAGGCCGCGAGGATCCGACCTGCCACCAGTGACGGGGTCGACAGGTCGGCCCACGTCCACCTCGCGACTTCCCACCCCGCGTCACGGAGTCGGTCTTCGCGGAGCTTCTCGTTCCAGAGCACGTCCTCGGCGCTGCGCCCGGCGGGCACCAGTCGGCCGTATTTGATGCGGCCGTCGAACTCTCCGATGGTGCGCTGCTCACGCCACAGGAAGTCGACGCGGCCGGCCAACCCTCGAGCGTCGTGGATTTCGACCTGGGGTTCGGGGAGTGGAAAGTGCTCCTGCAGGAACAATGCGAGGCTCCGTGATTCGCCGACGCTTTCGATGCGCGAGTCCATCGCGGTGAGCGCGTGGAGCGCATGTCGATGGCGCGGATGGTTCGGGCTGAGTGCAAGCGAGGCCGCAACTGCATCTTTGGTCAACGCTGAACGGTGCAATGCTGAATTGCCCACCACGAGAGCCGGTTCGAAAGGGAGCGTCCTCGCGAGATCCGCAACAGTTCGTGCCGGCGTCGTGACGCGTAGGCCGTCGACGTGGGTGACCTCGTCGTCGGTGAACGATACCGAGTGCACGTGTCGTCGAGCGGATTTACGGCCACCGCCTCGTCGGTCCCGAGAGAGGTGCACAACTTCGAGCGGAGTGTTCCAGAGTTCGAAGCCGTGCACCACCGCTGCCGAGATGTGGCTGACCGCTGCATGTGCCGAAGCGGTACCGGCCACAGCCTCGACGCGCAATCGATGTAGCCCGTATGCGTCGAGGTGGGACAGGTGGTCGCTGGGTACGTAGGCACCGCGATGGATTCTGGACCAATTTCCACTCGCGCAGGCCTGCCGGATCTCGGAATCGGTACGACCTGTCGACAGTTGCTCTGGCCGACGGATGATGCGTATTTGTTCCCCCATACCGATCGATCTTGCTGCGCCCGGCGCTGGAAAGGAAGCCGTGAACCCGGGGCTGTGGATAGCCGTGAGTGAACACCACTTGTCCACAGTTCGAACCGGTTTCGCGTCGCTGGAGAGGGTGTTGGGTGTGGGGAAACGGTGGCAGGTTCTCGGTGTCGCACTCTAGGCAACCCTTGCGTCCGGAGCGTTTGCGTGCCAGGCTGTTGAACTATGACTACAGGAAAGGCGGACACCGCCACCGTCGCGTGAGCGCCGCACCGTTTCGCTCGTCGACGTCACGTCGAGCGACATCGACCGAGAACATCGATATCTTCGATGAAGACAATCAGGCCTTGGAAACAGTCCGCGACGTATGGCTCGAACGCGGTCTGTGTACACGCCCGGCCGATCGATCCACTGCAGAATCTGCTGTCGCGCAACTATACCGACGATCCGGGCTCCCGAAACCGGAGTTCGTCTGGGTTCAGTCGCCCTCTGCTGGATCGGATCTGATCGCCGCCGAAGGTCTGTCGAACAAGATGTCCTTCGACGGCACTGGACTCGACTGCGCTTGCGGGCACATCGCGAGCATGTTTTCGGCGTCGCGCCGACGTATGAACGCGCGTATCGAACGTCGGAGCATTGACTGGCAGATAGAACGCTGGGAGATGGAACGTCGCGCGTTCGGGGGCGTTGGTGCCAGCGTGTCCGAGGGGTCGGATCAGCGGGGGTCGACTCAGCGCCGCGTTAATCCAGCGCGGATCATCAGATCCGCAATCTGGGAATCGTTGCACACCACACTGTTCGACGGCGTCGCGGCTGCGATACGAACGATGTCGACCCCGGTGGCGGGCGGAGTGACCTGGTACGGGCAGCAGGACGCCCATCGAATCGCGTACTACGACACATGCCATCGATACGGTCTTGCGACCTTCCGCTCGGAAGACCGTGAACTTCTCGATGTGCAGACCGCACTGGCTGACTCGACCGGGTGGTGGTGGGCGTTCGACGACGTGTGCATCATGGCGGAACGACCCAGGGTCTTGCACTCGGAGCGGATACCGGGCAGTGCGCGGGGAGAACGCCGACTCCACCACTCTGATTCCCCGGCACTCGAATTCGCAGACGGAACAAAGGCGTTCGTTCTGCACGGAGCGATCGTTCCCGACTGGGTAGTGCTCGAACCGACCGCCGAACGCATCGCACACGAGCGCAATGTAGAGATCCGTCGATGTGCAATCGAGCGGATCGGGTGGGATTCCTACATCGAGCTGGCCGGCCTGACACTGGTCGACCAAGCCGACGATCCCGGTAATGTCGGTTGCCTGCTGCAGCTCTACGCGTCACCGGAGGGCTGGGGCCGAAGTGGACGCATTCTCCTCGCGGTCAACGGTTCTTTCGAACGCGACGGGCATCGGCGTCGATACGGCCTTCACGTACCCGGATGGTTTACCTCCGCGTTGGATGCCGCCGGTTGGACTTACGGCATCACCGGCGCCGATTACTCCCGTCTCGTTCGTCGAACCTGAATCTCGACCCCTCAAGCCCCAATCCTCAAACCCTCAATCCTCAAACCCTTGGTGATACTTATGAACTCGAACATGACCTTGTCCGCTCTCACCACCCTCACCGGCCTCGATGTCTTCGACTACCTGGACCAGGAAGTGTCCATTCCTGTGATCGACGGACTTCAGGCGCAGGGCGATCTCATCGTGATCCCGTTTTCGCTGCTCGCAAATATCGTGGCGCCTCTGCCGTGGACACGCTCTGTGAGAGTGCCGCTCTCGGGAGTGGAGTTGCTGCGAAGCGCGGCGGGCGGTAACCCCCACAGTCTGGTTGCAGACGAAGGGGAGTGCACGTGGTCGACGCCGGTGAAAGATGCTCGGGGCCTTGCGCTCGGCATGCTCGACACCCGAGTGACCGCGTACCTGATCCATCCGGAGCACGGCGCGACCGGAATCGCTCCGGGGCGATACGTCATCGGACGGCAGCAGGAAAGGGGCGTCGGGCGTGCGCGCGGTGCGGTGATGCTTGTCGCAGATTGACAGGGCGACCTCGATTTGGCAGCGGGGGAGTGAGCACCACTTGTCCACGGCGAGCACCGCTTTCCGCGTAGAGCAAGGTGTGTTGAGTCGCGGGAAAGGGTGCTCGGTCGGGATTGGCTCCCCACACAAACACGAATGCCCTCACCATGACGGTGAGGGCATTCGCGTGTGGAGCGGTTACTTCTTGCGGCCGGGAGCCTTTGCGCCGGCCTTGAATCCGAGCCCACCTGCCTTGGGGGCGGGCGGCGCGGCAGCAGGAGCCGGAGCTTCCGCGGGTGCGGACGCTTCAGCAGGTGCTTCGGCAGCGGGTTCTGCCTTCACAGGTTCGGCGGCGGGTTCTGCCTTCACAGGTTCGGCGGCGGGTTCTGCCTTCACGGGTTCGGCCTCGGGAGCCGGTGCCGCAGCTGGCGCCGGGGCTGCAGCAGGAGCAGCCTTCCGAGCGCCGGGAGCCTTTGCGCCCGACTTGAATCCGAGTCCGCCGGCCTTGGCGACCGGTGGAGCCTTCGGGGCTTCCGCCTCGGCGGCCGGAGCCTCTGCGGGTGCCTCGGCGGGTGCAGCCGGAGCAGCGGCAGGTGCTTCAGCAGCAGGTGCAGCCTTTGCGCCAGGAGCCTTGGCCCCGCCCTTCATCTGCAGTCCCTTGCCTCCGGGAGCCTTGGCGCCGGACGCCAGGCCCAGACCCTTCGGCTTGGCGACGGGCGCAGCAGCTTCGGGTGCAGCAGCCTCAGCTGCCGGTGCTTCCGCTGCCGGTGCGGCAGCGGCCTTTGCTCCGGGTGCCTTGGCGGCGCCCTTCATCTGCAGTCCCTTGCCGCCGGGAGCCTTGGCTCCGCCCGCAAGACCGAGCCCCTTGGGCTTTGCCGCAGGTGTGGCCGGTGCAGCAGCTTCGGCGGCGGGAGCTTCCGCGCTTGCGGCGGGAGCCGCCTTCTTGGCGCCGGGAGCCTTTGCCCCGCCGGCCATTCCGAGGCCCTTGCCTGGTGCCTTGGCGCCGGGAGCTTTTGCGCCTGGTGCTTTGGCGAGGCCCTTCATGGCCAGACCCTTGCCTGCCGGTGCAGCCTTGGCTTCCGGAGTCGCGGCGGCTTCCTCGACTTCGGCGACCCGATCCTGCTCGACAGTCTCAGCCTTTGCCTCAGCAGCGACCGGGGCCTTCTCACGCGGGATCACCTTGATGTTCTCGCCGAGCTGGGCGGGATCGAGGCGGGTGACGGAGTTCAGCATCAGCTGCGCGACGTCGACGACCTCGACGCCTTCGCCCTGGCCTTGCTCCTGGCGGGCAGTGACGCCGTCGGTGAGCATGACGCGGCAGAACGGGCAACCCGTGGCGATCTTCTTGGGGTTGGTGGAGAGCGCTTCGTCGACGCGGTCGACGTTGATGCGCTTACCGATGTTCTCTTCCATCCACATGCGAGCACCACCGGCACCACAGCACATGGAACGTTCGCCGTGACGCGGCATTTCGACCAGCTTGGAGCCTGAGGCTTCCATGAGTTCACGGGGAGCGTCGTAAACCTTGTTGTGGCGTCCGAGGAAGCACGGGTCGTGGTAGGTGACGTCTTCGCTCACGGATGCCACCGGGATCAGCTTCTTCTGGCGCACCAGACGGTTGAGCAGCTGAGTGTGGTGCACGACCTCGTAGTCGCCGCCCACCTCCGGGTACTCGTTGCCGAGGGCGTTGAAGCAGTGCGCACAGGTGACGACGATCTTGCGCTTCTTCTGCTCGATACCGTCGAAGACCGAGTTGAGCATCTCGATGTTCTGCATTGCGAGCTGCTGGAACAAGAACTCGTTGCCGGCACGACGTGCGGAGTCGCCGGTGCAGGTTTCGTCGGCGCCGAGGACCATGAACTTCACTCCCGCGGTGGCAAGGAGTTCGGCGACGGCCTTGGTGGTCTTCTTGGCACGGTCTTCGTAGGCGCCGGCGCAGCCGACCCAGAAGAGGTACTCGTAGTCCTCGAAGCTGTCGGCGTCCTTGCCGAAGACGGGGATCTCGAAGTCCATCTCGTTGATCCAGTTGAGACGGTCCTTGGAATTCTGGCCCCAGGGGTTGCCCTTGTTCTCGAGGTTCTTGAACAGGCCGGCGAGCTCGGAGGGGAACTCCGATTCGATCAGGACCTGGTAGCGACGCATGTCGATGATGTGGTCGACGTGTTCGATGTCGACGGGGCACTGTTCGACGCAGGCGCCGCAGTTGGTGCAGCTCCACAAGGTTTCGGCGTCGATGACCGGGGCCATCTCACCTTCGACGGTTTCACCGACGAGCTTGCGGTCGGCCTCGAGGCGTGCGGCCTCGGGGATGGCTGCGAGTGCGGCTTCCTTGACGTTGCCTTCGCTGTCGACGAGTCCGATCTCGTCGCCGCCCATGTCCTTGCGTCCACCAGCGAGCAGGTACGGGGCCTTGGCGTAGCCGTGGTCACGCAGCGACATGATGAGCAGCTTGGGGGAGAGCGGCTTTCCGGTGTTCCAAGCAGGGCACTGGGACTGGCAACGCCCGCACTCGGTGCAGGTGGTGAAGTCGAGCCAGCCCTTCCAGGAGAAGTCTTCGATGTTTCCGGCGCCGAGAGTGTCTGTGTCGGGGTCGACGTTCTCCATCGTCAGGACTTTGCCCTTGGACATCATGGGCTTTGCCGCGCCGAGCGCGACGGTGCCGTCGTCTTCACGCTTGAAGTAGATGTTGAAGAACGCGGAGAAGCGGTGCCAGGCGACGCCCCAGGTGATGTTGCGGCCCACGATCGCGAGCCAGATCATGCCGGTCATCAGCTTGACGAACGCGAACACCGAGATCATGACGGGGCTGGCGGGAAGCAGTTTGGCGACCTGCATGGTGAAGAAGTCGGTCCACGGGTTGGCGTGACCGTAGGTCGCGATCTTGCCGGCCTTGACCATGATCATGCCCAGGCCCTCGAGCAGGACGATGCCCTCGATGACGTAGGCGGCCTTGAAGTTGGAGCCGCCGAACCGGGACAGGCGCGCAGGCAGGCGCGGGTGGTTGAGCTGACGGATCACAATCAGCGTGGTGATACCGATGACGGTGCCGAGGCCCAGGATCTCGTCCCACAGGTGCCACGCCCACGTGTTACCGAAGATGGGCCAGTGGAACTCGGGGTTGAACGTCTGGCCGTAAGCCTCGAACCAGAGCAGGAATCCGCCGAGGAAGCCGACCATGACGAGCCAGTGGGCCCAGCCGACGCTGCGGAACTTGTTCATGCGCGTGTGCGCGATGAACTCGATGATCATCTGCTTGAAGCGAGGGAAGAACGGGCGCCATCGATCGGGTGCCGACTGGCCGATGCGCACGGTGTTGAACATCCTCAGCGCGCCTGAGAGGAAGATGTACCAACACACCAAGCTCAGCAGAGCACCAATCGTGCCCAACGTAATCGTCAGGGCATTCATGTCGCGGCCTTTCGTTTCAGGGCGACGCGTCGGCCACCTCGGGACAGCCCACTGATACTAACCTGCGTTATGTTACCCGCCAGTAACTAGCATTACCAGCCTGTAGATACCGACTGGTAACCGCTCGTGGCCTGGAGAGATCAATCTTCTGCGTCGGACGGGCTTGGTCAAACGCAGACATGTCTGGTCGTCACGTTAGGCGGTGGCCGTCGGGCTCCTTTCTGTCAGGCAGCCCTAACTCGGTTTCCGGGCAGGTGAGGACAACCGACCGGCTGTTATCGTTACGCCCGTCACGCACAGGGGAAACGGGTGGTGTGAGTCATCGACTTGCGCCCGCTCGCTCCCGGGGAGGATCAAAAATGTTCATTCGTAAAGCTGCGGCCATCGCAGCGATGACCATTGCCGCTACGGGCATCGCTGCAGGTACTTCTTACGCAGCTCCGGAGACGTCACCCGACGTTTCGTACACCGCCGAGGTCGTCGACCAGGCTGTTGTCACCACCATCGATGCCGGGGCATTCCGGGTATCGGGTGACGGCACACACGTCGACTTGCAGAACAGCCAGGGCGCAACTCTCGTGAGCCTGCCGCTCGCGTTCAACCTCGGGGACGTTCAGTTCCCGTTCGACGAGACCGTCAGTGAGGACGGCAAGACCCTCACCCTCAAGCCGAACTTGGACCCGGCCAGCTCCAAGCCGAAGCCGGTCGCTGCCGAGTTCACCCCGGTTGCTTCGCCTGACGAGGATCAGAAGGCAATCGAGAAGTTCCAGTCACAGCTCGGGCTTGCCACGCAGATCGGTAGCCTCACCGGCACGATCGTCGGAGCAGTCATCGGTTGCATCGTGGGTCTGCCCGGCCTGGTTATCGGCTGCCTCCCCGGCATGGTCACCGGTGCCGGTATCGGTGGAGTCGCCGGTACGATCCTCGCCGGCGGCGGAACCGCAATCGTCGCGGGCATGGACCTGATCAAGGTCCTGAACGCTCCGGCCGGAACAACTCTCTTCCAGTAAGCAGCTCTACCGGTTAGACGTCACGAACGCCGAAACGGGCGCCACACCTTCGAAAGGTGTGGCGCCCGTTTTGCTGTCTCGGGGAATGCGTGCGATCAGTAGTCGCGAACCTTCAGGCCTGGATTGGCGGCGAGGATGTCGTTGATCGGCGTCGCGTACTGCGTCGGTGCTTCTTGTCCGAACAACGTCTCGGCCTGAGCGATCTCGCACAGGGGAGAGGTGGCGACGTTGGACGCACTCGTGATGCCCACTGCCAACGTTCCGGAGACGATGGGGCCACCGCTGTCACCCTGCAGGACGCAGATGTTGGTGGTGAAGCCGTTGTCGAGGGTGTGATCCAAGACCTTGGCGACGCGGTTGACGCCGGTGACGACGCCGCAGCTGAAGCCGGTGGTCGATCCCGCCTTGCAGACCGGGGCGCCCACAATGGGATCGGCGGTACCGGTGATATTGACCGAACGGTTGAACGGGACCCGCACGCTGTTGTTCTCGAAGCGGTACTTCGCGTTGTCGTCGATGTTGATGATCGAGTAGTCACGCCCGTCGAAGCTGCTCTTGGCGAAGTATCCGACGCGGGGCCCGGTCTGGTTGTTCACCATCGGGAAGACCTGGCTGGAGTTCGAGGTGCCGGCAGCGGCACGGTTGGGATCGCAGTGACCGGCGCTGATGTTGACCGTGCGTCCTGAACCGTCGGTGCCGTTGAAGCCGAATGAACAACGCAGTCCGGTGTTACCGGAGGTTGCGCCGAAGGCGTCTCCGCCCAGTGCAGCGTCGCCGGTTGCGGATCCGGTTGCGGGAATGAGGTCCGCGACGATCGGGGGAACCAGTAGCGGAGCAGCGGTGTGGACGACGGTCCGCTTCAGGAACTCAGGCAATTCGATGCCGGCGGCAGGATCGGCGGTGAGGGCGACTCCGTTGCCGACCACGTCGACGGCGATGCCACGCACGAGGTCTGCGACCTCGGCAGGCTGCGAATCGAGCCAGGTGTTGAGTGCCGAGAGTTGACCTTGCAGAGCCTGCTCGCTCTGCGCGACGTCCTTGACCTCGAAGCCGGCCTTCTCGGCGGCCTCGCGGGCAGCATCCTTGTCGCGACCGTCAGCGAGAGCGACGATGCCCTTGCCGAGGTCGTCGAGCCACACGCCGGCAAAAGAGTCGGGAAACTGGACGCGCGCGATGGCGGCGAACTCTGCGAGCTTCTGCGCGAGTTCGGAACGCGAGACGAACTGGTCGGGCGTCAGCGCCAAGTCGTGCTGTAGGGCTTCGGCGAGTTCGACGGGCAGATGGGCTGCCTGATCGGATACACCGGGTTCATTCGGTTCTGCGTTCGCGACCGCGGTAATCGGTCCGAGGAGCAGCAGCGCGGCCGAACCGAACACTGCGGCGCGACGTGCGATGGAGCTTCGCATGTGGGCCTTTCCACTTCGTTGACCGCGTACCACCCCCCTGGGAGCACACGGATACGGCTCACGGACTTGTGGTGAGCCGATCACAGTCGACCATGACTATATGGGTTCGAACGCGCTATTCCCACCCGTTACATGAGCAAACAGCGCTGACCCCGACCGACAACAGCACTGTGCCCGCCGATCAGAACAGATCGGCGGGCACAGTGCGTGAATCAGGCGTTGGTCAACCCGCAGTGCGAACGCGGATTCCGGAACCGACACCGCCGCCGGATGCGCGATCTGCAGCGTCGAGGATGTCTCCGACCGGGATACCCAGATTCGAGGTTCCACCGGAGGTCGCGAGTACCAGGTTCGCTTCGTTGCAACTGGGTGCGCCGCTGCTGTTGGAACCGCTGGTGATGCCCAGCGCCAGGGTTCCGGAGACGATGGCGCCGCCACTGTCCCCGGCGAGGGTGCACGCGGTACCGGCGAACCCGCGGACGGTTCGTGAATCGCCGTCAGCCATGACCAGTTGTGTTTCGACGCGATCGGCTGCCACGACGCCACAGGTGAAGGACGACGTCTGACCCGACTTGCAGATGGGAGCGCCGATCACGGGACGTGCTGTTCCGGTGATCGCGAGGGTGGTCCCGTTGGCACCGCGGACGGCAGCGCGGTCGAGGCCCGCGTCGATGCCCGACTGGTCGAACTTGATGACCGAGTAATCGAGATCACCGGCGTTGTTGCCGACGGAAGACTGTGAGAACGCGCCGATCAACTGACTGTCGTCGACGTTCGCGTGATTCGGCAGGTAGACCGGCGACTTCGAGCCCTCGGCCGGATTGCAGTGTCCGGCACTGATATTGAGTGCATTGTTCTGATCGTCGACGGCGTTGAACCCGAACGAGCAGACCGAGATGTTCTCGGTCGGCGTCTCGCGAATGGGTCCCGTCGACGTGATGTAGGTGTCGCCGCCGAGCGCTCCGGGATCAACCGATCCGCCACCGTCCGGGCTGAGAACGATCTTGGTGTTCTCGAGCAGGGTCGGAAGATTGAGTGCCTGCCCGACGGGGCTGTTCGCAACGTCGATGACGACCTGATTGTTCAAGACGTCGATGGTCGCCGAATTGACTGCGCGTGATATTTCCTTGGGCAGCCCGGCGATCCATCCGTTTACGTCGGCCAGCGTCTTCTCGAGGGTGTCGGCGGAGACGGGGGCGACGTGGGTGCGGTATCCGTCGTCGGCCGCGATTCGAGCAGCTTCGGTGGTGGTGACGGCTACGACGGGTTGACCGTCGAGTCCCATCCACGATCCGGCGTAGTCGCCGGGGCGCTCGGACTTGAATTCCTGGGCGTACGCGCCGAGTTCCTGAGCTTTGGCAGCGCGGTCGAGATACTCCTGTGGGGAGATCTTCAGATCGCGTGTGATCGCCTCGACCAGCTCAGCCGGAAGCTGGTCGGCTTCGAGCTGTTCGACATGCGTGTCGGAGGCGGGCTCTGCCGATGCCGTCGTGGTGAATGGAGCTGCGAGCAGTAGTGCCGAGGCGCCGACCACAGCGGTGCGGATCGCCAACGAGTTACGCATGAAATCCCTTCAAGTCCCCGGCACCGAGCCGGTAGGTACCGCACCCACCATAGGGGAAAAGTTTCGACGAGGAATATGCGCCTCCTGTCTGGCTGTTCAATCTTTCTGTCTAACTTGGCATTCCGGGTCTCGGGGCCAATGGCATGACGGGCATGTCGGGATTCGGCACCACCGGATCGGTTGTGTCGGTCGGGTTGGAGGGCTGCGTCGGCGTTGTCTGTGTATCAGTGGGGTCGGTCACGGCGGGAGTGTCCGGGGTAGCCGGATCGACCGGATTCAGCGGTCCGACGACCGGCGGCAGGTTCTCGATCCGAAGGGGGTCGAGCTGGATGGTGATCGGCGATCCCTGTTGCGCGGGGACGTTCGCCGTAGTGGATTTCTCGGTACCGGTGCCCGGACTCGCCGGGATGGGCTGGGATTCGGATGAGGTCGATTCCGCGTCGGATGACCACGACTGCGCCGTCGGCTGCGCGCCGAGAGCGGGTACTTCCGACGGGAGCGAGGTCGCTGATTGCGAAACCGTGCCGGACGGACTCGCCGCAGTGGCGGGCGTGGTGCCGGTGGGCAGGGGAGATTGTGCGTCGAGAATCCCGGGCGCTGAAATGGTCGGAGTGTGTCCGATGATGACCGCGGCCGCACACCCCGACACCGTCAGAAAGACTGCGGCGGCGGCTGCGGCGATGATCGGTCGGCGCTCTGATCGCCACTGACGATTCAGCCAACCGTCGACGCTCGGTGCTTTCGTGCCCGGTACTTCCACGCCGGATTCCGGCTCCGGTTCGATCAGGACGAACGGCGGAAACTCCTCGATGGTGTCCTCTGGCTCGGCAAGATCGGTTGGCTCGGGTTCGGAACAGGTAGAGGTGATCGAGTAAGGCGCGGCCAACGCTGCGGCTCCGCGGGCTGCACTGTCGTCGGCATCCGGATCCGCGAGCCAGGCCGCGGAGGCTTTCTCTTCCGGAATCAGTTCGACGCCGTCGAGATCCATGCTGTCGAGTGCGCCGCGCAGTGCGTCGACGGAATCGCTCGACCAACCTGCCGGGATCACCGCAGAGATGTTCAGGTTCTGATCAGTGAGTGTTCGGACCTCCTTGACCAGGCAATACATTGCTGTCGCTACGAGTTCCTCTCCTCGCGTCATGTGCTCGGAGAAGTTGTCGGTATCGTCAGTTCCGACCCTGTCGAGGAACCCGCGCAAGCCGGTTGACCCCAACGCGGTTTCACCTAGCTGCACGGTGCCGTCAGGAGCGTGGTGCAGCACCGATTCGCGTTCGAGGATCACTGGTTCCGAGTCGGGTTTCGCGATCGCAGCAATGCTTCGTTTATTGCCGACGGCGAGTTCGACTCCCCACTTCATAGCGATCCCCGTTTCACAGTTACCGAACTTTGCTCGGCATGCATGTCCTGATTCCTGTGAAAACTATCACTTAAGCGGATATACGCAACCCTCCGGACAATATGCAGCTAACTATTTGTTCGGCGGTGTCATGCTGCGAAGGATGGTGAGCAGTTCCGAACGAGACTGCGCCCCGACGCGCCGCTTGATGCGTGCGACATGGTGCTCGACGGTTTTTGCGGAGATGTAGAGGCGTTCGCCGATTTCCCGATAGGTCAGGCCGACGACGACGAGTTCGGCAACTTCTTGTTCGCGCTCGGTCAGTACCGACGGTGGTGCCGCGCTGTCGGTCGAATCGGTTGCATTCGTCTCGGCCGTCGACGTTGTGCGTAGCGAGCGCGCAACGTGGAGCAATGCGGTGGCCGATTTGGTGTCCGGTGTGCGCAATGCTGCTTCGCCCGCCAAGCGGGCCGCGTCCCAGGGCAGCCCGATGCGGTTGAGTGTTCGCGCTGCAGCTTCCACGTCGTCTGCGTCGACGCTGCCCTGCATGAGTAGGAGCCATTGGCGTCCGGCGGTCGCCAAACCGGCTGCGTAAGTGTGGGTTTTGGCTGATTCCGCAAGGGTATGGGCGTGTGGAAGGAGATCGGCCGGTGACTGCGAGAGGATCGACGCCTGGACGCCGTACCAATGCAGCGGCGAAGACCACAGCGGAGGCTCGCCGAGTGCTCGGAGGAGCGTGCGTGCGTCGTCGACCAGATGCTCGACCTGCTCGGCCTCGTCGAGTCGTACTGCCGCAAGCCACAGTTCGCCGATGGGAAGCAAATTGAAGAGATCCACGCTGCAGGACGAGAGGGTGCCGGCTGCGCCCGACCAGGCGCGCCGCAGCTGGGCGAGATCGCCGGAGCGTCGAGCGAGACCCACGATCATGGCATGCAGAAACAGTGCGTCACGCTCACGGAGGGGGCCGCGGACTACCTCCTCCGGTAGATCTTCGACAGCAGTGTCGTGCCCACGGGTCATCGCGATCCACGCGTCGAGAAGGTGAAGCCGCGCCCACGTGTGACTGCTTGCGTCGTCGGCGGCGATCGCGGCCGCGACGACAGCGGCGGCCCGTTCATGGGCGCCGTTGTGCAGGAGTGCAAGAGCTACCAGCGCCGGGGCGGAATCAGGCTGGAATTCAGATGTGCCGGAGCCGCCGGGGAGCGAAAGTGCGCGCGACATCGTGTTGAGCGCACTCGGTGCACTCCCCGTGACCGATTGCATCAGTCCATTGGCCAGTGTGGCAGCGCCGACCGTGGAGCTCGACGGTGATCCAGTATGCCCGGCGAGCGCCGCGTTCGCGTCGTCGACGTTGCCGATGCCGAGGAAGGTGATTGCGGCGAAGGGGGATTCGGTTTCGGTGCGCCCTGGCCCGAGCCAGGTGTAGAGATCTGCGGCGGCGCGGAGTTGGCCGCATGCTGCGGACGAAGCTGCGCGGATTCGCACCGCCGCAGCCAGTCTCGCGTTGTCGAGATCGGGTTCGGCGATGACGGAATCGGCCAGGCGGCAGGCAGTGTCGAGGTCACCACTCCGAGCCGAGACCTGGGCGTACAGCAGCGTGTCCGCCACGCCGAGAGGCTCGATCGAATTCACACGACGAAAAAGATCTGCCGCGACCGCCGGCGTGCTCGCGTCGACTGCGTCTCGTAGTACAGCCGTGAGATCGCGGTGTCGGATGCCGGAGTCGAAAAGTCTTCGTGCTGTACCGATATCGAGGGTTCTCGCGTGCGCGCGTGATTCGACGATTCTGATCAGCTCGCTGCGAATACGTCCTGTGCTGGTCGACTCTGCCACAACGCTCGCGACGAGAGGTGATCGCGAACCGAACAGTCCGGTGGCCAGTGCTCGGTCGAATGCCGCTGTGAGGCTGAACTTCTCCTGTCCCAGATCGAGCTCGAAAGCGTCGATGTCCGGGACGGCGAATGAAACCTCGAGGATCTCACGCTCGATCGGATGCAGAGCGGTGACCTGATGGAGGATGTGTGTGCGTACGGCTGTCGCCATTTCCGGGCGGCCCGCCGAGACGGCGGTGAAATACGCTTCGACGGCCCCGAAGGAACCACCGGCCAGATGCTCGAGCGTCAGCACGGCACGATCGTCGAGCGGAACTCTTCGCTCCGCGGCGATCTTCCGAATATCTGACCGGTTCAACGGGTTCAGATGTAGGACGGTACCGAAACTCGAGATGTTCGAGTAGATCGGTGCGAGTGGAGGATCGATCCGATCGGAGGCGATGACAACTCCGAGGTCGTCACGTTGAACCAGCTCGTTCAGAGCACGGATTTCGTCGGAGGTCAGAGCCTGCGCGTCCGCGATCACCACAATCGCATCGGCCGGGGCGTCATGCGTGACGACGGTGACCACGGGTCTGTCACCAGATTCGATCCTCTTGCGCACCGCCCTCGTCACTTGGGGCCGAGCGCTGGCGTCGGTCCCGGTGACGAACAGGCGCAGTGGCGATGCAGTCAGGTCGATGCCGCGCAAAAGTCCTGCAATGTAAGACGATTCGGTGCCGCTGCCACGGTTCATCGAAAGCCCGCCGGTCAGCGGATCGGCGCGGTGACGCCGCCGACGACACCACCGACCACGTTTCCGACACCACCGACGACGTTACCGAGACCTCCGACCACGCCGCCGACACCGTCCCCGACGCCGTTGACCAAACCGCCGACACCGTTGCCGATGCCGGTCGCAGCATCACCGATACCGGTTCCGACGCCTGCTCCGGGCGCGGGCGCCGGTGCCGGGGCGGGAGCCGGTGCGGGCGCCGGGGCGCCGGGTGCGGCAGGTGCAGGCGCCGACTGGGCGGTCTCACCTGGTGCGGGAGCAGATCCAGCTGGTGCGCCGGCAACCGGAACTGCCCCTGGTGCCGTCGTCGAACCGCCTGCGGCAGCAGGAGAGCCGGGTTGATTGTTCTGAGTAACGTTGTTCGCAGTCGTGGATCCGTTACCTGCTGCTTCGGCTGCCGTGGTGCTGCCGGGGGTAGAGCCCGGCGTGGTCGAAGCGGTGGACGAGGTGGACTCACTGGTGGTGTCCGCCGAACTGGACGGAACGTTGATCTTGTCCATGGCCGTTCCGATTCCGAGTCCGCCTGCGGCGAGCACGATGAACGCTCCTACCACCGCAGCAACGACGCCCACCCTCGACGAGCGTCGAGTCGCCGTGTTCTCTTCCTCTGTCGGCTCGGCAAGCAACGGAGTGGAGAAGGCAGGAACCGGTGCGGGCTTGCGCGACGGCTCGGCGGGAATCACTGCAGTGGCGGCGGCCGGCACTTGCGAGTCTCGGGCGTCGAGGGCGAGTGCCGCGGCGCCGGACGCCGCGCACGACGCGGGATCGGCGTCGGCGATCACCGGAACACGAAGCTCCGCGGACAGTAGTTCGGCGACAAGGGGAATGGACGAGCTTCCGCCGGCCAGAACAACCTGATTGACATCACTGGACTCGACGCCGGCAGATCGCAGGCTTTCGCGAACCAAGGCCACCGATTCGGTGAGGGCGGGCCTGATCAGATCCTCGAGCTCGGAACGAACCAGTCGAATGTCGCTGACGGCGCCGGGAAGCGTCACGCGAGCAACGGTTTCCGTCTCGGTGGAAAGTTCCTCCTTGGCTGCGCGGGCTTGCTCGCGCAGAGTTTCCAGCGCTGCAATCGTCTCGGGAGCAAAGGGATCAAGGGCTGCGAAGTGGTCGGAAACCGCATCGAGCAGGTGCACGGTGACGAGGTGATCGAATTCGTCGCCGCCGATGTCCTCGCTGCGCAGTGGCTTTCCGAAGATCTCGCTTCGTCCGCCGGTCGTGGACATCATCGTGACGTCGAGCGAGCGAGCGCCGAGGTCGTAGACGACGGTCAGACCGTCGTTGGCAGCGTTTCCGGAAGCGGCGAGCCACGCCATGACGGCCGCGGGTTCGGCGACGAGAGTAGCCCCGTGAACCCCGGCGTCGTCCAGCGCGGACTCCATGGTGCGTGCTGTGTGACGATTCCACCCCACCGGGTGAGCCAGGACAACAGCTGGACCTTCTTCGCCGCCAGCCTGGCCGACGAGCGCGCCTACCGCTGTCGCTGCGAGAGCCTCGCCGCGGTACTCGGTACCGTCGGCGGCAAGTATCGGGATCGGGTCTCCGACGCGCTCGACAAATCCGGTGATGACGGATCCGTCCTCCAATTGCAGCGCACTGGGTAAGCGGACCTGTTGCGTTTCACCGGTCGAGCCGTCGGTGACAGCTACGAGAGTGGCCGAACCGATGCTGATGCCGAGCCCTGCCGCCATGAACGAACTCCCCTGGTCGTGGGCGACAGAAGGACTGTCGCGGTTGTCTGCGATGTCGGTTTCAGGACCTAGATCGTTACCGGATCGGAGGCGTCGCGGCGAAGTAGGGGACCGATCCCCTAATCGGAGCAAATCCCCCTATTCCGAGCGGGCGTACCCCGTAGGGGGCTTCCCCGTCTGTCCACGCAGAAGAGGGGGGCGCTCCCCGTTGGCCCCAGTCGCAAAAGTTCTTAGCGTTGATTCCACTCGCTACCTCTGGCAGCGCACCAGTTTCCGGATCACCGGCAACAACCCACCGGCAACAACCCGGTCAACGAACTTCAGGAGAACCCGCCATGGCAACGAACGCCGTACTCGAATTCATCCTCGGGCTACTTCGTGACGACGAGGCAGCTGCCAACTACTGCGCCAACCCGACCGCGGCACTCAACGCTGCCGGTCTGTGCGACGTCAGCCCCGCCGACATCGTCGCCGTCGCTCCGCTGGTTGCCGAGTCCGGACTCTTTGCCGGTGGCGGCGCCGACCTGTCCGCGATCGTCAACGCCGGCGCGTCCGCTGCGGGTGCCATCGGCGGCGGTCTCGGAATCGGTGGTGGTCTCACCGGTGGACTGGGTGGCGGCCTCGGCGGCAGCCTGGGTCTCGGTGCCGGTGCAGGCCTCGGAGTCGGAGGCGCCCTCGGCGGCCAGTTCGACCTGGTCGGCGACTTCGCAGCAGCCCTCAGCGCTGCGCTTGCCATCGGCGGCGAGATCAGTGCCGACCTCGGCGCAGCCTTCGGCGCCGTCATCGAAGCCGGCCTGGGCCTCGGCGGTGCACTCGATCTCGAAGGAGCTCTCGATCTGGGCGCACAGCTCAGCGCGGCTCTGGGCGGCGCCCTCGGAGTGACCGGCGGTCTGACCGCGGAACTGGGCGAAGCCCTCGACGCCGCCATCGGTGTGGTCGGCGGACTCGACCTGACGGCAGGGCTCAGCGGAGCCCTCGCACCGGTCTTTGCCATCGGTGGCGACCTCGGAGCCGACCTCGGACTGGCTCTCGGTGGACTCCTCGGCGGCGCAGCAGACCTCAGCGGACTCCTCGACATCGGCGGCGAACTGGGCGCGAGCCTGACCGGCGCACTGGAATCCGCCCTTGCACTGGGCGGCGGCCTCGATCTGGCCGGCGCTCTGACGGGCGACCTCAGCACGGCGTTGTCCGGCGCGCTCTCCGGTGTCCTGGGAGCCGGCGGCACGATCGGCGCCGATCTGGGTGCATCACTCGGCGGCGTCCTCGGAGCGATCACGGATGTCAGCGTTCTCACCGATATCGCGGGCGGCCTCGATCTCGGTGCAGCCCTGAGCGGCGCACTCGGCGGCGCACTCGGCGTCGGCGGCGGTTTGGAAACTGCACTCGGCGGCGCACTCGACGCAGCATTGGGCCTCGGCGGAGGACTCGACCTCGACGCCGTACTCGGCGGGGGTGCAGACCTGGGCGCGCAGCTCAGCGCGGCACTCTCCGGCGCCCTCGGTGCCGGCGGAACGGTCGGAGCCGACCTGGGCGGCGCACTCGGTGGACTGCTCGGGGGAGCACTCGACCTCGAAGGCGGTCTCGGCGCAGACCTCGCAGCGGCTCTGGGCGGCGGTGCGAATCTGTCGACGGCTCTCGAAGGTGTCCTCGGTTCGGCACTCGGCATCGATGCCGGGCTGGCGGGCGGTCTCGGCGGCGCACTCGACGCAGCGCTGGGCGCAGGCGGACTTACCGGAATCGACCTCGGTGGTGCACTCGGCCTGGGCGGCGAAGCAGGCTTGGCAGCCGGTGTGGCTGCGGCTCTCGACACCGCTCTCGCAGGTGCAGGCGGCTTGGGTGCTGTCGGTTCCGTGGGCACGGACCTCACCGGCGCGCTGGACGGTGCGCTGGGCGCCGGCCTCGGGCTGGGGGGCTCTCTCGACAGCGTGCTCGGTGCCGAAGGCGCACTCGGTGGAGCGCTGGACACGGCACTGAACCTCGGCGGAATCGACACCGGTTCGATCGGCGCCGACCTGCCCTCCGTCGACCTCGGCGCAGTGAACCTTGGCCCGATCTCCGCTGAACTGCCTTCCGTCGACCTCGGAAGCATCGCGGCAGACGGCCTGAACCTCGGCGGTGTGACCGGCGACCTCGGAGCAACGGTGGGCGGTGCTCTGGACGCAACAGCAGGTCTCGACGCCGCCACGAACGCTGCGGCTGGTTTGGGTGGGTCGCTCGGCGGAGCACTGAACGGCGTCACCGATCTCGGTGGATCGCTCGGCGGGGCTGTCGGAGCAGTCACCGACGTGACAGGTTCGATCGGTGCCGACGCAGCCGCGGCTGCCGGTGGCACCGTCGACGGTGGCGGTACCGTTGGCGGCGGCGGAGTCGCTGACCTGGGTGGATCCCTCGGTGGAGCAGTCAGCGGCGTGTCCGACCTGACAAGTTCCTTGACCGGTGCGCTGAACCCGTGGTCGTCGATCGATGCGACCGACGCTTTCGGTGCGGGCTCCGGTTCGGGACTGAGCGCCGATACCGGACACTCGCTCTTCGCCGAGGATTCGGTTGCAGCACCGGTCGATCACATCGACCCGGTTGCGGTTGTCGATCACCTGCATCCCTGATCTGCTGACGCAGGAACTGAAATCGGTCAAAATGACCTGATGTAACAAATCCGGCCCTGCGTGCGCTATGCGTTCGCAGGGCCGGATATTCGAGTCGGGAAGAATTGCGGGTCAACGTAGCTCATGAGTGATTCAGCGAGTCAGGTAAGCAGTCGGAAGGCGCGCGTCGCGTCGTCGACGGCGTCGTTGCTCGAACGAACAGCCGTCGTGGCGAAGGATTTCGGGCGCACGGATCTGGTGCGCCGACTCGAGAATGCTCAGGTCAGAGTCAATGATCCACGTATTCGTATCGTGGTGGTCGGTCCCCTCAAACAGGGCAAGAGCCAGTTCGTCAATTCTCTGCTCGGCATCGACGTGTGTTCGGTCGGTGACGACGAGACCACTGCCGTGGCGACGGTCGTGCAGTACGCGGAGACCGCGGTCGCCGAATTGATTCTCGCCGATCCGGGTGCGGCGCCCATCCGGGTGCCCCTCCCGCTCGAAGAACTGATGGGGATCACCCCGGCCACGCCTCGCGCCGAAGGGCGTGAAGTTCTGCGTGTGGAAGTGGGTGTTCCCAGTCCGCTGTTGGCCGACGGTTTGGTTCTGATCGACACCCCCGGTGTCGGCGGTCATGGAAATCCGCATGCTGCAGGAACATTGGGATTGATCACTGCGGCCGATGCCGTGTTGGTTCTGTCGGACTCCAGTCAGGAGTTCACCGAACCCGAGCTGGGATTCATCCGCCAGGTCGTCAATCTGTGTCCTGCGGTGGCCGGTCTGATCAGCAAGACCGATCTGTACCCGCACTGGCGACAGATCCTCGACGCCGATCGCGGACATCTCCAGCGCGCCGGGTTGGACCTGCCGCTCATTCCGATCTCCTCGGTACTGCGGTCGCACGCACTGAGGCTGGGGGACAAGGAACTCGAGGCGGAATCCGGATTTCTGGACCTCTATCAGTTCCTGCGGGACAACGTGGTTGCGCGTGCCGAGTCGAACACGCGACGCGCAGTTGCGATGGACGTGCGTTCCTCGGCAGCACATCTGACGTTGGAGATGGGCAGTGAGCTTGCGGCGCTGAAGGATCCGTCCACCGCTCAAGCGGCGGTCGCCGGCCTGCAGCGTGCCCGGGCAGCGGCCGAGGAACTGCACAAGAAGACCTCGCTCTGGCAACAGAGCCTCGGCGACGGCATTGCAGACCTCGCCGCCGACATCGATCACGACCTCCGGGACCGGTTGCGCCGGGTCACCCGCCAGGCCGAAGAGACGGTCGACGAAGGCGATCCAGGTAAGGACTGGGACGTAGTGGGGGAGTGGCTCGAACAGGAGATCGCCACCGCTATCGGTGACAACTTCGTGTGGGCTCACGATCGAGCTCAATGGTTGGCAGAAGTTGTGGCGCAGCACTTCGCGGAGACCGGCGACGTCGCGCTCCCGCATCTCGACGTCGCCGACACCGACGGTTTCCTGGAACCGGTTGGCGCGTTGTCGGACCTCGAATCCGGCCGTATCGGCATCACTCAGAAGGTCCTGGTCGGCATGCGCGGCTCGTACGGCGGCGTCCTGATGTTCGGCTTGATCACCACGATGATGGGCATGGCACTGGTCAACCCGATCTCCATCGGAGCCGGGGTTCTGCTGGGTACCAAGGCTTATCGCGAAGACAAACAAGCACAGGTGCTCAAGCGTCGGGCCGAGGCGAAAGCGGCTATCCGACGGTTCGCCGACGACGTCAGCTTCCAGGTGGGCAAGGAGTCGAAGGACCGCCTCCGCCTGGTGCAGCGGCTTCTGCGGGATCATTTCACCGACATCGCCGAGCAGGCGCTGCGCTCGATCAACGAATCCCTCCGCGCCACGCAGGAAGCCGCGCAGTTGGAGTCGAGCGAACACGCCGCTCGTATCAAGCGTCTGGAGACCGACATGCGCGTCGTCGCAGAGCTTGACGCCGTTGCCGGAACGCTGATCGGCGAAACTCCCGCTCCTGCTCCGGCAAAGGTGACCAACGCATGAGTGCCACGACCGCCGTGGAGTCGGCACATGCTCTGATCGACCAGGCCAGACGGGTCTACGCGGACCAGCCGCAGACGCGAGCCCAGTTGGACGAATGCGCTGCCCGACTCGGCGAGCCACTCCGAGTGGCGCTCGCCGGCTCCCTCAAGGCGGGGAAGTCGACGCTGCTCAATTCGCTTGTCGGACAGGACATAGCGCCTACCGACGCGACGGAGTGCACGCGCGTCGTCACCTGGTATCGGAACGGGACAACGCCCCAGGTGACTGCGACGGCCGAGAACGGTGCCGAGTTCAACGTGCCGGTGACGCGCCGCGACGGCAGGCTCACGTTCGATCTGGGGGAGTACACCGCAGACTCGGTGGACCGCATCGACGTCGACTGGCCGTCTTCGGCATTGGCTCGTACGACGATCATCGACACCCCAGGTACGTCGTCGCTCTCGACCGAGGTTTCGGCCCGAACCTGGGACATGCTGGTTCCCGATGGTGGTGCGCCCGGCGCGGACGCGGTGGTCTACCTGCTGCGCGCCCTGAACGCCAGTGACATGCAGTTCCTCGGGAAGATCGCTGATCATGTCGGCGGAGAATCCGGCCCGCTCGGAGTGATCGGTGTTCTCTCGCGTGCCGACGAGGTCGGCGCAGGCAGGCTCGACGCGTTGTCTTCGGCGAAGGACGTCGCGGCACGATTTGCCGAGGAATTGGAGCGAACCGGCCTGTGCCAGTCGGTGGTTCCCGTGGCAGGTCTGCTGGCACTCGCCGCACGGACGATGCGGCAGAGCGAGTTCGCTGCCTTCTCGGCGCTCGCGCAGGTTTCATCCGAGGACCTGAGCCTGGCACTGCTCTCCGCGGATCGTTTTGCCAGGCAGGACAGTCCGCTCCCGGTCGACGCGGCGATGCGGGCGCAATTGGCCGATCGGTTCGGGCTCTTCGGAATTCGCCTCGCCGTGACGTCGATCAAGCTGGGGGCCACTGATTCACCGTCTCTGGCCGCGGAACTGCTGGAGCGAAGCGGACTGGACGAACTTCGTCAGGTGATCGACGTTCAGTTCGGGCAGCGCGCGGATCAACTGAAATCGCACACCGCGCTGGTGACGTTGGGCCGAATCCTCGAAGCCGATCCGAGTGAGGAAGGCGATCTGATCGCGGCGGAGGCACAACGGTTGCTCGCCGACGTTCACGGTTTCCACGAACTTCGCCTGCTCGGGCGACTTCGTTCGGTACACACAGATCTGCCACCCGACGACCTGGCACAACTGCAAAGGCTGATCGGTGGCTACGGAATCCGGGCCAGTGACCGGTTGGGCTGCGAACCGGAAGAATCGCCGGAGGTCCAGCGTGCGCGGGCTACCGCGGCTGTCCGGCGATGGCGGGAGTTGTCCAGGCATCCGCTCTTCGACAGGTTCACCTCCCGCGCCTGCCTGGTTGCTGCCCGCAGCGCCGAGGGCGCCTTGGCTGAAATTGTGCCCGAATAGGGACCCGTTCACTGTGCGAGCGCTTGGAGAGGGTTCTATCTTGAGTTCGGGATGACCCGGACATAACTCCCAGGTTCGGGTCCCACCTCGATGGGAGCACGCGCATGGCGAGTGACATCAAGTCCGCTTCACCGGATCGAGCCACCCTCGTCCTGGGGACGCTCATCCTGGTCGCTGCGGTCGCGAATCTCAATCTCTCGGTCGCGAATGTCGCGCTGCCGGACATCGGGCGGGCCTTCGACGCCAGCCAGACACAACTGAACCTGATCGCGGTCGGGTACTCGTTGGGCCTGGCCGGAACGGTGCTCTACCTTGGGGCGTTGGGAGACCGATACGGCCGCAAGATGCTGCTGGTCACCGGCATGGCGCTGTCCATTCCGGCGTCGATCGTGGCTGGATTCGCCGGGAACTTCGAAGTGCTGTTCCTTGCTCGGATAGTCGGAGGCGTCTCGGCAGGTCTCGCATTCCCGACCACGCTGGCGATCATCACGGCGCTGTGGGCCGGACCGGCACGAACCAAGGCGATTGCCATGTGGTCCGCAATCGGTGGCGCGATTTCAGCACTCGGTCCGATCGTCTCGGGGGCGCTGCTCGAGCAGTTTCACTGGGGTTCGGTCTTCTTCGTCACCCTTCCGTTGGCTCTCGTGGCACTGATCTGTTCGCTGGTGTTGGTGCCCGCGCACGTCAACGAGACGACCGAGCGAGTTGATCACCTCGGCGGCATAGTGTCGATCGTCTTCATCGGGGCGCTGGTGCTGTCCATCAACTTTGCGCCGGTGAAGGGTTCGGGCACGTTGGCTCTGGTGCTCGGGGCGATAGCGGTCGTCGCGGGTATCGGGTTCTTCCTGCAACAGCGACGCGCGGTCAATCCGCTGTTCGATCTTCACGTAGCTGCGCGCCCGACCTTCTGGGTCGCGGCGGTGGGCGGGTTGGTCGTGTTCGGTTCGCTCATGGGCGCGATGTTCATCGGCCAGCAGTTCCTGCAGAACGTCCTCGGCTACTCGACGCTGGCAGCCGGTGCGGCGATCATTCCGGCTGCGCTGGCGATGGTGATCGTTGCGCCGCGCTCGGCGACCATGATCGAAAGGTACGGCGCCCGCGTCACGCTGCTCTCCGGCTACCTGTTCGTGGTTCTCGGGTTGTTTGTCGCGCTTTTCCTGTGGAACGAAAGCACACAGTATTGGCAGGTCGCGCTGGCCTATGCGCTTGTCGGGATCGGCGTCGGCCTGGCCGGCACACCGGCATCGCGTTCGCTGACCGGATCCGTTCCCGTGCACCGCGCTGGTATGGCGTCGGGAACCTCGGACCTGCAACGCGACCTGGGCGGCGCCATCATGCAGTCGATTCTCGGCGGAATACTCACGGCCGGGTACGCAAAATCGTTGGGGAATGCGATCTCGTCCTCGCCGAACGCATCCGAGGTGACTCCCGAAACTCAGGCCGCGCTCACCAAATCTTTCTCCAGCGCCGAAGTTCTCGCGGAACGCTACCCGCAATACGCGGACCAAATCATGACCGCCGCCAAAAACGCCTTCCTGGACGGGGATACAAACGCCTACATCGCGGCGATCATCATCGTGTGTGCCGGTGCCGCGGTGGTGACGTTCTTCTATCCGCGCCGCGAGCGCGAACGTGTCCTGCTGGCGCAGTACGCGGCAGAATCCGATCTCGCCGCGGAGAAGAGTTGAGCGCGCTCTGGTACTGATGAAGGATGCCACAGCTACTTCACATTGATTCGTCTGCCGAACTCCACAACTCGACCTCTCGTGAACTCACCGCCCTGTTCGCTCAGCAGTGGTCGAACAACAGTCCGGATCACACGACGGTGACGGTGGACCTGCACCGGGATCCCTTGCCGCACCTCGCGGACGCGGCTCTGCACTATGCACCACGTTTGCGGGTCGAGGGAGAGATTCCGGATCCCGCCGCGGAAGCACTACAGGCTCGGGTCATCGAGCAACTTACCGCTGCAGACGTAGTCGTGATCGGCGCGCCGATGTACAACTGGTCGATCCCGTCCACGTTGAAGGCGTGGATAGATTACGTGCACGTCCTGGGGACGACGGTGCCTTTCGACACGCGTACTCAGCCGCTCGCAGGTAAGCCCGTGGTGATCGTGTCCAGCCGTGGGAACACCTATGCACCGGGCTCGGGGAACGAGGCCAACGATCACACCGTCCCGCCACTCGTTCAGGTGCTCGGGGTGTCGATGGGAATGGATGTCTCCGTCATCACCGCGGAACTGACTTTGGCGCAGCGTATTCCGGCGATGGCACCGCTGATCGAGCAGGGTGACGCGAGCCTGCGTGCTGCCCGGGAGTCGTTGACCGAGCTGGCCCGTACCTTGGGGGCCTGATCAGGAAGTTCGACCAGGTTCAGGTGAGAAGCGAGATCATCGACGCCACGTCTGACGGTTCTACGTCGTAACCCGGGAAGTAGCAGCACACTTCGTCGGCATGCTCGCCGAACCGCCGCCGAATCTCGGCAGCACACTCTTCGGGGGTGCCGACGACGGCGAGTGTTGTCAGCATCGGATCGGTGATCAGTGATGCCATGTCGGCGTAACCACCTCGCTTCGACAGGGCATTGAGTTCCGGTTGGACCTCGCCCCACCCTTCGACGTCGAGCACCGGACGGTATGCGGGCGTCGAACCGTAGAACGAGAGCAGGGCTCGGACGCCTCGGGCGGCCGCGGCAAGTTGATCGTCGCCGCGGCCGACGCCGACGATGACCTGCGGGATGATCGTGAATTCGTCTCGGGTGCGGCCGGATTCACGGAGGCCGGCATCGACGGCCGGAAGTGTTCGTTCGAGGAAATGGCGTTGCGTGTGGAACGGCATGACCAGGAGTCCGTCGGCCACCTCCGCCGCCGTCCGGGTCATCACCGGTCCGAGCGCACCCATCAGGATGGGCGGCGGTCCATAGGGATTGGGGCCTGGATCGAACGTCGGGGGCATCAGAGTGTGGGTGAAGAACTCGCCGCGGAAGTTCAGCGTCGAGGTGTTCTCCCACGCCGTGAAGATCGCCTTGACCGCTGCGACCGTCTCCTTCATGCGGGCCGCTGGACGCGACCACGTTGCGCTGTAGCGTTTTTCGATGTGCGGTTTGATCTGCGATCCGAGACCGAGGCGAAAGTGGCCGCGACTGAGCAACTGTAGGTCGTTGGCCGAATGCGCCAGATGCATGGGACTGCGGGGGAATGCGATGGCGACGTTGGTCATCAGGTCGAGGTCGACGGCCGATGCCGCTTCGACGAGCGGGAAGAACACGTCGTGTGGTCCCTCGAATGTGAACAGGCCACCGGCGCCGGTGTCCGCGAGTTCACGGCTGCGAGCAGCGCCCGCGCCCGGCGCGGAGTCGAGTTGTACGTGAACCTTCATCGGCGTACTCGCAGCCAGGTGCTGACACCGGGAGCAAACGGAGCGATCGCCGCCACTGCTACAAGGACGCAGTAGAGAATCGGACCCCATCTCAGAACTCCGGCGCCGATATCCGCAGCGCCGTCGACCAGAGACATGAAGCCGAGTGCGGCCGCGATGCTGAGGGCTCCGATGATCGCCGTCATCACCCGCCCGGCGTTCTTGCGGGCACGGAGGAGTTGAAGGCTCATGAGTGCGAGCAGGATCAGGACGAGAGCGCCGCCGCCACTGCCGGCCAGTACGACCGTCACGGCATCGGAGATGTCGGTGGACGAGTATCCGGGATTGTCGCGCGCAGTCGATTCTTCGAGGGCTGACCGGACGTCGTCGAGGCTGGTGACTACCACTCCGGCGATACCGGCCACGACGACGAACGAGCCGATCCAGGCAGAGGTGGACAAGGTCACGGCCTTGGGTATCTCGTCGTTCGCTGCAGGTCGGAGCGGCCGAACCGAGACGTCGGGTCGCTCGGGTGCCGGGCGCGCCGGCGCCGGTCGAGCAGGTCGAACGGGAGAATTGTCGGGATCGGTCACCGGCCGATCGTAGCCATTCGGAGAGATTCGGAAGTGATGTGGCGCACTTTTTCGGCTTTTCGGGGAAGGCGGGAACAAATCTACGTGGGCTGTAGTTGACCATTTCGACAAGCTTGAGCGCCCTCGGCTCAACTTCAAGTTGACTCCCGGCCACGGTCGGAGGCAAACTTGAGCGGAGGACGCTCACCAAGCGAAAAACTCGCGGTCATGTTCGAGATCAACCACTCGGGCAGAAAACCGCAGAACGAAAGGTAGGAACACTATGGCTCGTGCAGTCGGTATCGATCTCGGTACGACCAACTCGGTAGTTGCAGTGCTGGAGGGCGGCGAGCCCGTAGTGGTCGCCAACGCCGAAGGCTCACGTACCACCCCCTCGGTGGTCGCATTTGCCAAGAACGGCGAGGTTCTCGTCGGTCAGCCCGCGAAGAACCAGGCAGTCACGAACGTCGACCGCACCCTCCGCTCCGTCAAGCGCCACATCGGCACTGACTGGAACGTGGAAATCGACGGCAAGAAGTACACGCCGCAGGAAATCAGCGCCCGCACGCTCATGAAGCTCAAGCGTGACGCGGAGGCTTACCTCGGCGAAGACATCACCGACGCCGTCATCACCGTCCCCGCATACTTCGAGGACGCACAGCGTCAGGCAACCAAGGAAGCCGGCCAGATCGCCGGCCTCAACGTCCTTCGTATCGTCAACGAGCCCACCGCGGCTGCACTGGCATACGGACTGGACAAGGGTGACACCGAGCAGACTATTCTGGTCTTCGACCTCGGTGGCGGCACCTTCGACGTCTCCCTGCTCGAAATCGGCGACGGCGTCGTCGAGGTTCGCGCAACCTCCGGTGACAACCACCTCGGTGGCGACGACTGGGACGAGCGCGTCGTCGCTTGGCTGGTCGACAAGTTCAAGGCTCAGAACGGCATCGATCTGACCAAGGACAAGATGGCCCTGCAGCGTCTGCGTGAGGCTGCGGAGAAGGCGAAGATCGAGCTCTCCAGCTCGCAGAGCACCTCCATCAACCTCCCGTACATCACGGTCGACGCGGACAAGAACCCGCTCTTCCTGGACGAGCAGCTCTCCCGCAGCGAGTTCCAGAAGATCACCTCGGACCTGCTCGATCGCACCCGTGCGCCGTTCCAGGCAGTGATCAAGGACAGCGGAATCGCCGTCAAGGACATCGACCATGTCGTGCTCGTCGGTGGCTCCACCCGTATGCCGGCAGTCTCCGATCTGGTTCGTGAACTGACCGGTGGCCGTGAGCCCAACAAGGGTGTCAACCCGGACGAGGTCGTCGCAGTCGGCGCCGCACTCCAGGCCGGCGTGCTCAAGGGCGAGGTCAAGGACGTTCTGCTCCTCGACGTCACGCCGCTTTCCCTCGGTATCGAAACCAAGGGTGGCGTGATGACCAAGCTCATCGAGCGCAACACCACCATCCCCACGAAGCGTTCCGAGACCTTCACCACCGCTGACGACAATCAGCCTTCGGTGCAGATCCAGGTCTTCCAGGGTGAGCGCGAAATCGCTTCGCACAACAAGCTGCTCGGCTCCTTCGAGCTCACCGATCTGCCGCCCGCCCCGCGTGGCGTTCCGCAGATCGAGGTCACCTTCGACATCGACGCCAACGGCATCGTGCACGTGACGGCGAAGGACAAGGGCACCGGCAAGGAAAACACGATCAAGATCCAGGACGGCTCCGGTCTGTCCAAGGAAGAGATCGAGCGCATGGTCAAGGACGCCGAGGCTCACGCCGAGGAAGACAAGGCACGTCGCGAAGAGGCAGAGGTCCGCAACCAGGCCGAGTCGCTGGTCCACCAGACGGAGAAGTTCGTCAAGGAGCAGCGTGAAGGTGAGAACGCGGGCAAGGTCTCCGAGGAGATCCTGACCAAGGTCGAGGCAGCGGTCAAGGACGTCAACGACGCCCTGGCAGGCACCGACATCGCTGCAGTGAAGACCGCGGTGGAGAAGCTGGGCACCGAGTCGCAGGCTCTGGGCCAGGCCATCTACGAGGCTTCCGCTGCAAACGAGGCCGGAAACACCGACGGCGCAGGCAATGACGACGACGTCGTCGACGCCGAGGTTGTCGACGAGCCCACCGACTCGGACAAGAAGTGACCTCGGACAACTCCGAGAACAACCCGGTCGACCCCGAGACCGGTGCACAGGGAGAGGCGGCGGGGGAATCCCTGCCGCCGCTCGACTCGGAAGACACAGGGGTAGTTCAGGAAGCAGAGTCGATCGTGGAGGAAGCATCCGCCACCGATCAGCTCGCCGAACGAACTGCGGATCTGCAGCGACTTCAGGCGGAGTTCACCAACTACCGTCGTCGCGTCGAGCGTGACAAGCAGGTCATCAAGGAAACCGCGCGAGCTTCGGTCATCACCGAACTCATCGGAATCCTCGACGACCTGGATCGCGCTCGGGCACACGGTGACCTCGAATCAGGTCCACTGCGTGCACTCGCGGACAAGCTCAACACGACCCTGACGGGTCTGGGTTTGACCGACTTCGGTAACGAGGGCGACGATTTCGATCCCGCACTCCACGAAGCGGTGCAGCATGAAGGCGAAGGCCACGACCCCGTACTCGGGACGGTCATGCGCAAGGGTTACAAGCTCGGCGACCGGGTCCTTCGGACCGCAATGGTGGCCGTGACGGACCGGGTAGGCGACAAGCCTGCAGACGGTTCAGAACAAGAAGCGAAGTAAGAGTGAGAGGAGGAGACGCCCAGTGAGTCAACGGGAGTGGATCGAGAAGGACTTCTACAAGGAGCTGGGCGTCTCGTCCACCGCGACGGCCGACGAAATCAAGAAGGCGTATCGCAAGCTGGCCCGGGATCTTCATCCCGACGCCAACCCTGACGATGCGAAGGCCGAAGAGCGTTTCAAGTCCGTCAGTGAAGCTCATGCCGTTCTGTCTGATCCGGACAAGCGCAAGGAGTACGACGAGGCCAGGCGTCTCTTTGCCAGCGGAGGCTTCGGTCCCCGTGCGCAAGGTGGCGGTGGATTCAACCCCGGCGCTGGTGGTTTCGACATCAACGACCTGTTCGGCGGCGGTGCCGGCGGGCAGGACTCGGGTCTCGGAGACATCTTCGGCGGATTGTTCAATCGCGGGGGAGCGGGCCAGCGCACCGCTGCGCCCAACCGCCCGCGTCGAGGCAAGGACCTCGAGACCGAGACGACGCTCGCCTTCCGCGAAGCGGCGCTCGGTGTCACCGTCCCACTTCGTCTGACCAGCCCGACGTCGTGCACCACGTGTCACGGCAGCGGCGCAAAGCCGGGCACCAGCCCGCGAGTGTGCCCGCATTGCAACGGAACCGGCGTGGTCAGCCGCAACCAGGGCGCATTCGGATTCAGTGAGCCGTGTGACGACTGCCGGGGAACCGGCTCGATCATCGACTCGCCTTGCGAGGACTGCCACGGTAGCGGCGTCACCAACCGGACACGGACCATCACGGTTCGCGTGCCGGCAGGCGTGAGCGACGGTCAGAAAATCAGACTCAAGGGCAAGGGCGAAGCGGGTCTCCGCGGAGCTCCGGCGGGTGACCTGTTCGTCAACATCCGCGTCAAGCCGGACAATGTCTTCGGCCGTAACGGCGACGATCTGACGCTGACGGTTCCGGTGAGCTACGGCGAACTGGTGCTCGGGACGACGCTGTCCGTGCCGACCCTGGACGGCCGCGTCGGAGTGAAGGTTCCGGCCGGAACGGTGGACGGACGCATTCTGCGAGTTCGCGGACGCGGCATCCCCAAGCGTCCCGAGGGGGCAGGCGACCTTCTGGTCACCGTCAAGGTATCCGTCCCGCAGAAGTTGGACGACCCGGCGATCGAAGCGCTGAAGACCTATCTCGAAGCCGAGAAGGCGAGCGGGTTCGATCCACGGGCCGGGTGGGCCGGTGCATGATGACCGAACGACCGCAGAATCAATGGGATGCGACGGTCGATCCTGACGCCCAGATCTTCGTGATCTCGGTGGCAGCCGAGTTGGCCGGAATGCATGCGCAGACCTTGCGTAACTACGATCGACTCGGTTTGGTCACCCCTCACCGAACCACTGGTGGCGGACGACGCTACTCCCCGCGTGATGTTGCGCTTCTGCGTGAAGTGCAACGGCTTTCGCAGGACGAGGGCGTCAACCTCGCCGGAATCAAACGGATCATCGAACTGACCAACCAGGTCGAGGCTCTGCAGCATCGCGTCCGCGAACTGGCCGAGGAAATCGCGAAAGTCCATGCGGGCTATCGCCGGGACCTCGTTCCGATTCCACGCAACAACGCGTTGGTGGTTTGGAAACCACGAAACCAGCGATAGTTCAGACTTTTACGCAAACGGCTCCACGCCCTGCTCGGATTCACCTCATCGAATCCCGCAGGGCGTGGGGCCGTTTTGGCGTTTCCACCCAGCGGGAATCGGTCTGTCGAGGCCGCCCGCATATGCATAGCGTCCGCTTCCATGTCTCCTCTTTTGTGCGTTTGACGTTATCCAGATCACATTCTATGCTCCAACCCAAGCAACTGCTTGCTAGATCATCAAGCGGGCGCTTGGTTGGCTGGTGCTCGAAATCAGGCGTTCCCACCGGCCGATCCTTCTTTCGTCAGGTATTCGCCTGACGTTCGGTGCATACATGTGTTCTAGGAGTGCAGACATGAATCGTCGGCCCATTCTTGTTGCGGCAGTTGCCGTGACGGCTCTGGCTCTCGCGGGGTGTAGTGGTTCTTCGGAGTCCGAAGGTGGCGCGGATTCGCCGTACCGCGTCCTGCTGACCGGCGGGATCAGTGCGCAGGGTGTTCTCGCGGCGAACTCGCAGACTTCCCTGCTGGCCACGAAGGCCGGCGTTCAGGTCCAGAACGAGGCCGGGGGCATCGGCGGCCGTCAGATCGAGCTCACCACTGTCGATGACGCGGGTGATGCAACCATCGCTGTCACCAAGCTGCGCGAAGCCATCAACTCGGGGAACAAGCCTGACCTCTACCTCAACTCGGGTCCTTCGTCGATCGCGGCTGCGGTTCTCCCGATCCTCAAGCAGAACAACATCCTCTCGCTGAGCATGGCGCCTTCTCCCGATTCCACGGACCCCTCGAAGTTCCCGCTGAACTTCGACCTGGCTCCGGGCGCGACCGACACCGCTCGCGGCATCTCCGAGTATGCAAAGACCAAGGGCTACAGCAGCGTCGGAGTCCTGCACGGTAGTACCGCTTACGGTGAACTCTTCGGCGAGGAGATGACCGGTGCGCTCGAGAAGGTCGGTCTGAAGGCTGCCGGCAACGAAGAATACGACGCCGCTGCTCTGGACATGACGGCGCAGTTGCAGTCCCTCAAGAATGCCGGTGCAACGGCAATCGCGTTGGACGCGTACGGCGCCCCGCTCGGATACGTGTTGCAGAGCCTGGAGCGACTCGGCTGGGACGTGCCGTTGATCGGCAACACGTCGGTCTCTGCCACCAACCTCATCGCCAATGATCCGCCCGCCGGTGTGCTCGGCACCCCGCAGGTGAAGAACCTGGTGACGCAGGTGTTCACCAGCACGGTGTTCGATCCGAACAACGCGCTCGTCAACACGATGGTGGACACGATGGCGTCGCTGGGCTCGATCCCGTCGACGCTGATCCTCGCGGACAACTACGACGCATTCCCCCTCGTCGCGGCAGCAGCGGAGAAGGTCGGCAGTTCGACCGATCCGAAGAAGCTCGCCGAAGCACTGGAAACCGCAGAGGTTCAGGAGAATGCCAAGACCGCATTCCTCTCGCGCTACAACTTCAGCTCTGACAACCACGGCCCGAACCCGGATACCAGTGAGCTGAAGTTCATCAGCCCGACGAAGATCCTCAACGGTCAGTTCGGAAACCCGGCTGCGTCATGACCATTCTGTGGTCCGGATTGGCGCTCGGCGCGGTCTACGTGCTGGTTGCCATCGGGTACAACATCGTTTTCGTTTCCTCCAACACGTTCAACTTCGCTCAAGCTCAGCTGATGATGGTGGGCACTTTCGTCGCCTACACGGGTCTCGTGACCCTGAAACTTCCCGTTCTCGTGGTGGCCGTCATGGCAACCGTGACCGTGATGCTCCTCGCCTCGGTCGAGGAGATCGTCGCGATCAGACCGGTGGCCGATCACCAGAACCAGCTGGTCACCACGCTTGGCGTTGCCACGCTGCTCAATGGTGCAACTCAATTGATTTGGGGTAGTGAACCTCTCACGGTTCCGTTCTTCGGATCGAACGAACCGATCACCCTACTCGGCGGCCGTACCTACCCGGTGGAGATCGCTCTGCTTGTTGCGGCTATTGCACTGGTCATCGGGTTGAGTTACGTCTCGAAGAAGACCATGACGGGTCTGGCTCTGATCGGCATCTCCGAGGATCGTGAAGCGGCGATGCTGCGAGGAGTCAATGTACGACGGTTGGCGCTGGGTGCGTTTGCCTTCTCGGGTGCATTGGCCGGTGTCCTCGGACTCCTTGTCGGCCCCAAGACGTTTGCAGTTGCGACGTTGGGTGCCGCGCTGGCCCTCAAGGGATTCGTGGCTTTGGCGATCGGCGGGTTCGGCTCTCTGCCAGGCGCTTTGATCGGCGGCCTGACCGTCGGCCTGGTGGAATCGTTCACCGCCCTGTGGGCGGGAAGTCAGTACAGCAATATCGCCGTCTTCACGGTGCTGATCATCATCTTGATGGTCAAACCTGCCGGCTTGTTCGGCAACGTCCGAGAACGGGTGGTGTGAAATGGTAAGCGCGTGGCGGACTTTCCGTTCCCTTCCGAGTTGGATCATCCCGCTGGTCCTGGCGGTAGTGATCTTGCTGCTGCCCGTGATGGGGCTCGACCTGTCGACATCACGGCAGATTCAATTGGCCTGCATCCTGGCACTTGTGGTCAGCGGCCTGAACCTGAGCCTCGGCTTTGCCGGTGAACTGGCGCTCGGCCAGGCCGCGATGTACGCGGCGGGTGCATACACCGCGGGTCTGATGTCCCAGGCCGGTCACACCGACATCCTGGTCCAGCTCGCTGCGGCCGGTGCCGTGGCATTGGGCGTCGGCATCTTGACCGGCGTTCCCGGTCTGCGACTGGGCAACTGGTCCCTGGCGATGACGTCGTTCTTCCTGGTCCTGCTGGTACCGGACGTACTGGCGATCTTCGGCGGCAAGACCGGCGGCCGAAACGGCCTCACCGGTATGGAGCCACCGACGCTCTTCGGCTCCGAACTCGACACCCAGCAGTACTACATGGTGGTTGTCGTGGTCACCGTCCTCTGGTTCGCGGTGATGCGCAACCTGGTGGTCTCGCGCCACGGCATCGCGTTCCGCACGCTCAAGCAGTCGCCGGTGCTGGCGTCGTCGCAGGGTGTGTCGGTGTTCCGGATGAAACTGCTCGGCTATGCGATCGGTGCGTTCCCGGCCGGCCTGGCGGGTGCGTTGTTCGCCAATACCGACCTGTTCATCTCGCCGGAAGCCTTCGGGTTCACCTTTGCCACAGCGGTTCTGGCGGCATCCATTCTGGGCGGTGCGGCAAGTGTGTACGGCGCCGTAGTCGGTGCCGCGATCATGCAGCTCGGTCCCAACCAGTCGACGGCATTTCAGGAATACTCGCTGATCTTCTACGGAGGCTTCCTGATCATCGGCGGTGTGCTGCTCTCCGGTGGGCTGACCAAGGTCGGGCGAGCGATCGTCTCGAAACTCGATCGCAGGGCCGGACTGGGCGTAGTCACCGCAAAGGAAAACAGCGGCGGAACACCGGAACTGGCGCCGATCAACGGCGCACGGTTGGTGGTCGACGGAGTGTCCAAGGCATTCGGTGGCAACCAGGCTCTCAATGCGGCAACCCTGACCGCAGAGGCAGGTAAGGTCACCGCGTTGATCGGGCCCAACGGTTCGGGTAAGACGACCATGCTCAACATGATCTGCGGCTTCTACACCGCGGACGCCGGTGTGATCACAATCGGTGACACGGTGGTCTCGCAGTCGTCGCCGCACAAGGTGGCGCGCGTGGGTGTGGCGCGGACGTTCCAAACTCCGACGATTCCGGAGAACATCACGGTTCTGGAAGCTGTTGCATCCGGACGTTATTCGGTGCACCGCGCGTCGATGGCGTCGGCTGTGCTTCGCCTGCCCAGCTTCCGCAGGATCGCGAAGGCCGACATCGTCGAGGCAGAGCGTGTTCTCGAGCTCGTGGGGATGTCGCACCTGCGCAACGAGATCGCGACGTCGCTGCCCCTGGGGATGCGTCGCATGCTCGAAGTTGCTCGCGCCGTCATCGCCGAGCCGAGGGTCGTCCTCTTCGACGAGGTTGCGTCCGGACTCGACGAGGACGAACTCGAACGCCTGGCAGACCTGATCCGGGTACTGCGAGATGCTGGGGCCACAGTGGTGTTGGTGGAGCACAACTTCCGCCTCGTGCTCTCGCTGGCCGACGAGATCGTGGTACTGGCGCAGGGGCAGGTGATCGCCACCGGCGATGCGGCGACGATCGAACATCACCCGCGCGTGTTGAGCGAATACCTCGGAGTCAAGTCCGGTGATGAGGATGCGCTGCTCGAAGAAATCGGCGCGGTAGACCATCAGACCAGCGAGGTGAAGTGATGGAACCGATTCTGAAGGTCCGTAACCTGCAGACCGGGTACGGCGATCTGCGCGTCGTCTGGGATGTCTCGTTCGACGTCTATCCCGGTCAGGTGACAGCCCTGCTCGGGCGCAACGGTGCAGGCAAGACGAGCACGCTCCGTGCTCTGTCCGGCCTCAACAAGGTGGCCTCTGGAACCGTCGAAATGGACGGTGCCGACATCACCGGAGTTCCCGCCCACAAGCGGGTGCGGCAGGGTATGGCGTACGTGCAGGAGGGTAAGCGGGTCTTTCACAAGCAGACCGTCGAGCAGAACCTTCTGCTGGGCGGGTACACCCGCAAGGCAAAGCGCGGCGAGCTGATGGAATCCGTCGAGTCCATGTACGAGATGTTCCCGATCCTGGGGGAGAAGCGTGCGCTTCCCGCCGGTTCCATGTCGGGCGGTCAGCAGCAGATGCTCGCGATCGGCGCAGCGCTGATGGCGCAGCCGCGGTTGCTCCTTCTCGACGAACCGTCGGGCGGGCTGGCTCCGGTGATCGTCGGTGAGGTGATGGACCGCGTCCAGCAGCTCAAGGAAACCGGCCTGGCTGTTCTGCTGGTGGAGCAGGCAGTGGAGGCCGCGATGAGCGTCGCCGATCACGTGACGGTCCTCGACATCGGCAAGGTGGTCCTCGATGCCGACGCCAAGGACATCGACGACCTGGCAGTGCTCAAGGACGCGTACTTCGGACGCATCTGATCTGCAGCGATGTCACTTCAGCCCGGCCACCTCGGCCGGGCTGAAGTTGTTTTCCCGCTCCGTGGCACGGGGGCTGGCCAGCTCTGGACCATCGATCTACCGTCCAGCAAACAACCCCTGCGAGAGGCAAACTTGATGACTGCTCCCGACGTGCTCGCCCCGGCAAAGCTGGGCCCGGTGACCTTGCGAAATCGAATCATCAAGTCCGCGACATTCGAAGGCAAAACTCCCGACGCCCTGGTCACCGACGAGCTGATCGAGTTCCATCGCCGCCCGGCAGCCGGCGGAGTCGGGATGTCCACCGTCGCGTATTGCGCCGTCGCACCGGAAGGGCGCACCGAATACGGCCAGCTGTGGATGCGGCCCGATGCCCTCCCCGGACTGCGACGACTCACCGATGCCATTCACGCCGAAGGGGCAGCAGCATCGGCGCAGCTCGGGCACGCCGGCCCCGTCGCGAATCAGAAGTCGACCGGACTGCCTGCGCTGGCACCGTCGAGTTCGTTCAATCCGTTGAGCATGAGGATGATTCGCACTGCCACCACAGCGGACATCACCAGAATTGCGGCGGCGCACGGGAGCGCTGCGCGACTTGCCGTCGAAGCAGGATTCGACGCCGTCGAGATCCACTTCGGTCACAACTATTTCGCGAGCTCGTTCCTGAGTCCGAAACTCAACCGTCGTAAGGACTCCTACGGCGGATCGCTCGAGAACCGGGCTCGCGTCGTACTCGAAACTGCGCGCAGTGTGCGCGACGCCGTCGGTGACAAGATCGCGATCTTGGCCAAGCTGAACATGGATGACGGTGTGCCAGGTGGATTCTGGGTGGACGAAGCAATCCAGGTGGCGCAGTGGCTCGAGGCATCCGGAAGTGTCGATGCGCTCGAGTTGACGATGGGTAGCTCACTGCTCAACCCGATGTACCTGTTCAAGGGCGATGCGCCGATCCGCGAGTTTGCCGCCGCGATGCCGCAACCTGTTCGACTCGGCGTGCAGTTGGTGGGCAAGAGCATGTTGCATGCCTATCCGTACAAGCCGCTGTTCATGCTGGAAGAGGCTCGGCAGATCCGTGCTGCGGTGAAGTTGCCGCTCGTGCTGCTCGGCGGTGTCACGGACAAAGCGGGCATGGATACCGCAATGGCGGAAGGGTTCGAGTTCGTCGCCATGGCACGGGCACTGCTCAGAGAACCGGATCTGATCAATCGGATCGCAGCCGAATCCGATACCCAATCACTGTGCATCCACTGCAACAAGTGCATGCCTACGATCTTCAGTGGTGCCCGCTGCGTGTTGGTCGAACGCGTCTGAGTTGGTCAGCGCACACCACGTCCCGACATCCATGCGGATACCGGGTCGTGGGCCGTAGCGGATCAAGTTCGTGGTTGCTTCAACGCTCGGTTCAGTTCTGCGTGAAGACGTCGTAGGAGGCGTTCATCGTGGGGTAGCCGGTGGCCATGTAGTCGGTGAGGATGACGTGCGTCGGGTCACCGATGATGCGGGTCCCGTCGAGGGTGGGGTTGCCGGCGTAGTTGTTGGCCGCCATGACGGTCTGGACTCCGTCGGCCACGTTGTAGGTGACGTCGACACCGATGCCGCGCGGATCGCTGCTGTAGGCGGTGACGATTTCGGTCGTGTGCGGAGCCAGGTAGGAGCGGGGGCCGTTGATCCACTGTCCGTAGGGGTTGGACGCGCTGTCCAGCAGCATCGGGTTGTCGGTGTTGTTGGTGATGGTCATGGCAACCGTCGGGCCGTCGGTCGGCATGGTGCCGGCGTTGGCGACCGCCGCGGTTCCCAGTGCGGTTCCGCCGAGAGCGAGGGCGATCGCGGTGACTGCTACGAAGCGAGTGGTGTTGGTACGCATGATGTCTGCTCCTGGGCTGGTGTGTGGTTGCCGTTCTCGGCGATGAATCAATCTTGTCGCGAATCAGGGCTGCTGTATGTCCGCCGACGGGGCCGTGGCGGGGTTGAATCGCGTGTCCCCCGATCGGGGGAGGCGCAAGTGCTCGCATTGCTGGTACGGGCGTGAGAAAGTGAGCAATGCGAGAAGGCACGAAGCCGGTGGTCGGCAAGGTTTCCGTGGTGGTCGGCGACGATCACCCGTTGTTTCGTGAGGGCGTGGTTCGGGCCCTGACCGGCAGTGACCGCATCGACGTTCTGGGCGAGGCCGACGACGGCGCAGCTGCGCTCGCAATGATTCGGGAATTACGCCCGAAGGTGGCGCTGATCGATTTCCGGATGCCGCACCTGGACGGGACCCAGGTGGCAGCAGCAGTGGTTCGAGACGAGTTGCCGACCAGGGTGCTCCTGCTCAGTGCTCACGACGAATCGTCCGTCGTGTATCAGGCTCTGCAGGCGGGTGCTGCCGGATTTCTGCCGAAGGAATCCACCCGGGCCGAGATCGTGAGCGCCGTGCTCGACTGCGCCGCGGGCCGAGATGTGTTGCCGCCCAGCATCGCTGCCGGACTGGTGGGGGAGGTGCGTCGCCGTAGCGAGCCGTCCGGCCCGACTCTCAGCGCCCGTGAGCGTGAAGTTCTCGGATTGATCGCACAGGGCGCCAGTATCCCCACCATCGCCTCCCAGCTCTTTCTTGCGCCTTCGACCGTCAAAACCCACGTGCAGCGCCTCTACGAGAAACTCGGAGTCAACGATCGAGGTGCCGCCGTCGCCGCCGCGATGCGGCAGGGTCTGTTGGAGTGAACGGGAGTCACCGCAGTACGTACGTGACGTTCATGGCCGGGTAACCCGAGGTCATCGTCACCGTGACGTCGTGGCCGTCGGGGGCGTACGTTCCGCCGGCATCTGCCCTGGTCTTCGAGTTGGTGGCGCTGAAGACAAACACTCCACCGTCGTCGGAGCGGTACGTCAGCACGACGGGAAAGTCGTTCTGATTCTTGCTCGTGGCGACCACGTTGACGTTCATGTTCGGCAGGATGTAGTCGGCCGGCGGGACGATCCAGTCACCGTTCGGATTGGATGCGTCGACCAGATACAGGGCCCCGAAGCCCGAATTGCTGATCATCGCCGTCGTGACGGAAGTGTCGGTTATCGACTTCACCGCGTTCGCCCCGGCGGCGCGGGCGACCAGAGCTGCCATGCTGAGGCCGGAGAAGGAAATTGCTTCGGGTCGAATTGTGTTGGTAGCCATGATGTTTCTCCTCGATTTGTCGGTCTCGGTGACCGTGTGTTTCGGTGATGAGACAACTATGGCCCCGAAATCCCTTCGGGTCTGTCCACCTACGGGTCCGAGTGCTGGATGACATCGGTGTCCCCCGATCGGCGGACAAACCCGTCCGGGCCCGCCCACCCAGCGGGAGAACCCGTTCCTCTACCAACCAGTCCACTCGTAGCGTGACCACCATGACCGATCCTGACTTCTCCACCGCACCACTCGACGTCGTAGTCATCGGCGCCGGCGTCGCTGGCATGTACGCCATGCACCGACTTCGCGAGCAGGGGCTGCGTGTCCACGGCTTCGAGGCGGGCTCCGGAGTGGGCGGCACGTGGTATTTCAATCGCTACCCCGGCGCACGCTGTGACGTCGAGAGTTTCGACTACTCCTACTCGTTCTCCGAAGAGCTGCAACAGGATTGGGACTGGAGCGAGAAGTACGCCGCGCAACCGGAGATCCTCTCGTACCTCGATCACGTGGCTGATCGCTTCGACCTACGCACTGGCTTCACCTTCGACACACGCGTTCTGAGCGCACAGTTCGACGAGGGTACTGCCACGTGGCGAGTACAGACCGACGGCGGTCACGACGTCACCTCACGCTTCGTCGTGTGCGCTACCGGTAGCCTCTCGACCGCAAACGTTCCGAACATTGCGGGCCGTGAGACCTTCGGTGGCGAGGTGTTCCACACCGGTTTCTGGCCGCACGAGGGCGTCGACTTCACCGGCAAACGAGTCGGCGTGATCGGCACCGGATCCTCGGGCATCCAATCCATTCCGCTGATCGCCGAGCAGGCCGATCATCTCTACGTTTTCCAGCGGTCCGCGAATTACAGTGTGCCGGCAGGAAACACGCCTCTCGATGACAAGCGCCGCGCCGAGATCAAGGCCGGCTACGCAGAGCGTCGAGCGCTGTCCAAGCGCAGTGGCGGTGGATCGCCGTTCGTTTCAGATCCTCGCAGCGCCCTCGAGGTCTCGGAGGCCGAGAGAATCGCGGCATACGAGGAGCGGTGGAAGCTCGGCGGTGTCCTGTTCGCCAAGACCTTCGCAGACCAGACGAGCAACATCGAGGCCAACGGGACAGCGGCAGCGTTTGCCGAACGCAAGATTCGCTCGGAAGTCCAGGATCAGGCGATCGCCGACCTGCTCATTCCGAACGACCACCCCATCGGAACCAAGCGGATTGTCACGGACACGAACTACTACCAGAGCTACAACCGTGACAACGTCAGCCTGGTAGATCTCAAGTCCGCACCGATCGAGGCGATCGACGAGGCTGGAATCAAGACGGCCGATGCGCACTACGAACTGGATGCGCTGGTGTTTGCCACCGGGTTCGACGCGATGACGGGAGCGCTCGATCGCATCGACATCCGCGGCCGCAATGGCGAGACGTTGCGCGAGAACTGGCATGCGGGTCCAAGGACGTATCTAGGCCTCGGAGTACACGGGTTCCCCAACCTGTTCATCGTCACCGGGCCGGGTAGCCCGAGTGTGCTGTCCAACATGATTCTCGCTGCCGAGCAGCACGTGGACTGGATCGCGGGCGCGATCAACCACCTCGATTCGGCGGGCATCGACACCATCGAACCGAGTGCCGAAGCCGTGGACAACTGGCTCGACGAATGCTCACGCCGGGCGTCGGCGACGCTGTTTCCATCCGCGAACTCCTGGTACATGGGAGCCAACATTCCGGGAAAGCCGAGGATATTCATGCCATTCATCGGAGGATTCGGTGTCTACTCCGACATCTGTGCAGACGTGGCAGCAGCGGGATACCGAGGCTTCGAACTGAACAGTGCGGTGCACGCATGAGTCGCCTCGAGGGTCTTCGTGTACTGGTGACAGGTGCGGCCGGCGGGATGGGCCGCTCACACTGCGAGCGTCTCGCCGACGAAGGCGCGTCCGTGATCGCGTTGGATGTCGTGCAGGCAAAGTCCGAGCTGGAGGAGACCGCCCAGGCGGTACGCGAGCGTGGAGGCGTGGCGGTCACCGGCGTCGCGGACATTCGTGACTTCGAAGATCTCGCCGCGGTAGTCGCCGATTGTGTCGCCGGACTCGGCGGGTTGGACGTCGTGGTCGCGAATGCAGGCGTGTACGACACGCCGGGACCGTCGTGGACCGTCGATCCTGCAGTGTGGAACCGCTCGCTCGACGTCAATCTGACCGGGGCGTGGCACACCGTCAAGGCCTGTGTTCCGCACTTCGGCGACGGTGGATCCGTCGTTCTGGTCAGCTCGACAGCGGGAATCAAAGGTATTGCCGGAGCGAGTCATTACAGCGCCGCCAAGCACGCCGTGGTGGGCCTGGCCAGAACGCTGGCCAACGAGTTGGGCGCGGAGGGTATTCGCGTCAACTCCGTGCATCCGGGTTCGGTACGTACCCCGATGATCATCAACGAGCGAGTGTTCGCGAACCTGTGCTCGGACATCGAGAATCCCACGGAAGCAGACGCCGCTGCAGTACTGAGCGCACGCAACCTGCTGCCTGTTCCCTGGGTCGATCCGGTGGATGTCAGCAATGCCGTCCTGTTTCTCGCATCCGCGGAGTCCCGCTACATGACCGGCTGTCAGTTGGTGGTCGACGCCGGCCTGACCCAGAAAGTGTGAATTGATGACTTCTCGATTGGAAGGCAAGATCGCGCTGATCACGGGTGCGGCTCGAGGAATCGGCAGGGCTCAGGCCGTGCGATTCGCCGAAGAGGGTGCGGACATCATCGCGATCGACGTGTGCGCGTCGGTGGAAACGACAGTCACCCCGCCCGCGTCGGAATCCGATCTCGCCGAGACGGTAGCCCAGATCGAGGCACTGGGGCGAAAGGTCGAATCTGCGGTAGTGGACGTTCGGGATCTCGAGGCACTACGCAGCGCGGTGGACTCGGGGGTCGAAGCGCTCGGCGGACTCGACATCGTGTGCGCTACAGCTGGTATCACGTCTTCCGACGGGGCTCTGACGATGTCGGAAACGATGTGGCAGACCATGCTGGACGTGAACCTGACCGGGGTGTGGCACACCACGACGGTTGCGGCGCCGCACTTGATCGCGCGAGGTGGGGGATCGATGACACTCACCAGTTCCATCGCCGGACTGCGGGGGCTGGTCGGAGTTGCGCACTACACCGCAGCCAAGCATGGAGTCGTTGGTCTGATGCGTTCGCTGGCAAAGGAATTGGCGCCGCACAACGTGCGGGTCAACACCGTTCATCCCACCAACGTCGACACTCCGATGATTCAGAACCCGTTGGTGCGCGGCAAGTTCCGCCCCGATCTCGAGAACCCGACGCGGGAGGAATTCGCTGCGGCGGCGATGACGATGAACATGCTTGCCATTCCGTGGATCGAACCGGTGGACGTAGCGAATGCGGCACTGTTCCTGTCCTCCGACGAGGCCCGTTACATCACGTCGGTCGCCCTGCCGGTGGATGCGGGGAGTTCGTCCCGCTGAAGTTTGGAATAGCTGAGGTTTGTCGCGCTGGGTTCCGCCACGGTGTGTAGCGTCGGTTTCACCTAACCGAAAGGCGCACACCGTGGCGGAACGACGCTATCTGGAAGTCACCGTCGGGACCAACATCGTCATGGTCCTCGACCACCGCACGGTGGAGGTCTTCGACCGCACCGCCGCGAGCACGAGCGAAGTGGCTCGCTGGCATGTCGAACACATTGCGGTGAAGGCGAAACCGTCGAAATCGGGATTGAAACTCACCATTGGAAACCGGCTCGCCGACGACTCCATCGCGGTAGCGGGTCCACGGGCATCGCTCACAGTTCCGCCGGAGAACGAAGCCGCCGTCGTCGCGTTCTTCGACGAGGTCAAGGCCGCTCGGGTGTGAAGCGACAGACAACCTTCGGGGCAGATGATTCGGGTTCTCTCGTCGAACACGTCGTACGCTGCCACGAAGTACGCTTCGGACGCACTGTCGTCGGGCTCTCGGGAATCGAGGCGTCCGGAAAATCGACGATCGCAGACGAGTTGGCTGACGGTATCTCGACGTCGGGCCATGACGTCGTCACGATCCGTGGCGACGAGTTCTCGACTGCGAAAGCCGTACGAAACAACAATCCTGACACGGTGCGTGGATATCTCGAGGATGCGTACGACTATTCGATCCTCAGCAGTCGTGTGCTGGTGCCGCTACGGTCGGCCGAAGTTTCCGACATTTCCTACGTCTCGACTGATCCGGAGACAGACGAATCGGTGGTAACGAAGGCCCGGGTTCCAGATCGTGCCATCGTGCTCGTCGAGGGAGTTCTGCTTTTTCGGGGACTGATGCGAGATCAGTTCGACCTACGAATCTGGGTTGAAACCAGCTTCGACGAGTCCTTGCGGCGTGCGAAGGTTCGTCCGCGCGATGTGAGCTATTACGGGACCGCCGAGGCGATAGTGTCCCGGTACGAATCCCGGTTTCATCCGGCGCAGAGGATTCATCTGCGTGACGATCGACCACAACTGACGAGCCACGTGATTGTGCGCAGATAGTCAGTCGAAAGGCCGACGGTATCAAGCTTGGCGCGCGGCAGCGTGGGCCCCGGCGACACGGCCGAATGCGAAGGCGTCGGCAATATGGAATCCACCGTCCTTCGCCGCGCTGTAGGTGGAACTCACTGCGCCCGCCGCATACAGCCCCGGAATCGGGCTACCGGCGGTGTCGAGGACGCGGGAATGACCGTCGCGGCGCGGCCCACCGCTACTCCATCCCAGCAGTGGCGGCCCGGAGACGGCGTAGAACGGAGCGGTTGCCACCGGGGCCAAAGTTTCCGGGTTGCGGCCGAAGGAATGGTCTACGCCGTCCGCGCACGCCTCGTTGTAGCGGTGCACACTTGTTTCCACGACGGTGGGGTCCAAGCCGAGCTTCCCGGCGAGTTCGGCAAGCGTGTCCGCTTTGACGATCCAACCCTTGTCGATCTCGGCTTGATTGTCCGAACTCCACTCGTACCCTTCGTCGAGGACCATGTGTCCGACGGGCAGTACGTCGCGACCGGGGCTCAGCTGCCCGGCCAACCTCATCGTCTCGTCGAACACTATGTTCATCGGTTGCACCGGAAAGTGTTGGTAGGAACCCTCTCTGAACACATGACCGTGCCGCATTTCGGCTGACTCGTCGGTGAAGCGTCGACCTTCCCGGCTGAGGAATACATAGTTGTGCGCGTTCCACAGTGCGAGGAAGAATCCAGTCGGATTTTCGAGGTCGCCGGGGATTCCCGTAATGGTCATCATGTTGTTCATGTGCCACAGATCTGCGCCCACTGCCTGTGCCATCCGGTGGCCGTCACCTGTTGCCGAAGGTGAGCCCCAGATCTTCGGATTCTCCAGGCGTAGGTAATCGCGCACCATGGCCGGATTTGCTTCGAAACCTCCGGTGGCAAGGATGACACCTCGGCGCGCATGGATCTGCGAAGTTTGTTCACCCGAACGGATCTCGACTCCGGTCACCGCTCCGGATTCGTCCGTCAAGAGTCTGGTGGCCTCGGTGTCGAAAAGAGTTGTGATGCCGCGTTCAGCGAGAGCGGAAACGAGGAAGCGGTATAGAAGTTCATTGCCCATCTTCCCTTCGATGGTATCCATCCCTGCGTAACAAGAACTTCCGTCGAGTTCGCCGTACTCCGCCGTGGAATGGAAATCGCCGCTCATCGCTACAGTTGCACCCAGACTGCGGAGCCAGTCGGACAGTCCTTGCGTATTCTCTGCCCAGGCGTCGATGACGTCGTCGGCAACGGTGAACGATCCGTTCAACGAACGCAGGAAGGTGCGGGCGGCGGCAGGGTCCTGGTTGACGAACCATCCACTGCCGGACAGTCGAGTGTTGCCGCCCGCGGTATCGCGTCCACGCTTCTCCAGAATCACCACCGACGCGCCGTCAGCGTGTGCTTGGAGTGCTGCGGCGGATCCGGCAGCGCCCGATCCGATGACAATGACATCGACGTTGTTGTCCATGTCACAAAGCTATGGTCGGACGGTGGCGCCTCATACGTGCCTTCCCGGTGAGCGAGAGAAGGCCTGTTCCGGACATTCGCCTGAGGATCGGTGGGTGCACATCAGGTACTCAGCTGTCGGGTCTCGACTTGAATAGCTGGACCGCACTGAGTGTTGCGACAATCGGCCAACACACAACGGCGATCCATACACTCGTTGAACGCTCGCCTTGAACGAGATCGTAAATTGCGAGGGCAGTCAGCAGAATCCCGATCCCGAATGCGATCCAGTTCAGAGTTCTGATGCGGGAGGCGGTTGGTGACGTCATTGAGAAACCCTACTCGACTTCTCACGACCGTTCGGGAGAATTCCCAGGCCGGGAGGGATGGCGGAATACGAGTATCGCTCGCGATCTCGACGCGATATCAGGAGTGGATGCGCGGCATGCCCGGGTCGGAGTTGTCGATGACGCAGTCGGCTCGGGTCCAGGGTTTTGCAGCGGCGAAGTAAAGCCGTTGCCCGCCCACATATCTGTTCATCGAAGGATGATCCGGATCCGCGTTCGTTCCGTCGCGAAGGTTCATGCGCCGCGCGGTCTCCTCGAAGGGCGCATCGAGGAAGATCGAATAGTCCCATCGTTCGGCGAGTTCGTCTCGATGCAGGAAGAGTCCTTCGACAAGGACTATCGCTCCATCGGCTGCATGCAGGTACGCGTCGCTGTCCCGCCGTTGTCGGTACCTTCTGCTCCCGCCCGGCCCCAACGGATCGAGAACATGTCGTTCGAGGGCGTCGTAGTCGTAGCTGTCGAGCCAGAAGCCTTCCGGTGATTGCCGACCTCTACGATGACGAATCTCCGGCGGATTCAGAAAGTCATCAACGTGAATCACGATGGCTGTGCGTGCATTCAGCTGCGCTGTAAGGCTTTTCGCGAATGTCGTCTTGCCGCTCCCATCGACACCGTCGATCGCGACGAGAGGCGAGCCGCGCAACGCGGATATTTCGGCGGCTAAGGTTTCGAAGACCGACGCAGTGCTCATCGATCAATTCCTACTGCACTCGCAGCGACACGAAGAGGCCCCGTGTCGTACAGGATTCGGTGTCCGTCTTCGAGAACACGTCGAGTGCCCGCGTCGAGCGGAACGTCCGCCCAGCTCTCGCTCGCGAAATTCAGCTCGACGAGGAGGCCGGACCGTAGGCGGAAGCGTCGTTCTCGAACTGGCCCCCAGTTTGCGGCTCTGATGAATCGCGCGTCGGGGCGGAGCCGCACGAACCAGTCTTCATTTGCGAGCGCGTTCGCGTCGTCGGCCAGGATCATCAGGTCAAGATCACTCGCCATACGCTCCGCGCCGCGCGCGTAGGACCCGACCAGCGCTACAGCCTTGACTCCGTCGTATTCATCGGCCCATCGTTCGACGTCGACGAGCAAAGCGTTGACCGCGCGCCTACGTCCTTTCAATCGTGCTGACATACGGGCATCATTCCCCACCGTCACGGCTGTCCGTAGCTTCGCTGGTACCTCTATCCTGGAATTGTCAGTGATGAACCAGGGGAGGGATGCGAATGTCCAAGGAAGTATCGGCAGGTCTGGCTGTTGGTGCGATGGTCCTTGTTGCAGGCTTGATCTGGACTGGGTTTCCGCTCGACGCATATTCGGTTGTCGCCGTGATTTTTGCAATCTGCGGTGGATTCATCACCTGGATCTACCTGCGCGAGAACGTAGATGGCGTCCCACACACAGCGACGAAAGAAGGCAGTCGATGAAGGCAATCATCGTGTGTACCTCTGTCTCCCATGGCAATACGAAGCGTATCGCCGACGTCATCGGAGAAGTTCTCGATGCTCGCGTGGTCGAGCCCGGTGACATCGACGCCGCGCAGCTCGCTGACTACGACCTCGTGGGCTTCGGCTCCGGCATCTACCTACGCTCGTACCACGAAGATCTACGCTCGTTCATCGAGGCACTCCCCGAAGAACGGCGATCCAAGGCTTTTGTCTTCGCCACCAGTGGTTTTCCCGACAAGGGGATTCATCGCTTCTCGCGTCCACTGGTTCAGCTGCTCGAGCAGAAGGGCTTCGATGTGGTCGCAGCCTTCTCGTCCCGCGCGTGGGATACGTATTTTCCGTTCAAGCCGTTCGGAGGTATCCGGAAGGGGCGGCCGAACGCCGACGACTTGGAATCGGCGCGCACGTTCGCCGAAGTCCTACGCGGTAGCGTTCAGGACAGCTTGCCCGGCACCGGGTAGCTGCGCAGGCTCATCTCCAGCTCACCGGCGTCGGCAAGGTCGTTGATCGTCTGACGCAGAGCGCCACACGTCCGCTGAGCGTTGGCTCGACCGTTCTCACGCCCCAGTTCCGGGCACACCACTTGCGACTCTTCGAGCCATTGGACGCTGGTGTGCGCTTCGCTGTATTTCTCGACCAGAACGCGGTTTCCGCAGTTCCGACAGCTGACCTGACGCATCAGCGTGCAATCAGATCGGCCGGTGACCAGAACGCGCGCATGCTCGTGATCTTGGCGTCCGCGTCGAAAGTCATGACGTCGATCGGTTCGACCTCGTAGACCTGATCGCCCACCGGTGTGACGACGCGGAAGTGGAAGGCCGCGCTGGATCCGCTCACCCGCAAGGTGAGAAGCTCCGTCTCTTGCGAACCGCCCTCGAGAGCGCCGTAGAACTCGGTGATCGCAGCTTTGCCGACACGGGGTTCGCTGCCGACCGGGTCTTCGAGTGTCGCGTTCTCGGCGTAGAGGGCGGCGATGTCCGCTGACGATCCGCGAGCCACGGCGTCGAGGTAGGTGGTAACCGTCGCCGTGATCGCGGCCGTGGTGTCTGGTTCGAGAGTGGTCATCGAGTTAGTCCGATCAGTCGAGAAGTTCAGGGTCTGACAACTACTTCGGACGCTATCGGTGCCGTCTCGATTCGGCGTCGCAATCTCCCACGCAGCGGGACGGCCCGCAAGAAATTCAGGCGTCGAAGCGTCCGAAGCCGCCGCGGTAGAACAGAAGCGGACCGTCGTGGCGCAGCACGTTCAGATCGGTGATGCGTGCGACGACGATGGTGTGATCACCGGCGTCGTGCTCCTGCTCGACGGTGGCCTCGATGCGAGCGAGTGCGCCGCTGAGCGCCGGAGCACCGTTGCCGGCCGCGTCCCACTCGACGTCGAGGAACTTGTCGGTCCCGCCGCGAGCGAACGCCGAACACATGTCCTGCTGATCGTGGGCGAGAACATTGATGCAGAGAGTTCCGGATTCGCGAAGCTTCGGCCAACTTGTCGACGTCTTCGCCGGGCAGAACGAAAGCAACGGGGGATCGAGCGATACCGAGACCAGAGACTGGCAGGTGAAGCCGAGGGGTGAATCTCCATCGTGAGCGGTGATGACGGTGACGCCAGTGCAGAAATTGCTCATCACGTTGCGAAGTGTGCGTCCGTCCAGAACTGGCGGCTCGGCGTTTTCCACGGTCATGTCGTCTCCTTGTTCAAATCTCTGTTCAAAACTCTGCAAACAGCTTCAGAAGCAACGATGTGTGGCGCCGCGGTCGTAATCCAGCGGCAGTCCCACTCAATGGCAGCAATGGCTTCTCGCCACGGGTTCGGACCGACCGAGTGTCAGGTGGAGGGGTCTCGGGCAAATTTGATCCCGCTCAGCGGTCCGTTCGGATTCTACGAAACCAGCAAATCACCAGTGATTGTTAGACTTCGGGCATGTCCGAACCTGATGACGTGTCCCGAGGACTTCCCGCTACCAGCTGGGCAGTGCTCGGGATGCTGACGTTCGGGGAGGAACTGACCGGAAACGATTTGAAGAAGTGGGCCGACTGGAGTGTTGGCTTCTTCTACTGGAGCCCGTCCATCAGCCAGGTCTACGCAGAGCTGAAGAAGCTCGAAAGCATCGGATTCGTGGAGTCCCGGGTCGTCTCCGAGCCCGGGGTACGGGGCAAGCGCCTCTACTCGATCACCCAATCAGGAACCGACGCCGTCCGGACGTGGTCACGGGAGGCGCCGGTGGAAGTCCCGGTGCTCAAGCACGGCGTGATGTTGCGTCTGTGGATGGGACACCTCAACGAACCCGAGCGACTGAAGGCACTGGTCGAAGCCCATATCGCCAACGTCGAAGAGCAGATTCGACGCGCGAAACTCCACGCAGATCATGCCGAGAACGAGCCGGCCTGGTCGTTCCCGGTCATGACGTTGCGATGGTCGGAACGGTACTTCCGAGCCGAGATCGAACTTGCTCGCGAACTACTCGAAGACATCGATCGTGCGTCCGCCGAGTTCGCGAACGTCGCCGAGCACGACCGACTGGGATCGCCGTTGCCCTCGACGCCTGGCAGATGGAAGAACGTCGAGGAGTACGTGTTGGCGCTCGAGCAAGCCGGTCTCACCGGCAACGGCTCGAATATCTGAGTCAGGCCCCGGCTGCGGTGGGCATGTTGCGCAGCAGGTGACGACGCTGCAACGTCGGAGTGACGCTCAGCGATCCGCCGTCGATGCCACGCCAAATGGCAGCGGCCGCCATCCGAACCGGCGCTGCGCTGACGTGGTCGAGTCGGAGAGCCTTCGACGGCGCGCAGATGGATACCGCGGCAACAGCGCGGCCGATGGGGCCGATCGGTGCCGCAAGACAGCTGAATCCCGGTAGGCCGTTTCCGGTTTCGAATGCCACCCCTGATTCGCGAATCCTGGCGAGGTGGGGCAGTGCGTAGCCCGAGGACTTCGGCGAACCGAATGCAAGCAGTGCCTGACCGATCGCAGTGGTCTCGGCCCGGCGTCGACCACCGACACGCGTCGGCACCGCGGCAGCGAGGCGTCCGCCGATCTTCTCCATGTAGACCACATCGGGCCCGTCGAGGATGCCGAGGTGAACCACGAAGCCGGTGACGCGGTAGAGCTCGTGGAGGAGCGGCATGGCTGCAGCGTGGAGGCGGTCTTGATGAACCGCGAGCGATCCCAGTTCGACGAGGCGCATACCGAGTTCGTAGTCGCGGCCGTCGCGGCGCAGCCAACGCATCGAGACGAGACGTTCGAGCATGCGGTGGGCAGACGAGCGTGGCAGGCCCGTGCTCCGAACGACCTGAGCGAGCGTCAACCTGCCGGGACCGTCGAAGGCGTCGAGAACCAGCGAGACGCGATCGAGAATTGCTGTCGGGGCCGAATCGGCGCCTAAAGCATCCACAGCCTGCAGTGTCATCGTGTACCTCACTTCTCTTAGAGCTCCACAACCAGTGAACTGGCTATTTCAATTAGAAATAGTGTCATAGAGTTCTGGATTTGTGAAGTGGATCACCGGTCTGTTTTCGGGCGCGTCACGGTGGAAACGACGAAGGGGCTTGCGCGAATGCTCGCGCAAGCCCCTTCGTCGGTTCACTACCGGCGGGTACTACATCGTCGCCGACAGGTACTACATAGCTGCCAGCGGTTCGCTTCCGGACCAGTCGTGGCCCCAGTAGCTGTCAGCGGTGATCTCCTCGGAGGAGTACGAGTCCTGATCCACCTTCGCGCCCTCGGTGCCGAACTCGATGTCCCAGCCGCCGGGTGCGCGGACGTAGAAGGAGATCATCTTGTCGTTGGTGTGGCGACCCAAGGTCGACGACACGGAGAATCCGTCCTTCATCACGCGGTCGAGAGCCTGGCCGACAGCGTCGAGGGTGTCGACCTCGACCATGATGTGAATCAGGCCGGGTGCGCCGCCGTGCGGTGCCGGGCACAGGGCCAAGCTGTGGTGACGCTCGTTGACGCCCATGAAACGGATTCGCAGCGGCCCGAATTCGGGCGGGGCCGGCAGGCGGAAGGCGCCGCGCGGGTAGAAGCCGAGCACCTCGGTGTAGAAGTCGAAGCTCGCAGCACTGTCCATCACCGGGAGCACGACGTGGCCGAGACCCTGTGCGCCGGTGACGAATCGAGCGCCGAAGGGCGTCACCACGGGGCTGTGGTCGAGGATCGCGCCGTGGAAGACCTCGATGGCTGCTCCACCGGGATCGGTGAAGGCGATGACCTCTTCGACCCGTCGAGCATCCGCTTCGGCGAGCGAAAGCTGCTCCACCTCGGTGCCGTTCTTTTCGAGGGACTCCTGAACGCGGCGCAGTGCGGCGTGATCGGCGACCTCCCAACCGATGTTGACGATCTCGTCGCGCTCACCCTCGACGACGACGATGCGAGCAGCACGCTCGTCGAGTCGTAGGTAGAGAGCGTTCTCGTCCGGCCCACTGCCCTTGGCGAATCCGAGAACATCGAAAGCGAAAGTGCGCCAACGTGCCATGTCGTTGGTCGAGATCTTGACGTAGCCAAGTCCCTTGATGTCAGTGTGTGTCATCGTGTTCTGTTCCTGTCGATTTCTTGTGTCGAAGTCTGATCAGATCATCGCCCGCAGCGGACCCTGCGGATCTGCGCCGAGACGGCTCAGCGAGGCGGCGTGGAATACAGTGCCCGGCACGTGAATTGCGTGGTGCTGTCCCGCGTGGGCGTCGCGCCAGAATCGCTGAAGCGGCTTGTCCATCCGCAGTGCGTTGCCGCCGCAGCGCGGGTAGACCTGATCGATCGCGTTGATTGCGCGCCACGCTGCCTGCACCTGAGTCTGACGTCCCTCGGCGCGCTGCTCGAAGGTGACTTCCTTGCCGGCATCCACTCGATCCCACATGCGGTCGACGTTGGCCAGCAGAGTGTCGCGGGCTGCCCGGATGTCGGCAGTTGCCTGACCGATGGCGAACAAGGTGTACGGGTCGTCCTTGACCGCCGTGCCCTGTGCGTTGATGCGATCGGCCTGGTACTCGTTGGCGTGGAAGAGCATTCCCTCGCAGATGCCGATGGTGGCGGCGGTGATACCGAGGGGGAACATGTTCGACCACGGCATCAGGTACAGCGTCTCGGTGCGCCCGTACTTGCGCACCGCCGTTCCGTCGATGACCTCGTCGCAGTCCATGACGCGGTAATCGGGGACGTACGCATCCTTGACCACGAGGTCCTTGGAGCCGGTGCCGCGAAGTCCCATGACATCCCACGAGTCTTCGATGATTTCGTAGTCGGTGCGCGGAATGATCACATGGAGCATGCGCGGCGGCATCTCCATGTTGCCGTCCTTGTCGCACGCCATCGCACCGAGGAAAGCCCAGTCGCAATGGTCGGTGCCGGAAGAGAACTGCCAGCGGCCGGAGAACTTGTAGCCGCCGTCGGTGGGGATACACATTCCGCCGGGCATGTACGGCGATGCCATCCAGGTGTCGGGATCCGATCCCCAGATCTCCTGCTGCACCTTGGGATCGGCGAACGCGAGCTGCCACGGGTGAACTCCGACGATCCCGTGTACCCAGCCGGCCGAGGGATTGAGCGAAGCCATGCGCATCACGGTCTCGGCGAACTCGCGAGGATGCGCCTCCATTCCGCCGTGTTCCTTGGGTTGGAGCATGCGGATGGAACCGATTGCCTTCATCTTCTTGGCGGTGTCGTCGGCCACCCGGCCGATCCGCTCGGCCTCGATGCCTTCGGCGAAGATGTCGTCGGCCATCGCGTTGATCTGTTCGAGCACTTCGTACGTCATGTTGTTCCTTGCGTTCAGTCAGGTTGTCTCAGCAGTGTTTTCGACTGCGAATCAGGAGGTTGTCTCGAGCGCCTGGGCGTCACGTGCGGCAACGTTTTCGGCGACTTCCCGCTTCCAGCTCTCCACTGCGCGGGTAGTGTCGATCTCGAATTCGAAGCGCTTCGTCATGTCTTCCGTGACGTTCTCGACATCGGTGTAGAACTGGTTGTACCAGCGCCGCAACTGGTAAACCGGGCCGTCCTCCTCCGAGAGCAGCGGGTTGTCGATCGGGGCCTTGTTCTTCCAGATCTCCACGTCCTGAAGGAATCCCATCTCGACGCCCTCGGTGAACTGCGCGGCCATCGCGGCAGTGGACTCGTCGTCCATACCGGGAAGCTTCTTGACCATCGCGCCGTACTGCAACACGAAGGCATTGTTCGAGATGGGGTAGTGGCAGTTGATCAATACAGTTTCGATGATCTGCCCGTTGGCTTCGCTCTTGATCCAGTCGATCATGTACGACGGACCGAAATACGAAGCATCCGAACGAAGAACAGCGTTGGGATCGCCGTAGTTGGTGCCGCTGATGATGTCCTCGCGTCCCACCGATTCCATGTACTGGCTCGCTACGTGACCTTCGAAGATGTTCTTGAAGTACTTGGGGAACGAGTAGTGAACGTAGAAGAAGTGGGCCATGTCCACGACGTTGTCCACGATCTCGCGGCAATGAGAGCCTTCGATGGTGAGCGTGTTCCAGCTCCAGTCGCTCCACTCATCGCTTCCGAAGCCCTCGATGTCGGGAATTGTGACCTCGGCGGGCGGGGGATTCCCCTGGGGATCGTGCCAGACGAACAGCTGACCGTTCTTCTCGAGTGTGGTCCACGCCCGCGTCTTGGCCAGCGGCGGAACGCGTCGTGCGTAGGGGATCGCCGTACATTTTCCGTTACCGCCCCAACGCCAGTCGTGGAACGGGCAGGCGATCGAATCGCCCTTGACGGTTCCGTGAGCGAGGTTGCCACCCATGTGGCGGCAGTAGGCGTCGAGAATCTTGATGTCGCCCTTGCTGTCGGCGAAGACGACAAGGCTGGTGCCGAATGCCTCGATCTGGTGGGGCTGACCGTCGCGATAGGTATTGCTCAGTCCGAGGCAGTGCCATCCACGCGCGAACCGCGCCGGGGGCGCTGCCGCTTCGATTTCTCGAATTTCCTCGCCGGCGCCCGACTGCGTCGAGGCGTCCGTAGTGGTGAGTGGGCCGGTTCCGAGTGCCATGTCTTCCTCCGAGCCGCGTCTTGCGACGCTCCAGTGATGTGATCCGTCTCATACAACGACGAAGCGTCCTCTGGAGATACGGCAGTTCCCGCTGGATGGAACACCCGCTCGGTGACCTGCAGAGATTCAGCTCGCGAGTGTCGCCACATCGTCGATCGCGTAAGTCGCCCAGGCCCGAGCGGTGACGACCCCGGTGGGATCGGTGGCGACCAGAGCTACGTCGGCGACGCTCTCGTGGTCCTTCTCGTACGTAGCGAGCACCGTCACGGAGCAGTTCAGATCTGCCCCCGCGGAAGTTGCGGTGCAACGTCCGCGGAACCGTCGTAGCGACGCCGAACCGTAACGACGAGCGGCGAAATCGGCAAGGGCAGCAACGGAATCGGTTCCGGTGCCCGCTGTCGGGGCTTCCCGGACGAAGACCTCGGCAACCAGATGCCCGGTCTGGTCGTGGTATTCGGTGATTCGCTCGAGAGTCGAGCCCAGCGGCCTCACGGATCCGGTGAGCAGTGCGCCCGGATCAGGGCGCCCGAAGAACACGACGTCCTGTTCGACGACGGACCCGTCGGGTGCCGAGCGCACGGTGCCGTACAGCGAGTCGAAATCCGAGAGGAGCGTGGTGGACGTGCGGGGAGCAGATGCCGTGAAGTGGGCGGTACCGAGGTTGGTAGTCATGACACTCTCCGTTGGACGCGACCGAGACGCTGTCGTCTCGGTGGGTACATCGACGCTAACCACCGCTCTCGCGGGTGACGACGGGCTTCCCGCTGATCGGGAGCATTCTCGGATTCGATCGAAGAGGTGGAACCTGTTCCAGTTTTGTGCAATTCTGGATATCGTATCCGTGACCGGGAGCACATCTCGATGACTGCACGCGCCGAGCAGAAGGAAGACCAGATGACAGACGAGTTCGCTGACCTGCACCGACCGGTATACGGTCCGGACCTGCTCATCACCGCTCTGGAACGCAATCACGACAAGCCTGCGCTGTACCTCGGAGACGTGATCCTCACCGGAGGGCAGATGCGCGATCAGATCAGCTGCTTCGCCCAGGCTCTCGCGTCGCTGGGAATCACTCAGGGCACCAGCACCGCGATGCTGTCGAAGAACCGCCCCGAGGTGCTGATCAGCATGGGCGCGACCATGATCACCGGCTGCCGGGCGAGTGCCTTGAACCCGATGGGATCGCTCGACGACCACAAGTACATCGTCGACGACGCCGAGATCGAGACCCTCATCTTCGATCCCAACGCCTTCGAAGAGCGTGCCGCCGAGTTGAAGGCGTCGTCGCCTTCGCTGACCAACGTGCTCTCGATGGGCCCGTCCGAAGTGGGGATCGACATCCTTGCTCTGGCCGCGACATTCGAGCCTGCGCCGCTGAAGGCAGCGCACGTCGATGCCGAAGACGCCAGCAGCATGGTCTACACCGGTGGAACGACCGGCAAGCCCAAAGGTGTTGTGGGATCGTTCCGTTCGGGTGCAGCGCTCAATCAGATCCAGATGTCGGAGTGGCAGTGGCCCGAGGACAACCGCTTTCTCATCTGCACGCCACTCTCACATGCAGGCGCGGCGTTCTTCATCCCGACTTTGCTGCGCGGGGGCGCTCTGATCGTCCTGCCCGCCTTCGAACCGGGGGCCGTGCTCGAGGCGATCGAGAAGCACAAGATCACGGCAACCATGTTGGTGCCCACCATGATCTACATGCTCATGGACCACCCCGATCTGCCCAAGCGTGACGTATCGAGTTTGCAGACGCTGTTCTACGGAGCGTCCGCGATGTCCCCGGCCAGATTGCAAGAGGGCATCAAGAAGTTCGGGCAGATCTTCTTCCAGTTCTACGGTCAGACCGAGTGCGGCATGACAATCTCGGTGCTGCGCAAGGAAGAACACGTCGCCGACGATCCGGCCCGCCTCGCTACCTGTGGGCGGCCGGTGCCATGGCTCGACGTCCGGTTGCTCGACGACGACCTCAACGAGGTGCCGCAAGGAGAGCTCGGTGAGATCTGCGTGCGCGGCCCGCTGATCATGAAGGGCTACTGGAAGAAGCCGGCCGAAACCGCCGAGGCGTTCCGTGGGGGTTGGCTGCACACCGGCGACATCGCACGTAAGGACAAGGACGGGTTCATGTCCATCGTCGATCGCAAGAAGGACATGATCGTGACCGGTGGTTTCAACGTGTTCCCGCGCGAGATCGAAGACGTGATCTCGGCGCACCCGTCCGTCGCATCGGTGGCGGTAGTCGGTGTACCGGACGACAAGTGGGGCGAAGCCGTCAAGGCCTGCGTGGTGCTTCGTGCCGGACTGACCGTGGACACCGAGGAACTGGTCGACAAGGTGAGGGCAGCCAAGGGTTCGGTTCACGCTCCCAAGAGCATCGACTTCGTGGATTCACTCCCGTTGACACCGCTGGGCAAGCTGGACAAGAAGGCACTGCGCGCGCGGTACTGGGAGACCAGCGCCCGCGCAGTCTAGGAACCAGCGTCGTGTAGCGAAGGGTCAGCGTTTCCAGACGTAACGACGCTCCGGGCGGCCCACCACTCCGTATTTCAGCGAGGTGGTGGACCGCCCGGACTCGTAGAGGTACTCGAGGTAACGCCTCGCGCTCGCGCGCGAGATACCGACCCTCTCGGAAATGTCTGTTGCCGAGGCGGGTTCGGTGTCGTCTCGCAGAGCTGTCTCGACCAACTGAAGGGTCTCGGGACTGAGTCCCTTGGGCAAACCTTTGTGGGACGACGCCCCTGGCGCGCCACCTGCAACACCGAAGGCCTCGTCCACTGCTGTCTGTTCTGCTTCGCCGGAGCTGTCGAGATTCGCGTATGTCGATCGGTAACGCTCGAGACGCTCACGGAGAACCTCGAACGTGAATGGCTTCATCAGGTAATGCACGACGCCGCTGCGCAGCGCCTTCTTGACCGAGCCGGCCTCACGCTCACTCGTGATGACAAGAACATCCAGCTCCGGTGCCAGCTCGCGAAACGGGGCGATCAGATCGAGTCCGGTGGTGCCAGGCAGGTGGACGTCGAGAAGCACCAGGTCGGGTTGGAACTCACCGACTGCGGCCAGCGCGGCCTCGGCCGAATGGGCAACGCCACACACTTCGAAACCGTCTATCCGCGAGACGAATCCGCTGTGCACCTTCGCCACCATGAAGTCGTCGTCGACCACCAGTACCCGGATCATGCGCCCTCTCCGTCGTGTAGGACTGCGGTGAAGACAGTCCATTCGATGCCCTCTGTCGAACGACTGCTCACGGTGACGTCGCCACCGCGTCGACGACACGTCAGGCGTACCAGTGCCAAGCCGAAACCGTGTCCGTCGCTCGATTGTCCCTTGGTGCTCCAGCCCTGGCCGAAAACCCTGTCGCGATTCTCCGGCGCGATACCGGGGCCGGCGTCCTCGACCCGCACTTCGACGGCGGTGCCACGGCCCCGAATCGACAATCGAACCTTGCGGCGCGACGCTTCCGGCATCTCACCGACAGCGTCGACGGCATTGTCGACGAGGTTTCCGACCACCGTCACGAGGTCTCGGCCGAGTCGGCGATCAACCGAGTCCAGGTGCGTGTCCGAGGTCAGTTCCACGGTGACCAATCCCTGTGCAGCGGCACCTATCTTGGCGATCACGAGTGCGGCAGTGCCGACGTCGGCGATCTTGTCGGTCACGGCCGCACTGACCTGTGCGCGCTCCATGGTCAGGCCCTCGACGTAGCCGACCACCTCGTCGTACTCGCCGAGCTGGATGAGGCCGGAAATGGTGTGCAACTGATTGTCGAACTCGTGGATGTGGGCGCGTAGCGCGTCCGTGCTGGTTTTGGTCACGTCGAGTTCTTCTTCCACGGAGCGCAATTCGGTGCGGTCGCGGAAGGTGGTGACCGACCCGATGGTGCGGCCTTTCGATTCGATCAAGACGGTGTTGAGGACGAGTAGTCGATCTCCGACAAGAACCAACTGATCGGATTCGGTTGTGCCGGAGGTCAGTACACTCTGGAGTCGGTCGTCGAGACCGAGGTCCCGCACAGATCTACCGGCACTCCCGCGTGGGATGTCGAGGAGTTGGTGGGCGCTGTCGCTCATCAGCACCACCTTTCCCTGCGCATCGAATGCGATGACACCTTCCTTGAGGCCACGCAGCATCGCCTCACGTTGGCGAACCAGGTCCAGGATCTCGCGGGCCTCCATGCCGAGGGTCTGCCGTTTGACCCTGCGGGCCAACAGGATCGAACCGACGCCCCCGAGAAGCGAGGCCACCGCGAGGTATACCAGGAGGTTCGGTGCAGACTGCAGCAGTCGCGTCCAGATCGAGGGGTACTCGATGCCTACGATCGCGGTTCCGGTGATCCCTCCTTCGCTGCCGAGAATCGGAACGTGCGCTTCCACTGCCTTGCCGGAGGACGTGTCGACCAAACCCGTCCATGACCGATCCTGTGTCTGACGTGCGTCGACGCCGACATCACCGGGACGCGTCGAAATGACGACACTGCCGTCGGCGTCGGCAAGCGAGACGTAGGTGACGCCCGAGATGGCGCGCACCGAGTCGACCGAACCTTGTAGTCCGGAGCGGAGACGAGTCTGCGCCTGGGGGAATAGTTCACGTACCGCTGGATTGGCCGCGAGTGATTCCGCTGCCGAGAGTGCGCGACGTCCCTCCTCGCGTTGGAAACTCGCAGACGACTGAGCGAGGGAGAGGGCGGTGACACACACGAGAACTGCGACGACGATCAGAAGTTGCAGTTCGAGAAGTTGGGTCGCCAGAGTGTGCCGGCGCCGAAACAGGCGCTCACGCAGAGGCGACTTGCGCTCTCGCTCGGCCTGCTCGTTTCCTGAGGACATCAGCCAGACCCTAGCCTTCGGTTCGATGCCGGGAAAGCAGTTGTTCGTGAGCACAATGAGCACAAATCAATTTGCTTTCCCAATGGTGACCCCAGTCACAAAGTGCGTCAGTATGAAAACTGTTCACACAGCGGTACCAGCAGACAGCCAGCAGACAGCCAGCAGACAGCCAGCAGACAGCCAGCAGACAGCCAGCAGACAAGGACAAGGCCATGAGGACATCGAAGCGACTGAGCAGGCATATCGCCCTGCTCGGTGCTTGCGCGATGGCTCTTGTGCTCTCGACCGGATGCACTCCGGTCGAGTCCTTCTTCGCCGGTGGTCGAGCGGGTGAGACTTCCGAAGAACTGCGTGTACTGGTGCCCTCGGTGGCCGGTGGTGGTTACGACCTGACCGCCCGGACCATGGTGCAGGCACTGGCCGACGAAGGGACCGTCGACGCCGACGTCGTTGTTCTGCCCGGATCGGGTGGCATCGTCGGACTCAACCGGTTGGCTCTCGAACGCGGAAATCCCGATCTACTCATGGTCATGGGACTCGGCGTTCTCGGTTCGCTCGAGATACTGCCGTCCGAGCACACCCTTTCCGACGTGACACCGATCGCGAGACTGGTCGAAGAACCGGAAGCTGTACTGGTGCCAGCAGATTCGCCGTACAAAACTCTGGCAGATCTGACGCAGGCCTGGGTGGCGGATCCGTCGTCGATCTCGATCGGTGGTGGTTCGAGTGAAGGCGGACCGGACGGGCTGTTCCGCCTTCTGTTCGCACGGGCGGTCGGCGTCGATCCGTCGCTGTCCCCTTACCGAATCTACGACGGCGGCGGAGAACTGCTTCCGGCGCTGCTGACCAGGCAGGTCGACGTCGCCGCCACCGGTATCGGTGAGTACCTGGATCAGATTGCGGCAGGCACGGTTCGGGTCCTTGCGGTCAGTTCGCCGGAGCGCACTCCGGCGGTGGATGCACCGACCATGGCGGAGTCGGGCGTCGACGTCACGTTCACCAACTGGCGGGGTCTCATGGCGCCCCCCGGATTGAGTGACGACCAGCGTCAGCATTTACAGAATTTAGTGCGGGATCTGGCGGCAAGTCCACGGTGGAACGAGCTGTCCGACCGAAATGGTTGGAACAGCGCAGTTCTCACCGAACCCGAGTTCTCTGCCTTCCTCGCCGAACAATCCCGGTTCGTCGACGCGACACTCGATCCGCCCGGCACCTACTGAGCACAACCGAAGTTTCGTTTCACCTCCACGAAGGCCACCGGCTCGATTTGCCGTGCCGTTTTTCTCGGCAACTCAGCACAAAAGGAGTTCATCATGCTCGTCACACTCGGCTTCCTCATGGTTGCGGTGTTCATGTTCCTGATCCTCACCAAACGCGCGACCCCGGTGGTGGGACTGACCCTGGTGCCGGTGGCCTTCGGACTACTCGCCGGAGCGGGCCTCGGCATCGGCGACATGATCACCGACGGCATCAAGTCGCTCGCACCCACCGCGGCGCTGTTGTTCTTCGCGATCATCTTCTTCGGAATCATGATCGACGTCGGCCTCTTCGATCCGCTGGTCAAACTCATCTTGCGGATGGTGCGAGACGATCCGATGCGGCTCGTGGTCGGCACCGCGGTGCTCGCGATGGTGGTTTCGCTGGACGGCGACGGTTCGACGACCTTCATCATCGTGACCTCCGCGCTGCTGCCGCTCTACCTCAAACTCGGTGTCAGTCCCGTTGTACTGACGGTGATCGCCGGCTTGTCCAACGCGACGATGAACATCATTCCGTGGGGTGGCCCGACCGTGCGGGCGGCTAGCGCGCTGGGACTCTCGCCCTCCGACGTGTTCGTCCCGATGGTGCCGTCGTTGATCGTCGGCCTGATCATGGTGCTCGGATTCGCGATTCACCTCGGGATCATGGAGCGTCGCAGGATCGGGACTTTGGTCCTGACTTCTGAGCGCATCCTCGAAAAGGTCGGAAACGGTGGAAGTTCCAGCACCGGTAGCGCCGGCACCGGCGGCTCGAACGACTCCGAAGACGACGGCGGCGACACCGGACGATTCATCGACGGCCTCGACCCCAAGCGGGACACCTTGCGACCGAAGCTGCTCTGGTTCAACGCCGCGCTGACGACGATCCTTCTCGTCGTGCTCGTGATGGACATCCTGCCCATCCCGGTGCTGTTCATGATTGCGTCGTCGATCGCTCTCGCGGTCAACTTCCCGGCGGTCAAGGATCAGGGCGAAGCAATCGCACGCCATTCGTCGAGCATCGTCTCCGTTGTCGCGATGGTCCTGGCAGCAGCGGTGCTGACCGGCGTTTTCCAGGGAACCGGCATGGTCGAGGCGATGGCAGAGTGGCTGCTCCAGGTCATTCCCGACGCGATGGGCCCGCATCTGGCCGTCATCACGGGCGTCCTGAGCATTCCGCTCACGTTCTTCATGACCAACGACGCGTTCTACTTCGGTGTGCTCCCGGTGCTGTCCGAGACGGCAGCCCAGTACGGCATCGAGCCGGTGGAGATGGCGCGCGCCTCGATCACCGGGCAGGCCGTGCACATGCAGAGTCCGCTGGTCCCGGCGATCCTGCTGCTGGTCACGCTCGCCGGTGTGTCCCTGGCGGATCACCACAAGAAGGTCCTGTGGCGAGCAGGCCTGATCTCGATCACGATGCTCGTAGTCGGTGTCGGATTGGGGCAGATCCCCTTCTGAGTGCGATCAGTTGTGGAAGGGGCACCGGCCTTGGTCGGTGCCCTTCTTCTTTTTTGTCACGAAGTTGGGCCGGATGTCGAGATCGGGCTCGTCGTACAGGCGGTGGAACGTCGGCGTGAGCGAGCTGGACATGGGCGGGTTCACCCATGACCAGTCGGTCGGGCACTTGCGCCCGGCCTTGTCCTCACGCGCGATGTGATCGATGAATTGCTTTGCGACAGTGTGATGGTCGACCATGATGACGCCGGCCTTGCGGTAGCTGTGGATAACTGCACGGTTCAGTTCGACCAGTGCACGGTCCTTCCAGAGCGTGCGGTCGTGGCTCATGTCGAGCTCCATCATCGCCCCGATGGTCGGCAACATGTTGTAGCGATCGGTGTCGCTGAAGTTGCGTGCACCGACCTCGGTGCTGACGTACCAACCGCTGAACGGTGTGCAGGGATAAACGATTCCGCCGATGTCGAGGTTCATGTCCGAGACCGCGGGAACGGCATGCCATTTAAGCCCCAGATCAGCGAACCAGCTGTATTCGGGATGCTCGATCTCGACCTCGAGAACGAGGTCGGTCGGGACGTCGAAGTACTGCAGGGGTTCGTCGGGAACCGAAATCAGCACGGGGAGAACGTCGAACGCCGTGCCGGCGCCCTTCCATCCCATCGCGGTGACCTGAGCGGTGAGATCGACGTGCCACGGGTCGCCCAGGATGGTGCCGTCCGGTTGACGGTAGCCGGCGTAGCGGATCAGTTGCGGGCTGAGGATGCGGTACTCCTGGCCGTCCTCGCGGGGAAGCGGCCCGACCGTCACGACGGACTGCAGAGCGCCGCCGTTGGTCGACAGTCGCAGGTGCTCCCAGCACGCTTCTGCGAGAGCGGAAGCCGTGACGGCGTCGCGCGCGTCGATGAGTTTGAGGGTCCGCCAATGCGCGCGACCGACGCACCTGGCGTGGTTTCGCCAGGCGAGTTTGGCGCCGACGAGCAATTCCTCCGCTGTGTGCGTGTAGGTACCGGTCCGGTGGAGCTCACGCAAGGCCTCGCGCCGCCGAGACGTCGGAAGGTGGCCCAGTTCCGGAGAGTCGAAAAATTCGACGCACTCGAGTTCCCGACGTTGAAGCTCGGTCAGCGTCGGGGTGGTGGAGGCGATCTGGGACGTAAGCCCGCTATCGGTGGGCAATTCGTCCTGTCGAACAAAATCCACGGCACGACTCCTGTTTGGCTGGTTGAGATTTCGCTGAACGTTAGCTCGGCGATTGAGAGTGTCGAAGCTCTTGTTTATCTTGCACGCAAGAATAAGAAAGGGACGGTCACACCGCGAAATGGGGTCGCATTGTGACACTTGTCCAGAATGATTTACGAGTCAGACATTTGTGACATAAGCTGCAGACGAAATTCCGCGGCGGGTCTTGCCGCGTCTAGTCGGGACGAGGATGAGCGTGGATTCGCAAGCAATCTCTCTGGTCCGGTCGAGCTTCAAATCCGTCGCTGCGGTAGAAGATGGTCCGGAACGGCTCGCCCGTACCTTCTATTCGATCCTGTTCGCTCGATCGCCCGAAACGAGGGAGTTCTTTCCGGCGGCGATGGATGTGCAGCGGGACCGGCTTGTCGGCGCTATCGCTCACGTCGTCGAACGCCTCGACGAGTCCGACGCGATACTCGAGTACCTCGCGCAGCTCGGCCGCGATCACCGCAAGTACGGCGTCACCGACGAGCATTACACGGCAGTCGGCAATGCCCTGATCGAAGCACTCGAGACTTTCGGTGGCGCCGAAATGTGGACAGACGAGGTCGACAGCGCATGGCGCAACGCGCTCGCGATCATCTCGGCAGCGATGATGGACGCCGCCAACGCGGAGGACGGCCCGCCCGCCTGGAGTGCCACCGTCATCGAATGCCGCCCGGTCATCAAGGGCGTCGCCGTCGTCAGGCTGCAACTCGACCAGACTATGCAATACCGCGCCGGTCAGTACGTCAGCGTGCAGGTCGCCGCGAGGCCGCGGATGTGGCGCTACCTCTCACCGGCCACGCCGTACGACGGGACTGGAGTCCTCGAGTTCCACGTTCGTCAGGTCACCGGCGGGTGGGTCAGCCCGGTCATGGTGAACCAAACCGCTGTCGGTGACACCTGGGTGGTCGGTTCGCCCATCGGCGCCCTGGGGATTCCGGAGAACTCCAAGGACCTTTTGATGATTGCGTCGGGAACAGGTGTCGCGCCTCTTCGCGCTCAGATCCTCGAACTGATCCGACGCGGCAACACTCGCAAGGTCCAACTGTTCTACTCCGGACAGCATCCGTGCGATCTCTACGACCTTCCTCATCTGTGGAAGCTGGCCGAGAAGCACCCGTGGCTCACGATCATCCCGGTCTCGGAAGAAGACGAGAATCCGTGGTGGCACAACGAACCGGAACCGCTGCCGCCGATCGGCATGGCAAGGCGCATCGTCGGCAAGGTCGGTAAGGTCGTGACCTCGTTCGGGGACTGGGCGGGCTACGACATCCAGGTCGTCGGCAGTGAATCCATGGTCAACAGCACCAAATTCAGGCTTCGCGCGGTGGGCATCGACGTCGACACCGTTCGCAATGATCCGACGTACTGACCGTCAGTACGGATCGAACTGAATGACCTCGGCCGGCGTTCCGGCCTCGATCAATCGATCACGCGTCGATCGAACCATGGCCGCTGATCCGCACACCAAGACCTGATGTTCGGTGAACGCACCGTACGACGCGACGACGTCGGCGAGCGTGCCTTCGATGAGATGGTCGTCGCCGAATCCGATGTCGACGTTCAAACGGTCGAACCATCCGTCGGGCGGGCCGCCGTCGGAGAGATCTTCGACGACGGGAATGGGCTGCAACCACGGAAACTGATCGGCGAGTAGCCACAACATGTCCGCCGCATAGAGATCGCGAAGCGTTCGGCCACCGAAGAAGAGGTACACCTGCGGCGGGTTCGGGGTCTGAGCCAGATCGAGAATGATCGACCGGAGTGGGGCCAAGCCGGTTCCGCCCGCGACCATGATGACGGTGGGGCCGTTCTCGTCGACGGACAGGTTGCCGCGCGGGTCGAGGATCTGCCAGACGTCACCAGGCTGGGTGTCCTTGACTATCGAACCGCTGACCCAACCGCCGGGAACCGTCTTGACGTGAAACTCCAACTTCCCGTCGTGTGAGGGAGGCAGGGCGGGGGAGAGTCGGCGGAGCAACCGCGAATTCTGCGGGACGCTGACATCGACGTACTGGCCGGGGCGGAAGGGGACGACATCGCCGACCAAGCGGACAACCGCCAGATCCTCACGGAGACGGTGATGTTCGACGACTGTGCTCGACCAGGTTCGCTGGGCCATGAAAGTTCTCCTGTAGTCAGTAGAGCGGGTCGTGCCGGATCTGGTCGAGTGGAGTTCCGCCGGCCCGCAAGGCGTAGACGGTGGTCTTGATCATCGACGGTGACCCCGAGATCTGCACCTGACGGTCGGCCCACGAGCCGAACTGCGAGACCACTTTTCCGATCGGTCCGATCAGTCGGCTGTGCATTCCGAAGGGTGGCTCCAGCACCGGTCCGTTGTGCCACCAAGGGTTTTCGGGTTCTTCGGAAACCGGTACGACGGTCAACCACGGATTACTGAGCGAGATGTGCCAGAGCGTTTCGAGGTCGTAGAGGTCGCACGGATACCGGCCGCCGACGAACAGGTGCACGCGCGGATTGTGCGCGCGTTGGGACATTTCCATCACCTGTGCCCGCAGTGGGGCGATGCCGGTGCCGGATCCGATCATGAGAACGTCACGGTCGCTGGTGAAATCGACCTCGAGACCGCCGAGGGGAGTGGACATGACCCAGCGGTCACCGACGTTGGTCTCGCTGACGATCGCGGGGCTGACCCATCCTCCCGACACCTTGCGGATGTGGAACTCGAGCTGACCGAAAGGGTTGGTCGGAATCGCCGGTGAGTAGTACCGCCACATTTTCGGACGCTGCGGAATCTGAACGCCGACGTACTGTCCCGCCCCGTACGGAATGGGTGGGTCGGCTTCGAGGCGCACTATCGCCAGATCGTCGAGGACTCGTTCGTGGCTGACCACGGTTGCGCCCCAGAGTGCCGGGGTCGTATCGGACTCGGCGCCGTCGGCCATCGTGCTCACGACGAGGTCGGTGAACTGAGACCAGGCGTCCTCCAGTTCCTGCGTCCACTTGTAGCGACTGTGCGCGCTGGTTCCGTACATCGACCGAACTGCGCGCTCGAGTGCAACACCGGCAGCCTCGTAGTGCTCACGCTCGACGCCGTAGCGGCGATGATCGCGGCCGAGTTGGGTGAGGAACTTCCGGATCCGACGATGCTGGGGAAGGTTCTTGACGACGAACTCGATCGCTCTGAAGAAACGGTGCCCCTGCGATTCCATCCCGGCCGGGAACAATGAGCGGTACAGAGGATGTTCCGCAAAGAGGCCGGTGTAGAACACAGCCGAGAAGTGCGCACGGCTCTCTTCGTCGTCGGTCAGAGAATCGAGGCTGGATTGCAGACGGGCGATCACTGTCGGATCCAATCCATCCCCCTTTCGCACCAGCTGCAACTCTCGCCACAATTCTAGTACGGCTCAAAATGTGACCTACGAAACCAACTCGGCCTGGCGAAAACAAACTTGAGCGGAATAGACTCAAGTTTGTCCGCGTTGAGCATATTGACACAGTCGCAATACCAACCGGTCGCGGCTCTTCCCGTTCGACTTCGCCAGAAAGGTGACAAGTGGACTCGTTCACACCAACAACCAAGACCCAGGCTGCGATGACGGCTGCACTGCAGTCGGCGTCGTCGGCGGGTAATCCCGATATCCGGCCTGCCCATCTGCTGGTCGCATTGCTCGACCAGACCGACGGCATCGCTGCCCCACTACTCAAAGCTGTAGGCGTCGACCCCACGGTCGTACACCGTGAAGCACAGGCAATCGTCGATCGCCTGCCCAAGACAACCGGCGCAAGCTCCACCCCGCAACTCGGGCGTGAGGCACTCGCGGCACTCACTGCTGCTCAGCACCTCGCCACCGAGATGGACGACGAATACGTCTCCACCGAGCACGTCCTCTACGGACTGGCCGGCGGCGACTCCGACGTCGCGCAGTTGCTCGTACGTCATGGCGCTACCCAGGACGCATTGCGGGAAGCCTTCACCACCGTCCGCGGCAGCGCTCGCGTCACCAGCCCGGAGCCCGAAGGCACCTACCAAGCGCTGGAAAAGTACTCCACCGACCTCACCGAAGCTGCACGTAGCGGCAAGCTCGACCCGGTGATCGGTCGCGACACCGAGATTCGCCGTGTCGTGCAGGTGCTCTCGCGTCGTACCAAGAACAACCCGGTACTCATCGGTGAGCCCGGCGTCGGCAAGACCGCGATCGTGGAGGGCCTTGCCCAACGCATCGTCGCGGGTGACGTCCCGGAATCGCTTCGAGGCAAGACCGTCGTGTCCCTGGACCTCGGGTCCATGGTCGCCGGTGCCAAGTTCCGCGGTGAATTCGAGGAACGCCTCAAGGCAGTTCTCGACGACATCAAGAACAGTGCCGGACAGGTCATCACCTTCATCGACGAGTTGCACACCATCGTCGGCGCCGGCGCCACCGGTGAATCCGCGATGGACGCAGGCAACATGATCAAGCCGATGCTCGCCCGCGGTGAGCTGCGGCTGGTCGGTGCCACCACGCTCGAGGAGTACCGCAAGTACATCGAGAAGGACGCAGCACTCGAGCGTCGTTTCCAGCAGGTGCTCGTCGGTGAGCCCTCGGTCGAGGACACCATCGGCATCCTGCGCGGTCTCAAGGAGCGCTACGAGGTTCACCACGGCGTACGCATCACCGACTCCGCGTTGGTGGCTGCTGCCGCGCTGTCGGACCGGTACATCACCTCGCGGTTCCTGCCGGACAAGGCCATCGACCTCGTGGACGAAGCCGCATCGCGACTTCGTATGGAGATCGACTCGCGACCCGTCGAGATCGACGAGGTGGAACGCACTGTTCGCCGACTCGAAATCGAAGAAGTGGCACTCGAGAAGGAAACCGACGACGCGTCCAAGGCTCGGCTCGAGAAGCTGCGTCAGGAACTCGCCGACGATCGCGAAAAGCTCAATCAGCTCAGCACCCGCTGGCAGAACGAAAAGCAGGCCATCGACTCGGTGCGCGTGCTGAAGGAACAGCTCGAAACCCTGCGAGGAGAGTCCGAACGCGCTGAGCGTGACGGCGATCTGGGCAAGGCAGCCGAGTTGCGCTACGGCCGCATCCCGGCGCTGGAGAAGGAACTGGAAGAGGCAGCAGTCGCTTCCGGAGCCGCCTCCGACGGTGACGTGATGCTCAAGGAAGAGGTCGGGCCGGACGACGTCGCAGACGTGGTCGCAGCCTGGACCGGCATTCCGGCCGGCCGGATGATGGAAGGCGAGACCGAGAAACTGCTCCGCATGGAGTCCGAACTCGGCAAGCGCGTCGTCGGCCAGACCGACGCCGTCGTCGCCGTCTCGGATGCGGTTCGCCGCGCCCGAGCAGGTGTCGCCGACCCCAATCGGCCCACCGGTTCCTTCCTGTTCCTCGGCCCGACCGGCGTCGGTAAGACGGAGCTCGCCAAAGCCTTGGCGGACTTCCTCTTCGACGACGAGCGCGCGATGATCCGCATCGACATGAGCGAATACGGTGAGAAGCACTCGGTGGCCCGACTCGTCGGTGCCCCTCCGGGATACGTCGGCTACGAAGCCGGCGGCCAGCTCACCGAAGCAGTTCGGCGACGCCCGTACTCGGTGGTCCTCTTCGACGAGGTCGAGAAGGCACACCCCGACGTGTTCGACGTCCTGCTTGCAGTGCTCGACGAAGGCCGTCTCACCGACGGTCAAGGCCGCACGGTGGACTTCCGCAACACCATCCTGATCCTGACCTCCAACCTGGGATCCGGTGGCACGCGGGAGCAGGTCATGGACGCGGTACGCCACGCGTTCAAGCCCGAGTTCATCAACCGTCTCGACGACGTGGTCGTCTTCGACTCGCTCTCCGAAGAGCAGTTGGAGCACATCGTGGACATCCAGCTCGAGCAGCTGCAGAAGCGTCTGGCTGCGCGTCGTCTCACCCTCGAGGTGAACGGTGCGGCTCGGATGTGGCTCGCGGTGCGCGGCTACGACCCGCTGTACGGCGCTCGGCCATTGCGTCGACTCGTTCAGCAGTCGATCGGCGACCAGCTCGCCAAGCTGCTCCTGGCCGGCAAGGTCCAGGACGGCGACACCGTGCACGTCGGTGTCAGTGAGGACGCGGATCAGTTGGTTCTGTCCTGATTCGGTAAGTGGAATGCCCCGTCGATCCAAGTGGATCGGCGGGGCATTCGCATTTTGTTCTACCCTGGATGGCTGGATGCTCGAACTGGGGATGTCTGCACCCGCGCCTCTCCGAACGACTTCGACGCTCTTTCGTCCCAACCGAAGGTGAGCCAGGCATGACCGATCAGAACGATCCGCGTAACTCGGGTGGGCCGCGCCGTGAGGATCCCGAGGCCACCGAGGTGTGGGGGCGTACGCCCGACCAGCCGACAGAGCAGTACGGGACGGTGTCCGGCCAGAATCCGAACCAGCCGACGGAGTACTTCGGTCAGCAGCCGGGGGCACAGCAGTATCCCTACGGTGGCCCGGATCAGAACACGGAGTACTTGGGGCAGCAGGGGCAGCAGCCGAATCCCACTCAGGCGTTCCCTGCCTACAACCCGCAGTTCGATCCGCAGGCGCCGCCGCCCGGAGCGACGCAGGCCTATCCGCCGTACACGGCCCAGCAGTACGGGACCACGGATCAGTACGGAAGTACGCAGCAGTACGGAAATACACAGCAGTATCCGGTTGCCGGTGGTGGCGGTGGTGTCCCGCCGGAACAGCCGTTCATCGAAGACGGGTCGTCGGGAGGCGGCAAGAAGCGCAAGCTCGCGACATGGGTGGCCGCCGGCGTGGTCGGGATCCTGGTCGCCGTGATCGCGATCATCGCGTTCTCGGCGTTCGGTTCGAACGACAAGGGCACCCAGACCGCTTTCGTTCCCCCGACAACCACGACGCAGGCGCCGACCACCACACCGCCGAAGGCGAGCACCACGGCACCGACTCCGACGACGGATTCCCCGCTCAGCCAGCTCCCGGGCGGGCTCGGCGAAGTCATCGGCGACGCCGGGGGAGCCGTCGGCACCGTCAAGTCGAACGACGGCGGCACGTTGGTCATCGATTCGATCGGTGGATCGCAGGTGACGGTTCTGACCACAGCCGACACCACCCTCATCGCGCTCAACCGCGCCACGATCGCCGATCTGCAACCAGGAGACAACATCGTCGTCGACGGAACTCCGGTGGAGAACGGCACGATGACCGCCAACACGATTCTGAGTACGTCGTTGCCGAAGTTCGGCAACTGAGTCGTTCACGACACATCAGGCGAGTCCACCAGGGTGTCGCGGGAGGTTGAGGCCGCGAGTCGCTACCCTGGAGGGTGATGACTGGAATGTGGTTCGGACTGGCAGCAATTGCACTCGCAGGCGCGGGTGCGCTCCTGTACGTCGACAGGACGAGGCGAGATCAATCCGGGCGAGTGCGTCAGATCTGGGCCAAGGCGCAGGGATACACGTACACGGCCACTGACGATCAGCTCGCAGGCGAATGGCATCGCGCGGTCATGGCGAAGCAGGACTACCTCACTGCCACCGACGTCGTCCGCGGCCGTCGTCGCGGAGAGCAGTTCGTGCTGTTCGACCTGGAAGAGACCGCAACCATCGTCGCCGTTCGCCGCGAGATCGGGTCGGACGTCGACATCGATCTTCGGTTGAAATCGACGGCTCCGCCCAAGGACGGCGACCTGAACCTGCTGGGTGCGATCGGTTCACGAGTCGTCTTCGCGACCGATCTCGAGATCGCACGTCGTGTCTGTGATCAGCGCATGGTGGCGTTCACCGAATCGGTTCCGCCGTCGATCAGCATGCTGTGGAGCGAAGGGCAGTGGACGCTCGGTTCGCTTCCGGTGACCAGTAACGGCCGGGATTGGGACGCTGCAATCGAGTCGGTTGCGCGCCTGTCCGGCATTCTGCATGTCCTGCCTCCCGTCACCGATCCCAACGAACTCGAGGTCGATCACGATCCGAGCCGCCCGCGGCCGGGCGCCGAGAAGTCTCGCCCAACTCCGGATCCGGTAGAACAGCCCCGTTCGCGTCAAGAGCAGCCGCCCCGTGAAGCTCCGCCGCGTGAATTTGCCCCGCGTGAGTCCGCACCGCGTGAGCCTGCACCGCGGGAATCTGCGCCACGTCCGGATCAATCGCTGCGCAAGCCCGAGGCGGCTGACAAGCCGGCTCAGCGTCCGGCGTCCCAGCGCTCGGGCACAATTCGCCCGGTCGACTGACCTTTAAGGTTCCCGTCCAGCCGCGATAACCACTAGCGTGGCCGGTATGTCGACTTCCCACTCGGATCGCCCTGTGCGTCCCGTTGCCCTGGTGACCGGACCTACCTCTGGTCTCGGCGCCGGTTTCGCCAAGAAATACGCCTCCCTCGGATACGACCTGGTTCTCGTCGCACGTGACGAGGTCAGATTGCACGACCTCGCGTCCGAGTTGAAGACGATGTTCGGCACCGAGTCGGAGATTCTGGTTGCCGATCTCGCATCGGAGGCTGGACGCGACACCGTCGCGCTTCGTCTGGAGAAGGGCGTCGAGGTGTTGGTGAACAACGCCGGATTCGGTACCTCCGGTGAGTTCTGGACTGCAGATCCGGCGCTTCTTCAGTCTCAACTCGACGTCAACGTCACCGCCGTGATGCGGCTGACCCGTGCGGCGCTGCCCAGCATGATCGCGTCGGCGCACGGAACGATTGTCAATGTGGCGAGCGTCGCGGGCCTGCTCTCCGGGCGGGGTTCGACGTATTCGGCAAGCAAGGCCTATGTCATTTCGTTCACCGAAGGGCTTTCCGGCGGGTTGGCCGGGACGGGAGTGCGCGTTCAGGCGCTGTGCCCGGGCTTCATCCGCACCGAGTTCCACGAGCGTGCTGGCATCGAGATGTCCACGATCCCCAAGCCGATGTGGTTGAGCGTCGACCAGGTGGTTGCGGCGTCGATGAAGGATCTCGGTGACGACAAGGTCATCAGCATTCCGGGAATTCAGTACAAGGTCCTCACGACGGCTGGGCGTCTGGTTCCCAAGGGGCTGGTTCGCCGGTTGACCAACATCGTTGGACGAGGCCGCGGGCGAACGTAGCCCAGAGGCAGCAGTCGCACGTAGCCCAGAGGCAGTAGCCGCACGTAGCCCAGAGGCAGAAGCCGAACATAAGCCAGTGGTCGGTAGGCTGAGCACTCATGAGCGATCGTGAGGATTTGGCTGCGCTGGTGCGCGAATTGGCTGTTGTACACGGAAAGGTGACGTTGTCTTCGGGCAAGGAAGCCGACTACTACGTCGACCTTCGCCGCGCGACACTTCATCACAAGGCGGCGCCGCTGATCGGCTCGCTGCTGCGTGAACTGGTCGCGGACTGGGATTTCGACGCCGTCGGAGGTTTGACGATGGGCGCCGATCCGGTTGCGATGGCGGTGATGCACGCTCCCGGACGCCCGATCGACGCGTTTGTCGTTCGCAAGGCTGCGAAGGCTCATGGGATGCAGCGTCAGATCGAGGGCCCGGACATCGTGGGCAAGCGTGTCCTGGTTGTCGAGGACACGACCACGACGGGCAATTCTCCGTTGACAGCAGTGAAGGCTCTGCGCGAGGCAGGGGCCACAGTGGTCGGAGTCGCTACCGTCGTCGATCGCGCGACGGGTGCGGACGCGATTATCGGCGCCGAGGGCGTCGAGTACCGATCGCTGCTGGGCCTGGAAGATCTGAACCTGAGCTGATGCCCCGTGAGTGGTTAAGGAGTCCCTGCACTCCTCAACCACTCACAGGGTCAGTCGCCGACGGTGACGGCGAGTGCTTCGTCGACGCTGTGCGGCGCGGGATCGTGGTCGTCGACGTGAGCGAGGACCTTGCGTCCGCTCGACAGGACGAACACGGCGGCGAGGGTGAGCACCGCGCCGACCCAGAACGGCATGTGGACGTTGGACTCGCCGAGCTTGCCGGCTACCCACGGAGCTGCGGCGCCGCCGACGAATCGAACGAAGCTGTAGGCAGCCGAGGCGGTCGACCGTTCCACGGGCGCCGAGATCATGACGGTTTCGGTGATGAGTGTGTTGTTCACACCGAGGAACAACCCGGCGAGGACGACACCCACGATCAAGACGATCTTGTTCTCGGTGAAGAGCGCCATCATGCCGAGGTCGAGTGCGAACAGTGTCAGCGCCAGCATCATCATCGGTAGTGTGCCGAAGCGTCGTTGCAGGCGAGGAGCGAGGAAAACCGACGAGATCGCCAGCATCAGGCCCCATCCGAAGAAGATGAATCCGATCGGGTACGCCCCCATGTCGAGGGGGAACGGTGTGTACGCGAGCAGCGTGAAGAATCCGTAGTTGTAGAGCAGCGCGGTGATGGCAACGGTGAGTAGCCCGCGGTGTCGCAGCGCCTGGAACGGTGCAGCGATGGACGTGTGGTGTTCGGGCTTGGGTGCGCTCGGAAGCATCACGACGATGAGAATGAAAGCAACCGCCATCAGGGCTGCGACGCCGAAGAACGGTGCGCGCCAGCTGATGTCACCGAGAACGCCGCCGACCAGCGGTCCAACCGCGATACCGATGCCCAGTGCAGCCTCGTACAGGATGATCGCCCGTGCGACGCCGCCGCTGGCCGCGCCGACGATGGCCGCCAGTGCCGTTGCGATGAAGAGTGCATTGCCCAGTCCCCAGCCGGCACGGAATCCGACGATCTGGCCGATGGTGCTGGAAGCGCCTGCCAGAGAGGCGAACACGATGATGATGGCAAGGCCTACAAGAAGTGTTTTCTTGGCGCCGATGCGGCTGGACACCACACCGGTGATGAGCATGGCCACGCCGGTGACGAGCATGTAGCTGGTGAACAGGAGCGAAACCTGCGACGGTGTGGCGTCGAGTTGTTCGCCGATCGGCTTGAGGATCGGATCGACCAATCCGATGCCCATGAAGGCGATGACGCTGGCAAAGGCTACCGCCCACACCGCTTTCGGTTGTTTCAGGAGGCTCGGCGGAGCCTCGTTCTGGTGCGTTGATGTCGCGGTCGTGTTGCTCACGGCCACCTCCTTTTTCAGTGGTTGGTATTTCAGCTGGGGTCGGAAGTCTTGATGATGGACCGCAATTCGGCCAATCCGTCGGCCAGTTTCTTGATCTGCTCGGGCCCGAGTTCGACGAAGTGGGGGACTAGAGCGTCGGCGATCTCGTTTCGGCCGTCGTTCAGGATCTTTCGACCCTTCTCGGTCATGGCGACGCGCACTGCGCGGGCGTCCTCCGGGTCGGCGCGGCGTTCGACGTAACCGTTCTCGCCGAGTTTGCGCAGTAGGGCAGTGGCAGAGGGCTGCGAGCTTCTGTCGAGTCGAGCGAAATCGCTGATCCGCATTTCGCCGTATTCCTCGAGGAGTGAGAGCGCGCGCAGCCAGGCGCGTGGGTACTGATCGGACGCGAAAGAACCTGCCAGCTTCGCGAAGCGGTGCGTGTTGCTCACGAGGTCGACGAGTAGTTCGTGCAGTTGCTGCTCTTCATCTGTCACGAAAAATATTATTGCATAGGGTAACTATGTAAATCAACGAGTCCGTAAAAGGTGGTCCGTCACACTTGTGGTGACCAGTGCCGCGATGTCGAGGCCGGGTGCAACGAGCGCGAGGCTTCGATTTGCCGCCAGCACTGCGATGCCGTGGGTTCCGGTCCAGATGTTCACCGCAGAAGTGGTGGGATCGGACGCGTCGGCCTCTTCGGTCAAGGCTTGCAGGGCGGCGAAGAGCGGGAGTGACGACTCTCGGAGGTTGCTGCCGGCGGCTTCGAGGAGGTCGTGGCGAAATATCAACTCGAACATCGCCGGCCGCTCCTGGGCGAATGACACGTATTCGATTGCTGCCGAGATCAATCGGCTACGAGCGGGTTGTTTGCCGACAAGTGCCGGTTGGAGTCTTTCGGTGAGATCGCGCAGGCCGTGTGAGGCAATTGCGGCAAGCAGGCTGTTGTGGGTCGGAAAGTATCTCCGCGGGGCGCCGTGCGACACGCCCGCCCGACGCGCGATCTCCCGTAGCGTCAGTTCTGTGGCGCCGTCGGCATCGAGAATCTCGACGCCGGTGGCGACGAGTGTTTCGCGAAGGCTGCTGACAGTCATGGAAGACAGTGTCTATTATTCTGGACGTAGACACTGTCTACTAGACGGAAAAGGTGATGCCCTGTGCTCTATTGGCTGTTCAAATACGTTCTGATCGGCCCGGTCCTCTGGCTGTTCGGGCGGCCGACGATCGAGGGGCAGCACCACATCCCCAAGAAAGGGCCGGTGATTCTCGCCGGAAACCATCGGGCAGTCGTCGACTCGTTCTTCCTGGTCCTCATGGTGCGCCGGCGCATCACCTTCGTCGCGAAGAGTGAATATTTCACGGGGACCGGTGTGAAGGGCGCGATGCAGCGCTGGTTCTTCGGTGGGGCGGGTCAGGTGCCGATCGACCGTAGTGGCGCCGATGCCTCCCGTGCGGCATTGGACACGGCCATCGGAATTCTCGACAAAGGCGGCGTCTGGGGGATCTATCCCGAGGGAACGCGATCGCCCGACGGATGCCTGTACAAGGGAAAGACCGGAGCGATTCGTGTCGCCTTGGAAACCGGGGCGCCGGTCATTCCCGTCGTCGTGCACGGCGGCGACGCAGTCAACCCGCCGGGTACGCGGATGTGGCGCTTCAGCAAGGTCCGGATCACGGTAGGGGAGCCGATCGACTTCTCTCGGTACCGCGAACTTCGTGGCTACCAGGCCGTCGTGCGCGCGGCGACGGACGAATTGATGGCGGTGCTCTGTGACCAGTCGGGGCAGGAATACGTCGATGTCTACGGCGCGGACGTCAAATCCGGCGATGCTGCCTGAGTGACCCAGTACGGTCGCTGTTGGACGTGTAACCAACAGGAGGATTGTGATGGCGGGCAAGTGGGGCATCGAGCACGCAGTTTTTGCGGCGGCGACGGCAGCGACGGTGGTCGGGGCAGTGGTCGGTAACGAGCGGGTTCAGCAGATCGCGAAGCCGCTGATTGCACCTGCCTTGGCGGCCCGAGTGCTGCGCAAGCGCTCGGAGACGGAAACAGCCGATACCGCACTGCTTCTCGCCGGCCTCGCCGCTGCGACCGTCGGCGACGTGTTCATGATCGACCCGGACAACGATGCTCGTCTGATCAAGGGCGCGTCGTCGTTCGCGGTGATGCAGGCCAGTTACTCGGCTCTTCTCCTGCGCCGCGGGGCACGGCCGACCCGTGCTGCCCTCAAACCCCGCATCAGCGGTTGGTCGACGGCGTCCGGTCTGCTCCGTGCCAAGGCACCGAGCGTGTCGACGCCGCTCACCGGATACGGATTGATGTTGGGAACCACCTCGACGTTGTCGGCGGACCCCGCTCTGGCACCGCAGTCCAAGGCCGTGCTCGACGTTGTCGTCCCGAACAAGGATCGACGCTCCTGGCTCGGATTGGGCGGAGTGCTCTTCACCGCGTCCGACGGGCTGATCGTGGTGCGTCGACTGTTCATTCGAGGGACCGCCGGCCGCGCCGCTGCCGAGGGTGTGATCCTGGCGTCGTACGCGGGAGCGCAACTGATGCTGGTGGAGGGCATGTTGGCGCTGGGACGCAAGAAGAGCGTCTAGTTTTTCACGGGCACAGCATGATTCGGTCTCGGTTCTTCGGGTCCACCATGACGGTGACCGTGGATCCGGGAGTGATCTTGTCTTTGAACTCGGGTCGGATCTCGTACTCGATCCGGCCCGAGTACGAATCGGAACCTGGAACCGTGAGGCGGAGTGCGAGCTTGGCCAACTCGCCGTCGACGGTTCGGCGCAGGGGTGTGACCTTGTCGATTCGTGCCCACCCTTCGAGGCCGTGCTTTTCGAGCTTGCGCTCGGCGCGGGTCGGTCGATTGGCCCAGGCCATTCCGAATCCGAGTACCGAGCCGAAAGCGGCGAGTAGCCCGCCGATCTGATAGGGCAGAGTGCCAGGTGGGGTGTGCTCGACCAGCCATCCGAGCCACACCGCGAGCACGATCAGATATCCCACCGCGATGAAACACACGGTGTGTACGACGCGACGGTGATTCATCAGATTTCCTCCACATCCAGGATAGCCTGACCGGATGAGCGAACCGAACATCTTCATCACCGGTGCTGCGGCTGGAATCGGGCGGGAGACGTCGCTGTTGTTCGCGCGCAACGGATACCGCGTCGGCGCGTTCGACATCGACGACGCCGGCCTTGCCTCCTTGAAGGCCGAGATCGACGGTTTCGGGGGGAGCGTCGTGACGGGTGTCCTGGACGTCACCGATCCGGTGGGATGGGCGCAGTGTCTGGCCGATTTTGCCGGGGAGTCCGGGCGTCTGGACATCCTGATCAACAATGCGGGCGTGCTCTCCTCGGGACGGTTCGAGGATATTTCTCTTGCGGCGCATCGCCGAATGGTCGACATCAACATCACCGGCACCCTCAACGGCACGCACACGGCTTTCCCGTACCTCCGCGATACCGTCGGCGCTCAGGTGGTCAATCTGTGCTCCGCTTCGGCGATCTACGGCCAGCCCGAACTGGCGACGTACGGTGCAACCAAGTTCGCGATCCGCGGCCTGACCGAGGCGCTCGATCTGGAATGGGCACAGCACGACATCCGTGTTCTCGCGCTCTGGCCGTTGTTCGTCCAGACCGCGATGGTCACTGGAATGGACACCGGAGCCACCAGATCGTTGGGTATCAAGCTGACTGCCACCGATGTCGCGAAGGAGCTGTGGGCGGCCACACGCGGCGCCGGACGCGTACACAAGGTTCACTACCCGGTCGGAACGCAGGCGAAGCTCTTTCTCAGTGCGTCGCGGTTCTCGCCCGCGTGGCTCTCACGGCTGATGAACAAGCGCGTCACCAGCACTTAGTCGACCACACGATAGAGTGCACTGTCGGCTGTTGCTGGGCCAAGATGACGTGTGTGGAGGTAGTCGGGTGGTTCGTGTTCGGGTGGGGTTCGTCTTGTTGGGCGTCGGGTCGGCGCTCGTGCTCGCAGGGTGCGGCGGGGAGGCGGATTCAGCGCCGACCGTAGCGGCGCAGCCAAGTTCGACCACCACTACCGCAGTGCCGACGACAACCACCACCGTCGCGCCCGTCGTCCCCACGACCACCGAACCACCGACCACGACGCTGCCACCGACGACGACGCTCACGGACGTGCAGTTCGAGCGCAACGAGTCGTACTACTTCACCACTCCCGACGGGAACTTCCAGTGCGGCATCATCAAGTTGCCCACCAGAATCGAAGCCGGGTGCGAGGGAACGACCACTCCGGTTCCGCCGCGGCCGGAGAGCTGCATGGTCAACTGGGGCAACGGTATTCGCGTCACCGACGAGGGCGAGGGTGCTTTCATGTGTTCGGGCGGAGAGGTGTACACCTCGGGCGGTCCCGACGCCGATCCGGTGTTGGCGGCCGGTCAACCGCTGAGCAAACTGGGTTTCACCTGTACGACCACCGCGACAGACGTCTCGTGTGTCAACGATCAGACCACGCACGGCTTCACGGTGGCTGCAGATTCCAACGAGGTGTACTGATGACCGAAGTCGCAGCCGACGACGTCTCCGGTGGGGCCGGTGAACCGGGACCCACCGAGTGGGGCGAGAACCCCAACGGCGTCGGGCCGTGGGCCGAGGAGCACGACACGGAACCGCCGACAGACGAGCGCTACGACCCCGTACTTCTCGCCGAGGGTGATCGTCGAAACGTCTTGGACGAGTACCGGTACTGGACGCGGGAAGCGATAGTCGAGGACATCGACTCGCGCCGTCACACGATGCATGTCGCCATCGAGAATTTCGCGCACGACGCCAATATCGGCACGGTGGTTCGCACGGCAAACGCGTTTGCTGCGGCCGCGGTCCACATCGTGGGGCGTCGGCGCTGGAATCGGCGGGGCGCCATGGTGACCGATCGATACCAACACATCGTTCACCACGCCGACATCAGCGAGCTCGTCGAGTACGCCCGTGAGAATTCACTCACGATCGTTGCCGTCGACAACACCCCGGGGTCGGTGCCGCTGGAAACGGCAAGCCTGCCGCGAGAGTGCATCCTGCTGTTCGGTCAAGAAGGGCCCGGAGTGACCGATCATGCGAAAGAGGTTGCGTCCATGACGGTCTCGATCGCGCAATTCGGGTCGACTCGCAGCATCAACGCCGGTGTCGCGGCCGGCATTGCGATGCACGCGTGGGTACGTGAGCATGCCGATCTCGCCGATTCCCGCTGATCTCGCTCGCGAATTCCGGCTAGCGCGTAGCGCCTCGACCAGACAGGATAGGTAGTTATGCAGGAAGTGTGGGCAGAGCGAGCCGATGCGGCTGAGGGCGCGATAGTCAGTCGTCACCTTCGGCGCCTGTGGGGACTGCCCCGGACAGCACTCGGCGTGGTTGCCTGGCCTGCTGTTCGGCGCGAGCGGATGTTCAAGCCGTGGCACTACTGGTGGCAAGCACACCTGCTCGACACTGCAATCGACGCGCTCGAACGTGACCCGACGCCCAAGCGTCGTCGCCGGGTGGCGAAGGTTGCCCGCAGTGTGCGGGTCCGCAACGTCTCGGCGTGGACCAACAACTATTACGACGACATGGCGTGGCTGGGCCTCTCGCTCGAACGTGCTCAACGTATGTTCTCGGTCGATCACCGGACCGCGGTCCAGGCGCTCGAATCGCAACTCTTCGATTCGTGGTCCCCGGCCGACGGCGGCGGTATTCCGTGGTGCAAAGGTTCCGATTTCTACAACACCCCGGCAAACGGACCCGCCGGAATCATGCTGGCGCGCACCGGAAAACTCTGGCGCGCGCAGGCAACGGCCGACTGGATCGACGAGACGCTGCGGGATCCGGACTCCGGACTGATCTTCGACGGTATCCGCCGCGACGGCACCCTCGAGCGCGCGATCTATTCGTACTGTCAGGGCGTCACGCTGGGGTTGGAAACCGAGTTGTCGACGCGATTGGGCGAACCGCGCCACCGCGAGCGAGTCCACAAACTCGTCGACGCGGTGTACGACGGAATGACCGAGTACGGAGTCATCACGGGCGGTGGCGGAGGCGACGGCGGACTGTTCAACGCAATCCTGGCTCGCTACCTCGCGTTCGTGGTGGTGAACTTGTCCTGGGAGACTCACGAGGACCTGCGAGCGCGCGAACTCGCAGCGCAGATCGTTCTGTCCTCCGCGGAAGCGGCCTGGAACAACAGACTGCAGATCGAAGGTCTGCCGCTGTTCGGGCATGACTGGACCAAGGATGCTCAGTTGCCGAGTCTGTCCGGCGACATCGCCACCTTCGCCGCCGGAACGGTGCGCTCGTCGAGCGTGCCCGAGCGAGACCTCTCGGTGCAGGTAGGTGGGTGGATGCTCATGGAGGCGGCATTTGTCGTCTCGGCGGCTGGATACCCGCGTAAGCGTTAGGCTTTTCGCTCATGGAATCCCGGCACGTGGTCGACACGGACGGCGTACGTCTTCACATCGATGTCGGTGGGGCAGGGGCGGACGTTCTGGTTCTCTCCGGCGGCCCGGGATGCGTTCACTATCTTGCTCACGACGAGCTGGTTCCGGAAGGAATGCGCGCGTGGTGCCCTGAGCCGCGCGGAGTCGGCTGGTCCGGTGGCGGCGCTCATACGATGGCGCAGGCGGTTGCGGACCTCGAACTCGTCCGACGCACGTTCGAGATCGACAGCTGGGTCGTGTTGGGGCACTCGTGGGGATCCGACTTGGCGGTGCGGTACGCACTCGACTGTCCGGAATCAGTGTCCGGCGTCGTCGGCATCGCGGGGCACGGCCTCCACAAGGACCGGACCTGGTCGAAGCAGTACGAAGCGGGAATCGAGCCGGACCCGCAGATACCTTGGGAACCTGTTGTCTGGCAATCGCTTCAAGAATCGTTCATCGAATGGATCTATGAACCACAGCTGTTTCGGCAGTTGGCCGACTCACCCGTGCCCATGACATTTCTCGCGGCGGCCGACGATATTCGCCCGTCGTGGCCGTTGCAGCAACTGGCCGAGCTCGTGCCTAACGGTAGTTTCGAGGTCGTCGACGGTGTCGCGCACAACTTCTGGCAGTCTCACCCGCTCCTGTGGAGGAAGATCGTCACCGAGGCTTGTGCGACGCACTCAGGACTCTCCTGATCTCCACCAGGATCCGCTCCGCAACGGTCTGGTATCCCAGGCTCCGATTGACGGTCAGCATCGGGTGGTTTTCCGCGTTCACCGTTGTGTAAATCTTTTGCAGCGAGGGAAATTCAGCTGCCAACACAGACGCTTGTTGCTCCTTGACCCACCGAGCGAGACCGTGTCCGCGGTGCTGGGGAAGTACCACGGTGTCGTGCTGTGATGCGTGGGTGCTGTCATGTTCGTCCACCGTCACCACTGTCGCTGCGGCTACTTCGCCGACGCTGTCGTCGACCGCGCAGCACACCAGGAGTACTTGAGAGCCACCCGTCATCTTCTGTTCCCACGATCTGACCTCGTCGGCTCCCCAATTACGTTCGGGCATCTGCAGTTCAGCGCCCGGCGCGTCGAGGAGTCGGTTCAATGCCTCCGAGAAGGAGTGGACCAGCTCGTCCGGGGTTCGGTTGCGCCAACTGACGATTCGATAGCCGGGGCGGGCGCTGTGTGCGGTGGGAGGGCTGAGGTGCTGAACCTGGTTGGCCAACCGAAGCAACACACGGTGGCCGTCGAACGATCCCAGGAAATGCTCGGCTGCGCTTCCGACGAGCGCCGTCACTCTGATTCTTCGCACGCCGAACCCGGCGATGTCGACTTCGGCGAGTTCGGCAAGCGCTCGTCCTACCCCTCGTCGCTGCGCGTGGGGTGTCACGTACATCCGAAACTCTGCGAGATCAGGTTCCGCCGAGTTGCGTCGCGCCTGGGCGATACCGAGGACCTCGTCCGTTCCGCCGTCGCGTGCGATCCAACGCCATACATCGGCCGAACCGTCCTCGGCCTCGATCATTTCCATCAGCGCCGTCGCTGTCGGCGCAGTTCCGGACAGGTGACGCTGGCCTTCGGCGAAGACCTCACACCACTGGTGAAGAACCGATGCTGTCGATCCGGACGGTACGAACTCGGCTACAACTACGCGGCTCACCCATGTGACGATACCGAGCTGCCAACCCCGAGTTGGAATCACGCGAACCCTAACCCTGTCGGACTGCGGCGGCAGTTGCCAGCATTCAGGCATGTCTGATTCTCCGCGCCAACTGAGCCTCAACGCGTTCATCCACCCCGCCGGTCATCACGAAGCGGCGTGGCGTCATCCGTGGACAACACCGGAACGTCTGTTCGACGTCACGTATTTCCAGGAGATCGCTCGCACTGCTGAGGCGGCGAAGTTCGACGGAATCTTCTTCGCCGACGGTCCCGCGTTGCGCAGCGACGTCGAGCACGGTCCCGCAGGGACGTTGGAGCCGATCACCTTGTTGACGGCCATTGCAGTGGCAACCGAGCGGATCGGATTGATCGCGACGGCGTCGACCACGTACTACGAGCCGTACAACCTGGCTCGGCTGTTCGCCTCACTCGACCACATCTCGAACGGACGCGCTGGGTGGAACATCGTCACCACGGGTACGGATCTGGCTGCCGCCAACTTCGGGCTGGCCAAGCATCCGGACCACGGCGACCGGTATTCGCGTGCAAGGGAATTCGTCGACGCGGTGGTGCGGTTGTGGGACAGCTGGGAGGACGACGCGATCAGTCTGGACCGGGAGAACGGAATCTACGCGGACAGAAACAAGATTCACGAGATCAACTACGTCGGCCGGCATCTTCGGGTGCGGGGGCCGTTCAACGCACCGCGAACGCCGCAGGGATACCCGGTGCTGGTGCAGGCCGGGGCGTCCAACGACGGTCGCGCGTTTGCCGGTCAGTATGCGGAGGCGATTTTCACAGCGCACCAGAGACTTTCCGATGCGCAGGCGTTCTACACCGACATCAAGTCGAGGGCTGCTCAGTTCGGGCGCAACCCCGATCATGTCAAGATTCTGCCGGGAATCAGCCCGTTCATCGGTGACACCGAGGAACAAGCCAAGGCGCTGGAGCGAGAATTCAACGAGTTGACTTCGCCGGAGTACGGGCTCGCGCAACTCGGTGCACTCACCGGGACCGATGTTCGGAATCTGGAACTGGATGCACCGGTTCCTGTCGAATTGTTCGCGGCGGCAGGTGATGTCACCGACAACAAGCAAAGCAGATTGCAGGTGATCGCCGGCATAGTCGAGCGTGAGCGTCCGACGGTTCGGGGACTGCTTCATCGTTTGGCGGGTGCGCGCGGACACCGGGTGTTCGCCGGAACCGCCGAGCAGGTGGCTGACACGATCGAGGAATGGTTCACCAGCGGTGCTGCTGACGGATTCAACGTCATGCCGCCGTACTACCCGGGTGGACTCGAAATCTTCACCGAGCGTGTGGTCCCGATCCTGCAGGATCGCGGTCTGTTCCGCACCGAATACACGGGTACGACGCTTCGTGATCATTTCGGGTTGCCGAGGCCCGAGAGCCAGTTCTCGGGTAGTGCGTCTGCAGTGCAGTAGGCCCGCCTCCCGTTGTCGATAATGACAATGGTTACCATTAAGGAATGAAGCAGCTACCGGTAACCGTGCTGTCCGGATTTCTGGGCGCAGGCAAGACCACACTCCTCAACCACATCCTCGCCAATCGCGACGGCCGGCGGGTCGCCGTCATCGTCAACGACATGAGCGAGATCAACATCGACGCGGCCCTCGTCGCGGGCCAGGGCCACCTCGATCGCACGGAGGAGAAGTTGGTCGAGCTGACCAACGGATGCATCTGCTGCACACTGCGCGAGGATCTGATCGACGCCGTCGGCGCGCTGGCCCGCGAGGGGCGGTTCGATCAGTTGGTGATCGAGTCCACCGGCATCTCCGAACCGATGCCGGTGGCGGCCACCTTCGACTGGGAATTCGAGGACGGCTTCAGCCTCGGCTCGCTCGCGAAGCTCGACACGATGGTGACCGTGGTGGACGCGTCGACTTTCCTCGGCGAGCTGGCAAAAGGCGAACGACTGGACGAGCGCAACCTCGAAGCCGGGGAGGGGGACGGACGCAGCATCTCCGATCTCCTGGTCGATCAGGTGGAGTTCGCCGACGTCATCTTGCTGAACAAAACCGACTTGGTGAGTCCGCGGGCGGCGGGAACCGTCGAGGCGACGCTTCGTAGGCTCAACCCCACTGCTCAGCTGATTCGGACCGACCACGGAAAAGTCACCCTCGATCGCGTCCTCGAAACCGGTCTCTACAACCCGGAACTGGCTGCGCAGGTACCCGGTTGGGACGAGGAGCTGGCCGGCGGGCACACCCCGGAAACCGAGGAATACGGAATACGCAGCGTCACGTATCGAGCCTCGCGACCCTTTCATCCGGCGCGACTCGAGGCTGCGCTCGGTCAGTTCGCGGGACTCTTGCGAAGCAAAGGCTTCTGCTGGATCGCCAGTAGGCCCGAGTTCGCCGCTATCTGGTCGCAGGCAGGCCCCAACCTCGTCATCGAACCGGCGCAACTGTGGGCGTCGGCAGCGGAGGTGCCAGGGCAGGAGATCGTGTTCATCGGAGTGAAACTCGACCCGGCGACGCCGTCGCGAATCCTCGATCCGGCTCTGCTGACCGATGACGAACTACGCGAAGGACCGCGGGCCTGGACTCGCTACGAGGACCCGCTTCCGGCGTGGGACCAGAGCCACCTGCACTGAGCAGACAGCTTCTAGTCGAGGACTTCTTCGACCTCGACGTCTTCGGCCGGTCGGGCCATTTCCTTGCGGTACTGCCAGATTCCCAACGCGGTGCCGATGACCAAGCTGACCATCATCACGATCAGCACGGCGGGCAGCAACCACGGAACGCGATCGAGGAACGAGCCACCGTAGAAACCGAGCAGCAGGAGTACCGGTGCCCAGATGATCGCGCCGATGGTGCTCGCGATGGTGTAGCGCGTGTGGTTCATCTTGGCTGCGCCTGCGACCATCGGGCACAGGGTGCGAACCCACGGAACCCAGCGGGCGATCAGGACGGCCCAGAACCCGTGTCTCTCCAACAGGATGTTGACGCGGTGCAGATTCTTCTCGGTGAAGTACTTGCCGCCCTTACGGGCTTTGATGTGGTTGCCCGTCCGGTGGCCGATGACGTACCCGACCTGGTTGCCGGCAATGGCAGCGATCATCGCGCCCACCGACAGCGCCCACACGTGGCCTGCACCGGATTCGTGACCGGCAAGCACGATTCCGGCTGTGATCAGCAGCGAGTCACCAGGGAGAAACAACCCGAGGATGATCGCGCACTCGATGAAGACGAACGTGACGACGATAATCCAGACCAACAGGGGTCCGGCAGTCTCGAGTGGGGAGAAACTGCCGGATGCGAGCGTCATCGTGGTCAGTTCTTCGCCTCGTTCTGCAATCAGGGGGTGGGGTCTTCGGGGACTGTCACCGTCGAATTGTCCGTAGTGGAAGTATTCGCCGATTCACCACGTCTCGACGCCAGAATTCGCTTTCCGATTTCGAAGACGATCGGCAGAACCGACACCAGGACGATCAAGATGAAGATGTAGTCGACATTGTCGCGGATGAATTCGATCTGCCCCAGGAGGTAGCCGAGCAAAGTCACACCGGCACCCCACAGGATGCCGCCGACGATGTTGTAGGTCAGGAACAGTGAGTACTTCATCTTCGAGGCGCCCGCGACAACCGGTGCAAAAGTACGCACGATCGGCACGAACCTCGCCAGGATAATGGTGATCGGGCCGTGCTTTTCGAAGAAGGCATGCGACTCGTCGATGTACTTCTTCTTGAAGAACCGCGCGTCGTCCGTCTTGAACAGGGCAGTTCCGCCCTTGGCGCCGATGTAGAACCCGACTTGGTCACCCAGAATCGCGGCGATCGGAATCGTCACCAGGAGCACCCACAGCGGCGCGAACGGTTCGATCTCGGTGGACTTGGAAGCCGCGATCAGCCCTGCGGTGAAGAGCAGAGAATCGCCGGGCAAGAGCGGAAACAGCAGCCCTGATTCGATGAAGACCACCAGAAGCAGTCCCACCAGAACCCACGTTCCGAAGGAATTCAAGAGGTTCACGGGATCGAGGAAGCCGGGCAGCAAGGCCAGGTTCGTCACGGATTCAGTTGCTGCCTGCACATTCACGGGGGCCAGAGTACCGGCCGAATCTGAGTGTTTCCCACCACCGCAGGTCATCGCGTCGGTGGCGGCGGCCGAGACCGCAAAGAGACGTGACGAGTCGGACTTGCCATACTGCTAGGACCACACGAAGCGCTTTCACATCGCCGAGCGCTCCGAACGACACGTATATGGAGGACTCCCGCCGTGCCTATCGCAACTCCCGAGGTCTATGCCGAGATGCTTGGTCGGGCCAAGGAGCATTCCTTTGCCTTCCCCGCCATCAACTGTGTCGGCTCCGAATCCATCAACGCAGCCATCAAGGGCTTCGCGGACGCCGGCAGTGACGGCATCATCCAGTTCTCGACGGGCGGCGCCGAGTTCGGTTCCGGTTTGGGCGTCAAGGACATGGTCACCGGCGCTGTTGCGCTCGCCGAGTTCGCACACGTGATCGCGGCAAAGTACGACGTCACCATCGCGCTGCACACCGACCACTGCCCGAAGGACAAGCTGGACACCTACGTGCGTCCGCTGCTCGCGATCTCGCAGGAGCGCGTCGACGCCGGTCGTAACCCGCTGTTCCAGTCGCACATGTGGGACGGCTCGGCTATCCCGATCGACGAGAACCTGGCAATCGCCAAGGAACTGCTCGCCCTCTCCAAGGCTGCACGCATCATCCTCGAGGTCGAGATCGGTGTCGTCGGCGGCGAAGAAGACGGCGTCGAGGCCGAGATCAACGACAAGCTCTACACCTCGAGTGAAGACTTCGAGAAGACGGTCGATGCTCTGGGCATCGGCGAACAGGGCAAGTACCTGCTCGCAGCCACCTTCGGCAACGTCCACGGCGTCTACAAGCCGGGCAACGTCAAGCTCAAGCCCGAGGTTCTCGAAGAGGGCCAGAAGGTCGCCGCTGCCAAGCTCGGCCTGGCCGCCGGCTCGCAGCCCTTCGATTTCGTCTTCCACGGTGGATCGGGATCGCTGAAGTCCGAGATCGAGGATTCGCTGAACTTCGGCGTCGTCAAGATGAACGTCGACACCGACACCCAGTACGCGTTCTCCCGTCCGATCGCCGGACACTTCTTCTCCAACTACGACGGCGTCCTCAAGGTCGACGGCGAGGTCGGAAACAAGAAGGCGTACGACCCGCGCAGCTACCTCAAGAGGGCCGAAGCAGGCATGACGGCTCGCGTCGTCGAGGCGTGCAACGACCTGAAGTCGGCCGGACGCTCGGTGTCCGCAGGCTGATCGGCTTCACAACTCAGCTTCACAGAACAAAATGCGCGCCGACGAATTTCTCGTCGGCGCGCATTTTCTGTTCAGGTGCTTACTTGCTGGGATCGCAGACCTTCCACGTGCCGTCCTGGCGCTCGAGGTCGAACGTGCGCCACGACTGCTCGCCGGTGCTTGGCAAACTTGCCTGGACCTGAGCGATCGCGGTGTCGTCGGTGATGCGCACCGCATCGACGGCTCCGACCTGCGGGATCGTCTTCTGAGCGACGGCATTGTCGTGGACCTGAGCGAACGCCGCGTCCGGAATGGTGCGGTAGTACTCACCCAACGCCCCACATGTCGACGTTCGCAGCGTTGCCAGATCGCCGGTCTGAAGAGCGTCGACGTACGTCGAGATGGCGGTCTGAACCTGGGCTTCAGGTGAGCTTTCGCCGCTACCGCTGGTGGACGAGACGAAGACTGCGATGCCGATTGCCGCGAGGACGGCGACGCCGGCCGCTGCTGCCGCGATGTACCAGCCCTTGCCGCTGCGCTTGGTTTTTTCCGGCGCTGCAGGCTCGATGCGAGTCGGCATCGGCTGGGCCGGCGGTGGGGTCGCTGCGACACCCACGCGTTGAGGTGCGGCGCGCTGCTGCGGTTGAGGCGCGGAGCGCTGTGGCGGTTGAGGCGCGGCGCGCTGTGGCGGTGGCGGCGGGGTTGGAGCTTGCCGGGGTGGCGGTGTCGGCTGCGCGGCTTTCGGAATCGCGACGGTGGCGGGCTCCGGCTTGGGCTGGGGTGTCGGTGCTGCTGCCGGTGTTTCTGCTGGTGTTGCTGCGGGTGCCTGAGTTGCCTTGGGGATCGCGACGGTTGGCGCGCTGGCGGCTTTGGCGTCGCCGCCCGCATTCGAGTTCTTGTCCGCCTTCGAGTTCTTGTCTGCCTTCTGGATCGCCACAGTCGCAGGTTCGGTCGGGGCCGACTTCTCGGGCGCACCCTTCGGGGCTGCGCTCTTTTTCGAGTTGTCGTCTTTCGAGTCCGGCACGGGTAACCCTTCGGTCTTATGCGGCAATGACCATGTCAGGGTAACGACCGGTATGTACCGGGCATAACTCCGACCGTCGGCGAGGCGGTCCTGTGGCAGAAAGGCGTAGCGGGCACAATGAGCGCATGACCCAATTCGGTGACCTGCTCGGACCCAAGCCCACTCTGCTTCCCGGCGACGACGAGGCGGAATCGGCACTGCTCAACCACGCTGACCCGGCCCAGGTCGCGGCCGACCATCCCACTGCCTCCATCGCGTGGGCCTACCTCGCCGAGGCTGCCCTGGACAAGGGCGAAACCATCACTGCCTACGCCTACGCGCGTACCGGCTACCACCGCGGACTCGACCAACTGCGTCGTAACGGTTGGAAGGGTTTCGGTCCTGTGCCCTACAGCCATGAACCGAACCGCGGATTCCTCCGTTGCGTCGCTGTCTTGGCCAAGGCCGCGAAGACGATCGGTGAGGCCGACGAGTACGCGCGTTGCCTAGATCTGCTCGAAGACTGCGATCCCAACGCCGCCGAAGCGCTTGGCCTCGGTTAGCAGTTTCCGTCCGAGCCGGGCCGGTATCAAGGACCGTGCTCGCAAATCGGTGCGTCGGCTTCAGACGTCGGCACTACCGATCATTCAATGTGCCTTGGCGGCCGGATTGGCGTGGTGGGTTGCCACCACGGTGATCGGGCACCATGCGCCGTTCTTCGCGCCGATTGCCGCCGTGGTCTCGCTCGGTCTGTCGTTGGGCGCCCGACTACGACGTTCGTTCGAGTTGGTTGCGGGTGTCACGGTCGGTATCGGAATCGGTGACCTGATCATCTCCGGCATCGGGAGCGGACCCTGGCAGATCAGTTTGGTTGTCGTGCTGGCGATGTCCGTCGCGGTGCTACTGAACAGCGGGCCGATCTTCTCCATGCAGGCCGGAAACTCGGCCGTGCTGGTGGCGACGCTGATCCCACCGGGCGGCAGCGGCGGGCCCGATCGCATGATCGACGCCCTTGTCGGTGGTTTGGTGGGCATCGCGGTGGTCGCGATCATCCCCACGCACCCGGTACGACGCGCACGCAAGGACGCTGCATCGATCCTCGGAACAGCGTCAGAGGTACTGCAATTGGTGGCAGACGGCCTCGTCGCGAACGACCCGGACCCGATCGTGAAGGCGCTGCAGAAGGCGCGCGCAACTCAGGGTGCCATCGACGGATTGCGCAGCAACCTCCTCGGCGGGCGCGAGATCAGCCGAATCTCCCCGCTGTACTGGAACAGTCGACCGCGCCTCGAAAGGCTCATGGCGACAGCCGATCCCATCGACAACGCGATGCGCAACATTCGAGTGCTCGCGCGTCGTTCGTTGACGTTGGTCAGGGACGACGAGATCCTCGATCCGCGTCTGGTGGCTCAGGTCGAGCGCTTGTCGAAAGCCGTCGAAGTTCTCAAGGACATGATCCTGGCGGAGCCGGGGGAGCAGCCTGATCAGGCCGAGGCAGCGCGCGTCCTGCGCTCGGTGGCGAAGGAACTGAAACCGGCGATAGTCGAGAACGCAGGCCTGTCCTCGACGGTGGTGTTTGCCCAGATTCGATCGCTGGTGGTCGACCTCTTGCAGGTAGCAGGCATGAAGCGCATCTCGTCGATCGCCACACTGCCGCCCACTGTGCCGCACCCGGCGTACGAGCCGGATCACTGACCTCTGCCTTTTCCCGCTCACTGAGCAACTCATTGTATGTATGCGAATGTATGCATATGCTCTGAGAAGGACTTGGGAGGGAACAGGACAAATGGGAGCAGGGCACGGCCATTCACACGGCCACTCGGCAGCAGATTCGGTCGGAGTAGGGCCGTCACCGCAACGCATCAAGAAAATGGCGATCGCGCTTGCGATCCTCGTTGCATTTCTCGTACTCGAAGCCACGGTCGGCATTCTGATCAACTCGCTGGCGCTGCTTGCCGACGCCGGCCACATGCTCACCGACGTGGTGGGCATGGCCATGGGATTGACGGCTTTGCTGCTCGCGAAGAAGGGCAGCACCACCGCGGCCAGGACCTTCGGTTGGCACCGCGCCGAAGTGCTGACTGCCATGGCCAACGCCGTGATGCTGCTGGCCGTCGCCGCCTGGGTCTTCTACGAGGCAATCGGCCGGATCGGTAACGAACCCGAGATCCCGGGCGGCGCCCTGATCATCACTGCAGCTGCCGGATTGGCCGCGAACATCGTCGTGATGCTGATGCTGCGCGGCGATTCCAAGGACAGCCTCGCGGTGCGTGGCGCGTACCTCGAAGTGCTTGCAGACGCCGTCGGTAGCGTGGGTGTTCTGATCGCCGGTGGCCTTGTCCTGCTGTTCAACTGGACGTGGGCGGACGTCGTCGTCGGTGTTCTCATCTCGCTGTGGGTGGTGCCGCGTGCGATCAAACTGGCCGCAGCATCGCTGCGCATTCTGACGCAGGCGTCGCCGGCCGACGTCGACGTCGAAGCGGTCGAGGCCGACCTGGCGGCGCTGCCGAGCGTGATGGGTGTTCACGACCTACACGTCTGGACGCTCACCACCGGCATGGATGTCGCGACGGTCCACCTGACCAGTGACGCGAATTCGTCGAACGTTCTGGAATCCGCGCGCACCGTCCTCGAGAGTCACGGTCTTTCCCACGCCACCGTTCAGGTGGAATCGTGCGCCAACGGCGAGCATTGCGAGAAGAACGTCACTTGGTGAAGCGGGTGATCTCCTTGCCCGGCTTCCAGAGATCGACGTACATGTGCTCGTCGTCGACCGTCGTGTGCACCACCTCGTCGATGTCGAGCACAAAGAGGTGCAGGGGTTTCGGAACCTCGTAGGTGTAGCTTGCGAGCACGGCTTCGAACTCGTCGCCGGTCACCTCGCGTGCGATTCCGGCGATCTTCGCATCGCCGCCCTCCATGGTGTGCTCACCGGGATTGCTGTGTAGGGCGTAGCGCCCGTCACGGATGAGATCCTTCGCCTTGAGTGCGCCGAACATCGAACCGAGCACCAGACGCCCGTCGAGGATTTCGACTTCGGTGCCGCTCACGCGCGGTGAACCGTCCTTGCGCAGCGTTGCGAGGACGTGATGCTTGTGGGCTTTGAACCGTTCTTGGACCGCGTCGGCAAGAGTGGGAACTTCTTCGGAGAACTGCTTCCAAGTGACCATGACGGTCATTGTGCACCCCTATTCCTGACAACTTCTGTCAATAATTCTCGGTAATGTTCGGTCCATGAGATCCGCGCGGTTGCTCCAACTCATGCTGCGTTTGCAGGGGAGTCGCGGCGTCGTCGCCGATCAGTTGGCCGAAGAGTTCGGCGTTTCGGTGCGGACGATCTACCGCGACGTGGCCTCGTTGTCGGCTGCCGGCGTGCCGATCTGGACCGAGAGCGGACCCGGTGGTGGCATCCGTCTGCTCGACGGTTGGCAGTCCAAGCTGTCCGGCATGACGGACGACGAGACGTCCGCACTCATGCTGTTGGGCGTGCCGTCCATCGCTGCAGATCTCGGGCGATCCGACGCCGTCGGTTCGGCGGGGGCCAAACTGCTCCGCTCCCTGCCCGGTCCCCTGCGCGAGAGTGCACGACTGTGGCAGGACCGCATTCTCGTGGACGTTCCGGGTTGGTTCGGCGGCGTCGACGACATCTCTGCGCTTCCGATCGTCACATCCGCTGTGCTGGACTCGCGTCGACTGCGCTTCGTCTATCGCGATCGCGATCGGACGGTCGATCCGCTGGGTCTGGTCATCAAAGCCGGTGTTTGGTATCTGGTGGCGGGGATGAACGGTCGAACGCTGTCGTTTCGAGTCGGGCGCATCAAAAATGCCGTGGTAGAAGATGATTCGTTCACTCGGCCGGTGGATTTCGATCTGCCGTCGTGGTGGGCGGCGTCGATGGCCGAGTTCGACCGTTCGCTGCTTCGCTTCGAGTGTCGCGTGCGGTTGTCACCAGAGGGCAGGCGCCGGCTCCCCGATGTGGTGGGCGAGCTTGCCGCTGCCGTCGAAGTGGGGCCAGAGGACAACGACGGATGGGTGAATGCCGAGCTGAAACTCGAGAGCGAAGCTGTTGCGCTCTCGCAGTTGATCGGTTTGGGAGCGGACGTCGAAGCGCTCGAGCCACGGTCGTTGCGTGAAGGACTGCGCGCCGTGGCGGAGCAGATGGTGCTCCGCCACAACTCGCAGTGACTAGGCCGTTGCAGAACGCTTTGCGAGCAGGCGGGTGATACCCAGTTGAGCTGCGACGATGATGGCGCCGACCACCAGACCCAGTGCCGCCGACGCAAGTGTGTTGACGATCCACGCCAGTACCCCGCCGACTCCGGCGATGTCACTGACTGCTTCTTCGCCGTGATGAACGGCGTCGTAGAGCGGGTGGAAGCCCAGTTCGTCGATGCCGACCAACAGGATGTGGCCACCGACCCACAGCATCGCGGCGGTACCCACCACCGAGAGCACTGACATCACGTGAGGCATGCCGCGAACGAGGCCTCGGCCGACCTTGTGGGTGAAGCCAGACGACGTCTCGGCGATCTTCAATCCGATGTCGTCCATCTTCACGATCAGTCCGACGACGCCGTAGACGACCACGGTGATGACGACCGCCACGACGGCAAGGATCACCAACCGGCTCCAGAAACCTTCGCCCGCGATGGTGTTGAGTGCGATCACCATGATCTCGGCGGACAGGATCAGGTCGGTGCGGACTGCGCCGGAAACCACTGCTTCTTCGTCGCGAGGATGCTCGTCGGCGGCCTCGTGGTGGTCACCGTGGCCGAAAATTGCACCCCAGATCTTGTGAACCGCTTCGTAGCTGAGGTAACAGCCGCCGACCATCAACAGTGGCGTCAGCAGCCAGGGGAGGAACTGACTCAGCAGCAGAGCGATCGGAAGAATGATCAGCAGCTTGTTGCGCAGCGATCCGATGGCGATGCGCTTGATGATGGGCAACTCGCGTTCGGCCGCGAGCCCACGGACGTACTGCGGCGTGACGGCTGCGTCGTCGATGACGACGCCTGCCGCTTTGGCGGTCGCCTTACCGGTTGCGGCGGCAACGTCGTCGATCGAGGCGGCAGCCATACGAGCCAGGGCTGCGACGTCGTCGAGCAGGGCGAAGAGTCCTCCGGCCATCACAGACCTCCAGTGGAATCAGTGGAAAAAGGTGGCCGGACCGATCCGGTGACGCAGTTACTTGATCGCACGAGGTCTCTATCCATGATGGTCGTTGGTGAGGTCAGGTCACCTGGAACGATACCGGGGTCATCCGTCAGGGACTGCGTCGCGCGGCCGGTCGCTCTTCGTCACGAAAGGTCTTCCCGACCCGGTGCTCGCGTGTAAGACTGCACAGAAGATCGATCGAAACGGGGCACTATGCGTGAACCAGACACTGCACAGGTCGCCAAGACTTTCGACGCAATGGCGGCGCACTACGACCGACAGATCGGGCGCTTCGAGCGCTTTGTGCTCGGTGACGCCCGGAAATGGGCTGTAGATCAGGCGCATGGGCGCGTGGTCGAAATTGCCGTGGGCACCGGGCTGAACCTGCCGCTCTACGGGGACGACGTCGACTACGTCATCGGCGTGGACATCTCGACTGCGATGCTCGATCAGGCCAGGGTCAAGGTCTCCGAGGGAGTGAAGACCGAAGTCGACCTACGACTCGGAGACGTGCAAGCACTCGATGTTCCTGACGAATGCGTGGACACATTGGTCTCCACCTACGCGTTCTGCACGATCCCCGATCCGGACCGAGTTGCCAGCGAAGCATTTCGAGTGCTGGTGCCTGGTGGTCGATTCGTGCTCGCTGAGCACGGGCCGAGCACCAACACGGTTGTACGGGCGCTGATGAAGGCCGTCGAACCGCTTTCTGTACGGTTCGGTGCCGATCACCTCACCCGCGAACCGGTCGGATACCTCGAAAACGCAGGCTTCCTGATCGACGAGGTGCAGCGCAGTGGACGGGGTGGAATCGTGTTCCGGGTCGTTGCGCGCAAGCCGGATCCCGAATGGACGGCACTCGGTCACTAGTGTCCGAGTGCCGTCCAGCGGTGATTGCTCAGCCCAAGCGCTCCAGGATGGTTGCGTTGGCCAGCCCACCTGCCTCACACATGGTCTGGAGTCCGTAGCGCGCGCCGCGCTGTTCCATAGCGTTGACCAGAGTGGTCATGATCCGGGTTCCGCTGCCGCCCAGCGGATGGCCGAGTGCGATGGCACCGCCGCGGACGTTCACCTTGGACAGATCGACGCCGGTGTCTGCTGCCCACGAGAGGACGACGGGAGCAAAGGCCTCGTTGACCTCGAACAGATCGATGTCCGAGATCGTCAAACCCGCACGGGCCAAGACCTTCTCGGTGGCCGGGATGACCGCCGCGAGCATGTACAGCGGATCGTCGCCGGCGACAGCGAAGCTGTGCAGCCGTGCCTTCGGGGTGAGGCCGAGTTTCGCGGCGATCTCACTGGTCGTGATCATCACCGCCGAACTGCCGTCCGAAAGCGGGCTGCTGTTGCCCGCGGTGATGGACCAGTCGATCTGTGGGAATCGCTGGGCGTAGTAGTCGGATTCGAAGGCGGTCCGTAGGCCGGCAAGGGTCTCGACCGTGGTACCGGGGCGGATGGCCTCGTCGACCGACAGCTGCGGGAGCGTGGCGAGTTCCTTGGTGAAGTAACCACTCTCGGTTGCCAGCGCGGCTTTCCGATGACTCGACGCCGAGAATTCGTCGAGTTGGGTGCGGCTCAGTCCCCACTTGGCAGCGATCAATTCGGCGCTGATGCCCTGCGGTACCAGACCGTCCGGATAGCGCTCTTCGAAACCTACACCGAGTGACTCGCGCCCGACGCTGCTCGAGCCCATCGGCACTCGGCTCATCGACTCGACTCCGGCAGCAACAACGATGTCGTACGCACCGGCAATAACGCCCTGAGCAGCAAAATGAACTGCTTGTTGGCTACTTCCACACTGGCGATCGACGGTGGTTCCCGGTACCGACTCGGGGTAGCCGGCGGCGAGAAGGGCTGTGCGAGTGACATTCTGGCTCTGTTCACCGACTTGACTGACCGCGCCGCCGATGACGTCGTCGATCAGCGCGGCATCGATCCCGGTGCGCTCGACTACCGCTTTGAGGCTGTGGGCGAGGAGGTCGACGGCGTTGATGCCGTGCAGGGCGCCGTTCGCCTTTCCCTTGCCGATCGGAGTGCGAACGGCTTCGACGATAACTGCGTCTCTCATGACAAATTCCTTTCAGGGATGGCGGATTCAGCAGGGACAACTGGGGTGGGTGTGGTCGAAGGCGTCATTCCCAGCGATGCCAGGGCAGACACAAGCGCGACGGCAAAGATCACCCACCAGGCCTGGCGGAAGGTGTCGGGGTCGACGGAGGAGCCGAGAACCGCGATCAGAACACTCACGCCGAGAACGGTTCCGATCTGTCGGCTCATGCTGACGATTGCGCTACCGGTGGCCGATCTGGCAGGTGCAAGATCCGCCGTGGCCTGCGACAGAATGGTCGGCAGGGCAAGGCCGACACCGATCCCGGCGATGATCCAGCCCGGCAGTAGTCCGGTCGCGTAGTTGGGCGTCGAATCAACCGAGACGAGAACGAGTACGGTTCCGACTGCCCACAGAAGGCTGCCGAGTGCGGCGACGCGTCCCGCCGAGTACTTGCGCGCAAGCGATCCACCGGCGATCGCGAACAGCGGAACCAGAAGCGGACCCGGCGAGACGGCGAAACCGGTGCGCAATGCCGAGTATCCCCAAACTTCTTGCAGCCAGAGGATGTTCGAGAGCAGTCCGGCAGCAAATGCCGCGCTGAACAGGATGGCGGTGACGTTGGACCAGGCAAAGGAGCGGATCTTCAGAAGATCGGGAGCAATCAACGGAGTGCGATGGCGAGAGTTGCTCCACCAGAACGAAAGTAGGGTCGCAACGGCGACGGCGAAGGCGATCAGAACGCGGTTGTCGGTCCATCCCCAATCAGGTCCCTGGACGAGTGCCAGCGCGAGAGAGCCGATTCCGACGGTGAGGAGGGCGGCGCCGACGAAGTCGATCCCGGCATCGGAGTCCTTGTGTGTTGTATCCGGGACGAGTCGGACTGCGAAGTAGAGCAATACGATCCCGACTGGAACATTGATCAGGAAGACCCAGCGCCACGACGCCTCGACGAGAATGCCGCCCACGACGGGGCCGAATGCCGCAGCGGCCGCGCCGGCTGCCGCCCAGATGCGTACGCCGGATTGACGTTTCGCAGCCGGGAGTGCACTGATCAGGAGGCCGAGGCTGGCCGGGGTGAGCGCTGCGGCGCCGACTGCCTGAACGATGCGGAATGCCACCAGTGCCCACAATGACGGACTGAAAGCGCAGGCGGCGCTGGCGAGGGTGAACAGTGCGAGGCCGGCGATGAAGGCGCGCTTGTGCCCGATCCGGTCCGCCCAGCGTCCGAGGGGGATCAAAAGCGCGGCGTAGACGATCGCGTAGCTGTTGAGGATCCAACTGAACTCGCCGAGTGAGTGGCCCGGGTAGCTCTTGGCGATGTCGCCGAAGGCCACGTTGACCACAAAAAGATCGAGGCTGGCGACAAACGGTGCTCCCGACAGAATTGCGAGGAGCGGCCCAGTCCGCACCGGCTGGCTATGAAGTTCCATAGTCAGGAATCTAGACTCTGACTATGGTTATGGCAAGCCAGGGGGTATGGTGAATTGCATGGACGCTGTACGACTGACCGGAGTGCTCGAAGATCGCGACGCCTGGCGGGCCACGCACTGTTCGATCGGGCGGGCGATGGAAGTGGTCGGCACCCGGTCCGCGATGCTCATTCTGCGAGAGGCCTATTACGGCACAACGCGTTTCGACGACTTCGCGTCGCGAGTCGGCATCACCGAGGCGGTTGCGTCGGCAAGGCTGAAAGAGCTCACTGAGGCGGGACTGTTCGAGCGTGTGCCGTACAAGGAGCCTGGAAAGCGGACGCGGCACGAGTACGTGCTCACCGAGAAGGGTCGTGACCTGCTGCCGGCGGTTCTTGCGCTGATGCAGTGGGGAGACAAGTATCTGCACGGCGGAAAAGGCGGACCGTTGGAGGTGGCTGACGACGCTACTGGTGAGCGTGTTCGTGTCGAGGTGCGCAGTGAGTCGGGCCGTGAAGTGCCTTTGGGGGAGTTGCGAGTCTCTGTCAATGAATCGCGTCGGCGGTTGCGCGAATAGCAATGCATCTCAACAGCTCTCGAGTGTAGGTCTTCTTGAAGTTGTCCGTTATGTCCCTGGTTATCGAAAGTATGCTCGATTAAACTTTCGGCATGAACAGTCGGGAAGCATGGCAGCTGGATGGTGAGGACCTCAAGAGTGAGGTTCTGGATCTGGTGCGCGCCCGACACGAGTTGCAATCGCGGATGGTGTTGCTGATCGTGGAGATGTTTTCCCGTGACGTTCTCGGCGGGAAGGGTTTTCGGGCGATCGCACAGTGGTTGCATGGTTCGACGAATTTGGAGATCGGTGAGTGCAGTCTGCTGGTCGGGTTGGCGCGGTTGTTGATGCTCGAACCCGTTGTGGGCGATGCGTTTCACCGTGGTGACGTGGATGCGTTGAAGGCGCGTCAGGTGGCGTCGTTTTGTCAGCATCCGCCGAAGAACATGACCCCGGCGGATGTGGACAAGGCCCGCGGGATCTTGTTGGGGTTGGCGTCGAAGAACATCGCCGATTGTGATGCGGTGCGGGCAGCGATCCGCCGAATCGAGAAGCAGTACGGCAAGCGTGAGGACGGTGTTCCGGTCGGCGAGGATTCGGAACGGAACGAGTTCTACGCCTCGAAAGGCCTGTACGGCAGAGTAACTGTGAAGGGTGATCTGGATGCGGTCAACGGGGCCCGTCTGATCACGCTGCTGTCGAGCCTGTCGGCGCCGACACCGGAGAAGGACGGCGTCAAGGACACCCGCACGCCGGCATTACGGCGTGCGGATGGGTTTTGTGAATTGTTGCGCCGGTACGAGCGGGCGGGGTTGGGCCCGATCGAAGGCGGAGTGAAACCGCACCTCACGGTGACCGCGTCCGCGAAAGACATGACGGACCTTAAAGTTCTGAAAGACCTCTTGCCGTCCACCGAGGAGTTGGGGTTCGCATGGACGGACTGGGTGGGCCCGATCAGTATCGACACTGCCCGGATGCTGGCGTGCGACTGCACCGTGACGCGGATCTTGTTGGATGAGAACGGTGTTCCGCTCGACTGCGGCAAGGAAGCCAGAACCGCGACGGTGCCGCAGAGGCGGGCGTTGGCAGTTCGTGATGGCGCGTGCGCGTTTCCGGGGTGCGGGACGCCGTCGGGGTGGTGCGATGCTCACCATATTGTTCACTGGAACGATGGTGGCCCAACAGATCTCGACAACCTGATCTTGTTGTGCGGTCATCACCACCGGACGATGCACCACACGGAATGGCGGGTGGAGATCGGACCGGATCGAAAGACGGTGTTCTATCCACCGATGTCGATCGATCCGTATCAACAGCCGATCGGCGGGAACAGCCCACCGACAGCAGCCTGAAGTGAAACAACTCGAGACGCGAGCACCGGGGCACAACCATGCCCCGGTGCTCGCGCCCGCGTTTGGGAGTCTGGGTGGTTGGCTGTGTGTCAGCTCAGCGACTTCTTGAACCCGACGTGGGAGGCGACAAATCCGAGTCGCTCGTAGAAGTCGTGGGCTTCCCTGCGAGTTTGATCCGAGGTGAGCTGCGCCAGGAACGCGCCGCGCCGGGCACCTTCTTCGCAGGCCCAACGGATCATCGAACTGCCGATGCCCTTGCTCCGGTAATCCTCGTGGACGCGAACAGCTTCGATCTGCAGTCGTGTCGCCCCCATTCGGCTCATACCCGGAATGAAGGTCAATTGCATGGTGCCGATCACTGCGTCACCGACCAGAACGGTGACGAGGAGTTGCGCCGGATCCTCGTCGATTCGCTTGAATGCGTCCTCGTAGATCGTTCGGGCCTCGGGGTTGGTCGTCTCCCGGGTGCTCCCGATCGGGTCGTCGGCGAGCAAGTCGATCAGTGCTTCCACGTGTCGAATCTCGGCCCGCGTGAGGGTGTACTCCACTCCGCCGGACTGAAATGACGTCGCAATCATCGATGCTCTCCTGAAGAAGAATGAATGTCTGAAATGTCAGACTCTCACGAGTCTCCTCCAGTGCACTCGATCACGTCCAAAAACGCATGAGGGCGTTACCGAGCATGGCGTAGTAGTCGGACACACCGCTCAGTTCGAAGATCCAGTAGATCGCATCGAAGAAGACGACATTGATCTGCGGGACGAACAGGAGCGCAACCAGCAGGAGCAGTCCGTACGGCTTGAACTGGTCGAGTTGGTGTCGTGTGTTGGGCGCGAGGTAGGGCTCCAGCGCGTTGTATCCGTCCAGACCGGGGACTGGGAGCAGGTTCAAAACTGTTGCCATGACCTGCAAGAAGGCCAGGAAACTGAGGCCGGCCCAGAACGTCAGATGCTCGGCCGATGAGCCGTACGTACGTATGACGACGAGGAGGATCACCGCGGCGACGGCGTTCGTGAACGGACCGGCGAGCGATATTCGCGCCTGCACCTTGGGCGGGAACATCCCGGTGCGCAGGTACACGGCGCCGCCGGGAAGCCCGATGCCGCCCAAGGCGATGAACAGCACCGGCAGCCCGATCGAGAGCATCGGATGGCTGTACTTGAGCGGGTTGAGCGTCAGATAACCACGAGCCTCGACGTCGGTGTCTCCGTGACGCCACGCCAGATATGCATGCGCGAACTCGTGCAAGCACAGCGTGACCACCCAGCCTGCGACCACGAGGACAAAAACACCCGCACGGCCCGCGATGGAACCCCACGTCGAGTTCCAGGCGACAACACCGGCGATGACGGTGATCGCAACGACGCCCAGGAAGACAGGGCTCGGCCGAACCGCCGACCGTGCTGCTCCGGTTCTCACCTGACCAACAACCAAGTCTTGTCGTGCCGGTAGAAGGTCGAACGCTTGAGATCGCGTGGGTTGGCCACCCCGTCGCGAACCAGACGCGCTGCCGGCGAGCCCAGCTGAATGGCTCGGCCTTCCAGCCAGCGTCGCCCGCTCCAGCGACTCTTGCGGTCGACCGATGCCTTGATCCCCGGGAGCTTGGGGCTCGGCACAATCCGGATACCGGGGACTGTGCCGGAGAACAGCTTGTTGTCGTCGACATACGCCTCGCCGATCAATTCGGCGGCATCGGCCGGACCCGTGACAGTTGCCGCACCGACCAGCGCGATTCCGGCGTCGTCGCGAATGAGCGGCACGGTGTGGACTGTGCCTTTCAACGCCGTGCGCGCAGCCCGGGCACCCGTTGCGAGTTTGTACGCGTCGGTTGCGTCGGACCTGTTCTCGGTGACGTAGGCGAGTTCGACGTTGAGTCGCTCCAGTCGCATCAACCGTGTCAATGCCGCGGCAAACGCGCCGTCGTTACCCACGACGATCAAGCGAGGCTCCGTGACGACCTGCAGTTGGGACAGGGCCTCGTCGAAGTCCTGCTTCTCCGGAAGTTCAGGGACAGTGAACGACGTGAGTTCACCCAGGGGGAGTGGAACCGGCGAATCGCCACATTTGAGCACCACAGGGGTCAAAGCCACTCCTAGCTCGATCAAGACTTCTTCTCGGGTAGTGGGACCTCGCCACCCTTCCCCGAAATGGCCGTCCGAATCACTGCCGACGATCTTAGTGCGAGTCTCTGTGTCGACTCGCAATCGTGATGGTCACCGGCCAAATTCTGGACCGTCAGGTCTGGTCTGGTGCTCTGGGCTAGACTGCTCCTTCGGTCACTGCAACAGTTCGGCGCTGCATCATGTGCGCGGAAGCCAGGCAGTACCAATGCGGCGGGACAACTGCTGCACGTCGACCGTAGGAGACAACGTCATGCCGGCAATCGTCCTGATCGGCGCCCAGTGGGGCGACGAAGGTAAGGGCAAAGCTACAGATCTACTGGGCGAGCAGCTTCAGTGGGTCGTGCGATACCAGGGCGGTAACAACGCCGGACACACCGTGGTTCTGCCGAACGGTGACAAGTTCGCACTGCACCTCATCCCGTCCGGAATCCTCACCCCCGCCGTCAACAACGTCATCGGTAACGGTGTCGTCGTCGACCCGGGTGTGTTGCTGACTGAATTGGCAGGCTTGGAAGAGCGCGGTGTGGACACGTCCCGCCTGCTGCTTTCTGCTGATGCGCACCTGATCATGCCGTACCACGTGGCCATCGACAAGGTCACCGAACGCTTCCTGGGAGCGAAGAAGATCGGCACGACCGGCCGCGGTATCGGCCCGTGCTACCAGGACAAGATCGCCCGTGTCGGTGTCCGTGCTGCGGACGTCCTGGACGAGAAGATCCTGACCCAGAAGGTCGAAGCAGCACTCGAATTCAAGAACCAGGTGCTGGTCAAGATCTACAACCGCAAGGCACTCGACCCGCAGCAGGTCGTCGAAGAGGTACTGACGCAGGCCGAGGGTTTCAAGCACCGCATCTCGGACACGCGCCTGGAGCTCAACCTCGCCCTCGAGCGCGGCGAGACCGTCTTGCTCGAAGGTTCGCAGGGCACTCTGCTGGACGTCGACCACGGCACGTACCCGTACGTGACCTCGTCCAACCCCACCTCAGGTGGTGCGGCGGTCGGTTCGGGCATCGGTCCCACCAAGATCACCACGGTGCTCGGAATCCTCAAGGCGTACACGACGCGTGTCGGTTCCGGTCCGTTCCCGACGGAGCTGTTCGACGATCACGGCGCATACCTGGCGAAGCAGGGCGGCGAGGTCGGTGTCACCACCGGACGCGCTCGTCGTACGGGATGGTTCGACGCTGTCATCGCGCGTTACGCGACGCGCGTCAACGGCATCACCGACTACTTCCTCACCAAGCTGGACGTGTTGAGCAGCCTCGACACCGTGCCGATCTGTGTCGCGTACGAGGTGGACGGTGTCCGCCACGACGAAATGCCGATGTCGCAGAGCGACATTCACCACGCCAAGCCCATCTACGAAGAGATGCCTGGCTGGTGGGAAGACATCTCGGAGGCTCGCACCTTCGAGGAACTGCCGCAGAATGCGCAGAACTACGTGCTTCGGCTCGAAGAGCTTTCGGGTGCGTTCATCTCCTGCATCGGTGTCGGTCCCGGCCGCGACGAGACGATCGTCCGGCGCGAGATCGTCCGATAGTTCGTTCCCTCGAAATCCCCGCTCCTGCAAGCAGGAGCGGGGATTCGTGTTTCAAGCCAGCTTCGACAAGTGTGCGGTGACGGTCTTCCAGTCGGGAAACTCGGTGCTGCCGAACTTGATCCACTCGCCCTCGAAACGATCTGCGCCGTTTGCTCCGCGGTCGTCGACGAGGTAATCGCCTCGATTGAGGTGCTTGTGGTGCGAGAGGATCAGACGTTTGTACGCGACGCTGCCCTCCTCCATGCCGAGGTGCTCTTGGACCCACAGAACCTTGTCGTGCCAGGCTGTGGCGTTCTTCCACGGCGCTGTCGAGAGGATGTAGGTGTCGAACTGCTGCGCCAGTTGGTGGTAGGCGTCGATAGCACCGTCGAGAGGATCCATGCGAGAGAAGATGTGTGGCGCTTCGTCGAGGTCGTTCTTGTACTTCTCCCGGACGCCGTCGGTCAGGCGATCGATGCCCGACTGGAAGTTGACCAAGGTGTTGTCGAGATCGATGTAGAGGATCTTTTTGGAAGCCGGCATGCAATCCCTCTCTGGAGACTTTCTGAGTGCGAAAAGAGTCCAGTTTTACGCAACTGGACTGAGATCAGTGAATTCTTCCCCCTGATCACAATCGCACGGGGGTCTGACAGCGTCGTTTTCGCGGTCTGAAGTCTTGTCGTGGAAGATGCCGCCGAGGGGTGCTGCCAGGCGAAACTGCTCCAAACGAATGTATGTACCTTCACCTTCAGCGGGCGCGAAGAAGTAGACGAGTGCCACGAAGAGTCCGATGCCGATCAGGGTTGCGAAGGTAGTCATGGACATATGATCAACTCGACTGGTATTGAGTTACATAGCCAAGTTGTCGATACTGGACTGCATGATGACTCGAGTTCTCGGTGCCCGTTCGCTTGCGCGCGATCTGGGGTCCTGGCAGGAAGAGTCTGGGCGCAGGCCCGCGTACCGTGCGCTTGCCGACGGTATCCGCCTGCTCGTGCACGACGGTCGCGTTCCGCTGGGGGTCGCACTGCCGAGTGAGCGTGAACTCGCGGCGGTGCTCGAACTCAGTCGGACCACGATCACGTCGTCGTACTCGGTGCTGCGAGACGAGGGGTATCTGATCAGCCGGCAGGGTTCGCGAAGCACCGTGGCTTTGCCCGCCGGCGCGCGGCCGAACGGGTTGATGTTCCGCTCCCATCAACCGGGGCCGAGTGGGCCCGTCGTCGACCTCAGTTACGCGGCGATGGCAGCTCCCGCCGCTCAGGTCGAACTGGCGTATGCTTCTGCGCTGCAGGAACTTCCGAACTTCCTGCCCACGCACGGGATGGAACCGGTCGGGATCGCCGACTTGCGTGACGTGATCGCGCAGCGCTACACGGCGCGGGGTCTTCCCACCACCGCCGAACAGATCATGGTGACCTCGGGTGCGCAGCACGCGCTTCGGTTGTTGCTGTCGGTGCTCACCTCACCCGGCGAGCGAGTGCTGGTCGATCATCCGACGTACCCCAATGCGCTGGAAGCGATTCGGCGAAACGGTGCTCGGCCCGTGCCGGTTCCGGTCCGACCGGAGTTCGCGGCGGCCGGAGCCTGGGATCTCGACGGGATTCGAAGTGCAGCAAGGCAAACCGCTGCCAGAATGGCATACCTGATTCCCGACTTTCACAACCCGACCGGCCTCTGCATGGACTCTTCCGGCCGCGCCGAGCTTGCGAAGATTGCGCACGAAACGCGAATGACTCTGGTCGTCGACGAGACGATGGTGGACCTGTGGCTCGACGCACCGCCGCCGGCGCCGGTCGCCTCACATGGGCGAGGCGCGGCGAAAACCGAAGTGGTGACGCTCGGTTCGACCGCGAAGTCGTTGTGGGGCGGGCTACGTGTCGGTTGGATTCGCGCCGATGCCGCGCTCATCACCCAGTTGGTGGGGGCGCGTGCCGCGGTCGACCTCGGTACTCCCGTCATGGATCAGTTGGCAGCCGCTTACTTGCTCGCCGACGACCGCTCGTTGCTCGAACAGCGTCGCGAAGTTCTGCGAGAACAGCGTGCGGTACTCCTCGGCGCAGTGGCAGAGCATCTGCCGGACTGGCGTCCCACCATCGGCTCCGGCGGAATGTCGGTCTGGATGCGAATGTCCGCGCCAGTCTCGACGGCGTTGGCGGCGGTGGCACCCAACTTCGGCGTACTCCTTGCCGCCGGCCCCCGTTTCGGCGTCGAAGGTGCGTTCGAACGATTCATCCGCGTGCCGTACGCACGTTCTCCCGAGGACCTCATTCGCGGCGTCGCGTCCATCGCCGCTGCGTACGACACCCTCGCGACGGATCGCGACACGGCAGACCAACGAATGGTCGTCGTCTGAGAACTGGGTACACACCCTGAAAGTGGTGTGAAACCAGGAGGTAGGGCATGACGGCGGTAGACGGTACAGGCGCAGCGGGAACAAGTGCGGCGGACGCGCTCGCAGAACGATTGTTCGCGGCCACGCTCGGGGCGTCGGAGCTGCAGGCTGTGTATCTGGGCGACCGGCTGGGCTGGTACCGCGCGCTGAGCGATCACGGCCCGCTCACGTCGACGGAGCTGGCGGACCGGACCGGGACCGTCGAAAGGTATGCGCGGGAGTGGCTCGAGCAGCAGGCCGTCGCCGGTTATGTGGAGGTCAATTCGGATGCCGATCGCCGGTACAGCCTGCCGCAGGCCCACGCCGATGTTCTGGTCGACGACGAGAACCTGCTTTTCCTGGCGCCGTTGGCGAGGCTGTTCGTCGCGACAACGTCGTCGATGCCGCGTCTACTCGACGCTTATCGTCACGGCGGGGGAGTCACGTGGGAATCGATGGGCCCCGATGCTCGCGAGGGCCAGGCGCTGCTGAACCGGCCGATGTATCTCCAGCAGCTCTGTCAGCAGTTCCTGCCGGTAGTCACCGACCTGCACGCCATACTTGTCGGCGGCGGGCAGGTCGCTGATCTCGGGATGGGGGAGGGCTGGTCGTCGATCGCGCTCGCCCTCGGATACCCGAAGATCGAAGTGCACGGCTTCGACGTCGACGCGGCATCGGTGAACGCTGCCCGTCGTAACGCCCACGATCGTGGGGTGGACGACCGAGTACATTTCTCGTTGGTCGACGTCGCCGGACAGGCTCCTGAGGCCGGGCGAGTCGATGCCGGGACCTACGATGCCGTCTTCGCTTTCGAGTGCCTTCACGACGTTCCGGATCCGGTGGGATTTCTGTCCACGGCTCGGGCGATTGCCCAGCCGGGCGCTCCGGTGATCGTCATGGACGAACGAACGGCAGATGTGTTCGATCCCGAGGCGGGTCCGATCGAGCAATTGCTGTACGGATTTTCGCTGACCTGCTGCTTACCGGACAGCCTGTCGCATCCGGGGAGCGTTGCCACCGGGACGGTGATGAGGCACTCGACACTCGAAAGCTATGCCAAGGCGGCCGGTTTCGAGCGGGTTGACGTGCTCCCGATCGAGCACGAGATGTTCAGGTTCTACAGGTTGGGCTGACGCCCCGTGCGTGGTTAGAGAGTCCTGAGGCTCCTTAACCGCGCACGGGGCCGAAGGCCCTAGGTCCAGACCGTGTCGATATCCGTCGCCTCACGCGCCGGCGCAGCGGGCGTCGCGGTGGGCGTGCGCGAGAAGCGCGGTGCGGGAGCATGCTGAGTGACGCCGTCGAGTTCGATGAGCGAACCGCGGGCCGCGATGTGTTCGTTGGACGGAGCCTCGGCGAAAGTCAGGACAGGGGAGACACAGGCGTCGGTGCCGAGGAAGATCTTGGCCCACTCGTCGCGAGTCTTGGACAAGAACTTTTCGGTGAAGAGCGTCTTCATGTCGTCCCACTTGGACGTGTCCATCTGGTGAGGGAGCGTCGCGGGATCGAGTTCGAGGCCCTCGAGCAACAATGCGTAGAACTGCGGTTCGATGGATCCGACGGCCATGTACTTGCCGTCGGAGGTCTCGTAGGTGTCGTAGAACGGAGCGCCGGTGTCGAGGAGGTTGACGCCGCGCTCGTCGGACCAGACGCCGCGACCGCGGAATGCCCACATCATGTGCGAGAGCGCGAGGGTTCCGTCGACCATCGCCGCGTCGACGACCTGGCCCTTACCGGACGTCGAGCGCTCGACGAGAGCCGACAGAATGCCGAAGATCAGGAACATGGAACCGCCGCCGAAATCGCCGACCATGTTGAGCGGCGGGACGGGGCGTTCACCCTTGCGTCCGATGGCGTTGAGGACACCGGTCAGTGAGATGTAGTTGATGTCGTGACCGGCGGCGTTGGCGAGCGGTCCTTCCTGTCCCCAGCCCGTCATACGGGCGTAAACGAGGCGCGGATTGCGCTCCGACACCACGTCGGGTCCGAGTCCCATGCGTTCCATGACGCCGGGGCGGAAGCCCTCGATGAGGACGTCGGCGCGGCCCAGGAGATCGAGAACCTTGGCGACGTCGGCCGGATCCTTCAGGTTGGCCTCGACGATGCGGCGGCCGCGCTTGATCTGGTCGGTTGCGTTCGAGTCCTGCGGAATCTGCCCTGCGCGCTGCACGATGACGATGTCGGCGCCCATGTCCGCCAAAAGCGTCGCGGCGTGCGGGCCCGGTCCCAATCCAGCGAATTCCACGATCCGAATGCCCGCGAGCGGGCCCTTCTTCTCCACAGCTTCTGCAGACACACGCACTCCCAATTCAGACGGTGACAACACTCCTGACTCGACGGTAACGTGTCGAATCGGTCAGGTGTGCTCCGGGGCACTGTGTCCGCCGAGGGAGGCGCCGATCACTAGACGGCGGCACCCTCGAACTGAGCGTTGTAGAGACGGAAGTACGCGCCCGCAGCTGCGATGAGTTCGTCGTGTGTGCCCTGCTCGACGATCTTGCCCGCCTCCATCACGACGATCAGATCGGCGTTACGGATGGTGGAGAGCCGGTGCGCGATGATGAAGCTGGTGCGCCCGACGCGCAACGCGGACATTGCTTGCTGCACAAGCTGTTCCGTACGTGTGTCGACCGAGCTGGTCGCCTCGTCGAGAATCAGCAGCGACGGCTCCGACAGGAATGCTCGGGCAATCGTGATGAGCTGCTTCTCGCCGGAGCTGATGTTCGATGCCTCCTCGTCCAGCACGGTGTCGTACCCGTCCGGGAGCGTGTGGATGAAGCGGTCGACGAAGGCAGCGCGTGCGGCTTCGTGGATCTCGTATTCACTGGCGTCGAGCCGGCCGTACGCGATGTTGTCGCGGATCGTTCCGCCGAAGAGCCAGGTGTCCTGCAGGACCATGCCGACGTGCTTGCGCAAGTCGGAGCGGCGCATCTGCGAGATGTCGACGTCGTCGAGAGTGATTCGGCCCGAGTCGACTTCGTAGAAGCGCATGAGCAGGTTGACCAAGGTGGTCTTGCCGGCACCGGTGGGTCCGACGATGGCGACCATCTGCCCGGGCCGAGCCGTCAGGTACACGTTCTCGATCAACGGCTTGTCCGGCTCGTAGCGGAACGAGACGTTCTCGAACTCGATGTGTCCGACGTTGCGATGGCGTCCGGCAGGCTCGGGCATTAGTGGCACGTCGATGTCGGGCGACTGCTCAGGTTCGTCGAGAAGCTCGAAGACCCGCTCAGCCGACGCGGCTCCGGACTGCAGGCTCGTCGACATGGACGCGATCTGCGTGAGTGGTTGGCTGAACTGGCGCGAATAGACGATGAACGCCTGAACGTCACCGAGTGACATGTTGCCGCTGGCGACCTTGAGTGCGCCGACCACAGCGAGCAGCACGTAGGTGATGTTTCCGACGAAGTTCATGACCGGCATGATCAGGCTGGAGAGGAACTGTGCGCCGAAGGACGCGTCGAGGAGTTTCTTGTTCTGCTCGGCGAATTCACGCTCGGCTTCGGCCTGATGCCCGTACACGCGTACCAGGTCGCGACCGCTGTAGTTCTCCTCGATCTGTGCGTTGATCTTGCCCGTCTCGGTCCACTGAGCCTTGTACAACACCTGTGCACGCTTGGCGACCCTGGCAACGAGGAGCACCGATACCGGCACCGCGATCAGTGCGATCAGGGCGAGCATCGGAGAGATGACGAACATCATCGTCAGGACGCCGAGGACGGTGAGCACCGACGTCAGGAGCGAGGTCAACGTCGACGACAACGTCGACGAGATGTTGTCGATGTCGTTGGTGACGCGGCTGAGGATCTCGCCGCGAGGTGTCTTGTCGAAGTATGGAAGGGGGAGACGGTGAAGCTTCGCCTCGACCGAGGCACGCAGGTTGTAGATGGTCTTCTGGACGATGATGTTGAGGAGGAATGCTTCCAACCAGGCAAGTAGCGACGAGAGCAAGTACACGACGATCGCGAGCATGACGACTTTGCCGATGGCGTCGAAGTTCAGACCTACACCGGGAACGACGTCGGTCGAGTTGGCGACGAGGTCGGCGAACGTCGAATTTCCTGATGCGCGGATCGCCTCTGCTGCCTGATCGCGGGTCAGTCCGGCGGGCAGGCTCTTGCCGATGAACCCGGCGAAGATGAGGTCTGTTGCGTGACCGAGGATCTTCGGCACCGCGACGGAGAGCGCGATGCTGGCGATCGTCGCAACGACGACACAGACGACCGCAAACTTGTGTGGCTGCAGAAGCGAGAGAAGCCGCTTCATCGTCGCCTTGAAGTGGCGAGGTTTGGTGTCCGTCGCGGTCAGCGCGGGCTTCGGCTCTTTGTCGGGGTTCTCGGGGTTACTCGACTTCGCATCCCCGTCCGCGGATTCAGGTTCGCTCGGGATCTTGGCGAACACCACCGTCGGGGCATCGTCGAAGTACTGGCTGTTGGGGCTGCCCCACGTCGGGTCCTGCGGGCTGGTCATGCGCTCATCTCCGCGGGAATCTGGGAAGCCACGATCTCTTGGTACGTCGGACAGTTGGCCAGAAGGAACTGATGGTCGCCGAGACCGACCGGAGCGCCGTCTTCGAGGACCATAATCTGGTCGGCATCGATGATGGACGCGACGCGCTGCGCGACGATGATGACCGTCGAATGAGTCGAGACCGTGCGGAGTTCGCGTCGGACTGCGGCGTCGGTGTGCATGTCGAGTGCGGAGAACGAATCGTCGAAGACGAAGATCCGGGGTCTGCGGACTACAGCTCTGGCGATGGCGAGACGTTGTTTCTGTCCGCCCGAGAGATTGCCGCCGCCCTGGGCGATCGGAGACTCGAGACCGTCGGAGAGTTCACGGACGAAGTCGTCTGCCTGGGCGATGGTGAGGGCTGCCCAGATGTCGTCGTCGGTGGCGGTCGGGTTTCCGTAGCGGATATTGCTCGCGATCGTGCCGGCGAACAGGTAGGCCTTCTGGGGCACGTATCCGAAGTTGGCGAAGAGTTCGTCCTGATCCCAGCCACGGACGTCCAAGCCGTCGACCAGGACGGCGCCGGCCGTGACGTCGAAGAGTCGGGGGATGAGTGAGACGAGGGTCGATTTGCCACTACCGGTACTGCCCACGATCGCGGTGACCGTTCCTGGCATGCATCGCATCGAGACATTCGACAGGACCGGCGTTTCTGCTCCCGGATACGTGAATCCGGCTCCACCGAACTCGACAACGCCGTAGGGGCTGGTCGGGCGAAGGGGCTGGGCCGGTGCGGGCACGGTCGGCTCGGTGTCGAGTACCTCGGTGATGCGGTCGGCACACACGGCCGCGCGGGGGATCACGACGGCCAACATGGTCGCCATGACCACGGACATCAGGATCTGCATGACGTAGGCGAGGAAGGCGCTGATCTGGCCGATCTGCATGTCTCCGGTATCGACCAGATGCGCGCCGAACCACAGCACCGCGACGCTCGACAGGTTGGCGATCAACATGACGGTGGGCAGCAGAACCGCCTGGTAGCGACCGATGAGGAGCGAGGTGTCGGTCAGTTCCTTGTTGGCTTTGTCGAAGCGGATCGTCTCGTCGGGTTCTCGAACGAAGGCGCGGATGACACGCATACCGGTGAGCTGTTCGCGCAGTGATCGATTGATGTTGTCGATCCGCGTCTGCATCGTCCGGAAATGCGGGATCAGCTTGGCCACCACGACCGAGACGGTGATGCCGAGCAGTGGTACCGAAATCGTCAGGAGCCAGGACATCTGCAGGTTCTCGCGCAGCGCCATGATGATGCCGCCGATACACATCAGTGGGGCGCTGACGAGCATCGAGGAGGTCAGCATGACCAGGGCCTGGATCTGCAGGACGTCGTTGGTGTTCCGTGTGATCAGCGTCGGCGCACCGAAACTGTTGAATTCGCGATCAGAGAAGCTGCCGACGGCCTTGTAAAAGGCGCCTCGAACGTCGTGGCCGAAGCCCATCGACGATTTTGCCGCCAGATAGGTCGATGCGACCGACGCGATGATCGACGCAAGCGAGACCAGCAGCATGATCCCGCCGGTGGACATGATGAATCCGGTGTCGCCTCGGGCTACACCGTCGTCGATGATCCGAGCGTTGAGCGTGGGGAGGACTAACGACGCGATGGCCCCGAAGAGTTGAAGTGCGAGGACCCCGGCAAGCAACCAGCGGTACGGCGGCAGGTACGCCTTGAGGAGTTTTGCTAGCACGACGGTTCCCGGTGAGTTGCTTCGGTTGCCGCTCGTTCGCGATTGATCACAAGCACACGGTATGACAGATCGTGGTCGAGGTTGGCACCGACTCTGACGATTGCAACCATTTGTCCAAATCGAATGTGATGTCCAACACACTTGAATTCGATATTGGTTTCAGGTCACAGGTCCTGAACTGCCGGTTTACACATTGCTCCAATATGTCACGGTTTTATTTGGATCGAAACAAACTGGACGTACGTATTTAGCTTGGCTACAAAGCGGCGGAGCGAACAAAACGTGCGCCGCGTCATAGATATTCATGCAAGGAGTCACACATGGGATCCCTCGGAAACCTTCTCAAGGCCAACGGCATGGGCTGGGGCATTCTCCAGCTTCTTCCCCTGGTCAACATGCTCAAGACCCTTCAGGGGCTGGACACCGCGAGCTCGAACTCCTGACGTTCGACCACAACAATTCTTCCGAAACAACACAGGAGTAGTCGCATGACCTCGATTCAGAATCTCGACGCCTTCCTCAAGAGCGTTCTCGCGTTCGTGACCAAGTTGAACGCGGGATCGGCAGACGGCTCGGGTTCGGCCGGTTCCACTGCCGAGTAGTTCTCGGTCCCCACTTCATTTCAACTGCATCCCGACATAAGGAGACCCGACATGGGTTCGTTCGAAGACTTCAGCGGCGTCGTCAAGACGTTCATTCCGGTACTCAAGGACCTGTTCACGGCACTCGGTGGTGGCTCGCTCACCCCGGGTACCGGATCGGCGGCTGACAAGTAAGTCCCGTTTGTCCGAAAGTGTGGCTCGCGGTTGTCTGCGAGCCACACTTTCTGCATTTCAATTGTGAGCTAAATCACATTATTGGATATTTCGAACTGTCTATTTGGGCTCTGAACTGCAATTATGCCAGAAGGTGTTACCGACAGTTCACGTTGGTAGCTATTCGGTAGCTAGACAAGTGTGAGCAGTCGGTCTATAAATGCAGGCAGCGCCAAGGTAGTGCGCTACATCACAGCTCGGGATGTTGTTCGGGGGGCGGTTCAGCCATCCGCGCGGCAGAAGTTCCCGAACCATCTCGGCCACCGCCTGCGGCCGGAATGGCGCTGGAACATCACACCACCTCACAAACAGGAGAACCTCCTATGTTCGGATCACTCAGCACCCTCGGACCCCTGCTCACCGCGCTCGGAGCTTTCCTCAAGTCCGTTCCCACCGAATCGCTGTCCGGCGAGGGCGAGGGCTCGTCCACCGGTTCACTCTCGGGTCTGTCCAGCGGATCCGCCGAGTAGTCATCCCTTCCGGCAGGTCCATTCGGCTCTGCCAATCGGATTGCATGCAGGTGCCCTCTGTCCACTGTCGTGGCCGGAGGGCACCCGCGTTTGCGGAGATTTTCGTAATTGCCGTTTTGGCATGTGAACACAGAACTGTGAGTGGCAGCACCTGCGTACGATGGTTCGACGACATCGGCATACGGTCACCGCGACGTCCGGTGCTCCCGAATTCAGAGGTAGCCGACCGCGAGGTGACGCATGGTAGGGACGAGTCGCTTTCTGCGCCTTCTCCTAGTGCTGGCCGTTGTACTTGCGGCTTCGTTGATCGGCATCCTCACGCGCCCACCAGGGTTGCTCGCGACATTCTGGTGCGCCAACGCCATTCTGCTGGGGATGATGGTCAGATGGCCGGTCCTGATCGAGTGGCCGACGTGGATCGCTGCGGCTGTCGGATACGTCTGCGCTGACCTGATCACCGGCAACTCGCTCTCGCTTGCGGTGCAGTTGAACGGGGCGAACCTCGCCGGAGTCACAGTCGGTGTTCTTGTTCTGTACTACTTGAAGCGCACACCGTTCCGATTGGTCGATTCGCAGTCGCTGGTGTGGATGGTCTTCGTCTCGTTCGTCGCGGCGACTGGTACCGCGGCCACTGCCGGCGCCTTGGACCGGCTCTTACGCGGTCAGTCCTTTACCGACACGTTTTTCCACTGGGGCGCCACCGAGGTCATGGCGTACCTGCTGGTCCTTCCTCTCATTCTCACTCTCACCATCCCGTCGAGCCTTGCCGAGTTCCGCAGCAAACTGACTGCCAAAACTGTCGCCGCTATGAGCGTTCCGCTACTCGCCACTGCAGCCTGCGTGCCGATCGCCCTGAGTATCGAAGGGCCGATCGCGCTGGTCCTTCCGATTCCGGCTCTCCTGTGGTGCGCCACTCGCATCTCGGTTCCGAGCACTGCCTTCGTTTCCGTGGTTTGGTCGGTGTGGTCGCTCATGATGGCGGGTAGCGGTCGACTCGATATCGGAGATCAAGCCGCCTCGACGTGGAACGAGGACGTCATCACGTCCATTGCCGTCACGCTGATCGCGTTGGGGCCGATCGCGGTTGCCTGTGCGACCGAGGAACGTCGCGCTGCCGAGCGTGAGCTCTTCCTTGCTGTCGAATTCGACCATCTGACCGGGGTCCTCTCGCGTGGTGCGTTTCTCGGGCATGCGGAATCGGAGCTTGCCGCCGCGGCCCGCACACAATCCCCGGTCGGCCTGCTGATGCTCGACCTGGACCACTTCAAGAGCATCAACGACACGCATGGACATATGACCGGTGACAGCGTTCTCGCGAACTTCGCCGAACGGGCCGCTGACCGATTGTCGGACGGCGATCTGATCGGAAGGCTCGGCGGCGAGGAGTTCGCCATTCTGCTTCCGGACTGCAGCTACGCGCGAGCAGTCGATGTGGCCGAGGCGGTCCGCGGCGCGCAAGTCGAGTACTCGGCCGAATCAGAAGTGACGAGCACCGTCAGTGTCGGCGTCGCGTGGGTCGATCATGCGACGCCGACGTTGACCACCCTCATGAGCGTCGCGGACGAGGCTCTGTACGAAGCCAAGCGCGCCGGGCGCAACCTCGTGAAAGTGCGCCGGCTCGGCAACGATGCATTGCCGCAACGGAATTCCGAGCCGGATATGGCCACCCGCACCTATCGCAAACCTGACATACCACGAACGATCAGGCGGGGATTTGGCCGCGAAGGTGTGGTGGACGGCCGATAACCGCGCTGACCTGCATCGGGATTGGCATATAGTCGCACCCATGCAGCTTGATTCGACGCCTTCGCCCCTGCCGACGCTTCCGCTCCGATTCGGAACTCCCCTGACCGAGAACTCCATCCGCGTGATGATGTTGGGATCAGGCGAGTTGGGTAAGGAAGTTGTCATCGCGTTGCAGCGTCTGGGCGTCGAAGTGATTGCGGTGGATCGGTATCCCGATGCCCCTGGGCATCAGGTGGCTCATCGTGCGCATACCGTCGACATGGCCGATCCGGAAGCGCTGCTTGCCGTCATTGAGTTGGAAAAGCCTCACTTCGTGGTTCCCGAGATCGAGGCCATTGCGACGGATGCGCTTGCACTCGTTGAAGAACGCGGGGCCGCGGTGGTCATTCCGACCGCCCGCGCCACCCAGCTCACGATGAACCGTGAGGGGATCCGTCGGCTCGCGGCCGAGGAATTGGGCCTGCCCACTTCGCCGTACGCTTTCGCGGACTCGCTTGCCGAAGTGCAGGCAGCGACAGACCGAATCGGTTTCCCGTGCGTCATCAAGCCCGTCATGTCCTCGTCGGGGAAGGGACAGTCGACGGTTCGATCCGCCGAAGATCTCGACGCCGCATGGGATTACGCGATGGCCGGAGGTCGTGTGAATCACGGCCGGGTGATCGTCGAGGGTTTTGTCGATTTCGATTACGAGATAACACAATTGACGGTTCGCGCCGTCGGTGAGAGCGGTCAGGTCGAGACGTCGTTCTGCGAGCCGATCGGGCACCTGCAGGAGGCCGGTGACTATATCGAATCGTGGCAGCCGCAGCAGATGTCCGCAGTTGCCCTCGCCTCGGCCCGAGACGTCGCCGAGAAGGTGACCACGGCTCTGGGCGGGCGAGGCATCTTCGGTGTCGAGCTATTCGTGAAGGGCGACGACGTCTTCTTCTCCGAAGTGAGCCCACGGCCGCACGACACCGGATTGGTGACTCTGCGGACGCAGCGACTTTCGGAGTTCGAGCTGCATGCCCGCGCGATCCTGGGCTTGCCGGTCGACACGACGCTCACGGTTCCGGGAGCATCGGCGGTGATCTACGGCGGAATGGAGGCCAAGGGGATCGGATTCGACGGCGTCGCCGAGGCACTCTCGGTTCCCGAGACGGACCTGCGGCTCTTCGGCAAGCCCGAGAGCTTCACGCGTCGTCGCATGGGTGTTGCAGTGTCGACGGCCGCCGATGTGCCGACTGCACGCGCCCGTGCTCGCGAGGCCGCGTCGAAGGTGCGTCCCGTCGGATGAGTCCTGTGGCCGAGGTCCTCGTCGGGCTGGTCATCCTGGTCGGTCTGATCGGTGTCGTCGTTCCGATTCTTCCGGGGACACTTCTCGTTTTCGGTGCAATTCTGGTGTGGGCGATCATGACCGGCGGCGCGACGGCGTGGACGGTGTTCGCGCTGTCGACGCTGGCACTGGTGGTCACCGGGATCGTGAAGTACACCTGGCCAGGCAAGCGGATGAAGTCCGGGGGAGTGCCCAACCTGTCGGTGGTGGTCGGCGGCGTCGTCGGCATCATCGGGTTCTTCGTGATTCCGGTCGTGGGCTTGTTCCTCGGATTCATCGTCGGAACGTATTTCGCCGAACTAGCGCGGCTGCGCCGTTACGACATCGCCTGGTCGTCGACGCTTCACGCGGTGAAGGCAGTCGGATTGTCCATGCTGGTGGAACTGTTCGGAGCGCTGATCGCGGCGGGGCTGTGGCTGGGAGCCGTCGCGTTCACTTGAGCGCAGCGGTACCAGGAGCGGGCGTTGTCGCACATGACCGCGGACAGGTCGTCGCCGACAGCTTCGGCGATCACGTCCAGGTCGTGGACCTCGAACGCTCGACGTGCCCGTGTGCCGGGTAGATCGGTGCCGAACATCAGCGCAGCGGGGTTGACCGCGTGGATCTGGCGAAGCACGTCGCCGACGTCGGAGATGGTGGTGCGTCCGAACCCGGTGGCTTTGACGCGTACCCCGCGGTCGACGAGGTTGAGGAGATACGGCAGTCCTCGGGTGGACATTCCCAAGTGGTCGATGCTCACCGCCGGCAATTTGGCGAATACGGGTTCCAGCGACAGCAACAGCGTGGCATCGACGTAGAACTCGGCGTGCCAGCCGACCAGATCGAATGCGCGGTTGGCGAGATCGGCGAGCAGACGCAGGTCGGTGGCGCCTCGGCGCAGATTGAATCGGACGGCGCGCACTCCCAGCGCGTCCAGCGCAACGATGTCTTCATCCGTCGCATCGAGCGGCAAAGCAGTGACGCCCACCCAGCCTTCGCCGAGCTCGGACAAGGCGGCTTTCAGGTATTCCTGGTCATTGCCCTGGTACGACGCGGTCACCACCGCGCCGCCGTCGACACTCAGGCCCTTCAGTGAGGCAAGCCGGGCCCGGTAATCGGCCACGGTGAAGGGCTCAGGCAGGTACCCGTGATTCTCGACCAGCGGGAAGCGCGGGTCGATGATATGCACGTGGGCGTCAAACACGGGGTCTATTTTGCCCTGTTGCCTTGGGTCCCCGCACACACCACCGGCCCGATGTGACCTGGGTCGCGTCGGGCCGGTGGAGGGCTTCTGTTCAGTTACTTCTGCGCACTCAGTTCGCGCGGTCGGGCTCGGATGCCTTCAGCATGTCGTGACGCTCGACGACCTTGATGCGCTCACGGCCTTCGGGCTCGCCCAGGCTGCGCTCGTGCGCGTCGAGGCGGTACCAGCCCTGCCAGGTCGTGTACGGCACCTGCTTGCCTTCGAGAAACTCGATGACGGCGTTCTCGTCGGGGTTCGCGGCGCCGGCGAAGCCGACGGAATCCTCGAGAAGATTCGCGACGGTTTCGTTGGCGTCACCCTTCGTGTGGCCGATGAGGCCGACGGGGCCGCGCTTGATCCAGCCGGTGACGTAGGTGGCCAGCATGAACCGGGCTGCGCCCTCGGCGTTGTCGTCGGCGACGACGCGTCCGGCGTCGTTGGGGACGGTGCCCGCCTGGTCGTCGAACGGCAGCTGCGTGACGTTCTGCGAGAGGTAACCGACGGCGCGGTACACGGCCTGGACATCCCAGTCCTTGTACGTGCCGGTGCCCTTGACGTTGCCGGTGCCGTCGAGCTGAGTGCGCTCGGTGCGCAGGCCGACGACCTTGCCGTCTTCACCGAGGATCTCCGTGGGAGATTCGAAGAAGTGCAGGAACAGCTTGTGGGGGCGGGCTCCGACGTCGCGGATTGCCCAGTCCTGCAGCGTGTTCGCGACCATGTCGACCTGCTTGGAGTTGCGGCGAGCCTGCTCGGAGCCCTCGTCGTAGTCGATGTCCTCGGGGTCGACGATGACCTCGATGGTCGGGGAATGGTCGAGCTCACGCAGTTCGAGAGGCGTGAACTTGGCCTGGGCCGGGCCACGGCGTCCGAAGACGTGAACCTCGACGGCCTTGTTGTTCTTGAGGCCCTCGTAGACGTTGGCGGGGATCTCGGTCGGCAGCAGTTCGTCGCCGGTCTTGGCGAGGACGCGGGCGATGTCGAGCGCAACGTTGCCCACGCCGAGGACAGCGACCTTCTCGGCTTCGAGCGGCCACGTACGCGGTACGTCGGGGTGGCCGTCGTACCAGGAGACGAAGTCGGCCGCGCCGTAGCTGCCGTCGAGTTCGATACCCGGGATGCCGAGCGCGCGGTCGGCGTTGGCGCCGGTGGAGAAGATGACCGCGTCGTAGAACGACTGCAGGTCGTCGAGGGTGATGTCGGTGCCGTAGTCGATGTTGCCGAGCAGGCGGACCTGAGGCTTGTCGAGCACCTTGTGCAGAGCGGTGATGATGCCCTTGATGCGCGGATGATCAGGCGCGACGCCGTAACGAATCAGGCCGAAGGGCGCGGGCATGCGCTCGAAGAGGTCGATGCTGACGCCGCGGCCGGAGACTGCGGTGTCGGATTTCATGAGGGCGTCGGCGGCGTAGATGCCGGCGGGGCCGGCGCCGACGATCGCGACCCGGAGTGGGCGGTTGGAGTCAGTCATCGTGAGGACAGCTACCTTCTTCGAAGTTCGGACAACATATCGACAAGTATCCAATTTAGCCGAACCTAAGCACAGTGCCTCGGTTGCGGCCGAACGGATCCACACTCTCACTCGATCGGTTGTGGGTAAACCTATTCTTTCTTCCCATTCTCCCGTTGTCTCGGGTATTAGGGGTAGGGGCCTGGTCCTTGACGGGCCACAATTTCAAGTTGTGGGGGAGTATTGGCGTTATGAGTGACGAGCTTCGCGAATCCGACAACATCGATGGCAAGAAGGCGTCTGCGGGGCCGTTCCTCTTGGCTGTCGCCATCGTCGCCTTGATTCTGGGTGGAATCTTCGTCGCGTCGTGGATCTCGCCGGCCGAGAAGAACGTCACCGAGTCGGACCGCGTGAGCCGCTCCGTCACCGACTACGTCGATGCCGAGAATCGAAATGACGCGGAGACGGTCAAGACCCTGACCTGCGCGAGCTTCAATTCGAGCACTGGTCCGATGGCCGGAGTCGACGGGACGGTCGAACTGAAGGGTGTGGACGGGGTCGTGGTCAACGGCGATCGCGCCCGGGCCGACGTGACGATCACCGGCGGCGGAGCGGGCGAGCGGGTCTCGACCTGGGCCCTGACCCGTGACGGCAACCGTTGGGTCGTCTGTAACTGACGGCCCGCTCAGGCGCTCACGGCAGTCTTGTGAAAACATGGACTACGTGAGTTACGCAGGCGATCTGACGCCGGAGCAAGCCTGGGAGCTGCTCCGCGAAAACCCCGACGCCGTGCTGGTCGACGTGCGGACCGATGCGGAGTGGAAGTACGTCGGTGTCCCCGATGTTTCCTCCCTCGGCAGGCAGGCCGCACTGATCGAATGGGTGAGCCACCCGACCGGCGCGCGCAATGACAACTTCGTCGACCAGTTGAAGGAAGCCGGCATCACCGCCGATTCCTCCGGGTCGGAGCGTCCGGTGATCTTCCTGTGTCGATCCGGACAACGTTCCATCGGTGCGGCGGAAGCTGCGACTGCGGCGGGCATCGGCCCGTCGTACAACGTGCTCGACGGGTTCGAAGGCGCATTGGGTGCCGACGGACATCGCGGACTTGTAGGTTGGCGGGCCATCGGCTTGCCATGGAGGCAGCAGTGAGCGGAATTCCCCAGGGTGGCGCATTTCAACGAGCGCTGCCGGACGACGTCGGTCTCGGCACTCTCGGTGTTCGCGGCGGACTGATGCGTACCGGGTTCGAGGAGACTTCCGAAGCGCTGTTCCTCAACTCCGGATTCGTCTACGAGAGTGCAGAAGCCGCCGAACAAGCCTTCACCGGCGAGGTGGATCATTTTGTCTACTCCCGCTACGGCAATCCGACGGTCAAGATGTTCGAAGAGCGTTTGCGTCTCATCGAAGGCGCGGAAGCCTGCTTTGCGACTGCCAGCGGAATGTCGGCTGTCTTCACCGCGTTGGGCGCGCTGTTGGGCAACGGCGACCGATTGGTGGCTGCGCGCAGCCTGTTCGGATCCTGCTTCGTCGTGTGCAACGAGATTCTTCCGCGCTGGGGAGTCGAGGTCGTCTTCGTCGACGGTGAAGACAACGCGCAGTGGGAAGAGGCGCTCTCGGTGCCGACCACTGCGGTGTTCTTCGAGACGCCGTCCAACCCGATGCAGTCCCTCGTCGACGTTCGGCGGGTGTCGGAGCTTGCTCATGCTGCCGGTGCAAAGGTAGTGCTGGACAACGTCTTCGCGACGCCGCTTCTGCAGCGCAGCCTCGATCTGGGGGCCGACGTCGTGGTGTACTCCGGTACCAAGCACATCGACGGTCAAGGCCGCGTGCTCGGCGGCGCGATCCTCGGAACCGAGGAATACATCAGCGGTCCCGTCCGAGAACTGATGCGGCACACCGGTCCTGCGCTCAGCCCGTTCAACGCGTGGACTCTGCTCAAGGGTCTCGAGACCATGCCGGTCCGTATTCGGCATTCCGTGGCCTCAGCGCTCGAGATCGCCGAATTCCTCGAAGGGCACTCCGGCGTCAAGTGGGTCAAGTATCCGTACCTGACTTCGCACCCGCAGCACGAGCTCGCGAAGTCTCAGATGAGCGGCGGCGGAACTGTAGTCACGTTCGAGCTCAATGCGCCTGACGGCGAGGGCAAGAAGCGGGCGTTCGAGGTTCTCAACGGTCTGCGCGTCATCGACATCTCCAACAACTTGGGTGATTCCAAGTCGTTGATCACCCACCCAGCAACCACAACGCACCGGGCCATGGGTCCGGAAGGTCGTGCAGCAGTGGGTCTTACAGATGGCGTTGTGCGTTTGTCGGTGGGTCTGGAAGATACCGCCGATCTCTTGGCTGATCTGAAGCGCGCTCTCGGCTGAAACGCTAGAGCGCCTTGCCTCGAACTTCCGACGGCAAGGCGTTCTACGGCGCAGGTGTCAGACCCAGTTGTTTGACGTCGATCGTCAATGCTGTCGTATTCAGTGTGAGGCCTGAGCTTGTCGTGTCGCCGGGGTAGATCGTGAACAGCACCTGCGCCGTCAGATTGGTGTTGTTCAACGCCGACGTGATCGCGATGAGGTTCGGCGTCGGTGACGTGCTGTCGTACAGCAGATTGTCGCTCTGGTCCGTGACGTACGTGCGAAGGTCGATGTTGGCGGCTGCGAGCCCGCCGCTCAACTTGGTCTTGTCGACTGTCACGTTCGCTTTCAGACGTGGGCCGGTGGCCATCACCTTCGAATCGCAGAAATACGTGTAGTTGAATCCGGGCTTGAGCCGGTAGGTAGTGATGTCCGGGATATATACGAGAGGATTCGGGTTGTTGGGCGCGTTGACGTAGACCTGCGAGTACCAGCCCCCGCCGCTCGTGGTCACGCATGCTCCTAGATCCAGGGTCCCGGACTGGACAGCGGCGCTCGTCAGGGTCGTACTGTCCGTCCATTTCGCCAATGTGCCCGAGCCGCCGAGCAATACAGCTCCGGCCGCGGCGACTGCCATGGCGGCTTTCGTCGTCTTTTTCATCACGGCACCAGGGCCTGGATCTCGTCCGGAAGTTCGCTCGGGGCAGGAGATTCGGCCCAGACTCCCGTTGACGTGTCGATGACCGTGACGCCGCCAGTGGTGATCACGTACAGCTGATCGGTTCCGGTGAGCCAGTGGAGGGCAGCGTCAGCGTCGACGGTACCTCGATATACCTCGGTTCCTGATGAATTCGACACGGACACAACGGTTCCACTGGCAGTCGAGAGCTTCTGGGCGCTGAGACCGGTCGTGGTCGCCGGGGTGCCGATGGGAACCTCGCTCGGTGTGGTCGTGATCGGTGGCACCGTTGTCGTTGTGGACGGAGTAGTTGTGGGCGGTGACGAGGTGATTGTCGAGGGCGCAGTCGAGCCGGTAGGTGTTGCAGTTCGTGAGGTTGGCGATGCGCTCGGCTCAGTCGTGACGGTTGGAGTCGGTGAGGTTACGGATGTTGTAGCCGTGCCAGACGGCGTTGTGGTTTCTGGCGCCGGGGGCGATGCGGCGATGCGGGCTGCAGCGGCACCGGCTGTGTACGGGATCGCTTGGTTGCACGAATAGAGCAATGTCAAAAGAATGCCGAACTGAAATCCTGCGTAGTCGGTGGTGACGTTGCTTCCGCTCAAGCCGTGGACTTCGACGTTGTACTGGCCGGCGATGAGATTGAAAGGAACCGTCATACCATTGGGTGAGCCGTACCGCACTGTGCCCACTGACGATGATGCCGTGTAGTCGTTCGATCCGATAAACGCATTGGTCGTGGGATTTCGCACGATCAGCCGATACGAATTCCCGCTGACGGCAGGCCAGGAGATATCGACTCCCGTGGTAACCAGAAATCCTACGGTCGCGCACGACACCGATGTGGGAGCGACCGCTGGCGCGGGGAACGTTGCCGCGGTTTGGAATTGAGCCGTACCTGCAGTCGCCGTACCGGTGAATGCGGCTCGCGTACCGCCGACGTTGGTCGCGCCAGCTACGCTGAGACCGACCGTTGCCAATGCGACGATTGCCTTGAAGGCGTGGGAATCGCCGTGCGCGTCTTGACGATCCAGCCTGGGTTCCCCTTCATCCGGTCTTTTCCGTGGGCGAAATGCGATGTACAGCAGTCCTCCGACGGCAATCGCACCAAGCACAAGCCCGCTCGGTCCGGACAGCCAGACGGCCACGTAGCCGAGGCGGTTGATGCTGAAGAAAACTCGATCCGCTTCGGTGATGACGTAAGGATCTGGGTCTGTGACGGGATTCGCGTCGCCGCGCAGCTGTGCAATTGCAAGATTGTTGTCTTGCTGCTCGATCGTTTCGACGCGATGGGTGATTCGCGACCCTTGGCTGTCGTACACGCTGACGATGTCACCGGCCTGAACTTCGGATGCGGGCACGGTACGCGCGAATGCCAATGCGCCGGTATCGATCGTGGGAGACATCGATCCGCTCGTGAAGATCAACGGAGTGATATTGAAAGCCAGACCGGCGACGAACAAGGCGATGGACACCAGTCCGGCGAGGGCGCCGAGCGTGAGCAAGACCTCCTGAACGCGGCGGGGCTTTGAAGTGATCGAAGGCGACTTCGTGTGTCGGGCCACTGTGCTCACACCTTTGCCTTGAAGGTCAGGTTGATGCTCGAGGAATTGCTTTTCGGCGGCGTCGGACTTGCCGGAAGCTGTACCGAGAAGCACAAGTTATCGGTAACCCCGGCCGCCAGCGAGCGGTCGGGGGAACCGACGGCCTGATTCACTGCAAGGCTGAGTTGCTGCGATGACACCACGATGATGCCGTCGGCGCACTTGTTGGCCACAGTTCCATTCAACGACACCGTCATTCGCAGGTACGTCGTCAAAGCACCACTACTCGTCGATGTGATCGTGTACTTCAGTGGAACGGTCGCCCCCGTGCCGACGTTGTTGACTTTGAGGATCGCGGAGTTCGAATCGCCGGGAATCATCCCGGTTTTGCCGAGTTCGCTGAAATTCAGGGTTGTGGTCAGGCCGGGATTGGTGGTGCTGTTCAACTGCAGATTGATCGACCCGGTCGTGATGTTGCCCGAAGTCGCAATCGCCGAAGACGTCCAGGCGGCGAGTGTAGTGACACCGCCGACACCCAGTACCATCCCCAAAGCGAGCAGCGCGCGAAAGCGCGTGCTGGTCAACAGGTGACGAATCCGGTGAGCCGGACGGTCAGGGCGCGAGGGCATCGTGCTGGCCTTTCTCGGTCTGGGCGGAGTCGGTGAGGTTGGAAGCTGCAGCGTCAGGAGCCAATCGGGCTCGAGTTCGCTCCTTCCGGCCGTCACGAATGCCGCTGATCATCATGTAGGCCGCGTACAGCAGTAGTGCCGTCACGACTATCACCACGATCACGGTGCGCTGCTCTCCGGTGAGCCAAGTGTTGACGTAGCCGAGATACGGAAGGCTGTACCAGACCTTTCCCCGGATCTGTACTGGCCGTACTTCTTTCTCGTCGCGTTCACCATTCGCGTCGCCCTGGGTGATGAAAGTTCGTTCACCCTTTTGGTTTTCACTTGTGGCGATGATCCGGTGCGTGACGACTGTCGGCTGACCGGATTCCAGCTGGTACGTAATAGGTGTACCGATCCCCAGTTCGGACGGATCGACAGGTTTGACGACGACCAGTGATCCAGGGTTGTACGTCGGGCGCATCGAACCGGTCAGAATCGTGAAGCGCTGTGCGCCGGCAAAGAACGGGACGACGATGGTTGCGACGATGACAGCCGAAATTGCCAGCAGCAGTGTCCAACTGACGATAGAGGTGACCCACCAGAGCGGGCCTGTACGTTCGGTGCGCTTCGTGGAGTGCTTTGTCATACCGGACCTGCCTGGAACGTCAAGGCAGTGGTGTTTGTTGCTCCGGAGGCCGACTCGGTTCCTACCGTGAGTCGCAAACACAGGACGTAGGTTGCGTTCGAGGCCAGCGGAGGCATGAACGCCGGTGAAACCGGGTATTGCAGCGATGCGTTCATCGAACCCGATATCAGGGGGGCGACTGCCGGAGCCGCTGTGTTCACTCCAACCGGGCAGGCGCCTTCGTTGGCGACTCCGTATGTGGTCAGCGTGAAGTCGGTCAGAGGCGTCGTCGCCTGCATTCGCCATTGCAAGGGGTCGGTTCCCGAGTTTTTGACGGTCAGCGGCGCTTGCACCGTATTACCAGGAACTACCAGAGTCGTTCCGGTCGTCAGCGTTGACAACGGGTACGACGCGCTGGTGCCGCCGGACGTTCCTACCTGCAGGTTGACGCTTGCGGCAGTTGCGGTCCCACCACTCGCGCTCGCCGAATCGGACCACAGCGCGAGCGACTGCTGTGACGATGCGAACACCGCTACAGCAGCCACCGCGACTGCGATCGCTCCCCAGACCTTTTTCCTCATGAAATTACGGAGCCGGAGTCAGCGCTGTCTGAGTGACGACCAGCTTCATCGCCGCCAAGTTCAGCGACTGATTCTGCGCGACCTGGTTGGCCACCTCGGTGAAGTTCAGACGGACTCCGACGTGCACGATCGTGCCGTTCTGTACCTTGGTGATCTGTGAAATCGGGTTGCCACCAGCGTCCTTGATGGTCGTAACCGGCTGTACAGCGGCGGCAAGTTCGGCGCTGTTGGCACCCGGAACGATGCCGGCCGTATCAGCGGTCAGAACAGCCGCGAGACGATCGCCAACTGCGGTCACTGTGACGTCGCAGGTGTATTCGATGCTCTCGGTGGTGACGATGCGGTAAGCCGAGATGTTGGTGATCGCGGTCTTCGTCGGGTTGAGGGAGTTCCAACCGCCGCCGACCGGTGCGCAGGCGCTCAGGTCGAGTGCACCGGAAGTGACGGGTCCGCCGCCACTGACGTCGGCTGAGTCGCTCCACACAGCGAGCGAGCCGGCACCGCCGAGGAGGAGGGCGCCGGCCGCCGCAGCAGCGATCGCGCCCTTGGTCTGCTTCTTCATGAAAATCTCATTTCATGTCTGGGACCCGAAATGGGTCGTTCAGACATGAGTATCAGCCACGGCAAACGATTCGTTACTACTTTTTCTCAAATTTCTTTTTGGACTGTGATCCACCTATCGTCGGAGGTGGATTTGCCTTTGACCTGCGAATAACTATCAGTACGCAATCTTCCTTCGAAAGAAACCGCTTGTTTGTCCAGGTGGACAAAGTGGACGAGTCGGATCCTGGCAAATCTAGCGTTTTTTACCAGCTAATTACCGACTCGCGGTTTTGTTTTGCAATTGAATCAATTGTTTGCGGTGCGACGGAATGGATCGGTTGTCATTCCTACAAGATCGGCGACCGACTCGAGAACGACTGTGGGTCGGTACGGGAAGAGCTCCACCGAGGCGCGGGTCGAGATCCCGGTCATCACCAGAATCGTCTGCAGTCCGGCTTCGAGGCCACAGACGATGTCGGTGTCCATCCGGTCGCCGATCATCAACGTGTTGGCCGAATGAGCGCCGATGGACCGCAGGGCAGAGCGCATCATCAAGGCGTTGGGCTTGCCGACGTAGTAGGGATCGCGTCCGGTTGCCTTGGTGATGAGAGCGGCGACCGAGCCGGTGGCCGGCAGCGAGCCGTCACGCGACGGCCCAGTGGCGTCGGGGTTGGTGGCGATGAACCGCGAACCACGCTCGACCAGGCGAATGGCGGTGGTGATCGCCTCGAACGAGTACGTGCGCGTCTCGCCGAGGACGACGTAGTCGGGGTCACTGTCCGTCAGGACGTAACCGATGTCGTGCAGGGCAGTGGTCAGGCCCGATTCGCCGACCACGTAGGCGCTGCCGCCTGGCCGCTGGTTGGCCAGGAACGTCGCGGTAGCGAGCGCTGACGTCCAGATCGACTTCTCCGGGATGTCGAGTCCCGAATTGAGCAGGCGTGCTCGCAGGTCACGCGGGGTTCGGATGGAGTTGTTGGTGAGCACCATGTACGGGATGTCGTTCGACGCCAGCTCTGCCAGGAACGTGTCCGCTCCAGGTATCAAGTGCTCCTCGTGGACGAGAACCCCGTCCATGTCCATGAGGTAGGTCCAACCGGTCTGATCTTCTGTACTGGTCATGACTCCAGTATGTGCGGGTGCCGCCCGATGTGGGCGATCAAGCGAGAAGGCGCCACAGCCCGATCAGGCCGACGACGACAATCGTGTAGCGCAATGCAGTGGGGGACAGGCGCCGTCCGTAGCGGGCGCCCAGGACGCCACCGCCGAGCGAGCCGACAGCGATCAAACCGGCTGCTGCCCAATTGATCTGATCGAACGCCAGAGTGATGTACATCCCCGCTGCAACGATGTTGACGAGCAGTGAGAGCAGGTTCTTCGCGCCGTTCATGCGTTGGAGGGTTTCAGGGAGGATGGCACCCATCACACCGATGAGAAGGATGCCCTGCGCGGCAGTGAAGTATCCGCCGTAGATGCCGACCGCAAAGGTGCCGGCGGTCAGGAGCATCAGCCTCTTGGTGGACAGCGTCGTTTCTTCGGTGGAACGCTTCTTGGCCCACGCCTGGATGCGTGGTTGGAGGAGGACGAGCGCGAGGGCGAGGACCAACAGCACCGGAACGATGGTTTCGAACAGTTTCTCGGGTAGATGCATGAGCAACCAGGAACCGAGTAGTGCCCCGGCGAGTGACGCCGGAATCTGCCACTTCAGTCGATCCCACTGTCCGGACAGCTCGCGTCGGTAGCCCCAGGTGCCGGAAACTCCGCCGGCGACGAGCCCGACCGCGTTGGACATGGTCGCGGTCACGGGCGGCATGCCGAAGGCGACCAGCGTCGGGAACGTGATCAGCGTTCCACTGCCGACCACGGCGTTGATCGCGCCCGCACCGATGCCGGCCAGCAATATGAAGAAAGCGTCGAGTCCACTCACTCCGCAGACGGTACGGCAGAGGAAAAGTCGGTCCAGACGGCGGTCCCGGTCTTCGTTCGAACACTCCATTGAACACGTCGAACGCGGCTTCTGACACCGTTGAAATCAGTGCGATTTCAACCTGGTTGATCCTTCATTTCCCTTGCAGTGCAGGGAAATACAACATTTGACGACTAGGCATTTCGGGTCTAGTCTTTGCTCACCATCCAGAGCGACCGAGAGACCTGGCTCGTCGACGTCGCAGCAACCCCCCGAGTGATCGGGAGCGGGTGCTACCGCCAGGACCGATGGAAGGCATCACATGGGTTCCACTTCGCACGCTGCGCACAGGCGCCGCCATATCGATCTGTGCCGCACCGCTTCGTGTCACTGTCGCTGACCGAACCGTCGTCTTCGCAACTCGAGCTCACCAACTCGAGACCACAGCTGCGTTCCCATTCCCCGAAAGGTCTATTCGTCATGTCCACTCCGTCAGGTAGCGCGCCGTGAGCGCGCCCACCGATGTCCGCCCCGAAAAGTCGGTGTCCGAGCCGCAACTTCCGGACTCGGAGCTTGTCGTTGCTCGCACCTGGCACCCGCTGCGCTGGGTGATCAGTGCGGTCGTGCTGGTACTGCTTGCTCAGTTCATCCACGGACTCGTCGTCAACCCCGGCTGGGACTGGCCGACCTTCGCGCAGTACTTCACCGCGAAATCAGTGCTCGCCGCGCTGTGGATGACGATCAAACTGACGCTGTGGGGGACGATCCTCGGATTCGGTCTCGGTGTTTTCCTGGCACTCGGTCGGTTGTCGAAAAACCCGGTCCTGCAGGTGATCGCTTGGACCTATATCTGGGCCTTCCGCTCGATTCCACTCATCGTGCAGCTGCTCTTCTGGTTCAACATCACATACCTGTACCAGACACTTTCTCTCGGAATACCTTTCGGGCCCGAGTTCTTCACCTTCCAGGTCAGCGGTGTGATCGGCGGATTCACCGCGGCGGTCATCGGTTTGGCGCTGCACCAGGCTGCATACTCGGCCGAGATCATCCGCTCCGGAATCATCTCGGTGGATCACGGTCAGATCGAAGCTGCTCACTCGCTCGGTATTCCGCGCAGTCGCCAGTTCTTCAAGATCGTTCTCCCGCAGGCAATGCGAGCGATCCTCCCCAACGCCGCCAACGAGGTCATCGGACTCTTCAAGGGAACGTCGATCGTCTCCACCATGGCAATCGCCGAACTGTTCTACCAGGTGCAGGTCATCTTCGGCCGCAACGGACGAGTCGTGCCCCTGCTGATGGTCGCCACGATCTGGTACATCATCCTCACGACGTTGCTCTCGATCGGTCAGTACTACGTGGAGCGCCACTATGCACGAGGATCCGCCCGTGCGCTTCCGTTGACTCCGGTACAGAAGGCGCGCAAGAAGTTCGAAGAGATTCGTGATGCGCGTCTCGATATTCCGAGAGGTGCGACCCGATGACCGCAGAACTGACCGAAGAGACGGTGTATGCCGTCGAAGCGCGCGGAATTCACAAGTCGTTCGGCACGCTGGAAGTACTTGCAGGCGTTGATCTCCTGGTCCGCAAGGGTGAAGTGACCGTCATTCTCGGTCCGTCTGGTTCCGGTAAGTCCACCTTGCTGCGCACCCTCAATCACCTCGAGAAGGTCGACCGCGGGACCGTGCGGATCGACGGAGAACTGATCGGGTACCGGCGCAAGGGAAATCGGCTCCACGAACTGCGTGACCGCGAGATCCTGAAACAGCGTTCGCACATCGGATTCGTGTTCCAGAACTTCAACCTGTTTCCGCACCTGACCGCGTTGGAAAACGTGGTGGAAGCGCCGCTCTCGGCCCAGAAGCGTGATCGTGACGAGGTGTACCGCGAGGCCCGCGCACTGCTCGAGCGAGTGGGAGTGGGGGACAAGGCGGACGAGTATCCCCGCCAACTCTCCGGTGGCCAGCAACAGCGCGTCGCGATAGCGCGAGCGCTGGCACTGCGGCCGGCGGTCATTCTCTTCGACGAGCCGACGTCGGCGCTCGACCCGGAACTGGTCGGCGAGGTTCTCGAGGTCCTCGCTCAGCTGGCCCGTGACGGCGCCACCTTGGTGATCGTCACACACGAGGTCGGATTTGCCCGGGAAGTGGCGGACACAGCGGTCTTCATGGACGGCGGCGTCATCGTCGAACAGGGCCCACCTTCGCAGGTGATCGACAATCCGGTCCACGAACGGACCAAAGCTTTTCTCTCCCGCGTCCTCTGACGCGACCCAGACTCATTCCCGGAAGGAAAAATTGATGTTCTCCCCATCCCGTCGCGCGACTTTTCTGATCTCGGCCCTTGCCACAGTCGGACTGCTCAGCGCTGCATGCAGCAGCGCGGACGCCGAGTCCGACGGCGCCCAGGTCACCGCTGCTGCGGGCTACAACCTCACGGCCGATCAGAACCGCATCACCACCGACAAGGTGGATTCCATCGCCGCCGAGCTACCTCAGGACATCCGCGATCGTGGCACGCTGCGCGTCACCGGCAGTGCCGGTTCCGCTCCGCCGCTCCGCTTCTACGCCGACGACGACACCACTCTCATCGGTTCCGAGACCGACTTCGCCTACTTGATCGGTGACGTTCTCGGTTTGAAGGTCGACCTGCAGACCGCAGACTGGGCACAGAACTTCGTTCGCGTCGATTCCGGCGAGGCTGATGCATTCCTGTCCAATGTGACTGTGACGGAAGAGCGTAAGGAGAAGTACGACTTCGCCACCTACCGACTCGACACCCTCGCCTTCGAAGCCAAGAAAGGAGCCGGGATCTCCATCAAGGAGCCCAAGGACGTCGCGGGTAAGAAGATCGCCGTCTCCTCGGGCACCAATCAGGAAGCGCTGCTGGTCAAATGGAGTGAGCAGAACGTCGCGGCCGGCCTGGCGCCCACCGACATCTCCTACTACCAGAACACCACCGACTACTACCTGCCGCTGCAGTCCGGCCGGATCGACGCCTACTTCGGACCGAACCCGTCGTCGCAGTTCCATGCCAAGCAGTCGGGTGAAACCGAAGTTGTCGGTGAGTTCTCCGGTGCAGGCGACACGCTGCAGGGTCAGATCGCGGTTCTGGTGAAGAAGGACAATGGCCTGATCAAGGCAATCAACGACGCGATCAACCACACGATCGAGAACGGCACGTACCAGCAGATCCTCGAGCGCTGGAACATCACGAGTGAAGCTGTCGACACGTCCCTGATCAACCCGCCCGGCCTTCCGAAGACCAAGTGAGCTCTCGTCCATGAGTGAGATTTTCGATGCGATCGTCATCGGTGGAGGACTCGTCGGGTCCTCCGCCGCCTGGCGGCTCGCGGCGCGCGGACGTAGCGTCGTTCAGCTGGAACAGTTCGGGCCGGGGCACAAGCACGGTGCGTCGCACGGTACTTCGCGCATCTACCGGCAGGCGTACGACAATCACCTGTACACCGGGTTGGCGGCCGACGCGCTGCCGCTGTGGCGGGAGTTGGAGACCACGACGGACATCGGGTTCCTGGAACTCACCGGTGCCGTTGATCACGGCCTGCCGCAGGCAGTGCAGTCCAAGGCGAAGATACTTCTCGAGGCGGGCATCAAGGGCGAGATCCTCACCCCTGCCGAGGCGTCCGCCCGTTGGCCGGGGCTGCGATTCGACACCACGGTGCTCCATCATCCCGACGCAGGCCGGTTGCACGCGGACCGCGCCGTGACCGCTCTGAAGGCGGGAGCGGTGTTTGCCGGCGCCGAGGTCCGTCACGACGTTCGGGTGTTGGCACTCGCGCGGGCGTCCTACGGCGTGGACGTGGTGACGGACAGTGGAACGCTCGCAGCTCGTCAGGTAGTGATCGCGGCCGGTGCGTGGACTGCGGATCTGATCGCAGACAGCGGTCTCGGCTCCGAGATCGTACTGCCGACACTGCGCACGACACAGGAACAACCGGCACACTTCGCACCGCTCGATCCCGGAGTCGAGTGGCCGAGTTTCGTTCACCACACCGGCGCAGAATTGGAGACCGCGGGGATCTACGGGCTTGGTTCCGAGGACGGGATCAAGATCGGCGAACACGCGACCGGGCCGGTGGTGACTCCGCAGACCCGTGACTACAGCCCTGGTGTCGACGGAGAGCAGCGATTGGTGGAGTACGCCGAGTCGTGGTTGCCCGGTGTCGATTCCACCCGTGTCGAGTCGCTCACCTGCCTGTACACGAGCACGCCGGACAGTAACTTCGTCATCGACCGAGTCGGAGCCGTCACGGTGGCGGCGGGGTTCTCGGGGCATGGGTTCAAGTTCGGTCCGGCCTTGGGTGAACTTGTGGCGGACCTCGTCGACGGAACCACCCTCGCTCCGGAAGTTTTCAGGCTGGGGGAGCGTTGACCAGATTCATGGAGGAAAGTGTTGTGGCACTGGAGCTCGGAACTCGACAGCTCGAGGGTGTCGGAGCGGTAGAGGTCTATTCGGTATCGCAGGACGATCCCTTGGCAGCTCCACTGATCGCGGAGTTGGCACTCGAATACAGTTCGCGTTACGGCGGGACTCGCGAAGCGATGCTCGAGGATCTCACGACGTATCCGGCAGAAGAATTTGCCTACCCGCAGGGTGCGCTTCTGGTGCTCACCCACGACGGTCTGCCGATCGCCGGTGGTGCGTTTCGTCAATTCGATTCCACCACTGCCGAACTGAAGAGAATCTGGACATCGGTCGACTATCGGAAGCGCGGCCTCGGCAAGGCCGTCGTTCGCGAGTTGGAACGAGAGATCGAACTTCGTGGATACAACCGGGTGTTTCTCACGACGGGTCCTCGGCAACCCGAGGCCGTCGCGCTGTATCTGTCCAGTGGATACACACCGCTTTACGACGCTTCACTCTCGCCCGAAGAGGTGGGCATCCACCCGTTCGAGAAACAACTTCGGGTCCTCGAAAATGTGACTCGAGCAGCAATTCCTACCGACCGGGTTGACAACACCCGGGTTTAACCTCGTACACTTGCGAACGACCATCCAGAGCGACCGAGAGACCTGGCTCATTGAAGTCGCAGCAACCCCCCGAGTGATCGGGTGCGGGTGCTACCGCCAGGACCGATGGAGGAACACGAAATGAAGGCAGTCGAAGGCGGTTTCGATACCGCCTGGTCGCGTCGTCACGTAGACCTGTGCCGCACCGCGGGATCTTTCTGTACCAACTGACCTCGGTCAGTCATTCACACTCAGGCGAGTCGTCGACAAGTCTGTTTTCTATTCTCTCACAAGTGATTCGTGCTCGATCGCCTTTCTCGTCTCAGGCGACGGGTGCGCTCTTCGGCATGCCTCTTTAGGAGTTCTTGGTGTCTTCGCCCTCATTCGGTGCCCGCAAACGCGCGACCGTAATCGCCGGTATCGGTGCTGTCTCGGTTCTCGGCACCGTCCTCGCCGGCTGCAGCAGCGGGAGTGACAGTGCTGCCGACGCAGGCCCCGCCCAGTCCGGCGGAACCCTTCGCTATGGTCTGTCGCAGGCGCCGACGTGCGCCGATCCGGCCCAGGCCGGCAGTAACCAGACCGTGTATGTCACTCGGACCGTGGTGGATTCGCTGACCGATCAAAATCCCGACACCGGAGAGATCACCCCGTGGCTCGCCAAGAGCTGGGAGATCAGCCCCGACGCCGCTAGCTTCACGTTCGTCCTTCGCGACGACGCCACCTTCAGCGACGGCACCCCGGTGACGGCGGATTCGGTGAAGAAGACCTTCGACTCGGTCAAGAATCTCGGACCGAACGCGTCGTTGGCGAAGAGTTACCTGTCCTCGTACACCGGTACCGACGTCGTAGATGCTCACACGGCGAAGATCAATTTCTCCGGACCCAATGTTCAGTTCCTGCAGGCAACTTCGACGCCACAGCTCGGAATCCTCGCCGATTCCACCACCGCGCTGGCATCCGAGCAGCGCTGCCCCGGTGCAGCGGTGATCGCCTCCGGACCGTTCGTGTACACCGACTGGCAGCAGGACAAGAGCGTCAAGATCGCCAAGCGTGCGGGATACAACTGGGCGTCGGACGCGGTCGCGCATCAGGGTGAGGCCTACCTCGACGGCGTCGACTTCACGGTGGTCCCCGAATCCGGTGTGCGGGCAGGCAGCGTGGCCTCCGGCCAGCTCGATGCGGTCAGCGATGCGCTTCCGCAGGATGCGCCGCAGATCGAGGGCGCAGGCGGACGAATCCTCACAAGGCCGAACCCGGGTGTGAGCTTCTTCTTCCAGCCAAACGTCAGTCGCGGCGTTCTCGCCGATCAGGCTGTTCGCCAGGCCATCATTCCCGCGATCAACCGCCAAGAACTCGTCGACACCGTTCTGGATCCGTCGTTCTTCCCGGCCACGAGCCCGTTGGCTCACACCACTCCGCTCTACAGCGACGAATCCAGTGTCGTGACGTACGACGCCGACAAGTCGGCGAAGCTTCTCGACGCGGCTGGTTGGAAGACCGGCAGCGACGGTATCCGCGAGAAGGACGGGCAGAAGCTCACTTTCAGCGTCACCTTCAGTCCGGTGTTCTCGGGTAACCAGGCCATCCTCGAGCTCGTACAGCAGCAGCTCAAGAAGGTCGGCGTCGACTTGCAGCTCAACCTGGTCTCGAACGGTGAATGGACCGAGAAGGGAGTATCGGGTGATTACGATTCGCTGTATTACAACAGCACTCGCGCGGACGCCGACATCCTGCGGGCATCGTTCAGCACAGAGGGCCGCAACCTGAACCGTCGCGGCGCAGATCCGGAGCTCGACAAGGTACTCACAGACCAGCTTGCAGCCACGGACAACGGCCAACGCGGCGAACTGGTATCCACTGCACAGGAATTGATCCTCGACCGTGGACTCTCCATCCCCACCATCGAGCTCTCACAGGCCATCGGCGCCGGATCGAGTGTGCAGGACCTGAACTTCGAAGCCTCTTCACGCCTGCAGTTCTACGACGCATGGTTGTCGGGTAAGTAATCATGACTCGATACGTACTCACCCGACTGGGTCAGGCCGCAGTGGTCCTGTGGGCCGCCTTCACCATCTCGTTCGTGATTCTGTTCCTCCTGCCGAGTGACCCCGTCAGCATGGCTGCCGACTCGTCCGGTCAGGGTGTCGCAGTGGATCAGGCTGCGCTCGATCAGCTTCGGGCGCGGTACGGCTTGGACCAGTCGGTGTGGGTGCAGTACTGGACGTCGCTGACGAATGCTCTTCGCGGCGATTTCGGTACATCGATCTCCACCGGTCAGTCGGTGACGGATGCCATCTTCTCGGCGCTGCCCAGCACTCTGGTGCTGGCAACCACCGCCTTGGTTCTGGCCGTGTTGTTCGGAGTGGCGATCGCGTTCTTCGCTACCTACACCCGCAAGCGGTGGCTCGCGAACCTGTTTTTCTCTCTGCCGCCGCTGGGTGTGGCAGTGCCTACTTTCTGGGTGGGCCTGATTCTTCTGCAACTCTTCTCGTTCCGTCTGCACATCTTCCCGGCATTCGGAGACAAGGGATTTGCAACGGTGATTCTTCCGGCGATCACCTTGGCGATCCCGACCGGCGCGGTGATCGCGCAGGTGCTCACGACCAGCCTGCAGTCGACGCTACGTTCGCCGCACGTGGAGACTGCGTACGCCAAGGGCGCAAGCCGTTGGCGCGTGCAGACCCGTCACGCGTTGCGACTGGCGAGCATTCCGGCATTCACCATTGCCGGTGTGCTGGTCGGCACGCTGCTCGCCGGCTCGGTGGTTGTGGAAACGGTGTTCTCTCGCGCGGGCGTCGGCCGTCTGACACAGACGTCGGTGATGGCGCAGGACATCCCGGTGGTGCAGGGAGTCGTTGTGTTCGCCTCTCTCGTGTTCGTGCTCGTCAACCTCGCGGTCGACCTCTTCTACCCCTTGATAGATCCACGGATCATCCAGACGAAGAAGAGTCACACCGAAAAGTCGAATACCGAAAGCTCGACCGATCTGGAGCCGGCTCATGTCTGACACATTGATCGAACCCCTACTCCTCGATCCGAGCGTCGAGGCGAAGGCACCTGTTGTCTCGCGCCGAAAGTCCACGGCCATCGGCTGGATCCGAAAGCCCGGCTTGGTCATTCCGGTGTTGATCGTGTTGCTTGCCATCGGCTTTGCCGTCGCACCCGGATTTTTCGCCAGCGGCGATCCGTTGTCCGGTGTCCCGGCGGACAAACTGCAGGGCCCGAGCCTGGCTCACTGGTTCGGAACCGACAATCTCGGACGTGACCTGTACACACGGTTCGTGCACGGCGCCGCGCTGTCCCTGACCGCAACCTTGGTGGCGGTCGGAATCGCATTGGTGGCGGGATCGATAATCGGATTGCTCGCGGGCTTTGTCGGTGGCGTCGTCGACGCCGTGCTGATGCGCCTCGTCGACGTGCTGCTGTCCATTCCGGCACTGCTGCTCTCGTTGGCCCTTGTCACCGCACTCGGCTTCGGCACCATCAACGTCGCCATTGCTGTCGGCGTCAGTATGGTCGCCAATTTCGCGCGAGTGATGCGTGCCGAAGTGATGCGGGTGCGCGGAGCTCAGTACGTCGAGGCTGCGTTCAGTTCAGGTGTGCAGTGGCTCGGTGTCCTGCGTCGGCACGTGCTTCCCAACTCCTACGCGCCGGTGGTCGCGCTGTCCGCTGTCGAGTTCGGGCAGGCGGTACTGGCGGTGTCGGCTCTGAGCTTCTTGGGATTCGGCGCCGTTCCGCCTACCCCGGAATGGGGATCGCTGGTATCCGAGGGACGCAATTTCCTCGCCAATGCCTGGTGGATGACAACACTTCCCGGTCTCGCGATTGTCGCCGTGGTCATCTCGGCACACCGTATCGGCCACGAGATCGAAAGGAACAACCGGCGATGAGCACGACCGAGGAACAGTTGCTTTCCGTCACCGACTTACAGATCGCCTACGGCGCCGAGCCCGCGGTATCCGGCGTGAGCTTCACCGTCGGTCGGGGCGAAGTAGTTGCGGTGGTCGGGGAATCGGGTTCCGGTAAGTCGACCACGGCACACGCGATATTGGGTCTGCTCGCCGGCAGTGGCCACGTCACCGGCGGGACCGTCGAGTTCGAGGGTGAACAGATCGACTCGTATTCCGACCGTGCATGGCAGCGAATCCGCGGCGCGCGTATCGGTTTGGTGCCGCAGGATCCGACGACCTCGCTCAACCCGGTGACGAGGATCGGCGACCAGGTTGCAGAAGTCCTCCGGATCCACGGCCTCGCAGACCGTCGCAAAGCCCGGTTGGACGCCGTCGAGGTGCTCGAGCGCGCGGGTATCGACCGGCCGGAAATCCGAGCACGCCAGTACCCACACGAGCTCTCCGGCGGTATGCGGCAACGAGTTCTGATCGGTATCGCGCTTGTCGCGAACCCCGCCCTCATCATCGCCGACGAGCCGACCAGTGCTCTGGACGTCACGGTTCAACGACGCATCCTCGACCACTTGGACGAGCGAATCGCCGAATCCGGTGCCGCCGTGCTCCTGATCACGCACGACCTGGGAGTGGCCGCAGACCGCGCGGACCGGATCCTGGTGATGCAGGGCGGCAGGATCGTCGAATCCGGCCGCACCGCAGATATTCTGGACAACCCGCGACACGAGTACACGAAGAAGCTGCTCGACTCGGCTCCGAGCCTGTCCTCGGGACCGGTCGATCGGCCGGTCCGTCAGGATACGAGCCCGCTGCTGACGTTGACCGGAATCACCAAGCGTTTCAACGTCGGACGCGGGAGTTCGATCACCGCGGTGAACGAGGTATCGCTGACTGTTCCGCGTGGTCAGACGGTGTCGTTGGTGGGGGAGTCGGGCTCCGGCAAGTCGACCACGGCGCGCATCGCCGTGCGGTTGGAGCAGGCGGATGCCGGCACCATCTCCTTCGACGGACACGACATCACGAAGGTCAAGGGCAGCGATCTGCGCGAGCTGCGCCGAAAGATCCAGCTCGTGTACCAGAACCCCTATGCATCACTTGACCCGAAATTGTCCGTCCAGGACATCGTTGCGGAGCCGCTGCGGGCCTTCAAGGTTGGTGGACGCAGCCAGCAGCAGAGTCGTGCAGCAGAGTTGCTCGATCAGGTTGCACTTCCCGAGCAGTTCCTGAGCCGCAAACCGGCCGAACTCTCGGGCGGCCAGCGTCAACGGGTGGCGATCGCTCGTGCGCTCGCTTTGAAGCCGGACCTGCTCGTTCTCGACGAACCTGTGTCCGCTCTCGACGTCTCGGTGCAAGCGCAGATTCTGGCGCTACTCGACGAGTTGCAGCGCGAACTGGGCCTGACCTATCTCTTCATCTCCCACGATCTTGCGGTTGTTCGCCAGATCAGCGACGTGGTCGGCGTCATGCAGGCCGGGCGATTGCTCGAAATCGGTGCTACCACCGAGATTTTCGACAATCCCCGAAACGAGTACACACGCACACTTCTCGACGCGATCCCCGGGCGGGATCATTCGACACGAAAGGCCGAACATGTCCGAGCGTAGTTCCGGAGCATTCCTGGTCGGCCTCGAATTCGAGGGAACCGGAGCTCATCCGTACTCCTGGCGACGCGAGGATTCGCGCGCCGAAGATCTGTTCACGCCCTCGTACTGGGTGGACCTGGTGACCGCCGCGGATCGGGGTGGGGTGGATCTGGCGTTCCTCCCTGACTCGTTCGGACTGCAATCCGAGGGCCAGCACGCAGTGCGGGGCAGATTGGAGGCGGTTGCAACTGCGGCGCGACTGAGTGCTGTGACCTCGCGTATCGGCCTGATCCCCACTGCGACAGTCACGCACACCGAGCCGTTCCACATCTCCAAGGCCGTCGCGAGTATCGACTACTCCTCAGCGGGGCGGGCCGGCTGGCAGGTCGCGGTGTCCGACACCGCTGAGCAGGCGTCGTTGTTCGGCCGAAAGGCAGTGCAGGGCCCCGAGTCCGCGTGGGAGGAAGCGTCCGAGGCTGTCGAGGTGGTCAGTCGGCTGTGGGACAGCTGGGAGGACGACGCCGAGATACGGGACGCTGCGAGCGGACGATTCATCGATCGAGACAAGCTGCACTACATCGACTTCGAGGGAAAGAACTTTTCCGTCAAGGGGCCGTCCATCACGCCGCGCTCCCCGCAGGGGCAGCCGCTGATCGCCGTCGACGCGAGCAGGCCGGAGGCACGCGAGCTCGCTGTTGCGCGCGGAGATCTGATTCGGATCTCGGCAACCGACCTCGGCGAGGCCAACGCCACGGCCAAGTTGGTCCACGCGAATGCCGCTGCCCTCGGGCGCAGCGTCAGGGTTCTCCTCGACGTCGACGTGCTTCTCGGCGCTGATCGCGGAGCCGCCGACGACGCTCTGGCGGAACTCGAGGAATGGGCGGGAGCGCCGTACGCCCCGCACTCGCTGTTCTATCGCGGTGACAGCGCCGGCCTGACTGTCCTCCTTCGCGAGATCGGTGGGCTGGCCGGGGTCGACGGTGTTGTCCTGCGTCCCTTGGCTTTGGCTGCCGCAGTGGAGAAGATCGCGGCGGACGTGGTGCCGACTCTCAATCCGCGACCGACTACCGGCCCGACGCTGCGCGAGCGGTTGGGTTTCGAGTTGCCCGTCAATCAGTTCGCGTAGCGCGAACAGAGAACAGGAACACCGATGACACAGAACAGGATTCGCAAGCAAGTTCACCTGGGTGCTCACTTCCCCGGCGTGAACAACACCACGGTGTGGACCGATCCGGCGTCCAAGAGCCAGATCGAGTTCAGCTCGTTCGAGCATCTCGCCCGCAGTGCCGAACGCGGATTGTTCGACTTCTTCTTCCTCGCAGAGGGTTTGCGCCTGCGCGAGCATCAGGGCAAGATTCACGACCTCGACGTGGTCGGTCGCCCGGACACGTTCAGTATTCTCAACGCGGTTGCCGGTGTGACAACGCATCTCGGCCTGGCCGGGACGATCAACACCACGTTCAACGAGCCATACGAGTTGGCCAAGCAGTTCTCGACGCTCGATCATCTCTCCGACGGCCGCGCCGCGTGGAACCTGGTCACCTCTTCGGATGCCTTTACCGGTGAGAACTTCCGCCGCGGTGGGTATCTGGAGCATTCCGAGCGGTACGCACGCGCAAACGAGTTGGTCGACGCAGTACGGACTCTGTGGGACAGTTGGAGCATCGATCGTCCGATCGTCGACCGTGAGCGCGGCGTTTTTGCCACCGACCAGCAGGTCGGTCAGTTCCAACACTCCGGTAAGCAGTTCGACATCACCGGACGCTTCGAGGTACCTCGGAGTCCCCAAGGACACCCAGTCCTGCTGCAGGCAGGTGACTCCGACGAAGGACGCGAGTTCGGCGCCGCCAAGGCAGACGCCATCTTCACCGGGCACGGAACGCTCGAAGCAGGCAAGGCCTTCTACGCCGACGTGAAGGGACGCTTGGCCAAGTACGGACGCACGCACGCAGACCTCAAGATTCTCCCCGCCGCCACCTTCGTGCTCGGTGACAACGCCGCGGACGCACAGGAGAAGGCGTATCACATCCGGCGGCAGCAGGTCGGACCCCAGACTGCCATCGCTTTTCTCGAACAAGTCTGGGGCAGAGACCTTTCCCAGTACGACGCCGACGGCCCGTTGCCGAAGGAAGATCCGTCGGACGACGTCAACATCACCCGCGGACGCGTCCGCCACGTCAAGGATCCGCGAGCGGTCGCAGATCAGTGGCGTGCCAAGGCCGAGGCCGAAAACCTCAGCATCCGTGAACTCATCATCGAAGTGACTGCCCGCCAACAGTTCGTGGGTAGTGCAGCGGAGGTGGCTGCCGAGATCGACACCTACGTCCAGGGCGACGCGAGCGACGGATTCATTCTCGTTCCCCACATCACCCCCGCGGGCCTCGACGAGTTCATCGACACCGTCGTACCAGAACTACAGGACCGCGGCAGTTTCCGGACCGAATACTCAGGAACCACCCTGCGCAGCCATCTCGGGCTGCGCCACCCGTACGAGCAGGCTGAAGGAGTCCGCGCATCATGACCGTTACCGACACTTCCACCAGCACCTTCACCGGCGAGTGGAATGCCTGGCATGCCTCGCGCGACGCCACCTTCAGCGAACCGCTCGGCTGGCTGAGCCTGACTGCGTTGCATTGGCTGGTTGACACCGATTCCACCTTCACGGACCTGCCCGGTGCGTGGCGCGCCGACGCGAATGCCGTTGTCGTCACCGCGACGCCGGCCGACGACCTCTCGATCGACGGCGTCGCAGTGGACGGTTCACTCACTCTGAATCCGATCGAGGGGGCGCCGGGACTGATCGTCAAGCAGGGCGCGCGGTTGGTCGAGGTCATCCGCCGCACCGGCGAGGTAGCTCTGCGGATCCACGATTCGTCGGCCCCGGCATTGGCGCAGTTCAGTGGTATCCCGACCTTCGAGCCGAACCCGCAGTGGCGCATCGAGGGTGTCTTCACAGCTTTCGAGGAGGCTCGCACGGTGACGACGGGTGCGGTCGTCGAGCGCCTCGAGCATCATCACGACGCCCGCGGAACCATCAGCTTCGAACACGATGGTGCAACGCATACGCTGATTGCGTTCGCGGGCAAGGACAACGGCTTTCACATCCTGTTCACCGACGCGACCAGTGGTGTATCCACCTACCCGGCCGCACGCTCGCTGCACGTGAGCGCACCGGAGCCCGGTGGTGCGGTAGCCCTCGATTTCAATCGGGCGTCGAACCTGCCCTGCGCCTTCACCGATTACGCGACGTGCCCCGTCGCCCCCGCCGAGAATCGTTTGCCGTTCGCGGTGGAAGCCGGCGAGAAGACACCGAAGACCCGCGACGGAAGCGCACCGAGGTGAGCGCGCCCCTGTCCGTACTCGACCTCTCTCCGATCAGTGAGGGTGAAACGGCCCGCCAGGCCTTGCGGAACTCGCTGGACCTCGCTCGTTCTGCCGAAGCGTGGGGATACAAGAGGTACTGGGTCGCCGAACACCACTTCGTCGGCGTAGCCAGCTCGTCACCGGCCGTTCTGGTCGGACTGATTGCGGCCGCGACCAACACCATTCGCGTCGGCTCGGCCGCCGTGCTGCTGGGCAACAACACGGCAGCTCAAGTGGTCGAGGCCTTCGGTACCGTCGAAGCGTTGTATCCGGGTCGTATCGATCTCGGTATCGGGCGCAGCGGACAGCGTCGGGTGGAGGCACTTCGTGCCGTCGCTGCCGGAACGCCCGCCCCGGCAGAATCGAAGCGGGAGACCGTCGTACGCGACGGCGTCGTGATCCCGGCGCCCTTCGATCCAACCGGTCTTCTCACGTCACCGAGATTGCAGGCGTCGTTCGAGGCATTGGCGTTTCCGGGCTCACAGGCGCCCGATTTCGAGCAGCAGGTCGACGACATACTCTCGCTCCTGAACGGCACCCACCGCACCCGCGACGGCATCGAATTGCACGCCAGTCCCGGTGAGGACGCCGACGTCGAATTGTGGGTTTTCGGAAGCAGCGCAGGCCCCAGTGCCGAACTCGCCGGACGACTCGGATTGCCGTTCGGCGCGAATTACCATGTGGCGCCCTCGAGTACGCTTGATGCCGTCGAGGCATACCGTGCAGCATTCCGGCCGTCGGCAGTTCTGTCGGAGCCGTATGTCGTCGTCTCCGCGGATGTTGTTGCCGCAGAGGACGATGCGACGGCGAGAGAGTTGGCGTCGACGTTCGCGCACTGGACACACAGCATTCGCAGCGGGCACGGCGCCATCCCGTACCCCGATCCGGCCACAGCGCTCCCACTTTCCGATGCCGACAAAGCAGTAGTGGAGGATCGGCTGATCACGCAGTTCGTCGGTTCACCCACCACCGTCGCCGACAGGCTCGACAGTTTGCAGAAGCTCACCGGAGCGGACGAATTGGTGATCACCGGGGTGACCCATCGGCACGAGGATCGCCTGCGCTCGTACGAGCTGCTTGCCAAGGAATGGGGACTACCCGCACTACTGGCAGCATGAGCTTGCCTTTGTCCATTAGTGTCGAGTGATGTTTTCGCCCCGAGATGCGCTTTCGCTTGCTCTTGACGTAGCGAGTGAGGGCATGGAACTCGGGGAGATGCCGATCGGGGCAGTCGTGTTCGACGACGACCGTGTGCTCGGGCGGGCGTATACGCAAGAACGGGCACTCGGCCGACGGGTAGTCCATGCGGACCTTCAAGCGCTCTTGCAGGCCGACGAGGCTCTCGGGTTCACTCGAGCGTCAGGAGAATTGACATTGGCGGTCAATCTCGAACCATGCCTGATGTGCATGGGTGCCGCGATCACACTCGGCGTGTCCCGGGTGTGGTTCGCTGAATACGCCACTGGCACCGGCCCCGCCGGGATGCGGGACTGGGCGCGCAGTCTCACCTGACGCCATGGCTTGAAAGGCGGGCCGTGAGGCTCACGCCCCGATCGCGCCCGCGATCATCGGCCACGACGCACGCATGTCGGCTTCGAAGAGTCCCCAGGTGTGGGTGCCTTCAGGCCGGAAGCTGAACGTCGCGGGAATGCCGAGCTGACCGAATCGACCCTGTAGGGCAGCGGTGCACATGTTGGTGATGCCTTCGAGCACAGCGCCGGGAACGACTCCGGCAGCCATCGCCAGTGAGTTGATTCCGTCCACCGGACCGGGAAGGCCGTTGCCGGTGGAGATGAACAGCGCTGTGCCGCGCAGTTTCTCGGCATTGATCAGCGGGTCGTGAGCAGCCCACTGCGGGCTACCCCACGGCCCCCACATGTTGGCCGCGTTTCCTCCGCCGAGTATCTCGACCATCGAGCGCACCGCAGCCTGGCCGAGCGGGTCGCCGGCGCGCGGGCAGCCGCTGTACGAGCCGACGGCGCGGTAGGTGCCCGGCGACTGGATCGCGAGGTCCAGAACCGGTCCACCGGCCATCGACACGCCGCCGAGTGCGTTGACGCCGGTCGTGTTGTATCGAGCGTTGACCGCTGCCGGTAGTTCCTTGGTGAGGTACGTCTGCCATTTGTTGCGGCCGAGCACCGGATCGTCGGCGTTCCAGTCGGTGTACATGCTGAACTTGCCGCCGACCGGCATGACCACGTTGACGTGCTTGTCGTCGAAGAAGTCACGAACTCCGGTGTTGTTGAACCACGAGATTCCGTCCTCACCGCCGCCGACGCCGGTCAACAGGTAGAAGGTAGGGGCGGGGCCACCGCCGGCCGGGGAAATCACGTCGTTGGCGATCCAGCGGTCCCATGGAGGGGGAGTAGACATCGATGCGGCTGACCACTGAATCCGCGCTCGCGGTCGGCGCGCTGAGCCCGAGAAAGCCGGCAGCCATGGCCACCGCCATCGTCAATCGGACCGTGAATCGACGTGCCTTCATTATTTCCCCCTGGCGCAAGCCGGACAGCGTATTTGTGCCTACCAACAGTGGCACAATGCGAAGGAGAGTGACGAATGTCCGGATAACAGTCCGGTAAGAAGATGGAGACAATTGCGTGGGATCGCAGTCGCATCACCCCGAATCCGACGTGATTCGGCTGGCCTTCGGGCTGGCCGCGATCACGGCTGGTGCGGCGCGCAGAACCGCTGGTCTCGCCATTGATTCGGTGCAGCGGATCCCCGTTGTCGGTGACGCACTCGACGACGCGATCACCCAGGTCGCCACCCGCGGCACGGAAGCGATTCGCTCGACAGCGGAATTTGCCGATTCCACGTTGAGAACGGTGATCAAAGCTGTCGTCGACGCTGCTCTTGCCGAAGTCGACATCACGAAGATCGTCGTGGACCACGTGGACATCGACAAGATCGCCGAGAACATCGACGTGGACAAGATTGCCGAACGGGTCTCGCTCGAACCGATCATCGATCGCGTCGACGTCGATGCGATCGCGAGCCGACTCGACGTCAAAGCAGTGATCGATCGCCTCGACCTCGACGGCATCGTCGACAGCGTCGACCTCGAGCGCCAGATCGACCGCGTCGACCTCCTCAAGATCGCCGACCAGGTCATCGAGGGTGTCGACCTCCCACAGATGATTCGTGAATCGACCGGTTCACTCTCCACCGAAGCCGTGCACGGGGCGCGCGTGCAGGGGATGCAGGCGGACGACGCTGTCGCCGGGTTCGTCGGACGATTGTTCGGCCGCGACAACGCACCACCCTCACACGAGCCGCATCCGGACACGAACGCAGGTGAACGCTAGTGGCCCAGGAGAATTCCGGCCCGGCCGGAATCGTCACCCGTGGCCTCGCCGGACTGATCGACCTGGGCGTCGTGCTGATCCTGATGGGTTCCGTGTACGTGGCCTTGGCCTTTGTTCGATTGCTCTTCTCGCCGCAGAGTTTCACGTTCTCGGAACCGGGAATCTTCCTGTCCACGACGGCATTTCTCGGCGTCTCGGTGGCCTACCTGACTGCCTGCTGGGCGACCACCGGTCGAACTGTCGGCTCCCTCGTGATGGGGCTGCGGGTGATCACGTCGGGTCACCGGTTGGTCCGTTGGCCGCTCGCCTTCATCCGTGCGGTGCTCTGTGTGCTCTTCGCCTTCGGATTGCTGTGGTCGGCGGTCGATCGGCGGCGACGATCGTTGCAGGACATCGTTCTGCGCACCGAGGTCGTCTACGACTGGCGTCAGGACCCGGATCTGGTGGCACCCCACGGAGGCGAGCACGCATGAGTGAACCGAACCGCCCGGACGAGCGATTCACCCTTGCCAGCGAGCGCACCTTCCTCGCGTGGATGCGTAGCTCGCTTGCCCTGCTGGCGGGCGGCATTGCCGTCGTCCAGTTGGTCCCCGAGTGGAGTACAGGGTGGGTTCGTACGGCGCTCGGTCTGACATTGATCGCACTCTCGGCAGCAGCCGCCCTTGTCGGTATGCGACGCTGGCTACAGGTGAAGAAGGCGCTCGAGGACGGAGCGGCGATGCCGGAACCGCATGCGCTGTGGCTGTTCGCACTGGCATTGGCCGGGGTTGCCGTCGCGGCCGGCGTGGCAACGGTGGTTACCAGCCTCGCTCGCTGAGATACCTCGCTGAGATACGCAGAGAAGTCCGAGCGGTGTCTGGATAGTCTGCAAAGAACGAGAAGCACGTCAGAGAAGTAAACGAAACAGACGACAAGGGAGTGCACGGTGGCGCAGGAACTCAAGCTCGGATACAAGGCATCGGCCGAGCAATTCGGCCCTCGCGAACTGGTAGAGCTGGCAGTTCTGGCAGAGCAGCACGGCATGGATTCCGTTGCGGTAAGCGATCATTTCCAGCCGTGGCGCCACAACGGTGGACACGCGCCGTTCTCGCTCGCCTGGATGACGGCCGTCGGTGAGCGCACCGAGCGCGTGCAGATCGGCACGTCCGTGATGACGCCGACGTTCCGCTACAACCCGGCGGTCATCGCTCAGGCGTTCGCGACGATGGGATGTCTCTACCCGGGGCGCATCATGCTCGGCGTCGGCAGCGGTGAGGCTCTCAACGAGATCGCCACCGGCTTCCAGGGCGAGTGGCCCGAGTTCAAGGAACGCTTCGCGCGCCTGCGTGAGTCGGTGCGGCTGATGCGTGAGCTGTGGCTGGGCGATCGTGTCGACTTCGAAGGCGAGTACTTCACCACTCGTGGCGCGTCGATCTACGACGTCCCCGAGGGTGGGATTCCCGTGTACATCGCGGCCGGTGGACCCGTTGTCGCCCGGTACGCGGGACGTGCCGGTGACGGCTTCATCTGCACCTCCGGCAAGGGCATGGAGCTCTACACCGAGAAGTTGCTTCCGGCGGTTGCCGAGGGCGCAGCCAAGGCCGAGCGCGACGTCGCCGACATCGACAAGATGATCGAGATCAAGATCAGCTACGACACCGACCCGGAGGCTGCACTCGAGAACACGCGTTTCTGGGCGCCGCTGTCCCTGACGCCGGAGCAGAAGCACAGCATCGAGGATCCGATCGAAATGGAAGCAGCTGCCGACGCTCTGCCCATCGAGCAGGTGGCCAAGCGCTGGATCGTCGCTTCCGATCCCGACGACGCCGTCGAGCAGGTCAAGGCCTACGTCGACGCCGGTCTCAATCACCTGGTGTTCCACGCACCGGGCCACGATCAGCGCCGCTTCCTCGAACTGTTCGAGCGTGACCTCGCGCCCCGCCTGCGTGCTCTTGGCTGATCCTCGAGATCAACTGAACGGTGTCTGCCACTCGACGTGTGGCAGGCACCGTTCGTCTTTCTCGTAGCGGCCGGTTGTCGGCTGCACCGTGAGCGTGACCACGATCAGTGGCAAGGTGGGCGGCGGCCCACACTAGGCTGTTGGGCATGCCAGAAGCGCCCGCTGCCGTGTCGAGTGTCTACGTCGCCTCCCCTGAAGGTGACACCGGAAAATCCACCATCGCGCTTGGCGTGCTGCAGATGTTGTGCGCGACTGTCGCCCGGGTCGGTGTCTTCCGCCCGATCGCCCGCTCGACCGAGGAAACCGACTACATCCTCGAACTGCTGCTAGAGCACACCACTGCCGATCTCTCCTACGCCGACGCACTCGGCGTCACCTACGAGCAAGTTCACGCCGATCCGGAAGCCGCACTGGCCGACATCGTCGCGAAGTACCACACCGTGGCCGAGCAGTGCGACGCCGTCGTGATCATCGGAAGTGACTACACCGACGTCGCAAGCCCCAGCGAATTGAGCTTCAACGCCCGCATCGCTGTGAACCTGGGAGCGCCGGTCCTGTTGGCGGTTCGAGGCGCTCGGCGCAGCGTCGAGGAGGTTGCTCAGCTCGCGCACCTGTGCGCCGCCGAGTTGGCTGCCAACCACGCTCACCTGCTCGCGGTCGTCGCCAATCGCTGCGATCCCGACAAGCTCGACGAGGTCACCGCAGCCCTGTCCGACATCGGTGTTCCGACGTGGAGCCTGCCGGAGATTCCGTTGCTCGTCTCACCCACGATGGCCGAGTTGATGGAAGCCACCGGCGGCGAGTTGTACTCGGGTGACCCGGAACTGCTGCACCGTGAGGCACTGAAGGTGATGGTGGGCGGCATGACCGCCGAGCACATCCTCGAGCGTCTGGTCGAGGGCATGGTCGTCATCGCACCGGGTGACCGCTCGGACGTGCTGCTCGCGTTGCTCAATGCGCATGAGGCGGAGGGATTTCCGTCGCTCGCGGGCATCATCATGAATGGCGGGATCACGCCGCACCCGGCCATCGCGGCGTTGATGGCCGGCCTCAAACAGCGTCTTCCGATCCTCACGACAACCCTCGGCACTTTCGACACCGCAAGCGCTGCAGCCCAAACCCGCGGACGCGTGGCAGTCGGTTCGCAGCGAAAGGTCGACACTGCGCTGAGCTTGATGGAACAGCGCGTCGACGCCGACGTCCTGATGGACCGACTGGCACTGCCGATTCCGTCGGTCGTGACCCCACAGATGTTCGAGTACAAGCTCATCGACCGCGCTCGACGCGATCGCAAGCACATCGTCCTCCCGGAGGGTGACGACGACCGGATCCTGCGCGCGGCCGGCCGGCTGCTGCAGCGCCAGGTTGCCGACCTGACGATCCTCGGCGACGAACCCAGTGTGCGTCGACGCGCAGCGGAACTCGGCGTGGACATCAGCGGCGCGCAGGTCCTCGCGCCCGCGCAGTCCGAGTACACCGAGCGCTTCGCACAGGAATACACCGCGCTGCGGGCGCACAAGGGCATGACCATCGAGCGGGCACGCGAGGTGATCGCCGACATCTCGTACTTCGGAACGATGATGGTGCACTTGGGTATTGCCGACGGCATGGTCTCCGGTGCCGCCCACACCACCGCTCACACGATCCGGCCCTCGTTCGAGATCATCAAGACGGCCCCCGGAGTTTCGACGGTTTCGAGCATCTTCCTGATGTGCCTGGCCGACCGCGTTCTCTCCTACGGTGACTGCGCCGTGGTTCCGGACCCGACGTCGGAGCAGTTGGCGGACATCGCGATCTCGTCCGCACAGACGGCGTCGCAGTTCGGTATCGATCCGCGCATTGCGATGCTCTCGTACTCCACCGGCGATTCGGGCAGTGGAGCCGACGTCGACAAGGTTCGCACCGCGACCGCGTTGGTGCGCGAGCGCCGACCAGACCTATTGGTGGAAGGGCCCATTCAGTACGACGCGGCCGTCGAGCAGAGTGTCGCTGACAAGAAGATGCCGGATTCTCTGGTGGCGGGCAAGGCCACGGTGTTCGTATTCCCGGACTTGAACACCGGCAACAACACCTACAAGGCAGTGCAGCGTAGCGCCGGCGCTATCGCCGTCGGCCCGGTTCTGCAGGGACTGAACAAGCCGGTCAACGATCTCTCGCGTGGAGCGTTGGTCCAGGACATCGTCAACACCGTGGCTATCACGGCAATACAGGCACAGGGAGCGTAAGCGTGAGCGACGGCACCGTACTGGTCATCAATTCCGGCTCGTCATCGATCAAATTTCAACTCGTGCATCCGGATACAGCGGAATCGGTAGCGCACGGCCTCATCGAGCGTATCGGTGAACCCGACGGCCACATCGTCTACAACCACCGCACCGGAGTCGAGGACCGCAGCCTCCCCATCGCCGATCACCGTGCGGGACTGAAGATGGTGCTCGACATCGTCGCCGAGGTCGGACGGCCGCTGAGCGAGGCAGGAATCATCGCCGTCGGTCACCGAGTCGTGCACGGTGGTGACATCTTCTATTCGCCGACGCTCATCGACGACGGCGTCGTGAAAGCAATCGAGGATCTGTCGAACCTTGCGCCGCTGCACAATCCGGCCAACGTGATCGGTATCGAGGTGGCGCGCGAAGAACTGCCAGACGTTCCGCACGTAGCAGTGTTCGACACTGCCTTCTTTCACACGCTGCCCGCCGCAGCGTCGACCTACGCGATCGATCGGGATGTGGCCAAGGCCAACCAGATTCGTCGATACGGCTTCCACGGGACCTCACACGAATACGTGTCGGGACGAGTCGCGGACTTCCTCGGCAAGGATCCGGCCGAGCTGAATCAGATCGTTCTGCACCTCGGAAACGGCGCTTCGGCCTCGGCAATCAAGGGCGGCAAGGCTATCGACACCACGATGGGCCTCACCCCGCTCGAGGGTCTTGTCATGGGCACCCGCAGTGGCGACATCGACCCAGGCATCATCTTGCACCTCAACCGCAACTCGGGAATGAAGGTCGACGAGATCGACGACCTCCTCAACCGTCGTTCCGGTTTGAAGGGACTGTCGGGAGTCAACGATTTCCGTGCCCTGCTCGCACTGATCGAGGGCGGCGACGAAGACGCACAACTTGCCTACGACGTCTACGTACACATGCTCCGTAAGTACATCGGCGCCTTCATCGTTCAACTCGGTGGCGTCGACGTCATCACCTTCACCGGCGGTGTTGGCGAGAACAACATCGACGTACGACGTGACAGCCTGGCCGGCCTCTCCCGTCTCGGAATCGAGGTCGACCCGGCTCTCAACGAGGCGAAGAGCCGCGACGAGCGTCGTATCTCCGCATCCACGTCGGCCGTCGAGGTGCTGGTGGTCCCCACCAACGAGGAGTTGGCGATCGCCCGCGCGGCGAAGGCTTTGGTGGCCGCGCTGTAAATCTCGGGGAGCGCGTCAGAAATTGCTGCGCGGACGCACCGCGTTCGCCCGGTCCACGAGGGCGTAGCGGTGCGTGCGGGAGGTCGTGGCGCGGGCGAGGGCGCGAAGGCAGGCTTCGGCTCCGGTGCGCAGACCCTGCTCGGTGAATGGCAGGTCGAGGATGGGTTCGAGTTCGGTGTGCGAGCGGTTTCCGTAGCGAATCCAATCGAGTGCCGTACCCAACACCAGGGTTCGCATCTGCAGACTTCGGCTCTCCTCGGCCGGTAGCGCGCGAACGCGACGGGCGGCTTCCCTCAGAGTCGATTCGTCGAGTTCGGCGATCGGAACGCCGGACAGCATCGTCAGAGCGCTCGACATCCGTGCGACGTTGTAGTGCCGGGAAGACGTGGGAACTTCGTCGAGGGCGGCGATGGCTGCCTTCTTGTTGCCGTGATCGGCGAGTTGCCTGGCGAGCCCGAATGCTGCGCTGACGTAGTTCCGTTCGGTCCGCCAGACGGTGCGGTAGTACTTCTCCGAGAAGCGGCACCATTGGTCCGGGTCGTCGCTCTCCCAATGCTGGAGGATCAGTTCTGCTGTCGCCGCCAACGCGAGTTTGGGTGCAGCCTCGCCCGGCAGAGCCGTCAGGACGGTCTCGAAATGACTGAAGGCGGGCTCGAATCGGTCCAGTTGCAACGCTGCAAGCCCTCGATACCACTGGATCTTCCAGTGATCACCGATGCTCTGCTGGAGTTCGTCCAGAACACTCAGCGCGGTCTCCGGATCGCCGAGATCGAGATGAGCCTTGGCCTCGGCCAGTCGGACCTCGCCGGAGATAGCGGCCGCCGGTGTGCCGGATGTTCGGTCGATTCCGTTCTCACGGGCATGCTTGAGAGCATCGAGAGTCTGAGACGGTTCGCTGTGCACCGCTGCCGCCAGCAACGGCGCGCTGGGATCGGTGGGGTCGACCAACGGGATGGGAAGTGCGTGCGCAACTTCGCGCGGATCGAGAGCAGCGTCGTGGCTGATACCGTCGACGTACACATCGGTTGGCCCGACCAATTCGTCGGTGCCGAAAGACGTTCGCTGCCTGCTGAACACGAGCGAGAGCCCGGGATTCTCCTGCCCGGTCTGCTCCGCGAGGATTTCTCGCAGAACGCCGGTGAGTTGGCCCGCGATCTCCTCGGCCGACTGGAAACGCTTCTTCGGATCCGGATCGGTGGCGCGCAGCAGCAGGCGGTGGAAGAACTCGTTGTCCCGCAGCAGTGGCTCGTCCTCGGGTTCGGGAAGGCCGTCGAGGTACCGTCCGTGCTTCGAGGGCATGTCGAGGGTGAGAACCGCGAGTGTTCTTCCGACGGTGAAGATGTCGGAGGCGATGGTCGGGCCGGTCTCGATGATCTCCGGCGCTTGATAGCCGGCAGTGCCGTACAGGTATCCGTAGTCTTCGATCCCGGACACGGCGCCGAGGTCGATCAGCTTCAGTTGGTCCTCGGTGACCATCACGTTCTCAGGTTTGAGGTCGTTGTACGCCAGGCCGGTGGAATGCAGATAGCTCAGCGCCGGAAGGATTTCCAGTACGTAGCCGATTGCCTGCTCGATCGGCATGTGCTTGCCGTCCGGGAATTCGGCTAGCACCTCGCGCAATGATCGCCCGCCCACGTACTCCATGACGATGTACCCCATGGGTGTCCCGTCCGGGCGCGGATGCTCGACGAAGTTGAAGATCTTGACGATGCTGGGGTTGGCGACCTCGGCGAGGAACTGACGCTCGGCCACCGCAACGGCTTGCGCTTCGGAATCACCGAAATGCAAGAGTCCCTTGAGAACTACCCACCTGTCGCTGACATTGCGATCGATCGCGAGGTAGATCCATCCCAGGCCGCCGTGCGCGATGGGCCCTTGAACCTCGTATTGACCTGATACCAATTCGCCCTCTTCGAGGAGTGGGCGGAAGTCGAAAGTGGAACCGCACTTGGGGCAGGTGCCGTGCTGAGTTGCCTTGGTGCTTGCGCTCTTACGGCCGACCGGTTCGTTGCATTTCCAACAGAACCGTTTGCGCTCGGGGACCGTCGGGTCACTCATCACCGCAGATGCGGGGTCGATCTGCGGGACGGGAGGAACTTCGACCAGGCCGCCGCCGAGGCGCAGCTTTCGTCCCGACCGGCTGCGGCGGGATCGAGTGGAGCGGCCGGTCGGGGAGGAGGATGCGGACGGCGTGGTTCCTCGTATCTGGGCCGAGGTCGGTTCGAGGCGCTCGTAGGCACCGGTGGCTTCGGGTTCGGAGCGTAGGGATGCCTGCGTGGAGTCAGGCTCGCGGTGAACTGCCTGCGTGGAGTCAGGCTCGGGGCGTACGGAGGCTTGCGTGGAGTCAGGCTCGGGGCGTACGGAGGCTTGCGTGGCGTCGGGCTCGGGGCCGGATTCTTCGGTCATGTCAGCCTCAATCCCGGTAGACGGCCGGCGGGGGACCGGGTGAAGGACCGAGGACGCTGAGCCAACGGTCGTAGATACGGTTCCAGGTCCCGTCACCCCGGATCCGCTCGAGGGTTCCGTTGACGAATCGGACCAAGTCGGGGTTGTCCTTGTTCACTCCGATTCCGTAGGGTTCGACGCCCAGTGAACCACCGACCATCATGAGATACGGGTCTTGCGAGGCGAGGCCCGCGAGGATCGTGTCGTCGGTGCTGATCGCGTCCACCTGCCCCTGCTGGAGGACGACGAGGCAGTCGGACCACATCGGGACGGTGACGACGGTGGCTTCGGGTTGGAGTTGCTGGATTCGAGTGGCCGAGGTCGTTCCCCGGGCAGCGCAGACCCGCTTGCCTGCGAGGTCGTCGATGCCGCGGACGGATGACCCCTGCAAGACCTGAATTCGTTGTTCAGCGGAGAAGTACTGCGTCGAGAAGTCGACCTTCTCGCGCCGCTCGCACGTGATGGTCATGGTCTTGACGACCACGTCGACCATCGATTCCTGGAGTGCGGCGATCCGATCGTCCGACGTCAGGATTCGGTACTCGATCTTCTCCGGGTCACCGAGCAGATCTCGGGCGATTTCGCGGGCGATGTCCACGTCGAAACCCTCGAGGCGCCCGGTGGCCGGATCGCGAAAGCTCATGAGGTTGGAACCGGTGTCCAGGCCCACGATCAGCCGCCCGCGGGCGCGGATGGCGTCGAGGCTCGGCGTGGGTGGCTGCGGAGATGCGTCTGCGGGGGTGGGCCGCAGGCTCGCGGTGAGGTTGGTGCACGACGCGGTAGTCGTCGGTGTCGGGCTGGGAGCGATGGTGGCCTCGGCCGGCAGCGGCGGTTCCGTGTACGACGTGGCGCCTGCGTTGTCCAAGTCTTCGGCTCGATCCGCACCGCAACCGGCGAGCACCAGCATGGCCGCTGCCAGAACCGCGACGCACACGGCCGGGAGCTTCCTCCGCATCTCCGGTACTCCCGTCACTGATACTCCCGCAGTCGGGGCCAGAACCCGATGAAGATTCCGGCAACTCCGAGAACTGCCAATACAGTCATGCCCGGTGCAGAGGCAGCCAACACACGTGAGGCGTACGAGACGTCGGACCGAAGATTTGTGCGCGAATCCACGATTCCTTGCCAGAGTTCGTGATCGAGCTTTCCGTATTCCGCGGCCGAATCCTGTTCTCCGGAGCCGATGGTGATGGCGGCAGCGGAAGTGAAGTCGCCGGTCGCGAGACGGTCGTACATGCGCGTGTGCGCAGCCACCCATTGCTCGCGCGAATCCAGTGCGGCGGTCAGCACCTCGTTGTTCACTCGGGCGCGTTCGTCGCTGCGTAGGCCCTCGAGGATGTCGCGCAGGGCGTCGACCTTGCGAGTGAACGTCACGTTGTCCTCGGCAGTTGAATCCCGTCTCGCCAACGTGAGGGTTTCGACGGTACGTGCCTGCTGTGCCATGATCCGGGCCTCGGTCAGTTCGTGCAGTGGCTCGGCGCCCGCGTCGAGTGCACGTCCGGTGGCAAGTGCGGACACCAGTCCGACGGTGAGCAGCCACAGCAGCGCAGCCGCGACGGCGAGCGAGGCAAGGATCAACCCGAGATTGAAGCGTCGGCGACTCTTGCGGGAGAAGTACACCTGTGTTGCCACCAGCGCGCACAACACGAGGACGAATGCCACGATCGGCCACCACGGTGGAGTCTCGAAATCGCGCTGTACCTGCGAGACCAGGGTCTCCTGCGAGGCGTGCAGTTGCTGAGCCATCGGCAGCAGCGAGGTCTGCATCAACTGCGAGGCCTCGCTCAAATATGCTGCCCCGACCGGGTTTCCGACGCGATTGTTCGCCCGTGCAGTTTCGACCAGCCCGGTGTAGACGGAGAGGTCGGTCGAGATGGTGGTCAACGCGCTGTGCCCGGCAAGATCAGTCGAGTCGAGACCGGCCGACGCCTGGACGATCTCCGCCGACGCCTCACCGATCGACTGCGTGTATCGGTCGCGTACTTCGGCGGGTTCGAGGCCGCCGGAGATGAAGGCGGTGGCCGCGGCGGCGTCTGCCAAAGACAACGCGCTGTAGAGGTTCTGGGCCGAGTTGGCGAGAGGTTCGGTTTCGACGAGGAGGAGGTCGAGGTTCGCCTGTCGGTTCTCGATCGCTGCGGTGGCGAGGAGTCCGGCGATCAAGGTGATCGCAATCAAGATCACTCCGACGACGGTCAACCGGCCAGGCGTCGAGGACATGAATGCCTGGAGTTCGCGCCGCAGAAGTGCTCGCTCGTCCTCCGCCGATACCGAAGTGCCCTCGGAGGGCGGCAGCGACCGGGGTTCGATGGACGGGACGACACGGTCGACCATCGAGCACCTCACTTCGCTGTAGGCGGGCTACCGAGAAATGATGCCGCCGAGAAATGATTCAGGGCATCTTCGCGAGCATATAAGCATCACCTACACCTGGAGCAGTTTGAAACGGTTAGTGTGGGACAACGGCGAGAGCAGGCGGAGCGAGGTAGTCGATGCGTGGTGACGGTGACGGTTGGTCGATCGGACCGGACGGTACTCGGCATTGGGGTAAACACGGAGCCGCTGGACTGCTTCTGCGCGCCCCCGATTCGGACGGATCGCCCCTGGTCTTGCTGCAGCATCGTGCGGCGTGGAGCCATCAAGGTGGTACCTGGGCATTGCCCGGTGGAGCACGGGACTCACACGAAAGCACGACGCACGCCGCTGTCCGGGAGGCACACGAAGAAGCCGGAATCGCCGAAGACGCCGTTCGCGTCCGCGGTGAGGTAGTGACGATGCACGCGGAGAGCGGGTGGACCTACACCACCGTCGTGGCTGATGCGGCACATCCACTGTCGACGGTTGCCAACGGTGAGAGCACCGAGTTGCGGTGGGTGCGTGAAGCCGACGTCGATTCGCTGCCATTGCATCCGGGATTCGGTTCCTCGTGGCCCGAGCTCCGGACTGCGCCTGTACCAGCCGAGACCGAAGACCTACAGGCCGGCGACCCACACACCGTCGTACTCGAAGACGGTGGCTTCGGATGGTTGTCGGTCAGCTCGCACCAAGGCAGTTCCCACCAAGGCAGTTCCCACCAAGGCAGTGAGCAGTCAGGCAGTGACCAGAACCTGTCCGAGGCGTCGAGTACGCAGTCTTAACAAGGCATATACACAGAAGGGCCGGACTCCTCAGGAGTCCGGCCCTTCTGTGTTTCGGTCTCCCGACCGAAACGAGGCTCAGCTGAGCGAGTTCAGCGCCGTGATGAAGCTGACCGCGGTGATACCGAGCTTGAGCAGCTCGCTGATCTTGCCGAGGTTCAGGTCTTCGAGCGATTCGGTGCTGAGCGAGCCGGTGTCGAGGGATCCCATTTAGTGCTCCTAGGTTCAGTTAGTAACTGGAGGTAAACTACAACAAACCGAATGGGATGTGACACGCAATCGAAACAACTGTGATCAAGATCACGTAATCCGACTTTTCGGACATCCAATCGCACCTAGGAACTGGGGGTTTGTTGTCTGATCGGACAACTTCCGTTCATGTTTCGAGTCAGGCGTGCTGACCCGTAACTGTGCAGAAATCGCCCGGCAAACAGTTGACGGTCGCCAGTTACCGGTTTTCAGCGTCCAGCGACGGCGGCGGCGAGGCGCTGCGCAGCCGCCTGGGGATCCGACGCCTGCGTGATTGCACGCACGACGACGATGCGCGTGGCACCGGCATCGAGCAGCTCCGGCAGGCGATCCTCGTCGATGCCGCCGATCGCGAACCAGGGGCGCGGCGGTGCGGCGTCGGCGGTCGATCGAACCAGTTCCAGACCGGACGCACTTCGATTCGGTTTGGTCGGTGTCGCCCAGACCGGCCCGGTGCAGAAGTAGTCGACACCCTCTTCGATTGCGGCCAGACTTGCTTGCGCGCGACTACTCGTCGAACGCCCGATGACGACGTCTTCACCGACAACGGTTCGCGCGTAGGGGACGGGAATGTCGTTCTGGCCAAGGTGGAGGATGTCGGCACCGGAAGCCATCGCGAGATCCGCGCGATCGTTCACGGCCAACAATGCGCCGTGGCGTCGCGCTGCGGCCGCGAGAATGCCCAGCGCTACCAATTCGTCCTTGGCCTCGAGCGGGCCGAACTCGCGCTCACCGGCAGAGCCCTTGTCGCGCAATTGGATGATGTCGACTCCGCCGGACAATGCTGCCTCGGCGAACTGCGCGAGGTCGCCTTTCTCGCGGCGCGCGTCGGTGCACAGGTACAGCCGTGCTGCTGCCAGGCGCTCGCGCCGGTCGATGACGTTACTGGGATGTGTGGGGTGCACGGAGCAAACGGTAGCCTCTAGGGAGCAAGGTTCGACACGGGAGTCCTGAAACGTCGTTGTCACTTTTTGTCGTGACTGCGAGGTTCGTGGGGCTGAGAGGGGATCGCGACCAGATCCCGACCGTCAGACCTGACCCGGATCATGCCGGCGCAGGAAGTGGAGGTGGAGTTTCGTGAGTACACACGCTCGTACGGTGTCGGTTGTCGGCGGCGGTGTCATCGGTCTCGCCATTGCGTGGCGAGCAGCCCGCGACGGGTGGTCCGTTCGGTTGTACGACCCGTCCATTGGATCAGGTGCTTCGTGGGTGGCGGGCGGAATGCTCGCCCCGCTTTCCGAAGGCTGGCCGGGTGAAGAGACAGCGTTGACGGTTGGTGCAGCGTCCCTGGAACGGTGGCCGACGTTCGGTGAGGAGCTCGGAAAGTTCGGGCCATCGGTCTTCACCGCGGACAGTTCGCTGACGGTTGCACTCGATGCGGCCGACGCGCAGGACCTGCAGACCATCGCCGAGTGGGTGACCGCGCAGGGCCATGAACTCGAAGTTCTCGGTCGCGCCCGCATCCGCGAACTCGAACCGATGCTCGGCCGGGGCATCCGGTCGGGACTGATGGCTGTCGGTGAGTCCGCCGTCGACAACAGACTTCTGCTGGAGGCGTTGCAGAAGGCCTGTGCGGAATCCGGCGTCGAATTGATCGCGCGTGCCGTCAACGACCTCGCCGAACTCGACACCGATCAGATCGTGCTCACCGCCGGTATCGCGTCACCCAAGCTGTGGCCCGGGTTACCGGTACGCCCGGTCAAGGGCGAAATCCTTCGCCTGCGGAGTAGGCCTGGAGTCACCCCGGCGCCCAGCCGCACCATCCGCGGAAGCGTCCACGGGCGGCCCGCCTACCTCGTCCCGCGCGGTGACGGAATCGTCGTCGGCGCAACACAATACGAGTCCGGTGAGGACACACAGGTCACGATGGCCGGAGTACGGGACCTGATCAACGACGCCGAGGCGCTGATGCCGGCGATCGGCGAATACGAACTGTACGAATGCGCGGCAGGCCTGCGTCCCATGACGCCGGACAACCTGCCCTTGATCGGGCGCGTGTCCGATCGTGTTGTCGTCTCCACCGGACACGGACGCAACGGTGTCCTGCTGACGCCCGTCACCGCCGATGCGACGGTCGCGTTGCTGAACGGCACATCTTTGGTCGAGGTAAAAGGAACCGAACCCGAGCGGTTCGCAGTAGTTAAGGAAAATTCATGAGTGAGCAGGTCCCGATCGGGATCACCGTCAACGGCGAAGATCTCGAGTTCGATCGAGCAGTCACGGTGACCGAGCTACTGACGCACCTCGAGTTGCCGAGCAAGGGTATCGCCGTCGCCGTCGACGGTGCGCTCTTTCCTCGCGGGCGTTGGGACGAATCCGTCGGACGTGGTTGGGAAATCGAGATCCTCACGGCGGTGCAGGGTGGCTGAGCAGGACCTTCTCACTATCGCTGGCCGCACCTTCGGTTCCCGGCTCATCACCGGAACAGGCGGCGCCGCCAACCTTGCGGTGCTCGAGGAAGCGCTCGTCGCCTCCGGCACCGAACTGACCACCGTCGCGATGCGGCGAGTCGACGCGGCCGGCGGCACCGGCGTTCTGGACCTGCTTCGTCGCCTCGGAATCGAACCGTTGCCGAACACCGCCGGGTGTCGGGGCGCCGCCGAAGCGGTCCTGACGGCGCAGTTGGCACGCGAAGCGCTCGAGACGAACTGGGTCAAACTCGAAGTCATCGCCGACGAGCGGACACTGCTGCCCGACGCAATCGAACTCGTCTCCGCCGCAGAACAATTGGTGGACGACGGATTCACCGTTCTGCCGTACACGACGGACGATCCGGTGCTGGCGCTTCGCCTCGAAGAGGTTGGTTGCGCCGCGGTCATGCCGCTCGGTTCGCCCATCGGCACCGGGCTTGGTATCGCGAATCCGCACAACATCGAGATGATCGTCGAGCGCGCCGGCGTACCCGTCATCCTCGACGCCGGGATCGGAACGGCCAGCGACGCCACCCTTGCCATGGAGTTGGGCTGCGACGCCGTCCTACTTGCGACAGCGGTGACGCGGGCCAAGAATCCCGCGCTGATGGCGTCGGCGATGCGTCACGCTGTCGTGGCAGGTTTCGAGGCGCGGCACGCCGGCCGGATCCCCAAGCGATTCTGGGCTCAAGCGTCGTCCTGAGGGACGAGATCCGGGTGATTTCTCGGGGTTCTGCCCGAATTGCCCGGACTCATGTCCTACCTGAGTACCACTCGGAACTAGACCTGTGGCCGATGTGCTGGTCATTGCCGGTAGGGCAGAGTTCTCCTCATGATTGAACTGAGGGGATTGACCAAGGTTTACGGACCGACGAAAGCGGTGGACGATTTGTCGTTCACGGTCAAGCCGGGCATCGTGACGGGCTTTCTGGGCCCCAACGGTGCGGGTAAGTCGACAACGATGCGGATGATCCTGGGTTTGGATCAGCCGACGTCGGGTGCGGCGTTGATCGAGGGCAAGCCGTACCGGGAGTTGAAGACGCCGTTGCGGACGGTGGGCGCGTTGTTGGATGCGAAGTGGGTGCATCCCAATCGCAGTGCGCGGGCGCATCTGCAGTGGATGGCTGCTTCGAACGGGATCCCGAAGTCCCGCGTGGACGAGGTGCTCGGGTTGGTCGGGTTGTCCGAGGTGGCGGGCAAGAAGGCCGGCGGGTTCTCGCTCGGTATGTCGCAGCGTCTCGGGTTGGCGGGTGCGTTGTTGGGTGATCCGAAGGTGTTGTTGTTCGACGAGCCGGTCAACGGTCTCGATCCGGAGGGCATCGTCTGGATTCGTAAGTTCATGCAGCGGTTGGCGGCCGAGGGCCGCACGGTGCTGGTGTCGAGTCACCTTCTCTCGGAGATGGCATTGACGGCGGAGCAGTTGGTGGTGATCGGTCGGGGACGGTTGATTTCGGATTCGACGGTCGCGGAGTTCGTGGATCGCTCGTCGGAGTCGACGGTGCGGGTGCGTAGTCCTCAGCTCGATGCGTTGCGCAGTGTGTTGCTCTCGCAGGGGTTGACGGTGCGTGAGGACGGTTCCGGTGTTGCGCCGGCGTTGGTGGTCGTGGATTCGACCACTGACGTGATCGGCGGTCTGGCTGGTTCGCAGGGAATCGTGTTGTACGAGTTGGCGTCCCAGCAGGGTTCGCTCGAGGATGCGTTCATGAAGTTGACCGGAGACGATGTCCAGTACCACGCATCCGGTATCGATCCGGGTGCTGGTGCACACCATGCAAGTACACAGCAGGCAAACACACAGCAGGCAAACACACAGCAGGCTATGGGAGGTGCACTGTAATGGCTGTTCTCAGTGCTGAACGTATCAAGATCACCACGACCAAGTCGCCGCTCTGGTGCTCGGTCATCATCGTCGTGCTCGCTCTCGGCTTCGCTGCCATCATGGGCGCGGTTGCCAAGTCGGCTTTGACGTCCTCCGATGTCCAGGGAGCACCGGACCTCGACACCGCCGTTGCCACGGCCGGCATCTCGGGTTTCGGAATCATGGTTCTCATGATCATGGCGGCCCTCGCGGTCACCAGTGAGTACCGCTTCGGGACCATCCGCACCACGTTCCAGGCAGTTCCGAACCGTGCCTCGGTTCTCATCGCCAAAGCCGGCCTCATCGGTGCCTTCGGCGCGGTGCTGACGTTTGTCCTCGCTTTCGGGTCCTATGCGGTGGCCAAAGCCATGGCCGGTACCGAGGCCAGCACGGGCCTGACCCTGTCGACCGGCGATGACTGGCGTGCGATTTACGGCATCCCGGTGTACGCCTTCCTCTGCGTGATTCTTGCTGTCGGCGTCGGATCGATCATCCGCCAGTCGGCGGGCGCTATTGCGTTGCTCCTGCTCTGGCCGCTGCTCATCGAGAGCCTGTTCGGACTGTTCGGCAGTGTCGGCGAGAAGATCACCCCGTTCCTGCCGTTCGCGAATGCAAACCACTTCCTCAGCCCTGGCGGCGGAAGCCTTGATTTCCACTGGGGACCCTGGGGCAGCCTGATCTACTTCGCGGCCTTCGTTCTGGTGATTTTCGGAGCAAGTATTGTCATCGTGAATCGTCGCGACGCCTGATCTTGTCGCTCCCTCGGTAGGTGTTGTCGGGAGACCTACCGAGAACGCGGAGTGACAGCAGAGTAGGGACCCAGTACGAAAAACCATTCGTACTGGGTCCCTTTCCTGTGCTCCGGCCGATATCCTCCGAAGATGAGACTCTTCGGTGTGGTTGTGGTCGCAATGGCTGGAGCACTCGTGGTCAGTGGATGCTCGTCGTCAGGAAGTGAAGCAGCCGTCCCGGCAGATCCGGTGGCATTCGCCGAGACCGTCACGGTCGACGCCGTGACCGGGCATCTGGAGCAACTCGAGAAGATCGCCGGTAACAACGACGGCAATCGATCGGCCGGAACCCCCGGCTACGACGCCAGTGTCGACTACGTGGCAAACCTGCTCGAAGACAAGGGCTTCGACGTCAGTACCCCGGAATTCGACTTCAGCTCCTTCGATCCCGGCACCGAATCCCTGAAAGCTACTGACGGCTCCGATGTTCCGGTGCGGGCGTTGACATATTCCCCCTCCACGGGACCGACCGGAATCACGGCACGCCTGGTGGTGATTCCCGCCGACGAGACACCAGGTTGCGAGGCCACCGACTACGACGGCCGTGACGTGAATGGTGCAATCGTGCTGGTCACCCGCGGAGTGTGCCCGTTCGGCGACAAGCAGAAGATCGCCGCTGACCGCGGCGCGGCAGCGTTGTTGGTTGCCAACAACGAGGACGCGATGCTGGGCGGGGCAACCTTGGGTGAACCCGAAGACGCCCGCATCCCGACCGGCGGGGTGAGCAAGGCGTCGGGCGAGGCTCTTGCCGTAGCGCCCGGAGACCTCACGCTGATTCTCGACACGTCGACGGAAACGACGAAGTCGCGCAACGTGATTGCACAGACCAAGACCGGCGCGACCGACAACGTGGTTGTCGTGGGCGCCCACCTGGACAGTGTGCCGGAAGGTCCCGGAATCAACGACAACGGAAGCGGCACCGCAGCCGTGCTGGAAACCGCGCTGCAGATGGGAAGCTCACCGAGCATCGAGAATGCCGTGCGTTTCGCTTTCTGGGGAGCGGAAGAAGTGGGATTGGTCGGCTCCACCCGTTACGTGGAAGGTCTGAGCGATCAGGAACGGGCCGACATCGCCCTGTATCTGAATTTCGACATGCTCGGTTCGCCCAATGCCGGATACCTGGCTTACGACGGTGACAACTCGGATGCCGTCGGGGAGGGGCCAGGGCCCGAGGGGTCGGCGGGCATCGAGCGCACCTTCGTCGATTTTCTCGCCGGGCGAGGGATTGCGGCGGACGGAACTGACTTCGACGGGCGTTCCGACTACGGCCCGTTCATCGAGATCGGAATCCCGGCGGGCGGAGTGTTCAGCGGCGCGGACGAACGCAAGACGCCGGCTCAGGCCGAGAAGTGGGGCGGCGAAGCGGAGGAGACCTTCGACCCGAACTACCACAGTGCCCAGGACAACCTCGCGAACATCGATCGCGAAGCGCTCGCTGCCAACGCTTCTGCAGTAGCCTTCGGAGTTGCGACGTATGCCCAGGATTTGAGCGGGCCGAACGGCGTTCCCGTCGGCGATGCCCGGACACAGGCCAGAACCGAATGATCGACTGACCGAATGATCGACTGTGCGAGCGACCAGGAGGCCACTGTGCGAGAACGGCGGCAGCACACTGTCTGTAACTCTGAGTTACGCTTGAGTTATGGCTGATCTGTCCCCGGAGGGCACCGACACGACAGGTGCTCCTTCCTCCTCGGTTCGAGGCGTCGTCGACGTCGTCTTGAACTCTGCGGCAGAACTGAACCGTCGGCAGCAGCTCATCGACGCGCTACGACGGCTGAGGCGGGCACTACCCGGTGATCCCGGGTTCGGAGACCCGCTCTCGCTGGCAGGTCCTGGCGGTGCTCGTGCCGTGGCCCGCGTCGCCGACAGATTGCTCGATCAGAAGCCGGCAGCCACTCGCGAAGTGAGCCTCGGAGCACTGCAGGTGTGGCAGGCGGCGCTGGAAAAGATGGGCCGCGGCCGCGGTGATCAAGAACTGACCATCGTCTTCACCGATCTGGTTGGCTTCTCCACCTGGTCACTCGAAGCCGGTGACGGCGCCACGCTGACGCTCCTGCGTGCCGTGGCGCAGGCCGTGGAAACCCCGATCACCGACAACGGCGGACACGTCGTCAAACGGATGGGCGACGGTCTGATGGCCGTGTTCATTCGCCCGGATGCGGCTTTGAAGGCGGTGTTCACCGCGCAGGACGCACTCGCGGAAGTCGACCTCGACGGATACACCCCACGAATGCGCGTCGGCCTCCACACGGGTACCCCGCGCCAGATCGGCGACGACTGGCTCGGCGTCGACGTGACCATCGCCGCCCGGATGATGGGCTTGGGCGGCGACGGCAACGTCATGATGTCGGCGACAACTCTCGAGGAACTCGAAGCCGGCACCCTGGAGGATCTCGATCTCACGATCCGTCCGTGGCGGCGAGGGTTCTTCGCGACCACGCCCAACGGAGTTCCCGTCGACCTGGGAATCTGGCGCGTACGCCGGAACTAGCGCACTAGACCTGGAGCCGCCAAAGCGGGGACACCGGACCATGTCCCGCGCCGAGGTCGTACGACGCCTCGAGACACTTGGTCACCCACTCTTTGCCGAACGCCACCGCGTCCGGAACGGAATAGCCATGTGCGAGAGCGCAAGTGATCGCAGCGGCCAGCGTGTCTCCGCCGCCGTGATCGTTGCCGGTGTCGATCCGGGCACTGCTGAATTCGAGGAAACGGTCTCCGTCGAACAACAGATCGGTGGACAACTCCGAAGTACGAAGGTGGCCGCCCTTGACGATGGACCATTGAGCGCCGAGCGCATGCAACGCTTCTGCCGCTTGGCGGGCGCTCTTGTCGTCGACGACCTCGATGCCGGTGATCAACCGAACCTCGTCGAGGTTCGGAGTGACCACCGTGGCAGCCGGGATCAAGGTGTTGCGGACCGCGTCGAGAGCTTCTTCGTGCAACAGCGGATCGCCGTGCATCGACGCGCACACGGGGTCGACCACCAGCGGAATCGGTCGGTCGCGGCCGATCCCCACCTCGGCGGCAACTGCGGCTACCGCTTCTATGATCGTCGTCGAGGCCAGCATTCCCGTCTTCGCTGCGCCGACGCCGATGTCCGAGACCACGACGCGCACCTGGTCGGCGACGATCTCCGGCGGGATCTCGTGGAATCCGCTGACGCCCACCGAATTCTGGACCGTCACAGCGGCGACGGCCACACAGGCGTGTACTCCGCACATCGCCATCGTGCGGGAATCGGCTTGAATGCCGGCTCCGCCGCCGGAGTCGGTTCCGGCGATGGTCAATGCCCGAATCGGGGTCTGTCCGGCGGGGGTCAGGGGCAGCAGCTTCACGACGACGAGCCTACCGACCGGACCTGGGGAAACGGCAGCTCGGTCCGGATGGACTCGGTTTCCGGGATTTCCGCTTCCAGGATTTCCGCGTACTGACGTACGTCCGCCGAGATCCGCATCGAGCAGAACTTCGGCCCGCACATCGAGCAGAAATGTGCGGTCTTGGCGGGCTCGGCCGGTAGTGTCTCGTCGTGGAACTCCCTGGCGGTGTCCGGGTCGAGTGACAAAGCGAACTGGTCCAACCAGCGAAATTCGAAGCGCGCCTTGGACAGTGCGTCGTCGCGGGCCTGTGCATTCGGGTGCCCTTTTGCCAGGTCTGCTGCATGGGCAGCGATCTTGTAGGTGATCACACCGGTTTTCACGTCGTCTCGGTTGGGCAGGCCGAGGTGTTCCTTGGGTGTGACGTAACAGAGCATCGCCGTTCCCGCCCGTGCGATCATCGCCGCACCGATGGCGGAGGTGATGTGGTCGTACGCCGGCGCGATATCGGTAGCGAGCGGTCCGAGGGTGTAGAACGGTGCCTCGTCGCAGAGCTCCTCTTCCAGGCGGACGTTTTCCTCGATCTTGTCCATGGGAACGTGTCCGGGGCCCTCGATCATGACCTGGACTCCTGCGGATTTCGCAATCTGCGTGAGTTCTCCCAGAGTGCGAAGCTCCGCGAATTGGGCGGCGTCGTTGGCGTCGGCGATCGATCCCGGTCGAAGCCCGTCACCGAGGGAGAACGTGACGTCGTATCGGCGCAAGATCTCGCACAGTTCGTCGAAGTGGGTGTAGAGGAACGATTCCTGCCTGTGGTGCATGCACCACGCGGCCATGATCGCGCCGCCGCGCGAGACGATTCCCGTGACGCGACCAGCAGTCAGAGCGATGTAACCGATTCGTACACCGGCATGCACGGTCATGTAGTCGACGCCCTGCTCGCACTGCTCGATTACCGTGTCGCGGTAGATTTTCCATGTCAGAGCGGTGGGATCTCCGTTGACTTTCTCGAGTGCCTGGTAGATCGGTACCGTGCCGACCGGTACGGGTGAGTTGCGCAGAATCCATTCACGGGTCAGGTGGATGTCCTTGCCGGTGGACAGGTCCATGATGGTGTCGGCGCCCCAGCGGATCGCCCACACCATCTTTTCGACTTCCTCTGCAACAGAGGAGGTTACGGCCGAGTTCCCGATATTCGCGTTGATCTTGACGGCGAACTTCTTGCCGATGATCATCGGCTCCAGCTCGCCGTGGCGATGGTTCGCGGGAATTACCGCCCGCCCGCGAGCCACCTCGGAACGCACCAGTTCGGCTGAAACGCCCTCGCGTGCAGCGCAATAGCGCATCTCCGGGGTGATCACACCGTCTCGGGCGCATTCCAATTGCGTCCGATCGCTTTCCGGGCGTTCCCAGGTGTCCCTGGTCGTCGGGAGCCCTGCATCGAGGTCGATGTCGGCGTCCGTGTCGGTGTAAGGACCTGACGTGTCGTACAGGTCCAGATGCTCACCATTGGTGAGAGTGACGCGTCGAAGTGGGATCCGGAGAGAATCCGATTCGACGTAGTGCTTGCTACTGCCCTCGATCGGGCCGGTTGTCACAGCGGTGTGGACAGTCGCGTGAACAGCCGTACGGACAGACTTCTCCTGCATGGTGCGCTCCCTACGCCGGCATTATCCGGTCAGGTTCATCCGGTCGACGGCCCTAGCCGTCCTCTCAGCCCGCTGGTGCGAGCCCCCGTGGTGGTTGTATGAAATTTGTGCTCGCTGTCACAGCGGCACCGGGCGACTCTATCTCAACCCCGAAAAAGCGTTTCACTGCGATTGCGGTGGAGTCGTTCGCGGTGCAAAAATTGGTCGAACCCGGGACAGCGTCGTCGGTAGCTGATTCTATGAGTGGCATGGATCACAGTTATGGAGAGCGTGCGAACGCAGCAGTCGCAGATCGCGCAGTTGCAGATCGTGCCGTGGAGGTCGCCGCAATGAACGACATCGAAAACTCGAGAACCGGAACCTCACCGGAAGTCACGCTCGTGGACAATCCGTCGCACGAACGATTCGAACTGCTCTCCGACGACGAGTTGGTCGGCATCCTCGGATACCGCGACGAGGACGAGATTTCGGGGAGCGGAGCCGAAGCGGGCGACGTGGTTGCGTACATGCATACCGTCGTCAAGGAGGAGTACGGCGGGCAGGGACTGGCAGCCGTACTCGTGCAGTTCGCGATGGACTGCGCCCGTGAACGTGAATGGTCGGTGCGGCCTGTGTGCACCTATGTTCAGCGGTACCTCGGCGAGCATCCCGAGTATCTGGAACTGCTCGTCGAGGACTAGCCGCCGGAGGTTGCAAACAGACGATCAGGCTCCGAGCTTTACGATCACCCGAGCTTTACGATCACTGGAGCGTGATCGCTGGCGCCCTTGCCTTTTCGCTCGTTTCGATCGATCTCGGCCGCCTCGACGCGCGCTGCGAATGCCGGAGAGCCGAGGATGAAGTCGATTCGCATGCCCTGCTTCTTCGGGAAGCGAAGCTGCGTGTAGTCCCAGTACGTGTACACACCGGGACCGGGGGTGTACGGGCGAACGACGTCCGCGAACCCGGACTCGGTGAAGGCGGTGAACGCAGCTCGTTCCGGCTCCGACGTGTGGGTCTTGCCCTCGAAGAAAGCGGGATCCCACACGTCGTCGTCCGTAGGAGCGACGTTCCAGTCACCGACCAGGGCGATCTGCGCGTCGGGATCCTGCTTGAGCCAGCCCTCCGCGTCGTCGCGCAGCTTGGCCAGCCAATCCAGCTTGTAGGCGTAATGCGGGTCTTCCAGCTCACGGCCGTTGGGGACGTACAGGCTCCACACCCGCACACCGCCGCAGGTGGCACCGATCGCACGTGCCTCGCGGACCGGGTCTGCCTCGGGATCCTTGTCGAACCCGGGCTGATCCTCGAAGCCGATCTGCACGTCGTCCAGGCCGACGCGCGAAGCGATGGCGACACCGTTCCACTGGCTTAACCCGACGTGGGCGACCTCGTAGCCGATTTCCTTGAAGCGTTCGTACGGAAACTGCTCGTCCTTGCACTTGGTTTCCTGCATTGCCAGGACGTCGACGTCGGATCGACCGAGCCAGTCGATGATCCTGTCGGTACGGGCACGGACGGAGTTGACGTTCCAAGTAGCGATGCGCACGAGGGCAAGCCTAGCGTCAGCCGCCGACAGGATCGGTGGCGTATCGGTAGCGGTGGTGTTCGACGAATCCGAGCCGCTCGTAGAGCGCGATCGCCGCGGAGTTCTCCGCCGAAACCTGGAGGTACGCGTGCGTCGCACCGTTCTGACGACCCCAGGAGAGTAGATCTCCGCAGATCAGCGACCCGATTCCGTGACGACGGTGTTCAGGGGCGACGTGAATGCCGGTCAGTCCTACCCAGCGCTTGCCATCGGGCGCCTCGGTGAGCGCAGCGCGCCCGATGGCAAGCGTCGTGTCGGTGTTTCCGATCGCGCCGAAAGTTGCACTGCCCACGACAGCCGTGAGGACCGCCTCGACGTACGCCGGATCTCCGTGGGCGTCGTACGTCGACAGCCAGTTGTGGTCGGGGCGGTCGGCGAACGAGGTGACCGGAGGACCGAGCGGCAGCGTGACACTGCCCAGATCGGCGGCCATCACGATGGTTTCCTTCTCGCTGGTCCACCCGTCCGGAGCGGTGCCGAGTCGATCGGGGAGGAGAAGCAGGGTCGGCAGGCCGCGGTCACCGAACCACTGGCGTATCCGTTCGATGGTGCTCGCGTCGAAGCCGGCAACCGTCCCCGCACCACCGAGCGGCAAAGCTGAATTGGCGCGGCCGGTGAAACCGTGACCGGCGCGCAGCAACCAACCGTCGATCCACGCCTGCTCGACCCCCGGCCACGCCGCCGCAGCAGCCGTTTCGAGGTTTCGAATCTCGCCGATGCGAATCGGACGGGCCGAGAGAGTCTTGAGTGCAATCACCTGATCGGCGGAGACCTGGACCAGCCGACCGTCGCCGCTGCGGACGGCGATGGGATCGGCGCCCTCGAGGATGCCGATGACGTCGGTCATGGGATGCGAATAGCCGGGTGGGAGCTTGTATCGCAAAACCACCCGGCTACCGATCGAAATGTTGCCGTTCAGAGCGGAATTCTCAGTCTTCGTAATCGTCGTCGTCGTGACCGAACGGATCGTCGACGGTGCCCGGCGTCCAGGTCAGACCGGGCTTGCCCCAACCGGAACGCTTGATGATCTTCTTGGCGGCGCGCGCGTTGCGGCCGATCAGCACGTCCGTGTAGAGGAAACCGTCGAGATGCCCGGTCTCGTGCTGGAGCATCCGTGCGAAGAATCCGGTGCCCTCGACCTCGATCGGGTTGCCGTCGGCGTCGGTGCCGGTGACCTTCGCCCAATCGGCGCGGCCCGTCGGGAACTGCTCGCCGGGAACGGAAAGGCAACCCTCGAAGTCTTCTTCCGGGTCGGGCATCGTCTGGGGGATTTCGGACGTCTCGAGTACCGGGTTCACGACGACGCCGCGACGACGCTCGCTGCTGCGGTCGTCACCGGGGCAGTCGTAGACGAAGACTCGGAGTGAAACGCCGACCTGATTGGCCGCCAGACCGACGCCGTTGGCGGCGTCCATCGTCTCGTACATGTCTGCGATCAGTTCGGCGATCTCGGCCGGGGACTGAGTGACCGGCTCTGTCGCCTTGTGCAGTACCGGGTCGCCGACGATTCGGATGGGGAGGATAGCCATGCGGACAAGGATAGTGCGGCGCGCCCGCGTAGTTATCACGGCCCGCACACTCGATCATGGTTCAATGGTTGCTGAAGAACAGCGATGTAATTCGTTGCTCGGTCGGAACGTGGGCCGCGGGGGAAATTGTGAGTTACCTTCGGGCCAGGGGACCGGGAAACTCACGGCCGCGAGAATATCGGTCGGAAAAGAACACCGGGCATACGAGTCTCGCTGACGCCGAGCACAGCAGTCGAGGAGTGACATGGACGGCGCAACCGCGCGTAGTCGGAACCAGTCCGAAGGCACTGGCGCCGACGATTCGGTAGTAGATACAGCAGGCATGCACGAGGTGGGCGAAGACGGCCTCACCCGCCGGGAGCACGACATCCTCTCCTTCGAGCGCCAGTGGTGGAAGTACGCCGGTGCGAAGGAAGAAGCCATCAAGGAGTTGTTCGACATGTCGGCAACCCGCTACTACCAGGTTCTCAATGCCTTGGTCGATCGCCCCGAATCCTTGGCGGCTGATCCCATGCTGGTCAAGCGCCTGCGTCGTCTGCGTGCCAGCCGTCAGAAGGCCAGGGCCGCCCGTCGCCTCGGCTTCGAGGTCACCTGAATCACGCGTACATATGATCGGGCTGTCCACGCACTGGCGATAAGGTCGACATCGTGAGTACCCCGAAAGAGCAGCCGTCCGGACCTCCGCTTCGCGCAATCGCCATGGTGTTGATCGCGTTGGCGATCGTGTTCATCGGTCTCGGAGCAGCCTCACTGGGTGGATCGAGCGACGGTGGATCGGGCGACGAGAACACCGCAGCACAGCAGGCCGAATCCTCGGCGTCTGCCACGACGAGCGCCCCCGCGTCGGCACCTGCCACTTCCAAGCCGGCAGCGACGACGCAACCCGCTTCGGGCGATACCACCACTACGTCGCGTCCCTCGGGAACTGCGACGACCACGACTTCCAGCTCCGCGAGCGGCGTCGACACGTCGAATATCAGCGTTCGAGTTCTCAACAACAGCACCGTCTCGGGTCTGGCAGCAGGCACTGCCGAGGAATTGACGGCTGCAGGTTGGAACGTCGAGGAGACGGGTAACTACAGCGAGGGCACCGTCAGTACGACGACGGTGTACTACGGATCGTCCGCGGCGGAGAAGGCAGCGGCGCAGAAGATCGCAGCTGAACTCGGAGTCACCGCAGAACCTCGATTCGCCGGCATCGCGAACGCGTCACCTGGCGTGATCGTGATCGTGACCTCCAACTGACCGGTCGTGAAGGTGGAACTGACCCGTCGGTTCCAGCTACTACACGCGCCGTTATGATCAGAAGCACTTTCTCGCCACCTCAAAGGAGCGGTTCGATGGCCCCCAGCAGCACCCGGCGTATATCCTGGCGCGTCGTTGCCCCTGTAGTCGCGATTGCCGCTTTCGGCTTGACCGCTTGCAGTAACAGCGAAGAGCCCAGCAGCGTCCCCGGCACGACTCCTCCGGTGTGGACCGGTGCAGCCGATCCCAGCGCGCACGAAAGCGCGGGCGGCCACGGTTCCGAGACGGCTCACGCCGGCGCTTCTGCCGAAACGGTCACCGCAACACTGAACGGCACCGACGGCGCCAAGGTCGGAACGGTCACGTTCGCGCAGGAAGGTAGCGACGTCAAGGTCACCCTCGACGCCAAGGGCCTGACCCCCGGCTTCCACGGATTCCACGTTCACCAGGTCGCCAAGTGCGAGACCAATTCCGTAGCCCCCAGCGGCGGAGAGCCGGGTAACTTCCTCTCGGCAGGCGGACACTTCCAGGCCGAGGGTCACACGGGCCACCCGGCGAGCGGTGACCTCACTTCGGTTCAGGTCCTCGAAGACGGCACCGCCACGCTGGTCACCACTACCGACGCGTTCACCGTCGACGAACTGGTCGCAAACGGTGGAACATCCGTCATGATCCACGCCGGTGCGGACAACTTCGGCAACATCCCGACGCGTTACGCGCCGGCACCGGATCAGCAGACCCTCGACACCGGTGACGCCGGCGGACGCGTCGCTTGCGGTGTCATCACCAAGAGCTGACAAACTCACCTGAGTTTTGCATCACTTCCGGCGACTACCACGCAGTAGCCAGCACGGTGTTTTTACCGACACTGTGATTGGATTCTCTGCGTGGTAGTTCCATTTCCAGGTTCGCCGCGCCCGACGCTGGGCGTGGAGTGGGAGATCGCGCTGGTCGATCGCAAGACCAGAGATCTCTCCAACACAGCAGCCGAGGTGTTTTCGGCGGTCGAAGAGCTTGCCGGCTCGGAAACCCCGCACATCACCAAGGAACTACTGCGAAATACCGTCGAACTCGTCACGGGTATTCACTCGACGGTCGGCGAGGCGATGAGTGATCTCGACAGGTCACTGGATCTGCTTCGCCGCGCTGCGAATCCGCTCGGCGTCGACCTCATCAGCGCGGGCACGCACCCGTTCGCGCAATGGTCGACGCAGCTGGTCACCCGGACACCCGACTACGACGAACTCATCGAACGCACGCAGTGGTGGGGTCGGCAGATGCTGATCTGGGGCGTGCACGTTCATGTGGGTGTCTCGTCCGCGGATCGCGTTTTCCCGATCATCAACGCACTGCTGCAGCGCTATCCGCACCTGTTGGCGCTGTCGGCGTCCTCGCCGATGTGGGCCGGTGTGGACACCGGCTATGCGTCCAATCGCGCGTTGATGTTCCAGCAACTCCCCACCGCGGGCCTTCCGTACCAGTTCGAGAACTGGGCCGAATACGAGTCGTTCATCGACGACCAGATGAAGACCGGTGTGATCACCAAGATCGGCGGCATGCACTGGGACATCCGTCCCGCGCCGAAGTGGGGAACCATCGAGGTCCGGGTGTTCGACGGCGTCTCGACACGCGCTGAACTGGGTGCTCTCGTTGCTCTGGTCCACTGCCTCATCGTCGATCTGGACCGCAGACTGAGTGCCGGTGAGACTCTGCCGAACATGCAGCCGTGGCACGTCAAGGAAAACAAGTGGCGCGCAGCGAGATACGGACTGGACGCCGAGATCATCCTCGACTCCGACGCAAACGAGTGCCTCGTCACTGACGATCTGGATCGCCTGCTCGACGACTTGGCGCCGATTGCGGTCTCACTCGGCTGCGCGGACGAGTTGGCGTCGGTGGCGGACATTCCCCGTCGCGGTGCCTCCTACCAGCGTCAACGCCGTGTCGCGGAAGCGACGGGCGGCGATCTGGTTGCGGTAGTCGACGCATTGGTCGCGGAGTTGGGTACTTAGAGCACTCCGTGTTGCCGATGGTTTCGTAGGGTCGAAATACGGGCATACAGACCGATTGTCCAGTCTGCGTCCATATTCGGTTCACACGGCGTTTACTATTGTCCGGTGTTGATAGACAGTTGGTCCCAACGAGGGGGCGTACCCGGACAGTCGGATCGTTCGTGGTCGAGTTCTCATCGACTCCTTCTGATCGGCACAGCAGCCTTGACCGTGCTGGTCCTGGGTGTGCAGGCGTTCGCGTCGTACAAGGGCTATCTCGGTCCGGTGGAAAGCCTGTTCGGTGACTACTTCCTCGTTCCTCGCTCGGCGACCATGCCCTGGGTGGGTCTCGCTCTCGCGCTGGTTGGACTGAACAACAAAGAACGCATCTACGCGGTATCCGCGGCCGTTGTCATCGACGTGGTCGTCGGGGCAATTCGCTGGTTCTCGGGTGGGCCGCTGACTATGGGCACCGGCGGCACCTGGGTACTGACGGCCATCGCGGTGTACGCGGTGTGGAAGTTGTCCGGCGAGCGTCGACTCAGCGTTCTGCACGGCGTCGCTCTCGGCGCGTTGCTCATCATCGCGGCCAAGGTTGCCGAGACGTGGCTGGAGATCACCATTCTCGTCGGCACCGACGTGTGGGACGAGTACGTGTTCCTCGCCGACCAGGCTCTCGGGAATCCGTCGTGGGTGATGGGCCAGATCGTCGACGCCATGGGCCCCGTCGGTGCAGCAGCCCTCGACTGGATCTACGTCGAACTGCCCGTCGCAGTGATCGTGGTTGCCCTCTACCAAGCACGTAAGGGATGGCCGTCGCATCACCTGCTGCGCACGTTCCTGCTCATCGGGCTGATCGGCCCGATCTTCTACGTCCTGTTCCCGGTGGTCGGCCCGGTGTTCGCCTTCGGTCCGCGTGGGTTCGGATTCCAGATCGGTGATTACTGGCCGAACATCGTGCCCAACTTCGACTTCGCATCACCGTCGTCGCTGCCGTTCGACGACGCCGCACCGCGAAACTGCATGCCGAGCCTGCACACCGCGTGGGCGGTCGCATTGTTCATCCACTCGCGCAGCGGGCCGTGGTGGATTCGCAGCCTGGGATCGTTCTGGCTCGTTGCGACCCTGACCGCGACGCTCGGTTTCGGATTCCACTACGGCGTCGACCTCATTGCCGGTGCCGTCCTGTGCTTGACCCTCGATGCGGCGCTACGGGATCCGGAGCGAGGCTGGGGGTGGTTCCGAGTGCGTCTGTTGATCGGTGGCTCGGCACTACTTGCGGGGTTGTTGCTCTCGTACCGGTTCGCTGCGGTGCAGATGGCCGAGTACCCGGCGATCTTCGGGCCGCTGCTGATGGCTGTCCTGGTTCTCATGTCGGTGGCGTACTTCGCAACCTTCTTCGCCCGCCCCGGCACTGCTCTTGCGGTGTGGGGCGAGCGCGACGGCGAGTGGGATGCCGCTACAGGAGAGAGTCCGGGTCTTCCAGCTCGTTGATCTTCATGAGGTCGTCCTCTTCGCGCTGTTCGCGGTAGGCGACTCGGCCGACACTGTGCGCGATCACGGGCGCGGTCAGCAGCGTGAAGATGCCCACCAGGACCAACATCCAGATGTCGACGCTCCCACGAAGCAGGAACACGGCGCCCATCAGAACCAGGATAAGTCCGACCACCTGAGGTTTCGTGGCCGCGTGCATACGACGCAGGGTGTCGGGGAAGCGAACGATTCCCACCGCGGCGGTCAGCGCGAGCAGCGCGCCGAGGAAGATGGAGATGGCCCCGATCGTGTCGAGGATGTTGCCGATCACTGGTCACTCACCCGGAAGCGCGCGACTGACACGGAACCGATGAAGCCGACCAGTGCCAGCGCCACGATCGCGGGAACGATAGTGGTGTCTTTGCTGTACGCGGCCCAGACGGCGAGTCCACACATCGAGACCGCGATGATCGTGTCCAGAGCGACGAGGCGGTCGAGTGAGCTCGGACCGTCGAGCAATCGGAACGTGGTCAGTACGGCGGCGATCAGCAGAATCACTCCGGAAATGATCAAGATGGTGGTGATGAACCCGTTCATGGTTGGTCCTCCTGCCGGGGTGCATCGAATTCGTAGTCGCGCTGGTGCCACGGGCTGGGTTGCCAGTCCGAATCACGTTCGAACGACGCGATGAACAACCGTTCGAGATCCTCCACTGAGCGGTAGAACGCGCTGACGGCTTTCTGCGAGCCGACGTCGAGCACGTGGACGTAGACGATGCGCCGGTTCTGGTCGATCTCGAGAACCATGGTGCCCGGGATCAGGTTCAGTACGTCGATGCACAGCGTGAGAACCAGGTCGGACTTGATCCCGAGTTGGTAACGCAGAACTCCGGTGACCGGCGGCGGCGACGGACGGATCGCCAGCCACGCGACCTGGATACTCGACTGGATCGCGTAGTACACGATCATCCACAGCAGGCGCAGAATCGACAACAGATGTACCCGACCCTCGACCGGTACGCGAGGGAGGGGAAGCAGGACCATGATGATCAGGCCGACGGCGAGTCCGCCGAAGATGTTGCCGAAACTGATGTTGCCCCACAACAGGATCCATACGACCATCAGCCACAGCAGGATCCCGACGCGGAGTACCTGTTCGCGTTTCATCGCGGAGCCTCCTCGGTGTTCGGGGCGTCGGTGTTCGGGACATCGCTGTTCGGGGCATCGGTACTGGGAGCTACAGCAGGGTCGTCTGCAGCGACGGGAGCTTCGTCGACCGGCACGGGTCGGTGGTTGCCGAGAACCGCGTCGATGTAGATGGACCGGTCTTGCAGATCCTTCGCCGCTCTGTCGCTGATGTCGATGATCCGGCCTGCGAACACCGTCAGTGCCAGGCCGACGATGACGAGTCCGACCGTCGGAATCAGCATGAAGACCGGAATCTTGCCGACGTCCTCGCGGTCGACGAACGCGATGTCCTCTTCGGACTCGTCGATCAGTGCTGACGGGCTGACGTCGGCGAGGTCACCTTCGGGGGCGTCGGCGCGGGCTCGCCAGAAGGCCTTGGTCCACACGCGGGCGACGGCGTAGAGCGTCAGCAAGCTGGTGATCGTGCCGCCGGCGACGAGGATCCAGGCCAGCGCGCTGGCGTCGGCCGCACCGGCCTGCAGGAGCGCGACCTTGCCGATGAAGCCCGAGAACGGCGGGATACCACCGAGATTCAGTGCCGGGATCAGGAAGACGATCGCGAGGATCGGGCTGGCGGCCGCCAGACCGCCGAGTCGGCGCAGCGACGACGACCCGGCTTGTCGTTCGATCAGACCCACGACGAGGAAGAGAGTCGTCTGCACGATGATGTGGTGGGCGACGTAGTAGATCGCGCCGGACAGCCCGGACGTCGTGGACAGTGCGATACCGAAGATCATGTAACCGATATGGCTGACCAGTGTGAACGAGAGCAGACGTTTGATGTCGCTCTGCGCGATGGCACCCATGATGCCGACCACCATCGTGAGCAGACCGCACACCATCAGTACGTTGTCGAGTTCTCCTTGCGGGAATAACAGTGAGTGCGCGCGGATGATCGCGTACACACCGACCTTGGTGAGCAACCCGGCGAAGACGGCGGTGATCGGTGCGGGCGCGGTCGGATACGAGTCCGGTAGCCACGCCGACAGCGGGAAGACCGCAGCCTTGATGCCGAACGCCACGAGCAGGACAGCGAAGATGGCGGTTCGTGTGCCCGGCGGAATGTTGTCGAAGCGCAGGGCCATGTCGGCCATGTTGAGGGTGCCGGTCGCCGCATAGGCGAAGGCGATGCCCGCCAGGAAGATCAGCGAAGACACCATCGAGACCATCACGTACGAGACACCGGCCCGAACGCGGTCGGCGCTGGCACCGAGCGTCAGGAGCACGAAACTCGCGGCGAGCAGAACCTCGAATCCGACGTACAGGTTGAAGAGGTCACCGGCGAGGAACGCGTTGGAGATACCGGCGGTCAATGCGAGATAGGTCGGTAGGAAGATCGAGACCGGCTGGGCCTCGCTGCCGTCGCGAATACCCTGACCGATCGCGTAGATCATGACGGCGAGCAACACCACCGACGAGACCACGAGCATCATCGCCGAGAGACGGTCGACGACGAGTGTGATGCCGATGGGGGAGTCCCAGCCGCCCACCTGAACGGCCGTCGTACCGTCGCGGTCGGCGAGGTAGAGCAGCAATCCAGACACCGCGACGACGCCGATGAGCGCGATCAGTGTGATGACACGCTGGAAACGCGGACGTCGGCCGACAACCAGCGTCGCAGCTGCGGCCAGCATCGGGATCAGGACGGGCAGGGGCGCAAGGGCTCCCATCAGGTTGTCCGAGATGGTCATGCGCCGCCACCTCCCTCGATCTTGGTCTGGCGAGCGTCTTTGCGCCGCTTCTCGGATTCCTTCTTACGAGCAAGGTCGGTGGCCCAGTCGGGTACCGGTTCGTCCTCGAAGTCGCCGTCGTGGAGGTCGTCGTAGCATTCGATGTCCTCGAGGTTGACCAGTTGTTCGAGGGGAATAGGGTTTCCGTCCTTGTCGAATGCGTCGCCGCCGATGCTCGGGGCACCGGTGACCGGGTCGTCGGAGCGGTCGTGGTCGGGAGCGTCGGCAGGCAGGCGACGCTTGAGGATCTTGGTGTCTTCGGGATCGTCCTCGACGGCGTCGGCGGTGTTGATCTTGTAAGACCGGTACGCCAGTGCCAGAACGAAGCCGGCGATACCCATCGTGATCACGATGGCCGTCAGGATCATGCCCTGGGCGAGCGGATCCGCTATCTCCTCGTGGACCGAATCTCGGCCGACGATGGGCGGATTCCCGTCCGATCCACCTACGGTCAGGATCAAGAGGTTGATGGCGTTGCCGAACAGGAGCAGTCCGAGGAGCATCCGGGTGATGCTTCGTTCGATCAGCAGGTAGACACCGGCCGACGTGAGGACGCCGATCAGGATCAGCATTCCGATATTTGCGCTCATGGTGCTTTCACCTCGATTTCTGCGTCGAGGCGGGCGCCGAGACTTCGGAGTACGTCCAGGACCAGGCCGACCACGATGAGGTAGACGCCCAGGTCGAAGAACAGTGCGGTGACCAGTTTGACGTGGCCGATGAGTGGGAGCGTGAACTCGAAGACAGCAGACGAGAGTGCCGGAGCGCCGAGGAACAGCGACACCAGGGCGGTGCCCGCGGCCAGCGCCAAACCGAGGCCGAGAATCTTGCCCGCGTCGATGGGTACGGCTTCACCGAGTTCGTAGCGGCCACCAGCGAGGTAACGCAGCACGAGGGCGAGGCCCGCCGTCAGGCCTCCGGCGAAACCGCCGCCGGGGGCATTGTGACCGGAGAAGAAGAAGTAGATCGACAACACCATGATGGTCGGGAAGATCAACCTCGTGGTGACCTCGAGAACCAGCGAACGGTGTCGAGGATCGATGAGGTCTCCGCCGCGCAACCACGTCGTGTCCGAGTTGGCGGCTGCCTTGTCGACGATGACGGAGGGGGCGTCCGCGACTCGCGGCGCGATACCGAAGCGGCGGTTGCGGAACACGAGGCTGGCGACGCCGGTTGCCGCGACCAGCAGCACCGAGATCTCACCGAGCGTGTCCCATGCGCGGATGTCGACGAGTAGGACGTTGACGACGTTCTTGCCGTTGCCCAGTTCGTAGGCCGCGTCGGGAAGCAGTTCGTAGATCGGACGAGTGTTTCTCGCATTGGTCGCGAAGGCCGCGATGGTGGTGACGGTGATACCGACCGCGACTGCGAGTGCCGCACGCGGCCACTTGAAGCCGATTGCCTTGCTCTCGTCGACCTCTGCGGGGAACTTCCGGAGTACCAGCACGAAGATCACGAGGGTCAAGGTTTCGACGAGGAACTGGGTCAGCGCGAGGTCGGGTGCGCCGTGCAGCGCGAACAACACGCCACAGCCGTAGCCGGTGAGTCCGACGAGGATGACGCTGGCGAGTCGGTTGCGCATCAGCGTCGCGGCGATGGCGGCCGAGATCATCATCAGCGCGATAGTGAACTGGATGGGTGAATCCCACATCCGAAGGTCGACTCCGCCGCCATCGGTGTCGATGATCAGCAGGAACAGTGGCACCACGACCAGTGTCGCGAGAATCGTCGACTGCGTGCGGGGGAGCGAACCACGCTGAGTGGCACCGGTCAGGCGCATCGAGATGGTGTCCATGCCGCGCAGGGTCGCGTCGTAGATGCGGTCGGCGTTGCCGAGCGGCGGGTGCTCGAAGTGCAGGCGGCTGATCTGACGCTGCGCGATGTAGAGCGCGATGCCGCCGGCGATGACGATGCAGGTGAGCAGCAGTGGAGTGTTGAATCCGTGCCACAGCGCGAGGTGGTAGTCGGCGTGCGGTCCGGGGGCCAGTGTGGTCGAGTACGGCGTCAGCAGCTTCTCGAGTTGGGGCGAGAGAATGCCGGCGGCCAGACCGAGAACCGCGAGTAGGCCGGGCGCGAACAGGAACAGCCAACCCGGCTTGTGCATCTTGCTCACGGCCGGACTCGGCTTGCTCAAGGTCTTGCGTCCGAAGGCGCCCCAGATGAACCGGACGCTGTAGCCGACGGTCAGGATCGAGCCCAACACGATCACCGTGACGACGGCGATCGACGACCAGTGGCCGAGCGCGTTCGTTTCGAGAACTGATTCGAGTGCGGCTTCCTTGCCGACGAATCCGAGTAGCGGTGGTAGACCGGCCATGCTGGCGGCAGCGAGGCTCGCGATGATCGCGAGAGCGGGTGCCGCTTTACCCAGGTGAGCAAGTTTGCGCAGGTCACGGGTGCCGGTGGTGTGATCGATGATGCCAACGACCATGAAGAGTGCGGCCTTGAACATCGCGTGCGCCACGACCATCGTCATGCCGGCCAAGGCGGCGTCACGCGTGCCGATGCCGACCAGGACCATCATGAAGCCGAGTTGGCTGACGGTTCCGAAGGCGAGGACGAGTTTGAGGTCGTACGCGCGCATGGCTCGCCAACCGGCGAGGATCATCGACAGCAGACCCAAACTGATGATGGTGATGCGCCACGGCGGCGAATCGGCGTACCCGGGAGCCAGGCGCGCGACGAGGTAGATACCGGCCTTGACCATTGCTGCCGCGTGAAGATAACCGCTGACAGGGGTGGGCGCGGCCATCGCACCTGGCAGCCAGAAGTGCAGGGGCACGATTGCCGATTTGGAGAGCGCACCGATCAGGATCAAGACGATCGCGACGGACGGGAGCCACCCCGTCGGCGGGTTCGCGACCAGTTCGGACAGGTTGTAGCTGCCGCCGACCTGGCCGAGGATGATCATGCCGACCAACATCGCCAGACCACCGGCGGTGGTGACCAGCAGTGCCTGGGTCGCGGCGCGGCGACTGGTGGCGCGTTCGGCGTAGTGACCCACGAGCAGGAACGACAAGACCGTCGTCAGTTCCCAGAACACGTAGAGAAGCAGCATGTTGTCGCTGGTCACGAGTCCGAACATGGCACCCGCGAAGGCGACCATCTCGGCGGCGAAGATGCCGAGTCGAGGTTCGTCGTCGTTGAAGTAGCGGGCGCAGTAGATCAGAATCAGCGTGCCGACGCCCAGGACGAGCACGGCCATGATGGCCGAAAGCGCGTCGAACCTGAAGTCGATGTCCATCGACAGGCCGGGAACCCAGGTGATGTGCAGCGTCTCGACGGTGCCCCATTTGTCGATGACCCAGCCGAGGCTGGCGAGGGGGACTATCGCGAGGGGGAAGAAGCCGTTTCGCCCTAACCTGCGCACCACAAGCGGAGCCAAGAGGGCGGCAACGGCATGGGCAAGCAAGATAGCGAGCAAAAGGCACTCCGTCGTGTTGTCAGCGGGCGGCGGGGTGTCCGAACAAAATCGAACCTATCGGATTAACGAGACAATTCACCTAGTCGGAGAGGTTGTCTTTGCGTACATATTACCGGGCGTGGCAGTTTCGATGTGCAGCGAGTCGATTCGGACATCATCGGCACTCGCTGATACACGTAGGTTGGACGACGTGAATTCGTCGACTCCCACCACGATCATCCGTACCGCCGCCCTTGCGCACATTCGTGACCGCAAGCTGATCCAGACCCGGTCCGTGGGCAAGACCGCGTTCTACATGGCCGGCGGAAAGATCGACCCGGGTGAGACGCCCGAGCAGGCACTGCACCGCGAAATTCGGGAGGAACTCGACGTCGATCTGGTCGACGGGACGGTCACGTTCCTCGACGTCTTCGAGGCTCACGCTTTCGGACATTCCGCGGACACGGGACTGCACATGAGTTGTTATCTGGCGGAGATGGCCGGAGACCCGCACCCGACCAGCGAGATCGCCGAGTTCCGCTACTTCACGCTCGCCGAGTACGCAGCGATGGACGAGGTGGCGCCGGGATCACTCAAAGTGTTCCATCGCCTGGCGTCGATGGATCTGATCGACTGATCGGCGGAGGTACGGATCGATTGACTCGCCCCAAGCGCAGACTTGCATAGGCGCAGACGGCCACGATGATCAGTGCCACGGCGTCGAGTATCAGGATGTCGGTCGAGATTTCGAACGGGCCGACCGTCGTGATGCCGTTGAACGGCTTGTTCTCGTCGAGCGGCGTGTACGCGGTCCATCCGTAGTCGAACTGCGGATAGACGAGCAGGGCCAGCGCCGTCGGGCCGAAGATGACACCGAGTCCGACGAGGGCTCGTGACGCTCCGGTCCGCGGTGGCTCTCGGTACATCGCGCTGGCGATCGCGTACGTGACGACCGCAGAGGTGAAGGCGACAAGAAGATCGCTGATCGTGAGAACGTCACCGATCTTCGGCGACGGCGACGTGGCGTAGCTGACGATCCCGGCGACCGTCACCGTCAGGAGCAATCCGTAGCCGACGACCCGCGAGGGAGCGATCGCGCCGATTGCTGCCGCGGCGACGATGACGACGCCGATCACGACGGCGGTCGAGGCGGGGGTTTTCGACCATTCCATGGCTTCGGTTGCGGGACGGTTCGCCGAAACCGCCGCCAGAGTTGCGACGGCGGCGGTACACATCAGCAGGATTCGACCGCCATCGCCCAGCACCCGCGCGCAGATCACCGTGATTACGAGCGCGACGAGTAGAAGGGGTACGGCCGCCGTGACGGTGGTGATCTCGAACCACCAATTTGCCGCGACCCCGAAGAGAGTGAGCACCGCCGCGATAGTCACCGGCCGAACGGCCATCCGTTCCTTGGGGTGGTCCTTGTCGAAATCGTGGAACCAGAACGCGGCGACGCAGGCGGCGGCCAAAGCGAGCGCGAGAAGTGTTGCCCCCAACACCGGTGGTTGAAACTGGTTGGTGTTGTCGGCGATGTAGTCCGCGTACCGCCGAGGAATTGCGTCTTCGTCCAGGAGCGAATCCGAGACATGCACAGCCACAATCGTTCCCGCGACCGAGGCAGCTCGAACCCGGGGAGCGGCAGCAACCGTCACCGCGCCGACAGCGACTCCCGCACCGACGGGCGAGAGTGCCTCGAAGTTGTGATCGTAGAGCCCGGGCAGTTCGAGGAGGAGCCCGCCGAAGACCGTCATGGCCGCGGTCCGCAATCGGCAACGGGCCATCATCGCGGCTGTCCCGACCGCGACGACAGCCAAGACGCCGGCGCCGATGGTCGAGATGGACCAGAATCGGTCGCCCGTCGAAATCGACGTCGACTGGCTGTTCACGAACGGTGCCAAAGCGACGACGGTGACGACGAATGCCGTCACACCACTCAGTGCGACGAGCAGCGTCCTGCGGGCGATGGGCACTGCTCCAAAATAGTCAATCCGGTACCAGTTGCACCGCAATAGGAGGTCTCAGTCCGGTGACGGTGTGTCAACGGGGCTGCGGCGGCGGAGCGCGATCCCGGTGGCGACGACAACTACACACATCAGGAGTGCCGCGCCGTCGGAGCGTGGCGACGCCTCGTACGCGTAGGCAATGGTCGCGGCCTCGGCCCGGAAGGCTGCATCGGGCTCGCTCGCGTCGACGTAGGCTCGCAATTCAGAGTTGTACTCGACGTACGTCGAGGGCGGATCGTGCCGGACGTACGTTGACGACACTGTCTCGATCTCGTGCTGCCCGATCGACATGAAGACCAGGGCAGTGAAAGGAATCGTCAACCCCAGCGTCGCTGCGACGGGATTCGACGGCAGAACAGATCCGAGCAGCAATCCCGACCCGACGCCTAGCGCGACAATGCGGAGCAGTAGAGCAAGTTCGTGTTCGCCGTCGAAGATCCACTCCGACAACGGGATCGCAGCCAGCAGAGCCAGACCTGCAATCGTGCGATCCCGGTGTCGAGAACGCGACAAGCCGAAGACGACCGCGATGATCGCGAGGGCAGCGATTACCAACGGCGAGGTTCGGTCACCGTCGAGAAAGAAGCGGTCGGTCAGATCCGCGAACACCGTCGTGGCGGCGGCTCCAACAGCGGTTGCAGCCCAAAGGAATCCGCCACTGCCTGAAGTTGTGTCCAGTCTCCTCACACAGAACCAGGTCAGGGTGAGGACGGCGACGGTGGACGCGACCATGACCAGCCAACCCGAAAACGTCGGTGGGTTCTCTTGCCGGTCGACGACCGAACTCAGAATCCGTTGGGTGACAGCGAGGCCGGTGACAACTGCCAGAGCGGCTGCGGCGACGCCCGGTTCGCTTTCGCTGATCCGCAATTCGGAGTCGTCTGTCACTGCGCACGCCACTGCGCAGATCAGGGTCAGCAACAGAAGTGCCCAGGCAGGTTCGCCGATGGACGACGTGCTGACGGGTATCAAATCGCCGGTGGACGATTGCGCGGCCAACCACGTCGACACCACGCCAATGATCAGCAGGTTGCGTCCGAGGCGGCTGTCCCACGATGCGGCGACAACGCCGCCCAGGATGAGTCCGGCTGCAATGGTTTTGGCGAAACCCAGAACGCTCAGCAGATCAAGACCGACTTCTTCGGCGACGAGGAATCTGATCAGAATCAGCACGACGACGCCCGTGTACACAAACGCCCACGCACGCCTGCGAGAACGGCGGTGCTGGAGATACGCGCAGGCCCCTACGGCGACGATGGCACCCACCACGACGCTGGTGGATTGGCTGCTGATCCATTGGTCGATCTTCGACTGCGGTTCGGTAACAGGCCATCTCATTCGCGCTGGGTTCGTCAGCGCCAGGGCGGCAAGGATTCCCGAGAGAAAGGCCGCGAGGGCGCCGGTGCATGACCGGAGGTCGATGGTCATCGGTCTGTCCCGATCAGGCGGTCTCGGTGGGTTCCGATACCTCGACGGGTGGGTGGGATCGTCGAAGGATCGCCGCACCACAGAATCCGATGATCAGGGCGAAGAGGATTGCAGTGCCGACAGTCTGAGCGGTGACGTAGTCGACGGTGATGCCTATTCCGCGTCCGAATAGTCCTCCGTCGCCGTGGGGAGAGACCGCATCGATGTCGAGCTGGCCTTGGATGTATATCGACGTCATCATCGGTGGGAAAGAGAGCTGATCGGTGAGAATGGCGATCGACGAGAAGGTCATCGCGGCAAAGGGAATGGCGAGTCCGAGTGTGGCGTCGACCAGGCTGCCGGGAGCAAGGGAACCGAACAGCAAACCGGCGGCGAGGCCCAGCGCGGCGATCTTCAGCGCGATTGACCAGACGCCGTGCGCGGAGTCGAAGGGCAGTAGTTCTGACAGCGGAACCGCAACGAGAACGGCGATGGGCACGAAGTTTGGCACCTGCTTGTGCAGTCTCAATCCGACGGCAACCGGCAGGGCCGCGAAAAGCACCAGTACCCAAGGGGACTTCAGGTCTCCCCAGTGGCCGGAACCCTTCGCGATGTCGACGAAGAGCGGGGCCGACGCAGCGGCCAGTGCGGTTGCCGCCCAGAGGAACTTGCCACCAGCACCGGAGGCGTCGCCGAGGCGGTAAGCGGCGATCCACGTCAAGGCGAGCGCAGCGCCTGCCGCCAAAACCATGACGATCCAGGCGGTCGCCTCAGACGCGTATTGCTGGCGGTCGATCACGGCGCCGAGCACTCGATGCCCGATCGCCAGCGCGGTGATCACCACGAGAGCGATGCGGATTTCACCCGAGTCCGGCTTGCGAATCCGGAAGCCGGCTTGCGCGGTCACTGCACAGGCGATTGCTGCTGCGGCCGTGGCGCCGATCAGCCACCACGACGGCTCACCCACCGAAGACGTCGTCATCCTGGCTGTCCCACCGGCGAACGTGCGGATCGCGAGGAAGGTGGCGAGCACGCCGAGGAGTGTCGCGTTCTTCGTGGCAGTGCGGTCCCAACTGACGGCAACCACGCAGCCCAGAATGGTGCCGGCTGCAACACTTTTGACGATGATCAAGGCGATCAGCAGGTCCAGTGACGCAACTTCGGGTACGACTGCCCGAACGATCGCGATGACGGCGACGCCGGCGGCGATCGCGATCCACGCCGCCCGACGGGACCCGCGACGTTGTGAGAGGGCGCAGGCAAGCACGGCGATCACGGCGCCGAGGCCGACAGCAGTCGGTCCGCTGCTGATCCAGCGATCTACTTCTGACGGGGAGGCCACGATGGCCCAGTCGCGAAGAACGGGATTGGTCAGGGCCAGCGCCGCGAGTATCCCGGACAGGAGTGCAGCGACGGTGGTGAGGATCGCTCGAAGGTCGAGTGGCATCGGGCCAACCTATCGCGGCGCCGCAACATCGGTCGTGGGCGGCGTGAGTGCCGGAAACCAGATGTCGGTGAGAACGTCTGCTGCGACGTCCGCACCCGCGGTGATCGCGCCCTGTTCCGCCCACCGAATGAAGAAGCGCTCGATCTGTGTCAGCAGGAGCTCGACCCGGAGTTTCGCCTCGTCGTGTCGGCTCTGCGGCCAGCGTGCCAGGTACGACGGCATCGCGTTGGGCAGTGCGGAGATGCCTTCACGTGCCAGTGTTCGGAATTCGGGTTCGAGGACCATGGCCTCGTCCCACGCCCGCATCATGTGGTGGTGATCGCGGCACCAGTCGAGAGCGCGGTTGATCCAGCCGGCGAATTCTTCGCGCGAACCGGAATCGAGTACGTGGTCGAGATCCTGGAATATCGCGAGCGTGCTGGATACCACCGTGTTCGAGCCGAGGGCCTTGAGTATGTCGATCTTGCCGGGGAAGTGCAGGTAGAAGGTGGCGCGGCTGCAACCGACCCGGCCGGCGATGTCCTCGACGGTGACAGCCGCGTATCCGCGTTCGGTGAAGAGCGCGCCGGCGGCATCCACGAGGTCTGCGCGGGTTCGCTGCTTCTGCTTCTCTCGCAGCGTCAGTCTGCCGGAGGTATCTGTCATTACCGGGATCCTAGTGCCGCGGGGGCTCTCACGGGTCAGTTGCACGAGACTCTCCGTCTTTCACTTGACAGTCTGTTAGTGAAAGCTACTCTGTGGTGTAGCGCACAATCGACCGATCAGAGGACGCCATGACCATCTCGGACACAACTCGCACGCCTGACCTACCGGCCGGATTCGACGTCACCGATCCTGCTGTCCTCGGGGAGCGGATCCCTTTCGAGGAATTCGCCGAACTGCGTCGAAGCGCGCCGGTGTGGTGGTGTGAGCAGCCGCCGACCGTTGGTGGATTCCAGGACGAGGGCTACTGGGTGGTCTCGCGTCACGCTGACGTCAAAGAGGTCAGCCAGCGCAGCGATGTGTTCTCGAGCTGGGAGAACACCGCGATCGCGCGTTTCGCCGACGACATGCCACGTGAGGCCGTCGAGATGCTCCGGCATCTTCTGCTCAACAAGGATGCGCCGGAGCACACCAAGCTCCGCAAGCTGATTTCGAAGCTGTTCACGCCGCGCGCGATCAACGGCATGCGCGACGAATTGGATCGTCGTGCGCGCAGCATCGTCGACACCGCTGTGAGCGAAGGCCCGGGCGACTTCGTGAAGCAGGTCGCCAGCGAGCTGCCGCTCCAGGCGATCGCGGATCTGATCGGTGTACCGCAGGACGATCGGGACAAGCTGTTCAAGTGGTCCAACGAGATGATGGGCTACGACGACCCGGAATACCAGGGTGATCCGGCAGTCGCGTCCACCGAGGTCCTCGGATACGCGTACCAAATGGCAGACGCGCGTCGTACCTGTCCGGCAGATGACATCGTCACCACACTGGTCCAGGCCGACATCGACGGCGACGCTTTGAGCCCGGAGGAGTTCGGGTTCTTCGTGCTCATCCTGGCGGTCGCAGGGAACGAGACCACCCGCAACGCCATCACGCACGGAATGATCGCGTTCCTGGACAACCCCGAGCAGTGGGAGCTGTACAAGAAGGAACGTCCCAAGACGACGGCCGACGAGATCGTCCGGTGGGCGACACCCGTCACCGCCTTCCAGCGCACCGCGCTCGAGGACACCGAGCTGGCAGGAGTGTCGATCAAGAAGGGGCAGCGCGTGGTGATGCTGTACAGCTCCGCGAACTTCGACGAGGACGTGTTCGAGAACCCGATGACGTTCGACATCACTCGTAACCCCAATCCGCACTTGGGCTTCGGCGGAACGGGCGCGCACTTCTGCATCGGTGCCAACCTCGCTCGCATGGAGATCGACTTGATGTTCAACGCGATCGCCGACAACGTCCCGGACATCACCAAGATCGGTGATCCGCGCCGTCTGCGCTCGGGTTGGATCAACGGCATCAAGGAGTTCCAGGTCGATTACAAGAGCACAGGCTGCCCGGTCGCTCACTAGAGTCGATAGGTGAGAGGTACACCCCACGATCTCGAGGAGCCACCGCATGACTTCGATCAACGACAAAGCAACTGCTCTACTGGCGTTGCACCAGCCAGGTAACCCGGTCATTCTCCCGACGGTCTGGGACGCGTGGTCGGCGAATCTTGCGGTGGCTGCCGGTTTTGCGGCCCTGACGGTGGGCAGCCACCCGGTTTCCGATTCCATCGGCAAGCCGGACAACGAGGGCATCACCTTCGACGAACTTCTGCACCGGATCAAGCAGATCACCGGTGCGGTCGACGCCCCGATCTCGGTGGACATCGAGGGTGGTTACGGGCTCGAGCCGGCAGTTCTCATCGACGGGTTGATCGATGCCGGCGCTGTCGGACTCAACATCGAGGACACCGTCCACAGTGAAGGCGGACGCTTGCGTGAGGCGCAGGAGCACGCCGACTTTGTGGGTGGGCTTCGTCAGGCCGCCGACGCAGCCGGAGTTCACGTTGTCGTCAACGCGCGCACCGACCTGTTCGTGAAGCAGGTCGGTGACGAGTCCGATCGTGTCGATCGCGCCATCGCACGCCTCAAGCTGGCGGCCGACGCCGGCGCCGACGTTCTTTACCCCGTCGGGCGGCATGACGACGCGACCCAGCGCCGCCTGACGTCCGAACTTCCACTTCCGATCAATGCGATCGGAATCCCGGACCAGGACGATCCGGCAAGTTTCGGTCCGCTCGGAGTGGCACGTGTGAGCTTCGGTCCGTTCTTCCAGATGGCATTGGCCAACCGTGCGAACGAGATCTTGGGACGCTGGAAGTAAGAATGCAGACACTGATGTCGCCCGGCCCGCTTCTCGACGATCGTGGACATTTGGTCGAGACGGGTTGGGCCCCATCGGAAATTCGCAAGTATCGACGCTCTGCGATCACCGCTCCCAAGTTCCGGATCAAGGAGTGGGACTACTACTGCGTTCTCACTGCGGATTACGGCATCGCGTTGACCGTCGCCGACAACGGGTACATGGGCTTGCTCGGAGTCTCCTGGCTCGATTTCCGAACACCACACGAGATCACCGAAAACGTGATGCTGCCGTTCCCGATGGGAAGGCTCGGTCTGCCCGAAAGCGCGGACGACGGTGATGTGGTGGTGTCGAAAGGTAAAGCTCGCTTCGAGTTTCGCCATGTGGACGGTGGGCGCCACCTGATTGTCGACTACCCGGCTTTCGACGGTGGGCGAGGCCTTCATGCCGATTTGTTCCTGGCGAGTCCTGCCGATGACCGGATGGTGATCGCCACACCGTTTCCGAAGGCGTCCCGTTCGTTTTACTACAACCAGAAGATCAACTGCCTGCCCGCTGCCGGGACTGTGCGAATCGGGAGCGACGACTTCACATTTCGCTCGGAAGACTCGTTCGGCGTTCTCGATTGGGGCAGGGGAGTCTGGACTTACGACAACACCTGGTACTGGGGTTCTGCATCCGGACTGGTGAACGGCGAGCGGTTCGGATTCAACATCGGTTACGGCTTCGGCGACACGACGGCGGCCAGCGAGAACATCGTGTTTGTCGGAGGGCGGGCACACAAACTGGACAGGATCGACTTCGGCATCCCGCAGGGAAAGTACGACGGCGCGCCGTGGAACTTCTCGAGCAACGATGGTCGCTTCGAGATGACTTTCGAGCCGATCATCGACCGTGCCGCGACTTTCGATGTCGGGGTGCTGCGTTCGATTCAGCATCAGGTGTTCGGAAAGTTCTCCGGCACAGTGATCCTCGACGACGGTACCTCCGTGGTGGTTCGAGATCTCCTCGGATTTGCCGAGGAGGTTCGGAACCGCTGGTAGGCCGTACATCTCCGCGAAGATGACGGAACGCAGCATGGGCACCGGGGCATGATCGTGCCCCGGTGCTCGCGTCTCGAGTTATTTCACTTCAGGCTGCTGTTGGTGGGCTGTTCCCGCCGATCGGCTGTTGATACGGGTCAACGGACATCGGCGGATAGAACACCGACTTCCGATCCGGGCCGATCTCGACACGCCACTCCGTGTGGTGCAGTGTCCGATGATGATGACCGCACAACAAGATCAGATTGTCGAGATCTGTTGGGCCACCATCGTTCCAGTGAACAATATGATGAGCATCGCACCACCCCGACGGCGTCCCGCACCCCGGAAACGCACACCCACCATCCCGAACCGCCAACGCCCGCCGCTGCGGCACCGTCGCCGTTCTCGCTTCCTTACCGCACTCGAGCGGAACACCATTCTCATCCAGGAGGATCCGGGTGACGGTGCAGTCGCACGCCAACATCCGGGCAGTGTCGATGCTGATCGGGCCCACCCAATCCGTCCACGCGAACCCCAACTCCTGAGTGGACGGCAACAGGTCTTTCAGAACTTTAAGGTCCGTCATGTCTTTCGCGGACGCGGTGACCGTGATGTGTGGTTTCACTCCGCCTTCGATCGGACCCAACCCCGCTCGCTCGTACCGGCGCAACAACTCGCAAAACCCGTCCGCCCGTCGTAATGCCGGCGTGCGCGTGTCCTTCACGCCGTCCTTCTCCGGTGTCGGAGCGGACAGGCTCGACAGCAACGTGATCAACCGGGCCCCGTTCACAGCATCTAAATCGCCCTTCACAGTCACTCTGCCGTACAAGCCTTTCGAGGCGTAGAACTCATTACGCTCCGAATCTTCCCCGACCGGAACACCGTCCTCACGCTTGCCGTACTGCTTCTCGATCCGCCGGATCGCCGCCCGCACCGCATCACAATCGGCAATGTTCTTCGACGCCAGGCCAAGCAGAATCCCCCGGGCCTTGTCCACATCCGCCAGGGTCATGTTCTTGGGTGGATGCTGACAAAACGACGCCACCTGACGGGCTTTCAACGCATCGACATCACCCCGGTGAAACGCATCGCCCACAACAGGTTCGAGCATCAACAACCGCGCCAACCCGACCAGCAGACTGCACTCACCGATCTCCAGATTCGTCGAACCATGCAACCACTGCGCGATCGCCCGAAAACCCTTCCCACCGAGAACCTCACGGGAAAACATCTCCACGATCAACAACACCATCCGCGACTGCAACTCGTGCCGGACACGCACCAGATCCAGAACCTCACCCTTGAGGCCCTCACCATCCAGCTGCCACGCTTCCCGACTGTCCATTCCCAAAGTTTAATCGAACAAAGTTTCGAACACAAGACTTGTATCTCGAAAACTGTTCCTATGCAATAATTTTCGACAATTCCGATTTTTGGGACTTTTCGGATGTTCATTCGATCTGCGGCAGTCACGGCGAAGGAGGTCTGGATGTGTCGCAGTCGGTGATGCGGACGGACATTGTCGGCACTGTGCGGCTGCTGTCTTCTTCATGACTTCTTGATCGCCGGAATGTGCGGGAGTGGTTTGCTCATGTCATGCAGATTCGGAAGTTGCACATGGAGGAACCAGACATCGATGTTGCGTTGGTGCGGCGATTGCTCTCGAGTCAGATGCCACAGTGGGCCAATCTGCCGTTGCGCTTGGTCGAGTCGATCGGCACCGACAACGTCATGATCCGAGTAGGCGATTCACTCGTAATCCGTATGCCCCGCACCCCAGGTGCGGCAGAGGGAATCACAAAGGAGCAACAGTTGGTGCCGCATCTGGCTCCACACCTACCGGTCCCCGTGCCCGTTCCGGTAGGTGTGGGTGAGGCGGCCTTCGGATACCCGTGGCAATGGTCGGTGCACCCGTGGGTGCCAGGGCGAAACCCTGTGCCCGGCATGGTCGATGACCACCTGGCCATCCAACTCGCAGACTTCGTGAACAGTCTACGTCGGATCGACACACTCGGATTGCGCCCACAGGGATCGCTGCATTCCTACCGGGCCGATCCGATTGAGCGACGAGATTCAGCGACTCGAGCGAGTATTGCAGCGTGTGGCGACCTGCTGAACGGAGCGCTGACGGAGGCGGCGTGGGAAAAGGCGCGCCACGTCATCGACTACGCAGGCCCAGCGGTGTGGATGCACTCGGATCTGCACCCGGGAAACATCCTGGTGAGCGTCAATTGCATTGGTTGCCTTGCCGTACTACCGCGACACGAACGAGCAGATCACGGCCTGGGCGAAACATGCGATTGCCCAGGTCATTGACGAGATCCGCACTGAACCCTGAGACCACTTGCGCCGTCTCCGTTCTCGCAACGATCCTTGGAACTCGAGCAGAGAAGGTTATCGGCTTTTGTCCACGGCGTTCGGCGACCGATCAGCCGATCGCGCTCAGGTCCCCGTACACCGTCCGGCCCTCCAGGGTGGTGGCGAGCACCGTGATGTCGGCCAACTCGGTCGGCTCGACATCGAGGGGATTCGCCGACAGGACAACAAGATCCGCGTAGGCGCCGGGGAAGATGGACCCGATGTGATCTTCGCTGAACAGCTGCCAAGCGGCGTTGCCCGTGTGGGCGCGAACGGCGGCGTCCACGGGGATCCGCTCCTGGGGCGCGACGACGCGGCCGCTGGGCGAAAGCCTGGTGACGGCGTCCTGCATATTCCGTAGCGGATTGGCGGGGGTGACGGGACCGTCGTTGTGGAAGGTGAACCGTTGCCCGGCTGCCAGCGCAGAACCTGCTGCGGCCCAGACGGATCCGTATTCGGGTCCGAACAGGTCATCCACCAGAACGTCACCCCAGTAGTGCAAGTGGTCGATGAAGATGCTGACCGTGACGCCCAGTTCCGCTGCGCGGACGAACTGATCCGGACGCATCGCGCCGACGTGTTCGAGACGCAACCGGTGATCGGGCCGGGGATGCTCTTTCAGTAGCTGCTCCCACGCATCGAGAACCATGGTGATCGCGTCGTCGCCGTGGGCGTGGCACGCCATCTGCCACCCCTTGGCGAAGTAAGCGGAACTGATGTCGTGGATCTGTTCGCCGGTGTAGTTGGCATGCCCGTGCGTGCAGGCGATCCCGAGCGCGCGGGTGGCTTCGGTATCGAGATACGGGAAGCTGGTGGCGATGTTGCCGACCCACGGTGAACCGTCGGACCAGACCTTGATGCCGATCTGGCGCACCAGGTCGTTTCCGTCGCCCGGTGACGCCTCGGTAGTGCGCGCGTCGTTGGACATCTCGTAGAGCCGCAGGCGGGTGGTGAGCAGTCCGGCGTCGGCTATCGCTGCCAGGGCGGGCCGCATCTTGGGGTCGAACGACAATTCGGCGATGGTGGTGATTCCCGCGGCGTTCAGCCGGGCGCATTCGGCCGCCACCAGTGCGGGGAAGTCGTCACCGATGGTGACTGCGTGGCCCGCGACTGCAAACACCGCGGGCATTTCGTACGCGGATCCGTCGAGTGCGCCCGTCGCGTCGTGGCCGTACGATCCGCCGATCGGATCGGGGGTATCGCGGGTGATGTCGGCCTGCACTGCTGCCGCCGTGTTGAAATACGCGACGTGTCCCGAGTTGTGCATGATCACGAGGGGGTACTCCGGCGCTACGGAGTCCAGCCAGTCGATGGTCGGATCGGGTAGGCCCTTCTGCAGCAACGGGTCCCAACCGTTCAAAGAAGCGCCGGCAGCACCTCGCGAACGAACAGTGTCGACGACGGCAGCAACTACGGCATCCGCCTCGGCGATCGTGACAGGCCGAATGTCGACGACGTCAGGCCCGAGCACGATGGCTTCTTCCAAAGGGTGACCGTGTGGCTCGATGAACCCCGGCAGAACAGTGGCACCTCCGACGTCGACGACGCGGGTATCCGGCCCCACCAGTTCCTCGACGTCCGTGCGCGCGCCGACGGCCGTGATCCGGCCGCCCGTCACGGCGAGCGCCTGGGCGCGCGGTGCTTCCTCGTGCATGGTCACGATGTCGCCGTACAGAACCAGATCAACAGCCATGGTCAGTCCTTATCGGTTGTCCGCGTACGCCTGTAGGTGTGCCACCTGCTCGGGATCGAGTGAGGGACGTACCTTCTCACGGGCGGTTGCCACGTCCGCGGCCGTCACGTCGGCCGCGTCCATGCTCCGACGCATGGCGGCGAGTGCAGCCTCACGCAGGAGAGCCGAGCAGTCTGCTGCCGAGTATCCCTCGAGATCGACGGCCAGAATGTCCAAATCGACATCTTCGGCGAGCGGTACCGACTTGCCGGAAGCACGCAGAATCGCTTTGCGAGCCTCCGCATCCGGCGGCGGTACGAATACGAGACGTTCGAGTCTGCCGGGGCGCAGGAGGGCAGGGTCGATCAGATCCGGTCGATTGGTTGCGCCCAACACCACGACGTCGCGTAGCGGTTCGACGCCGTCGAGTTCGGTCAACAACGCGGCTACGACGCGATCCGACACTCCGGAGTCGGAGCTTTGACCACGACGCGGTGCAAGGGCGTCGATCTCGTCGAGGAAGATCAGCGAGGGCGCCGAATCGCGTGCGCGCTGGAACAACTCGCGCACGGCCTTTTCGGAGGCGCCGACCCACTTGTCCATCAGCTCTGCCCCTTTGACGGCGTGGACGCTGAGGTGACCTGAGCTGGCAAGGGCACGAACGAGATACGTCTTACCGCAGCCGGGAGGGCCGTAGAGGAGCACGCCGCGGGGTGGGTCGACACCGAGGCGTGCGAAGGAGTCGGGGTGCTGCAGCGGCCACAACACCGCTTCGGTGAGGGCCTGTTTGGTTTCGACCATATCGCCGACGTCGTCGAGGGTGACGCTGCCGATCGACAGTTCTTCGGTACTCGAACGAGACAGTGGCCGAATCACTTCGAGGGCCCCGACAAGATCTTCCTGCGTGATCTCCGGAGAATCACCGGATTTGGACGCCCGCGTCGCCGCTCGCAAGGCAGCTTCACGGCAGAGCGCCGCGAGGTCGGCGACCACGAATCCGGGTGCGCGCGAGGCGATGGCGTCGAGTTCGAGGGTTCCGGTGGGCACGCGGCGGAGCAGGAGTTCGAGCAACGCCTTGCGAGTTGCGCCGTCCGGCAGGGTAAGTGCGAGTTCTCGATCGCAGAGATCCTGGCCGCGAAGGCGCGCGTCGACGGTCTCCGGATGGGCGGAGGTCGCGACGAATGCCACGCCCGGGGTTGCGACGGCGCTGCGCAGTTGTTCGAGGATCAGTGCGGACACCGGTTCCGCGGCGGCCGGAAGCAGAGCGTCGATGTCACTGATCAGCAGTACACCACCGCCGCGCACGGCAGCAACGGCGTCGACGATTCGCTGCAGGCGGGTATTCGCCTCGGTGGCACCGACTCCCGGGCCGTCGAGTTCGACCAGTTTGCGCGAGGACAGGACCGAGCGGGCCAACGTGGCTTTGCCCACGCCGGCGGGGCCCGTGATGAGGACGCCGAGGTGCGGGGAGGCGCCGAGCGTACGGAGCAGTTCTGGTTCGTCGAGTGCCAGGCCGAGCCACTCGGTCAGCTTGGCTGCCTGCGCTTGCGCGCCGACAAGGTGATCCAGCGGAACCGACGGCGCAGGCTCGATCGCGACGGCGGCCGGACTGGAAACAAGCGCACTCGGTGTCAGTGTGCCCGCCGAGCCGGAACCCCAGTTGACCGCCGAATTCGGCTGGACGCTGACCGGACCACCGGCAGGCTCGACGGCCGTGACGGTGAGCAGTTCGGATGTCCACGCGACGCCGAAGGTGCGGGAAAGCGCTTGGGTGGCTTCGGAAGTGCTTGTACCCGGACCGAGATCGCGGGGGAGGAGCGAGACCGTGTCGCCGACGCTGACGACCTTGCCCAGAAGGGCTTGTCGCAGAACCGTCGAGCTGATCGAATTTGTCGCCATGGACGAGCCGGTGACGGAGACGGATCGCGCTCCGTACACCGTCACCGGACCGACCACGACGGAAGAGTTCTCGGTCAGGCCGACGTTCGACATGGTGACGTCGTCGAGAAGGATCGTGCCTGCCGGGGTTCCGGTGGGCGCACGGCCCGCGACGGTCGCGGTGCCGCGGGCTCCCATGAGTGCGATGGCATCCCATTCGCGGATGCCCAACGCCGCCAACGCTTCGGGGTGCAAGCGCACTACCCCGCGGCGTAGGTCGGCGGCAGAGGTGTTGAGTCGAACGGTGAGGGCGAGTTCCGGCGAAGTCACCTCTCGAGAGTACGTCGTGGACTAGCGGGGTCGCCGCAATCCGAGACGAGCGGCCGAGCGGCGGCCACCGACGTTGGGTTGACGTCGGATCGCGCGGCGTTCGGAAGGCTTGATGTCCCAGGTTTCGGGACGTGCTGCCACCCACCGCTTCGAGTGCACGGCAAACGGGATGTGCACCAGGTAGATCGCGATGAGAACGATCAGCAGGATGTACGGGTAGGTGATGAGTGCGGCCGCAGCCAACGTCACCAGGACGAGCAGGCCGGCCGCCATGTGCGGCGGCACGGATACCGACTTCATCGCCAGCGTCGGGATGCGGCTGACGATCAGTGCAGCCGAGAAGAGCGTCCACACGATGACGACGAAGTGCGAAGACCACCAGCCGTCACCCCACTGAGCCGTCGCGGCCAGGGGAGTGAGGGCGATGAGTGCGCCGGCCGGAGCCGGCACGCCGACGAAGTACTCACGTGCGTACGCGGGGACGTCGTCGTCGTCGAGCAGGGTGTTGAAACGTGCGAGTCGCAACACGATGCTGACCGCGTAGATCAACGCGATGATCCAGCCGATGCTGGTGCCGTCCAGCAAGGTCACGTACAGGACCAGGGCCGGGGCGACGCCGAAGGAGATGGAGTCGGCCAGTGAGTCAAGTTCGGCGCCGATCTTGCTGGTGGCGTCGAGCAGTCGCGCGATGCGGCCGTCGAGTGAATCGAGGACGGCAGCGGCGCCGATCATCGCGAGCGAGGTACCGGGTTGTCCGTCGAGAGCGAATTTGACGGCGGACAGCCCGGCGCACAGCGCCAGGATGGTGATGACGGACGGCAGCAACCGCACCGCCTGGGTGCGTTTGGGCATCTTCGCGCCGGGTTGGGCTGCTCCCGGCTTCTTCACGGCTGACTTCATCTTCGGCGTCTTCACGGCAGTTGCGCGATAACTGTTTCAGCACCGATCGTGCGTTGTCCCGGCTCGACCAGGAGTGTGGTTCCGGCGGGGAAATACGTGTCGACGCGTGAGCCGAAACGGATCAGTCCGTACGTGTCGCCGATCGGCAGGACGTCACCGACACCGGCGTAGCAGACGATGCGGCGCGCGAGCAGTCCCGCGATCTGGACAACCGCAACGTCGTGACCATCGGCGGTTTCGATCAGCATGCTGTTGCGCTCGTTGACCTCGCTGGCGTCGGCGAGATCTGCGGAGAGGAACTTGCCTGCCTGGTGAACGACCTCTTTGACCGTTCCACCGACAGGGCTGCGCTGGACATGCACGTCGAGAACAGACAGGAAGATGCTGACGCGCGGGCGCGGCTCGCTTCCGAGATTGAGCTCGGCGGGCGGAACGGCGTTGTCGACCAACGCCACCTCGCCGTCGGCGGGCGCGACGACGACGCCGATGCGGTTCGGCGGCACCCGGTGCGGGTGACGGAAGAACGTGGCGCATGCGGCGGCGGTGGTCAGACCGGCTCGGCGCACCCACTTACGGTTGCGGCCTAGAGCTGCAACTCCCAGCGGGGCCAGCACGAACGGCAGGCCGGCGGGATGAAGTGGCGGAATCGCATGGCGAACCAGATCGACGATATGTCCGATCCCGGTGGGTTGCGGGGTTCCGGGGGGTGTGGGTCGGCGTGCCACAGGCTCCTCTAACTACTCGGTAGGTCTTCTGCTGGTCGCACTGACAGTACGGGGTGGTAGAGCATCCATAGATTACGTGAACGCCTTCTCTCCTACAGGCTGTAGTGGCATCAAGTACGAGTAGTACCCGACACAGTCGCCGGTGCGTATCGCCAGCGGGAGCGTCGCGCCGCTTACTCGGATCACCAGTTGCCGCCCCGGTTGGGCTGCGGCGGCGTCGCGCAGTCGCTGCCGGTCGACCAGTACGCGGAACCTCTCACGGGGATCCATTCCACCCGGATCCACCCGGGCACCACCGTCTTCGCCGATGCTGACGACGGCTCCGTGTCCGGTGCCGTTGAGCAGGGCGGCAAGTTGGTCGCCGCTCAGTTCGACCGCGTCGTGGTGCTCGCGCAGGATTCGGTGATCGGGGAACTCGCCGTCCTCGATCAGCGGGCTGGACACCTCACCTCCCGGATACGACGCAGTCACCGTGCGCGGGGAGAAAGTCAGCGTCACGACGCCGGCGACATCGCGCAACAATCGCGCGAAGGCCACGGGAACGACAGCGGACACCGTCAGAGCAGAGTGAACTTTCACCTCTGCGACCGCGAGCCGGAACTGATCAGTGGTGACAAACGCAGCGACGCCGTCGTGAATGTCGAGGTGGACGCCGCGAAGTATCGGGAACTCCGATTCCTCGTTCACGGCGAACAGCACGGCGTCGAGTGCGCGTCGTAGATCCCACGAGTCGATGTCCACGCCGCCGGAGGCGGGTAGCGAATCGATCAGCCGGTGAATTCGCCCCAGTTCGGCCCGGCCGTCGGCGAGACCGTCCTCGAGGTTGCGCAGATGGGCGTCCAGGCACGAATGGGGTTCCGGCCCGGTCAGGACGGCCATCATGTCGCGGATCGGAACACCGACGCGCCGCATACCGGCGATCACGCGGGCGTCGCGGAGCTGATCGTCGGTGTACCAGCGGTAACCGGTGTGCGGATCGACGGAATGCGGGACGAGCACGCCTTCCTTGTCGTAGAACCGCAGCGCGCTGATCGGGAGCGCCGACGCCCGGGACATCTCGCCGATCGTCAGGAGGGCGGAACTAGTGGTCACGGATCAATTCTGCCCGCAGTCGCTCGATAGCGCCCCTGATCATCCGGCCGTAACCGTCGTCGGCGAGTGTGCCGACCGACGCCTCGGCCTTCGTCAGATGCTCGACGGCCTCGGCGTCGCGTCCGAGTTTGCGGTAGTCGGCAGCCAGGTTGAGGTGCAGCGACGGATAGAAACCGGCGACCTGCAGCGATGCGTGGTGTTCCTGGGCTCGCGCGTCGGTCAACGAATCGGCAGCGTCGAGGGCGCGCAGGTCCCAGCAGAGCTCTTGAGCCGGATCGTCTTGAACGTCGGCCATGTAGTGCGCGAGGGAGACGATGTGGAGCGCATCGGGGGCGGCGCTGATCTCTTCCCACACCTTCTCGAACGCAGAGCGAGCCCCGGCTCGATCGCCGGAGCTCGCCAATTCTTGTGCCTGCGCTATCTGTGTCATCACGGGATCCATGGAACGGATCCTGATGCCTCGACCAGGTCGAGGGTCAAGCAGAGGTGCGTGCAGCCGCCTCGGCCTCGCTCTTCACACGCTTCAATGTGGCATTCATGCCTTCGACGAGCTCGACCTCGAAGTCGGCGTTTCCGCCCAGGACGGTCTTGACGAGGAACTGCGAGACCTTCGACGTTCCGGTGGGAGCCTCGCGACGCTCGGTCACTTTGGTGCCGGTAGCGGTCGGCTCGAGTTCGTAGGACCAGATCGTGCGGTTCTCCGCGATGCGGAACGCCACCGACTTGTTGGGCTCGAAGCGAACGACCTTCGACGACGTCGGCCAGACCAGCAGGCCCTTGCGGTTGACGTTGATCGTCTTGGCGCCCTCACGCACGGTCCCGCCGATTACCTTCATCACCTTGCACTGGGGGCTCCATTCGCCCATGCGCTGCAGGTCGGCGACGATTGCCCACACGTCCTGCGGTGATGCGTCGATGTCGATGCTTGCTTCGAGGGTGTTGGACACAGTCTCTCCAGTCGAGTTGATGCTACGTAAAGTTACAAACACTTTTGTCGATCGTAAGCGATCCGTCAATGGACCATGTGTGTCAGGTCACTGTACGGCCGTCCAACAGGGTCGTGCGGGAACACGCGCGGTGGTAGCGGACAATGGTTCGCGCACGTATGACGATCCATCCGACTGGAGTACCGAGAAGTGAACAGCGACGCCGCGACGCAGGATGGCCTCAAGCGAGGGCTGACAGCGCGCCATATCCGCTTCATCGCCCTCGGATCAGCCATCGGAACCGGACTGTTCTACGGCAGCGCCGAGGCCATCAAACGAGCCGGCCCGTCGGTGCTCCTGGCCTACCTGATCGGCGGTATCGCGGTCTACCTGGTGTTGCGAGCGCTCGGCGAGATGGCGGTCCGTAACCCGGTTTCCGGTTCGTTCAGCGAGTACGCGAACAAGCACCTCGGACCACTCGCCGGTTTCATGACCGGGTGGACGTACACGTTCGAGATGGTGATCGTGTGCCTCGCCGACGTCACCGCCTTCGGGCTGTACATGCAGTTCTGGTTCCCGGACGTACCGAGATGGATCTGGGTTCTGGCTGTCGTCTTCTTCATCGGCGCGATAAACCTGTTGAGCGTCAAGGTGTTCGGCGAACTGGAATTCTGGTTCACGCTCGTGAAGATCACCGCCATCATCGCGATGATCGCCGGCGGCATCGCGATCATCGTGTTCGGATTCGGCGTTCACGACACCGATGCCGGAATCAGCCACCTCTGGTCGGACGGCGGGTTCTTCGCGACGGGCTTCGGCGGATTCGTCGCGTGTTTCGCGATCGTCATGTTCGCGTTCGGTGGCACCGAGATCATCGGTATCACCGCGGGCGAAGCCGAGGATCCGGCGCAGACCATCAGGAAAGCCGTCAACACGGTCCCGGTGCGCATCATTCTCTTCTACATCTGCACCCTCGCCGTCATCATGGCGATCATTCCGTGGCAGACCATCAACTCCGACAACAGCCCGTTCGTCCAGATCTTCGAGAACCTCGGATTGGGAACGGCCGCATCGATCCTCAACATCGTTGTCATCACCGCGGCCCTGTCCGCCATCAACAGCGACGTTTTCGGTGCGGGTCGCATGATGTTCGGAATGTCGCATGCCGGTCAGGCCCCGCAGGTGATGAAGAGAGTCTCCGCCAACGGTGTTCCGTGGATGACCGTTGTCATCATGACCGGTGCCCTGTTGGTGGGAGTACTGCTCAACTACCTGATCCCGGACCAGGTGTTCCTCGTCATCGCCTCGCTGGCCACCTTTGCCACGATTTTCGTCTGGATCATGATCCTGCTCTCGCAGTTCCGTTCCCGCGCTCAGATGAGTGCAGACGAAACAGCGGCACTGAAGTTTCCAGTGCCGCTGTGGCCGTACGGTCAGATCTTCGCGATCGTGTTCCTGGCTTTTGTCATCGTGTTGCTCGGCGTCATCGCCGATACCCGAGTTGCGCTGCTCGTCGGTGCCGGATGGCTGGTTCTGCTGACGGGCGCGTACTACAAGTGGGTGAAACCGGCTGTCAGCGCAGCGGATCGAAGTGGCGCATGACGGTCGGCGTCTGAGCGCCGGTCATCGAGTCGGCCACCATCTTTCCGGTCAACGGACCCAGGGCGATTCCCCACATCCCGTGACCACCGGCGACGTGCACCCGCGGCGACTTCGTGGCTCCGATCAACGGCAAGCCGTCGGTAGTGCACGGTCGTGATCCCACCCATTCCTCTTCCCGCGCAGTCCAGTCGATGCCGCTGAGCATCGGCTTGGCCGCATCGATGATCGCCTGCACGCGGCGCGGATCCAGCGGCGCGTCAGGGCTGCGGAATTCCATCATTCCGGCCACTCGGAAGCGATCGTGCAACGGAGTGCATGCGACGCGCTGGGTGGGGAAATACACAGGGTTCTTGGGGAGGTGCTCGGGCTTGACACTGAAGCTGTATCCGCGTCCGGCCTGCACCAGTTTGCGCACACCGAACGGTGCTGCGAGCTTGTTCAAGCGGGCACCGCTCGAGATGACTACGGAGTCACCGTCGCGTGAATCACCGTGTGCACTGCGAACAGTGACTCCGCCGACCCGATCGTCGATCTGCGTGACGTCGAAACCGCTGACGATTTCTCCACCACGTTCACGAACCGCGTCCGCCAACGAGTTCACGAACAACGGGGGATCGATGAAACGCTGATTACGCAGACGCAAACCGGCTTTCACACCCTGACCGAGTGAAGGCTCGAGCGAGTGAATCGCGTCGTAGTCGAGGAGGTCGAAGTCGACCTCGCCGCCCGCGGCCTCGACGTGATGGAACTCGTCCACCAAAGTCTGTCGGTCCTTCTCGGACGCAAACGCGGCGAGGAAAGGATCGGCCAGGCGGGTCAGCTCTTTGACGCCACCGTCGGCGAGTTCGTCGTACGCGCCCAAGGCTGTTCGGTTGACCTCGGTGTAGACCGACATCGCTTCCTGCCACTTCGACGGCGTGCAGTGGCGCGCGAACCCGACCAGGAACCGAATCAGCTTCAGATCGGTGGTCAGTGGCACGTACACCGGGGACGACGGGCTGAGCATCGCGCGCAAGCCGTATTGGAGCACTGCGGGTTCGGGCAGCGGAAGCGTCAATGCGGGGGCAAGCCAACCGGCGTTGCCCCAGCTCGCGTCGGCTGCGACGCCGTCGCGATCGACGACGGTGACCTCGACTCCACGTTCCTGCAAGAACCAGGCCGTCGACAATCCGACAACACCCGCACCGACCACGACCACACGATCGGGGCTCTGACGAGTTCCCATGACGCACTCCTTCTACAGACTCTGCTCGAACCGAGACGCCGGTCACATCCGGCTCTTCTCTCAAGCATGAATCGCGGGGGCGGCAAAAGGACTGGCCGTTCGGCCATCGTCGGAGCTGCCGCGTTGTGGATTCGCACAACGCGCCGCCACGCCTGCTCAGCGAGCGAGTTTGAACTGCAACATGAGAATGAGGCGGGTGTCGGCATCGGTGAGATCGACGCCGCACATCTCCTTGCCTCGACGCAGGCGGTTGCGGAGCGTGTTGGGGTGAACATGCAGTGCGGCAGAAGAATTCGCCACGTCACCGCCGTGCTCGAGAAAGGCCTTTGCCGTCGCGACCAGATCGCTGCCGTGCTGAGAGTCGTGACGTTCGAGGCTTCCGAGTGGTGTGGAGTCGCCGAGTCCGTCGATGATGTCGGCGACGTGCAGGGCGAGTACGGAGGCCAACGTGTCCCTCATTCCCGCGACGGTTCCGCCGGACCGGCCATGACGAAGCGCTCCGAGAACATGGTCGGCGTCCGAGCGCGAAAGATGTGATTCGCTTGCAGACTTCACGGTCCGGCCGACGGCCACTGCCAGGAATTCGCGGCCACGGGCGCGGGTGAGGAAGTCGGCGGACAATCGGCGAGCGTTGGTCTCGTCTGTCGCGATGACAAGGTAGATGGTCTCGGACAGTTGAGCGGCAACGGCGTCGACGGCCAGAGTGTCGAGGTACAAGCTCAAGGACGCGACCAACCCCGCCGGCAGTGGTCCCGCAACGGTTCCGACGGCGACGACGGTGAGCGGGCCTGCCAACCGCAAGTCGTCTGCGGCGCGGAATGCGGGTTCGCCACCACCGATCAGAGCCTGGACGCGCTGGGATTGACGACGGCGTGTGCTGTCGACCCGGTCACGCTCCGAGGCGATTCTCTCGGCCACGACAGATACCGCGGATCGAAGTATCGATTCCTGTGTGGGCGTCGGTGTTCCGGCGAGTGCGACCCAGATCGAGCCGACGGGGTGATCGTTCTCGCGAACTGCGATGACCAGTCGCGGCGTGATCGCAGGGTCTTCGAGATCGACGTAGATGGGGTCGCTCTCTCGGTGGAGGCGATCGAATACTCCTGCATCGGAGAGTAATTGGCGGAATCGGCTGGGTACCTGCCGGCCGAGGATCGTGCCGATGCGAGCTTCGTCCACGGCCTGCTCGCCGCCGGAGTACGCGAGGACAGTCGAGTTCTCGTCCTCGATCGTGACGGGAGCGCCGAGCAATTCGGCCAGAGAACCGGCAACGGAGAAGAGGTCGTCGTCGCGCAGGTCCATGGGTGGGAGCCTACTGAGCGATCGACGGATTTCGGGTTACGACGCCTCGGCAGGACCTCGATGGCGAATATAGGCTGGTGCAATGGCCGACATCGAAGGTGTTCTGTTCGATATCGACGGAGTCCTGCTCACGTCCTGGCAGCCGATCGAGGGATCAGGGGAAGCAGTACGCGAAGTTCGGCGGCGCGGATTGGCCTGTGGATTTCTGACCAACACAACCTCGCGCAGTTCGACGCTCATCGCGCAGGGGTTGTGCGACGCCGGTATCGAGGTCGAGGCGAGCCAGATAGTTACTGCCGCCAGGCTCACAGGGGAGTACGTGCGGGCGACCTACCCGGACGCGCGGGCGTGGGTCCTCAATCACGGTGACGTGTCTGCCGATCTCGAGGGAATCGAATTCGACGACGCCGATCCGGAGGTCGTGATTCTCGGCGGCGCCGGCCCGGAGTTCACCCACGAGGCGCTGAGCCGAGTGCTCGAACTTCTGCTCGCCGGTGTGCCCGTCGTCGCGATGCACCGCGGGATGATGTGGGAGACCGTAGACGGCCTTCGGATCGACACCGGAACGTACTTGCCGGGCTTCGAGGAAGTGGCAGGTGTAAATATCGCCGCAGTGGGTAAACCGTCTCTCACGGGGTTCCTGACAGCCACGGAGCTGATGCATGTCGAACCTGAGGCGACGGTGATGGTCGGCGACGACCTGATCGGGGACGTCCTCTCCTCACAGCGGGTCGGCCTGACCGGAGTTCTGGTGCGCACAGGCAAGTTTCGGCAAACAGTGCTCGACCTGTCGGTTCAGAAGCCTGATCATGTCATCGATTCGGTCGCGGATCTTCCGGCCCTTCTCGGGGTCGTCCTCGAGGCTTGACCAGGCGGGGGTGACGGACTTCACTCGAGCGGGTACTCTCGCGCCCGAATCCAATGAACTTGTTCCACGAAGGAGTTTTCTATGCCCTTGATCTCGTCAGTCTGGTTCCGTCGCTCATCCTCTCGAGTCAGCGGAATTTCCAGTAGTCGGTTGGGGGGCCGCCTGGCGAGAACAGGGGCTGTGATGACTGTAGGTATGGGGCTCGCCGCCGGGCTGGCGCTGACCGGTGCGGGAGCTGCTTCGGCAGCCCCCGTCACGTGTGTCTCGCCGCCGTCGGCCAATGACATCCAGGTCTCCGAGACCGCGAGCTGCGGCGCGCAGTCCGTCGGAGCCGGCCGTTCGCAGGCCGGTGCTGCCGAGAGCGGTACCGCTGTGAGCGTCGCCGCCGACAACGGCTACTCCAATTCATATGCAAACGGCTTCGGAACCGCGCTGGGGGCTTCTCGCGGTAACGGTCAGGCGCAGGCATTTGCGCTCGGCGGCGGTATCGCGCGGGCCGGGGCGGCTGACGGCAACGTCACCTTCGCCATCGCCGGTTACGGAGCGGGCGCTACGGCCGATGCCAACGGCGTCGACTGCGTCGGAGTGCTCTCGTTTGCGGTCAATTTGAGTAACGGACAGTTCTGCATCGCGGGCTGAGGCTCAACCTTGCACTCGGCACGCTCGAGTGCTAAAAATGCAGTTGGCACTCGCGAACCGTGAGTGCCAGGTCGAGGCAGTGAGACCGGGAACCATAGACACCCCCGGTCGTCCGTCGCGGGCACTGACTAGACCACAGGCGTAGATGGGTGACCAGGCAAATCGGTCGCCCGTGTAATGAGGTGACTGGTCAAACGGTCGCCTTGTGCCGATGAGGTGACCCGACGAGCGGTCACCTTGTGTGTCACCCCCTATCCGGAGGATCACTTCGCAATGGCAAAGATCATCGCGTTCGACGAAGAGGCACGTCGTGGCCTCGAGCGAGGCCTCAACGCCCTCGCCGACGCTGTCAAGGTGACGTTGGGCCCCAAGGGTCGCAACGTCGTTCTCGAAAAGAAGTGGGGCGCCCCCACGATCACCAACGATGGTGTTTCCATCGCCAAGGAGATCGAACTCGACGACCCGTACGAGAAGATCGGCGCCGAGCTCGTCAAGGAGGTCGCCAAGAAGACTGACGACGTCGCTGGCGACGGCACCACCACCGCTACCGTTCTCGCACAGGCTCTGGTCCGTGAAGGCCTGCGCAACGTCGCAGCCGGCGCGAACCCGCTCGGCCTCAAGCGCGGCATCGAGAAGGCTGTCGAGGCTGTCACAGCTCGCCTGCTCGAGACCGCCAAGGAGATCGACACCAAGGAGCAGATCGCTGCTACCGCCGGTATTTCCGCCGGCGACCCGTCCATCGGTGAGCTCATCGCCGAGGCTATGGACAAGGTCGGCAAGGAAGGCGTCATCACGGTCGAGGAGTCCAACACCTTCGGCCTGCAGCTCGAGCTCACCGAGGGCATGCGCTTCGACAAGGGCTACATCTCGGCGTACTTCGCCACCGATGCAGAGCGTCAGGAAGCCGTCCTCGAAGACGCGTACATCCTGCTCGTCAGCTCCAAGATCTCCACGGTCAAGGACCTGCTGCCCCTGCTGGAGAAGGTCATCCAGTCCGGCAAGCCGCTCCTGATCATCGCCGAGGACGTCGAGGGCGAAGCTCTCTCCACCCTCGTGGTCAACAAGATCCGTGGCACCTTCAAGTCTGTTGCCGTCAAGGCTCCCGGCTTCGGTGACCGTCGTAAGGCTCAGCTCGCCGACATCGCCATCCTCACCGGTGGCGAGGTCATCAGCGAAGAGGTCGGACTCTCCTTGGAGACCGCAGGCCTCGAGCTCCTCGGCCAGGCACGCAAGGTCGTCATCACCAAGGACGAGACCACCATCGTCGAGGGTGCCGGCGACGCCGACGCAATCGCCGGTCGTGTCAGCCAGATCCGCGCCGAGATCGAGAACAGCGACTCGGATTACGACCGTGAGAAGCTGCAGGAACGTCTGGCCAAGCTGGCCGGCGGCGTTGCAGTCATCAAGGCCGGCGCTGCTACCGAGGTCGAGCTCAAGGAGCGCAAGCACCGCATCGAAGATGCAGTGCGTAACGCAAAGGCAGCCGTCGAAGAGGGCATCGTCGCCGGTGGTGGCGTTGCACTTCTCCAGGCAGCTCCCGCACTGGACGACCTCAAGCTCGAAGGTGACGAGGCAACCGGCGCGAACATCGTTCGCGTTGCACTGTCCGCTCCGCTCAAGCAGATCGCATTCAACGCAGGCCTCGAGCCCGGCGTTGTTGCGGACAAGGTCTCCAACCTGCCCGCAGGTCACGGCCTCAACGCTGCGACCAACGAGTACGGCGACCTGCTCGCTGCAGGCATCAACGACCCGGTCAAGGTCACCCGCTCGGCACTGCAGAACGCAGCGTCTATCGCGGCTCTGTTCCTGACGACCGAAGCCGTTGTCGCTGACAAGCCCGAGAAGGCCGGAGCGCCTGCAGGCGATCCGACCGGCGGCATGGGCGGCATGGACTTCTGAGTCCATCTCCACCTAGCTCCTAGAGCCCGGCCCACCATTCGGTGGGCCGGGCTTTTGCTTGTCTGGAGATAAATGCGGGCATTTTTGTCCACTACTGCGACGCGATCGCGGTTTCCCGTTGCACGCTCGATGCTGTGTGCGTTTACGCCCGCGCTTACGCCCGGTTGTGTCGGCGTCTTCGGGCCACTGTGATGATTTCGTCCGCAACAGCGTCGAGATGGGCCATCGCGGTGGCGGCGGAGTAACGCAACACCATCCATCCGTCGAGAACGAGTGCGTTCTGACGCCGTCGATCGTTGTTGAAAGTTGCGGGGTCGGTATGGAATTCGCGCCCGTCGATCTCCACGATCACCCGGGCTCGCGTGTCGACCAGGTCGCCGAAGTAGGGTCCGACCCGAGCGTTGATCTCCAGGTGGACGTTGCGCGCAGTCAGCGCACGGGCGACTGCTCGCTCCGGTTCCGAACGAGTGAGCGGGCAACAGGCCGCCGCGTCGAAGAAGGCCTCGAGTTCCGGGCGTGGCAACGTGGTCGCGACGTCGATGAAGCACTGCTCGATCGGCACGATCGGTAAACCCATCCACTCATCCGACGAGACTCCTGTTCGTCGGTGAAGCCGTACCCACTGCGGACTGCCTGCTCGGACGCTGGGAGCCACGGTGGCCTCGACAAAGCGTGGTTCCTCCGGCAGGAGATCCCACAGCCAGGCCGCGCTGGTATGGCTGAGGACGGCCTCGGGCTTCCACAGTGTGACCGCGACGCAACGCTCGAAGTATCCAGGTTCTTCGGTGGAGTACACCGACGGCAGGATTCGATGGAGTCGCCCTGACCGCGTGGATCGAGAGATCGAACTGCTCGAGGTGCCCTGCTCGAGCAACTGGTTTCTCGTGACAACTTCCACGTATGCACTGTGGCGGCAAGGGCCTGACGACGCGGATTCAGAAGCCACTTTGTGGATGGCCGCGTGTGTGTGGACAACCTCATGGCGTAACAGGTGTATCGAGAAGGTGGGGAACGAGAAGCTTCATCTATCCGAATGTTGAAGGATGTTTGATATTTTCCGTCCCGATTGTTCGCCTCCGCTAACCTGTGAAGTGCGGATACCTCTAGTTCTTTTGGTGGATAATTCTGTTCTGAATACCCTCAAGTACTAGGCCTTTCGGATGACGTGCATTCCGGTTGCTATTCCATTTTGCTCGATTTTCAAGCGTCTTGGACGCTAGACCTGCGAATATGGAACAGGTTTCAGATCCATCTGAAATTCTTGGGCAAAAGGCACCCAAACCGGATCCTATTGCACTACCTTGATGTCAGTCACAGCCGCGGAAAGTGGGCACCAACCCCGGAGGATCTCGGTTACATCGTTCGACAGAGATTCTTTAATTGCTACTTGGACCGGCTCTTTGTGGGCTGCATCAAGCATTCCAATGTAAATGTTCCGTGAGTATTCGCGGCCAATCGAAAGCGTGGGATTCAATATGATCGTCATGTTCCTGCAGACAACGGCGGCATTGTTCACCGACCTGCTGGGTAACGTCTGGTCCGGTTCGCTCATGCCGGGAATCGACGGGGTCACCGGATCGTTGGTTTCGGCAATCGACCTCAGTTGACGGCACCTGCTAGTTCTTCTTCCAATGTTTCTTGATGACAGGAGTGAATGATGGATCTGGGATCGATTGCGGATGTTCTCGAGGGCGAGGCCGGGGGGTTGATCAAAAACATTCTCGGGGTGGCTTTGTTTACCCCGTTTATGGCTTCGGTTGACTTCGGGTGGTTCCCGAACGTCGACTGAGAAGTGAATTGCTTTACCCAGTGAACGAAATCAATCTCAAGGAGTGTGAAATACGGTGGACACAGCTAGTTTGATAGGTGCGCTCGCAAGCGTTGACGTCGGATCCCTGGTGGATCCACTGTTCTACTTGGTCAAGGTCGTTGACGGAATCTTCTTGTCGATCACCGGAAGCCTCAACATGGGCGGTGCGCTCGGTGAGGCTGCGGCAGGCAGCGTCCAATCGGTCCTCGGTTCCGTAGCCGGCCTGTAAAAGGAGAAGGAGAAAAGATGTTCGATCTCTTCCTGGACTACCTGTCCAAGATCGTCGATTTCGGATCGATCGATCTCGTAGGCACGTTTGTGAAGTATTTGAACGCGCTGTCGTCCTCCCCCACGCCATAGAAGAACGGAATCGGTCATGCTGCAAACTTATTTAACCGGAATGATCACGTGGGTATCGAGCATGCTTGGTCTAACTTCCGCTGGAAGCAAGATCATCAAGGATCCTCCACAAAAGCCGTGATCACTCCAGCGACTGCATCATATTGTTCGGTTGTCGAGGACAGCATCGTAGCGGAGCAGTCAGGCGAACCTGCACTTGCTTGAAACTATGGTCCCCGTAGCCCTGTGGCTCCGGGGACCATTGGTTTTGCAATCACCGGATCTATAGTCACAAGCTTTGCACTCAGGCGAATGTGCGGGCAACCAGCCGCGATACAAGGAGTTCAATGGGCGCGTCCAACACGTCAGGCGCAAGGATGGCGCAGCTGAACCCACGCGATGCCGAATTCATCTATCACGAGGGCGCTGGTCACCTGAACCATCTGATCGCTGTGTACTTCTTCGAGACATCGTTGCACCCAAGCGCGGAATTCACGGCAGAACAGGCAGTGGACTGGGTTACCGCACGCCTTGGATGTGATCGTATGTTCACTCAACGAGTCCAACGGACTCCGTTGGGACTGGACCATCCCTACTGGGTGACAGACCCTGACTTCGACGTGCGAAAGCACGTGTACGTCAACAAGATCAATGACAACGGATGGGCAGCACTGCAAAAGCCGTTGAGCGCGTTGTTGACGACGAAGATGGACCTGCGCCGTCCGCCGTGGGAACTGCACTTCTTCGTAGGTTTGGAGGGACTTGAAGAATTGCCGGGCCGACTGACGGCGGTGGTGCTCAAGTCTCACCACAGTGCAGCTGACGGTATCGCCATCAGGACGTTGGGCGAAACTATCTTTTCGGGCAAGGTGCAGCAGGCTGGGTCCGAACCGCCTGTGCCGTTTGTGCGAGCGAGGATATTCACCAAGTCGCTACTGGGGTTTCCCGGCCGAATTTATCGCTTCGCAAGGCAGGTACCAGGCAACCGACGCGCTCAGAGAGATGCTGACGCTGCGAAGAGGGCAGGAGAATGGGTGGAGAGCCTCAACGAGAGGCCTGCAGTTCGATTCAACGGCAAGGTGAGTGGAGTGGCCTCACTGGAACCGATGACAATGTCCGGGGAGCAGGTCCGTGGGATCAAGGATTCGGTGCCCGGTGCGACTGTCAACGACGTTCTACTCGCCGTCGTCGGAGGTGCTCTGACGCGCTACCTCACGGAAAAGGACGAACGGCCACGAGATTCCTTGATCGCGATGGTTCCTCGCTCGGTACGCAAGGTCGAAGCGTGGGAGTCGGCGAATCAGTTGGTGGCTCTGCTGGTGGATATGCACACCCAGGTCAAGTCCCCGTTGGAGAGGTTGGCGCTCATTTCGAGTTCGGCACGGTCGGAGAAGGCGCGCACGTCCCATCCCGCGGTCAGGCGTGCCGGGGCCGCAGTCGAGACCACGCCGGCGCCGTTGATGAGATTGATGGCGTATGCGCGCAAGCAGAACGATCACAGCCTCGATCGACCGCGTTACCAGCACACCATGGTGAGTAACATTCCTCTCTCGGTCGAAGGGTTGACGCTTGCCGGCGCCCCGGGCGCGGCTGTGCTTGCAGTGCAAGCGCCTATCGACGGGGACGGGCTACGGCATTTCATGGTCGCCGCAGCAGGTGGGGGACTGACCCTCAACGTCATCGCGGATACCGCGACCATGCCCGATCTCCACCATTACATCGAACTACTGCGAGCAAGTTTCGATGACTTGGCAGCGGCAGCCGCAATGCAGACTGCGGATTCACCTAACCAAGAGGTTGCCTCCTGACTGATCGGAATCACAGGCACCTTCTCCGATTGCTGGATCCGGTGATGCTCAACGATTCCGAGCAGAACCCAGAGGATCTGCATGTCAGCCCGCTCCAATTCGGACATTCGTTCAGCGTCGGAATTGAGGGCATGCATGATCTTTCGGAACTCGTTGCCAGCCGCTGTATCTCAGATGGGACCGCGAGACGCGGAGTTCGTCTACAACGAGTCCGGCGGACATCTGAGCCACATGGTCTGCGCCTGCTTCTTCGACACGACGGGCCATCCACTCGCAGAGATGACGCACGACGACGCGGTTCGGTGGATCACCGAAAGATTCGGGTACTGGCCACTGTTCACGAGTCGCCTCCAGCGAGTTCCGCTGGATCTGGACTATCCCTATTGGGTCCCGGCCGATTTCGACGTCGATGATCACGTGCACGTCCATCGTGCCCCTGTTGCCGGGTGGGCGCCGGTTCGTGAATTGCTCGGGCGCTCGCTCGGGGAGCCGATGGACCTGTCCCGGCCGCCCTGGGCGCTGCACGTCATGACCAGAGTGCACGGGATCGACGAGCTGCCGGGCAATCTGACGCTGATCATGCTCAAGACCCACCACGGGGCCGGTGACGGTCTGGCGATCCGCGATCTGACCAACCTTCTGTTCTCCGCTCTGCCGAAGCCGGAGACGAAGCGTGCCGGTTCGGGGCTTTCGTCGCTGGATTTGATCGGGCGCACGGTCGTCGGTTTGCCCGGCCAGGCGATCCGCTTCGACCGGGGTCTGTCCGTGACAAAGGTTGCGGCCGAGACGGTTCGGGAGGCAGAAGAGGCCGGAGAGCTACCTACGTACTCGGCCGACCGCTTACCGACCCGATTCAACGGCGTGCTGGGCGGAGACATCACGATCGATTTCCTGACTCTGGACGGCCTAGACATCAAGGCGATCCGAGCGGCCGTTCCGGGCGTGACGGTCAACGACATCTTCCTGACCGTCGTCGCCGGTGCTCTCGACGCATACCTGTCGGAGAAGGGCGAGAAATCGGCCAGTGGGTTGGCGGCGATGGTTCCCCGATCGATGCGGAAGATAGCCGAATGGGAATCGGCCAACCAACTGGCGCTGTTGACGGTCGATCTGCACACAGACGTCGAAGATCCGGTCGAGCGGCTGACACTGATCAGGGATTCGGCGCGGAGGGCCAAAGGGCGGAGTTCACACCCAGCCGTCCGTCGTTACGGCACACGCATCGAAACCTCGCCTGCGGCTCTGCTCAGACTCACCTGTCTCTCGCGTCGGCTCAACAAGCTGGACCCTTCGCACAAGGTCATTCAGAACACGACGATCAGCAATGTCCCGGTATCGGTCGACGGCAATGTCTTCGAAGGTGCGCCGGCGGTGGCAGTTCTCGGTGGGCAGGCGCCGGTCGACGGAGACATTCTGCGCCACTTCCTCATTGCCGCGCGTGGAGGTTCTCTGACGCTCAATGTCATCGTCTCGCGAGAGACGATGCCGGATATCGAGCACTACGTCGAATTGTTGCGGGTGGGGTTCACGACGCTTCTGCAGGCGGTTTCCGACCAAAATCGTGAGTTGGTCGAACGATAATCTCTCGACACCCTCAGCTTTACGCCGCCTGTCGTCCCCGAGTTTTCTGATCGGCGTCATTTGCTCGTCCCAAGCGAACCACTGAACATCTTGGTTGGGCAGCGTCAGTGGCCTGGCCGTCAAGGGTCTCGAGGCCCTCGCTGCGCTCAGCGGTGGAGAGTTGAAGGCCGCCAAGTAGATTGTCGATTTCGGGGCCTGCTCGTATCGGCGCGTAGGCCCCGAAATACCTTTTGTCGGCGCGTAATTCCAGCCATGTCAATTGCCGGAATTCTCACCCTAACGGCATGAGCATCCAGGCGGCGAGATATACCAAAGCCGCGGTTCCACCCGTGCAAATAGCGGCGATAACCGCGAGTAGACGGACAAGATTTACGTCGGCGCCGAAGTAATCTGCAATTCCGCCGCACACTCCGGCGAACATTTTCTTGTCGTTGGAACGGGTGAAGGGGCGAGGTGTGTTGCTTTCGAATGTCATGCTTCAATTCTGAAGCGAGATGGCGCCGCGCACCATCGGGGACGACCCCCATCTGCACCCTGATCTTTTGAGGCCGCCGTGTCATACCCCGGTAGTTCATCCCAGCTTCACCGAACAGTTGCTGCGGGAGACTAACTTGTCGGCGGTGACCGATTTAGCAGAACGCCGACCGTTCCTCAGCGCCTTCGCGGATCTCTCGACCGCCGTCGATCTGGCCGACACCGCCGCCTTCACCGTCGACGACAATGACGACGACGATCCGGTGCTGCTGACGTCGCCGGACGGTTTCGAGGTCGACACCTGGCGGGAGGGCTACCCGTACGACGCACGGATGCCTCGGGACGAGTACGAAATGTCCAAGCGTCTGCTGCAGATCGAACTCCTCAAGCTGCAGAACTGGTCGAAAGAAACCGGCGCACGGCACGCCATAGTGTTCGAAGGACGCGACGCCGCCGGCAAGGGCGGAACGATCAAACGATTCATGGAGCACCTCAATCCTCGCGGCGCACGGGTCGTCGCATTGGAGAAGCCGTCGGCTCGCGAGTCGACGCAGTGGTACTTCCAGCGCTATGTGCAGCACCTTCCCGCAGCCGGGGAACTGGTGATGTTCGATCGGTCTTGGTACAACCGGGCCGGGGTCGAGCGGGTCATGGGCTTCTGCACCGACGAGGAGCACGAGCGTTTTCTGCGCCAGGTGCCGTTGTTCGAGCAGATGCTCGTCGACGACGGCATCAGCTTGATCAAGTTCTGGTTCTCGGTTTCACCGCTGGAGCAGCGCACGCGGTTCGCGATCAGACAGGTCGATCCCGTTCGGCAGTGGAAGCTTTCGCCGATGGACATCGCTTCTCTGGACAAGTGGGATGCGTACACGGCGGCGAAGGAAGAGATGATTCGGTTCACCGATACCGACACCGCTCCGTGGACCGTCATCAAGAGCAATGACAAGAAACGCGCGCGGATTAACGCGATGCGTCACGTGCTCAGTCAGTTCGATTACGACAACAAGGATTACGAGATCGTGGGTACTCCGGATCCGCTGATCGTGGGAAGCCTCGAATAGTCGGCGCGTGTGCTCTGCCCATCCGCGGCGTGGGTGGTTAGTGTGAGTTGAATGGAGACCGTACCGATCCAACTCCCCGACGGCACCGTGACCCCGATCCGTCTGTTTCCCGGACCGAACGACGACGCACCCGTGGTGGTGATGTTGCCCGGGCTCGGAGTTCCCGCCGGGTTCTACGATCCGGTGGCGCAGGCCCTGGTCGAAGCCGGCTTCAATGCGGCCATCGGTGAACTGCGTGGCCAAGGTGACAGCAAACCGCGCCCGAGCGCGTCGAGTGTTTTCGGATATCAGGAACTGGTCTCGATCGATTGTCCGGCGACGTTCGAGGTGGTGCGTGAGCGGTTTCCGGCCAGCACACCATTTCTGATGGGGCACAGCATGGGCGGCCAGATCGGGGTCATGTACGCGTCCAGGATTCGGGGCCGGCTCGGCGGACTGATCCTGGTTGCCTCCGGATCGCCGTATCACCGCGGATTCCCCGGAATCCGTGCGCCCGGACTCTATCTGGGTTCGTCCGCGATGTCGGTGACAGCCAACATTGCCGGCTTCTGGCCTGGAGACCGGGTCAACGTCGGCGGCTTCGGTCGACAGTCGAAAGTACTGATCACCGATTGGGCCCGGTTCGCCAGGACCGGTCGCATGGAACCCGTCGGTGCGGATATCGACTACGAGGAGCGGATCGCTCGCCTGACCTTGCCGGTTCTGTCGATCACGATCGAAGGGGACGATCTCGCTCCACGCCGGTCGGCAAAGAACCTGGTGGACAAGCTCTCCGGGGCCCAAGTGACGATGACGCACATCGACGAACCACTCGGTCACAACGGTTGGATACGCAATCCCACCGCTGTGAGCGAGCGCGTCGTCGCGTGGTTGCGCGACCGCTGAAAGATCAGCCGAGCTTCTGCCAGAGGAACTCGTAGGTCAGCGCGGTCTTGAAGGCCAGCTGAGCATTGTCCGCGGCGCCGCCGTGGCCACCCTCGATGTTCTCGAAATACAGCACCGGCTTTCCCAGCTCTTCCAGCCGTGCGGCCATCTTGCGGGCATGTGCGGGGTGGACGCGGTCGTCGCGGGTGGACGTCGCGATCAGGATCGGTGGGTACGACGCGGCGGCGTCGATGTTCTGATACGGCGAGTACTCCGAGATGAATGCCCACTCCTCCGGGACATCGGGGTCACCGTATTCGGCCATCCACGAAGCGCCGGCCAGCAGGAGATGGAATCGCCGCATGTCCAACAGCGGAACCTGGCAGACGATGGCGCCGAAGAGCTCGGGGTACTTGGTCAGCATGATGCCCATCAGCAGGCCGCCGTTGCTTCCGCCCTGAGCTGCCAGAAGATCCGGGGTCGTGATTCCGCGATCGACGAGGTCCCTCGCGACGGCAGCAAAGTCTTCGTGCACCTTGTGGCGCCCGGCCTTGAGAACCTGTGTGTGCCAACCGGGTCCGTACTCGCCGCCACCACGAATGTTCGCAACCACGTAGGTGCCGCCCTGCGTCAGCCAGGCACGGCCCAGAGAACCGCTGTACGACGGCGTCAGCGAGATCTCGAATCCGCCGTACCCGTAGAGCAGGGTGGGGCCGGGCTCGTTACGCGGACTGCGCACCACGAAGTACGGAACTTGGGTGCCGTCGGCAGAGGTGGCGAAGAACTGCTCTGTGGTGATGCCCTCGGCATCGAAGAACGAGGGAGCCTGCTTGAGGGCAGTGGGTTCGGTTTCGCCGATCACGCCGTGCAAAAGAGTTGCAGGGGAGGTGTATCCACTCGAGTTGACGAAGTATTCATTGCTGACATCGGGGTCGGTGTCGAGAATTTCGATACTGGTCAGTTCTGGGAGCCCTTCGAAAGGCCGGTCCTCCCAGCCGTTTTCGCCCGGTGTCAGGATGCGCAGCGTGGTGCGGACGTCGGTGAGTACCACGAGAATCAGATGATCGCGTGTCCAGGTGTAGTGCTCGAGTGAGGAATGTGCGTCGGGTTCGAAGATCGATGTCAGTGCTCGTGAGCCGGCAAGGAAATCGTCGTAACGGATGGCAAGCAGTGCGCCGGTCGGATATTCGGTGTCCTCGACGGCCCACACGGACTTGGTGCGGATCAACAACCACTCGTGGTGAATCGAGATCCCGGCGTCCTCGGGGACGTCCACGAGCACCAGTTCACCGTCGGGGCGAACTTCGAAATGCTGAGAGTTGTAGAAATCGACCGAGCGAGTGACGAAGTCTCGTTCGAACCCGGGCGTCGGATCGTGCGAAGCCGAGATGGCCACGTCCGTGGCCTGGCCCTCGTAGACGGTCTCGGCGCTGGAGAGGGGAGTGCCGCGCTTCCACCGCTGGGCCAGACGGGGATATCCGGAATCGGTGAGCGACCCTGGTCCGATATCCGTTCCGACGTAGACGGTATCGATGTCGATCCAGTCGATGTCGGTCTTGGCCTCGGGAAGGTAGAAGCCGGGGTTCTCGCCCTCGGGAGCGAGGAACTCGCGCTTGTCGATGTCGAACTCGCGAACGACCGCCGCGTCTGCCCCGCCGCGGGAGAGGCTGATCAATGCACGGTTGCGGTGTGGCCGTAGAAGTTGCGTGCCCTTCCAGACCCAGTTCTCGCCCTCGGCCTCGGCCAGGGCGTCGAGGTCGACGAGGACGTCCCATTCCGGGTCGTCGGTGACGTACTGATCGAACGTCGTGCGTCGCCACAATCCGCGAACGTGGGTGCTGTCGCGCCAGAAGTTGTAGAGGAACTCACCTCGACGGCGGACGTAGGGGATTCGCGCGTCGGTATCGAGGATCTCGCGCACGTCGCTCTGCAGTCGATCGAAGCGCTCGTTGTCGGTGAGCTGCTCCTCGGTCACGGCATTGTGCTGACGGACCCAATCGAGTGCAGACTCACCGGTCACGTCTTCGAGCCAGAGGTAGGGGTCGTCGCCGGTGGTGGGCTGCTGATCGGAAGTCATACGTCCATTCTTACTGCTCGCTCCCGACAGCACTCGACCCCGCTCCCGAAACACTGGAGCGGGGTCGAGTGAGAACGAATCGGGTCAGACGCCCAGGGAGTGAGCGAGCATCGGCCAGGAGTTGTGGAGATCGTCCTGCCAGTAGCCCCACGAGTGGGTGCCGGTCGGCTTGAAGTCGAAGGTGGCCGGGATCTTCAGATCGCTCAGGCGGTAGGCGAGGTTGTGGGTGCAGTAGTTGACCGCTGCCTCGATGACGCCGCCGACGATCGCCTGGTTGGCGAGCGCACCGACCTGACCGTTGATCGCGGGGTTGGCGAGAGTGTCGTGTGGGCCGGGGAGTCCCGAGCCGGTGGAGACGTAGAGCTCGGTGCCGCGGAGCTTCTCGGCGTTGAGGACCGGATCGTTGTCCTTCCAGCCCTGACCGTCGAGCGGGCCCCACATGTTGGTGATGTCAGCTCCGCCGCGGGTACCTGTGACAAGTTCGATCGCACTCTGACCGACGGGGGTGCTGGTCTCAGCGCATCCGCTGTACGCGCCGACGCCCTTGTAGAGGCCGGGAGCTGCGATGGCGAGGTTGAGGACCGAGGTCGCGGTCATGGAGATCGCGGAGATCGACTGGACCTTGTTGGTATTGAACTCGGCGTCGATGACGGGCGGGAGTTCCTTGGTCAGGAACGTCTGCCACTTCTGGCGACCGAGAACCGGATCGTCGTTCACCCAGTCGGTGTAGTAGCTGAATGCGCCTTCGAGCGGGGTGACGACGTTGACGTTCTTGTCCTGGAAGAAGTTCATGACGTCGGTCTTGCGTTGCCAGGTCGCCGAGTCTTCGCCGCCGCCTGCACCGTTGAGCAGGTAGAGCGTCGGGCGGGGTTCGCTGTTGTCTGCGGGGAGGATGACCTCGAGCGGGATGTTGCGATCCATCGCCGGGGAGAAGACCGAGATGGTGACCTTGCGGTCGCCGGTCTTGGTGTTGCTCACGACGTGCGATCCGGACGTGTCACCGCCTGCAGAAGCTGTCGCCGGACTGATCAGCATCGGCAGCACCGTGGCCACTGCGAGAGCTGCGATCACACTGCCACGCTTGAAAATTCGAGCACGCATACGTTCGGATCCTCCACCTGAATGTCTTCGGATCCGGAACGGATCGAAGTGCCTGTGAGCCCTTACTGGAACAGGTTCACTTTTTGTTATGTGTCAGTAAAGCAGAGCGGCGCAGAAAGTGACGCGATTCGATTGCCTGACAATTGAATTGGCCCCGGAATTAACCCCCGAATCGGCCCAGACAAGCACTCGACCCCGCTCCCGGAAGTGCAGGGAGCGGGGTCGAGTCGGAACGATTTCGGTCAGATGCCCATCGAACGAGCGAGCATCGGCCAGGAGTTGTGGAGATCGTCTTCCCAGTAGCCCCACGAGTGGGTGCCGGTCGGCTTGAAGTCGAAGGTGGCCGGGATCTTGAGATCGTTGAGGCGGTAGGCGAGGTTGTGGGTGCAGTAGTTGACTGCTGCCTCGATGACGCCGCCGACGATCACCTGGTTGGCGAGTGTGCCGACCTGTCCGTTGATCGCCTCGTTGTTCAGGGTGTCGTGCGGGCCGGGGAGTCCGGAGCCGGTGGAGATGAAGAGCTCGGTGCCGCGGAGCTTCTCGGCGTTGACGACGGGGTCGTTGTCGATCCAGCCCTGGCCGTCGAGGGGGCCCCACATGTTGGTCACGTCAGCGTCGCCGCGCATGCCCACAACCAGTTCGATGGAGGACTGGCCGACCGGTGTGCTGGTCTCGGCGCATCCGCTGTATGCACCGACGCCCTTGTAGAGGCCCGGAGCTGCGATGGCGAGGTTGAGGACCGAGGTCGCGGTCATCGAGATCGCGGAGATCGACTGGACGCCGTTGGTGTTGAACTCGGCGTCGATGACGGGCGGGAGTTCCTGGGTCAGGAACGTCTGCCACTTCTGACGGCCGAGGGACGGGTCGTCGTTCACCCAGTCGGTGTAGTAGCTGAATGCACCTTCGAGCGGGGTGACGACGTTGACGTTCTTGTCAGCGAAGAACTCGTTGACGTCGGTCTGACGCTGCCACGTCGCCCGGTCTTCGCCGCCGCCTGCACCGTTGAGCAGGTAGAGCGTCGGGCGGGGTTCGCTGCCGTCTGCCGGGAGGATGACCTCGAGCGGAATATCGCGTTCCATGGAAGGGGAGTACACCTTGATGGTGGCGATGCGCCCGTTGTCCGTGCGGCTCGAGAGCTTGGAACCCGTTGTGTTTGCCTTGGCAACAGTTGCCGTGGTGGTCGACGGATCTCCGCCTGCGGACGATACTGCAGGGCTGATCAGCATCGGCAGCACGGATACTGCGGCTACAGCGGCGACCAGACGGCCACGCTTGAAAGTGCGAGCACGCATACGTTCAGAAACCTCCACCTAAAATTTCTTCGAATCCGCCCAGGAGTGAACGGTCCTTTGTTGCTGTTCCCGTGCGGGAATTCATGCTGGGTACATGCTCTGTCGATAGGTACAGGGCGTGTGAGTCTTGTAAGTTCTACCGCATCGGTGCGTTATCCGCCAGTGAACCAGAGATTTGCTGAACGTACGACCAGTTTCAGGTGAATTTCCCTGATCATCGACGGGATTAGTGAGTGAACCGGACATATCCACTATGGGAACAACATTGTTGCCTACCTCTGCAGTCGAACGCGTCTGTCGAAGATCTTCTCCGATATCAGCGCCCAGCGGGGAGTTACGTTTCGGTGAACGTCGGTTACTCGCCGCAGACTCGCGCGGACTCGACGGCAATCGCCAAGAGTTTCGCGTGGCAGGCGCGGGTCGAGTTCCCGGAGATCACCCCTGTCTTCACCGTCGACGGCGTCGTCGAGATTCAGGAGTCCGGCGGAATCGCCCTGGCCTTTGACCTGGAGGACTCGAATCCGCTGGAGGGAGACCTGGCCAACGTCTCGTACTTCTACAATCTCGGAGTCCGCTCGATGTTGCCGACGTATAACTACATGAACGCTGCCGGCTGCGGCTGCTTGGACCTGGCGGACACGGGGTTGAGTGGATACGGCCGTGACCTGGTTGCCGAGATGAATCGCGTCGGAATGACAGTCGACGGATCACATTGTTCGGTACAGACGGGGTTGGACATCTCAGCTATCACCCAGCGAGCAATGATCTACAGCCACTCGAACCTCCGAAGGTTGTGGGAGCATCCGCGCAACATCACCGATGATCAGGCCAGAGCGTGTGCGGAGACCGGCGGCGTCATCGGGATCAACGGCGTGGGCATATTCCTCGGCGTCAACGGACCGGATGACGACCAGGCTCGGCTGTCCGCGATGGCCGACCACATCGAAGAGGCTGTGGGACTCGTCGGCATCGATCATGTCGGGATCGGCTCCGACTTCTCCTTCGACGCCGACGACTTCCGCGAAGAGATCGAGCAGAACCCGTCGTCGTTCTCCGAGGCGTACACCGCGTGGGGGCCACTGCAGTGGACTCCTCCGGAGGACGTGCTGACACTTGATCAGGTATTGCGTGAGCGGGGCTTCGACGAGCCGTCGATCGAGGCCGTGTACGGCGGAAATTTCGCCCGAGTTGCCCGAGAAGTGTGGGCTACCGACGGGTAATGCGACCATCTGGGGACAGCGAAACGATGCAGGACTACCCTGGTGAATCGTGACCTCACACTATGACGTCGTTGTCCTCGGAGCCGGCCCCGGTGGGTACGTCGCTGCTATCCGCGCGGCACAACTGGGCCTGAGCACCGCCATCATCGAGCAGAAGTACTGGGGCGGTGTATGCCTGAATGTCGGCTGCATTCCGTCCAAGGCGCTTCTCCGTAACGCCGAACTCGCGCACATCTTCACGAAAGAAGCGAAGACGTTCGGCATGTCCGGAGACGTGTCCTTCGATTTCGGCTCCGCTTTCGATCGCAGCCGCAAGGTCGCGGACGGGCGAGTCAAGGGCATTCACTTCTTGATGAAGAAGAACAAGATCCCGGAGTACGACGGCAAGGGCACGTTCGTCGACGCCAACACCATCAGCGTGGAGCTGAGCAAGGGTGGCACCGAGACGATCACGTTCGACAACGCGATCATCGCGACGGGTTCGTACACCAAGCTGCTGCCCGGCACCTCGCTGAGCGAGAACGTCGTGACCTACGAAGAGCAGATCCTCACCCGTGACCTTCCGGGTTCGATCCTCATCGTCGGTGCCGGCGCGATCGGCATGGAGTTCGGTTACGTCCTCAAGAACTACGGCGTCGACGTCACGATCGTCGAGTTCCTCGATCGGGCACTGCCCAACGAGGACGCCGACGTCTCGAAGGAAATCGCCAAGCAATACAAGAAGCTCGGCGTCACCATCAAGACCGGTGCCGCTGTGCAGTCCATCAGCGACGACGGCAGCAAGGTCACCGTCTCGATCAAGGACAACAAGTCCGGCGAGATCGAGACCGTGGTCGTCGACAAGGTTCTGCAGTCCGTCGGCTTCGCACCGCGTGTGGAGGGCTTCGGTCTCGAGAACACCGGTGTCGCGTTGACCGATCGCGGCGCCATCGCGATCGACGACTACATGCGCACCAACGTCCCGCACATCTTCGCCATCGGTGACGTCACCGCCAAGCTGCAGCTCGCGCACGTCGCAGAAGCTCAGGCTGTCGTCGCTGCCGAGACCATCGGCGGCGCGGAGACGCAGACACTCGGTGACTACCGGATGATGCCGCGTGCGACGTTCTGCCAGCCGCAGGTCGCCTCGTTCGGTTTGACCGAGGAGCAGGCCAAGGCCGAGGGCTACGACGTCAAGGTCGCGAACTTCCCGTTCGCCGCCAACGGCAAGGCACACGGTCTCGGTGACCCGACCGGTTTCGTCAAGCTGATCGCCGACAAGAAGTACGGCGAACTGCTCGGCGGGCACCTCATCGGACCGGACGTTTCGGAACTGCTGCCCGAGCTGACCTTGGCCCAGAAGTGGGACCTCACGGTCAACGAGTTGGCACGCAACGTCCACACCCACCCCACACTCAGTGAGGCACTGCAAGAAGCGATCCACGGCCTCGCCGGCCACATGATCAACTTCTGACGGCAGGGCCTTCGGCCCCGTGCGCCTTTTCGGTAGTTCGCACTACCGGAAAGACGCACGGGGTTTTTCGTCTTTTGTGTCGAGTTGTGTTGCGAAACCGCCATCTGAGGCCTTCGAGTCGGGGTGTAGGCGCGCAACGCATTAGCGTCCCGAGTCGACCATCCGGCTTTCGAAGGACCACTCATGAAAACTCGTTCCGTACTGCTCGCGGCTTGCGTCGCGCTGACGCTCTCCGCCTGTGGAACCTCAGGTGACTCCGGATCGGACACCGAAGCTTCGGGTGCCGCCGAGGCGGGGGCGTTCCCCGTGACCGTCGACCACGCCTACGGTTCGACGACGATCGACGCGGAGCCTATGCGCATCGTGACCATCGGATGGAGTGGCCAGGATGCGGTGATCGCACTGAACAAGGTTCCGGTCGCCATGGAGAGCTTCTCCGGCGACGGCATCGAGAACAACATCCTGCCCTGGGACGCTTCGCGTCTGAACGGTGCCAAGCCCGTTCTCATGACGACCAATCCCGATATCCCGTTCGAGCAGATCCTCGGGCTCGATCCCGACGTGATCCTCGCCGTCTACTCCGGCATCGACGAGGGCGAGTACAAGCGCCTCAGTGACATCGCGCCGACCGTCGCGTTCCCCGACCAGCCGTGGGATACGGCGTGGGACAAGCAGATGAGCATGATCGGTGCAGCGCTCGGACAGCCGGAGCAGGCTCAGACGCTGATCGACGAGACCGGGGCGTACTTCGAGAAGCAGGCCGCTGATCACCCACAGTTCCAGGGCAAAACCGCGACGTATGCAATGCGCACCGACGAGGGCCTGATCGTCTTCTGCGGCACCGACCCGCGGATCCGTCTTCTCGGCCAGCTCGGGGTGAAGACCTCGCCCGGTGTCGACGCAGTGTGCACTTCCGGCGACAGTTCGGTGTCCGTGGGCATGGAATCCATCGACACACTCGACGCCGACGTCTTCATTCTCGTCGACGCCGACGGCACCAACCTGGACAAGCTGATGTCCTTCGGTCCGTTCGCGAACATGACCTCGGTGTCGAACGGCCGTCTGGTTCGTCTGGTCGGAATGGACTACGCGATGGCTACGTCCGCTCCGACGGTGCTGAGCGTTCCCTACGCATTCGACGAGTTCATCGCTCAGCTTTCGGACAAGTTGAGCTGATTCCGAGCGTCGTACGACGCTTGTGACGCAACGATTTTCGGCACCTGCGATTCGAGTAGTTCGATCAGGGCCGTGATCTTTGCGGCGACGTCGGCGCCGAGTTCGGTCAGGCTGTATTCCACTTTGGGCGGGATGGTTTCGAGTACCTCACGGTGCACGAGGCCATCCCGCTCGAGTGTTTGCAGGGTCTGCGAGAGCATGCGCTCGCTGACTCCGTCGACGCGTCGGCGCAGGGCACTGAACCGGTACGGACCCTCGTTCAGTGCTGCCAGCGCGAGTGCGCCCCAGCGTCCGGTTGCATTCTGCAATGCCGCCCGAGAGTTGCACCCGCGAGCGAAGACGTCAGCCTCGAGCGTCGGGTCCACGACGTCGGCATTCGGATCAGGAGTCTGGGCAGCACATGAAGGTGAGTCGGTGCTGGTCATGAACCCAGGCTACTACTGCACGATCCCATAGCGCTAACTCGAAGTGTTGCACTTACGAAAAATAAGTGCATGATGGTTGCAGAACGCATTTACGCTTCAACCTGGATCGGGAGTTCGCATGAGCATTGCAGTCACCGGCGCAACCGGAAACCTCGGACAACTGGTAGTCGAGTCGTTGATCGGGCGGGGAACCGCCGCGTCCGACATCGTCGCAGTCGTCCGCAATCCACAGAAGGCGGAAAGCCTCGCCGCGCGCGGAGTAGTTGTACGTCAAGCGGACTATGCGGATGCCTCGGCGTTGGAAACCGCATTGGCGGGCGTCGACAAGCTGGTGCTGATCTCGGGAAGTGAAGTGGGGTCACGGCTCGCGCAACACACCAACATCATCGACGCGGCGAAGGCTGCCGGCGTCGGATTCATCGCCTACACGAGCATCTTGAATGCTCAGGACACGCCGATGAAGCTTGCTGCCGAGCACAAGGCGACCGAGGACGTGCTCACTCGGAGCGGTATTCCGTTCGCGCTGTTGCGCAACGGTTGGTACTGGGAGAACTTCACCAACGACCTGGCCGGTGTGATCGAACGCGGCGCACTGGTCGGTGCGGGAGCGGAAGGCAAGATCGCGGCTGCGGCGCGTGCGGATTACGCCGACGCCGCAGCAGTAGTCGCGACCACCGATGGTCACGAAGGCGCAGTGTACGAGTTGGGCGGTGACGAGAGGCTCACCTACGCCGAATTGGCCGAGAAGATCAGCGAATTTGCAGGCAAGCCTGTCGCGTACCAATTCGTGAGCGAGGACGCATACAAGGGGATTCTCGAGAGCGTCGGCCTGCCTGCCCCGGTCGCAGAGATTCTCGCGGATTCCGATGCTGCAATTGCCAAGGGGGCGTTGGACACCGAGTCTGGTGACCTGCAGAAGTTGATCGGCCGCAGCAGCGCTCCGGTGGCTGAGGTGTTGAGGAAGGCCTGACCTGCTGTGCGCCTTTATTAACCGCGGGCGGTTAATAAAGGCGCACAGGGGGTTATCCCATGTGGACTGCACCCTCGGCGGGCAGATCACCCTTCTTGGCGCGGACCAGAACCAGCACTACCGGTGCGATGATCGCCAACAGGATTGCCGCCCAACCGAATGCGGCCGAGTATCCGGATACCTCGGCGCCGAAGAAGTAGTCCGTCATCGAGGCGACGAAGTCCTGCACCGGCTGGGGGAGTAGCGCCAATTGGTCCCCGGTCGGGATGGTCGCATTCGACATGTCGACAGGAATGCCTTCCGGCGGGATCGGCGCCGCGTTGTCGGCGGTGAAGGCCGACTTGGCCGAAGCGTAGATCGTGGTGAACAGTGCGGTTCCGAGTGCGCCGCCGATCTGCAGGGTGGCGTTGACCAGGGCACTGGCAGCGCCGGCGTCGTGGTCGGGAACGCCGATCAGTGCGAGGTTCTGCATCGGCACCATCAGTAGACCGAGTCCGAAGCCGAAGATCGCGAGGCCGGGGAACACGTGCGTCCAGTAGGAGCTGTGTACCTCGATCTGGGTCAGCATGAGCAGTCCTACTGCTGCCACCAGCGGGCCGGCGACCATGAGCGGCTTGGGGCCGATCTTGGTGGACAACTGCGCTGCGATGGTCGACGCCAAGACGATGAAGAATGCCATCGGCAGCGATCCGACGCCGGCCATGACCGGGCTGAATCCGAGCACGATCTGCAGGTAGAACGTCAGGTACAACGTGCCGCCGAGCAGGGCGGCGCCCACCAGCATGGAGCCGATCAGAGCAGCGCCGCGATCACGATGCCACGGAACGCTCAGCGGTAGAAGCGGATTCTTGCTGCGGCTCTCGACGACCACGAAGATCGCGAGGAAGACCAGACCCAGTGCGATGAACAGCAAAGTGTCCGCCTGACCCCAGCCGTGCTCGGCGCGTGTGAATCCGTAGACCAGTGAGCCGAGCCCCAGGGCGATGAGGACAGCGCCGGGAAGGTCGTAGCTCGTGTCGCCGTGCGCTTTGGTTTCCTTGACGATCGGGACGGCTGCAGCGATGGCGATCAGCGCGATCGGGATGTTGACGAGCAGGCACCAGCGCCAGTCGACGTACTGCGTCAGCACTCCACCGAGGAGCAGGCCGATGGCAGCGCCACCGCCGGAGATCGCGCCGTAGACGGCAAAAGCCTTGGCGCGCTCCTTCTCTCCGATGAAGGTGGTGGTGAGCATCGACAGCGCAGCGGGCGCGAGCAATGCTGCGAAGACGCCCTGGCCGGCGCGGGCGATGAACAGTTCGATACCGCTCTGCGCGATGCCGCCGATGCCGGAGGCAACCGCGAAGCCCGCCATGCCGACGATGAAGGATCGCTTTCGGCCCCAGTAGTCGGCGATACGTCCGCCGAGGAGCAGCAGCGCACCGAACGCCAAGGCGTACGACGTGACCACCCACGCGCGGTCAAGGTCGCTGATGCCCAGTTCCTCCTGGGCTGCCGGTAGGGCGATGGAGACGATGGTGCCGTCGAGCACCACCATGAGTTGAGCGAACGCGACGATGCAGAGCACCAGCCAGCGACGTTGATGATTCGGATTCTCGGAGACAGCCGGGATCGGTGGCAGAGTGCCGCCGTCGACGTGGGACGTGGTGGTCATTGGAAAAAGGTATTCCAGCCTTCTCAGGTGAGTCAAACGAAATAGTTCGTTCGGTTACCATCATCACTATGGCTCCCACTGACGTGACCGCGACGAAACAGCGAATCCTCGACGCTGCGCAAGAAGAATTCGGTACCTACGGGCTTGCCGGTGCGCGCATCGATCGGATTGCGAAGAACGGAAACGCCAGTAAGGAGCGCCTCTACGCCTATTTCGGTGACAAGGTCGCGTTGTTCCACGCGGTGCTCGACGTCGACTTCGAGCAGGCGATGGAGTCTGTCGAGTTCACCGGTGAAGACATGCCCGCGCATGCCGTCGAACTGTTCGACGCAATGCTCGCCAAACCACAGATTCAACGGATGATGATCTGGGGTCAATTGCAGGGTGAGGCACCACGGATGAAGAAGCTGGCCGAGGAACATTCCAGCTGGGTTCCGCGAATGGCCACGATCCGCAAGGCTCAAGAAGACGGCCTCATCTCGAAGCACTGGGATCCCCAGGACCTGATCACGATGCTGTTCGGCCTCGTGTTCGGTTGGGTCGTGGCCCCCGGTGTGGCCGACAACCAGAACGTCGACGCCGACGAGATCGCGCGCCGCCGTGAAGTGGTGCGCGAGGCCGTCACTCGAATCTGCAAGCCGTGACTGTCAGCGAGAGAGGTACGCGGCCCAACCGCCGTAGCCGGTGATGTCAGCTGCGCCGTTTACGGCGTCATGAGTGCAGCTGAAACCGACTGTCGTTCTGCCGTCCGATAACTCGACGCTGGTGAGCGCCATCGGCGCGGGCAAGGCGGCGAGAAACGTTCCCAGGCCAGCCGGTGAGATCCGGAAGATCTCGCCGACGACCGGTGCGCCGAGTCCAGGGCCACGGCGTACCAGGCCGGGCTTCGGTGGCGTCGTGTCGAGAGCGAAGAGCCGGTAGGCATCCGAGGTCGTGACGGTTTCGACGTACCGCGCGCCGAGGTCGACCAACTGTGTGTTGAGGGGTTGCCCGCGCAGGTGAGCGCCGAATACTGCGAGGTCGATTCCGGTATTGACGAGGGTGGGTGAAGGCACATCACCGAGTCGTGCGGCGAGGTCGATGGCGATCTGGTCGTCGAAAGCGGGTACGACGAACATGACGCCGAACGGGTGATCTTCGGCAGTGCGGTGTCCGGGCGCCGCGACGGCCGCCATGTCGAGCAGGTTGCAGAAGTTGGTGAAAGTTCCCATCCGGCGGTTGATTCCGAATGGATCCTCGGTCACGGCAGCGATGGTCGGATGTTCGGTGGTGGTGGGAAGCAGTAGGGCGTCGAACCCTGCGAGGAGTTCCCGGGCGGCAGCCTTGGCGTGGGTGAGAGCGTCGAGATCGTCGACTAGCTGGTATCCGGTGGGGTGCTTCGCGCCGAGCACGATGTCGGACACCGCGGGATCTGCTCCGGCAGGACGAGTTTCGAGGAACTCGCCGGCAGCGGCGTACCGCTGCGCCACCACGGCGCCGTCGTAGAGCAATCGGGCCGCGTCGAGCAGCCCGGAGATGTCGACGGTCTCGGTCTCGGCGCCGCCGGCTACCAGAGCTGTCACAGTGTCCTGAAATGCTGCCAGATACGACGGGCTAAGTTGAGCGAGATCCTCGATTCGGGGGACCGCGACGCGGGGATTCGGCGCCGCCGCGAGACGAACGTCGGAAGGCCAGACGCGGCTGCGGGGATCTCGAGGTTCGTGGCCGACCATGATTGCCGCTGCCGCGGTTGCCGATTCGAGGTCGCCGGCGAACACCGTCAGAGCGTCGTAGTCGATGCAGGCGGGCACTACTCCGTGGACGGGAATGACGCCGAGCGAGAGCTTGAGTCCGTAGATCCCGTGAAATGCCGCCGGTACCCGGCCGGAACCGGCAGTGTCGGTGCCGATTCCGATATCAGCAATCCCCAGTGCCACGGCGACGGCGGATCCGGAGCTACTACCGCCCGAGATCAACTTCTCGTCCCAGGCGCAGCGAACGGCTCCGTACGGACTACGCGTTCCGACCAGTCCGGTGGCGAACTGGTCCAGATTGGTCTTCCCCAGAACAACAGCTCCGTGCTCGATCAACCGCGCAACGGCACTGGCAGTTTCGTCCGGCGCATAAGCGAATTCGGGGCACGCCGCTGTGGTCGGCAGACCGGCGACGTCGACGTTGTCCTTGACGGCGACCAGGCGCCCAGCCAGGGGAAGGTGCTCGCCTGCGGCGAGTCTGGCTTCGGCCGAGGCGGCATCGGCAAGCACATCTTCCTTGCGGCGCAACGTGATCCAGATTTCGGGGCGATCTACTTCCTCGATCCGCTGGAATGCCTGCTCGACCCGGGCTGTCGGGGTGAAAACTTCTGCTGCGATGGTCATGGTGTGTACTGCTCCGATCAGTCCGTGATGTTGGCGAGTGAGAGCGCGGTGATCGCGCGGGTCACCCGGTCGAGGACGACGTCGAGAGACTCGCCGATGTGCTGGTGCAAAAGCGTGCGGGCCTCGGGCAGATTGCCGGCACGTAGTTCTTCGAGGATTCGAATGTGCTCCGCGATCGAGGTGTCGATGCGGCCGTTGACCATGAAGTCGTACATCCGAACGTGCCGGATACGGGAATTCACCGACAGCAGCGACGCGACCAGTTCATTGTTTCCCGACGCCCTCAGTACGGCGACGTGGAATTCCTCGTCCAGTTCGACGAACCCCGGTTCCTGAGCGGGCGGATCGAGAGCCAGGGCACGCCACCGCACCAACTCGTCGTCGAGGATTGTTCGGTCGTGCCGGATCGTCGGATCTGCGATCGCCCGGGTAATTCCTTGTAGTTCCAGAGTGATTCGGAGTTCGTACAGATCTCGGATCCGCGGGATGCTCGGGCGCACGGCGGAGAACCCGTATTCTTCCCGGCGCAGGAGTCCATCGGCGCACAGCATCGTCAACGCTTCCCGTACTGGTGTGCGAGAAATGCCGAAACGCGTGGAGAGTTTCGGTTCCGTCAGGCGTTGATCGAACCCGATAGTCCCGTTGACCAGTTCGGTGCGTAGTTCCCGGTAGACCACCTCACGCAGTGGCTCCGGCGCCGTATTCATCCCTGTCGACATACCTGTATACGCTATTGATCAGGTGTTTCGTCCAGATGTCTTCGGGTAAGAGCTGAGTTACGGCCGCCGCGGAACTTCAGGAGAAGTCGCGCTGAACCCGCAAGGTTCCGATCGTGGTGGCCAGGCCGTCGTACTGAGTGACCAGCAAGGTGAATTCGATCAACCGACGATCGTCGAGATGCTGCGAGAGCGTTCCCCACGTGTTGTCGGTGATGTCCTTGGTGGTGACCAACTCGTCGACCGCAGTCAAGATCGCACGGTGACGCGGACTCAACTCGGAAGCGCCAGGGCCCTCGATGATTCGGGCCAGTTCTTCTGCGTCGATTCCGGCTTTGCGGCCGAGCCTGATGTGGTGATCCATCTCGTAACCGCAGTCCCGCAGGTGCGCGACCCGCAGGATGATCAGTTCGGTGTCGTGGCGAGAGATCTTGCCGCCGGGCATGAGTGAGCCGGAGTAGTGCAGCCAACCGCGGAAGAGTCCACCCGTGCGCCCCAAGGTGCTGAACAGATGCGCATCGGGTGCTCCGGCAGCCTTCGACAGGACACGCCAGATTCCCCAGTTGATCGGACCGAGATCTTTGAATCGGCCGGGCGGGATGCGGGGGTTCATGCGACTCCACGGATGTGAGAGGGACGGAGGTCGATAGCTCGTTGCGCGATGTGGCGAACCGCAGCGCTGCGGCGGGGCGCGTGTACGCGTGACTTCCGGCCGACGATACCGCGCTCGAACGCGTCGACGGCGTCAGCGACGGTCGTGGTGCCGGCGCTGGCGAGGGTTCCGCGAGCGCCGTCGAAAGAGAGTGCGGTGGTATCGGTGTCGATGTCTCCGATATACGCGACGCCCACCTTGGTACCAAGGTGTTTCATTTCCAGGCGCAACGCGTCGCCCAACGCTTCGACACCGGCGCGCGAAGCACCGAACGGTCCGCGGAACGGGTGCTTCGCCGCGCCGTGGGCCGAGGCGACCACCAGGGCGTAACCATCTTCGTGACTGATGTGGGGACCCGCTGCGCGCAGGGTGTAGTACGTGCCCATGAGGTTGACTTCGACTGCGCGACGCATGTCTTCGACGTCTCCGTCGAGGATCGACGAGTTCGCCTCGACGCCGGCATTGGCCACGACGACGTCGATGCCTCCCAACTTCTCAGCGATGTAGTCGACGCCGCGAGATACCTGCTCGGGGTCGGCGACATCGCACAACTGCCAGGGTGCGCGGCCGCAGGAAGTGGCGACTTGCTCGAGAAGTTCCGGCTCGAGGCCGAGCAGTCCCACGGACGCACCACGGTCGTACAGGCGTCTGGCCAGCGAAGAACCGATATTGCGGGCAGCGCCGGTGATCAGGATGCGCCGACCCGTCAGATCGTCGCCACTGCTCTTGGCCGATTCGGCCTTGCCCGCCTCGCTCTTGCCCATGTGCTGTGTCCCTACGCAGTTACCTTCTGGTCCTCCGACGCTAACACCGCCGGGTAGCTGCGACTGCAAGTACCGCCAACTCCGTCCGAACGGGTGTTCAGACCGATGCGGCTTCGAGACGCGGATGTGGCGTGGAAGCCTGGGGCGACCGCAATCGACGGAATCGGACCACGGCAACGACGGCGGCAACAGCGGCGAGGATCACCAACGGCAGTGCCGGACCCATCGTGGGCTCGATGACAACCAGTAGCACCGGCAGTCCGAATCCGAGATAGGTGCCGACGTAGAAGATCCCGGTCAAAGCGCCCCGCGAGGCCGGGGGAGCCAGCGACTCGAGGTCGAGCAGTCCCTCACGTAGACACAGTCCGTAGGCCGTACCGAGGACGAGCGCGCAGACGATGAACAACCCGAGCGCGGGGTGCGCGCCGCCGACTGCGACCAGGCAGTATCCGAGTGCCGCCAGTGCGGCGCCGACCGTGCCGGCCTGAGGACCCCAATTGCGATGGCGCGCAGCGGTTTGAACCAGGATTCCAGCACCCAGAGTCAGCGCCGCGGCGAAACCCGGAAGGAGAGGACCTGAGTAGCGGTCGCCGAGCCTGGCCGTCATGGTCACGAAAGACACTGTTGCGCTGGCGAACACCCATGGCGCCAACGGAAGTGCCCAGAGCAGTGCGACCTTCACACCGGTTCCCGACCGCTCTGCGCGGTCGGGAATTTGTGTGAACATCGCAGCTTTGGTGGGAGCAGGAGTACGACTCCACACAGCTGCCGCGGCAACCGAACCCACCGACAAGACGGCCGAGACGACAAAGGGCGTAGCGAGTGGGAAGGCGGCAAATTGTGCCAACAGACCCGAAAACAGTGGTCCCAGTGCAAAACCCGAGGTGAGTGCGACACCCGCCATCACGGTTCCGGACTTGCCGCGAAGGTCAGCCGCCCACGCGGTACCGGCGCCGATTGCCAGACCGGCACCGATACCGACTACGAGGCGCCCGACCATGAGCCCGGGCGCGTCGTGCCAGAGAAGAAGAATCAAGGTTCCGAGCGAGGCTATGAGTGCTCCGGGAAGGACGACTACAGCTCGGCCGACGCGGTCCGACACTGCTCCACCGGTCAACAGGCCGGGTAGGAGTCCGAGCGCATAGATACCGAAAACACCGTCGAGCACGGTATGCGAAAGGCCCTCGTCCACCCGGAGAACCGGGATGAGCGAAGCAAAGTGGTTGGCGGCCCAACCCGTCGAAAGTAGTACGGCCAGTACCGAGATGAACCCGCGACGGGATGGATCGCCCATACCGGCAGCTTAGGCGGGCACCAGATCGCTCACGTCGGCGAGGAGTTCAAACGTGCGCAACCATGCCTCGCGGTTGGTGCCGGTCGACACCGTGATCAGCTCGTCGGCCTGCGCATGCTCGGTGAATTCGTCGAGGTACGCACGCACCTCGGCGGGCGTGCCGATGGCGCTGTACTTGGTCATTTGCAGAACCTGCTGACCGGCGGGGGAGTCGAGCAGCATGTCCGCTTCGTCGTCCGTGAATTTGCGTCCACGCCCGAGAAGAAGACTGACGCGCGAACGCTTGGCCGCGAGGAAGTCCTGCTGAGCCTGCTCATGGGTGTCGGCGGCGATGACGTTGACGCCGGCGATGACGTACGGCTCCGCCAACTGCTCCGACGGCTTGAACTCGCGTCGGTAGATTGCGACGGCGTCGCGCAGGGCGTTGGGGGCGAAGTGCGAGGCAAATGCATACGGCAGGCCGAGCATCGCGGCGAGCTTGGCGCCGAACAGTGACGATCCGAGAATGTAGAGCGGAACGTGAGTGCCCTTACCGGGAACGGCATTGATTCCGGGGACGCGCGAGGTGTCGCCGAGGTAGCCCTGAAGCTCGAGTACGTCCTGCGGGAAGCTGTCCGAAGAACTCGGGTCGCGTCGCAAAGCCTGCATCGTCTTCTGATCACTACCGGGCGCGCGGCCGAGACCGAGATCGATTCGACCGGGGTGCAAAGTCTCGAGGGTGCCGAACTGCTCGGCGATCGTCAGCGGTGCGTGGTTGGGCAGCATGATTCCACCGGCGCCGAGGCGGATTTTGCTGGTGTTCGCGGCGACGTGGCTGATCAGAACGCTGGTTGCCGAAGACGCGATGGAACCCATGTTGTGGTGCTCGGCGTACCAGATTCGCTTGTAGCCCCACTCCTCGGCACGCTGCGCCAAGGTCACGCTGGCGTCGAAGCTGTCTTTGGCGGTTTCGTCGTCCCCGATGTGGGCGAGGTCGAGGATGGAAAGTGGTACGGCCATGGAGGTGGAGCCTTTCTCAGCGAATAGAACGCAAGCGTCGTTGTGAGGTGCAACCGCTGTGAGTCCATTCCTATTTCCGAGAGCCTTCCCACGCTGAGCAAGTGCGATTTTCGGAGGGGCGGTGACTCCCGCTCGATCAGTTCCGCACAGCGTTGGCCATGGCGGCCAACGAGAGGGCCTGACGAGCACGGTCGAGGACAACCGCACGAGAGATGTCGATGTGCGATACCAGTGCCTCGTGCGCTTGCGGAATCTTGCCGTCCAGAACCAGTTCGACGACGGAGATATGTTCCTCCACGGTGGCCTTCATACGGTCGGGAGTCAGGTAGTCGAACATCCGCACGGGGCGCAGCTTCGAGTTGACGGCCTGCAAGGCGTCGACCAACGCGTGGTTTCCGGACGAGGCGAGGAGCGCGATGTGGAACTCCTCGTCGAGCGTCACGAAACCGGCGTCCGGTACCGGCATCTGTTTGAGAAATGCGTACCACTTGTCGAGCTCGGAACCGAGCGCGTCTCGATCATGAGCGGGGGCCTCACCGTCGAGTACCCGACGAAGCCCGTGCACCTCGAGGAGTATGCGCAGCTCGTAGAGGCCACCCAACTCGTCGAGGTGCGGTCGGTACGGAAAGAGTCCGTGTTCGTCGCGCTCGACCAGCCCGTCGGATTCCAACTTTGCGAGCGCTTCGCGCACCGGTGTTCGCGAGACACCGTAGAGATGGGCCAGGCGTTCCTCGCCCAGTCGTTCCGAGGGCGCGATCTGACCGGACATCAGATCGTTTCGGATCGACCGGTAAACCTGTTCGCGCAGCGGCGGCCGCACACTCATGTCAGATTGCCATCGCTCGACGAACCGCCTCGGTGGACGTGGTGCCGCCCTCACCGGTCGAGGTCACGTGTCCGGCCGCGAGAATGCTGTAATGCTGAGCAGATTGGAGCGCGAAACCGATGTGCTGCTCGACAAGGAGGACACCGAGATCGCCGCGCTCGGTGAGTTCCATGACGGTTCTTTCGATTTCGGCGACCACGTTGGGCTGAATACCCTCGGTTGGTTCGTCGAGGATGAGGATCTTGGGCTCGGTGATCAATGCGCGGGCGATGGCAAGTTGTTGGCGCTGCCCGCCGGAGAGAAGTCCCGCGCGACGGTCGAGGAGTGTGGTGAGCGCGGGAAACAGATCCAATGCCTCTGCGATGAGCGCCTTTCCGCGTTTGCGCCCGTCGGCGACCACCCGAAGATTCTCGGCAGTTGTCAGTTGTCCGAACGACTGCTGACCCTGCGGTACGTAGGCAAGTCCGCGAGCGACGCGGGCGCTCGGCCGTAGTCCGGTGATGTCCTCACCGTTCAGAAGTACCTTTCCCCGCGTAGGTTTGATCAGACCGACGGCGGCGCGCAGCAAGGTGGTTTTACCCGCACCGTTGTGACCCATGACTGCCGCAACCCCGTCGCTGGGAACCAGCAGGGAAACGCCGTGGATCACTTCGGTGCGTCCGTAGCCGGCGCGGATGTCGACGAGCTCGAGCATGATTCAGTCCTCCGGGGTCGGTTCGGTGTCGGCGCCGAGATCGGTTCCGGCAGCGGCTGTGCCGAGATAGACCTCTTGCACCTTGGGGTCGGCTTGAACCTCCGCCACAGTTCCTTCGGCGAGTACTTTCCCAGCGGCGAGCACTGTGACGGACGTGGCGAACGATCGCATGAAGTCCATGTCGTGCTCGACCACGACGACGGTTCGTGCACCGCCGATGCGCCGTAGAAGGTTTCCGGTTTCCTCGCGCTCCTCCAGGCTCATCCCAGCGACGGGCTCGTCGAGTAGTAGCACGGAACAGTTCTGCACCAACAACATTCCGATTTCGAGCCACTGTTTCTGCCCGTGCGCCAGAATGCCCGCGGGAGTGTCTCTGAGGTGCTCCAAGCCGGTTGTCTCCAGAGCCTCCTCGATCTCGGGGAGCACACCTTTGCGCCTTCGGAGCAGGTTCCACGCCGATCGACCGGCTCCCGCCGCGATGTCGAGATTCTGCAGCACCGAGAGTTCTTCGAAGACGCTTGCCGTCTGGAAGGTTCGCCCGACGCCGAGGCGGGCGATCTTGTGAACCTTCTTGCCGAGCAGTTGCTCGCCGGACTTCGTGATCGAACCCGTCGCGGGAACGAGTCCGGTGATGGCGTCGACCAGCGTTGTCTTTCCAGCCCCGTTCGGGCCGATGAGAAACCTGAGGTCGCCCTGCATGAGGGTCAAGTCGACGCCGTCGACGGCCTTGAAACCGTCGAAGCTGACCGAAAGGTTCCGTACTTCGAGGTACTCGGACGACATTCCGGCGTTGCCGCCCAGTGCCGGTGTGGGTTCGCTGGTGGCGGTTGTGTTGGTCATGACGACACCTCCACTGGTTCGGGTTGGGAGACCTTGACCGGCGGGTCGGCCGGGGTCTCACGCTTCTTGCGGTGGCGCATCAGGGCGAACAATCCGGCCACACCTGCCGGGAAGAACCCGACCACGACGATGAACATCAACCCTTGTGCGTAGATCCATCCCGAAGGGAGTTTCTCCGAGAATGTCGACTGCGCCCAAGCGACGCCGATCGCACCGAGTACCGGACCCAGAAGCGTTGCGCGGCCACCGATCGCGACCCCGATGAGGAAGGCGATTGACGGAACGATCCCGACGTCGGCGGGGGAGATGATGCCCACGATCGGAACGAACAGCGCACCGGCGATACCGGCGAGGAACGCCGCGGTCACGTAGGCGACCAGTTTGATGTTCGCCGGATCGTATCCGAGGAAACGTACGCGCTCCTCTTGATCGCGGACGGCGACGAGGAGTTCGCCGTATCGGGAGTTCATCAGCTGGCGAATCAGAGCGACCGATGCGAGAAGAACTCCGGCGGCGATGAAGAACAACATCTGCTTGTTCGCCGGATCGTTGAGGTTGAAACCGAAGAACGTGCGAAAGCGGTTGAGGCCGTTGCTGCCACCGATCGACTGCTGGCCGATCAAGAGGATCGCGAAAGCCGCGGCGAGTGCTTGCGAGAGGATCGCGAAGTATGCGCCCTTGACTCTCCGCTTGAACACACCGAGTCCGAGGAGAAAGGCAACAGCGCCAGGCAGGAAAAGGATGGCGAAGATCGCCACGAATGGCGAGGCGAACGGTTGCCAGTATCCCGGAAGTTCTGTTTTGCCGGCGATGGACATGAAGTCCGGGACCGCGTCGCCCTTGAGTTCGGCATCGGCGATCTTGAGGTGCATCGCCATCACATATGCGCCGATTCCGAAGAAGACGCCCTGGCCGAGCGTGAGCATTCCGCCTCTGCCCCAAGCCAAGCCGATGCCGACAGCGACTATGGCGAAGCACAGGAATTTGGCCAACAGTGACAGCCTGAAGTCCGAGAGCACAGCCGGAGCGATGGCGAACAGCACGATCGCGGCAAGTGCAAATCCGCCCCACACCCGAATTCGGGAATTGTTCAGGATGCTCATACGAGGCTCCTCGTCTTGACTGCGAACAGGCCCTGCGGCCGAACTTGAAGGAAGACGACGATGATGACGAACACGATCACCTTCGCGATCGACGCCGTCGTCGAGTACTCGATGAACGAGTTCAAGATGCCGAGGGCGAAGGCTGCGATCACGGCTCCCTTCATCTGACCGAGACCGCCGACGACGACAACAAGGAAGGCGTCGATCAGATACGACTGGCCGATGGTCGGGCTGGTGGAACCGATGAGTGTCAACGCGACACCCGCGACGCCGGCGAGTCCGGAACCGAGGAAGAAGGTCGTGATGTCCGTACGACGAGAAGAGATTCCGCTCGTCTCGGCCAGATCGCGATTTTGGACGACGGCCCGGATGCGTCGACCCATCGACGACTGCTTCAGTGCGACCGAAAGCGCGATCACCGCTGCGATCGCCAACACCAGAATGAAGATGCGGGTTTTCGGTACCACGGCGCCGAAAATATCGACCCCACCCGAAAGCCAGCTCGGCGCCGAAACATTGACTGCCGGCGCGCCGAAGATGTCGCGCGCCAACTGCTGAAGGATCAATCCGACGCCGAATGTCACCAACAGGGTGTCGAGGGGTCGGTGGTACATCCGCGATACCAGGACCACTTCGAGCACGACACCCATCAGTCCGCCGACGACAAAACCGACGAGCAGAGAAATGATCAACGATCCCGTTGCATTCGAGATCACCTGCTGCACTACGTATGCGGTGTACGAGCCGGCCATGATGAACTCGCCGTGTGCCATGTTGATGACACCCATCTGCCCGAACGTGAGAGACAATCCCAACGCTGCCAACAGGAGAATCGATCCGATACTCAAACCCGTGAACAACTGTCCGATCACAACATCCATGACAGACGCTCCACCTCTCTACTCGTCGATTCCGTCAATTCCGCCTTTCGTCGATCAGCTGCCGAGTCCCTCGGCCCAGGGGTAGTTCTTCAGGTACGGATCCGGCTCGATCGGCTGTCCCGAATCCCAGACCGTGTAGATCAGTCCGTCGGAACGGATTTCGCCGATTCGGGCAGTCTTGGTGATGTGGTGGTTGTCGCCGTCGATGGTGACGAGTCCTTCGGGTGCCTGGAAGGTCACACCGTCGGCGTTGTCCTGAATATCCTTGACCGCAAACGAGTTGGCCTTCTCGACGGTGTTCTTCCAGAGGTAGACGGAGGTGTATGCCGCTTCCATCGGATCGGACGTGGGCTTGTCCTGGCCGAACTTCGCCTTGTACGCCTCGACGAACTTCTTGTTCTCGGGGGAGTCGATGGTCTGGTAGTAGTTCCACGCCGTCAGCTGGCCTTCGACGTTCTGGACTCCGATACCGCCGACCTCTTCCTCCGCAATGGAGACGGAGACGACGGGCATGTCGGCGGGCTTCAGGCCGACATTCGAGTATTCACGGAAGAACGCGACGTTGGAATCGCCGTTGAGTGTGTTGAACACGGCATCGGCGTCGGCTGTGCGGACCTTGTTCACGATGGTGGAGAAGTCGGTCGAGCCCAATGGCGTGTAATCCTCGCCCTTGATCTCGATGCCGTTCGCTGCCGCGTAGGCCTTGATGATGCGGTTGGCGGTCTGCGGGAACACGTAGTCGCTGCCGACCAGATACAGCGACTTGACGCCCTTCTCCTTCAGGTAATCCAGAGCCGGGATGATCTGCTGGTTGGTCGTTGCACCCGTGTAGAAGATGTTCTTCGAATCTTCCAGCCCCTCGTACTGGACCGGGTAGTAGAGCAAGGAATTGTTGTCCTCGAACACCGGCAGCATGGCCTTGCGGCTCGAGGAAGTCCAGCCACCGAAAACTGCTGCGACGCAATCGCTGCTGATCAGTTTCTCGGCCTTCTCGGCGAACACTGTCGGCTCCGACGCGCCGTCCTCTGCCACGATCTGGATCTTCTTGCCCAGCACACCGCCGGAATCGTTGATCTCCTGCACCGCCAACGAGATGGAGTCGCGGACCGTCACTTCACTGATGGCCATGGTGCCCGAGAGTGAATTCAGAGAACCGACCTTGATCGTGTCCCCCGAGGTGTCGACGCACGACGTAGCCGTCGAATCTCCCGATGCGGTGTCTGTCGCCTTGCTTCCGCAGCCGGTGAGAACCAAGCCCAGCGCGGCGAGAGCGGCCGGCGCGGCAAGGGTGCGCTTCGAGAAGGTTCGCATGTACGGGCCTTTCGTGTCGATGGCTCTGGCAGACAATGGCTCTGACAGATCTGTATCCGGAGTGCGTATACAACGCTGTATTCGTCGAGTGCACAGAGTAGGTGGAAGTTGTTGCGGTGGAATGACTGTCGGTGACAAGTGTGTGTCCGGTGTTTCGATTGGATGTCCAGGACCTCACACCGCAGGTCAGCGAGGGTGCGGTGTTAGCATCGACGAGAAATTGATCAAGCACTCGCTTGACGATCGGAACGTCGGAAGGATCTTCTCGTGCGCTCGACCCGACGGGACGAAATACTCGCTCATGCGGCCAAGCTGTTCAGTGAGCGGGGAATCGCCGCGACGACGGTACGCGACATCGCCGACGAAGTCGGGATTCTCTCCGGCAGCCTCTACCACTACTTCGACTCCAAGGATGCGATAGCCAACGAGATCGTCGTCCGGTTTCTCGAAGACCTCAACGTCAGGTACGAAGACTCGATCGAGTCGGGAGGTTCGGCCCGAGATCGCCTGGCAACGATGGTCTCGGTGTCTTTTGCATCGGCGGTGGATCACCCGTATGCCACGGAGGTCTACCAGGGAGAAGCCATACTTTCGTCGCAACCGGCGGACGCGCCCATCACCATCCTGGTTCAGAAGGCACACAGATACTGGCGATCGGCTATCGCTCGCGGAATTGCCGACGCGGAGTTTCGGGAAGACATCGATCCCGAACAGTTTCACCGTCTCCTGCGTGAATCCGTCTGGTCCACCGTCGCGCAGTATCGCCCGCAGCTTTCCGAGTTGGCGGATGATCTGCAGCGCAATCTGATTTCGGTTTTCCTGGACGGCTTCGCCGCACGTTCCGTCGACGGCGAGCCGGTGGCACGCATTGCGCAGCGCACGACGAAGAAGGAAGCGCAGGCCGTATCTCCTGCCTCCGAATTTGCCGAACTCCGCTCTGATGTCGACGAATTGAAGTCCGTCATTCGCGAACTCAGCTCCTCGATCCGGCAGCTGCAGAAGCCGTAACACCGCAGTTCCTGCGCGTGTAGTTCGAATTTTGACTATCGGTGTGACCCAGTGCATACTTCTGTCCACACTCATAAATCAAGCGCTTGTTTGATTTACCAAGCACAGTTTGGACGGGAGTTCGATGTGAGACTCGGAAAGGCGATTGCCGTCTGCGCGGCAGTGGTCCTCGGGGCGAGCGCGTGCGCATCTGCCGGTGTCATTCCCGAAGACACCATCGTCATCGGTTTGGACGAGGACTCCACCGGGCCCGGTGCGTCGTACAGCACGATCGCCGGCAAGACCGTGCGTATGACTGTCGACCTGATCAACCAGGCCGGCGGAATCAACGGCAAGCAGGTCGAATTGGTTGTCGAGAATGACGAGAGCAGTCCCACCAAGACCCCGTCGATCATTCGGAAGTTGGTCGATCACGGATCAAGTGCGGTCATCCTCGCCACCGGCAGCGGGTCGGTGCTGCAGGCCAAGTCGATTCTCCAGCAGTCGAAGATTCCCGCGATAGCTCCGGTCGTTCTCAGCGACGCCTTTGCCTCGGCGCCCGACAACGACTTCTCGTTCATGATTCCGAACTCGTTGAAGCAGTACGCCCAGGTGTACTGCGGGGCTTTCGAGAAGATGGGGTACAAGTCCCTGGGAATTCTCGGTGACGCGAGTGCGTCCATCGACGGAATCATCAAGACCCTGCGGCCGGCGCTCGAGAAGTGCGCGAGAGTGACGGGCGTTGAAAAGGCGCCGGTCGATGCCGCGGACATCACCGCACAGGTCTCACGTCTCGCGGAAACCGAACCGGACGCGATTCTGGTCGCCAGTATCGGCGGGCACTTCGAAATCCTCGCGCACAACACGTTGTCGAAGATCACCCCACAGACGCAACGCTTCTCACTCGCTTCCATCGGAAACCAGCCCGCATCTTGGGCTTTGGCGGACCCGAAGGCGTTGAGCGGCATGGTGTACATGGGCTCGCTCAGTGAGAACAACCCGAGAACCGCCGAACTGCGTCGCAAGGTGCAGGCGGTGAAGGGGCCTGATTATCAACTGACTGCCTACGACGCACAGGCGTACGACGCCGTCATGATGTTGGCCGAGGCAATCGAAATTGCCGGCGACCACCGAGATCGGACGGCCGTTCGTGATGCTCTTCAACAGGTTTCGGCACTTCCCGCCAGCTTCGGCCAGGACGGATTGACACTGTCGTTCTCCTCGCAGGATCACCTGGCTCCGGACAGCCTCTGCGGACTGGTGCTCGTCGAATTCGGTGAGGACAACAAGCCGGCCCATCCGTGGGATTCCTACCAACCCCCGTGTGGATAACCGAGGAGCCTTGACATGACAGACGCACAACTGTGGCTCGCTGCCATCGAGATCGGTGCATTCTTTTCACTGATAGCCCTCGGAATGTATCTCGTGGTGGTCGGCGCCGATTTCTTCAATTTTGCGATGGGTCCGTATGCGATGGCTGCGGCCATGGCGTCGAGTTGGGTCGCGATCAATTGCGGGCTCGCTCTCTGGATTGCCATGCCGCTAGGGATCGCGGTAGCGGTGGCGCTGTCGATCCTGACGGAAAAGCTTGTGGTCAAACAGGTTCAGAAGCGATCGGGTCGTGGGGAACTACCGGCGTTGGTGGCTGTGACCGCAGTACTGTTCGGGATCCAGCAGCTCGCCGGCACTGTCTTCGGCCGCACACCACTTCCCGGGCAGAAGATCTTCGACTTCGATCCGATATCGGTGCTCGGTGCCACCGTCGACAGTTCGACCGTTGTACTCGTCGTCGGAACTGCCGGGATCTTCGTCGGTATCGGACTGTGGCTGAACCGGTCCACCTCGGGCCGTCTGCTTCGCGCCGTCGGCGACAGTCCGGATGCCGCCCGCGTCCTGGGCTTGCCGGTGGATCGGGTACGCCTCATCGCGTTCACCCTCGCGGGTGTGATCGCCGCCGTCGCCGGACTTCTGTTCGCTCCCAAGGCCGGTGTTCAGTTCACGAGCGGTCTGTCATGGACGCTGACGGCATTCATCGCACTCGTCATCGGTGGTACCGGCCGGAGTTGGGCTCCGCTGATCGGCGGAATGGTGTTGGGCGTCGTCCAGGTATTCGCCCCGTACTACTTCGGTGCGAGTGCTGCTCAAACCGCGATTCTGTTGATTGCCCTGGTGTTCTTCGCTTTCCGTCCGGAAGGCTTGCTCTCGAGGAAGGTTCGCGTCTGATGGCCTCGCTTTCTACCAGTCCGCTGACGTCAAATCCGCCCACTCCGGCCGGCAGTTCCCGGACGAGGATGCTCGCTGTGTCACGGGAAGCGCTGATCACCGTGGTCGTGGTCGCTGCCGTGCTGCTGTGGATGGGGCCGAGTCTGTACCGACAGGATCTGGTGTTCCTCGCTGCGACGTATTCGCTGATCGCCCTCGGCATGTACGTGCCATTCGTGCTCGCGGGATCACTGTCGATGGCGTACAGCGCGTATGCGGCGATCGGCGCGTATGCCGTTGCGCTGATCTCGGTTCGGACCGGGTTGTCGATGTGGTGGGGATGGATTCTCGGCGCCCTCGCCGCTGCAGCGGTTGCAGTACTCCTCAGCTTGGCAACGCAGAAACTCTCCGGCTTCTACCTTGCCGCGGTGACCTTGTTGTTCGGTATCGCTTTCGAGCACTGGTTGATCGACGGACCGAGTTTCACCGGCGGATCGGCCGGGATCTCGGGTGTCGAGACTGTGACGATGTTCGGCTGGGAGCCACCGCGCTACGCATTGGTCGTGTTCGCGATCTTGTTCGTGTGTCTGATCGCGGTCGCTGTCGATCGACTCCGGAAATCGGTGTGGGGGCTGATGTTGCAAGCTGCCCGCGACAATCGTAATGTCGCACGGTCTTCCGGCGTCAATCCTGCGCACCTGACCGTCGTGGCGCTGGCGATCGGTGCCGCGATCGCGTCGACCGGCGGATCGCTTTTCACCGTGTCGGTGCAAGCTGTCACTCCTGAAACCTTCACTCTCAGTATTGTTTTCCTTGCAATCTTCATGCCGATCATCGGCGGTCGCGGTTCGGCGTGGGGTGCTCCGCTCGGTGCATTGATCGTGGTGATCGTGACGCTGAACATGCCCGGCTACCAGGGAAGCGGCGAACTCCTGCTTGCCGGAGCCGTCCTGGTGATCCTCATCGTCGCGCCTGGTGGGGTGATCGGTTGGAGTCAGAACGTTCTGGGTCGAATGAACCGTCTGTACAAGGAGCGTGGCAATCGATGACTCGGCTACTCGAAGTGAGCGGGCTCCACAAGTCCTACGGCGGCGTCCGCGCTGTCGACGATGTCTCGTTCAGCGTCGGACCGGGAGAGGTGATCGGACTGGTCGGCCCGAACGGGGCAGGCAAGACCACACTGGTGGACTGCATCTTCGGCACACAGCAAGCAGATTCCGGAACCGTCGCGCTCGCGGGTGCTGCCTTGACCGGGCCGTCGGAGCGCCGTGCACGGCAAGGGCTCTCGCGCACGTTTCAACATCCGCAGCTCGCGGCGGAACTCGACGCCGTCGACAACATCATCCCGGGACTGTACGGGCACAAGATCACCTCACCTCTGCACTCGCTGTGGTGGGCGATCAAAGGACCTTTCGAGAACTGGGACCGGACAGCACAGCGGGCCCGGGAGATTGCTGCGCGATACTCGGTCACCGACGTCGAGAGTGCTTGCGGGGATCTCAGTTTGGGGGCGCAGCGTCTGGTCGAGGTGGCGCGGGCGATGGCGACCGAACCCGATGTTCTCCTGTTGGACGAACCGTTTGCCGGCGCGGATCACGACGGCATCGCTGCCATCTCCGGTGCCGTGCGATCGATTGCCGCGCAGGGCAAAGGAGTAGTCCTGGTCGATCACAACGTCGATCTCATCGCGGCGCTCGCCACCAAGATCGTGCTGCTCAATTTCGGATCAGTGGCGTTCTACGGACCACCGCAGGAGTGCTTGGCCAGCGACGCGATGCGAGAAGTCTATTTCGGTTCCGAATACGAGGAAGGCGCCTGACATGCTCGAACTCGACAGAGTCACAGTTCGATACGGATCCGCTGTCGCCGTCCGGGAAGTCTCCCTTGTCGCCCCCGCCGGTGAAGTGACAGCGATCGTCGGGCCGAACGGTGCAGGCAAGACCAGCTTGGCGGGATCCATCTACGGCTCGGTTCCCGCCACCGGGACAATCAAATTCGATGGTCGAGAGATCCAGAAATTATCGGCACTGCATCGTGTCCGCAGCGGATTTGCCTACGTACCCCAAGGCAGGCAACTGTTCATGCGAATGTCCGTTCGCGAGAACCTACGCGTCGGCGCAGACCTGCTGGGATTGAAAGCCGAAGCCGTGGAAACAGCTTTCGAGAGGTTCCCGATCCTGCATGAACGCTCCGAGAGTTATGCCGGGGTCCTCAGCGGTGGTGAGCAGCAGATGTTGGTTCTGGGGCGGGCCCTTCTGGAAACCCCGAAGGTGTTGCTCCTCGACGAGATGATGACAGGACTGGCACCGAAAATCGTCGCGGAGCTGCGAGCGCTGGTCGGGGGTCTGGCCGCCGAGGGTGTGACCGTCATCGTGACGGAACCGGCACTTACTGCACTGAAATCGGTTGTCGACCGCGGATATGTCATGCAGCGCGGCGAACTCGTCCGCGAATGCGATTCCGCAGCGACACTGGACAACGCGTACAAACAATCGATGGGCGTACTCAGCGCCGACGGGAGATGATCGACGATCATGCTTGAAACGAAGACACTCGACTTCACCGTCGGTGAATTCGCCACGAATCCGGACCGGTTCGCCGGCGTCAGCATCAGCGAAATGGTCAGGCATTGGTCTGAGACCATCCCGGACGAAACCGCCTTCGTCACTCCGGAATCGAGGGTGTCGTGGAAACAGTACGACGCGGCTGCCGATGCGATCGCGTCGGCGCTGGATCTAGCTGGTGAGGGATACGGACATGTAGCCGTGTTGCTCCCCGACACCGCTGTATTCCATGCGGCTCTCTGCGCAGCATTTCGTACCGGCCGCGTCGCGGTCGGAATCGGTTCGCGCTCGGGCATTCGCGAGATCTCTCATCTGATCGCCCGCTCGGAAGCCTCCGTACTCGTCACCACTCGCACGCTGCGCGGCGTCGATACCGCCGAACTCGTGGCGAGTCTGCGGGCAGAGCATCCCGGACTGGACGTCGTCTTCGCCGACGAACGCGCCGACGTGAGTTTCGAACGCGTGAGTGCAAACGGCGAACTCACCTCGTTTCCGGTCGAGCTAAAGCAGTTCCCCGCAACCAGTCCGTGTTTTGTCACGTCAGCCGTTTCGATGCTGAACTCGACGTCCGGCACAACGGGCCTACCCAAACTGGTCACACAAACCGAGGATCGTTGGGTTGGTTTCTCCGAGATTGCCGCCGAGGCGGCGGCGATCGGTCCGGATGAGGTGTTCCTCGGCGCGGTTCCGGCACCTTTCGGATTCGGCCTCTGGACTTCGCATTTCCTGCCGGCGCTACTCGGTGCTCGCAATGTCGTCATGGAACGCTTCGACGTTTCGGTGATGATCGAGTTGATCGAGCGCGAACGGGTGACTGCTTTGAATTGTGTGAGTACACAATTCAAGATGCTGTTGCGTTCGGAGGCCGCGGAATCGGCCGATCTCTCGTCACTTCGTTTCATGTTCACCGGTGGTGAAGCCGTGCCGTATTCGGAGGCACTGGCCTTCGAACAACGTACCGGAGCGGCTGTCCTGCAGTTCTACGGATCAAACGAAACCGGCGCCGTCTCGGTGACGACGGTTTCGGACGGTTCCGATACCCGACTGAAGACGTGCGGCCACGTCATCGATCGCATGCAAGTTCGTGTATTCGACGATGCGGCAAAGGAAGTGACCGGCTCCGTCCGTCGCGGTCAGCCTGCGGTCAACGGCCCGCTGATGTGCCAGGGTTATTGGGGCGACGTCGATGCAAACGACGAGTTGTACACCGACGACGGTTGGATGCTTCTCGGCGACATCGTCGAGATCGACGAGACCGGGCGGGTGCGTGTGGTCGGGCGCAAAGCCGACATCATCATTCGAGGCGGCAAGAACATTTCCGCGGTCGAGGTCGAGGAGTACGTGCGCGCGCATCCTTCGGTGGAACTGGTCGCCGTGGTCGGAGTCGACGATCCGCTGTTCGGTGAGAAGGTCTGTGCGGTCGTCGTGTCCGCCGATGACGATCTGAGTTCGGTGGACCTGACCGCCTGGCTGCAGAGCCGAGGAGTGACCCGCGAGTACATACCCGAGTACGTGATGACGGTCGCCGAATTGCCGATGGCGGCAGGCGGCAAAGTAGCCAAGGGCGAAGTCAAGGCACTCGCGCAGCGGCGGATCGCTGAACTCGGCTGATCGCGCCTGACAGTACCGGCGTCGCGTTACGCTGATCCGGACATTTTGCCGAGAGTGAAGGAAACCCGATGACGAACCCTTCACCGCATCGGTGGCGCAGGCGCTTGCTATGGGCTCTGGCAATTGTGTTCGTTCTGGTCGGAGCCGTGGTTCTGGCCTTCGTTCTGAGCCCGAGACCTGGCGCACTCACCGTGCGATGGGTCTTCGATCGTGATGCCGTGAAAGTCACCGAGGCGCTCGAGAAGCATGCGCCCGAAGGCGTCGACTCGATCAAGGACCAGCAGTACCGCGCCGATGACGACGACGCATACCTGGATGTCTACTTTCCCGCAGCGACAACGACCGCATTGCCTACGGTGATCTGGACTCATGGCGGTGCCTGGATCTCGGGAAGCAAGTCCAACTACGCGCCGTACTACGAGTTGCTGGCCTCTCGTGGCTACACCGTTGTGTCCCTGGACTACTCACTCGGACCCGAGCACCACTATCCGACCGCGGTGCGGCAGCTCAACGACGCGCACGCGTACGTCGTCGCGAATGCGGAACGACTGCATGTTGATCCGACGAAGATTGTTCTCGCCGGTGATTCTGCGGGAGCGCAACTCACGAGTCAGCTCGCCGCTCTCATCACTGATCCCGCGTATGCGGACCGAGTGGGCGTGAACCCGTCGCTGCGGCCGGATCAGTTGCGCGGAGTAGTCCTCAACTGTGGCATCTACGACGTCGGGAATATGGTCGGCGGGCCAGGCATCATCGGCTGGGGAGTTGATCGGTCCCTATGGGCGTATACCGGGGTGCGCGACTTCATGAGTACCGAAGCGGCGGATCAGATGTCGACCTTGAACTACGTCACCGATCGATTTCCGCCTGTCTACGTCAGCGGCGGCAACGCGGATCCTTTGACAGATTCTCAGTCGAAACCGTTGGCTGACAAATTGACGGGGTTGGGAGTTGGGGTCGACACACTGTTCTATCCGGCCGATCACGTTCCGGCGCTCGGTCACGAGTATCAGTTCGATCTGGACAATGCCGACGGTCTCACTGCACTCGATCGCACGGTTCAGTTTCTCGACGCACATACCCGCTAGTTGTCGGATGATGCTGAGACGCTAAAGAAATGGTCATTTCAGACAAAGCGCCGCGGGTGTGTTGCCGGGGAATTCTCGACTAGTCCTTTTGGTCTAGCCTGGGTGAATCCGATCCGACCCCAGGAGTTGTTGTGCGTGCGTCTTCCCCCGACAGACGGCGAAGGCGCATTGTCGGAATCGCTGCGGTATTCGTCGTCATTCTGCTGTCCGGTGTGGCCGCGGCGCTCGTCAGTCCGTGGCCGGGAGTTCTCCTCGTACGGTGGATGTCGGCGGGTGGCTCCGAAGCGACTCACGCACAACTCGACAGGCACGCGCCATCAGGAATCGTCTCGGTCCTCGATCAGTCGTATCGCGACGGCGACGACGATGCGCAACTCGACGTGTACTACCCGTCGGAGTCCACTTCACCGCTGCCGACGGTGATCTGGGTACACGGCGGTGGCTGGATTTCAGGTTCGAGAACCGATGCGGCCGGTTACTACAAACTGCTGGCAGATCAAGGGTTCACAGTGATTTCGGTGGACTACTCACTGGGACCAGATGCGTATTACCCCACCGCAGTGAATCAACTGAACGACGCGTATCGATTTATCGTGAGCAATGCGGACAGGTTGCATGTCGATTCGAACAATCTCTTTCTTGCGGGAGATTCGGCAGGCGCGCAGTTGTCCAGTCAGTTGGCGACGGTCATGACCAGCCCTGATTACGCGTCGGAAATGGGTGTGGAGCCGGCATTACGTCCCGAGCAGATACGCGGAGTTGTCCTCGACTGTGGGGTCTTCGATCTGAAACCGCTGCTGTCACAGGGGAAGTACTTCGGTTGGGGCGTCGACAAGCAATCGCTGTGGGGGTATCTCGGAACGAGGGACTTCGATGGGTCGACTGCAGTGGGTCAGATGTCGACACTGGGCCATGTGACCTCGGACTTTCCAGCGACGTTCATCACCGGCGGAAATGTCGACCCACTGACCGCCAGCCAGTCGAAACCCATGGCAGAACGGCTCGCCGATCTGGGCGTCGAAGTAGACGCACTGTTCTACCCCGAAGATCACGAGCCTGCGCTGGACCACGAATATCAGTTCGACCTCGATACCGTGGACGGGATGATCGCGTTCGATCGCACAGTCGCGTTCCTGCGCAACTACGTGCGTTAGCGCGGTCAGCGAATCACGTAAGGCGAAATCGAACTCCGGTGCTCGCTGATGTCGAGGTCTTTACCCAAGGGAGGGAAGGCACGCTGCGGACAGTTGAGGCGTTCGCAGACGCGGCAGCCCGAGCCGATCGGCGTTCCCGGATTCGACTCGTCCAGATCCAGACCGTCGCTGTAGACGAGTCGGTGGGCGTGTCGAATCTCGCATCCCAATCCGATGGCGAAGATCTTTGCGGGCTGTCCGTATCGAGCCGCTCGACGTTCGACCGTGCGAGCAACCCAGAGGTATCGGCGGCCGTCGGGCATCTGTGCGATCTGGGGCATGATCTTGCCCGGATACGAGAACGTCTCGTAGACGTTCCACAGCGGGCACGTACCGCCGCTGGTGGAGAAGTGGAATCCGGTGGCGGACTGACGCTTCGACATGTTTCCGGCACGATCGACACGGACGAACATGAACGGAACCCCGCGAAGTTTGGGGCGCTGCAGAGTCGAGAGGCGGTGGCAGATCGTCTCGTAGCTCGCGGAATAGAAGGCGGACATGCGCTCGATGTCGTACCGGAAGTCCTCGGCGACGTCGTGGAACTGGCTGTATGGGAGCACGGTGGCCGCCGCGAAGTAGTTGGCCAATCCAAGTCGCGCCAAAGAGACCGACGCTTCGCTGGTGAAGTTGCCTTCGGCCACCAACGAGTCGAGCAGATCGCCGTGCTCGAGGTACGCGAGTTCTGTCGCGAACTTGAAGACCTGTTGCCCGCCGGAGAGCCGTGCGGAGATTTCCAGGACCCTGGTATCCGGGTCGTAACGATGAAGTATGTTCTCGCCCAGGTCGACTCGTCGAACGATCTGCACGCCGTGGACGGTTTCGAGGCGTCTGGCGATCTCGCCGGCGACGTCGCCGCGATGAAAGCGCATCCGGGCAGTCAGTTCTTCGGCCGCGGTGTCGAGATCGTGAATGTAGTTCTGCCGCTGATAGAAGTAGTCGCGCACTTCCTCGTGCGGCATGGTGATCGAACCGCTGCCGCTGCCGTCCGAGAAGCGGTCTTCCGTCGCTGCGGCGAGCTGCGCCGTCGTGTTGCGGAAGCGGCGATGCATGTTGACCATCGCCTTTGCCAGGCCCGGGTGTGTGGAGACCATCTCCGCGATTTCGTGGGCGTCGGCGTCGATGCCCATCTCCTGATCGAGGGCAACTTCACGCATTTCCGCGATCAGGCGCGTGTCGTCCTGTGGGGAGAAGAAGGTGGTGTCGACGCCGAAGACTTCACTGATTCGCAGGAGGACCGGCACGGTGAGTGGCCGGACGTCGTGCTCGATCTGATTGAGATAGCTTGCCGAGATCTCCAGCGTCTTGGCCAGCGAAGCCTGACTCAACCCGCGCTCGGTCCGCAGTTGGCGGAGCCGGACACCGACAAAGGTTTTCGACATTTTCCCAGGATACGAGTGACAGTCCGGCTTCGCAAAGGTGGGTTTGCAGAATTCGCACCGGCACCCCCTGTGAGTGGTTGAGGAGTCCTCACACTCCTCAACCACTCACGGGGCCGGAGGCCTAGACCCTGTTCTCCGAACGCGGAGCGCCGATTCCGGGATCGATCTGGAACGGTCCGCTCGACGAGGGTGCGAGGGGGAAGTCGAAGATCGCAGTCGGGAGATACACCGTCGAACACGAGTTGGGGATATCCACGACGCCAGACAGGCGGCCCTCGATCGGTGCCGCACCCAGCAGCAGGTACGCCTGCTCCGGCGCGTACCCGAACTTGGTCAGGTACTCGATCGCATGCAGGCACGCACGCTGGTAGGACAGATGTGAATCCAGGTACTTCTGTTCGCCGTCCAACGTGACGGAAGTGCCCGAGAACGCAAGCCACTCGGAATACTGCGGATCTGTGTTGCCCGGCATGAAGATGGCGTTCTCGGAAACGCCGTAGGTATCCATTCCGCCCTTGATGATGTCCACACGAAGATCGATGAAGCCGCCCATCTCGATGGCACCGCAGAAAGTGATCTCACCGTCGCCCTGGGAGAAGTGAAGATCGCCGACCGACAGATTCGCACCGTCCACGAATACCGGATAGAAGATTCGGCTGCCCTTGGTGAGGTTCTTGATGTCCTGGTTTCCACCGTTCTCGCGAGGGGGAGCGGTGCGCGCCGCCTCGCCGGCTACGCGCGTGTACTCGTCACCGGTCAAGGTTCCCAGTACTGCATCGCGGGGCTCGGGCGGAAGTGCAAGCGGGGGAACCCGATTGGGATCGGTGGCAATGAGGGCGCCCTCGCGGGCATTCCACTTGGCGAGCAACGCCGCCGACGGAGCAGTACCCATCAGCCCCGGGTGGACGATGCCCGTGAACGAGACGTGCGGAATGTGACGCGACGTCGCCGTTTGGCCGGAGAAATCCCAGACGGCCTTGTACGCGTCGGGGAACTGTTCGGTGAGGAAGCCGCCGCCGTTGTTCCGAGGGAAGATGCCCGTGTACCCCCAGCCTTGGCCGGCCAACGGACCCGAATCTTCTTGGGGGATAGGCCCGATATCCAAGATGTCGACGATCAAGAGGTCGCCGGGCTTCGCGCCTTCGACGGAAAAGGGGCCGGACAGCGTGTGGACCGTGGTCAGTGGTGCATTGAGAATGTCGTCGGCCGAGTCGTCGTTGTGTATTGCGCCGTCGAACCATTCGCGGCAATGGACGCGAAACGCATCACCGGGTTTCACAGTCACCGCCGCCGGGATGTCCGGGTGCCACCGATTGTGGCCGACGATCGCCTGGTCGGTGAATTTCTTGGCGGAATCGAGTGGAAACAGCAGTTCAGGCATATGCACTCCTCATTCTCGAAGAAACGGAAAACTCGTGGCGGCAGGACTTTCGTGTCGGATCGGGACTCACGGCGAAGACGCGCGGTGAGGACGCTCAGGGGCGAGGTAGCTTGCGGTGCAACGGATTGGACGTCGTCGGGGCAGATTGTCGGCCACGGCCGGGTAGTGACCCACTGACCACGGCAGGCTCGTGAGCTGATCGGGCAGTGCTGTCCAGTAAACCCATCGCGGTTGACGAGCTGTGACTCAAACGGGGAGACGAGACAACACGCTTCGATTCGAGACTGCACTGGGGGCAACGGATCGACTGGGGCACTTCGGCCATCGCGAACGACCGCTCGAGCGGGCCGCAGCCGGTACAGCGAAACTCGTACAGAGGCATGCGGTCACGCTATCGGAGGATCCGTAAGTGCGACACTGGAACGACACGCACCGGGTTGCCGATGCCGCAATTGCGCCCGTCAGCGCAAGTACACAACCGCGTTGTCTCCGCCGGTACAGGTGACGATGCCGGAGGTCACCTTGCATGCCATCGTGTACTCCTTGCCGGTCACCGGACTACGTGCGGACACGGTGCTGGAGGCACCGGCGGCACCGGAGTTTCCGTAGGCGATCCGAACTGCCTCGGCAAACTCGCACGAAGTTTTGCCCCCACTTGTCGCGGACTCCTTGTAACTTCCGGCCGGCTGCCCGCCGGGGCAGGCGGACGCACCGGCCGGGAAGTTCGCGGCGCGTGTGGTCGTCGGGGATGTCGTGCTGGGAGCGGTTGTCGTGGTGCCGGGTGTGTTCGCGGCGGTGATGGTGGTCTGGGCCGCGCCACCGGCGGCCGAGTTGGGGACGTCCTTCGGCCAGAGGACCCAGGCAAGCCCGCCGAAGAGAGCCAACACAGTGATAACTCCGATTACGGATACCGGAATCACCCAGCCGGGCCGACGCCGCGGCGGATTTCCACGTGGCGGTGCAGGCGGGAATCCCTGGGGCGGGGGATACGACTGCGGCGCGGCCCGGTAGCCCAACTGCGGCGGCTGTGGACCGGATTGCGACCATGCCTGGTTGTTCGGTGGCCGCTGATAGTTGTCCGGCACCGCTTTATCGCCCGGTCGGGGGCGTCGAACGACAAGTCATGGTTCGACAGCATATGGCCGGCGAATGGGTTGTCTGTGGCTTTCTGACGGGTAGATCCCTGGAATTGCCCGAGCGAAGCCTGTTGCCACGAAGTGATTGCGGTCACTTGCGAGTCGTGAAGTTGTCTCCGAAGTAGCGGATGGGCCTGTTCCGAGTGCCGCGCGAACTGCCGGAATTTGCAAGTGACGGAGTTGAGTGCATTTCGTTCACAGCCTGCGGTTTCTTTGCTACTCGCCAGTACGGAACCTGTCCGATTGGGTAGTACCAGCCGTGTAGGAATCTTCACAGACTTAGCAAAGTGTGTTGAAAAGGTAGCGAAGATTGGCATTAGCAACAGGTAGACGGCACTTTTTCGATGTGCCATTCTCGGTAAGTACACAAGAAGGGCCTGGCAAGTATGTGAAGTAGTACGCACGTACTGCTCACAACAGGCCGGACCAGCAGATCAAAGAGATGGAGTCTTGATGTCGACCACCGGCACCCCGAAGACCGCAGCTGAGCTCCAGCAGGATTGGGACACCAACCCTCGCTGGAAGGGCGTTACTCGTAACTACACGGCCGATCAGGTCGTCAAGCTCCAGGGCACCGTCGTCGAGGAGCAGACCCTCGCTCGTCGCGGATCCGAGATCCTGTGGGATCTCGTGAACAACGAGGACTACATCAACTCCCTCGGTGCACTTACCGGCAACATGGCTGTGCAGCAGGTTCGCGCCGGCCTGAAGGCCATCTACCTCTCCGGTTGGCAGGTTGCCGGCGACGCTAACCTCTCGGGCCACACGTACCCGGACCAGAGCCTCTACCCGGCCAACTCGGTTCCGACCGTCGTTCGTCGCATCAACAACGCACTGCTGCGCGCCGACGAGATCGCCAAGACCGAGGGTGACACCTCCGTCAGCAACTGGCTCGCTCCGATCGTTGCCGACGCCGAAGCCGGCTTCGGTGGCGCTCTCAACGCTTACGAGCTGCAGAAGGCCATGATCGGCGCCGGCGCTGCCGGTGTCCACTGGGAGGACCAGCTCGCTTCGGAGAAGAAGTGCGGCCACCTCGGCGGCAAGGTGCTCATCCCCACGCAGCAGCACATCCGCACCCTGACCTCGGCTCGCCTGGCTTCCGACGTTGCGGACGTTCCGTCCGTCATCATCGCCCGCACCGACGCTGAGGCTGCAACCCTCATCACCTCCGACGTGGACGAGCGTGACCGCCCGTTCCTCGACGGAACCCGCACGGCTGAAGGCTTCTACGGCGTCAAGAACGGCATCGAGCCCTGCATCGCTCGCGCCAAGGCTTACGCACCGTACGCAGACCTCATCTGGATGGAGACCGGCGTGCCGGATCTCGAGGTTGCAAAGAAGTTCGCCGAGTCCGTTCGCAGCGAATTCCCGGACCAGCTCCTGGCCTACAACTGCTCCCCTTCCTTCAACTGGAAGGCGCACCTGGACGACGCGACCATCGCGAAGTTCCAGAAGGAGCTCGGCGCGATGGGCTTCAAGTTCCAGTTCATCACGCTGGCCGGCTTCCACTCGCTCAACTACGGCATGTTCGACCTGGCCTACGGCTACGCCCGCGAAGGCATGACGGCATTCGTCGACCTGCAGGAGCGCGAGTTCAAGGCTGCCGAAGAGCGTGGCTTCACCGCCATCAAGCACCAGCGTGAGGTTGGCGCCGGCTACTTCGACACCATCGCCACCACCGTTGACCCCAACACCTCGACGGCAGCTCTCAAGGGCTCCACCGAAGAGGGCCAGTTCCACTAAGAACTGACTTCGGGTGGGGGAGAGGCTCGGCTTCGGGTCTCTCCCCTGCTTGTATCACCGCACTACTTTCTCTCGTCTTCAAGGCAGTTCCGATTGCGTCGGCCACCAGCGTCGACGCAGTTCGAAGTGCTTCTTTTACAACACCTTCACCAGACAAACTCCACGAGACAAACAAGGAGCTGACGTGACCAGCGAAAAAATTCAGCGCGTCGGCGTTATCGGCGCCGGAATCATGGGTGCCGGAATCGCCGAGGTGTGCGCCCGCGCACATGTCGATGTTCTGGTCTTCGAGCAGACTCGCGAGCTTGCAGCAGCCGGGCGTTCACGCATCCTGCGTTCGCTCGACCGCGGCGTGAGCAGCGGAAAGATCACAGAACGTGAGCGTGAGCAGGCCGCATGGCGTCTGCGTTTCACCTCCGATCTGGGAGATTTCGCGGACCGCCAGCTCGTCGTGGAGGCCGTCGTCGAAGACGAGAAGATCAAGAGCGAAATCTTCGCCGAGCTCGACGCGGTCGTGACGGATCCGGATGCGGTTCTCGCGTCCAACACGTCGTCGATCCCGATCATGAAGCTCGGCATCTCGACCAAGCGTCCCGAGCGAGTCATCGGTATGCACTTCTTCAACCCGGTTCCGGTTCTGCCGCTCGTCGAATTGGTGACGACGCTCAAGACCAGTGCCTCCGTCTCGCAGCGCGCCGAGGCTTTTGCCAGCGACATCCTCGGCAAGCAGGTCGTCCGCAGTGCCGACCGCTCCGGCTTCGTCGTCAACGCACTCCTGGTGCCGTACCTGCTCTCGGCGATCCGCATGGTCGAGTCTGGCTTCGCGACCAAGGAAGACATCGACAAGGCAACGGTTCTCGGCCTCGCGCACCCCATGGGTCCGCTGGCTCTGACGGACCTGGTCGGACTCGACACCGTCAAGTCCATCGCCGACTCCATGTACGAAGAGTTCAAGGAGCCGCTGTACTCCGCTCCGCCGCTGCTCCTGCGTATGGTCGAAGCCGGATTGACCGGCAAGAAGTCCGGCGCGGGCTTCTACGAATACGCCGACAACGGTCGCTCCACCAAGCAGGCAAGCTAAGGCCCAAAGCCCCTGTGCGCCTTTCTGGTAGTTCCGGCTACCACAAAGGCGCACAGGGCGCTCGCGCCCCTCGGTTAGAAAGGTCGACCGCATGTCCAGCAGCACTGCAGCATTCGGCTCCAGCGTCCTGGGGTATCCGCGCATCGGGCCGCGCCGTGAGCTCAAGCGCGCCCTCGAGTCCTACTGGCACGGCACTTCGGACAAGGACGCACTTCTCGCGGTCGCCAAGGAACTCCAGGAATCGACCTGGAGTGAACTGGCTGCGACGGGACTGAGCCAGGTTCCGGGCAACACCTTCTCCTTCTACGATCACGTCCTCGACAATGCGCTGCTCTTCGGCGCAGTGCCGGAGCGGTTCAAGCCGCTCGAGGGCGCCCTCGATCCGCTCGATTTCTACTTCACGATGGCCCGCGGTCGCCCGGACTTCCCGCCTCTCGAGCTGGTGCGCTTCTTCGGCACGAACTACTACTACCGTCAGCCCGAGATCGACGCGAACACGGTGTTCTCGCTCAACTCGGAGGCACTTCTCGACGAGTTCGAACGCGCTAAGGCGCGCGGCATCGAATTGCGCCCCGTCATCATGGGGCCCGTCTCGCTGCTTCTGCTCTCGAAGGTCGGACCTGCCACCGAGAAGTCCGATCCCAACTTCACCCCGCTCGACTTGTTGGACGCGCTCCTGCCCGAGTACGAGAAGCTCTTCGAGCAGCTCGCCAAGGCCGGTGCCACCTGTGTTCAGTTGGACGAGCCTTCGGTGACCGAGGACCGCACCCCCGAGGAGCTAGCCGCTCTTGGACGTGCGTACGAGAAGCTGTCGACGGCTCCGCTCCGCCCACGCCTGTTGGTGACGGGTCCGTACGGCAAGTTCGGCGAAGCCCTCAACATCTTGGCGCCCACCAAGATCGAGGCCTTCGGTCTGGACTTGGTGCACGGCAAGATCACGGCCGAGGAACTGGCCGCGGTGCCGAACATCAAGCGCAAGCGCATCTACGCGGGCGTCGTCGACGGTCGCAACGTCTGGCGCGTCGACCGGTTCAACACCTTGACGTACCTGAACGAACTCAAGGACGTTGTGCCCGACCTCGTCGTCTCCACGTCGTCGTCGCTGCTGCACGTGCCGTACGACGTGCTCTCCGAGTACGACATTCCAGGAGACGTCGCAGACCGTCTGGCTTTTGCGAAGCAGAAGGTCGGCGAGGTCGTCTCCCTGGCGAAGGCGCTCACCGAAGGTCCTTCGGACAAGTGGCGTAAGCGTCCGACGAAGGTGCACTTCAAGCTCAAGCACGCTGTCCGTGCTCGGGTCAACGCGATCAAGCCCGAAGATCGTGTGCGTGCACCGTACGAGGAGCGTCGTAAAGCTCAGCAGGAACGGTTGAACCTGCCCTTGGTTCCGGCCCAGACATTGGGTTCGTTCCCGCAGACCGACGCGATTCGCCAGGCTCGTTACGAACTCGGCCAGGGGCGTTTGGAGTGGGACGACTACTACAAGCGCATCCAGGAAGAGATCGAGCGCACAATCCGTCTGCAAGAGGACATCGGTCTCGATGTCTTCGTGCACGGCGAGCACGAGCGCAACGACATGGTCCAGTACTTCGCCGAACTGCTCGAGGGCTATGCCTTCACGCACAACGGTTGGGTTCAGGCCTACGGATCTCGTTGCACGCGTCCGCCGATTCTCTACGGCGACATCGCACGTCCGAAGCCGATGACGGTCGAATGGATTGCGTACGCGCAGTCGCTGACCGACAAGCCGGTCAAGGGCATGCTGACGGGTCCGGTCACCATGATCGCCCGTTCGTTCGTTCGTCAGGATCAGCCGCTCTACGAAACGGCAGAGCAACTGGCACTTGTCATTCGAGACGAAATCGCGGATCTCGAAGCTGCCGGAATCGCCATCATCCAGGTGGACGAGCCGGCAATTCGTGAACTGCTGCCACTGCGTGAGGACGGCCGGGAGGCCTACCTGGAGTGGGCCGTCGACGCGTTCCGTCTGGCAACAGGTGGAGCGAAGCCGGAAACACAGATCCACACACATCTGACGTACTCCGCTCGGTCGTCGGTGGTCGACGCCATCGAACGGTTGGACGCCGATGTGACGGCTATCGTCGCGACCCGCTCCATCACGTGGGTTCTCGAAGCACTCAAGGAAGGCGCGCTCACGCACGGCGTCGGCCCCGGTGTGTACGAATCTCGTTCGGCTCGGATTCCCGACATCGACGAGCTCGACGAATTGCTCACCGAGGCAAGCGAATCGATCTCTCTCGATCGTTTGTGGGCCAACCCGGACGGTGGCCTCAAGACCCGCCATCCATGGCAGCTCGAGCCTTCGCTGCGCAACATGGTTGCGGCCGCGAGGCGCCTGCGTCGTCGCGCCGAACAAGCGGAGCGCGACGCCGGGTAAGTCACGTCACGAACACGTCATGGAGGGGCCTGCGATTTGCAGGTCCCTCCATGCACGGGTAGGCATGTGTGCATGGTTACTGCTGCTGCTTACGCCGCGACGTCCGCTGACGGTCCGCTCGAGAAGACCACCGTCGAACGCCGCGAGCTCGGTCCACTGGACATTCTCATCGACATCAAATTTGCCGGCATTTGCCACTCCGACATCCACACCGCTCGCAACGAGTGGGGCGGAGCCAAGTACCCGATCGTCCCCGGACACGAAATCGCCGGCGTCGTCGCCGCCGTGGGTTCGGATGTCACCAAGCACAAAGTCGGCGACCGCGTGGGCGTCGGCTGCTTCGTCGACTCCTGCGGAGAGTGCGACGCCTGCCTGGCCGGCGAAGAGCAGTACTGCCGCAAGGGCGTGACCGGTACGTACAACGCCACCGGACGCGACGGCGAGCGCACTCAGGGTGGCTACTCGACGCACATCGTCGTCACCGAGCATTTTGTTCTCTCGATCCCCGAGGGCATCGAACTCGACGTTGCCGCGCCGCTGCTGTGCGCCGGCATCACCTTGTACTCACCGCTGCGGCACTGGAATGCCGGCCCCGGCAAGAAGGTCGCCATCATCGGGTTCGGCGGCCTCGGTCACGTCGGTGTGAAGATCGCCAAGGCGCTCGGCGCGGAAGTTACCGTCCTGAGCCAGACGCTCGGCAAGAAGGAAGACGGCCTTCGTCTCGGTGCCGATCACTACTACGCGACCAATGACCGTGAGACGTTCAAGGCTCTTCGCGGCGAGTTCGACCTGATCCTCAACACGGTCTCGGTCAATCTCGATATCGACGCCTACATGTCCTTGCTCGCCATCAACGGCACTCTCGTCGAACTGGGTCTGCCGGAGAAGCCGATCGAAGTTCGAGCATTCTCGCTCGCCGCAAACCGTCGTAGCCTCGCCGGCTCCATGGTGGGCGGTATCCCGCAGACGCAGGAGATGCTCGACTTCTGCGCCGAGCACGGCATCGGTGCAGAAATCGAACTGATTCCGGCGAGCGACATCAACGATGCTTACGAGCGCGTGATCAAGAGCGACGTTCGATACCGATTCGTGATCGACACCGCAACAATCTGACCCGCTCGGTCCCGCTCAGTCGAGTTGCTCGCGGAGCTCAGTCGAGTTGCTCGCGAAGATTACTCAATGTCTTCGCGAGCAACCTCGACACGTGCATCTGGGACACACCGACCTTCTCGGCGATTTGTGTCTGCGTCAGGTTTCCGAAGAATCTGAGCATCAACACCGTCCGCTCTCGTTCGGGCAGCTTGTCGAGAAGTGGACGTAAGGCCTCGTGATTCTCGACGTTCTCGAGTGCTGCGTCGTAGTCACCGAGTGTTTCCACGAGCGGAAGATCGTCGGTGTGATTGGACGCGGCACCGTCGACCGAGACGGTCTGGTACGCGTTGCCGGCGATCAACGCCTGGGCAACTTCTTCACGTTCGATCCCCAACGTCTCGGCCAACTCGTCGACGGTCGGCGCGTGCCCGAGTTGTTGTGACAGCTCGCTGATGGCTTGCCCGAGTTGGAAGTGCAACTCCTTCATCCGGCGTGGAACCCGCAATGCCCAACCGGTGTCGCGGAAGTGTCGTCGAACTTCGCCCATCACGGTGGGAACCGCGAACGAGACGAAATCGGATCCGCGCGTGGAATCGAAACGGTCGACGGCGTTGACCAGACCGAGGCGCGCCACCTGAACCAGATCGTCGTGTGCCTCGCCGCGCCCGTCGAATCGTCTGGCGATGTGTTCGGCCAACGGTAGGCACCTGGTGATCAGTGCGGTGCGCACTCGTTCGTACTCCGGACTGTGGGGCTCGAGGGTCCGCATTTCCTCGAAAACGGGTATGACGTCCCGATATTCGTCGGTGGACCGCCGGCGCGGGCGTGACGGGCCGTCTGCGGAAGCGGTCACAGGCGCCCGCTGAGGGCCTTGGTGAACTTCATGGTCGTGATGTAGCCGACGCCGCCCAGGTTCTCTTCCTGGTCGAGTGAAATCGAATCGGTGAGTTCGGTGAGGATGTGCCACCCGAACGATCGCTGAGTGCTGTCCTCGTACTCCGTGGTTGTCGTCGATACGGATACGTGCAGTTGCGGGGGAGTGAACACGAACCGACACACCAGAACCGAATCAGGCGCAGCACGAACAATCAGATGCGTACAGATTTCGTCCATGGCCAATTTGATGTCGGCGATGGCGTCGAGGTCGAAGTTTTCCTGAATGGCAACAGTGGCGGCCAGTGCACGCAAAATCGACAGCTGATCGAGAGTCGCTTGAATCCTCAACTCCACAACTGGCTGAGTCTGATCCTGATCTGGCTCGAGTGCGCTGAGGTGTGCCATAAGTTCTCCGGATCGTCGTACCAGGGGTCGCGGTGAAGTCTGGTGCCGAGAACGATACCCATCTCGACCTTCACAGTGACCCCCGAACACGAAATTTGGTCGATGGTGGTGCCGGGGTAAACGACACGATTCTGCTCACGACCGTTGGCGATCGCAACATCGGATTACCTCGCGGAACCGCAGACCAAACCACATTTTTGTTCGGAACACCGAAACGAATGGTCGCAACGCACTTGTGACGCCGGTCATGCTGGCGTACTGTTTCAAACCGAGGTTGAGCACACAGCCGATGAGGGATTTATCCGTAATTCTGGAGACCCGTTCATCGTGCGGCTCCTTCGGAGGTCCCTTCTCTTTTGCAGAGTGTAAACCGTTGCGGGATGGGAGAACCATGACTGTTGTTCCAGGATCATCTATTTCAGGCTTTACGAACGCGGCGAAGGGATCGGTAGATTACGGACCTCCCGCGACCGGGACAGCGACCGCATCGTTTCACGCGCACCGCATCAGTGCACATACCGCTGTGATCCACGTTCGTGGCGAGATCGACCTGATGAGCGCCAATGCTTTTCGTGACTTCTTGACGTACCACGTTGCCGCGGACCGGACGCTGGTTGTCGATCTCTCCGAACTCGAATTCATGGGGACGTGCGGCTTGTCCGTGCTGTCGGTCCTGTCGACGCGATCACGCGACGTGGGCGGCACACTCGCGCTCGTCTGCGCCCGCCCGGTTCAGAGGCTACTCAAAGCAGCTGGTCAGGAGTCGATGTTTGCCTGCTACGAGTCGCTGGATCATGCAATCGGACTCGAAGAGACCCGACGTTTCCCGGCTTGATACCGCCCTTTCGCCGATAGTTTCGAGTCACCTACAGTTTCGAGAAATCAGCTTCGTAGAGCCCGTCAGCGTCAGTGCACTTCACTTCGGTGAGTGCCCTTGTGTTGGCGGGCTCTCGGCGGTGCTGTGACGCAGCGGCCGTAGGTTCGGACCACCTCGGTGGCGACGTGATCCCATGAATACGATTCGCACGCTCGGGCCCGACTCTGCCGTGCAAACGCCGCGCCCTCGTCTTCGTCGTCGAGAAGATGCCGGACCGCGCGCGCGGTTTCCACGGGGCTGTTCACCGGCACCCGACGCCCCGTGAGTCCGTCGATCACCGTATCCCGCAGTCCGCCAACAGGAGTCGCGACTACAGGAACTCCGCACGCCATCGCTTCCAGCGCCGCGATTCCGAAAGGTTCGTATCTGGGGGTGCATACGAGGGCGTCGGCCGACCGCATCAGTTTCGGTAGTTGGCGGTGCGGAACGCGTCCCAACAATTGGACTCGATCTGCGACGCCGAGCCGCTCGGCGAGCTTGACCAAGCGGATCGCAACCTCGTCGGTGCTCAGTTGCGCGACGGGTGGCCCGCCGATCACCACCAACTCCGTGTCCGGCAGCGAAGCCAGCGCGGCGACGGCAACATCGAAGCCCTTCTGCTCCACCAGCCTTCCGACGCAGATCAATCGATGCGGCGCGGTCTTCTTCGCGGCGGGTCCCTCCGGGGTGAACGCTTCGGTATCGACGCCCGAGGGCACCATCGTGGTCCGTGATCGTGGTGATCCCTGCCGAACCAGATCGAAGATTTCGTCCGAACTTGTCGCGATGACATGGGTTGCGCCCCTGGCGATCAATGGTTCCAGGTGAGTCCGCTCCGATGGGCTGTCGTCGGCTGCTCCGAGGTGTCGGTGCGCCGCAGATCCCAGGGAATGGAATGTCTGAAGTACGGGGATGCCGAGTGAGCGGGTCGCGAGTTCCGTTGCCACACCAGACATCCAGAAGTGCGAGTGCACCACATCGGGTCGGTCGGTACTCCACTGAGCGCGCAGAATGCTGGCAAAGGTGCCCAGGTGGGGGAGTATTTCGGCGTCAGGGAGAGCGTGTGTCGGGCCGGCTTCGAGATAGTCGACGGAGTACCCGGCGCGGGCGCGAACGCGGTCCGGTCCACCGACGTGTGCCCGCCTGGTGAAGACGGTGACATCGTGTCCGGCGCGAACCAGGGCCGCGGACAGTTCGTCGACGTGCAGGTTCTGTGCACCGGCTGCCGAGCAGCCCACCGGTGCGAGTGGATCGGCGTTCACCGACACCATGGAGATCTTCAGCATTCGTCCGGGAGCCATAGCGGGCGAGTACTTCATCGGGTCCCCTCTCCACTTGATCGGTTCGTCTGGGGATACCCGGAGTCCGTGATCTGAACCGGGTTTCGGCGCGGTCAGCGCTGGGCACATTCCAAACACGATGGCGAGGAGTGAGGTTCGATGACAGAACAAATGCTGGTCGACGCAACCGTCGGACTCGGGTTCGAGCGGTACGTACAACGGGTGGCGGTCGGCGTGGGGGCCGGCATAGAGCAATGGTGTTGCAGGCGCGAGCATCCTCTGGAGGCCTACATCGCGTTGGATCGAACTGTGCCGCGTTTCCCTGGGCGTGAGGTGGCGTTGCTGTGGGAGGAGACGTGCGGTTGGGCCCTGGCCGTGGAGACTCGTTCAGGGGAGGACCTCATCGTTCTCGGATATCTGGGCGAACACGCAGTGCCGACCCCGGACGCCGTCGCCGACTTTGCCGCGACACTGGGCACGCGCAACCCGCACTGGGTCATGAACAGGCCACTGGCGGATTCGGACGAGACCGCGCGAGAACTACGAAGCTACTCCGGAAGTGCTTACGCCTGAGCAGTATTGAGGTCCGATCAGCTCAGTTGACCACGTCCAGGATGGGATCGAGAACCGGAGTCGCTGCAGCCTCGACGGCAGGATCGTCCATGAGTTTGAAAACGATGTGACCGCCGAGCGCGCCACCGACACCGACCGCGGTGAGCCCCAGCACCGACAGAACTCGCGCCAGCGCGAGTGAATCCTTGCCGCGTAGCCTGTACGACGCGGCAAAAGACCAGATCCCCACAGCATTCGATGCGGCGTGTACCAGCCCCACACGGCGTGCGACGTCGCCACGTTCGGACCAGTCCAGCCAGCCTGTCAGCAAAGCCGGCGGCGTCGAGACCAGTCCGAGCCCGATCAACCGTCGTGCAGTCTGCGGATCGCCTGACACGTCGAAGATCAGCGAAGCCGTCCACGCGCCCGCGGGAATGGTCACGAGGGCGGGATGGATGGGATGCCCGACGAGGGCGCCGCGCAGAAGTGCGGCGACAGTACGCGATCTGTCGGATCGCTCGGTGATCTGGAGGATTCTGCGTCTGATGCCAGTGGACGGACCGTCCAGTCCGCGCGCCGATTCGATTCCGCGGTAAAGAGTTCCGATGTCCATGCAATTCGGCTACCCGGCGTAGACGTCGGGAAACCTCACGACAGGAGTGTCTTGTCGACCGTCATGCTCCGGCGTACGGTCGAAACGAAAGAGATCCAACCGGAGGAGCGAACGATGAAGCTCAATCTCTTTGCAGCGTGGGCGTCGTATTTCCTGGTGCTGGCCACAGTTGTCTGTCTCGGCAGCTTTCTCGTGGCCGCCGGTTCAGGGCACGGTGGTTGGGCGTTGATTGCCGGGCTCGCCGGTGTCGCGTCCATCGGACTGGCGGTTGCCCTGTACACCAGCACCGTTCATCACGACCACAAAGTGCACCGCGAATCCCCACACCTGTTCTGATCAGGACTGCTTCTGATCAGGACTGTGCCAGTCGCGCTTTCTCCGCCTCGATGTCGAAGTTGGCAGACGGCCAGTCGAGATCGAGCTTTTCCAGAGCGTCGATCAGTAGCTCCGTGACCGCAATTCGGCTGTACCACTTCCGATCACACGGCACGACGTACCACGGCGCGTGCTCGGTCGACGTCTTGTCGAGCATTGCCTGATACGCCTGTTGATATGCAGGCCACAAACCGCGTTCGGTCACGTCACCCGGGTTGTACTTCCAGTACTTGTCCGGGCGGTCGAGACGCTCTTCGAGCCGCTTCTTCTGCTCGTCGAGCGAGACGAACATCGCCACCTTCACGATGGTGGTTCCGGCGTCGACGAGTTCCTTCTCGAACTGGTTGATCTCGTCGTAGCGCGTGCTCCAGACATCCTCAGGGACAAGATCGTGGACGCGCACGACCAGGACGTCCTCGTAGTGGGAGCGATCGAACACACCGAGATAGCCGCCGCGGGGGAGTTCCTTCTTGATCCGCCAGAGGTAGTGATGTTGCTTTTCCTCTTCGGTCGGGACGCCGAAGGCCGCGTGCTGAACTCCCGAAGGATCCACGTGACCGATCACGTGTCGGACCATGCCACCCTTGCCTGCGGTGTCCATTCCTTGCAGGACCAGCAGGATGGAACGGCTGTCCCCGGACCTGCCGTTGGCGTAGAGCAACTCCTGCAGGTCGGACAGGACCGCGCCGCGCTCCTCGAGCAGACGTTCGCCGTCAGCTTTGTTTCCGGTGAATCCCGGAGTGCTGTTGCGATCGAGTTGATCGAGTTCGAACCCGGGCTCCGCCCGCAGTGTCTTGGCGGCCGGTGTTTCCCACAGCGAGTCTTGTGCCATGCCGAAAGAGTGCCACAGGATCGACCCCTGTGGCTCGAAAGTTCGGTCTCGGGCGAGTCAGTCCTCGGCAGGCTTGACGAGGGGATGCGGAACCGACTTGAACTTGGCCGGTGATCCGTTGACCGCAGCAATGCCGGTGATGCCGCCCCACGTCATCATGGTGAGGTAGTCGATCAGCGATTCTGCGGACATCGACTTGTTGGAGATCCACCAGTGCGTCGCGAGCTGAATTCCGCCGACGATCCCGAACGCCCACGGCAGGGAACCGCCGGAATCCATCTCCATCTCGCGAAGGCGATTGCCCAACACCGTGGAGAGCAATTCGGCGATCATGCGCTCGGAATCGGCAACGACGTCGCGGTTGGCGCCGGCGCCGTTGGCCATGACGTAGAGGTAGATGTCGGGGTCGGACGCCACCGTCTCGACGTACGCGGTGATGCTTGCCTGGGTGAGTTCGAAATCGTCGAGATCACCGCTGATCGCTTCGTAGATACGCGGCGACAGGATGGTCTCGACGTACCGCATCATCGTGGCGGTGGTGAGGTCGCTCTTGTCGGCGAAGTATCGGTAGAGCACGGTCTTGGAGACACCGATCTCGGACGCGATCTCGTCCATGCCGATCTCACGGCCGCGCGCGCGGATGGCGGCGATGGTGCCGTCGACGAGTTCCTCGCGGCGAGCGATCTTGTGCTCACGCCAACGACGCTTGCGACCGTCGGATTTCTCGGGCTTCGCATCAGCAACGACTGGGCCGTCTACCTGCTCGTTGTCCTGCACGGCATTCTTGGCCACGAGTCATCTCATATCTGTGGTGCGAGCCACGTCCGATCGGTCTACTTTCCGGTCCAGCTTAATGTCCGTGCCTTTATCTCGGGCACTCACATCCGCAGTTCGGGGGATTAGGTCCTGCAGAATCGGACTTCGTGTCGCTCGCGCTACGCCGCGTCACACCTTTCGGCACAATGGCGAGGGTGCAGCAACTGAGCCTCTCCGCCTTCGACGACGCCGCCAAGCGTCGGGACCTTCGCAAGATGAAGGTCTTCGCTACTGGCCTTCTGGGCTTCGCGACGGTGGTCTACATCTTCTGCCGGTGGCAGGAATCCCGCGGCGCCGGAGAGTGGGTCGGGTACGTCCGGGCCGCGTCCGAGGCAGGCATGGTCGGCGCGCTTGCCGACTGGTTTGCCGTCACCGCGCTCTTCCGTCATCCGATGGGCCTTCCCATCCCGCACACTGCCATCATCAAGCGTAAGAAAGACCAGCTCGGAGCCAGCCTGAGCTCATTCGTCGGTCAAAACTTCCTGGCTCCCGAGGTTGTGTCGGCCAAGGTGCAGCAGGCGCAGATTCCGCTGCGGCTCGGCACGTGGATGGCCGAACCTGCCAACGCCGCTCGCGTCGCCGCCGAGACGTCGACGGTCTTGCGCGGCATGGTCGAGGTTCTTCGCGACGAGGACATCGCCCAGATCATCGACAACACGATCGTGAAGCGTCTGGCCGAGCCCATGTGGGGACCGCCGATCGGCCGAGTGCTCGGTGAACTTCTCAAGGACAACAAGCAACTGCCGATCATCGAATTGCTTGCCGAGCGGGCACATCAGTGGGCTCTCGGCAGCCAGGAGACGATCGATCGTGTGATCGTTCGCGATTCGCCCGCGTGGTCGCCGAAGTTCGTCGACGCCATGCTGGGGGAGAAGATATACAAGGAACTCGTCGAGTTCACCTGGAAGGTCCGTTCCAACCCCGAACACGAGGTACGCCTCGCCGCCAACCGCTTCCTGATCGACTTCGCCGATGATCTGCAGAACGACCCGGAGACCATCAAGAAGGCCGAGGGGATCAAGGCCGAGATCATGGGTCGCGAGGAAGTGACGGGTCTGGCGTCGTCGACATGGCAGGTTGCCAAGCGGCTCATCATGGAGTCCGTCGACGATCCGAACAGCACCCTGCGGACCAAGGTCGCCGAGAACGTCGCCGGCTTCGGAGTCAGGCTGCGTGACGACGAGTCCATGCGTGAGAAGGTCGACGGCTGGCTGGTGCAGGGCACCAAGTACATCGCGGAGAACTACACCGACGAGATCACTGGAGTCATCAGTGACACCGTCGAGCGGTGGGACGCCGACGAAGCGAGCCAGAAGATCGAGTTGCAGGTCGGTCGAGATCTTCAGTTCATCCGTATCAACGGCACCGTTGTGGGCTCGATCGCCGGACTGCTGATCTACACGATTTCGACGCTCATCTTCGGCTGAGCTGTCCGGTATGTGACGTCCACCACGAGTGCTAGCAGTAGTGCTTGCAATAGTTAGCACCCTCTCCTATCCTGGGAAATGTCCACTGGATAGGGAGGACGCAATGCCAGCGAAGTCGACGAACTCCGATGACGGAGATCGTGAATCATCCGGTGCCGCAGCCGGAGCAAGCGACTTGGCAGCTCGCGTCGTCAGCTCTGCGGCACACGACATCGGGGGGTTCATTCGTGCACAGCGGGAAGCCGCCCAAGTTTCGATGCGCCAACTCGCTCAACTCGCCGGCGTCAGCAATCCGTATCTGAGTCAGATCGAACGCGGATTGCGCAAACCGTCGGCGGACGTACTGGCGCAAATCGCCAAGGGCCTTCGAGTCTCATCAGAAGTGCTGTACGTCCAAGCGGGATATCTCGAGCAACGCCCGCACAGTCCCATCAGGGACGCGGTGTTGGCCGAGACGGCCATCAACGAACGGCAGAAGCAAGTACTGCTCGAAATCTACGACTCGTTCTGTCGCGAGAACGAGTCGTCAAGACCAGCCGCAGCGCCCGATTTCGCTGAATCGGCCGCAATTCCAGACACCGAGACTTCACTAGGAGAACAAGATGACTGACAAGAACGCCATCGACAGCGTCAAGACCTCGCTCTACGCCGCCGTCGGCGCAGGCGACCTGGTTGTCCAGGCCGTGGCCGATGTAGTTGCTCAGGTTCGTGAGCGCGCCGAAAACACCCAGGGCGATGTCAACGGCCGTGTCGACGGTGCTCGCGAGAAGCTCGCTTCCGTCCAGGGTGACGTTGCCGAGAGTGTCGATGCGCTGCGCGAGCGTCTCGCCGGCCTGCCGTCCGAGCTGCCCGAAGAGCTCGCCGAGCTGCGCGAGAAGTTCTCACCCGAGGAACTCCGCAAGGTCGCCGAGGCATACCTCAAGGTTGCCGGAGATCTGTACAACTCCCTCGCAGAACGTGGCGAAGACGCAGTCGAGCGCATCCGCAAGCAGCCCGCAGTCGAAGAAGGCATCGCTGCTGCAGAGTCGGCACTCGGCGACGCCGTCGAGCTGACCGAAGACGCACTCGGAACCGTTGCTCGTCAGACGCGCGCCGTGGGCGAGCAGGCTGCCAAGCTGGCCGGCCGCGCTGCCGGACGCATCTCCGACACCGCAGAAGAGGTCGGCGAGAAGATCTCTGACGCCGGTGAGAAGATCGCCGACGCAGGCGACGAGGCTGCACTGAAGGTCCTCGACCTCGGTGACCAGGCTGACGAGGCTTCCAAGGAAGCTGCCGCTCGCGTGACCGCTGCTGCTTCCGACGTCCAGGAGCGCGCGACCACCGCCGCGAAGAAGGCCGCTCCGGCCAAGGCTGCACCCGCCAAGGCTGCTCCGGCCAAGGCCACCGCACCGGCTCCGGCCAAGAAGGCTGCTCCGGCCAAGAAGGCCTGATTTGCCCAGCTCCACCTGACGAAGGCTCCCGCGCTCAGCCGAGTGTGGGAGCCTTCGTGTTCGTCGGGAACCGGATGAGAACTTAGGATGTAGTTGTGACTCAAGTCGATGGGCTAGTCGGTCTGATCTTTCTCGCACTCAAAGTGCTCGCATTGGTGGGTGCTGTCTACGCGATCGTTCATGCCGTCAGGCAGCGTCCTGACGCTTTCACCGCGGTCAACAAATTGACCAAGCCGATCTGGCTGGGAATTCTGATCGTCGCGGCGTTGATCCTCTTGGCGACGTCCCCTGTCGGGCTCCTGGGCATCATCGCGGTCGTTGCAGTGTGCGTGTATCTCGTCGACGTTCGCCCGCGGGTGGACGACATTCAGCACGGCGGTTCTCGCTGGTAGTTTGCCGCACTCCCGCTCATTCCGAGCCGTGGTTCCCGGCTCATGGTGTGCTGCCCCACTCTTCTCTCCAACGCTGACAACGGGCGTTGTTCGAGTGATAGTGTCGGTTAACGGCAGTCACACATAGATTGCATCCGTCTGTCGTCAGCAGCAGTCAGGGGTAAATGCATGTCCAGTCGTTCGCGCACCACAGAGCTTCGAGTACTGGCAGGCGCCGTCGGAGTGGGAGCACTCGTCGCGGCCGTCGCTGGGATCCGTCATCGGCGATCCACGCGAGGGTTGACTCTGTCGAGCGACGTCGAGCCCAATGCACTCCTGAAGACTCCGACGCTCAAAGCTGACATCAGCGAACTGACCACCGACGACGGTGCGATCATCAATGTCCGGGCTTACGGTCCCGTCGACGGCGATCCGATCGTTCTCAGTCACGGCTGGACGTGCTCCACCGAATTCTGGTACCCGCAGGTCAATGCGCTTGCCGGCGAATATCGGGTCATCACCTACGATCAGCGCGGTCACGGCCGCAGCACCGTCGGCAATCTTCCGCTCGGCCCGGACGTCCTTGCCGACGATCTCTCTGCAGTGCTGGCGGCCACCGTTCGTGAGGACAAGAAGGCCGTCATCGTCGGTCACAGCATGGGCGGGATGAGCATCATCGCCTGGGCGGGTCGTCACCCCGACGAGGTCAAGAAGTACGCGTCGGCGGTCATGCTCGCGAGCACCGCGAGCGAAAGGTTGATCGCCGAGACCACGGTCATCCCACTGCCCAATCGTTTCCCTCGCGTGCCGGTCCCCGTGGGCCGCGCCATCCTCAGTTCGCCCGTTCCGTTCGTCTCCTCGGGCGCCATGACGAAGGCGATCCAGTACGTCTCGATGTCACCGAACGCGACCAAAGCCGAGATTCAGTTCTGCGAGAACATCGTTCGTGAGTGCAAGCCCCGCATCCGTGGAGGTTGGGGAGCAGCGCTGAGCACCCTCGACATTCACGAGGGACTCGACAATCTCGAAGTGCCGACCACCGTGCTCGTCGGTTCGCTCGATCGGCTCACTCCGCCGGTCCATGCGCGCAAGCTTGCGCAAGTCCTCGACGACGCCGGCAACCTCGAACGGTTGATCGTGTTGCCGGGCGTCGGTCACATGTCGTCGATCGAGAACATCGACGAGTTCGACAAGGAAATCGTGCGACTGCGCAATCTCTAGCGCAACGCAGCTCTAGCTGAAGACGACCGTCTTGCGCCCGTGGACCAGCACACGATCCTCGAGGTGCCAGCGCAGTCCGCGGGAGAGCACGAGCTTTTCGATGTCTCGACCCTGGCGGACCATGTCGGCGACATCGTCGGCGTGGTCCACACGGATCACGTCCTGCTCGATGATCGGACCGGCATCGAGTTCGGCGGTCACGTAGTGGCAGGTGGCGCCGATCAACTTCACGCCGCGGGCGAACGCCTGGTGATAGGGGCGGGCACCGATGAACGACGGCAAGAAGCTGTGGTGGATGTTGATCGCGCGCCCGGCCCAGTGCTCGCACAGTGATTCGGGCAGCACCTGCATGAATCGGGCAAGAACCACGGCGTCGGGATTGTGAGCGTCGACCAGGGCGCGGACCTTCTCGAAGGACGGTCCCCGTTCTGCCGGGTCCTTGGCGAACGGAACATGGTGGAAGTCGATCCCGTGGCGCTCGGTGACACTGCGCAGATCTTCGTGGTTTCCGATGACGGCGCTGATTTCTGCGGGGAGTTCCCCGCCCGCGGCGCGGCCAAGGAGGTCATGCAAGCAGTGACCTTCCTTGCTCACGAGCAACACGATCTTCTTGGGTGCGCCGGAGTCGTGAAGAGTCCACTCGGTTTCCGGACCGATCTCGGCCGCAACAGCTTTGAACCGTTCACGAAGCTCGTCGATGCTCATGCTCACCGACGATGCACGGACCGCCTGACGCGTGAAGAACCATCCGGTGTCGGCATCGGCGTGGTATGCGGCCTCCACGATCCATCCACCGACGTCGGTGAGAAAGGTCGAGATGCGTGCGACGATGCCCGTGGTGTCGGGGCAGCCGAGGGACAGAACATAGCGACGATCATCGATCGATGGTGCAGCGGTCATGCGGCCTAGTCTCTCAGGTGCGGCTGCAGCGACGGTCGCGTGGTGGTGTGCCAAGCTTTCCAACATGTCTGAAGCTGCACTCACTCGTTCCCAGGTTGCCGCGATGGTGGACCACACTCTCCTCAAACCCGAAGCCACCGCGGCCGATGTGACCGCCCTGATCGACGAAGCACGCAGCCTCGGTGTGCTGGCTGTCTGCGTCTCGCCGTCGATGTTGCCGATTCGCGCCGAGGGACTTGTGACGGCGGCCGTCGTCGGATTCCCGTCGGGGAAGCATCATTCGCTGGTCAAGGGTGCTGAAGCGCGACTGGCCGTCGATCAAGGCGCAGCCGAGATCGACATGGTCATCGACGTAGGAGCGGCGGTCGCCGGCGACTACAGCGCGGTGTTGGCCGATATCCTCACCGTCCGCGAGGCGATGGGGGAGAGTGCGATCCTCAAAGTGATCCTCGAAACCGCAGCGCTGTCCGACGAGGCCATCGTCGAATGTTGCCGCGCAGCTGTGCGTGCCGGGGCGAACTTCGTCAAGACCTCCACCGGCTTCCACCCCGCGGGTGGAGCGACGGTCGAGGCCGTCGCACTGATGGCGCAGACGGTCGGCCCGGGCGTGGGAGTCAAGGCCAGTGGCGGAATACGTACGACGCAGGCAGCGCTCGACATGATCGCGGCCGGCGCCACCCGCCTCGGACTATCCGGAAGTCGAGCAGTATTGGACGGTCTGGCCGACTAGGTCAGCAGGCCGCAGCTGTCCGGAACCGCCGAGGTGTTCTGGTTGTTCGCGTCGGCGACGGGCATGGCGTAAGCGCCGCCCTCCAACGAGATCTGGATAGCGTCGTCGGTGACGGTCAGCTTCGTGGGCTTCATGTCCAGCGGGTAGGTCTGCAGGCTGTCGGTGAGTGTCTGGACGATGCCGTCGACCAGATCGGTCGGCAGACCCAATCCGAGAATCTCGGCGCCGACGGTCTGGACGTCGACCACACCGTTGGTGACGGTGGGCTTGACCGTGAGCTTCGCGAGCCCGACCGGACCGACGTCGAACGCGAGTGTTCCGGCGCTCGAGTCGGCGGTGACGCCGGAGACGAGCCCGCCGAAGGTCTGCTCCTGCAAGGTGGCGAGAATGCCTGCGGTAGACCAGGTGACGTCGGCGCTGGAGCTGCCGATGGTGCCGCTGTTGCCCGCCGAGGGCTGCAAGTTGATGTCGTTCACCTTCGCGTGAACCTGCATTCCCGTTGCGGGGCCGAACGAAGAGTCGTCGCTGTCGATGCTGATGTACGGCACCTTCTTGTCGACTGCCTGCAGGAGTACGGGCTTCCAGCTCAACCCGACGTCGACCTGGGATCCCAGTTCGCTCTGGAACTGATCGGCCATGCAGGTCTTCACCTGGTTGCGTACGTACAGTTCTCCACCGACGAGCGCCGCGACGAGTACGGCGATCACCACGAGAAGGATGATGAGCACTCGGTTGCGCGGACGAGGGTTGTTCGCTGCGACAGTCATTCGCCAGATTCTTCCCGACGAGTCTGAACGAACTCTGTGAATACGCACTTCCTCATTCCTGTGATGCGCGACACACTCGCCCGTAGTCTGTTCGAAACGGCGTTTTCGACGGTCACCGGAGGTGGTCATGGCTTCGGACTACGAATCACTCGAGCGGCTGGCGCTGCGACAGTGCGGATTTGTCACGGCTCTCCAGGCATCCGAACTGGGTTTCGGTCTGGCGTTGATGGAAGAAATGACGGAATCCGGAACATGGACATGTGAGTGCCGCGGGCTTTTTCGCCTCGAACGCGTCAGACATACCGCCTTGGACGAGTTCGCGAAGTGGTGCACGTGGTTCGCCGGTAGCGCCACCGTCTCGCACTACAGTGCCGCAGATCTGCATGGCCTCGGGCACCTGCAACCTCGCTTCATTCACCTCTCCGTTGCGCACCCTCTCGCGGCGCCGACCCGCCAGGTAGCGCTGCACCGACTGCCGCTCGCGGACGACGAGTGTGAACAGATCGGGCCCATCCGCATCACCACGCCTTTGCGTACCGTGCACGACCTCGCTTCCGGTGGAATTTCTCAAGTCCTGCTCAACGAAGTAGTCGCCGATGCGGTCGCGATAGGCCGACTGGACGCGCACGAGCTGTATCTCTCGTGTGAGAACGCGAGCGTCGACGTTGCTGTTCGGGTCGAGTTGGCTCTGGCCGCAAGCCTGTAGCCGAGAGAGATCTTCGAGGCTCCTGCGACCTTCTGGCATCACGCCCGAAATCGAATATGACGCCGATATCAGAGATTTGTAAATCGCTATTTTCGGGCGACTGTTTTGTCTTTAGCGCAGGTAAGAACGCATCCAGATGTGCGGTGCGGGACGTTCAGCCCACTGTTACTGCAGTTCGGCGATGTCGCCGATGAACTAAATCTGCGAAAAGCGTAGTTACTTTACAGTCAATGGGATAACGTCACGGCATCGAAAGCAGACGGACGCTTGTCCTGGACGCCTGTCTGCCCCGTTGTCGAGAGGGATCTGGATGTCCGTGAGTGGTGTTCGTCGTGTTGTCGGTGGGTTGAGTGTTTTTGCTGTTTCTGCGGGCTTCGCGGTGGTTGCGGGTGTCGGGGTTGCTGGTGCGGCTCCGGTGACGGCGGAGTTCAATTCCGACGGGTACAAGGTGACTCGGACGATCAGTAACGGGACGCCGTCCGAGGGTGATGTGATCACGTCGAAGACGGTGTTCAAGCGAACTGCCGCGGTTCACAATCTGTATGCGGTGCGCGATTTTCATCCGGCGTGTATGACGTATGTCGATGGTTCGGCGACGGTGAACGGTAGTGCGTTCCGTGTCAACGAGGTGGCTACTGATTCTGTTCGTTTGAGTGCGGGTGCTACGGAATGGCCGATGTGGGGTGGTGACGTCAAGACGTTCGAATTCCAGTATCGCGTCGGTGCGGATTGTGCTCGTGGTACTGATTTGTCGACGACGGTGCATTTCGACGGGACGGTGTTCGTTGACGACACGACGAATGGTCGTGGTCCGTCGATCAACGTTCAGAAGAACGTGTCGACGACCACCGTGTCACCGGTCAGTGGCGCTCAGGTGGGGCAGCCGGTGACGTTGAGTGCGACGGTGACCGGTGGTGCCGACGGTGATTCGGTGGAGTTCTTCGACGCCGGTTCCAAGATCGGTGCGGGCGCGCTCGCCAATGGTGTTGCAACACTTGCCTGGACACCGACCACCCGTGGAGACCACTCGATCACAGCGAAGTTCGCCGACACGGCGCGTGCCGTCGGTTCCGCTTCGGCAGCGCTGATCGTGAACGTTTCGCAGGCCGATGCTCAGTCCAGTACGACGCTGGCGCCGATCTCGGGCGCGCAGGTCGGCAAGTCGACCAATCTCAAAGCGACTGTGTCCGCGTCGGGCACCGGTGGAACGGTCACGTTCAAGGTCGGCGGAACGGTGCTCGCTTCGGTGCCGGTGGCAGGCAACGGTGAAGCGACCTATGCCTGGGTTCCGACGGTCGCCGGTGCACAGACGGTGGAAGCCGTATTCGCCGGTCGATCCGGTGTCACCGGGTCGAGTACCACCGCGAATGTGACAGTCGCCGAACAACCCGCCGGAACAACAAGCTCCACAACAGATCTCAGCGTAGTAGCGGGCCAGGTCGGCGTTGCCCAGACGATCTCCGCTCAAATCAGCCCCGCCAATGCGGGTGGCACAGTCACCTTCAAGGACGGCGAGACCGTCATCGGCACGGCCACGGTCGATTCATCCGGAAAGGCCAGCCTTTCGTGGAAGCCCGCAACTCAAGGGCAGCGAGTCGTCGCGGCGGAGTACTCGGGCGCCGGCACGGTGACGGCATCGTCCGATCAGGTCTCCGTCCAGATCGCCGCACCCGTCGACGGTGAAGAACCAGGCAACGGCACCGGTTCGCTCGGCAGCCTCGGCAACATCTTCGGCTCCTAGCCGCCGACACCTGGTGATGCCCCGCCCGCGTTCGGCGGCGGGGCATCACCCATTTCGCTCACTTCTCGAGAAGGAAAAGCTATGTCTGTAGGTTCTGCACGCCGTGCAGTTGCAGGTTTGAGTGTGTTTGCTGTTGCTGCGGGTTTCGCGGTGGTTGCGGGTGTCGGGGTTGCTGGTGCGGCTCCGGTGACGGCGGAGTTCAATTCCGACGGGTACAAGGTGACTCGGACGATCAGTAACGGGACGCCGTCCGAGGGTGATGTGATCACGTCGAAGACGGTGTTCAAGCGAACTGCCGCGGTTCACAATCTGTATGCGGTGCGCGATTTTCATCCGGCGTGTATGACGTATGTCGATGGTTCGGCGACGGTGAACGGTAGTGCGTTCCGTGTCAACGAGGTGGCTACTGATTCTGTTCGTTTGAGTGCGGGTGCTACGGAATGGCCGATGTGGGGTGGTGACGTCAAGACGTTCGAATTCCAGTATCGCGTCGGTGCGGATTGTGCTCGTGGTACTGATTTGTCGACGACGGTGCATTTCGACGGGACGGTGTTCGTTGACGACACGACAAATGGTCGTGGTCCGTCGATCAACGTTCAGAAGAACGTCTCGACGACGACGCTGTCACCGACCAGTGGCGTGAAGTTGGGACAACTTGTTCCGCTGAGCGCGACGGTGACCGGTGGTGCCGACGGTGATTCGGTGGAGTTCTTCGACGGTGCCACCAAGATCGGTGCGGGCGCGCTCGCCAATGGTGTTGCAACGCTTGCCTGGACACCGGCTGACGTCCGAACCCACAGCGTGACGGCCAAGTATCTCGGTAATGCAAAGGTGGCGTCTTCCACGTCGTCAGCTGTCGACGTCGTAGTGTCCGAAGCGGACAAGAGCACTGCAACCGCGATCACCGGTCCCGCAAGTGCAGTTGCAGGTGAGTCCGTGACCGTCGAGGCTACGGTGTCGCCCACTCCGGCGGGTGGCACGGTGCAGTTCAAGGACGGTGCAACCGACCTCGGCGGCGCCGTTCCCGTCGATGCCAACGGCAAGGCCTCGCTGACGAATTCCTATGCAGTCGGAGCGCATTCGATCGTGGCGGTGTACTCCGGTTCCGGTGTCTACCAGACTTCGACGTCGGCGCCACATGCGCTGACAGTCGCTCCGGTGGTGGTCGAGGAGAACACAACGACCACCCTCGTCGGCCCGTCGACCGCTTCGACCGGAGAGACATTGTCGTTCACTGCCTCGGTCTCGACCGGTGTTGCAGGTGGCACCGTGCAGTTCAAGGAAAGTGGCAGGGATCTGGGCTCCCCGATTCCCGTGGACGCCACAGGTAAGGCGAAAACCACGCCGATCTTCACCGTGGCGGGTGAGTACAGCATCACCGCAGTGTTCTCGGGTTCGGGTAACTACCTGGGCTCGACATCGAACGCCCAGACCGTGAACGTCAAGGCGCCGGCTCCCACCGACCAGCAGACCCAGACGGTCTTGACCGTTCCGGCGGATGCAAAAACCGGTACGGCAGTTGGTCTGTCCGTAACCGTCACGCCGACGCCGGTTGGCGGCACAGTGCAGTTCAAGGACGGCTCGGGCAATCTCGGCTCACCGGTGCCGGTCGTCGAGGGCAAGGCGTCGATCATGCACGAGTTCGCGAGCGTCGGTACGCACGACATCACGGCCGTCTACTCGGGTGCAACAGGATTCCTCACCTCTACCTCGGCTGCTCAGTCGGTTTCGGTCACGGCTCCGGCCGCGGAGGATCAGGAAACGTCCATCACCGTGAGCGCTCCGGCGTCAGCGGTCAAGGGCGCGAAGGTCGATCTTGTTGCGGCAGTGGTACCTACGCTCAGCGCAGGAACGGTCCAGTTCATGGACGGAACCACCCCGATCGGTGGACCGGTTGCGGTGGTGAACGGTAAGGCCACGCTCTCGCACACCTTCACTGAACTCGGAGATCGCCGAATCACCGCGGTGTTCAGTGGAACTGACGGCTATCTCGGTTCCGAGACCCAGGCCGCAGTCACCGTCAAGGTAACGGCAGCGTCCGACGGCGGCGATCCCGGCAACGGCGGCAGTTCGACCGGTTCACTGGGAAGCCTGGAAAACATCTTCGGGTCCTAGCCCGACGCCTGCACACGGACGCCCCGCCGCGGAGAACACCTCCGCGGCGGGGCGTTTCCCGTCTGTGAGTTCAGGGATTCGGCGCTACGACGTGCCAGGGCACGGTCAGGATGCAGTCACGAAGACGTCGCCGCGCGGGCTGCACGGGAATTCCTTGCGCACGAAGAATTTCCAATGCGGCAGCCCAACGATGGCGAGGTCCGAACGAGGCGTGCGGCGCGGCGGTGGCCCAGGCTCGATCGGCCGCGCTGAGCAACGCGTGGATCGGCTCACCGGGAACGTTGCGGTGGATGAGAGCCTTCGGGAGACGTTCCGCGATGTCGGAAGGGCGCTCGATGTCGAAGGGATCCCAGGCCAGTGTCAGGGTCAATGGACGATCAGCGTCGAGAAGCACCCAGGCGCAACGTCTCCCGAGTTCGTCGCAGGTTCCGTCGAGTAGCAGCCCGCCCGGTGCGAGACCGGACTGAATGTGTGCCCACGCAGAGTCCACAGCCTCCTCCGGGTACTGCCGGAGCACGTTGAAGGCGCGTACGAAGACGGGTGTGAGACCGGCAAGTTCGAATCCACCACGGGCGAAGCTGACACCGTCACGACTCTCGACCACGCGGGCGGGGTCGATCTCGAGCCCGATGACGCGTCGATCCCGCCGGACAGCGGTGAGGCGGCTTGCCATCTCGAAGGTGGTGTCCGGCCTCGCCCCGTACCCGAGGTCGACGATCAACGGATCGGTCGCGTTGTTCAGGGCGTGCGCGATAGTGCGGTTGTGCACGATCCACCGGTCACTACGTCGCAGTCTGTTGATTCCCGTCGTGCCACGGGTGATGACCCCCTCGATCTTCGGGGGTGGAGCTTTCTTCACGCCGGGTTCAGCGTGCGGCGAGCCAGGTCGCGGTGACCTGGGCTTCGGTGCGGAACAGATCTACGAGGTTGATGAGCATCAGTTGCTCCAACTTCGCGCCGATGAACGGTATGAAGACCTTGGCCTCGGACGTGGTTCGCAGCGTGGACCCGGTATCGGTCGCGAACAACTCCATGGTGCCGGACAAACTCCCCGGCCCGGCCGGGATGGACGCTTCGTACGTTCCGGTCACGGTGTCACCGAAGGCGCCGTACGACTCCTTACGAGTGATGACAAGATCCTTCTTCATCACCGTCTGAGCAATGTCCGGCAAATCGGTGCGCGGGAGAATGTGGTGCAGCACGAGATCGATTCCGGAATCGGTGACCTCGAAATGTTCCACATGGTTCTCGGAATGCTTGCGCATCTCCTCGACACGGGCCTCCCAGTACGAGCGGTCCGCCAGTGCCGCATAGACCTGCTCGGGGGAGTGCTGATAGCGGGCGGAGTAGTCGATGCGGCGAGCCATGATCGGAAAGAATACCGGTTACACGCTGTGACAAGCCAAATTGGCTGTATCCACAACTGTCGCCGCCCGCAGGATTTTACTTCGCGATCCACTCCCGGGTGAAGTCCTGTTCGGCCTGGATGAGCCGGACAACCTCGTCGACAATCGCACTTTCGATCTTTCCGCCAAGGAACGGGATCTTGACCTCGACCTCACCGTCGATCTCGAGAGTGGCGGAGTTCTCGTCACCTGTCAGCACCTGCGTGCCCTCGACACGGGCGGGAACGCCGTCGACGTGGGCGGAGAAGGTGCCGGTGGCCTTGCCGTCCTTGAAAGGCGCCATCGTTTCACTGCGCTTGATGACGATGTCGCCGTTGACGACTTTCGACACCATGCTGGGGAGGTGCTCTGCGGCAATGATCTGCGACATCGTGACCGCGACGGTCTCGTCGCGAACGGTCAGCTCTTCGATCGTTGCGCCGGGACCACCGACAGCGACGATTCGGTCGCGCCAGTACTGCTCGGAGGTCACCGCCTCATGGACCTTCTCGGCGGGGACTGTGTACTTCGACGAATGCTCGATGCGACGGCTCACGATTGTGGAGGCTACCGTTTATCGATGTGTGGGACGTAACCATTGGCAGACGCGTCGTGGAATCAGGCGCTTTCGTGTCCGAGAACGTTGACTTGTCGGGATTGACGACGCTCCGAATCGGGGGACCGGCGCGGCTGCTCGCCGAATGTCCGACGACGCAGTCGTTGATCGACGTCGTGACGCTGCTCGATCGCGAGCAGATCCCGACGCTGATTCTCGCCGGCGGATCCAATCTCGTGATCTCCGACTCGGGATTCGACGGAGTTGTCGTTCGTGTGGCCAACACCACCGTGAGCCTCGACACGGACCGCGTCGTCGCCGAAGCGGGTGCCGTGTGGGACGAAGTAGTCGGTCAATCGGTCGCCGCGGAACTGGGTGGCCTCGAGTGCCTGTCCGGGATTCCGGGCTCGACCGGTGCGACGCCGGTGCAGAACGTCGGCGCGTACGGCGTCGAGGTGGGCTCGCGGCTCCGGCGGGTTCAATTGCTCGACCGACGCAGTGGCGAAGTGTCGTGGGTCGAACCGTCGAAACTCGAATTGGGTTACCGGTCGAGCGTCCTCAAGCATTCCGATGCAGCAGTGGTTCTCGCCGTCGAATTCGATGCGTCGACCGACGGACTGAGTGCCCCGCTCGCGTACCGCGAACTGTTCACCGCACTCGGGGCCGAAGAAGGCGAGCGGTTACCTGCGTCGCAGGTCCGCGAGGCAGTTCTGGGTCTTCGGACGGGTAAGGCGATGGTCCTCGATCCGTACGACCACGACACTTGGAGCGCGGGTTCCTTCTTCACCAACCCCGTGGTGCCGGACGACAAGCTGCCCGCTGTGCTCGGAGCAATAACCGAACAGCTCGGAGACGTCACCGTGCCGCAGTTCCCGGGCAGTGGTGGAACCAAGCTCTCGGCCGGATGGTTGATCGAACGGGCCGGATTCTCGAAGGGTTATCCCGGTGAAGATGCACCGGCCAGGCTGTCGACGAAACACACCTTGGCGTTGACCAACAGAGGGTCGGCAACGAGCGCGGATGTGGTCTCGCTCGCGCGGACAGTGCGCGACGGCGTCGAAGCCGCGTTCGGTGTGCACCTGGAACCGGAACCGGTAACTGTGGGCTGCACCGTCTGATTCCTGACAGAGCCCGCAGGTAGCCTGTTGAAGTGCATGAGCTGGGTGGTAGGAGAAGTCGTTCGCGTCTTGTTGCGTTGGTAGCTGTATTGCTCGCTGTGATGGTGGCCGTCGTCGGCTGCACGATCGGCGGCAAGGACGGACAGGGCGGCGCGGCGGCCGCCGAACCAGCACCGGTGGCGACCGTGGTGTCGACGCCGGCGCCCGGCACCAAAGATGTCAGCCCGGTCGCCCCCGTCTCGGTAGCCGTGACCCAGGGAACGCTGTCCGACGTCAGCCTCAGCAACGCAGCCGGTAAAGCCGTTGCAGGACAATTGTCGCCTGACAAGACATCGTTCACGGTCAGTGAGGCACTCGGCTACGGCACCACGTATTCGTGGTCGGGCTCGGCAACCGGGACCGACGGTAAATCCGTGCCAGTCCAAGGGAGCTTTACGACGGTTGCCCCGGAGTCGACCACCGGCGCCACCCTCAACATCGCCGACGGCCAAGAAGTTGGTATCGCGGCACCGATCACGTTGCAGTTCGACAACTCCGTCGTCGACAAGGCGGCCGTCGAGAAGGCTCTTGTCGTGACCACCGTGCCGCCCACCGCCGGATCGTGGGCTTGGCTGGCCGACGACAACGGCGGATCGCGGGCCCATTGGCGTCCGGCCGATTACTGGGTGCCGGGCACGACTGTCCATCTGGACGCCAAGCTCTACGGCTTGAACTACGGCGGTGGCGCCTTCGGCGACCAGGATCTCACGCTCGACTTCACGATCGGTCGCAGCCAGATCGTGAAGGCGAATGCGCCCAGCCACCGCATGCAGGTGGTGCGCGACGGTCAGACGATCATGGACATTCCCGTCAGCTACGGCGAGGGAAACGAACCTCGCAACGTCACGCGCAGCGGCATTCACATGGTGACGGAGAAGTACGAAGACTTCATGATGTCCAATCCGCCGTTCTACGAGAACGTGCGTGAGCGTTGGGCGGTGCGCATCTCCAACAACGGCGAATTCATCCACGCCAATCCTGAGACCACCGGGGTGCAGGGCTCGTCGAACGTCACGAACGGTTGCATCAACCTGTCGACATCCGACGCGCAGGAATACTTCGGAACCGCCCTCTACGGTGACCCCGTAGAGGTGACCGGCACGTCGATCGACCTGTCTCCTGCGGACGGCGACATCTACGACTGGGCAATCGATCTGCCGACCTGGAAGTCGATGTCGGCACTGCCGTAACTCTGTACTGCGGTAAATCCGTGGATGAGGGAACCGTCCGGGCTCTGCTTGCGTCTGTACAGGTAAGTGCTGTCGGCTCGGGGGAGTCCGACGGGGGTTTTCGACTTCAGGGGGACAGCGGTGGGCATTCCATTTCTGGAAGACGTGCTGGGAAGAATCTCCGATGCGACGCAGGCCGTGCCTCCTGGCGTGGCGGCATTGCCAGTTGTCGGCACTCCCATCGCGAGCGCAATCGCTACATCTGCTCTGGTGCAATCCATAACCGACGACCGCGGCGCGTTCGACGACGAGATGGCTGCTGCGACCGTCGACGCCGATGTGGAGCGCGCTCGAGCCTGGGGTGAGCGCGATGCCCTCACCGCCCAGACGTCGTCGCTCGAGTACAGCGAACACGCAATCGTGGACGACGATCCGTTCGATGCGATGTCGCACTCCGAAATCTTCGACCACGTCAACGAGATGAATCCGGCAACCCTGAGTGCGATCGGTGAGGCTTGGAAGGCCATTGCAGGCCGGGTCGAAGCCGGCATCGGGAAGTTCCAGAACGAAGTGAACGGTGCGATCACCGAAGGCTGGCAGGGGCGCGGCGGCTCGGCTGCGCTGGAAGCAGTGCTGGTCTACTCGGCTGATGCGGGTGAGCTGAAGGTGCGGGTCGATCTGATCTCGAACAAGATCGAGGAGGCGAAGATCGCACTCGACGAGGCCAAACGCTCGATTCCGGCCCCCGACGGCGCCTCGACGGTCGAGAGGTTTCTCAGCATGGTTCCCGGGGCTACATGGAAGCAGGCCCAATACGAAGCGGAAGAAGCCGAACGTCAAGCGCGCCAGGTGATGAAGGACGTGTATCTGCCGTCCATGAAGCGTGCGGACGATCAGGTGCCGATCCTCCCGGCCGCATTCAATCCGGTCACCGGCGGTGGAGGGGCTGGAAGTGGCGGGGCTGGAAGTGGCGGCGCATTCGGTGGTGGTGGTGCCGGCGGCGGGAACACTTCGGGTTCGGAAAACGGGCTCGGCGCGCCGTCTACATCGGGTGGCGGAGTCGGTGGGGGAGCGGACGGTGGAAACTCCGGCGGGGCAAACCCGCCCGGACACGGTTCCGGTCAGAATCCATCCGGCACCGATTCCGGAAATGGTGACAACCGTAGCGGCGTTGATGCCCAAGGGAATCCGAACGTCGATGCAGTTCGATCCGGAACCGATTCCGACCCGGCCGGGACCACGGCGGCACATGCCGGTCCACTGTCCGCCGGTGCAGCGCCAGATGGCCTAGCTCGTGCAACTCCGAATGGCGCTCAGCTTGGTTCCGGAACGCCGTCAGGCCTGGTAGGTAGCGGTTCGGGTGGTGGTCCTGCTGGTGGAATCGGTACCGGCGGCTTCGGGCCAGGCGGAACCGGAGTCGGAGCCCTCGGCCCTGGCGGAACCGGCGGCACCGGTGGCCTCGCCGGTGGCGGACGTGGGGGCGTCAACGGAGCTGGCGGTACTTCGGCGACGGGCGCGCAGAGCGGTCGGGGTGCGATGGGTGGCGTCGGTGGCATGGCGCCGGGACGAGGGCAAGGGCAAGACGAAGACAACGTTCACGACACCCCCGGCTACCTCGTCACAGTCGAGAACGGCAATGCCCTGGTCGGCGACCTACCGATGGTCTCCCCGGCGGTGCTGGGCGAATGACCACCATGCAGTGGCAGTTCACCGGCCTCGAATTCCAGATTCTCTGGGAAGCGGTCGGACGTGACCGACTCCCGTACCCGCTGCGGTTTCGTCCGACGGCCGAAACCATGAACGAGCTGACAGAAGAGCGACGACGAGCGGGAGCACACCTGGCTTGGTTGCTCGACGATCGGCTGCATCACGTTCTCGGTGCTCTTGCGAATCCTGATGCTCGCGTTGAGGTTTCCGGTTTTCACGGGCAGAACATGAGTACGGTGACGCGATTGCACGGCGTTGTTGCCGGCGACCTGGGGGTGCTCCTGACTCAACTGCCCGGCAGGACTGTCGACTGTGGCTCCGACGTGGTTTTCACCGTGGTACGCCCATCGGCAATTCCACGGATGCTCGTCGATCACCTGCCGACCTGCCCCGCTGGATCGGAGCGTGGTGTGAGCATCGAAAGGCCGAAAACTTCCGGTAGAGCGAGCTTTCTGAGCAGTGCTGCCGGTGCGCGCGGGAGCGAGGAAGTGAGCAGATTCTTCGGCCGAGAGCGGACCTCGATCGGTGAAGTCACCACATACCCGGGAGGAGCGGTGGACAGCAGACCGACAGACGACGGAATAACGTTCCACTGGTACGACTATGCCGGAGATGGTCGGTACATCGTCACCGCTGATGAAACCGTAAGTGCCCGTAGCGCTTCCACGGAAATGACGGAGGCCGAGATTGCACGCAATCTCGGCCTCGTCCTGCACCGGGTGATTCGCACTGGTTAGTCAGAACGATTCGAACTAGCTGGTGGTGCGGTGGAACCGACCGGGGCTTGCCTGATCCCTCGGCTTGACGATGATCTGATCGAGGTTCACATGTGACGGCCGCGACGCGACAAAACCGATGATCTCGGCGATGTCCTGCGCCACCAACGGTGTGATTCCCTCGTACACCTTGTCGGCCTTGTCCTGATCGCCCTCGAACCGGACGAGTGAGAACTCCGTCTCGACGGCTCCCGGCGCGATTTCGGTCAGTCGAACGGGCTTGCCCAACAGTTCACCACGCAATGTCCGATGAAGGACGGCTTGAGCGTGCTTGGCGGTGGTGTAGCCCGAGCCGTTGTCGTATGCCTCCAGCGCGGCCACCGAGGTGATGGTCACGACCAGACCGTCACCCGAATCGATCAGCTTGGGCAGCAGTGCCTTCGTCACACGCAACGTGCCCAGAACATTGGTCTCCCACATCCACCGCCAGTCGTCCAGATCGGCGTCCAGGACTGTTGCCAGACCCTTTGCACCACCCGCGTTGTTGACCAACACGTCGACACGTGGGACCACGGCCGCGAACGCGTCGACGGAATCCTCGTCGGTGACGTCGAGTTCGAGAGCGGTACCACCGATTTCCTCGGCGATCTTCTCGAGACGATCGACGCGGCGAGCACCGATCACGACGTGGAATCCCTGAGCTGCCAGGGTGCGGGCGGTGGCCTCACCGATTCCGGAGCTGGCTCCGGTGACTACGGCGATGCGGGCATCGGAAGAAATGGTCATGATGCAATCGTAGGGCTAGTCAGCGGCATACTCTGCTTCCCGTTCGATGGATTCGATGTGACGACGCGGTACTTGTATCCGACCGGGTGTGTAGGTGACGGCGCGCAGCGCGCCGCTGTACCGGAAGGGACCATGGCGTCGTCGTACCTCCCACGACACAGGTCCCCTGGCGTCGACACCGACCGAGATACCGGTCCACGGCGCCATTCCCACCAGTTGTACTTGCCCGAGCAGCCGGCCCGCGTGAATGCCGTCGACGCTGACGTGGAGATCCCAACGCAACCGCGGTACCACCGTCACCGACAGCTCGATGCGTTCGGTGCCGAGCGCCAGCGGTCCGGCGTCGACAACGGAGTAGGAACCGAACGCGTTGTACCCGAGATGCAGGTGCCCGTCCTCGACGTAGAGAAGGTACCCACCCTGCGGATCGCCATGGGCGACAAGGACACCGGCGTCACCTTCGCGGTAACCGTCGAGTTCGACCGTGATGTCGAAGTCGCGGAACCCGATCAGCTTGGATGAGCGGTAGCGCTCCAGCGGGGGCGTTCCGGCAAGTAGTCGCACCGGGCGTGAGAGTGCTCCTTCCTCCGGACGGCGAACCGCGCCGACGGTATTGCCGAGTAGAGGAAACACGGTGTTCGCCCACGCCGAGTGGTCCCAGGCCTCGGCGAGTTCGCGAACCTTGTCGGGAAACCGTGATGCCAGGTCGTCGAGCTCGGTCGGGTCGGTGCGGACGTCGAACAACTGCCAGTGCGGTTTGTCGATGTCCGCTGGGGTGAGAGCCAGCAGTTTCCAGCCGTCCTTGTAGTAGCCACGGTTGCCGGTCATCTCGGTGTACTGCTCGGTGTGAGTGCTCGGAGCGGCAGACGAACGAAGAACGGGCGCGGAAGACACCCCGTCGAACTCTTTCACCGGGAGCCCGTTTCGCACACTGGGTGCGTCGATTCCGGCCAGTTCGAGCAGCGTAGGGGTCAGGTCGGTGACGTACGCGAACTGGTCGCGAATCCCGTTGTCGTCTGCTCCGGGTTTCAATCCAGCGGGCCAGGACAGGAGAAAAGGAACACGGATCCCGCCGGCAAAGGATTGCCCTTTGTAGAACCGGAACGGGGTGTTGGACGTCTGTCCCCATCCACGTGGATAGTGGACGCCCAATTCAGGTCCGCCGATGAGGGATTCGTCGTGGGGGACATCGCCCACCCAGTCCGGATCCTGAATATGCGCGAACTGTGCGAAGTAGCTTCGGGTCCCGTCCGAACCGCCCTCGGCGGTGCCGCCGTTGTCGGAGGTGAAGACGATGATCGTGTTGTCGAGCTCGCCGAGTTCGTCCAGGGTGTCGACGATGCGTCCGACGCTCTGATCGATCGAGTCGACCATCGCCGCGTACACCTCCATGTAGCGGGCGAACCTGGACTGCACTTCCGGCGTGAGTGATTCCCATTCGGGGACGTCGAAGCCGGGTTCGGAGTTTCGCGGTGCTTGTTGCGTACCTTCCGGAAAGAGGCCTTGCACGAGCTGAGAGGCGAACCGCGACTCGCGGATTCGATCCCACCCTTCGTCGTAGCGGCCGCGGTACTTTTCCTGGTCGGCAGGCTTGGCCTGCAACGGTCCGTGCATGGCGACGTGTGCGAAGTAGAGGAAGAACGGCTTGTCCTGATCGTGGGCGCGGAGGTCCTTGATGTACCCGACCGCTTTGTCGGTCAGATCGTCGGTGAGGTAGTACCCCTCGGGGTACTCGTCCACGTCGACCACAGAATTGTCGGAGATCAGTTGATTGGGATAGTAGAAGGAGTTGAGGCCTTCGAGTGAGCCGTAGTAGCGATCGAAACCGCGCTGCGTCGGCCAGGAGTCACGACTTCGTCCCGGGGCCAGGTTGGCGTCGCGTACGAGGTGCCACTTGCCGACGGCATAGGTCGCATAGCCCGCGCCGCGGAGGATTTCGGGGAGTGTCTGGACGTCGTCGGCCAATTCCAGACGCAGTCCGGGGTAGCCCGGATCGGCGTTGGCGACAAAACCGTACCCGGCGCGGTGCGGATTCAGGCCGGTGAGAAGAGCTGCGCGCGACGGCGAGCAGAGGGGCGTCGTGTGATAGTTGGTCATCCGAATGCCCTGCGCGGCAAGGCGGTCGAGGGTGGGAGTCTCGATCTCGGAGCCGAACGGCCCGATGTCGCTGTACCCCATGTCGTCGATCAGAACCACGACGATGTTGGGTGATCCGGGAATCGGGGTCGTGGAGGTGGGCCACGACGGGGTCGAATCGGCTGCGGTGCGGCCGATTCGACCCTCGAAGCCTTCGTATCCGCGGGCGTGCGGAGGAGGGGCGGAATCCGGTGAAGTCATGGGAGAGTCGAGGCGCCTTCGATGATCGAGTATTCGGAAGCGTCGCCGGCGATGCTGCGGCTTCGTTCCCCGTGGATGTTGACCGGGATGTCGCCGGCAAGGGTGATGCGCTCCAGACGCCGGTACTGATCGTCGTAGTCGGCGATCGCGTAGTGCTGGGTGGCGCGGTTGTCCCAGATCGCGACGTCACCCGCTTCCCAGTTCCACCGCGTCGTGTACTCGAGCTTGATGGCGTGATCCTGCAAGAGCTTGAATACACCGTTCGACTGTTCGGTGCTCAACCCGACGAAGTTCTTGACAAAATGTCCGAGGACGAGCGTGCGTTCTCCGGTTTCGGGGTGGACCCGCACCACCGGGTGTTCCGTCTCGAAGTACGTGGACTGGAACTCCTCGCGGTAGGCGGCCGTGCGATCTTCGGTGAGCCGCTCGGCGCTGGTCGCCGCATAGTCGTAGACGTTCGTGTGGCGAGCCCAGAGGTTCTCCGCGAGCGCCTTGAGCGGATCCGGCAGCCCGTTGTAGGCGGCTACCCCTGACGCCCACGTCGTGGAACCGCCGTATTCGGGTAGCTGCACCGCGCGCAGGATCGAAGCCTTGGGGATGCGGTCGACGAAGGTGACGTCGGTGTGCCAGCTGTTGGCCTTGCCCAGGTCCGAGTCGATGGGCAGAACTTTTGCGCCGTGCGACTTCACGGTGGGGTGGGCAGTGGTCGGGGTACCCAGCAGATGGGCGAACTCGTACTGCGAATCGTTGTCGAGGTGGTCTTGCCCGCGAAAGAAGATCACCTTGTGTTCGAGAAGTGCTTGCCGGATGAGGGAAATCGTCGCCGGGTCGAGATGCCCGCCGAGAGTGATTCCGTCGATTCGGGCGCCGATATGCGCGCCGAGGGTGGTGACAGTGCCGCGAGCGGCGTCAACGGCCGCTCCGTTCGTTGATGCCGAATTCGTGAGGGTCGGCTTGGCGAAAGCTGTAGACATGGTGCACCTTTCGTGGGGAGTGTGCCCACCCAAACACGCGAGATTTCGCCCCGACAGGGTTGCGTTCAGTGTGATCGTTACCGCACCTGATTTGTGAATCTCGGTGAAGCTGCTACTTTTGGAGCCATGTCGACCGACCAGCCTGCCGCTTTGCGGGTCACCTATGTGACCGCTGCGCTTGGTTCGCGTCTGCCTCTGGCGCGAGAGCTGTGTTGTCGCCGCCGTTCTTTCTGCAGCTAATTTCTGCGCCTTTTCTGTCTATTTCTTCGTGTGACCAGTGGAAACGCTGATTTCTCGGTCGACAGAGATATGCGCCTTCTCCTCCTTCTGCAAGGGACAGCCATGTCGACACCCACAATCTCCGCCATTCCGAACATCCGATCGCGAACCGCGCTCTCGGGAACCCGGACCCGTACCCAGATAGTTGCGCCCGAACTACGCATCGCCGACGGTCCGTCCGCGACTGTGTTGCGCATTGCTCGATCCCGTGGGCCGCTCTCACGTGACACTGCGGCAAAGGCATCAGGGCTGAGCATCGCCACCGTGAACCGGCAGGTCACGAGCCTGCTGGACCTCGGGATCCTGCGCGAACGCGCGGACCTGACGGCATCCGGAGCAATCGGGCGTCCGCGAGTTCCGTTCGAGGTCAACCACGAGCCTTATCTGACAGTCGGCATCCACATCGGTGCCGTCGTCACCAGCATCATCGCCAGCGACATTCGTGGAAAGGTGCTCGGCGCCGTCGAGATTCCGACGCCTGCCACCAATTCTGCTGTCGCGCTTGCCACGATTGCGCGCTCGGCCAAATCCTTTGCCTCGCGGTGGCACAAGCGTCGTCCGCTCGCCGTCGGCGTGGCCATCGGCGGTCGCGTCGATTCAGCGACCGGAGTCGTCGATCACCCGCGTCTGGGATGGAAGGGCGCCAAGGTCGGGTCCATCATCGGAGCCGGCTTGGATCTCCCTGTATCGGTAGCCGCCCACGTCGAGGCGATGGCCGCGTCGGAACTTCTGCTCAGCACCGACCGTGCCGAAGCCCCGACGCCGGGCACTACCGGCCTGTACTTCTATGCTCGTGAAACTGCCGGTATCGCAATCACTTTCGAAGGGCGAGTACACACGCCGTCCAGCGGACCCGGTTCGATCGCGCACCTCCCCACCGGTTCGTCCGCACGGTGCACCTGCGGAGCCGTGGGTTGCCTTGAAGCGACGATCAGTGACCGCGCCGTAGTCGCGCAGGCTTTGTCTTCGGGCGCCGTGATCCAGGGCGGCGAGCGTGTCACGATCGCGGACGTCTACCGGGCAGCGTCGTCGGGTTCCATTCCGGCACACGAGCTTCTGGTTGATCGAGCACGCGTCCTCGGCCGGACAGTGGCGATGCTGCGTGACCTGTTCAACCCGGATCGTGTGATTCTGGGTGGTCAGGCATTCACCGACTATCCGGCCGGGGTGCCCCATGTCGCCGAGGCTTTCTCGACGGCATCCTCCTTGGAGCGTAAGGACATTCGAATTACCGGTTTCGGCAATCGGGTTCAGGAATACGCTTCCACGGTCGTGTCACTGAGCTCGCTGTTTGCAGATCCCGCTGCGGCTATGCGCCGCGCGTCGGCCGTCTGACTGCGAAGAGGGTAGTCAGAGTTCCGGTCGATCCAAGACTCGCAACCAAGATCCGTCGGGCTGGCGGCGCGCGACCTGCGTGCGCCCGCCGGTTCCGTCGGAAGGTTTGGTCGAGGTCATGGCCAGGTCGCCGCTGATCACCGTCGGTAGAGATTCCTCGACGGTGAATCTCGGTGCAGCTGCCAGCATCTGAGAGATCACCTCGCGGATGGCTTGGCGGCCCACGGTGAGGGATCCGGGAGGGAAGGCCATCACCGCATCCTCCTCGTAGAGTGCGGCGACGGCGTCTGCGTCACCAGCGTTGGCGAACTGCACAAAAAGCTTCGCGATGTCTTCCGGGGTTCCGGCCTTCTGAACGTCATCTGTTGTTGTCATGCTTCCATCGTTCTAGTACTCCGGCGATAAGTCCAAGATCTAGTTTGTCTCGCAGCTAGAATCAGCAGTTATGGAACTTCGGCAGCTCGAATACTTTGTCACGGTAGTGGAGGAAGCCAACTTCACTCGCGCCGCCGAGCGGCTTCACGTAGCCCAACCCGGTGTGAGTGCCCAGGTCAAACGGCTCGAACGTGAGTTGGGGCAGGAATTGCTCGATCGTAGTGGTCGAACCGTTTGTCTGACCGACGCCGGGCGAGCTGTCCTCCCGCACGCCTACGCTGCACTTGCTGCCGTTCAGAGCACCCGCGACGCTGTCGATGCCTTGAACGGACTGGTCCGGGGTTCCGTTTCGGTCGGGATGGTTACCGCCTGCGCTTCCGCCGACCTCACAGATCTGCTGAGTCGGTTGCACAACAAACACCCCGGACTGGACATTTCGCTGGCCGAGGACGATTCGCGCAGTCTGCTTGCCGGAGTGTTGGACGGAACCTTCGACATAGCCGTCATCGGGGTGGCGGGAGAGCTGCCGGAAGGGCTCGAATCGAGGGTGATCACCGACGAACGACTGGTGGCCGGAGTGGCAACGGATCATCCGCTGGCCGAGGTGTCGTCTCTACCGTTTGCCGAGCTCGCCACGCGATCGGTCATCTGTCTGCCGGAGGGAACCGGTATCAGGACGTGTCTGAACTTCGCGTGCGCCGCGGCCGGCACCACGCCGACGGTTGCGCTCGAGGCAAGCAACCTCGGCATCATCGTTTCATTGGCAGCGCAGGGGCTGGGAATGGCCGTGCTTCCCGAGTCGGCAGTGGGGGAGTTGCATCGGATCGATCTCGAACCGGAGGCGCGATCTCGGCTGGAATTGGTCTGGCGTTCGTCGGGCGGCAAGAATCCTGCGGCCTCCGCTCTCATCGATCTTGCGAGAGCTGTTCCCGCCGAGTGAGTTCGGCCTGCGCCCGATCCAATCCGCCGTGCTCGAGAGCAGCCAACCTCGACCTGTCCTTCCAGACGATGGTGCCGCGTCGCCGGACGATGACCGACATCGTTCCACCGAGATGCTCGAGCGCTCCTGGCACGTTTCGACGCTCGGCAGGTATCGGAACAGGAAGTATGTGTGCGTCGGCGATGGGTGCGGTCCCGTCGATGTCGACGCTCCACTTCCGGCTGTAACCCCGAAGCGTCCAGCGATCGTCGGACACCGTCGTCTCCACCTGTGACGTCAGAGGATTACCCAGCCGCAACACCGTTCCGTCCGGTAGCGCGGCAACGACGGCGGTGACTTCGGTGCGCAGAGGTCCGGCGCTGACCTGTCCGCCGGCAAACGCCACGCAGGCTCGAGGATCGGTGAACCCCTGTGCCTGTCCCCACCACCAGGATTCCGGGAATCCTCCCTTTCCCCAGTTTTTCTCGCCGTACACCTGCGCTCCGGTGAGATCCCAGCTCTGTCCGTCGATGACGGCGCTTCCCTCGACCCGGCCGCCGAGCAGCCACGGATGCCAGTACTGATTGAGTGCGGGAACTGATTGGAAGTAACTCGACCCCCCGAAGCGGCGGTGCGGCCAGAATCGCTGATTACTGATGCGTACGTCGAGATGACTGTCGCCGAAATCGACCTGGAGTCGATCGGCATTGCCGCGGAAAGCGTTGTCGGCGTAGGCCCCCAGGATACGGGGATCGGCCGATCCGTTCGGATGCTCAGCAGTGCGGAGGAATCCGCCTGGGTGTGCCGCGAGACCGAGCGTCGACCAGCTGCCGCCGTCGGCCTTGTTGATTCCGGCGAGCGCGATCACCACCCGTCCGCTGTCTGGCATCGTGAATCGCCAGAAGTAACCCTCCATCGCAACGTCATGGGAGGCAAGCAGATTGCCGTACGGCAGGGTGGCACCCGAGGCGCGGTACGCGGGAAGCTTCACGATCCCAGTACTGCCTGTGATGCGGTGACCTGAGCGACGAGGCGGCCCTCGTCGTCGCGGATCTCGGTCACCACCGCGACGGTGCTGCGCCCCGCGTGCAGTGGCCGGGCGGTGGCGGTGACCGTGCCCTTGCGCACGCCGCGAGTGAAGACGGTCGACGAACTGGTGGTGGACGTACTTGCGCCGGGCGGCAGATTGAGGAATGCACAGACGGCGCCGACGCTGTCTGCCAGCGTCATCAAGGCGCCGCCGTGCATTCCGTTGCCGGCGGTGGTGCGGTGGCTGTCCCAATCCAGATGGCCGACAACCTGTTCGGGTGCCGCGCTGTCCAACTGAATTCCGGTGTGAACTGCAAAAGGCATGCTCGCGACAAGTTGTTCGAGGTCCATGCCTACCGATGTTAACGAGCCGCCGAAACCTCCGTCGGGACTTCGGTTTATCGAGGGCGGTGACTCACAGGGGCAGGGCGGTTTCCGACAGCCCTTCCGGCGCGTTGCGACGACGGAACCACTCCGTGCCGAATGCCGCGGCGAGCTGCTCCGTCGGCATTTCGAGGAACGGGCCGAAATCGCCGACCTGCGTTGCGTGCGCGTACATGGCCGCGCGCTTGGACGAGATCACCGAACTGACATCGACCGCGGTGGTGAGTTGGTCAGCCGGAAGCCCGAACGATTCGATGTCCGGCGGCTGCGCCTCCTCGGTCCACTCGGGGTTGGCCTGCATCAGCATCTTCATGTGATCGCGGTTGGTGGACGCCTCGTAGACGAACGGCGTGCCCGCGAGTTCTGCAGCACGAACGCCGACGTGGTGGACCTGGATGTGATCCGGGTGGCCGTATCCGCCGTTGGGGTCGTAGATGGTCAGGACATCGGCGTTCTCTTCACGAAGAACCTCGGCCAGACGCTCGGCGGCCTTCTCGACGTCGACGTTGCAGAACGCTTCCGGATTCTCGTTCTCGGGCGTACCCACCATCCCCGAATCCGGGTAGTGCAGGGACACGACGCGACTGGCACCCAACGCGTCGGTGGACGCCTCGAGCTCACGGCTGCGGCGCTGAGCCAACGTCTCGTATTCGTCCAACAGTCCGTCGGGGAATTCACCGAGAGCACCGTCGGTAGCGGTGACGACTACGACGCGGTGACCTGCGTCGGCGGCCATTCTCATCACACCGCCCGTAGTGAAAACTTCGTCATCGGGATGGGCGTGGAAACACACCAGGACACTCATTCGCGCAATCGTAAGGCAAGTTACCGACAGGTCAACCCGAGCGCACAGTGAAAACGATTTGTCGAGTCGGCCTCGGCTCTGTGAACCTTGTTCAGTGCACGAGAAGCTGACATGAGCGAATCCACCAACAAAGGCCTGCTGAGCGCCTACCGCGAGATCTTTGCCGCCCCCGGATCGGTCGCCTTCTCGGCCGCCGGATTTGTCGCAAGGCTGCCGATCGCCATGATCGGTATCGGAATCGTGACGATGATCTCGCAACTTCGTGGTGACTACGCGCTCGCCGGCGCGCTCGCCGCGGTTTTTGCGCTCTCGTCGGCGATCATCGCTCCCGCGGTCTCGCGTGCGGTCGACCGCTTCGGACAGCGAGCGGTCCTGCCGATTGCCGCAGCCGTGAGCGTCACCGCGATCGGGGCGCTCCTGCTCGCAGTCCGGATGGAAGCTCCCGACTGGCTGCTGTTCGTTCTGGTCGTCCCCGGCGGCGCCACTCCGACGATCGGCGCGATGATTCGCGCCAGGTGGGTGGCGATCTATGTCGGAAAACCTCAGCTGCGCACGGCCTTCGCCTTCGAATCGGTGGTGGACGAGCTCTGCTTCGTGGCGGGCCCGGTCATATCGGTAGGTCTGAGCATCGGGCTCTTCCCCGAGGCTGGACCACTGGCAGGGTTGATCCTGCTGGTCACCGGAACCCTGCTGCTGGTGATACAGCGCGGAACCGAACCGAAGGTGCATCCGCGCCGACCCGGCCGCGGACGATCGGTTCTCGGTAACCACGTGATGTGGATCGTCATCGTGATCATGGTGATGCTCGGAACGATCTTCGGCGTCATCGACGTCGGCGCCATCGCGTTCACCAAGGAACAGAATTCGCCGGGGTCGGCGACGCTGGTCCTCGCGCTGTTCGCCGGCGGTTCGGGAATCGCGGGACTGATCTTCGGGTCGATGCACCCGGCGCGATCGCTGCGCGGGCAGTTGATGATCGCGTCCTCGGCGGTCGCCGTTCTCAGCGTCCCGCTTCTGTTGGTCGGAAACGTGGCCGCACTTGCGGGTGCCTACGTGCTGGCGGGCGCGACCATCGCACCGACGCTCATCATCGCGACAGCCCTGGTCGAACAGATCGTCCCGCCGGAAAAGCTCACCGAGGGAATGACCCTGACGGTTACCGGCCTCGGCGTCGGCGTGGCGCTCGGGTCTGCGCTGGCCGGACAGCTGATCGATCGCTACGGCGTCCCGTCGGCCTACATGCTCGCCGTCGGCGCCGCAGTCGCAGCCTCTATCGTGACGGCATGTCTATTCGTGAAGCCGTCAGCGTCGACGGCACGTCCATCGTCTATCGAGTAACCGGAAATTCGGCGGGGACCCCGCTGGTGTTGCTGCACGGCTGGGCTCAGTCCTCGCAGTGCTGGGGCGAGCAGGTCCTCGCGGACCTGGCCGCGGACTATCGGCTGATCGCCGTCGATCTGCGCGGCCACGGTTACTCCGATGTGCCCGAATCCGGATACGACGATTCCGCGAACTGGGCCGGCGACGTCGCGGCTGTTCTTGCGGCCGAAGGCGTCACCGAGAACGCGATCCTGCTCGGCTGGTCGTACGGCGGTCTGGTGATCTGCGATTACCTGGCAGCGCACGGCACCGGCGCGGTGGCGGGTGCGGTTCTGGTCGGGGCGATCACCAGCATCGGGCGCGGCGAAAAAGGTGGCAAGGTCGGCTCCGCGATGCGTAGCGCAGTTCCCGGCGCGATGTCCGAAGATCCCCGCGAGGCGATCCGTGCACTCGGCGCCTTCGGCAATGCTCTCACCGGCCCACCCGAGGGCAAGGGTGCAGCCTCGCAGGCCTTGTTCGGGTACAGCCTCTCGACGCGTCCGCGGGTGCGCGCAGCACTGTTCAACCGTGCTGTCGGTCACGACGAGTTGCTTCGCAACCTGGATATCCCCGTTCTCGTTCTGCACGGAACCGACGACTCCGTCGTCGACGTGAGCGCAGGTAAGCACGCCGAGGAACTGATTCCCAAGTCCCAGGCGTCGTACTGGGAAGGCTGCAATCACGGCCCGTTCGTGGAGGATCCGACACGATTCGTGTCCGAAGTGCGAACCTTCATCTCGAGCCTCGGTTAGAGTTCGCGCCCGGTGAGGGGGCAGTATGGAGTCGTGACGCCCATGCACATTTCGCGCCCTCGCCGGGTGGCCGTTCTCTCGGTCCACACCTCGCCATTGGCGCAACCCGGCACCGGTGACGCGGGTGGGATGAACGTCTACGTTCTGCAATCCGCCATTCAGCTCGCCAAACGTGGCGTCGAGGTGGAGATATTCACCCGCGCGACGTCCTCGGCCGACGCACCCGTGGTGGACGCCGCTCCCGGAGTGCGGGTTCGGAACATTGCTGCTGGTCCCTTCGAAGGGCTGGACAAGGCGGATCTGCCGACTCAACTGTGTGCCTTCGTCGCAGGAGTTCTACGGGAGGAAGCGCGACACGAGCCCGGGTACTACAGCCTGATCCACTCGCACTACTGGTTGTCCGGGCAGGTCGGCTGGCTCGCCCGCGACCGCTGGGGCGTGCCCCTCGTACACACCGCACACACCCTCGCGGCGGTGAAGAATCTTTCGCTTGCCGAGGGAGACACCCCGGAGCCGGCAGCACGTCAGATCGGCGAGCAGCAAGTAGTCGCCGAGTCCGATCGCCTGGTCGCCAACACCACCGACGAAGCCAAGGCGCTGCACGAGTTGTACGGCGCAGATCCCACGCGTATCGACGTCGTGGCTCCCGGCGCCGATCTCACCCGCTACCGACCGGGCGATCGCGATTCAGCCCGCGCGTCGTTGGGGTTGGACCCGGGCGAGATCGTCGTGACTTTCGTCGGCCGCATCCAACCTCTGAAAGCACCCGACGTTCTGCTGCGTGCTGCCGCCGAAGTGATCAGCCGTCGCCCCGAGTTGCCGTTGCGCATCCTCGTCGTCGGCGGGCCGTCCGGAACTGGCCTCGCGCGGCCGGACGTGCTGATCGAACTTGCACGATCACTCGGCATCACCGCGCAGGTGACATTCTTGCCGCCGCAGGCACCGGAGCGTCTCGCCGATGTCTACCGTGCCTCGGATCTGGTTGCGGTGCCGAGCTATTCGGAGTCCTTCGGGTTGGTGGCGATCGAAGCTCAAGCCTGCGGAACCCCGGTGATCGCTGCCGACGTCGGCGGGCTGGGAGTGGCCGTGCGCAACGGTGAGACCGGCCTGCTGGTTCAAGGACACCGCACCGAAGATTGGGCCGGCGCCCTCGAATCCTTGGTGACAGCACCGACGCGTTTGACCGAACTCGCCGCGCAGGCACCGCGTCACGCCGAAAATTTCTCGTGGGAACACACCGCGGACGGTTTGCTCGAGAGCTATCGCAAAGCCGCAGTCAACTACAACAACGGAACCGGTCCCAGCGACTTCTCGCCCCGCCGTGCGCGGGGTCTGTGGCGTCTGCGCCGGACCGGGGGAGTGCGTACATGAGCAGCATTTCGGACACCATCGAGCAGGCTCTCACCGAGCGCGAACTCGACTTCACCAGAAAAGACGACGCGCATTTCATCGTCGAACTTCCCGGTGAACACAAACTCAAGACGTCGACTCTGCTCACCGTCGGCAATCACGGTGTGCGGGTCGAGGCCTTCGTGTGCCGCAAGGTGGACGAGAACTTCGAAGGCGTCTACAAGTTCCTGCTCAAGCGCAACCGTCGTCTGTACGGGGTGGCGTACACACTCGACAAGGTCGGGGACATCTACCTCGTCGGCAAGATCGCGGAGCATGCGGTGACCGGCGATGAACTCGACCGAGTGCTCGGTCAGGTTCTCGAAGCCGCCGACGGCGATTTCAACGTCATCCTCGAACTCGGCTTCTCCTCGTCCATCAAGCGTGAGTGGGCGTGGCGGGTGTCGCGAGGCGAGTCGCTGGCGAATCTCGAACCGTTCAAGCACCTCATCGAGGAAGAGCCCGCGCAGAGCTGATCGAGCGGGGTGAGACACATCGCGAATGTGTCACGTAAAGTGACCTTTACTTGTGACTGTCGTCACGGAATAATACTGTTCCCGTGAGTCACAGTAAGTTGGTCACACCACCCCGCCGCGCAACTTTTCGAGGAGCACAGTGAGCTTCAAGAGTCCGTTCCCCGACGTTGAAATCCCCAACCTCAGCGTCTACGACTTCCTGTTCGGAAATACCGACCCCGCAGACCTCGACAAGACGGCATTCGTCGAGGGCAGTTCGGGCGCAGTCACCACATACGCTTCGCTGATCGCACAGATCAACGGCGTTGCAGGCGCTCTCGCAGCGCGCGGACTCGCCGTCGGCGACGTGGTCGGGCTGCATTCGCCCAACGTCCCGGCCTTCGGTTCCGTCTTCCACGGCATCCTTCGTGCCGGTGGCGTCGCGACCACGATCAACGCGCTCTACACCGCCGAGGACATCGCCAAGCAGCTCACCGATTCCAAGGCAAAGTTCCTCTTCACCGTCTCGCCGCTCCTGCCGCAGGCAAAGGCCGCTGCTGACCTGGTCGGTATCCCGGCTGAGAACGTCTTCGTGCTCGACGGGGCCGAAGGCCATCTGTCGCTGCGTGATCTGCTCGGCGAGGGTGCAGCGGCGCCGGAGGTCTCCTTCGATCCGGCCACCCAGCTCGCGGTGCTGCCGTACTCGTCTGGCACCACCGGCCGACCCAAGGGGGTCATGCTCACTCATCGCAACCTCGTGGCCAACGTCTGCCAGATCATTCCGCGGATGGGCATCGAGACCGACGACAAGATTCTCGCGGTCCTGCCGTTCTTCCACATCTACGGCATGACGGTCCTGCTCAACGCTGCGCTCTATCGCCGCGCGAGCCTCATCACGATGCCGAAGTTCGATCTCGTCGAGTTCCTGCGGATCGTCGCCGAGGAGAAGTCGACGTACATCTTCGTCGCACCGCCCGTTGCCGTCGCGCTGGCCAAGCATCCGCTCGTCGATCAGTACGACCTCTCGAGCGTGCACACCATCTTCTCCGGTGCGGCCCCGCTCGACGCGGCGCTCGGCAAGGCCGTCGCCGACCGGTTGAACTGCCACGTCCGCCAGGGCTACGGCATGTCCGAGATGAGCCCGGTCTCGCACGCGATCCCGTTCGACCGCGACGACATCGCGCTCGACACCTGCGGTCCGACCATCGCCAACATGGAATGCAAGCTCGTCGACCCCGGAACGGGCGAAGAGGTCGCGTACCCGCCTCTCGGCTCGGACGGCGTCAGCGAGCCCGGCGAACTGTGGTGCAAGGGCCCGAACATCATGCTCGGCTACCTCGGCAACGACCAGGCCACCAAGGACACCCTCGACGACGACGGTTACCTGCACACCGGTGACATCGCGACCGTCGACGGCGACGGCGTCGTCAAGATCGTCGACCGCCTCAAGGAACTGATCAAGTACAAGGGCTACCAGGTTCCCCCGGCGGAACTCGAGGCCTTGCTGCTGACCCACCCGCAGATCGCCGACGCCGCAGTGATCGGCGTGCTCGACGCCGAGGGCGAAGAGGTTCCGAAGGCATTCGTGGTGCTCCAGGACGGCGCCGAGTTGACCGAAGCCGACGTGATCACCTTCGTCGCCGAGCGCGTCTCGCCGCACAAGAAGGTCCGCCAGGTTTCGTTCATCAGCACCGTGCCGAAATCCGCGGCCGGAAAGATCCTCCGCAAGGATCTGCGAACTGCGGAAGTTGCCCCGAGCTGATTTCCGGACAGGGTTGATCAAGAAGGGTTCCGGTACTCGTGCCAGGATGAACGCCATGAGTATCGGAACCCTGGTCCTGCTCCGCCACGGCGAGAGCGAATGGAATGCACTCAATCTGTTCACCGGCTGGGTGGACGTACACCTGACAGACAAGGGCATCGCCGAGGGCAAGCGCGCCGGCGAACTGCTCGCCGAGCACAACCTGTTGCCCGACGTTCTCTACACGTCTCTGCTGCGCCGCGCGATCAGCACAGCCAACCTCGCGCTCGACGCCGCCGATCGCCACTGGATCCCGGTAGTGCGCGACTGGCGTCTCAACGAGCGTCACTACGGCGCTCTGCAGGGCAAGAACAAGGCGCAGACCAAGGAAGAGTACGGAAACGAGCAGTTCATGCTCTGGCGTCGTAGCTACGACACCCCGCCGCCCGCCATCGAAGCCGGCAGCGAGTACAGCCAGGACACCGATCCCCGGTACGCGAACCTCGACGAGGTTCCCTTGACCGAGTGCCTGCTCGACGTCGTCAAGCGTCTGATCCCGTACTGGGAGGACACCATCTCCCAGGAGCTGCTCGCCGGTCGGAACGTGCTGGTCACCGCGCACGGCAACTCGCTGCGTGCGTTGGTCAAGCACCTCGACGGCATCTCGGACGAGGACATCGCGGGCCTGAACATCCCGACCGGAATCCCGCTGCGTTACGACCTCGACGAGAACCTGAAGCCGCTCAATCCCGGCGGCACCTACCTGGATCCGGAGGCCGCAGCTGCCGGCGCCGCCGCGGTGGCGAATCAGGGCGGAAAGTAGCAACCCGATGATGTGCGTCGAGGCCCCCCGAACAGTGATTTCGGGGGGCCTCGGCCAACAGCAGATGAACGACGAACCAACGCCGTCCACCTGGCGGATTACACGGGTGGGAACGTCCGAACCCGCCGTAACCGACTCTTCGCGCGAACGTACGATTGCGCCGTGAGTGTCGTGATTGCAGTGCTGCTGGTCGTGGTCGCCGGCTTGGTCGGCTACCTCGTCGGCGGGGTGCTGGTACCCAGGCTGTCGTCGCGCCAGAGTCAGCGCTCGGACGAACAGACCGGGCTCACGATGTCCCAGGTTCTCGACCTCATCGTGTTGGCTTCGGAAAGCGGTATCGCCGTCGTCGACGGTTTTCACGACGTCGTGCTCTTCAATCCTCGCGCCGAGGAACTCGGTCTCGTCAAGAATCGTCTGGTCGACGAGCGAGCTTGGCGGGCTGCTCAGGAAGTTCTGCGGACGGGTCAACCCGTCGAGGTCGATCTGACGGCGCAGACCGCTCAGCGCGGCCGCGACAAGATCGCGGTACGTGGCACGGCCCGGTTGCTCAGCAAGGACGATCGCAACTTCGTGGTCCTGTTCGCCGACGACGATTCCGAGCAGGTCCGCATGGAGGCGACCCGACGCGATTTCGTCGCGAACGTCAGCCACGAACTCAAGACGCCGGTCGGTGCGATGAGCCTGCTCGCGGAGGCGCTGCTCGAGTCCGCTGACGACCCGGAATCGGTGCGCCACTTCGGCGAACGGGTGCTCGGTGAGTCGATTCGTCTGGGCAAGATGGTCACCGAGTTGATCGCACTCTCGCGTCTGCAAGGTGCCGAGAAGCTGCCGGATCTCGACGTGGTCGACGTCGACACCGTGGTGTCCGAAGCACTGTCGAGGTCGAATCTGTCGGCCGAGGCCGCCGGGATCACGGTCACCACCGACCATCCGAGTGGGCTGGAAGTACTCGGGGATCAGACTCTCCTCGTCACAGCATTGTCCAACCTCATCGAGAACGCTATTGCGTACTCGCCCAAGGGTTCTCCGGTGTCCGTCAGTCGTTCGGTACGCGGCGACAATGTCGCGATCGCAGTCACCGACCGAGGAGAAGGCATCGCGAAAGCGGACCAGGAGCGAGTGTTCGAGAGATTCTTCCGCGTGGACAAGGCGCGGTCACGGCAGACCGGTGGAACCGGTCTGGGGCTGGCGATCGTCAAACACGTCGCGGCCAATCACAACGGCTCCATCGAACTGTGGAGCAAACCGGGAACAGGGTCTACCTTCACGTTGCAGATACCGGCACACGTGGAGTCGGACGACGACATCGACTCTGACGACGCGGGAACCGCCGGTTCCACGCGGATCGGCAGACGAGAACAAGGCAGTAGAGAAAACGGCATGGAGGCCAAACGATGACGAGTGTGCTGATCGTGGAGGACGAGGAGTCCTTGGCGGACCCGCTGGCGTTCCTGCTCCGCAAGGAAGGCTTCGAGACCACCATCGTCAACGACGGACCGTCGGCGTTGGCGGAATTTGATCGCTCCGGAGCGGACATCGTCCTGCTCGACCTCATGCTGCCCGGCATGAGTGGCACGGACGTCTGCAAGGCGCTGCGGTCGCGCTCCGGCGTCCCCGTCATCATGGTGACGGCGCGTGACAGTGAGATCGACAAGGTCGTCGGACTGGAACTCGGTGCGGACGACTATGTGACCAAACCGTATTCGGCGCGTGAGCTGATCGCTCGCATCCGTGCGGTGCTGCGCCGCGGGGTGGAGAACGAGGCGGACCTCGCCTCCGACAACGGGGTGCTCGAGGCCGGACCGGTACGGATGGACGTCGAGCGCCACGTCGTGCAGGTCGCGGGTAACCCGGTGACGTTGCCGCTCAAGGAGTTCGACCTCCTCGAGTACCTGCTCCGCAACTCCGGTCGGGTGCTGACCCGCGGACAGTTGATCGACCGCGTCTGGGGCGCCGACTACGTCGGTGACACCAAAACCCTTGACGTACACGTGAAGCGGTTGCGTTCGAAGATCGAATCGGATCCGGCCAAGCCGGAACATCTGGTCACGGTCCGTGGATTGGGTTACAAGCTCGAAGCGTGATCGAACCTCGTCGAGAAGAAATGTCGAGAAGAATTCAGCCGCTCACACGATCGTGTGAGCGGCTGAATTCTTTTTGTTCAGGCGGAGTCAGCCCTGAGCTTTGTTCTGAGCGATCGTGGTCGCCGGATGGACTGCGATGAGGCCGAGGCCCGCGCGACGCCTGCAGAGGCGAGCCAGCTCGTCGTACGCGCGCTTTCCGAGAAGTTCCGTCAACTCGGGCCCGTAGGACTGCCAGACCTGCCGCTCCCCGACATGAGCGTCGGGGGAGCCGGAGCAGTACCAGGCGAGGTCGTCGCCGCCCTCACCCCAGCCGCGGCGGTCGTACTCGGTGATCGTGGTCTTGAGGATCTGGACGCCGTCCGGCCGGTCGACCCAGTCCTGGGTGCGGCGGATCGGTAGCTGCCAGCACACGTCCGGTTTCACCTCGAGCGGCTCGATGCCCTTCTTGAGCGCCATGGAATGCAGAGCGCAGCCCTCGCCTCCGGCAAAACCCGGCCGGTTGAGGAAGATGCACGCTCCTTTGTAGCGGCGGGTGCGCAGCGCGGGCTCGTCCTCGAGGTCGTCTTCTTCGACGTAGCCCTTCTTGCCGAGACCCTTTTCCATGAACTGCCAGTCTTCGGCTGTGAGCATTTTCACTGACGCATCGAGCTTGTCCTGATCTTCCTGATCGGAGAGGAAAGCGCCGTGCGAGCAGCAACCGTCGTCCGGGCGGTCTCCGATGATGCCCTGACACGCCGGCGTGCCGAACACGCAGGTCCAATGCGAGAGCAACCACGTCATATCAGCGGAAATGAGGTGTTCGGAGTTATCCGGATCGACAAATTCGACCCATTCGCGCGGGAAATCGAGATCGACCTCGGGGCTCGGAGTCATCTTGTGGGACCGGTCTGGGTTACCTGCTGTCACAAGGGCCGACCGTAGACCCAGTAACGTGGCGATGTGCGACTAGGGGTACTCGACGTCGGAAGCAATACCGTCCATCTATTGGTTGTGGACGCCCATCGGGGCGGCCACCCAACACCCATGAGCTCGACCAAGTCCACGTTGAGGCTGGCAGAAAACACTGACGACCGCGGCGATATCACCACGTCAGGAGCCGATCGGTTGGTGTCGACGGTTTCCGAATTCGCCGGTATCGCCAAGACGTCCGGGTGCGAGGAAATGATGGCTTTTGCCACTTCCGCGGTCCGTGACGCCAACAATTCCGAAGCCGTACTCGCCCGCGTCCGCGCCGAGACCGGAGTCAACCTCGAGGTTCTGTCCGGGGTCGACGAAGCCCGCTTGACCTTTCTGGCCGTGCGCCGCTGGTACGGCTGGAGCGCCGGACGCATCCTGAACCTGGACATCGGCGGCGGCTCGCTCGAACTCACAGCAGGTGGTGACGAGGATCCGGACGTCGCCTTCTCACTGCAACTCGGTGCCGGACGGTTGACGCGCGACTGGCTACAGGCCGATCCGCCGGGCAAGCGCCGGGTCGCTGTATTGCGCGACTGGCTGGACGCGGAGTTGGTCGGACCAGCCAAGGAACTGCGCGCCGCCGGCGACTGGGACCGCACGGTCGGGACTTCGAAGACCTTCCGATCGTTGGCTCGGCTCACCGGCGCGGCCCCTTCTGCCGCAGGCCCCCGGGCAAAACGGACCCTGACTTCCAGCGGACTCAGGCAACTCATAGCCTTCATATCCAGGATGACGGCAGCGGACCGTGCAGAATTGGAAGGAGTGAGCTCGGATCGGTCACAGCAGATTGTGGCCGGCGCGCTCATCGCAGAGGCAACCATGCGGGCGCTCGGAGTGGACGAACTGGAAATTTGTCCCTGGGCACTGCGTGAGGGTCTGATTCTGCGAAAGCTCGACACAGAAATGGGCGGTGAATTGGTGGTGAGTGCTTGATGACCGAGGACAGTCAGCAGATTTCCGTAGCGGAACTGCTCAAGCGGAACGGTCAGAGCGTCGAATCCCGAGGTGGACGACGCCGGCGCGGCGTAGCCGGTGGCATCTCCGTCGCCGAACTGACGGGTGAGATCCCGATCGTTCGCCAGTCGGGATCGCGCGCGGCCGCCGAGCCCGAGTCCGACGAACCAGCAGCCCAGCCTGAAGCCGCTGCGCCGGAAACCGCTGCGCCGGAGAACTCTGCACCTTCAGCGCCGGCCGAGGCTGTCGCGGAAACCGCCAAGTCAGTCGAACCGGCACCGAAGGTTCCCGCCGATCGCACCGCAGCCTTCGCCGTCTCGTTCGACGACGACGATGACGATGACGAGCCGCAGGCACCCAAGGGTGAGTCGAAGCCGGTTGCTGCGCCGCCGGTCACCACTCCGAAGCCGACTTCCACACGTTCGCCGGGACAGACCTCGAAGTCCTCGCCCGGGCAGTGGGTGAGCCGGGCACCGCTCAACTCCTCGTCACCGACGCAGGTAACGCAGGAACCAGCCCTGCTGTCGGGTCAGACCCTGGCGGGCGACCTGATGCGTCAGGAGCGCGCCGCAACGCAGTCGCCGTCGTTGCGTCCGCCGATCCTGCCGCCGCGTGTCCCCACTCCCGTCGCCAAGGCACCTGCACAGACCGCTCCCGCTCCGGCCGCGCCGGAAGAGAGCACCGAACTGATCGACAAGATCGCAGACGCGGATGTCGGCGAGGCCGAATCCACCGCTGTTGTCGATCTGGTCAAGGCTCCGGCAGTCGATGACGGTGCAAAAAAGTCCAGTGCCGTCGCGGAGTCCGATGTCGAAGCCGAATCGGCAGCGGAAGAGACAGGCGAGCGTAACTCGATCCGTGAATGGGCAGTGCTTGCCGGTCAGGTGGTTGTTGCACTGATCGTCGGCGGCGCGATGTTCAAGGGCTTCGAGAAGCTGTGGGACATGCTGCCGTGGGTGGCGTTGGTGCTCGCGCTGATCGTGATCGTCGGCCTGGTTGCCGTCGTGCGGGTTCTGCGGAAGACGGACGACATCACGAGTTTCGTGATCGCGGTGGTCGTCGGCATGATCGTGACGCTCGGTCCACTGGCGTTCTTGTTGACCTCGGGTTGATCGGACGATGATCGGGGGATCGCAGCGCATGGTTCGTCGGCCGATAGCCGTCGGCCTGTCGACGGCTTCGGTATATCCGGAGAACACGGAAGCAGCATTTCGCTACGCCGCTGATCTCGGATACGACGGTGTCGAACTGATGGTGTGGGCCGAATCCGTGAGTCAGGACGTCGGTGCTGTTGCCGCCCTCGTTCGCAAGTACGCCATTCCGGTGCAGGCCGTGCATGCGCCGTGTCTTCTGATTTCGCAGCGCGTGTGGGGTTCCGATCCGGTCGAGAAGCTCGAGCGTTCGGTGCGCACGGCCGAAACCTTGGGAGCGACGACGGTGGTCGTCCACCCGCCGTTCCGGTGGCAGCGCAAGTACGCCGAAGGCTTCGCGGAACAGGTTGTCGATCTCGAATCGAAGAGCAGCGTCGTGGTGGCGGTGGAGAACATGTTCCCCATGCGCGCCGACAGCTTCTTCGGCGGCAAGGACAAGTCCGCGGAGCGTCTGCGTAAACGTGGCGGTCCAGGGGCAGCGTTGTCCGCGTTCAGTCCGTCGTACGACCCGACCGATTCCGATCATGCTCACTACACACTCGACCTGTCGCACACCGCGACGGCGGGCATGGATGCCCTGGAGTTGGCCTCCCGTATGGGCAAGGGGCTCGAGCACCTGCACCTGGCCGACGGTCGCGGGGCGTCGATGGACGAGCACCTGATTCCGGGGCATGGCTCACAGCCGTGCGCGGAGTTGTGTCAGCAATTGGCTGCGAGCGAATTCAGCGGCCAGGCTGTCATCGAGATCAACACGCAGAACGCGCGCACCCGGCGGGAGCGGTCGTCGATGCTGGCGCAGGCGCTCGCGTTTGCACGCGAGCACCTGGCACGCTCAGCGGTGGCCGGCAAGTAGCGCAGCTTCGAACTGCGCGCGCACCTTCTCGACGTGTGCGTCGAGGTCTTTGGTCTCCCAGCCTTCGGTCGAGATGGGATCGAGCACCGAGACATAGACCGGGCCTGGATGGGCGACAAGCGAATTGCGCCACATCCGTTCACCCGCGTTGTGAATCACCACGGGCACGATCGGCACACCGGCTTGGATCGCCAAGTGGAATCCACCCTTCTTGAAAGGGCCCAGACGTGGCGTCGGAGAACGGGTGCCCTCCGGAGCTATGACTATCGAGACACCATTCTTCAGCTTGTCGACTGCCGGTTGCAGTGCAGCCTTCGCCTTCGTGGTGTCGGTGCGGTCGATGTAGGCGACGTCGAGCAGTGCACCGACGGGCATGAACCGCGGATCGCTTGCCGCTTCTTTCTTCGCGACGCCGGTCACGTCACGCTTGATCACGGTGCCCAGGACCAACATGTCCAGGGAACTCTGATGGTTGAACATGAACACCGCCGGGCGGTGATCCCACACGTTGTGCTCGCCGTCGATCTCGACGTCGATGCCCAGCAGTGAGAGCGAGATGTCAGGGCCGTACGTGCCGACCAGGTTCGCACCCAGTTGACGGTTCCCGGTGACAATGCCTGCCGACGCACCGAGGGCGGCGGTGGCAGCAAGCGCGCCCATGGCAGTCGCCGTTCGGATCGTGGAGATCGGTGTTGCGCCTCGTTGCGGTTTACGCAGGCTGACCGAAGGCCAGTGATTGCGCAACGCGATCTTGGCCAGACCACGATCGGGATTCAACGCGACAGGTCGCCCGACGGCCTCGAGCATGAATACGTCTTCGACACCGTTGGAGTACGCAAACGCGTTCTTCAGATCGGCGCCCATCTTCTCGGCATAGCCTGCAAGGGCATTGGCCTTGGCCGGCCCCCACAGTGCGGGCGAAGACAGTTCGCCGGTGAGCATGCCGTCCACGACTTCGGGCTCGGTGCACAGCACGTCTTCGATGTCGAGATCTTCGGCGACGTACTTGGCCTGGAACGGAGTCGCCGACGTAGCCATCACGATCGTGTGGCCGGCTCGCCGGTGTGCCGCCAGTAGCCCGCGGGCTTCCGGGTAGATCATCGCGGCGATCTCCTGCTTGAACAGCCGTCGGCCCCAGTCGTTCAGTTCCTCGACGGTACGGCCGCCCAATGCTCGAACGCCGATGTCCATCAGTGCTCCGACGTCAGCGCCGCGGAATTGGGTGTCGATCGCGGCACCGGTGGTGCGCAAGAGTTCGCCGACGCTGATATCCAAGCGTCGCAGGCGGTCTCGGTACACAACGCTGGCCGAGTACCCGCTGATCAAGGTGCCGTCGAGGTCGAAGGCGGCGATCGTTCCGGGCCCGGGCGGGGCGGCTTCGATGGCGGAGTGCAGACGCTCGAGTCCGGTCACAGTCCTACTTCCTCGTTCGCGGCGGGCGCTCGGTTTGCTTCTGGAATGGTCACTACCGCGGCGGCGTCCGGTACCGGCATCGCCACCTGATCGAGTCGTGCATGCGCGAGTGCGCGAAGGTGACGCAGGCGCTCGACCTGAACCTTGATCTCGGCAGCGAATGCCAGGCGCCTGGCCCGGACTCCGTCGTCGTCGACTTCGATCAAGTTACGGTTGCGCGCCAAATTCAGTGCGGTGGCGAATAATTCGCCGGAGACGGATTCGTTGCTGGCGATCTGCTGCCGCAGTCGACGCTGATGTGCGACGTCGATGCAGTTGCTGATGAACGACTTTTCGTCGAACGATGTCGAAATCGGCGCGAGCACAAGCTGATCGGCGACAACCTGGTACGCCTCGAGGAACGGTTGGAGCACGCGGTGCGCGAGGTACGGGCGAACCGTCTCGATCATGTGCTCGGTTCGTTTGTCGTCGGCCATGACGGTTTCCCACTCGGGGTCGATCAGCGTCAGCTCGGTCCGCATCTCCTGCTCGAACGTGTCCCGGTCACTGAAGAAGAACTCGAATTTCAACAAATCTCGGATGCGCTTGGCCTCTGCCCACCCGTCCCCGATGGGGTCCTCGAACCGCTCTTCGACGGCTGCCTGAAGTACGAGTTCGGTGATGGCACGCACGACAAGAAAGTGAATCGTGTTGTTGCGGTAGAAGGCAGCGACAAGATGCTGGTCCTTGCCGAGGTAGAAGACCTGCTCGCCGCCCCGATCGAAGCGCTCGAGCACCCCGGAATCGACGTGTGTCTGCAATGCCTTCTCGATGACACGCGGATCGGACAGTTCGACGTCGCCGGCGATCGGAAGATTTCGCGCGGTGATGTAGCCGAACAGCGGCGTGAGAATCGCGGTGAGTTCACGAACTGTCAACGCCCGGTCTTCGATTCCGAGGAACGCCAACATCGCCAGTGAAGACACGGTCACCGGGGTGACCTCGTTGATGCGGTGACACACCTCGATGCCGGCCTTCTGAATGGCGAGGCGCTGATCGGTTTCCTGGCTGAGTGCGTCCGCGAGTGAGAGCGGCCGGCCGATGGTCACGTGCGCGACACCGTTGCGTTTTCCCTGGGCGCGTACGTAACCCACCATCCAGCGCAGGCCTTCCGGTGTCTTCTCGGCGCCGAGCGCCTCGGCAGCCATGGCCCCGACCTCGTAGAGTTGGTCGTAGCTCAGCGCAACCGGGACGAGGTACACGTCGGACGCTCCGCTGACCTGAAATGCCTTGGTCAGGTAGGTCAGGAGACCGAAGCGCGGCGGGCGTAGTTTCCCGGTACGTCCGCGTCCACCTTCGATGTACCACTCCAGATTGAAGCGCTTGGTCAGCAGATAGCGCATGTACTCGTGCATCGACCACTTGTAGACCTCGTCGTTGCCGATGCTTCGACGAATGAAGACGGTGCCGCTGCGCTTGAGGATCGAGCCCATGGGCCAGAAACTGATGTTGAGGCCGCCCATGACGTGATTGAGCGGCAAGCCGTTCGCGATCAACGCCGGACGCAGGACGAGGGGATCGAGGTACGAACGGTGACTGGGGAGGAAGACCAGTGAGTGTTCCTTGTTCAGCTCACGGAGTTCCTCGAAGCGGCTCGTGTCCACGTCCAGCTTGTAGGCGCGAGCGAAGTAGCGGCCCAGGCGATCCCACACCGCGATGGCTTGGCGACTCTGGGTGGCAACCATTTCTTCGAGAGCTTCACGTGCGCGGCGATCGACTTCGGCGACGGCGATGTTCAACCGGTCGGCCAAAGCCATGACCTCGGTGGCGAATCGGCGGGTGTCGGTGATCTCGTCGACGACGAACCGTGACACCTTGTACTGGCCACCCAGTAGGCCCAATTCGGCGCGTTCGAGTGCCAGAGCGGCCTGCCGTCGGATGAACTCCGGTAGCGAACCGCCACCGCTCTTTTCGAGGCGACGCTCGAGATCGCTCAGTGGTGCGGGTTCACCTTCGATGACCTGGCACCGAGAGGGGTCGGTGCGCAGGGTTCTGCGTTGTGCACCGCGTCCGGGGTGGAGAGGATCGCGTGGTGCCAGCGCATCACGTAGTCGCACCGCGACGTTGTGCTTGGTATGGGTGTCCGGAATCCACACCACGCGAAGCGGTGCGAGCATCGGGTCGTCGGTCCGTGCCGCCAGTTCTGCCAGGGTCTTGTCGGTGATGTTGACGGTGACCGGCCGAGTTTCGGATGAGCTTGCCTTGTCGGCAAGCCACTTTCGCAGCACGCCGGCTTCGGCCTCTGTCATGGTTTCGGTGAGGTACACGCGCGGGTTGGTCGTGTTCTCGCTCATGACTCACGCACCTTCCGTTGTGACTCCGAGAGCGACGATCTCGTCCAGGCTCTCCTGCAAGCACTGCATCAGCAGCGCGGGCTTCGTGATCGCGGCGGTGTCGAGATTGATTCCGATACAGCACACCCCGACGTGGGAGACCAGTGTCGCCATCGCCGCGCAACCGGGCGCCGGGCCGAACGGGAACATCCGCTCGATCTTCGCTCCGGCGAGATAGACCGGTACCGGTACGCCGGCGACGTTGCTCGCCTGCAGGTCCAGACCCGTCGACTGGGACAGATACCAGTTCGCGAGTAGATAGTTCGGCAGGCGAGCGAGGATCGGGGCGGCGACGTCGATAGCGTCCAACGCCGGTTCCTCACGCAGACTCAGAACGATCTCTCGCACCTGCCTGATGCGTTTGGCCGGATCCGTTTCGGCGACCGGGCCGTTGAAGCGAACGGCTGCAAACCGGTTGCCGCCGTTGGCATCCGCGCCCGTGCGCATGCTGATCGGCATACCCATCGGGATGCTCTCGACGGATTGTCCGAAGGCTTCGTGGTAGCGATGGAAGCCGCCGAGCAAAGCGGCGACGTACGCGTCGTTGAGTGAGCCGCCGGCAGCTTTTGCTCCGGCCTTGAGCTCGGGAACACCCACTTCGAGAGTTCCGAACCATCGTCCGAGACCACGATCGTGGAGCAGAGGGGAACCGGAACGAGCTGGGGGAGTGACGATCTTGCGGAGTGAATTGGCGTAACCGAGGACCTCGGAAGCTGTCGTGATCGGACTCGAGATCGCCGTGGTCGCAACATTGGTGGCACCACGGACCAGCTTGGCGATACGCGAGGGCGCACGCCGGATCTCGCTGACCACCTCCTCGCCGAAGGCGCCCACCGACGACAGATGCTCAGGAGCAGGCGGTGTGCGGTCGGGCTTGTTCGGAGTGGGGTCCGGGCGTCTGCTGTGCAGGAGCGTCATCATCTGGATGCCGCCCATGCCGTCGGTGATGGAGTGGTGAGTCTTGACCACGAACACGGCGCGACCGTCGTCGAGACCTTCGATGAGCAGCGCGCTCCACGGCGGTCGAGCCTTGTCGAAAGGTTCCGTCGCAAGGTGACGACACATGCGCAGTGCGTGATCGAAGTCCGCCGGTGCAGGTAAGCGGACGCGTCGTAGGTGGTAGCCGATGTCGAACTCGGGATCGACGGACCACACCGGATTGCCCAGCTGCATTGCCGGTTCCACTGCTCGCATACGAATACGCGGAACCACGTGCGATGCCCACTCGACTGCGTCGAGAAGTCGATCCCAGTCCGGGGCACGATCGAGAACCTCCACCGCAACGATCGGTGAGCGCAGTTGCGGCTGCGCCTCTTCCATCCGCCACATTCCAGTCTCGAAGTCGGACATCGTGCGGTTCGCCCCCCAGGCGACCGCGGAAAGGTCGACGTCGACCGCGCTAGGAGGAACAAATGGATTGCTGTTGGCCATACGTCAAGAACTCCCTCGGTCTGCGGATCCACCCCGCGCATCTCTGCTTCTAAGTGTGGACCCGCGACCGTGGGCGCGTCCCGGTTTCGGTGTCAGCCGACAGGTGTGACGTTCGTCAGTTAAGGGCTAATCGGACATGCCGGGAAGTTCAGTGCTCAAGAAGTGATGCCGACGGCTTTCAGGGCTATCTCGCGGTAGAGAACACTGACTTCGCGCGGAGTCTGCGGTCCGTCGAGTCGATACCAGAGGACGACGGACTGACACATTCCCAGTAGTGCACGGCCCGTTCCGGTGATGTCCGGGACCGTGAACTCACCGCTCTCGACGCCTGCCGTCAGTACGTCGACGAGTAGGTTCTCGAGCTTCTTTCGCTTGGCGGCGTAGCTCTTTCGTTCCGCGTCCTCGAGGTATCGCAGTTCGGAATCGAGGAAGGCTATGTCGGAGCGACTGGTCATGTGCAGAACACACGCCTCGACGAGATTGCCGAACTGTGCCGTCGGCGACGGTCCGGCAGCGTCGACCGCAGCGCTCGCGCGTGCGGTGACGTTCTCGATGCCCGGTTCCATCAGCGCGACGAGGATGCCCTGTTTGTTGCCGTGGTGGTAATACAGCGTCGGCACGGTGACACCGGCACGTTTTGCGATGTCACGAACCGACGCTCCGTGGTAACCGAGTTCGTGGAACACCTCGAGTGCGGCGGTGAGCAGGGGAGTCAGCGTCAGTGGTTCCACGATGCGCCACTGTTCGTCGGGCTGAGCCTCCGACTGCAAATCCGTCATTCCGCCTGTTCGCTCCGTTCGGAAATTTCTGGTGGTGTGACTAAAGAAGGTTCAACCCTAGCGCAAGGCGTGTCCTCCTTACCGATGCTCGGCCACCATTGGATAGCATCACTATCCAGTAAAGGGTCGAGCGAGTTGGACGGAGGAGCGGTGAAGGTTTCCGAACTGGCCGCACAGTCCGGCGTTGCACTGGCCACTATCAAGTACTACCTCCGTGAAGGTCTGCTGATGCCTGGTGAGCCGACCAGCGCAACGGGAGCGAGGTACGGCGAACAGCACGTCCGGCGACTCGCGTTGATCAGGGCCCTGGCCGGGGCGGGACTCGCGATTCCACGGATTCGCGCGGTGCTCGAACTGGTGGACAGTGACGAGCGATCCGAATTCGAGACTTTCGGCCGCGCAATCGCGCAACTACCCCCGTACGTCGAACCTGAACCGGATCCAGAGTTCCCCAGAGCTCGCAAGGTTCTGGAGTTTCTCGGTCAGGTCTTCGAACCGAGGTACGTGGCGGTCGCGCACCTCGAGCGGGCACTGATCGGCCTCGAGGATGCAGGACTGAGTCTCTCGGACGAGCGCCTGCGCGCCTACGGCGACCACATCCGAGGGATTGCCGAAGTGGAAATCGAGCTGATGCCTACCAGTTCGACCGAGGACGGCATTCGCTATGCGGTCCTCGGAACCGCCATGTACGAACCCGTCCTGACAGCTTTGCGACGCCTGGCGCACCAAGATTTGGCCGCACGACATTTCCCGCAACACCGAGAAAGCACCGAACAGGAAAATCGATGAGCACCAGTCCCTTTCAAGATCTCAATCGCCTCACCTCGCTCGGCGACGGGCGATACACCGCAACGATCGATTCGATCTGGACCATCGGGCCGAAAGTGCACGGAGGTTCCATGATGGCTGTGTGCGCCGCGGCCGCGCGTCGATGTCTGCGAGACGGCGCAGGTGAGAACGACTCGCTTCTGAAGATGCAGCCACTCGCGGTGAGCGCCAACTATCTGTCGGCCCCAGATCCGGGTGAAGTCGAACTGGAGGTGATCGTCCGAAAGCAGGGACGCCAGGTCGCGTTGTTCGACGTCGAGTTGAGCCAGGCGGGCCGCAGCGCTGTTCGCGCGGCGGTCACGCTCGGATTCCCCGATGACGGCGACCCCACCTTCGTCACGGCCTCGTCGATCGATGCCATGTCACCGGAACCGCCGGAGAGTGCGGTGGCAGTCATCGGCGATCACCCGATGGCGCAGGTCGTGCATGTCGGTCAGGGTTGCGACATGCGAATCGACACCACCTCGGCGCACTTCCTGACCGGCAGCCAAGGCGAGGCCGAGGTCAGGATGTGGGTCCGTCCTCGACCCGAGGACGAAAACGACCTCGACACCGCCGTGCTGTTCGCGATCATGGCGGGTGACATCAGCGCGCCGGTGACGATGAACCGCGGCCTGTTCGGGTGGGCGCCGACCGTGCAGTTGACGACGTACCTGCGCCGACTGCCGACGCCGGGATGGCTTCGCGTGCGGGCGAGCTCGGATGTTCTGGGCAGCACGTGGTTCGAAGAGGATCATGCTGTTCTCGATTCGACGGGCGCAGTCGTCGTCCAGAGTCGTCAATTGGCGATGATGCCCCGCTAGGGTCGATCGCTGCGGTCGTGGCAGGCTGTTCGCCATGACAAGAATTGCGATTATCGGTGGCGGCAAGATCGGCGAGGCGCTGATCTCCGGGCTGTTGCAGGCCGGCCACGCCATCAAGGATCTGGTCGTCGCCGAGCAATATCAGCCTCGCGCAGACGAATTGATCGCCGAATACTCCATCCGCGTCAGCACGGTCGCCGATGCCGCCGAGGGTGCGGACGTCATCGTCATCGCGGTGAAGCCGAACGACGTCGAGTCAGCGCTCACGGCGTTGACGAAGGTCGATCTGGACGGCGACCTCGAACAATTGATCGTTTCCCTTGCGGCGGGAATCCCCACGGGATTCTTCGAAACGCGTCTGCCCGCAGGGTTCCCGGTCATCCGCGTCATGCCGAACACCCCCATGTTGGTCGGGGAGGGCGTGAGCGTGCTCTCGCCCGGACGGCACGTCAAGGCCGAGCATCTCGAGCTCGTACGCGGCATCCTCGGCAGCGTCGGCAAGGTGGTCACGGTTCCCGAATCGCAGATCGACGCGGTCACGGCGGTCTCCGGTTCCGGCCCGGCCTACTTCTTTCTGGTCGCCGAAGCGATGATCGACGCGGGAGTCGGTCTCGGCCTGACGCGCCCGGTCGCTACCGAATTGGTGGTGCAGACGATGGTCGGTTCCGCAGCGATGCTCGATCGCACCGGCGACAGCGCGACGGATCTTCGCGCCGCGGTGACGTCACCGGGCGGAACGACGGCTGCGGCACTGCGTCAGCTCGAAGCGGGCGGCCTGCGGACGGCGTTCTTCGATGCCTTGGATGCCGCCAAGTCGCGCTCGGCCGCAATGGGTGCAGCTGCGGATTAGTCGTCCGTTTAGCCACACCCGTCGCTTTAACCCCACCAGTACAGCTAAGCTCGACTTAGTACGTACGTGTCTGTTCCGCCGGAGGGGAAGCCGGCGGCGCGAGTCGTGCTGGAGGTATGTGGATTAATGGTGTCTGCAAACAAGCCGTCCATGGGTTCGTCCCACGACGGAAAGCCGGCAGTGGCCGGCACGCAATTCCTCACTGTTGCTGAGGTAGCAACTTTGATGAGGGTGTCGAAAATGACTGTGTACCGGTTGGTACACAGTGGCGAATTGCCCGCTGTACGAGTGGGCCGTTCGTTCCGTGTACATGCGAAGGCAGTGCACGATTACCTCGAAACCTCGTACTTCGATGCCGGCTGACCAGCCGGTTCGAAGAGGATGACCTCGGCGTGAGCCGAGTCGCGGGCACAGCGGTTGCTGTGCCGGAGGCTCGGTTTATGCCGAGTGAGACCACACCGGTACGATGAGTCACTGTCGTACCAGCAAGCTGGTGTCGTAAGGCGCTGAGCTAGTTAAAACGAGGGCCAGGCGCCAATTGCTTGGCGCAGGCGTACGTGACCGGCGTGCGCAGGAACGCTAGAGAAGAACGTGAGGGACACCCGCTATGGGTTCAGTGATCAAGAAGCGTCGCAAGCGCATGTCGAAGAAGAAGCACCGCAAGCTGCTTCGTCGTACCCGAGTACAGCGCAGGAAACTCGGTAAATAAGCAGTACCTGTTGATGCCCGCCACCCCTTCCGGGGTGGCGGGCATCAGCATATTCGGGGGGAAGCGATGTGTGCCACGTCTCATTGGCTGGGCGGTTTGTCTTGAATGGCCGAAATTTGGGTAGTCAGCGCGGGACCCCCTCTGCCCGTAAAGTGGGGGAAAATCGCGGGAGGGACGCTTCGGCAGAGCGCGTTTCTACTGGATATGGGGGTACTTGGTGGTTGAAGGTGACAACACTTCAGGGGGCACGACGCCTCGCGTCGTACTGGTGACCGGGGCGAGCAGATTTCTCGGCGGCTACCTGGTGACCAGGCTTGCGCAGAATCCGTCGATCGAGCGTGTCATCGCCGTCGACGCCGTCAGTCCGAGCAAGGACATGATGCGCAGAATGGGCCGCGCGGAATTCGTGCGAGCAGACATCCGCAATCCGCTGATCGGCAAAGTGATCCGAAACGCCGAGGTCGACACCGTCGTGCACGCGTCGACGCTTCAGAAAGCCCCCAAAGCCGGCAGCCGCGCCGCGATGAAGGACATGAACGTCATCGGCGCCATGCAACTGTTCGCGGTCTGCCAGAAAGCTCCGACGGTTCGCAAGGTGGTCCTGCGCTCGGCTTCGGTCGTCTACGGGTGCAGTGCCAAGGATCCCGCTCAGTTCACCGAAGAAATGAGTGCGCGCCGCCGGCCGCCGGGCGGATATGCCCGCGACAGCCTCGAGATCGAGGGATACCTCCGCGGAATGGGGCGTCGGCGCCCGGACATCTCGGTCGGGATTCTGCGGTTGGCGCCGTTGATCGGACCTCAGCTGACTGCAACCGTCGGGCACTACGTCACCGCCCCACTCGTGCCCACCATCGTCGGGCGCAACGCGCGCCTGCAATTGCTCCACGTCGAGGATGCCCTCGCGGCGCTGGAGAAGGCGACCATCGGACACGCTTCGGGTACGTACAACATCGCCGGCGACGGAGTGGTCATGATGTCGCAGGCGATCCGCCGGGCAGGCAGGGTGGAAGTTCCCATGCCGCTCGCTCTGTTCCGCAGCGTCGGGAGCGCGTTGGTGGGGTCGTCCATGAGGCTGTACACCGACGAGCAACTCGAGTACTTCCGGTTCGGCTGCGGACTCGACACCACTCGCATGCGCAGCGAGTTGGGGTTCGAGCCGCGATGGACCACCATGCAAGCACTCGACGATTTCATGCGTGCGATGCAGACGCGCCGGATCATCAAGTCCGAGTGGATCGATCGGGCGGAGAATGCGTTGACCACCATCCTCGGCGGTGACGCCGCCGCGGCGGCAACAAGTGCAGACGTGATGCACATGCCGCTGTCGGGACGAAGTGCGGTGAAGGGGTGACTGACGTGGCGAAGGTAATTCCCCTGCGGCCCAGCGCAACTCACACCGGAAAGTCGGCAACTTCCCGTTCGCGTGAGTCCGTCACCGGTGCAGAGCGTGACATCCGTGAACAAAGTGAGCGCCGGCATCCGTCCGGAGTGTCCTCGGCGGCCGACCACGGCGGTGAGAGCACGTTCGTCGATTCGGCCAGGTCGGCGATCGTCGACCAGATCGCCTCGGCAGCAGAATTCCTCCGACGTCGGGTGTCCGGCGACTACGAGGTCGACGAGTTCGGGTTCGACCCGCATTTCGCGGACAACGTCGTCATGCCGATGTTGCGCCCGTTGTTCGAGAAGTGGTTTCGCGTCGAGGTCAGTGGGATCGAGAACATTCCCCTCACCGGGGGAGCGCTTGTGGTCGCCAACCACGCCGGTGTGATCCCGATCGACGGACTGATGACGTCGGTTGCCGTGCACGATCACCATCCAGCGCATCGTCCACTGCGAATGTTGGCTGCGGACATGGCATTCGAGATGCCGGTGGTGGGTGGACTGGCGCGCAAAGCCGGTCATACGTTGGCCTGCAACCCCGACGCCGAGCGTCTGCTCAACGACGGTGAAGTCGCGGCCGTGTTCCCGGAAGGATTCAAGGGCATCGGGAAACCGTTCAGTGAGCGGTACAAGTTGCAGCGGTTCGGGCGCGGTGGCTTCGTGTCGGCCGCAATGCGAACCGGTGTTCCGATCATTCCGTGCTCGATCGTGGGTTCGGAGGAGATCTATCCCAAAATCGGTGATCTCACCACACTCGCACGCGTTCTCGGTCTTCCGTATTTCCCGGTGACACCGCTGTTTCCACACTTCGGGCCGCTCGGCCTGGTTCCGTTGCCGTCGAAGTGGTACATCGAGTTCGGAAAGCCCATCGTCACCGATACCTTCGAGAGCGGTGCCGCCGACGATCCGATGGTCCTGTTCGAGGTCACGGACCACGTCCGAGAAACGATTCAGCAGACGCTGTATCGACTGTTGGCCAAGCGTCGCAACGTCTTTCTCGGCTGAGTTCGGTCCGGATCGCTGCTCGATCCGGACCGAACCCGCTCAGGCGTTCTGTTCTTTGCGCCTGGCGAGAATTGCCGCGAGCGCCCCGCCGACCGCTCCGAGCACCAGCGCCGTCGGTACGCCGATCTTGGCGGCCTTTCGTCCGGTGCGGAAATCGCGAACTTCCCACCCGCGGTTCTTCGCGAGTTCACGAAGATCTGCGTCGGGATTGATCGCCACCGGTGTCCCCACCAACGAGAGCATCGGAACGTCGTTGTGGCTGTCGGAGTAGGCGGAACAGCGCTTGAGATTGAGTCCTTCACGCACCGCCAACGTCCGTACGGCGTGCGCCTTGCCCATGCCGTGCAGGATGTCGCCGACGAGTCGGCCGGTGAAGACGCCGTCCTCACTCTCGGCGACAGTGCCCAAGGCGCCGGTCAATCCCAGTTTCTCGGCGATGACCTGAGCCAGTTCGACCGGAGTTGCCGTCACCAACCACACCTGTTGTCCGGCGTCGAGGTGCATCTGGGCCAACGCCCTCGTGCCTGGCCATATCTTGTCGGCGATGACCTCGTCGTAGATCTCCTCGCCGAGGCGGGCGAGTTCGGCGGTGGATCGACCGGCCACGAAGGACAGTGCTTTCTCGCGGCCTTCGGCGACGTCGTCACTACTTTCTCGGCCGGTGACTCGGAACTTGATCTGCTTCCACGCGAAATCCACCAGATCCGAGGTCTTGAGATACTTTCGTGCAGCGAGACCACGGGCGAAGTGGATGATCGACGCACCCTGCACCATGGTGTTGTCGACGTCGAAGAATGCGGCGGCCGTGAGGTCGCGCGGAACGGCCGGGGGCTCTTCGCCGGTTTCCGGTTCTGTGGGGTTGGCAGCTTCGTGCAATGCCAGAGCTGCGTCAGCGCTCGCCTCGCCGGCGAGATTGGCTCGAACTTCCGACTCACTCGGGCCCAGCGGATTCTTCACATGGCGACGTCCGGGGAGAATGACCCCGGCAAGCCCTGATCCGAATCCGGAGCCGTTCGGTAGTGATCGCGCAGGCACCCGCACCTCCCGTGTTGCATTCTCGAGCAGAGAACTCTTCGAGTCAGCCTATCCTCCGCGATGAGGCCCGATGGGTTGGATGGTGACCTTCCCTGTGGTGTGTGACGTTCCTCTCCGCCGATTTGGTACCGAGTGGGGCTCCGGAGGCACACTCGACCGATCAAGTAGATGGCGTCCCCGTAGAAGAAAGGTATGCGTCGATGACTGCAGCTACGCATGAAGTGACCCTGTTGACACGCGCAGGATGCGCGTCCTGCGTCGGCGCGGCGGAGGTCCTGCGACGGGTCTGTTCCGAGTTCGAGCTGGAATTGACGTGCATCGACGTGGACGAAGCTGCCGCGACGGATCCAGAGCTGAGAGCGGAGTACGGAGACAGATTGCCCGTCATTCTTCTCGACGGACGCGAGCACGGTTACTGGGAAGTCGACGAGGAGCGCCTTCGTGACGATTTACGCAAGTAAGGCAACCCTCAAAGTTGTCCGCGGAGCCGCTTTGCAGGTGAACGGCACATCGAACCCGTCTCGAGCAACTTTGTGCATGGGTTCACAAGCGGTTACCGTGGTGTGAACATTCCCCCGGAGCATCGTGGAGGTCGACAGTCGTGTCGACCGGACGAGGAGCCAGCGACGTGACCGAACCGCACCAGACGCATGAGCCTGTGGCTCAGCGCGTCACCGGCGCTGCGGGCTCTTCCGTCACCGACGCTTCCAGCGCCTCGGTTACCGACCCGATCGCTCAGGATCGCGTCATCCCCCAGGCTACGGTGACGCGCTTGGCCGCATACCTGCGGGTCCTCGGAGTGATGTCCGACCGGGGTACCTCCATCGTCTCGAGCGAGGAACTCGCGCAGGCGTCAGGTGTCGGATCAGCGAAGTTGCGTAAGGATCTGTCGTTCCTCGGACCCAACGGCGTCCGCGGCGTCGGGTACGACGTCAACAGGCTCCGCATCCGCATCGAGCGTGCACTCGGACTCGATCGTGGGCACAAGGTCGTTCTCGTCGGAGTCGGAAACCTCGGCAAGGCACTGGTCGGCTACGGCGGATTCAGCCGCCGCGGTTTCGAGATGGTCGGACTCTTCGACAGTGACGCAGATCGAATCGGAAGCAGAGTCGGGGATCTCGTCGTGCGCAGCACCGAGGAACTGACCGTCGCCTGCCGTGAACTGAATGCGACCATCGGCGTCATCTCCACACCGGACGAGGCAGCTCAGGGCGTGTGCGACCAGTTCGTCAGCGCCGGGCTGCGCTGCATCATGAGTTTTTCGCCGATCGCCCTCGACGTTCCCGATCACGTGGAACTGCGACGTGTAGATCTAGCCGTCGAGATGCAGGTTCTCTCCTTCAACAGTGCGCGCAATGCCGATCAGGCATCCAGCGCGCCGCGAGTACGAGTGGCTCACGCCGCATCCGCTTCGTCAGTCCCATCCACCAGTTCACCCGCTCCGGTCGGAGCAGGTTCGACAAGAAACGGATCAGTGATCGCGCCGTGAGTGTTCTGCTTGTCGGGGTCTCGCATCGAACCGCGCCCGTCCCGGTGCTCGAGCGAGTAGCTGTCACCGACACCGATCGTCCGAAGCTGATCGACAAGCTTCTGGCGTCTTCGCACATCTCCGAAGCGATGATCGTCTCCACCTGTAACCGGGTGGAGGTCTACGCGGTGGTGGACGCGTTCCACGGTGCACTCACCGAGGTCGGTGAAATCCTGGCCGACCATTCGGGTCTCGACCTGACAGCGCTGCACGCTCACGCGTACGTCCGCTACAGCGAAGCAGCCGTCGAGCACCTCTTCGCGGTGGCCAGCGGCCTCGATTCCATGGTGATCGGCGAACAGCAGATCCTCGGCCAGATCCGTTCGGCCTACGCATCTTCGGATGCGCAGCAGGCCGCCGGACGCGTAGTCCACGAACTGGCTCAGCAGGCACTGCGCGTCGGCAAGCGAGTGCATTCCGAAACCGGAATCGACTCCGCCGGAGCATCAGTCGTGTCCGTGGCTCTCGATCGTGCAGCGGGCATCATCGGTGAGGGTGGCCTGGTCGGCCGCACTGCCGTGGTTGTCGGGGCAGGATCGATGGGCGGTCTGTCGGTTGCGCATCTCACCCGCGCCGGAATCGCACGCATCGTCGTCGTCAACCGGACACAGGAACGCGCCGAGCACCTGGCAGAGACGGCACGCTCCAACGGCGTCGACGCCGACGGTGTTGCCTTCGATCAGCTTTCGGCCGCGATGGCGCAGGCAGATGTCATGGTCACCTGTACCGGCGCGGTCGGGGCAGTGGTCACCCTGGCGGATGTGCACCGCGCACTCGCCGAGCCCGATCGCGACAACACCAAGCACCTCGTCATCTGCGACCTCGGGCTGCCGCGCGACATCGATCCCGCCGTCGCCGGCCTGCCGGGTGTGACCGTTCTCGACATGGAGACGCTGCAGCGTGATCCAGCGGCAGGCGCAGCCGCTTCCGACGCAGATGCCGCACGCACCATCGTCGCCGGTGAGCTTGCGACCTACCTTGCCGGACAGCGCCTCGCCGAGGTCACTCCGACCGTGACGGCTTTGCGGCAGCGCGCCGCCGACGTCGTCGAAGCCGAACTGATGCGACTCGATTCGCGTCTGCCCGGCCTGGACGATCCGCAGCGCGACGAGGTTGCACGCACCGTGCGACGCGTCGTGGACAAGCTGCTCCACGCCCCGACCGTGCGCGTCAAGCAACTCGCGTCGGCCCCCGGCGGCGACTCCTACGCAGCAGCGCTGCGCGAACTCTTCGAACTCAGCCCCGGATCTCCCGCGGCCGTGGCCACACCCACCGATCTGGTGGACGGCGACCGCACTGGAAGGGACCTGCAGGCATGAGCGTCACCACCCCTCGATCGGGGAGCCCGCTGCGGATCGGCACTCGCGGAAGTCTTCTCGCGACCACGCAGGCCGGTACCGTGCGCGATGCCCTCATTGCGGCCGGACATCCCGCCGAGTTGGTCATCATCAAGACCAAGGGCGACCAGTCCACCGATCCCGTCCAGAAGATCGGCGTCGGAGTGTTCACGGCAGAGCTTCGAGAAGCCTTGCTGGACAACCGCGTCGACGTTGCGGTGCATTCCTACAAGGACTTACCGACCGCGCAGGACCCGCGTTTCGTCATCGCGGCGATTCCGCCACGCGAAGATCCGCGTGACGCGCTCGTCGCCCGTGACGGTCTGGTCCTCGGGGAGCTTCCGGCCGGTTCCAAGGTGGGAACCTCGGCGCCGCGCCGTGTTTCGCAGCTGAAGGCACTCGGTCTCGGCCTCGACATCGTGCCGTTGCGGGGCAACCTGCAGCGCCGTCTCGGCAAAGTCGAATCCGGTGAACTCGACGCCGTGATCCTCGCTCGCGCCGGCCTGTCCCGTATCGGCCTGCTCGATCTCATCACCGAGAATATCGAGCCCGTGCAGATGCTCCCCGCTCCGGCGCAGGGTGCTCTGGCCGTCGAATGCCTCTCTGCCAATGCGGAATTGGCGGCGATCCTCGCCGAGCACGACGACGCGGGTACCCGGGCGGCAGTTACGGCCGAGCGCGCCCTGCTCGCCGAGTTGGAAGCCGGCTGCACCGCTCCGGTGGGAGCGATCGCGGAGATCGTCGAATCCCTCGACGACGACGGCAGAATCTTCGACGAACTGTCGGTACGCGGCTGCGCAGCCGCCATCGACGGTTCGGACGTCATCCGTACCGGCGCCGTGGGTGCGCCGGACAAGGCCGAGGAACTCGGCCGAGCGGTAGCGCGCGAGTTACTCGAACTCGGCGCCCGCGAGTTGATGAACGTGACTACAGGCGAGGCAGCCGATGTTTGACGCCCCACTTTGCACTTGCACCAAGTTCCCATTTCGATACAGCGCACTGGAGAATCACCGATGACCCGAGTCCGAAAGAACACTCCCGGACGGATCCTGTTCGTGGGATCGGGACCGGGCGACCCCGCCCTGCTCACCGTTCGCGCACGTGACGTCCTCACCGGCGCCGCAATGGCATTCACCGATCCGGATGTAGACAAGGGCGTCGTCGCACTCGTCGGCATCGACATGGGCCGCGACGAGGAGACCGGCGAGCTGATCGCGGACGTGCGTCCGGCACTCGGCGAGCCTGCCGAGGTTGCAAAGACATTGGTGCACGAGGCCAAGAACGGCCACGACGTCGTGCGTCTGGTCTCCGGCGACCCGCTGACCACGGATTCCGTGATCGCAGAGGTCACCGCAGTCGCCCGCACGCAGGTTCAGTTCGAGGTTCTCCCGGGTCTGCCTTCCGGTTCGGCTGTGCCGAGCTACGCCGGCATGGCGCTCGGCTCGGGTCACACCGAGGCCGACGTTCGCGGTGAAGTCGACTGGGCTGCTCTGGCCGCTGCACCGGGACCGCTTGTCCTGCACGCGACGTCCGGACATCTCGCCGAGACCGCCAGCGCGCTGGTCGAGAACGGCTTGGCCCCGCAGACGCCTGCTGCGATCACCGTCCGCGGTACCACTCGTCAGCAGCGAACCGTCGAGGCAACTCTCGCGACGCTCAACGAAGCCGGATCCGAACTGGTGGGCTCGCTCATCGTCACCGTCGGCAAGGTTGTCGCGCAGCGCAACAAGATGTCGTGGTGGGAATCGCGCGCTCTGTACGGCTGGACCGTCCTCGTGCCGCGCACCAAGGATCAGGCCGGCGAGATGAGCGACCGTCTGGTCACTCACGGAGCGATCCCGATCGAGGTTCCGACCATCGCCGTCGAGCCGCCTCGCAGCCCGGCTCAGATGGAGCGTTCGGTCAAGGGACTCGTCGACGGTCGCTACCAGTGGGTCGTCTTCACTTCCACCAATGCTGTTCGCGCAGTGTGGGAGAAGTTCGAAGAGTTCGGCCTCGACGCTCGCGCCTTCTCCGGTGTGAAGATCGCCTGCATCGGTGAAGCAACCGCAGCCAAGGTGCGCTCGTTCGGCATCAACCCCGAGCTGATCCCGACCGGTGAGCAGTCCAGCGAAGGCCTGTTGGCCGAATTCGCCCCGTACGACGACGTTTTCGATCCGGTCAACCGGGTTCTGTTGCCGCGGGCGGACATTGCGACCGAAACCCTCGCAGAGGGCCTGCGCGAACGCGGTTGGGAGATCGACGACGTCACCGCCTACCGCACCGTCCGGGCAGCGCCGCCGCCGGCCGAGACCCGCGAGATGATCAAGACCGGTGGATTCGACGCCGTCTGCTTCACCTCGTCCTCGACCGTGCGCAACCTCGTCGGCATCGCCGGCAAGCCGCACGCCCGCACGTTGGTCGCGTGCATCGGCCCGAAGACGGCCGAAACCGCTATCGAGTTCGGTCTGCGCGTCGACGTGCAGCCCGAGACCTCGCAGGTGGGACCGCTGGTGGAGGCTCTCGCCGAGCATGCTGCTCGTCTGCGCGCCGAAGGTGCTTTGCCGCCCCCGCGCAAGAAGTCTCGAAGGCGCTAGCGCACCCGTGAGTGGTTGAGGAGTCTGTGGACTCCTCAACCGCTCACAGGTTCCGACGAAGGAGGGCTACTTCTCGTGTTTCCCACTCATCGCCCTCGCCGGCTCCGGCGCACTCCTGCGCTCCGGCGACTCGTGGCAGAGACCTCGCTCGAACCCCGGCACCTCGTTTTGCCGATGTTCGTCGCCGACGGCATCGACGCACCGCGTGAGATCAGTTCCATGCCAGGCGTTTTCCAGCACACCCTCGATTCGCTGCGGTCCGCAGCGGTGGAAGCGGTGGAAGCCGGCGTCGGTGGCCTGATGCTGTTCGGTGTCCCGAAGGCGGAGGACAAGGATCCCCAGGGGTCCGGTGCCTCCGATCCCGACGGAATCCTCAATGTCGGATTGCGCGCTCTGGCAGACGAACTCGGCGATTCGACGGTCATCATGGCCGATACCTGCCTCGACGAGTTCACCGATCACGGCCACTGCGGCGTGTTGACTGCCGGCGGCGCTGTCGACAACGACGCGACCTTGATCCGATACGTAGAAATGGCTCTCGCGCAGGCTGAATCGGGTGCGCACCTGCTCGGTCCCAGCGGCATGATGGACGGTCAGGTGGCTGCGATCCGCGGTGCACTCGATGCTTCGGGGTATGTCGATGTCGGCCAGCTCGCCTATGCCGCGAAATATGCGTCAGCGTTCTACGGGCCGTTCCGTGAAGCCGTCGGATCCTCACTGCAAGGCGACCGTCGTACGTATCAGCAGGACGGCGCCAATCGCCGCGAGTCGATGCGCGAGGTAGACCTCGACGTCGCCGAGGGCGCCGACATGGTGATGGTCAAGCCTGCAATGTCCTACCTGGACATTCTGCGTGAGACCGCCGACCGGTCCCCGGTTCCGGTCGCTGCGTACCAGATCTCGGGGGAGTACTCGATGATCACCGCGGCCGCGCAGAACGGGTGGATCGATCGGGACGCGGCGATTCTCGAATCGCTCATCAGCATTCGCCGCGCCGGTGCCGACGTGGTCCTCACGTACTGGGCGTCGGAAGTTGCCGGATGGCTGTGACGGAGTCACGCATGGTGGCTGCGCCGGTATCGACCGATACGCTGGTGTCATGACCGAGCAGTGGCCGCCGTCGCGCCAGGAACCGCCCCGCCGGGAACCTCCCTACGAGAACCAGCCGTTCGAGAATCAGCCGTACCGCGAACTCGGACCGATGCCGACGGGTCAGATCCCGGGATACGGCCCCGGTTACAACGGATACCCGGGACCTGCGCCGAAACCCGAGCCGCCGACGGACGTCGTGACTGCGATTCAGTTGTGGTGGGCTGTGACGGCGCTCGGGTTGGTCCAGGGCGGCGCGATGATCTGGATGCTGCTCGGGCAGAAGTCGATGTTCGTCGACGAGATGCTCAGAAATCAGGCAGCTGTCGACGCCGGTCTGACGCGTTCCGACGTGGAGGGCATGTTCCCACTGGTCATCGTGTTCTCTGCGGTTTTGGTCGTGATCGTCACCGCGGTGTTCCTTCTGTTCGTGCGCGCGATGAGTCGCGGCAGGAACTGGGCTCGAATGTTGCTGACGTTCTGTGGCGTCTTCATGCTGGTCTCCGCGATCCCGGTGATCTTCGGGCTCGGCGGAGACGGCGGCGCGGCCACTCTGCTGTTCGGCGGAGCGGAAATCCTGCAGGCAGTTGCTGCTGTCGGGGCGATCGTGATGATGCACCGAAAAGAGTCCAATCCGTACTTTCTTCGTTTCCCCCCGGCGGGGAACCGGTAGGTAGCTCGGGGTACTGTGAAACGGGTCACTGAAGTAGTAGGGGAGAGGTCGGACGCGATGAGTTCTCAGGAAGCCCTGCGTACGGAAAGCACCCACGACGCGCCACTGCGCCAACGTGGTTCACGCACCGAAGTGATCTTGTTCGCGATCCTCGGAGCCTCTGTTCTGGTGACACTCCTGATGCTCATGATTCCGGGCATCGTCAGCGGATAGCGCACACTTGAACCCGTGAGTATCTCTACGAAGGTCAGGCGCCCGACGGCTGTCGAGGCAGCATTCTGGCTGTGGATCGCCAGCGCGTTCCTGCTCATACTCTTCGGCCTGATCAATGTCACCAGCGCTTCGTATTCGTTGCGTGAGCAGTTCACCGATCAAGGCGTTTCGGCCGGAAACATCGACATCTACGTCACCTTCGTGCGGGTGTCCGGGCTGGTTCTGCTGTTGACCGGCCTCGCGATCGGCGGCCTCGCCGGTCCCACTCGCGCCGGACGGGCGTTGTGCCGACGGATCCTGGTGATCGTGTCCGGAGTGTTCGCGGTGCTGCAGATCGCGCTGGTCGTCGCCGGGATCAGTACCGTGCTCGCGCTGGTTGTTCCCGTCATGCTGATCTGTGCCTGCGTCGCGATCTACCGCGACACCACCCGAAGTTGGTTTGCCCGTGGCTGATCGCGCGCCGGAAATCGGCCCGGACGTTCTGTACTACGAACCGGGTTCTCGGTGGTGGGCCATCGCGTTCGGTCCGATCTTCTGCCTGATCGCCTTGGTCATCGAACTGTTCACGGGCCCGGTGGTGCATTGGTTCGGTCTGGCGATGTTCGCCGTGATCCTCACCGGATTGGTCTACGTGCAGGTGATCGCAGCACGGCGGCACGCGAGCGTACTTCTGACCGCGACCACGTTGCGTCAGGGAACCGAAGAGGTGCCGATCACCGAGATCGCCGAGGTGTTCCCGGAGTCCGACGACGCTGCCTACGAGGACGAAATGGAACCGTGGGAAACGGCACGCGCGCTCGGTGAGCTGTCCGGAGTGCCCAGGCGTCGGCACGGTATCGGCTTACGTTTGACCACCGGGGGATTGGTGCGGGCGTGGGCAAAGGACGATCAGGCACTGCGCGAGGCGTTGAGTCAGGTCGTTGTGGTTGGTGTCGAACCGGACGGGTCTGCCGATGACTGAGCCACAGCCATCCCCGCGTGTCGACGTGAAGACGTGGATCGGTGTACTCGGTATAGTCGCCGCAACGATTCTGGCGGTCGTGTGCTGGCGAGCGGGTACGACGACGTCCGACTTCGGACCGATACTGGAGGGCGCTCCACCGTTCGAGAGCACGCACTACGACGGTCTCTGGATCTCGGGCGCCGGGTTGTCGATTCTGGTTGCGGGGCTGATGGCCATCGATGTCGTGCGCCGCGTCCGGGTGGGCTTCGTCGCATCGCAGTAGCCCTCATACGGGTAGGGGGTATAGTTGCGGTATGAGTAGTTACAGCCCCGAGCAGGACGATCTGCTCAAGCGCCTTCGTCGTATCGAAGGTCAGGTAGCCGGAATTTCACGCATGGTCGCAGACGACCGGTACTGCATCGACGTGCTCACCCAGGTATCCGCCGCGACGAGCGCGTTGCAGTCCGTGTCCCTGAAGCTTCTCGACGCCCACCTTGCGGGTTGCGTCGTCGAAGCTGCCAAGCAGGGTGGTCCGGAAGCGGACGTCAAGATCAAGGAAGCTCAGGCGGCCATCGCTCGCCTCGTTCGTTCGTAAGGTGTCGGTCCGTCACTCCGTGATGGACCGCGCGAGCGCCCGGGCGGAGAAGCTCACGAAGTACTCGGGTGTGACTTCTTTGGCGATGTTGATGACGATGGTGTCCGACAGGCCTTTGAGTCCGGAGAGCACGAGATGGATCAACGCGGGGTCGTCGATCAACCTGCTCCCTTCGGCTGCAGCAGATTCGGTGAGCGCTCGAATCAATGCCGAGTTGTAGACCGCTACGGATGCGTGAAGTTCCCGCATGCTTTCTCGGTCGGACCCGGCCATGCCTTCGATGTCGCGCCAAGTGGTGGTGAGTCGACCCACCCGTGCCCAGTGCCGAGCAAACTCGGAAATCATGGACTCGAGTAAGGCGCTCAGTCCCTGCTCGCGGGGGAGCGAGTTCACGAAGTCCGCCATTTCCAGCTGACTTTCGCTGAGGAGGGCGGCGAAGATGTCCTGCTTGTCGACGAAGTACTGGTAGATCAGGCCAGTGCTGGTGCCGGCTCGTTTGGCGACAGCGCGGATCGTGAGCGCGGAGTAGCCTCCTTCGTCCAGAAGCGAGATCGCCGCGTCGAGAGTTCGGCGTCGACGCACTTCGGCGTCGCCGTAGATCGACTTGCTGCTGGTACTGCTCATTTGATCACCGTAGTCGCGGTGGTCGGCATCCTCAATTCACATCGAACACTGTTCGTTGTCGAACGCCGCCCAGAATTGGATGTGACTCAGATCATAGAATGAACATTGTTCGAAATAGAATGAACATCGTTCATTCTGGTGTTACGGTATGGCGCAGACCACATCGAGGCCAGTGCAAAGTGCTGGACACTCTGCGGTCGGCCTGACCTTTCTTCCCGTATCGATCGGGAGGTCTACACAGTTGTGGAGTACCTATGACACGCACTAACGATGAACGCGCGGCGATCGACATCGCCGCTGCAGCTGGAGAACTTCTGCTCGACCATCGGAAATCCCTCGGCGAAAACGACGGTGATGTCGCGACTTTCAAGAACGCGGCCGATCGGCTAAGTCACGAATTCATCGTCGCCGAACTTGCCCGACGCTTTCCTGCGGATGCAGTGCTGTCGGAGGAAGGGGCTGACGACCTCGCGAGGCTGGCTGCGGATCGGGTGTGGATCGTCGACCCTCTCGACGGCACCCGTGAGTACGGCGAGGCCGGACGATCGGACTGGGCCGTTCATGTTGCGCTGACCGAAAACGGTGTCCTCACAACCGGTGCGGTCGCAATGCCTGCCCTTGGCGTCACCTATTCGAGCAGCGATGATCGGACCGAACGGGATGCCGCGACGCCGGTTCGAGTCGTCGTATCGCGGACGCGTCGTCCGGAACCGGTCATGCGCATGGCCGACTCGATGGGCGCGGAGTTGATCGAAATGGGATCCGCCGGAGCCAAAGCAATGGCTGTCGTCTCGGGTGAGGCAGACATCTATGCACATGCGGGCGGACAGTACGAGTGGGATTCGGCGGCGCCCGTTGCTGTCGCACATGCTGCGGGACTGCATGTTTCGCGTATCGATGGCAGCGAACTGCGCTACAACCAGGAAAACCCGTGGTTGCCGGATCTGCTGATCTGCCGACCCGAACTCGCCCCGAAAGCACTGGAGGAACTGGGCCGATGACCGCGACACTGACGCACCTCGAACGACTCGAAGCCGAGAGCATTCACATCATGCGTGAAGCTGTTGCCCAGAGCGAGAACCCGGTGATGTTGTACTCGGTGGGCAAGGACTCCGCCGTGATGCTGCATCTGGCGCGCAAGGCCTTCTATCCGTCGAAGCTGCCGTTTCCGCTTCTGCACGTCGATACCACGTGGAAGTTCCGTGAAATGTACAAACTTCGTGACAGTACCGCTGCTGCAGGCGATCTCGATCTGATCGTCCATACCAACCCGGACTGCGTGAAGCAGGGGATCAACCCGTTCACTCACGGCAGCGCTGTCCATACCGATATGTGGAAGACCGAAGGCCTCAAACAAGCCCTCGATCACTACAAGTTCGACGCTGCATTCGGCGGCGCCCGACGTGACGAAGAAAAATCCCGCGCCAAGGAACGCATCTTCTCGATCCGATCAGCTGCGCACCGTTGGGATCCCAAGCAGCAGCGACCGGAACTGTGGCGGATGTACAACGTCCGCAAAGCGCCGGGCGAGAGCCTGCGCGTCTTCCCTCTCTCGAACTGGACCGAGCTGGATGTGTGGGAATACATACGCCAGGAGGAGATTCCGATCGTTCCGCTGTATTTTGCCGACAAGCGGCCCGTCGTCGAGCGGGACGGTGCGCTGATCATGGTCGACGACGACCGGATGCCGTTACTGCCGGGAGAGACCCCGGAACTCAAGAGCGTTCGTTTCCGCACCCTCGGCTGCTACCCGCTGACCGGAGCCGTCGAATCGACCGCAACGAGCCTGACCGAGATCATCTCGGAAATGTTGCTCACCACCACTTCCGAACGCCAGGGACGGGTCATCGACCACGACTCCAGCGCGTCGATGGAAAAGAAGAAGCAAGAGGGGTACTTCTGATGACTGTTTCCTCGGATCTGATCGCTGACGACATCGAGGCGTACCTCGAACGTCATGCAAACAAGAGCATGCTGCGATTCATCACGTGCGGCAGCGTCGACGACGGCAAGAGCACCTTGATCGGCCGTCTGCTCTACGAATCGAAACTCGTCTTCGACGACCAGTTGACGGCGCTCGAAGCCGATTCGCGCAAGAGCGGAACCCAGGGGGAGGGGCTCGATTTCGCGCTCCTGGTCGACGGTCTCGCCGCCGAACGTGAGCAGGGCATCACGATCGACGTCGCCTATCGCTACTTCACGACCGAGCGACGCAAGTTCGTCGTCGCCGATACTCCGGGGCACGAGCAGTACACCCGAAACATGGTGACGGGCGCGTCGACCGCCGATCTTGCTGTGATCCTTGTCGATTCCCGCAAGGGGATACTGACCCAGACCCGCCGGCACTCGTATCTGGTGTCGTTGCTGGGGATCAAGCACGTGGTGCTTGCCGTGAACAAACTCGACCTCGTCGACTACTCGCAAGAGGTCTTCGATGCCATTACCGCGGATTATGCAGAGTTCGCTCACGAGATCGGTCTGGACGGGTTCGTCGCCATCCCGATGTCGGCATACATGGGTGACAATCTCACCGAGCGCAGTGCGAATACCCCGTGGTACTCCGGACCAAGCCTGATCGAGCATCTCGAAAGCGTGGACATCGACGATGCTGCCGCCGCGGCTCCGTTCCGGATGCCGGTGCAGTGGGTCAACCGGCCGGACCTCGACTTCCGCGGATTCTCCGGCCAGATCGTTTCCGGCACCGTATCTCCCGGAGATCCCATCCGCGTGCTCCCCAGTGGAAAGACGTCCACAGTCGAGCGCATCGTGACCATGGGTGGCGACCTCGACGTTGCCGGTGCGGGCCGCTCGGTCACCATCACGCTCGCCCACGAGATCGACATCAGTCGCGGTGATGTGCTGTCCATCGGCGACAATCCGCCGGCCGTAGCCGATCAGTTCGAGGCCTGCATCGTCTGGATGGGTGAGGCTCCCATGCTGCCCGAACGGCCGTTCCTGTGCCAGATCGGTACCGTCACAGTCACTGCGCGCATCACCAAACCGAAACACAAGATCAACGTCAACACTCTCGAGAAGACCGCAACGACTACTCTCGCGCTCAACGAAATCGGTGTCTGCAACCTCAGTTTCGATCGACCGGTCCCGTTCGACCCGTACGTCGGCAACCGTGACACCGGTAGCTTCATCCTCATCGACCGCCTTACCAACGGCACTGTCGGTGCGGGCATGATCACGCACTCGCTGCGTCGATCGGACAACATTCACTGGCAATCCGTGGACGTCGACGAGGCCGCGCACACCAGGCTCAAGGGACACCAACCCGCAGTTCTGTGGTTCACCGGTCTCTCCGGTTCGGGAAAGTCGACCATCGCGAACGATGTCGAGCGTCAACTACACGCACTCGGCGCGCACACCTACCTCCTCGACGGAGACAACGTCCGTCACGGGCTGAATCGAGACCTCGGATTCACCGAAGCCGACCGCGTCGAGAACATCCGTCGCGTCACCGAGGTCACCCGACTGATGGCGGACGCCGGTCTGATCGTGCTCGCGTCCTTCATTTCACCGTTCGAGGCCGAGCGTCATGCCGCCCGCGAATTGATCGGCGACGAACAGTTCGTCGAAATCTTCGTCGACACCGCTCTTGCCGTCGCAGAGGAGCGAGATCCCAAGGGGCTGTACAAGAAGGCTCGACGGGGCGAGTTGGTGAACTTCACCGGAATCGATTCGCCGTACGAACCGCCGCAGAACCCTGACATTCACATCGACACCAGTGTCACGACGACCGAGGACGCTGCGATCGCGATCGTCGACCATCTCCGCGCCCGCGGAACCATTTCTTGATCCGCCTGAACACGAGGAGCATCCATGCCTGACAGGGCTGAAATAGTTTCTGCCGTAGAAGATTACGTCAAGTGTCTCGGAAGTCACGACGTCGACGGACTGGTTGCGCTGTTTGCGCCCGACGCAGTTCAACACGAACCGCTGGGGGTCCAGACCTACCGCGGCATCGACGAGATTCGCGAATTCGATACCGCGAACGCGCAGGTCGATTTCACAGTCAGCCTGCTCGGTCCGATTTCGGTGACGGGAAAGTACGCAGCGATGCAGCTTCGGGTGCAGCGCGCCGGTATCCCTGACTTCGCTGCCACCGACGTGTTCGAGTTCGACGAGAACGGCAAGATCATCTTCCTGAGTGTTGTTCTCGATCCGCAGGCGCTGTGCTGACCCATCAGGGCCTGCTGGCAGGCAAGGTTGTCGTCGTCTCGGGAGTGGGCCCGGCGCTGGGTCGTTCGATTGCGCTGCAGAGTGCGGCGGCCGGAGCGAAGGTTGTTCTGGCTGCCCGCACACCCGAGCGCTTGGAATCGGTGGCAAGGGAGATTCGAGACCGCGGCGGAATCGCGTTGGCCGTACCGACGAACCTCACCGACGTCGATTCGATCGCTTCGTTGGCGGAGACAACTGTCGCTGAGTTCGGTGCGGTGCATTGCTTGGTGAACAACGCATTTGTTCAACCCGCGCAGGTCCCGCTCCTGGACGCCGACGTGGTGTCCATCCAGTCGGGCATCGACATCAACTTGCTCGCGGCGTTGAACGTCACCAGAGAATTTGCTCCGGCATTGATCGAGTCGCACGGGTCCGTCGTGATGGTCACGTCCATGGTGTTGCGCAACCAGCTTCCCGGGTTCGGGGCCTACCGCATCATGAAATCCGGGCTCCTGGCAATGGCACGCAGTTTGTCGATCGATCTCGGTCCCAAGGGCGTTCGAGTCAATTCGGTTGCTCCCGGCTATATCTGGGCGGACTCGGTCAAGAACATGTTCGAGAAGAAGGCGGCGGCGGCAGGAGTCGACCCCAAGGTGATCTACGACGAGATCGCAGCGGGCGCCGATCTGCGCCGATTGCCGGAGCCAGATGACATCGCAAACGCTGTCGTCTTCCTCCTGTCCGATTCAGCGAGGGCCATCACAGGGCAATGTCTCGACGTCAACTGCGGTCACACGCACCACTGATCAACTCATACAAGGACTAGCCATGACACAGGATTACGACGGCATCGGTTCCATCGATCACCTGCACCAGGCTGCGCGCGAGGCGGCCGGGTACGAAAACTTCGGCAGCGAAAGCTATCTCGAAGGACTTCGAGTTCTCCTCGAGTCGTTCCAGAACGAGGCCGACCTCACTCCTCACGGCAAGGTGATCGCTCGCAAGATGATCGTCGGAGCGCTCGCGGGTCGCCTGACCAGTGAGGCCGGATTCGCGAAATATCCAGAGCACGTAGATGTTCCGATCGAACGCCCGATCTTCGTGGTCGGGTTGACCCGCACCGGCAGCACCGCGCTGCACCGTTTGCTCGGTGCCGACCCGGCGCATCAGGGCGCCGAGATGTGGCTCGCCGAGACGCCGCAGCCGCGCCCCGAGCGCGACAAGTGGTCGGAGAACGAAGATTACGTTCGCTCCGACGCCTTCTACCGTGCTCGCCAGCGTAACGAGGCAGACCTGATGAAGGTTCATTTCATGGGGGCGGAGGAGGTCGAGGAATGCTGGCGGCTGCTGCAGCAGACGATGCTCTCGACCGCGTTCGAGACGGTGGCGTACGTGCCGAGTTACACCCGGTGGCCGGCGGAGCAGGACTGGACCGAAACATATGCGCGGCACAAGAAGAACCTGCAGTTGATCGGGCTGCACGACCAGGACAGACGGTGGGTGCTCAAAAGCCCGAGCCATGTCTTCGCGATCGACGAGATCATGTCGGTCTATCCGGATGCACTGTTCGTTCGGACCTTCCGGGACCCGTTGACATCGATGGCGTCCACCTTCAGCCTCGTCGAGCAGGGCGGACACGACATGTCGAGGGCCTTCGATCGTCCGGCCATCGGGCGCACGCAACTGGAGTTGTGGGCGCGAGGGAATGCGAACTTCAACAATGCCCGTAGCCGTTACAACCCCGATCAGTTCATCGACGTCGACTACAAGGACTTCATCGCCGATGCGGTCGGCACCGTCGAGAAGATCTATGCACAGTTCGCCCTGCCCTTCACAGACGACGCCCGCGCCGCGGTGGAGGCGTCGCATCAGGCCAGCCTTGCCGAGCACCGTCGTCCGTCGCATCGCTATTCGCTCGAGGATTTCGGCGTGAGCGCTGCCGACGTCGAAGCGAAGTTCGCCACCACACCCTGAAGCCCTCCGGCCCTGTGCGCCTTTTTGGTAGTGCCGACTACCAAAAAGGCGCACAGGGCGAAGCCCCAACCGAAACAAGGAGATTCACATGAATGCTGTTTGGGAAAAGTTCTGCGCAGATCTGCTCGAGGTCGGAAAGGTCCTGGAAGACGAGATCGTCCCTCAGGATCCGCTGACTCAAGCCGAGGGCGTCCGCTACCTGAGTCGGTTGCTTCGGTACGGCACGATCAACTGTGTCGAGTACACCGATCCGCGGTGGCCGCAGTTCTCGTCGGCTCCGAACCCGAACATGATGACGAAGATCGGTGCCGACAACCCGGACAACGTCTACATGCGCGCCAACATTTCCGGTAAGTACAACTACCGGATCATCGGCACCCGAGGCACCGTCCCGCTGATCACCTTCGGCTCGCGCGTAAATCGGTACCACATCGACGGCACCATGCTGCAGACCGGCGATCTGCATATCCACGACCTCGAGGTCGACGAGAACGGCCGTTTCGAGTTCATCGCGAGCGTCGACAAGCCCGATGAGGGCGCTTGGCTGCCTTTGGCGCCCGACAGCAACCTCATCTCCGTTCGGCAAACTCACCAGGATCGACGCAACGAGATTGTCGGTGATCTGACCATCGAATGCCTGAACCCGGACGGGGAGTTCGTCCCGTTGACTCCGGAAGAGATCGGCGAGCGCCTCACCAAGTCCGTCGGGATCGTGAAGGGGATGGCGGAGACCTTCCTGGAATGGTCGCGCAAATTCCAGCCGCACACCAACGAGATCTTCGACTGGGGACAGGACTACTTCCAGGATGCCGGCGGCGATCCGACGATCTTCTACTTCCACGGTTACTGGAAGCTCGCCGAGGACGAGGCGTGGGTCATCGAGACCGAGGTTCCGAACTGCGAGTACTTCAACTTCGTGCTGCAGAACTTCTGGGTCGAGTCCCTCGACTACAACCGCACGAACATCTACATCAACAATCACACCGCGAAGCTCAACGACGACGGCACCATGACAATCGTCGTGGCGGCGAAGGATCCGGGTTATGGCAACTGGATCGACACCGATTCGCATGCCGATGGGACATGGGCGCTGCGCTGGATCAAGGCGGACTCGCACCCGATCCCGACGTCGAAGGTAGTCAAGATCTGACACGCTGACGGAGATTGGGAACGTATGTACACCAGGAAGATTAGGTTCGGCCCTCGCTTTGTCGCGCTCGGGCTTGCCGGTGCATTGATGTTGGCCGGCTGCGCGTCGAGCAGTGGGGACAACTCGGGATCGGCTTCACCGAGCAGTAGTGGCGCAGCTGGTTTTGTGGGCGCCCCAGATGTGGGGGAGCGGATCGACGGCGGTGTTCTCACCTTCGGGTCCTATTCGTTCCCTTCCTCGTTGGACCCCACGAGAACGCAAGCCGCCGGTTCGACCGGCGGAACCGAAATGGCCGCGATTTACGACACGCTGGTACGCAGCGACTCCACAAACGGGAGCTTCGTGCCACAACTCGCGAAGACACTGTCGAACAACAGCGACTTCACCTCGTACACCGTCACTTTGGCTGACGGCCTCACCTTCAGCGACGGAAGTCCGCTCGACGCGGAAGCGGTGAAGTGGAGTATCGATCGATTCGTGGCAGGCAAGGGTGATGTATCGCAGACCTGGCTCAACATCGTGGATCGGATCGAGACGCCCGACGCCACCACAGTCGAATTCGTGCTCGAGCGGCCCTGGCGTCAATTCCCGGCGCTGTTGTCGCTCGGGCCCGGAATGATCGTTGCGCGAAGTTCAGGGGGAGAGGCAGGGTCGGTTTCAGGAACCGGGGAGAGAGCGTTCACACCGATCGGGGCGGGTCCGTTCACCTTGGCCAAGTTCGCCCCGCACGAAGAACTGGTACTCGCCGCACGCACGGATTATCAGGGCGGTAAACCTCCACTGGACACAGTGCGGTTTGTTCCCACGTCGGGTGCGCAGTCTCAGTACGAATCGTTGAAGAGCGGCCAGATCGACATGACGTACATCCTCCGCGACGAGGCCGTGATCGAACAAGCTCTCGACGACGGATACTCGGGTTACCTCAGTCCGACCGGACAGAACGGGATCGGCACGATCAACAACCGTGAGGGCAAGCCCGGGGCCGATGTTCGCGTCCGTCAGGCGATCGCCTACGGGGTGGATCCGGCGGCGGTCAATACCCGGGCGAACAACGGATTGGGCACCGCCAGTTCCGAACTGGTCCCGCAGACGTCACGTTGGTACAACAACACAGCAGGCATTCCGTTCGATCAGGTGAAGGCAAAGGCGCTGCTCGATCAAGCGAAGTCCGACGGGTACGACGGGAAACTCCGCTACCTCACCACCTCGGAGCCGAGCCAACAGGCGACGGCACTGACGGTTCAGGCGTCGCTGAACGCGATCGGTTTCGACGTCACCATCGACTACGCGACCGATGTGACCGATCTGGTTCGACGGGTATACAAGGACCACGATTTCGACATGACCAGAGGTGGCGCTCCGGTCGGAGAAGAAGCGCCGTACCTCAATTTGTACAACAGTATGGCCAGTGATTCGAGGAACAACCCGTCCGGCTTCGCGGACCCGGAGATGGACGCGATGATCACAGCTGTGCAGACGGCATCGACGGACGATGCTGTCCGTGAGGCGATCAGCAAGGTGCAGGAGTACGCCAACGCGACTGTGCCTTACGTGATCTGGGGGCCGGCGTCGGTGTTGACCGCATGGGACGGCAATGTTCACGGCGTCGTACGCAACATCACCGACATCATGTTCTTGGGCGGCGCTTGGATCTCGCCCAACGGCGAAACGGTGGAACGATGAAGTGGTCCTTGGCCGGTGCGATGATCGACGCCCTGGAACTGTGCGAGTTGGCGCAGGTCGCCGAAGAGGTGGGGTTCGACGGAATCGCGATGCCGGATTCCGTGTTCTATCCGGAGCAGGTGTCGGCGCCGTACCCGTACACTGCTGACGGGAAGCGGATGTGGGCGCCCGAGACGCCGATGCCTGATCCGTTCATTGCCATGGCGGCGATGGCGGCCGTCACATCGCGAATTCATTTCTACACCAACGTGTTCAAACTTCCACTGCGCGATCCGCTGTTGGTAGCCAAGCAGGTCGCGACCATGGCCGTGATGTCGAGGAACCGCGTCGCTCTCGGCGTCGGTTTGTCCTGGATTCCCGAGGAATTCACCTTCACCGGTACCGAGATGCGCACCCGCGGCGCGCGTACCGACGAAGCCATCGAGATCATCAAGGCGGTGTGTGCGGGACGTGGGCCGGAATGGGTCGAATACCACGGCAAGCACTACGATTTCGACGCTCTGATGATCAGTCCTGCTCCGGAGATTCCGGTTCCGATCTACATCGGTGGGCACAGCGAACCGGGGTTGCGTCGTGCAGCCAGGCTGGCTGACGGTTGGATGTCGGTGAACACGACCAAAGCCGAATTAGCCTGCGCCATCGATTGTCTCACGGAATTGCGGGTCGAGTACGGTCGTGCCGATGTTCCTTTCGGCGTCAACGTCTCGCCGACGGATGTTCGTGATCTGGACGGATATCGCGAACTCGAGACTCTCGGAGTCACGGAAATCAGAGTTTTGCCCTGGTATCGCTACGGAGTTGACGCCGGTGATCGTCAGGGGCGACTCGACTCCGTTCGGCGGTTTGCCGAGGAGGTCATCGCTCAGTACTGATCGATCAGCGTCTGCATCGCCCGGCCGTAGAGTTTTGCCAACTCGTCGCGATCTGCGGACTGGGGGATGCTCTCGTCGCTGAGGACGCTCAACAGCCCGGACACCTGGGCGGAGACCAGGAGTGCGCGGGTGTACGCGTCTTCGCCGTCTAGACGAGCGGCGAGATTGGTGGCGAATACTCCGGTCATGTCTCGGAGTCGCTCCCGGATGCGTGGACTGTCCGACGCTCGCATGAGCGCTGTGTACACCGACAGCATCCGGGCGTCGGCCTTGCCCAGGACGAAGGCGGCGATTCGCTCACCGAGGGTGTCGAGTGGGCCGTCGAACTGGCCTTCGAAGTAGTCCGCAACCGGCGTGGTTTCCAGGAACAGTGCTTCTTTGGACCCGAAATGCCGGATGACCAGGGCCGGATCGATTCCGGCAACTTTGGCGATGGCGCGAACTGACGTGCCGCCGAACCCGTGCTCGCCGAACAGTTGGAACGCCGCCGCGCGAATCGCCTCGGATGTCGAGGGTTGCTTCTGCTCTGGCGTGTGCCTCGTGGGTGTCACGACATCGACCTCTGTGCTCGCTCGCCGACCGCGTTGTCAACGGCGTTGACTATAACGTGTCAACGGTGTTGACTGTTGAGTCTGTCAACGGTGTTGACAGCTAGATGCGGTTAGTGAAGAGAGCGTGGAATATGACAGATACCGACGTCCGAGTACCCAGCGAAGAAGTTGTCGATCCGCCGACCAATTGGAAGATGGTGGGCAGTGGACTCGCATTTCCGTTGTTCTTCGTCATCATGTTCTGCCTGTGCTACGTCAGCGCCTTCCATGCGCCGACGCCGAATCAGGCACCGATCGTGGTGGTCGGGTCGCCGTCCGTCACGGCCCCGCTGATCGACGGAATCCAGGCTTCGTCGGGTGACAAGTTCGACATCGTTGCCACAGCCAACGCCGCCGACGCACTCTCTCGGATCGACAACCGCGATGCGATCGGCGCCATCGAGATCGGTGACACCGTGACCGCACATATCGCCACCGGCGCGGGCGCCTCGACGGTTTCCGTGGTGAGCAGCTTGGCGCATTCGGTTGCGGAGCAGACGGGGCAGCAGGTCACGGTGATCGACTCGGCGCCTGTCACGGCGCGAGACTCCTCGACCGTCGGACTCTTCTACTTCCTGATCGTCTGCACCCTCGGTGGCTACCTGACCATCACGGTGCTCAGTCAGGTTGCGCCGAGAATGCGGTTGCGAGAGCAGTATTCGATCCTGGCCGGTGCGGCGATACTCACCCCGCTCATAGCCTTCGGCATCACCAGCATCTTCATGCACGCCTTCGGGGCGTCGTTCGGCCAGATCCTGCAACTGCTGGGAATCTCGATGGTTTACACGTTCACCGTCGGTGCGGTGAGCATCCTGCTCAATCGACTGCTCGGCCAAGCCGCGATCTTCGCGGTGCTGACGGTGCTCGTTTTCATCAACTTCCCGAGTTCGGGTGGTGCCATTCCGGTGTCGTTCCTGCCGGGATTCTGGCAGCACATCCATTCGTTCTGGCTCGGATCGGCAGCCATGGAGCCCATCCGCTCCGTCATCTACTTCAGTGGCAGCGGCGCCGGACCGCACCTGCTCGTTCTGGGGATCTGGCTGGTCGCGGCACTCGGCCTGACCGGACTGCTCGCCTCTCGCCAGTCGAAAAAGGCAGCAGCGCACTGAGTGTGGTGGGGCCGGCGATTGCCGACCCCACCCGAACCCTTTACTTCAGCCGTACCGCGTCGGTGCCCGGTCCGTCGAGCATCGCGGACCCCAGCAGGATGTCCGGAATGCCGAACCCGTCGATCAGTGTCTCGACGTGGGGGCGCAGGGTGCGGCAACGCTCGTTGATTCCGCGCGTCACGGCCTTCGAACGCTCCACCGACAGATGCCGGTGCTCCATGAACCAGGCCTTGTCCTCTTCGATCACGGACAGTGCGTAGAGATCGCACACCTCGCCGAAGAGTTCCTTCGCGGTCTCGTCCTCACACGAGTCGATGCCGGCGACGAATGCTTCCAGGATGACGCGCTCGATGTGCGCCTGAGCGGCTTTGAGCACGTGGTCCTGCACGAAGTTGAACGCGTCGAACGGGTTCTCCTCGCGCTTCTGCGCTGCCTGCAATCGCCTTGCCGCAGTGGCGAGTAGGTACTCTTCGCGGTCTTCGAACATCTTCATCTGGGTGCCGCGATTGAAGAGGCTGCCGTCCTCTTCGTTGTCCTGGCGAGTGTCGACGATCGTCTGCAGGATCTGCTGCGCTGCCGTGCGTTTCTTGACCACGTCGGAGACCGTCGTAGCGGCGAAGCGCATCCAGTCGACCGGGCTCATGCCGCGGACTTCGTCGGCGTAGGAGGTGAGGAGTTCTTTTGCGACCAACTGCGTCAGAACGTGGTTGTCACCCTCGAACGTGGTGAAGACGTCGGTGTCCGCCTTGAGTGCGGTGAGGCGGTTCTCGGCGAGATAGCCTGCGCCGCCGCAGGCTTCGCGTGCCTCCTGGATGGCCCGAGTGGCATGCCAGGTGTTGGCGGCCTTGAGTCCGGCGGCGCGACCTTCGAGTTCGCGCTGCTCCTGCGGATCCGGGTCGTCGCTGCTCTGGATGTCGTGCATCGCGGCTACGAGTTCGTTCTGTGCGAACTGCAGAGCGTACGAGCGGGCGATCAACGGCAGCAGACGCTTCTGGTGGACGAGGTAGTCCATGATCAGGACTTCGTCGTCACTCTTCGGAGCACTGAACTGCCTGCGCTGCAGGGCGTATCGACCGGCGATGGCCAATCCGACGCGGGCGGCCGCTGCCGCGGAACCACCGACGGTGACACGTCCACGAACCAGTGTGCCGACCATCGTGAAGAAACGACGGTTCGGGTTCTCGATCGCCGAGCTGTACGTGCCGTCCTCGGCGACGTCGGCGTAACGGTTGAGTAGATTCTCACGCGGGATGCGGACCTGGTCGAAGACGATGCGGCCGTTGTCGACTCCGGGCAGTCCACCCTTGAGCCCGCAGTCGGACGTCGTGACGCCGGGGAGGTCGTTGCCGGCGTCGTCACGAATCGGCACGACAAAGCAGTGGACGCCCTGACTTTCGCCTCCGGTGATCAGCTGTGCGAACACCGCTGCGACGGTGGCGTGCTGGGCAGCGCCGCCGATGTAGTCCTTGCGAGAGGACGGAGTGGGGGAGTTGACGACGAACTCGCCCGTCTCGACGTCGTAGGTCGCCGTGGTTTCGAGTTCCTGGACGTCGCTGCCGTGACCGGTCTCGGTCATCGCAAAGCAACCGAGCAGGTCCAGATCGATCAGCGGCTTGACGTACGCCTGGTGGTGACGCTCGGTGCCGAGGTTTTCGATGGCGCCGCCGAACAGACCCCACTGGACGCCGGCCTTGACCATCAGTGAGAGGTCGGACATCGCGAGCATCTCGATGCTGGTGACGGCGCCACCCGCGTCGCCCGTTCCGCCGTGAGAGACGGCGAAACCGTTTGCGGCGTACCCGAGATCGGCGAGGACCCGCATCTGTTCGAGAGCCTTGGAGCGCGCAATGGCGGTGTTGGGTGTGTAGTGCGGAGCAAAACGTTCGTCGTTCAATTCGCCGCGAACGCGCTCACGCACCTCCCGCCAGCGTCCGTCGAGTGTTGTCCTGAGGTGGTCCGCTGTGGTGGCCATGGAACCGACGATAGCGCGTAGCGCACCGCGGGCAACCCGGTTCGATCCCAACCTCACATTCAGCAGGAGCCCGCGGCACCCGCTTCGATTCCTTGGCGGAAGAGTTCCTTCTCGCTCTCGGACATAGCCTGGTACGAAGGGTCGTTCTCGACGATCTTCAGGAAGTCGGCGCCCGCCGTCTGGGTCGACGTGTCGCCGCTCTGAACACGCTGCTGAACGTAGACGGACACCGCCGAACACCCGCCGAGAAACGCGGGGTCGGTGCTCGTCGCCGCGGTGGTTCGAGCCGAGTCGGTGGCGCTCGGCGGCGACGAAACTGTCGCCTTGTCGTCGTTCGAAGCGTCCGAACCACACGATGTGAGAAGAATCGCAGCCGAGACCATCAGCGTCGTCAACAGTCGCTTCATGCCCGGAATCGTCTCACGCGGGGCCCGGTTCGACCGGAAAACTCGCCTCGAGCACCGAAGTCCTACACCCTGTCGTTGTCAGATTCGACAGAACTGGGACACTGGAAGCCGTGACTGTGTCTTCCGGTGATCCCGACGTGCATGCAACGAACTCCGCTCGGCTCTTCGAACGTGCCGGCAACGTGATTCCGGGTGGCGTCAACTCGCCCGTCCGCGCGTTCGGTTCGGTCGGCGGAACACCGCGATTCATTCGCGAAGCATCCGGCTACACCCTCACCGACGTCGACGGAAACAATTACGTCGACCTGGTGTCGTCCTGGGGTCCGATGATTCTCGGGCACGCTCACCCGGCAGTCGTCGAAGCCGTTCGCGAAGCAGCCCTCGGAGGTCTCTCCTTCGGTGCGCCGACCGAAGGCGAAGTTGCCCTCGCCGAGGAAATCGTCGCCCGCGTCGCGCCCGTGGAAAAGGTTCGCCTGGTCAACTCCGGAACCGAAGCCACGATGAGCGCAGTCCGCCTCGCCCGCGGATTCACCGGACGCACCAAGATCGTCAAGTTCTCCGGTTGCTATCACGGCCACGTCGACGCCCTTCTCGCCGACGCCGGATCCGGCCTCGCGACGTTCGGGCTGCCGACCTCTCCCGGCGTGACCGGCGCTCAAGCAGAAGACACCATCGTCGTGCGCTACAACGATCTCGACGCGGTGGCCGCGGCCTTCGCGGCCAATCCCGGCGCCATCGCGTGCGTCATCACCGAAGCTGCCGCCGGAAACATGGGCGCCGTCGCACCGCTTCCCGGATTCAACGAGGGTCTGCGTCGTCTCACCCGTGAGCACGGCGCACTCCTGATCATGGACGAGGTGATGACCGGATTCCGCGTCAGTGCCTCGGGTTGGTACGGCATCGACAACGTCGCAGGCGACCTCTACACCTTCGGCAAGGTCATGAGCGGCGGCCTGCCTGCCGCAGCATTCGGCGGCCGCGCCGACATCATGGGCCACCTCGCACCGGACGGTCCCGTCTACCAGGCAGGCACCCTCTCGGGTAACCCTGTCGCCGTCGCCGCCGGACTCGCGAGCCTTCGCGCCGCCGACGCCGAGGTGTACGCCAAGCTCGGCCGGAACGCGACCGCCCTCGGCGACCTCATGACCCAAGCACTCACCGCGGAAGGCGTCGAACACCGAGTGCAGTACGCAGGCACCTTGGTGAGCGTGTTCTTCACCGAGAACACGGTGACCAACTACGACGAAGCCAAAGCCGCGCAGACCTGGCGATTCCCCGCCTTCTTCCACGCACTGCTCTCCCGCGGCGTGTACCCGCCGCCGAGCGCGTTCGAAGCGTGGTTCGTCTCCGCAGCCCTCGACGATCGAGCCTTCTCGATCATCGCCGACGCCATGCCTCACGCAGCCAAGGCCGCGGCTGCTGCCGTCAAGCCCTGAGCAGTTCCAGTTCCAGAACACCCGCACGCTTCCGACATCCATCATCTTCAGCGAGGACCCTCGACTGTGACCGACGCCGATCACCCCGACCACACGTCCACCCGCACCATCGTCCACGTCCTGCGCCACGGCGAAGTACACAACCCGCGCGGGATCCTCTACGGACGGCTCCCGGGTTTCCGGTTGTCGGTGGCGGGCGAAGCTCAGGCTCGTGCGGTCGCGTCGGTGCTCGCCGATCACGACATCACCCACGTGGTCGCGTCGCCGCTGCAGCGGGCACAAGAGACCGCGACTCCGATCGCCGAGGCACACAAGCTCGACATCGTCACGGACGAAAACCTGATCGAGGCAGGCAACGAGTTCGAGGGTCTCAAGGTTGCCGTCGGGGACGGTGCGCTCTCGCGTCCGCGTCACTGGTGGAAACTGCGTGACCCGTTCACCCCGTCCTGGGGCGAGCCCTACCTGCAGATCGCCCATCGCATGCTCGCAGCCGTCAATGCCGCACGCGTCGCGGCAGTCGGACACGAAGCCGTCGTCGTCAGCCATCAGCTTCCGGTCTGGACTCTGCGTCGATTCCTGCAGGGTGAGCGTCTCTGGCACGACCCCCGTCACCGTCAGTGTGGACTGGCGTCGTTGACGTCACTGGTCTACGAAGGCGACACCCTGGTCGACATCGTCTACTCCGAACCTGCCGGCGCCTCCGACCCGAGAGTGACAGGAGCATGATTTCGCGCCGCATCGCCGCAGCATTCGCAGCCGCTGCGTCGGCGATGCTTATTCTCTCGTCCTGCGCGACCGGCGACGACGCCGTCGCACAGGGCGGAACTTTCGACTTCGTCTCACCGGGCGGACAAACCAAGATCTTCTACGATCCGCCGTCCGACCGAGGCACCATCGGCAAGCTCTCCGGGCCCGATCTGATGAACGAAGGTCAGAAGGTCGGTGTCGAGGACTTCGAGGGCAAGGTCGTCGTTCTCAACGTCTGGGGTCAGTGGTGCGGACCGTGCCGCGCCGAAGCCGACGACCTGGAACAGGTCTACGAGCAGACCAAGGATTCGGGCGTGCAGTTCCTCGGCATCAACGTCCGCGACGACACCAAGAACAAAGCGCAGGACTTCGTGGTCGACAACAAGGTCTCGTACCCGTCGATCTACGACCCGTCGATGCGTTCGCTGATCGCCCTCGGTGACGGCTACCCCACGTCGGTCATTCCGACGACGATCGTCCTGGACCGCCAGCATCGCGTCGCCGCGGTGTTCCTCCAAGAACTTCTCGCCGAGGATTTGCTGCCCGTCGTCCAGCGAGTAGCTCAGGAAGACGCGCAGTAAAGATGACAACCACGACCACTACGCTGCTGGCCGGCAGCGACACATTGAGTGCCGGTGTGGGCGAAGCGTTTCAGAACGCGGCGTCGTCCGGTCCGCTTCTGCTCGCCCTCGGCGCCTGTGTGCTCGCCGGTCTGGTGTCGTTCGCTTCACCGTGCGTCGTGCCGCTCGTTCCCGGCTACCTGTCCTACCTGGCCGGCGTCGTCGGTGCCGACGCTCCCGCGATCACCGCCGAAGAGGCGAAGACGCGGACGATCACCCGGAGCAGTCGACTGAGGGTGGCCGGTGCGGCCGGACTGTTCGTCGCGGGCTTCACCGTTGTGTTCGTCCTCGCGACCGCGTCGGTATTCGGCGTGATCTCCACGCTGCTCGTCAACCGCGAGGTCCTGATGCGAGTGGGCGGTGTCGTCACCATCGCAATGGGTCTCGTCTTCATCGGGCTGATTCCGGCGCTGCAGAAGGACGTTCGTTTCGAACCGCGTCGCGTGTCGTCACTGGTGGGTGCGCCGCTGCTCGGGGGAGTGTTCGCTCTGGGCTGGACGCCGTGCCTCGGTCCGACATTGGCAGGCGTGATGTCCGTAGCGGCGGGAACCGACGGGATGACCGCCGCGCGTGGTGTCACGTTGATCGTCGCGTACTGCATCGGACTCGGCCTGCCGTTCATCATCTTGGCGCTGGGATCGGCGCGCGCGCTGACCGGCGTCGGCTGGTTGCGTCGTAATGCACGCACCATTCAAATTTTCGGAGGAATCATGTTGGTGGCAGTGGGAATCGCCCTCGTCACCGGCGCGTGGGACCAGTTCGTCGGCTGGGTTCGCGACGCATTTATCTCGGAGGTGACGCTGCCGATATGACAGCTGACGACAATAACGACCACCCGAAACCCGTGCTGCCGAAGCAGTCGGTGATCGGTCGAGTCGTTGCACTCGGGCGCAACACCTGGCGCGGGCTCACCTCGATGCGGACCGCGCTGGTACTGCTGTTCCTCCTCGCGCTCGCTGCGATCCCCGGCGCCCTGCTGCCACAGCGAACCCTCAACGAGGGCAAGGTCACCGACTACATCGCCGCGCGTCCGACGCTCGGTCCGTGGATGGACCGCCTCGAATTGTTCGACGTGTTCAGCAGTTTCTGGTTCACCGCGATCTATGCACTGCTCTTCATCTCGCTGGTCGGCTGCATCCTGCCGCGTTGCGTGGAGCACGCGAAGGCGCTGCGCACCCGTCCGGTGAATGCGCCGCGCAATCTTGCTCGCCTGCCGCACCACACCAAGAGCGTTGTGGACGGCGAGACTCCCGACGAACTTGCTGCCCGGGTGTCGAAAGAACTGCGCGGGTGGCGCGTCGAAACGCGTCGCGGCGATTCGAAATCACGACGCGAAGGCGAGATCACCATCTCGGCGGAGAAGGGATACCTCCGCGAGTTCGGCAACCTCGTGTTCCACCTCTCGCTGGTCGGATTGTTGATCGCGATCGCCGCGGGCAAGTTGTTCGGCTACGAGGGCAATCGCATCGTCATCGCCAACGACGGCCCCGGGTTCTGCACGACCTCGCCGGCAGTGTTCGACTCCTTCGTCGCCGGTCTGAGCCTCGACGGCACCGGCATGACCCCGCTGTGTGTACGTGTGAAGAATTTCCAGGCCGACTACCTCGAGACCGGTCAGGCCGAGATGTTCACCTCGGACATCTCGTACCAGGCAGGCGACGACCTCGAGTCCGATACCTGGCGGGACACGACCATCCAGGTGAACCACCCGCTGCGGATCGCCGGCGATCGTGTGTACCTGCAGGGACACGGATACGCGCCGACGTTCACCGTCACGTTCCCGAACGGTGAGACCCGCACCGAGACGCTCCAGTGGCGTCCGGACGACGCCACGACGTTCCTGAGCAGTGGCGCGATGCGCTTCGACCCGCCGGGCGGCATGTATCCCGATGCGGACGAGCGTCGGAAGAATCAGATTGCCATCGAAGGATTGTTCGCGCCCACAGCGCTGTTCCACGGCAACCTGCTGTCGTCGAGTTACCCGGCGATGAACGATCCGGCAGTCGCCATCGACATCTACAAGGGCGACACCGGACTCGATACCGGTAACCCGCAATCGCTGTTCGAACTCAACACCGAACTGATCAATCAGGGCCGACTGGTCAAGCAGGATCGAGTCAATCTGTTTCCGGGGGAGAGCGCGACGCTTGCCGACGGAACCCAGGTGCGATTCGATGGTGCCGTCGACTTCGTGAACCTGCAGGTCTCCCACGATCCCGCTCAGGTGTGGGTGTTGGTTTCGGCGTTGACCATGATGGCGGGCCTACTCGTCTCGCTCGTGATCAAGCGTCGCCGCGTCTGGGCACGTATCTATCCAGATGACGAACGACGTACTGTAGTAGAACTTGGTGGGCTTGCCCGCACCGACCACGCAGGCTGGGGCGACGAGTTCGACCGCCTCGCCGACCGCTTGCTGAAAAGCAATCCGACCACCGCGGTGAACCAACCGCACGCGCAGGAGAACGCCCGATGACAACGAACGAGACACTCGCGCAGTACAGCGACTGGGCCTTCAAGTCCGCCTTCACCGTGCTCGTGCTGGCGTTTGTGCTGCTCATCGTGCAGTACGCGTCGGCCAGAGCAAAGGCGGTTCAGGACAAGGAACTGGTCTCCGCCGGCGGTGTCGACGCGTCCGTGCCTGGCAGGGTCGCGGAGACTCCGAGCAAGTCGCTCTCGGAGCGATTCGGCGGAATGGGCCGAGCTGTCCTGGTCGTCGGAACGGTGCTGATCATCGCGTCGATCGTGCTCCGCGGATTTGCGACGGAACGATTCCCGCTCGGCAACATGTACGAATTCGTGGCGATGGCGTGTGCGGCGTCGTTGCTGGTCGGGCACGTCCTGTTGATCAAGCCGGCGTACCGTCCGATGTGGGTCTTCCTGCTGGTACCGGTTCTGATCTTGATGTTCCTCGCCGGCACGGTCCTTTACGCCGACGCGGCTCCCGTGGTGCCGGCGCTACGCTCGTACTGGCTTCCGATTCACGTGACGATCGTCAGCGTCGGCTCCGGAATCTTCATGATCGGCGGTATCGCGAGCCTTCTGTTCCTGCTGCGACTGAAGTTCCCGCCCGGTGAGGAAGGCACGAGCATCGGTGGCCGGATCGCAGAGCGACTGCCGGATGCCCAGACTCTCGACCGCTTGGCGTACAAGAGCACGATCATCGCGTTTCCGCTGTTCGGCGCCGGCGTCATCCTCGGTGCCATCTGGGCGGAAGCTGCGTGGGGACGCTTCTGGGGTTGGGATCCGAAGGAGACGATGTCCTTCATCGCCTGGGTGATCTACGCGGCCTACCTGCATGCGAGGGCAACGTCCGGGTGGCGGGAGACGAAGGCCGCCTGGATCAACATCGCCGGTTTTGTTGCGATGCTGTTCAATCTCTTCATCATCAACATGGTCGTCTCCGGCTTGCACTCCTACGCGGGACTCACCTGATCCTCTCGAGGTACCGTGGGTGGCTGCCGACCGGTCTGTAGGTATTACCGGTAGGTACGTCAGGGGCGGGCAACAGTTACGATGCAGCTTGGCGAATTACTAGCTGTCTGGTAGCTGTGGGATCGACGAGGGGGAGCGGCGAGATGGCCGACAAGATTGAAGACGCCGGAGCAGGATTGTGGGAGCCGGTGCGCCCTGCCGAGCCGACGCGGCGCGAGCCGCGCGCATCCGCGCCCGAGCCGTCATCGGACTCGGTTCCCAGCGACGTTCGTAGTCTCTTCGTGGCCCCGGTCGACTCCGGGCCGCTCCAGCAAGTCGCCGGCCAGGCGCCCAGTGCACCCGCCGCTCCGCCGCCGACGACGACCCCAGCGGCTCCGGTGACAGGTCCCAAGACTCCGGTCATCCAGTATCCGGCAGCGCAGCCAGGCCCGATCAACGGCCAGTTCTCGACCTCGCCTGCGATGCCGATGCAGACCTACGAACCTACGAATCGTGGAGGGTCGCTTCCGGATTCACGAACTGGCGTTCCGCAGCCTGTTCAGAATTCGCAGCCTGTTCGGAACCTGCAGCCTGTCCAGAATTCGCAGCCCGGCCCGACGGCGCATTCATCCGCGAGACCGCTCCAGCAACCGCAGGCACCTTTTTCGCCCGGCGTCCATCCGCCCAATCCCGCGATTCGGCAGTTCGGTCATCCCGGCGCTGCGCCGGTGCAGAACGGCCACGCCCTCCAGAATGGTCAGGCCGTGCCGATGGCCCCGCCGACGGCGCCACCTACTCGCGCTCCGATGCCGCAGTCCGGACTCACCTCGGCTCCGGACAGTCGCTTCGAGTCCGCTCTCCCGATGACTGCGCAAGATCTCTCGGCTGCGCTCCTCGTCAAGCGGCCTGTCCGGCCTGCCCCGGTGGGCGGCTGGCGCAAGGCGCTGTACACGTTGTCCGGCCGATCGGTGAACCTCGGAAACGGTGCAAAAGAGCAGCACCTCGTCGAGTTGACGCGCCAGATCAACCAGCCGCTGCAGGGCTGCTACAAGGTTGCGGTGCTCAGTCTCAAAGGCGGCGTCGGAAAAACCACGACCACAGCGACACTGGGGTCGATGTTCGGCTCGATCCGCGGCGATCGCGTCGTCGCTGTCGATGCAAACCCCGACCGGGGAACGCTGAGCCAGAAGATCCCGCTCGAAACTCCGGCAACAGTGCGAAACCTGCTGCGCGACGAGAACAGCATCGAGAAGTACAGCGACGTCCGTGGCTACACATCGCAAAATCGACACCGGCTCGAAGTGCTTGCCTCCGACAGCGATCCAGCAGTTTCAGAGGCCTTCAGCGGTGGGGACTACACGCGCACGGTCGACATGCTCGAGAAGTTCTACAGCATAGTTCTGACCGACTGCGGCACCGGATTGATGCACTCGGCGATGCAGGCCATTCTCGAAGGTGCAGATTCGTTGATCGTCGTCAGTTCCGGTTCCGTCGACGGTGCACGTAGCGCCTCCGCAACACTTGACTGGCTCGACGCTCACGGTTACAGCAGGCTGGTCGCCACGTCCGTAGCTGTCATCAACGCGGTACGGCCTCGCTCGGGCAAGGTTGATCTGCCGCGGGTCGTCGAGCACTTCGAGCAGCGCTGTCGAGCGGTGAAACTGATTCCGTTCGATCCGCATTTGGAAGAGGGCGCCGAAATCGATCTGGACCGGCTGCGTCCAGGTACTCGGGAAGCGGTGCTGGAGTTGGCTGCGGTGGTTGCGCAGGACTTTCCGGCCTCCCCGTTCGCGTTGACGGGGCGGTAATCGGATAGCCGGGCGAGCCCGGACGCTACGTCGACGCGTCAGTCGGCGGTACGTCCGGACCTTCCGTGCGCTTGCGTCGTGTTTGCTGGTTCACATTCCACAGGAATTCGGGATCGTCATCCGGCCCGCGTACACCGCTCACCGGGGTGCGCGTCGACGGATCGGGCCCGAATGCCTTCCACATCAGAACGATCAATGTCACCAAACCCACCAACGCCAACAGATACAACACGGCGCACCTCCTCAGGGAACTGAAGTCGAGCCTACTCAGTCTCCGCCCCGCTTCACCAGAAGTGGTGCGGACAAGCGTTTCGGCTCAGTGCGCTAGTGCTGTATCTGTCGGGTACTGCAAGATCTGTCGGGTACTGCAAAGTGCTTCGAAGTGAGGTGAAGTTGCTCAGTTGTTGTCTGCTTCGGTGGTCAGCGAGCGCAGAAGCTGCATGACCTCGGTCTCACGGAATCGACGATGTCCTCCTGGCGTGCGAAGCGAGCCCAGTCGTCCTGCGTGTGCCCAGCGGGTCACGGTCTTGGGATCGACATGAAACAATGCCGCTACCTGTCCGGGCGTCATGAGTGCGTCTGCGGCGGTATTGAAGGTTGGTGCGCTCATTGTGAGGTCCTCCATGTTGATGTCGAACGTTTGACGAACAGTGATTCCGAACCGAGCAGTGATTCCGAACTTTGGTTCCGAACCGGTGTGTCGACCAGTTGCCAAAAACCTGCGTCGAGTTTGTTTCGAAGTCCTTCGCTCACATTCGACCGTTTTCTGAGTGGTAGCGCAATGTTTGCACAGATATAGCCGGGTAGTCGATCTTTCAAGAAAAAGTAATGTTTAAGTAAAGGACAAAATGGATATAGCGGGCTCGGTCCCACCCGTATTCGGAATGGGTAACCTGAGAGGGTGAGTCAGTTGTCTGAAAACCCCGAAAATGTTCCTTCTGAGCCGGTCAAGGCCAGTAAACCTTCCGCAAACTCTGGGCAAGCAAAGTCGGCTTCCGGGCCGGTGACCAAGGGTCAACTAGCCCGCGACGTGGTGCTGTACTCGGTCGCTCGGCTGCTGCTTGTCGTCGTGATCGGTGCCGTCATCATCGGTGGCGGAAAGCTCGCCGGCACGGACGTTCCCTTGATCGTCGCGGCGCTGTTCGCAGTTCTGATCGCGCTGCCGCTGTCGTTGCTGCTCTTCGCGAAACTGCGCAAGCGTGTCAATGCGGGCATTGCGGCGGTCGACGCCCAGCGTCGGTCCGATCGTGACGATCTTCGCTCCAAGCTGCGCGGAGACGGGCGGTGACCACGGGGTCGCTCGACGTCGACCGTCGGACCTCACGCCAGTGGGTCGACAACGCGGTGCGGTTGATCGAAGCCGACGCGCAACGCAGCGCGGACACACACCTGCTGCGCTATCCGCTGCCGAGTAACTGGACCGTCCAGCTTTATCTGAAGGACGAGTCGACCCACATCACGGGGAGTCTCAAGCATCGACTCGCACGGTCGCTTTTCCTCTACGCGATCTGCAACGGCTGGGTTACCGAAGAGACCACTGTCATCGAAGCGTCGTCCGGATCGACGGCTGTCAGCGAGGCGTATTTCGCGAAGTTGCTGGGCCTGGATTTTGTTGCGGTGATGCCCGCGAGCACGAGTCCCGCCAAGATCGCGTTGATCGAGGCGCAGGGGGGACGTTGTCATTTCGTGAGCGATCCGTCGTCGATCTACTCGGAATCGCATCGGCTCGCGAGTGAGTTGAACGGTCACTACATGGACCAGTTCACCCACGCCGAGCGCGCGACGGATTGGCGCGGAAACAACAACATCGCCGAATCGATCTTCACTCAGCTCGAACACGAGGAACATCCGATTCCCGACTGGGTGGTCGTCGGAGCCGGGACGGGCGGAACCGGTGCCACGATCGGCCGCTTTCTTCGTTACCGGAAATTCGACACGGGGCTGTGCGTGGTGGACCCGGAGCACTCCGTGTTTTTCGACGCGTGGCGAGCGAGCGATCCGTCGATCGTCGGTACGCGAGGTTCCCGGATCGAGGGCATCGGCCGTCCGCGCGTCGAACCGTCGTTTGTCGGTCAGGTGGTCGACCGAATGATCAAGGTGCCGGACGCAGGCTCGATCGCGGCCGCCCGGCACGCCAGCGCAGCCCTGGGGCGCAAAGTGGGCGGCTCGACGGGGACGAACCTGTGGGGAGCTTTTGCGTTGATTGCCGAAATGATGGCGGCCGGGCGCAGCGGCAGCGTCGTCACCCTCCTGTGCGACGGCGGAGAGCGTTACTCGGGCACCTATTACAACGACGAATGGGTGGCTTCGGAAGGGATCGACCTGCTCGGCCCGACGACAGTGCTGGACGAGTTCGTCCGTTCGGGTGCGTGGACGGCCAGTTCCTGAATCGCCGGCGCCGGACCGTGTGACGGGCGGCTCATCGTCACGCGCGGCCAGGCGTCCAACCCGGACGACTGCTCGTCCGTTCTGATGCGTATCAGGCCGGGGGAGAGCGTGTTCTCGGCCAGGCGCACGAACCCGAGGCGCTCGTAGTACGGCGCGTTCCACGGAACGTCGACAAACGTCGTCAGAGTCACGAGATCGTGGTGATGGTCCGCCGCCCATTCGGTGACGGCGTCGATCAGCTGGGCTCCGAGGCCTTTGCGGGCATGATCGGGGTGAACGGAGACCTGTTCGATATGCGCGCCGCCGTCCACGATCTCGACGAGTGCGTACGCAACGGGCACGTCGTTCGCGTCGGTCTGAACCCAGATGTGCTCGGCCGCGAGAAAATCGTTCAACTCGTCGAGCGTCGGCGGTGGATCGTCTGCGATGGCGTCCATCCCGATGTCTCGGAACGGTTCGCCCGCGGCGACCTCGATCTGTTGCAGTGCGGGTAGGTCGGTGGATATGGCCGAGCGGATCACAGAAACCGTTTTACCTCGAGAAGTGCGTTTCTCCCAGCGCTACGCCTTCTGTAACGCAAACCTACGCAACCGTAGGTTGTGTATCGTTTGGTCAAGGGGCACTTCTCCAGCGAGGGCGGATCATGGGCAATCCTGAAGTTTCACTCGACAATTACGAGGCTGTGTACGAGTACTACCGCAGTCATCAGCAGAACCGATTCGTGGCGAAGCTCGCCTATGCCGCATTGGCGCTGAAGTACCGCCCGCGAGTGAGGTACGCGCCGGGTGCGGAAGCTGCGCTGAAGACTCTCCTGGAACGTAAGACGCAGTTGGTCGTGGCAGTCAATCATCTGACCGAGAGCGACCAGTTCACGCTCGCCGCGACCGCGTGGCGTACTCCGTTGCGTCGAGTGATCGGACGGACCCGGGTCCTCGCCAAAGACGAACTCTTCGTTGATCCTTCACAGCGCAAGAAGGTCGACATGATGGGCAGCATCCCGGTTTTTCGCAGCAAGAACTACGGCCTCCGTGCAGTTTCGGATGCCGGCCGAGTGATGATGGACGTCGCGGCCGAGCGGCTGGGCAAGGGGGACTGTCTGGCGATTTTCCCGGAAGGGACGTGCAACACCGAAGATCCGACGCGGCTGCAGCACGTCAACAGCGGAATCGGCCACATCGTCGCGCGCGCCGAGAAGTTGGGATGCTCACCGGCGCTGGTGTCGATCGGCATCAATTACGGTCCGGTGGCCGGCGACGTCAAGGCCGCGAGTGTCTTTGTCGGAATGCCGGTGACCGAACTTCCGGACAAGCCGATGGATATCGCCCGAACTGTGCAGGCCGACTTGCAGGTGGCAGTGGACGGGGCCGTCGCCGGGTACTAGGCGCGCCTGTCAATTTTGGTTGACAAATTCCGGTTGTCAACCTAAATTGACAACATGACCGAAGCAACCTCTCTCGCTGCTGCCGCCGGTAGCCCGGATCCCACCGAGGGATTGCGTGCTGTTCGAGCGCTGCGTCGTCTACTCGAAAAACTCGAGGCCATTCAGGTCGCCAATGCGCGCCGTCACGGATGGTCCTGGCAGGCGATCGCGGAAGCTCTCGAGGTCAGCCGTCAAGCCGTCCACAAGAAATACGCGTCCGCGCAGTCGGAATCGATGCTGCGTTCACTGCGCGAGAAGGGCAGGTAATTGCCATGTTCGAAAGGTTCTCCGCACAGGCTCGAGGCGTCGTTGTCGATGCTGTCGCCGGCTCCGGTCCTGTCACTCCGATGGAACTGTTGACCGCGCTGCTCACCTCTGATCGGGGCATCGCCACCGAGGTGCTCACCGAGTCTGGTGTCACGCTCGACGTGATCCGCCACGCCGGCGCCGGCTCGAACGAAGGTAGCTCGAACAATTTCGACGACGACGCCGAGATACTCAAGTCGATCGGCATCGATCTCGATGCGGTTCGGGAGAGTCTCGAGCAGTCCTTCGGCGAAGGTGTGCTGGACGAGACTCCTGTGCCGGACGGCGTCGATACTTCTCGCAAGAGCCGATTCGGGTTCCCTCGTTCACGATTCGAGAAGGACTCCAAGAAGGTGTTGGAACTCTCGCTCCGTGAAGCGCTCGCGCACAAGGACAATCGCATCGGCGCCGAACACATCCTGCTCGGCATCCTGCGTGTCGCCGACGGGCCTACCCGTCAGGCCCTCGAAACGCAGGTCACGATGTCGGCGATCCGTGAGCGGTTGGAAGCGAAGATGAATCGCGCGGCCTAGATTCGGCACGGTTCCGCATGCACGGGAGGGATGTGCCAGCATTCAGACATGACATTTCTGGCACGTCTCATCATCAACGGCATAGCCATCTGGCTGGCGTCGGCGTGGGTCACCGGCATCACGATCGCCAACCACGACAACGGCACCTGGGGCACGGTTCTCGTGATCGCGGTGATCGCTTTGATCTTCACGGTGGTCAACGCGTTCATCAAGCCGGTAGTGCAGCTTCTCTCGCTACCGCTGCTCATCCTGACTCTCGGATTGTTCACGCTCGTGATCAACGCCCTCATGCTGATGCTGACGGCGTGGATCTCGTCCGGAACGTCCTACGGCTTGACGGTCGACGGCTTCTGGACGGCAGTCTGGGGCGCGCTGATCATCTCGATCGTGAACTTCCTGCTCAGCGCGTTCGTCCCGGACAACCGTTGAGTCCGTCGACTTTCAGGCGAGACTGAGCGCAACTGCGGTCGCGGCACCCCAGACGAGCATGGCGAGTCCGGTGTCGCGCAACGCGGGGATCAGGGCCATACCCTGCCCGCCCGAACGCAGTGGGGCGTTGGCTCGGATTGCCAGTGGCAACGCCAGCAATCCGAGCAATGCCCACGGAGTACGCAGGATCAGCAGCAGGGTCGCGACGAACGGGACGGCCAGCAGGATCACGTGCAGCGTGCGTGTCCTGGCGTCGCCGAGCCGGACTGCGAGAGTGATCTTTCCGGACTCGGTGTCGGTCGGGATGTCTCGAAGATTGTTGGCAACGAGCACCGCGCTCGAGAACGAGCCGATGGCGATCGCGCCGGCCAGCCCGGCCAGATCCACCCGCTCGGCCTGTACGAACTGAGTTCCCAGCACTGCAATCAGTCCGAAGAAGATGAACACGGCGATCTCGCCGAACCCGCTGTATCCGTAAGGCTTCTTGCCGCCGGTGTAGAACCAGGCACCGATGATGCAGAACACGCCGACCGCAACCAGCCACCAGGCTGTGGTCGCCGCCAGAACGAACCCGGCTACCGCGGCAACGGTGAAGCAGCTGATCGCCGCGGCCTTCACAGCTCCGGGACTGACCAACTTCGATCCGACCAAGCGCAGTGGCCCGACGCGGTCGTCGTCCGTTCCGCGGATTCCGTCGGAGTAGTCGTTCGCGAAATTCACCCCGACGATCAAGGCCAAGGAGACGATCAGTGCCAGGAGCGCCTTCCACCACACTGCGAGGTCCAGGGACGCCGCGGCTCCGGTGCCGACCAGCACGGGCGCAATCGCGTTCGGGAGTGTGCGCGGCCTCGCGCCTTCGATCCATTGAGCAGCTGTTGCCATACAACGATCTTTGCACTGTGCAATACGATCGAACGCGGTGGATCAGCACATGACTCGAGACGTGAGTGAGCGCGCCAGGTACGCGCAGTCGGGCGAAGACCTGGCAGACATTGCCTTGCTCGGACCCGTTTCGACCAAAGTGGGCGATCGTCTGGTTCCGTTGCCGGGTCCGCGAGCTCGAACTCTGCTGGTTGCGCTGGCTCGCAATCCGGGTGAGCCACGTACCGCGCAGAGCCTGATCGACGACGTCTGGGGGCTGGAGCCGCCGCGCTCACCGATGAACGCCCTCCACACTCAGGTCTCGCGCCTGCGATCTGCACTCCCGGACGGGGCCCTCGAAGTCACGGCGGCCGGATACCGGCTCACTCTCGCTCGGGAGCGTGTCGACCTGGCCAGGGCTGCGGACGCCGCCCGTGGTCTGCGCACCGTCGGCGCCGACGCGTCCGAAGCGCTCGCCGTCACGACCGCGTCATTGCGCCTGTGGCGCGGTACCCCCGGGAGTGACGTCGTCGGCGACGTTGCAGATCGTCTGGCGCTCGACGCAGGCCGGGTGTACGACGAACTGGAGACGGCGCAGATCGACGCGTTGCTCACATTGGGGGAGTACGCGGCAGCCATTCCCCTGGTGCGCGGACGCCATCTGGCGAGCCCATTCGACGACACAGCGGCCGAGGCGTTGATGCGTGCGCTCGCCGGAGCAGGCCGAGTCAACGAGGCACTCGAAGTGTTCGCGGAGTTCCGCAACCACCTCGCCAATCGCCTGGGCGCTGATCCGTCACCCGCACTGGTGACCCTCAATGCTGAACTTCTCGGGGCACCTGCGGCTACACCGCGGGCCGCGCGTGCGATCGGTCTCCGCGCTGCCCCCAACACCTTGCTCGGTCGCGACAACGACATCGACCAGATCGAATCCTTGCTCGCCCGCTCGCGCGTCGTCACCATTCTCGGACCTGGTGGCGCCGGAAAGACCCGTCTCGCACACGAATTGGGCTTGCGCGGATCCGTGAACCAGCCGGGCGTCTCGGTGGTCCTCGTGGAGTTGGCGTCGTTGCGCAGCAGCGAAGATGTCATCGCGGCCATCGGAGGCACCCTCGGAATCAGCGAATCCGATCTGGCGCCAGGCAAATTGACCGTCGGCCGAACGCATTCGGCGAGAGAGCGACTCAAAGAGGCGCTGTCCGCCGGTCCGATGTTGCTCATCCTCGACAATTGTGAGCACGTGATCGGCGCGTGTTCGGAGATCGTGGCCGAGATGATCGCGGCCGGTCGTCAGCTGACGGTACTGACCACCAGTCGTTCTCCGCTCATGATCAGTGCCGAGGCGGTGTACCCGTTGCCGCCGTTGGCGATCGAAGACGGAACCGGCTCGGCAGTCGAACTCTTCTCGGCGAGAGCCCGTGCGGTGCGGCCGTCTGTTCATCTGGACGTCGACGCGGTCGTCAAGCTGTGTACGACGCTCGACGGACTCCCGCTGGCGATCGAGCTCGCTGCCGCGCGGGTCCGCACCATGAGCGTCGACGAAATCGGTTCGAGACTGCGAGACAGGTTCGCGTTGTTGCGCTCCGATGATCCGACGTCTCCGGATCGGCATCGCACCCTGCACGCGGTGATCGACTGGAGCTGGAATCTGTTGGGCAGCGGGGATCAGATTGCGTTGCGTCGATTGTGCCGATTCCCGGCCGGCTTCACCCTTTCTTCGGCGCAGGCCGTTGCCGGGTGGGGCGAGTTGACCGATGTGGCAAGTGCCGTCGAAGCGCTGGTGAATCAGTCACTTCTTTCCGTCAGCGACGGGCAGGGAGATCTTCGGTACTACATGCTCGAGACTGTCCGTGAATACGGCGAGGAGCAACTCGCCGCGTCCGGGGAGGGACCGGAAGTGATTCGGCGCCTCGACGACTGGGCGATTGCGATCGCCGAGGATGCCGTCGTGCGTGCACGGACGGATCAGCTCCGTCTGATTGCCGACCTCGACGCCGAGCACGACAACCTTCTGGCTGTACTTCGCTGGGCCGTGGAACGCGGCGACGCGGTGACCGTAGCCAACGTCTTCCCCGTCCTTGCGATTCTGTGGGCCGTACGAGGATCGAACTCGGAAATTTCGAACTGGGCGTCGAAGATCGTCGGGGCGACCGCGGACAACGATCTGCGCGACGTGAATGCAGAACTGGTGGGCGCTACGTTCATCCTGGTGGCGATGCATCTCTTCTTCGGAGAGGCCGATCGAAACCATGCCCGTGCGCGGATCCGACTTCGAAAGCTGTTGCGTGAGCGCGATGATCTCGGTCCGTTGTTCGCATTTCTGATCAAGCTGACCACGAGTGGGATCGCCAACCACAAACTTGCGCGGTTGGTGGCCGAAGGCGTTCGCAGTTCCGATCCCGAGACCCGAATGGCGGCGCTGTCCGCGCGTTCGAACATGCGGGAGAACATCGGAGATCTGCGCGGTGCGTTGCTGGACGGGGAGACTCTGTTCGACTACGCCACCAGCATCGGTGACGAGTGGGGTCTGGCGATGGCGGCCCAACATGTCGGGTCGGTTCACAGCCAATCCGCCCGCTATGGCGAGGCCATCGAGTTCTACGCGATCGCGGCGGCGTCGATGGAACGCCTCGGTGCGCGTGACGAGGCGATGCAGCTCATCTGCTTTCAAGCCGGAGCAATGATCGCGGCCGGTGACACCGCTGGTGGTCGGGTGCTTCTCGATCGTGCACGTCCGGCATTGGCGCATTCGGGTGGGACCGGGGCCATCGAAACCGATCAACGGCGCGCGGCGCTCACAGCGAGTATCGCCGAGGCGGATCTCGCGGACGGCCGCATCGACGAGGGCTTGGCTCGGTATCGAGAAGCGCTGGAGCTGTTGGGTTCTGCGATCGAGAACATCTTCGGTGATCCCTTCGTCGTTCTGCTCGGTGCCGCGGCTGTGTGCGCTCACGCAGTTCACGGCCGGCACGAACTGGTGGCGGGCCGCGTTCTGCAGATGAAGGAGTCGAGTGCTCTCAAGCTCGATCCCAACGGTTACGCGGACCTGCCGCTCGCGGGTTCGTTGGCGTCGGCGATCGGGTCGTTCGATCTTGTCACGGGCAACATCGAACGCGGAGTCGAACTGATGGCTTTGTCGTTGAAAATGCCGGGGAGACAAGACTTCGTCTCGCTCCATCACGCGCGCCTCTCCGACTTCGCGGTTGGTCTGGTCGGAGCCGACAGGTGGTCTGTGGAAACCGAGAAGGTATCGGGTTACTCACGCAGAGCGGTCCGCGAAGCAGTGTTGGCTGCGCTTCGCGGACCGGTGCTGGACTAGGTCTGGACGATGGTGCGGGACTTATGTCTTGCGCATGTACATCCGCACGGTCAAAGGTGCCATGACGGCAACGATCACCGCGGCGCCCACCAGCGACCACACGACGTGGATACCGAAGTGGCCGTCGTTGGCCAGCTCGCGAACCGCGGTCACCAGGTGTGAGACCGGATTGACGTTCACGAACTTCTGAAGCCAACTCGGCATGGTGGCAGGATCGACGAACGCATTCGACAGGAACGTCAGCGGGAACAGCACGAGCATCGAAACACCCTGCACCGTGGACGCTTTGTTCATCAGCACGCCCATGAGAGCGAAGATCCAGCTGATGGAGAACGCGCACACCATGACCAGGATCGCGGCAGACAGAATGCCGACCACGCCGCCTGCGGGGCGGTAACCCATCGCGAAACCGACGATGAACGTGATGGTCGTGGCGATGCCGTAGCGCACGACGTCGGCGAGCAATGCACCGGACAGCGGGGCGATACGAGCGATGGGAAGGGACTTGAAGCGGTCGAACACGCCCTTGTCCATGTCCTCACGAAGCTGAGTGCCCGTGACGATGGAACCGGTGATGACGGTCTGGACGAGGATGCCGGGGATGATCGTCGGCAGATATGCCGTCACGTCACCGGCGATCGCGCCGCCGAAGATGTAGGTGAACATCAACGTGAAGATGATCGGCTGGATGACGACGTCGAACAGTTGCTCGGGGTTGTGCTTGATCTTGAGAATTCCGCGGTACGCCATCGTGAACGTGTTCGCGAAGCTCTGCTGCAGGCTGATGCGGCGGGGTGCGGCATCCGGCTGGGCTATCGGCGACCGGGGTTTGGTGAGAGTGGTTGTCATGCGACGCTCCGATCGGAGTCGTTGTCGGACTGGGCGTCGTTGCGACCACCGTCTTCGGGCTGGTGCCCGGTGATGGTCAGGAACACTTCGTCCAGGCTGGGTTTCTGTACGTTGATTTCGTCGACGGCGATACCTTGCTCACGCAGACGGATCAACAGGTCCGCCGTGATCGACGGGTCGCTCAGCGGGGCGGTGATCCGCCCGACCTCGGGAGTGACACCCACCTCGACGCTCAGCGCAGCGGCGATGAGCGAGCGAGCCTCCTCGGTGCGATCACGATCGACCAGCTTGAGTTGGAGCGAGGAGATCCCGACCGAAGCCTTGAGTTCGTCGGCGGTGCCGTTGGCGATCACGCGGCCGCGGTCGATCACCGCGATGCGATCGGCCAGTTGATCGGCTTCGTCGAGGTACTGCGTGGTGAGCAACACCGTCGAACCCTCGGCGACGAGTCGCCGGATGGTCACCCACATCTGGGCGCGGGTGCGCGGATCGAGGCCGGTGGTGGGCTCGTCGAGAAACAGCAGCGGCGGGCGCGCGATCAGGCTTGCCGCCAGATCCAGGCGTCGACGCATGCCACCGGAGAAGTTCTTCAGCGGTTTGGTCGCGGCCTCGACCAGATCGAACTCCTCGAGGAGTTCCAGGGACTTGGTGCGCGCATCGCGGCGGCTCAGGCCGAGCAGCCGCGAGAAGATCACGAGGTTCTCGGTCGCCGTCAGATCCTCGTCGACGGAGGCGTACTGGCCGGTGACGCCGATCAGGGATCGGACCGCGGTGGGTTCACGGCTGACGTCGTGGCCGAAGATGCGCGCCTCACCGCCGTCGGGGCGAAGGAGAGTGGCGAGCATGCGGACGGTGGTGGTCTTGCCGGCGCCGTTCGGCCCGAGGACGCCGAACACCGAGCCGGTGGGGACGGTGAGGCTGACGCCGTCGACCGCGCGGTGCTCGCCGAACTTCTTGACGAGTCCGTCGGCCTCGATGGCAAGAGGCGAAGCTGTGTGGTTCATGGGATGAAGCTTGGCAGACCGATCTTGCATGGACCTTGCGTGGAACTTGCGGTTACTTGCACAGCGCGCGAGGTCGGTGCTGCGGCTGCTAGCTGAACCGCTCTACCAGGGCGGCGCGGTCGAGCTTTCCCGGTCCACGCAGGGGGAGCGCGTCCACGACGAAGAGTTCCCGCGGCGCCGCGGTGACGTCGAGTGTCCGCTGAGCATGTGCGCGCAGTTCGTCGAGCGTCGGAGCTTCGCCCTCGGGTACGACCACGGCCACCACCCGCTGCCCCAGCCGCGGGTCCTTGATGCCGATCACCGCGCACTCGCGAACGGCGGGGTGATCGGCCAGCGCGGCCTCGACCACCTGCGGTACGACGGTCAGCCCGCCGGTGGAGATTGCCTCGTCCAACCGGCCGGTGATGCGCAGGACTCCGTCGACCACTGATCCGGCGTCGTCGGTCCGGAACCACCCGGGCTCGGCGAAAGCGGGGTGGTCGGCAAGCCCGCGGTACCCGGACGCGAGCATCGGACCGCCCAGCAGAACTCGGCCGTCGTCGATACGAATCTGCGCTCCGGACAACGGGATTCCGTCGTAGACGCAACCGCCGGACGTTTCGCTCATCCCGTAGGTGCGGACGACGGTGATGCCCGCTTCGGTGGCCTGCGCGAGTACCGGTGCGGGAGTAGCAGCGCCGCCGAGCAGAACCGCGTCGAGCGAAGCCAGAGCCTCGACCGCGGCGCGATCACCGAGTGCCTTGACCAACTGCGTCGGCACCAACGAGGTGTAGCGGCGCGGTCCGCTCATCGCGGCGACAGCGCCCGGCAATGCGGCAGGGTCGAAACCCGCACTGACGTCGACGATCACCGGTTGTGTTCCGGCGAGGACACTGCGCAACAGAACTTGCATCCCGGCGATGTGGTGCGGGGGGAGAACCAGCAACCAGGATCCGGTGCCGCCGAGGCGTTCATGGGTCGCGTCGCCGCTGGCTCGCAGTGCGCTCGCGGCGAGCATCGCGCCCTTCGGGGTTCCGGTGGTCCCCGACGTGGCGACCACCAGCGAGATGCCGTCGTCGATGGGCTGATCGGGGTGCAGAGCGTCGCTCAGTCGGGCCGTCTCGCGTGCGTCGGCCGCCGGGACGGGAAGCACGGCGTCGTGCACGCCGTCCAGGATCTGCGCGATGGCAGGCAGTACCTCGAAGACCGCCTCACCCTGTGGAACGGCCAGTGTGCGAAGAACGTTCACCGGACGTCCGGCCCGGCCAGCGGCCAACCACCGGCAGCCAGATGGCTTCGTACGCGGTCGACGTCGGTTTCGAGTGGCATCTCGTTGGTGATCTTCGTGATGAGGACCTGGATGTCGGTCTTCTCGATGGGCAGATCGCCGTCCTCGATCAACGCATCGGCGACGGCGTCGACCTCGGTTTCGGAGAGTCTGCGAGTGAGGAGCGCGAAAAGTGGGATGTAGTCCTGCTCGGGGACGCCATTGGGATAGCCGGCCCGCAACCAGCCGACTATCGACGTGAGGAAGGGCGGAAGGGCCATGACGTCAGCTCACGTCTCGAACTTCGTTGTCGGTGTCCACGTCTTCGATGACCGGCCACCCACCTGCGCGCAGCCTTTCGGTGACACGATCGACGTCGTCCTCGGACGGCTCCTCGTTGAGGATTCCCTCGATGATGGCGCGGATGGTGTCGTAGTCGACGTGGCGGTCCGGCACTTCGTGTGCCGACTCGATGGACATCGAAACGACCTGCTCGATCTCCTCGTCGGTCAGACGACGACGGAGAACGGCGAGCAGCGCAAAATGATCCTTGTCCGGGATGCCCTCGGGATACCCGGCACGCAGCCAGTCGAGCACGCTGCGCAATGAATACTTGCTCAAATCCTCGGCCTCATTTTCGTTTCGGTGGTTTCAGTGGTGCGCCGCGACGACCACTCAGAAGACGTGGATTCCGAACGTGCTGGCCAAGAAGTTCTTCATCAACAACAGAATTCCGGCGAAGATCGTGACGAGCACGACCGCAAAACAGAGGTACGCACCCATTTTACCCAGTGTGGACGGTCCTTCGGTGCCGTCGGCGTTCGGCAGACTCAGCGACTTGAGGCCGAAGGCGAAGATCGCCGGCAGTCCGGCTCCGAAGAGCAGTCCGACTGCCACTACCTGCCAGAGCGAATCGAGGGTATCGGTGAGTAGATGCATTCTCTTGCGCCCCTTTCAGGAGTTGCGAGTGGGTTCGGTGGACGGAGTGGGATCAGCAGTCGGAATCTCGCGAGCCGTCGCATCCGGATTCTCGTCCCATTCGGCGGTCACGTTGGCGGCGTCTACGGGTTCCTTACGCGAACGCAGGTACATGAAGATCGCGAACGCGATGAGGGCAGCGAAGACGACGAGCACGCCGGCCAGGCCGCCGATCAGATGCGCGAGTGCCCAGCAGATGGCGCCGACCACTGCAGCCGACGGCAAGGTGATCAACCAGGCGGCGGCCATCCGGCCTGCGACGCCCCAGCGGACCTCGGCGCCCTTGCGCCCGATGCCGGTACCGAGGATCGATCCGGTGGCGACGTGGGTGGTCGAGAGGGGGAGTCCGAGGTGGCTCGACGTGAGAATGATGGCGGCGGACGACGCTTCGGCTGCCAGACCCTGCGGCGCGGCGATCTCGACAAGGCCCTTGCCCAGGGTGCGGATGATGCGCCAACCGCCCAGGTAGGTGCCGAGAGCGATCGCGACGGCACAGGTGAACTTCACCCAGAACGGCATCTCGGTCTCGGCGGTGATGGTGCCGTGAGCGACCAGGGCCAAAAAGATGACGCCCATAGTCTTCTGGGCGTCATTGGTGCCGTGCGCAAGTGAGATCAGCGAGGCGGTGCCGATCTGGCCGAAACGGAAACCGCGCTCACGCTCGTCTTCCTTGACGGATGCGGTGATTCGGTACACGAGCTTGGTACCGACGCCTGCGACCAGGGCCGCGACGACCGGCGCGAGGATCGCGGGGACGACGACCTTGGTCAGAACTCCACCCCACTCGACGCCGCCCATACCGATGGAGGCGATTGCGGCGCCGATCAATCCGCCGAACAGTGCGTGTGAGGAGCTCGACGGCAATCCGAGCAGCCAGGTCGCCAGATTCCAGATGATTCCGCCGACGAGACCTGCGAAGACGATCAGCAGCAGATCCTGCCCACTGACCGCGCCGAGGTTGACGACGCCTTTGGCCACGGTCGCAGCGACCTCGACGGACAGGAACGCACCGACCAGGTTCAGGATCGCGGAAAGTGTGACCGCAACTTTGGGCTTGAGTGCTCCGGTCGCGATGGAGGTGGCCATTGCGTTACCGGTGTCGTGAAAACCATTCGTGAAATCGAACGCGAGGGCGGTGACAACTACCACCAGGAGGATTACGAGCTCTGCGGTCACAACGTGAATTGTGCGTATCGAACGCGTAAAAGTACAGCGAACGGGATGCGAACAGGGGCTCCGCGGAGTACGTCCCCGCGCGTGGGCTGCGGCGCTGCCGTTCGCGATGTGTTCAGCGCCACGAAATCGGAACCCTGTGTGGGACCTCACTTTTTGGTCTCACTCACCGGGAAGGCACATTCGGACCGTTTTAAACGCTGATTACCTACGGGCACCGAGCGCACCGGAACAGGGGTTTCACCCCTGTTTCTCGGTGTCTGTCAGTGAGAAGGAGAGCTCCGACCGTGAAGCCCAACAAGTCCACGAAGCTGATCGTGGCACTCGCCGCGACCGCCGTTCTGGCGTCAGCCTGCGCATCGAATCGTGGTGACGATCCCTACGCCGTCGCTGTCGGCGGACCCGGCGTCAGCGCAGACCTTGCGTCGAGCACATCCGACGCGAAGTTCGGCACCCTCGATTCGCCCTGTGGTGAAGGCGACGCCACCGGCGCAACCGATCAAGGCGTCAGCGACACCGAGATCAAGATCGGGTTCGGTGACGACCGCGGTTATGTGAAGTCTCCTGGGCTGAACAAGGAAATGAGCGATGCGGTGAACGCGCTCATCTCTTGGTGCAACGATCAGGGCGGCATCAACGGCCGCAAGGTTGTCGGTACCGACTACGACGCCGCGATGACGCAGGCCAACTCGGTCATGCAGGAAGCGTGCGCGAGCCAGTTCATGATGGTCGGCTACGGCTTCGCGATGGATCAGACCGCCGAGCAGACGCGTGTCGCGTGCAACCTGGTGTCCGTGCCAGGCTTCACCGTGTCACCCGACGCAGCCAACGGACCGATGACATTCCAGGGTGTCCCGTTCCCGGTCGACTACGCGAACGGTTCGCAGTGGTTCCAGATGGCCGAGATGCACCCCGATCTGGTGAACGACTTCGACGTCGTCAACAGCACGATGCCCACGATCATCAGCTCCACCACGAAGATTCGCTCGATCGCCGAGGCTGCGGGTTTCAAGCTCAAGGATTGCGGCGTCACACTCAACTACGAGGGGGAATCGAGCTACGTGCCGTTTGCCGAGAAGTACAAGGAGTGCGGTGCGAAGGGTATCTGGACGTCACGATCGGCGAGCCCGTCGGAGCTGAACTTCGTGAAGGCGCTCGATCAGGTCGGGATCGATCCCATCTTCTTCGGTGAAGCCACCTGGTACGGCGCGACCGTCTCCGATTGGAACAAGGACACCGGACTGCTCGACAACCTCAACGCGGGCATGACCTTCCAGATGCTCGAGAACGCGGACAAGGTGCCCGCAGTGAAGAAGTACGTGGATCTGGTCTCCGAGCAGGGTGGCAAGACCGCGCTCCTCGGTATGCAGGCGGCGTCGTCGTTCCTGCTGTGGGCGGCCGCCGCGGACGAGTGCGGTAGCGATCTGACGCGTCAGTGCATGGTGAACGAACTCTCGAACATTCACGAGTGGGACGGCGGCGGATTGCACGCCGTCACCGATCCCGGCAAGAACATGCCGGCCACCTGCGGACTCATGACCTCTCTGAAGGGCAGTACCTACGCGCAGGCGTTCCCGTCCACCGCGGGCGAATTCAAGTGTGACCCCAAGTACCTCGTCGCGACCGACAAGAGCACCTGGGGAACCGAACTCGGCGCTGACCGCGTGTCGACGAAGTACCAGAACGCCAACGTCATCAAGCCGCAGTCCTGATTCTTCCGACTCGGGCGGCGAGCGCCAACCGCCGCCCGAGTCCCTAACGAGGGTTCAGCCATGAACACTTTTGTCACTTTCACGATCCTGGGCCTGGTCCTGGGGTCCGTGTACGCGATCGCCGCCTCCGGGCTGGTACTCACGTACAACACGTCAGGCATCTTCAACTTCGCGCACGGTGCACAGGCAATGCTCGGTGCGTTCATCTACTGGCAGTTGCGCTACGGCTGGGAACTTCCCACTTTCGTCGCCTTGCTGATTTCACTCGTCCTGGTCGGGCCACTGATGGGCCTCGGCCTCTACGTCTTGATCATGAAGGGTCTGCGCGATACCGCCGAGGTCACCAAAATCGTTGTGACGGTCTCGATCCTGCTCGGAATGCTCTCGATCTCGCACTGGTTCTGGCACCCCGAGACCGCTCGGACGATGCAGATGTTCTTCGGCGACCAGTCCAAGATCACGGTGTTCGGCGCGAGCATCCGCTACCACGAGTTGATCTGCATCCTCGTTGCGATCGCCATCGCCGTCGGCCTGCGCATCCTGTTCACGCGCACCCGCGCCGGTGTCGCGATGCGCGGCGTCGTCGACGATCCGGAACTGTTGCGCCTCAACGGCCACAATCCGGAGCGTCTTGCGGCCCTGTCCTGGGCGATGGGTTCGACGCTCGCAGTCCTGGCCGGCATCCTGATCACCCCGATCAGTGGCGGCACACTCGAGGCGAACATGTTGACACTCTTGGTGATCGACGCGTTTGCCGCGGCCATGTTCGGCCGGTTGCGCAGCATTCCGCGCACGTTCGTCGGCGCCGTGGTCCTCGGGCTTGCCGGTACGTACGTATTGGCGTACTTCCCGACGAGTTGGAGTTGGACGTCGAATTTCCGTGTCTCCCTGCCGATGATCGCGCTGTTCGTGGTGCTGATCGTGCTCCCACAGGACCGGTTGCGTGGCGCGGTCACTCGTACTCGCGAGCGTTACCACGTGCCGAGCGTGCGCAAGGCCGTCGTCTGGGGCGTGGCCCTGATCGTCATCGTCTACCTGATCCGTCTGCTGATGGTGACGTCCGCCGTCACCACACTGACCATCGGAATGACGTTCGCGATCATCGCGCTCTCGCTCACACTCCTCACCGGTTACGCGGGTGAATTGAACTTGGCGCCGGTGTCTTTCGGCGCTATCGCTACCATCGTGGCCTTCCACTTCGGGATCTCCGGTTCCGGGTTGGCTGCGCACCTCAACCTGTGGGGCATCGTCGTCGGAGTCCTCGTCACCGCCGTGATCGGTGGCCTCGTCGCCCTACCGGCGCTGCGGCTGAGAGGGCTGTATCTCGCGCTGGCAACCATGGCCTTCGGAGTGTTCCTCTCCAACATGGTTCTTCGTGACACCACCGAACACGAGATGTTCGGCATGAAGTACTCGCTGTTCAAGGACGGGAACATCGCCCTCCCTCCGCTGAAGATCGGTCCGCTCGATCTGAGCAACGAGACGGTGTTCCTGATGACCGTGACCGCGCTGTTCTCGATACTCGGCGTCGGCGTCATCGCGTTGCGTAACAGCGGCTACGGGCGCCGACTCGCGGCGATGAAGGACAGCCCGGCCGGTTCGGCCATGCTCGGACAGAGCCTGGTTCGGCTCAAGCTGAGCGTCTTCATGATCTCTTCGGGGATCGCCGGTCTCGGCGGCATTCTGATGTCGAGCGCCATGGGGTCCGTCTCGGGCGAGAGCTTTGCCATCATGGTCAGCCTCTCGCTGCTCATGCTGACCGTCGTCGCGGGTATCGGATACGTCACCGGCGCCCTGTTCGGTGGACTGATGGCCGGAATCGGGTTTGCGGTCATCATGGTCTCGTTCACCAATCTGGCTTCGGCGCAACCGGAGTTGGAGGGAATGTGGCTGCTCTTCGGCAACATCGCGGCAGTCAGCCCGGCACTGATCGGCATCGGCGTCGGCGCGAACCCCAGCGGAACGGTCCACAGCGTGATCGAGGGCTACCGACGGCTCGCCGGTGCCAAGCCTGTTCTGATCGGCGGCGCCGCAGTCGTTCTGCTGATCTACGTCCTTGCTCTGACCGGTGTACTCGGCAACTGGTGGTTCGCGTCCATCACGATCGCGGTGGTGTTCATGCTGCCGGTGATCGGTGAGATGGTCATGCCCAGCGCGGTTCTCACTCCGGAGGAACTGGCCGCCAAAGCGACAGTCGTTCCCGAGGACATCGGGATCGATGTCCCCTACAGCCCCGAGATCCGTGACGAGATCGACCGCGAACTGGGGATTCCTCAGTACCAGGGTGGCTCGCCGAAGGAGTTGACCGTCCATGTCTGATACACCACTTCTCGAAACGCGCGGTGTGAGCGTTCGTTTCGGTGGACACGTCGCGGTCAAGGACGTTTCGCTCACCGTGCAACCCGGCACCGTGACAGGACTCATCGGACCGAACGGTGCCGGCAAGACGACGCTCTTCAACACCATCACCGGGCTGCAGAAACCCACGTCCGGCCAGGTGTTCCTCGGCGGCGTCGACGTGACGAAGCTACCGCCGCACAAGCGGGCAGGTCGCGGGCTGGCACGTACCTTCCAGCGGCTCGAACTGTTCGTCTCGCTGTCGGTGCGTGACAACCTGCGCGTCGCCGGAGACATCCACAAGGCGAACGGCCGCAACAAGATCGACGTGGACAGCGAGACGGATCGTCTGCTGGAGCTGACCGGGCTGACGGATGTCGCGGACAAGGACGTCGCGGACATCCCCACCGGACGCGCCCGCGTCGTCGAAGTTGCACGGGCGCTCATGACCGACCCGCGAGTGCTGCTGCTCGACGAACCGGCCTCGGGTCAGACCGAGCAGGAAACCGAGGTCTTTGCCGAGATGCTCACCGAACTTGCTGCGGGTGGACTCGGAATCTGTCTGGTGGAGCACGACATTCCGCTGGTGATGAAAGTGTGCTCGACCATCCACGTGCTCGACTACGGCGCAGTCCTCGCCTCGGGTGATCCGGAGAAGATCCGGACGGATCCGGAAGTGATCGCGGCCTACATCGGGACCGAGGAGGAGGCGGTATGACGTCAGCGAAAATTGGCGAGGCGAAAATCGACGAGGGTATACGCAGCCCCGACCGCGCCGAACCGTTGCTCGAACTGTCCGGTGTCCGCGCCGGTTACGGATCCATCGAAGTTCTGCACGGGGTGGACCTGATTCTGGAACCGGGCGCCGTGGTGGCGCTACTCGGACCCAACGGTGGCGGCAAGACGTCGACGCTCAAGATCTGCTCGGGCGTCCTTCCGGTCACCCGCGGCGAGTTCCGGCTCGCGGGCCAGGTCGTGAACGGAGTCGAGCCTTCGGAGTTGGCTCGGCTGGGGGTCTGCTCCATCCCCGAAGGACGCGGGATCTTCGCCAACCTCACTGTGCGGGAAAACCTGTGGATCGCCACCGGAACGGGCGTCGGGCTGGCCGAACTCGAAGAGGTTGCGTACGGCAGGTTCCCGATCCTGGGGGAGCGGCGCGGACAGTTGGCCGGATCGATGTCCGGTGGTGAGCAGCAGATGCTGGCGCTGTCACGGGCACTCGGCACTCACCCGACGGTGCTCCTGCTCGACGAGCTGTCGATGGGTCTCGCACCTCGAATCGTCTCGCAGATGTACGACGTCGTCGGCTCGCTTGCAGCCGAAGGCATTTCCATTCTCGTCGCCGAGCAGTTCGCGCGAGCGGTGCTGCCCATCGCGACCTCGGCCGCACTGATGTTGCAGGGACGCGTCGTCAAGACCGGCGATCCACACGACATCGAAAACGAACTTTCTACCAGTTATCTAGGAGGATGACGATGACTACTCTCGCCGAAGATCGCCGTGAGGAATTCAAGAAGAACATCGCAGAGTTGAAGCTGGACAAGAAGCAGGCAGGCGGCGACGCGGCGACGCGCATCGCGGGCCTGGTGCTCATGGTCGTCGGAGTGGTCGGCGCCTTCGTCGTCTACATCTCTTCGCTGACGCTCTCGGACCTGCGGGATCTGGTGTCGTACCAGATCCTCACCGTGGTTTTCCTCGCCCTGACAGTGGTCGGTGCCGCACTCTTCCTGGCCGCATCGGTGGCAAAGGTGCTGCGGCTGTGGTTGGTTCGCCAACTGCTCGAGGGCCAGGCACAGACAGATCAGATCTCTCAGGCGCTGAGCACGCGCAACTGATCTCTGCGAAGAACCGACAGATGCCCGCCACGAAAGTCGTGGCGGGCATCTGTCACTGCTCGGCTACAGCGGTGTCTCGACTACCGCGGTGTCTCGACTACGCGGACGGTGGCCGGGAATCGCGTCGGATGGGATGGTCCTCCGGGATCTGCACCATCACGATCGGTGTCCCGTCCGGGTCGGCGATCCACATCTCGTGTAGACCCCACGGTTCCTGTCTTGCCTCGCGCGCGATCTTGACCCCGGCGAGAACCAGTTCGGTCTGAACGGCAGTGAGGTCCCGGACCTGCAGCCAGATCGCGCCGCGAAAGCCGCCCTCGCCGGTGCCGCCGTGCGCAGCGACTTCGATCAGCCCTTGGCCGGCGAAGAAGACTGTGCCGCCGGGATATTCACGAGCGATCGCCAGACCGAGGGTGTCTCGGTAGAAGCTCAGCGTTCGTTCGTACTCGCTCGGGCGCAATATCGTCCGACTGCTCAGAATCTCCACGTCCGACCTCCCTCTCGCACCTACTGTGTCAGAAATACCAGGGATATGGTGACCAGTCGGGATCACGCTTTTCGAGGAACGAGTCACGACCCTCGACGGCCTCGTCGGTCATGTACGCCAAACGTGTTGCCTCACCGGCGAACAGCTGCTGGCCGACCAACCCGTCGTCCTGCAGGTTGAACGCGTACTTGAGCATCCGCTGTGCCTGCGGCGACTTGCCGTTGATCTTGCCGGCCCAGTCGATCGCGACGTTTTCGAGTTCAGCGTGGTCGACAACCTTGTTGACCGCGCCCATCTGATGCATTTCCTCGGCGGTGTACGTCTCACCCAGGAAGAAGATCTCGCGAGCGAACTTCTGGCCCACCATCTTTGCCAGATAGGCGCTGCCGTAGCCGCCGTCGAAGCTTCCGACGTCGGCGTCGGTCTGCTTGAACCGTGCGTGCTCGCGGCTGGCGAGCGTCAGGTCGCACACCACGTGCAGGCTGTGGCCGCCGCCCGCAGCCCAGCCGTTGACCAGGCAGATCACGACCTTCGGCATGAAGCGGATCAAGCGCTGGACCTCGAGGATGTGCAGGCGCCCGGCGCGTGCTTTGTCGACGGTGTCCGCCGTTTCACCTTCGGCGTACTGGTAGCCGCTGCGACCACGGATGCGCTGGTCTCCGCCGGAGCAGAACGCCCAACCGCCGTCCTTCTCGCTCGGTCCGTTGCCGGTCAGGAGCACCGCTCCCACGTCGGAGGTCATCCGGGCGTGATCGAGCGCGCGGTACAACTCGTCGACGGTGTGCGGGCGGAACGCATTACGCACTTCCGGTCGGTCGAAGGCGACGCGAACGGTGCCTTGACTGACGTGCCGGTGGTACGTGATGTCGGTGAGGTTCTCGAATCCGGGGACAGGGCGCCAGAGCTGCGGGTTGAAGGTCACCTCAGCCACGATAGAGGCACGGCTCGCGCGTCTAACGGATACCTGAGGTAGAACACGTTCCCGGGCGCGCTAACGTGCAGGTCATGAGCGAACAAACCGCAGACGGCACGGAGATCGTCACAGACGGTGAGAAGCGGGGCGGATTTCCACGGTTCCGGCACACTCCCGCAGGTCCGGACTTCGGCCGCTTCGTCGAAGCGATGCGCAGGTTGCAGGACCTTGCCGTCTCGACCAATGTTCCCGACGACGTACTCGCAGACATCGCTACGCAAGCCGAGGAGCTTGCCGATCGGTTGACTCCGTACGAGGTCCCGGAAGGCAAGTCGCCCGCAGGCTCGAACATCCAACTGCCCGGACGCGGCAGCCTCCTCATGCTCCCGTGGATGGTCGAGAAGTTCGACACCGAAGGAGTCCGCAGTACCGGCGTCTTCCGTCGCTACCACCTGGGCGGCAACGGCGCCGCTCACGGCGGTGTCCTGCCCTTGCTGTTCGACGACGTCTTCGGGATGACGGTCCACGCGGGTGGCCGTCCGATCTCCCGCACCGGCTACCTCCACATCAATTACCGCGCGATCACTCCGCTCAATCAACAACTGGTGATCGAGGGGCAGGTGGATCGGGTCGAGGGTCGCAAGACTTTTGTCAGCGCGCGCCTGACCGATCTCGACGGCAAGCTCCTCGCCGACGGTGAGGCGCTCATGATCGAACTGCTTCCGGGACAGCCCTGACATGTTCCCCTCGTTCGACGATCTGATCGCGGACGCCGTGGTGCTCGCGCTGCCGATGCGAGTTCGCTTTCGCGGCATCACGACTCGTGAGGCCCTGCTCGTTCGCGGCCCGGCCGGGTGGGGAGAATTCGCCCCGTTCGTCGAGTACGACGACGACGAGGCGTCGCAGTGGCTGCTCGCGGGTATCGAAGCGGCGTGGCTGGGTCCGCCGCCTGCGCTTCGTGACGCAGTTCCCGTCAACGCGACCGTGCCGGCGATCGACGCGTCTGCCGTTCCGGAATTGCTGGAGCGCTTCCCCGGGGCCCGGACCGCCAAGGTCAAGGTCGCCGAGAAGGGACAGTCGCTGGCGCAGGACGTCGCCCGGGTGAACGAGGTGCGTCGGCACATCCCGAACGTGCGCGTCGACGCCAACGGCGGGTGGAGCGTGGACGAGGCGATCACGGCCTTGCGAGCGATCACCGATGACGGTGAACTCGAATACGCCGAGCAGCCGTGTGCAAGCGTCGAGGAACTGGTCAGGGTCCGCGCCGCGGGGACCGGTGTGCGGATCGCTGCCGACGAGAGCATTCGCCGTGCCGAGGACCCGCTGCGCGTCGTACGAGCGGGGGGAGCGGACGTCGCCGTCGTGAAGGTGCCGCCGCTGGGCGGAATGCGTGCTGTGGTGGCGCTGTCGGCGCAGCTGGCGGACTACGGGGTGCCGGTGGTGGTCTCGAGCGCTCTGGACACGGCTGTGGGGATGTCCGCGGGACTGGCGGCCGCGGCAGCCTTGCCCACCCTTCCGTTTGCCTGCGGACTCGGTACCGGCGGCCTGTTCGTCCGGGATGTCGCGGTCACCGGGGCAGCTGTCGACGGTGCTTTGTCGGTGGGTGCCGTCGAGCCTGATCCGGTTCTGCTCGAGACGCTGGCCGCGCCCGCGGACCGGCGCGACTGGTGGCTGGAGCGGGCTCGGCGCTGCCATCGGATACTCGGCAGTAGGGACCAGCCGAATTTCGTATAGTCTCGGGCGCGACCTGATGAACATCAGTGAAGAATGAAGGGATCGAAAGTGGTTGCAGCTCTGAACGAAACCCTGCTCGAGGAATCACGGGTTCCCGCGGTCGTCGCGGACGTGCAGACCTTGATCGACGCAGAGGTTTCGGATAAGTCGGGGGCCTCAGGGCTGGCTCTCAAGGGTGGCTACGGCGCGGTCAAGAAGGTGAGCCCGTCCATCGTGCCGGACGCCGTCACCGCGCTTCTGCCGGCTTTCGTGGCAAAGCTCGAGCCGTACTGGCAGGAATTCTCGGCTTCCGGTGAAGGCAGCTTCGCCGATTTCATCAGCGCCCGCGGTGACGCGGTTGCCGATTCCCTCCTCGAGGTGACGGACGAGCGTATCGAGGGCAGCGACAAGGCCGTCGTCAAGTCGATGTACTCGAAGCTGCGCGGTTCGGCGAAGAAGCATGTGACTGCAGCTCTGCCGCGTCTGGGCGATGTGATCCAGAAGCACGCTGCATAAGCGAACGTAAAACGACGAGTGGCCCGGGAGTTTCTCTCGGGCCACTCGTCGTTTTCGGTGCGTTTGTCAGTGAGCCGAATGTCCGTGGCGCCAGAAGCCGGTGAAGGTGATGTCGGTTTTGGCGAACTTCCGGTCGTTCACGAGGTGCCGACGCAGCCCGGTGGTGAGTGCCTGTTCGCCGGCGACAAAGGTGTACGACGGCCCCTCGGGCAGTTCGGCGGCGCGGACGGTCTCGAGGGTCAGAACACCCGGCGTCGCGTGTTCGTCCTCGCGAACGAGCCAATGCACGTTGACGTTCGCCAACTCCGGAATGTCTTGCTTGTCTTCGATGTTCGGAATCTCGACGAAGACCTCGGCACGCAGGTCTGCGGGCGCGGATTCCAGAATGCCGATGATCGCGGGAAGTGCACTCTCGTCGCCGACGAGCAGTTGCCACTTGGCCTCGGGTGTGGGGTTGTAGATGCAGCCTTCGTCCAAGAGGGCGACCTCGTCGCCGGCCGACGCGGTGTCCGCCCACGCGGATGCCGGGCCGATGTCGCCGTGATAAGCGAAGTCGATGTCGATCTCCGTGGTCTCGCCGAAGAGACCGGATCCGGCAGCACGGTAGGCGCGAATCGTGTAGTTGCGCACGACGGGTCGCGTGTCCTTGGACATCAACAGGTACTGCGCATACCAGAGATTGCTGGCCGCGCTCGGCAACCGGAGTTCACTCTGGCCGACCTGCGGGATGAACATGCGGAACCACTGATCGGCACCCATCGGAGCGATGGTGGACAGCTCTTCGCCGGCAATGGTCACCCGGATGAAGCTGGGGCTGATTCGTTTGTTCGCCACGACCTGCGCCGACACGATGCTGCGTGAGGCCGGTTTCACGAACTTGGCGCGCTTGGCCATGACTGGTTGCTCCCTGATTATCTGTTACTCGTACCTAATCAGGTAACCCTAACCTGATTTATGGTCGCTGTGGAGTGGTGGGTCTGTCCTTTTCGACGACTTCGGGAGGAAGACCCCACTGCGCTCGGCCAAGTCGGCTCATCGGTGCGATTGACGCGAAGTCCGGTAGGCCGTCGTCGGCGACAGCCTCGGGACGTACTGCGACCGCGACCACATTTCCCATCACGACAAATGAATTACCGACCTCGACGACCTGGTGGAGCGTGCATTCGATGGCGATCGGGGAGTCGGCGACCCGGACGGGGCGAACCCGCTCGCTCGGCTCGCTACGGATGTTCAACTCGAGAAACTCGTCGGCCTCGGCGTCGTAGAAGGCGGAACTCTGGTTCACCACGTCGGCAAGCCTGGCAGTCGCCAGGTTGATCACGAATTCGCCGGTCGCTTCGATGTTGCGCAGACTGTCCTTGCGTCCGACCGACGTGAACTGCACGATCGGCGGCGCCGAACTTGCCACGGTGAAAAAGCTGTACGGAGCCAGATTGCCGACGCCGTCCGCCGACAGGGTGGACACCCAGGCAATCGGCCGGGGGACCACCGAAGCGGTGAGTAACTGATAGAACCGACGGGGTTCGAGCTCGGCTGGATCGAAGAGTGTGCGCACCCACACATAATGCCGCTGTCCCCGCCCCTGGGCATGCTTGCGCCCGAACATCTGACACTCTTGAAGGCGTGAATCCGTCCACTGCACAAGCCACAGCCGTCGTCGACGAACTGGTTCGTGGTGGCGTGCGTGAAGTCGTGCTGTGTCCAGGCTCTCGCAACGCGCCCCTCGCATTTGCCCTCCAGGCCGCCGATCTCGACGGCCGGTTGCGTCTGCACATGCGGATCGACGAGCGGACAGCAGGCTTTCTGGCACTCGGACTGGCAATCGCCGGGAAACGACCGGTCCCCATCGTGATGACTTCCGGGACCGCCGTCGCGAATCTCGGACCCGCTGTCCTCGAGGCCAACTACGCGCGAGTGCCGCTGGTGGTCCTGAGCGCCAACCGGCCGTACGAGATGCTCGGCACCGGCGCCAACCAGACCGTCGAGCAACTCGGGCTCTTCGGCAGTCAAGTCCGCGCAACCATCAGCCTGGGCCTGGCGGAGGACGATTCGACGCAGAACAGCCAGTGGCGCTCGGCGGTCTGCCGGGTCCTCGCCGCTGCCCGCGGAACCCGATCCGGAAACGCGGGTCCGGTGCATTTCGACATTCCACTTCGTGAGCCGCTGGTGCCGGACGTGCACGTGCAGGGACCGGTCCCGGAGGGCCGTCCCGGCGGTGCGGCCTGGACCACCACCCAGAATGCGACGCTCGACGTTCCCGTCGATCTGGATCTCACCGCAGATACGGTGGTCATTTCCGGACACGGTAGTGCGCTTCGGCCTGAGCTGGCGGGCCTGCCGACCGTGGCCGAGCCGACGGCTCCGATGCACGGGATCGCACTGCATCCACTCGCGCTCTCGCAACTCAAGCCCAAGCAGGCGATCATCACCGGCCGCCCGACGTTGCATCGTCAGGTCTCGAAGGTGCTGGCCGACCCGGGCGTCGACGTCTACGCGCTGACTACCGGGCCGCGCTGGCCGGACGTATCCGGCAACGTACTCGCCACCGGAACCAGAGCAGTGGTCACCGGGACTCCCGATCCCGCCTGGATCGCTCGATGCGCCGCGCTGACCGAACACGCCGAAACTGCCGTCCGCAAGCAACTCGACGCCCACCCCAAGGCCACCGGCCTGCACGTGGCAGCTGCTGTGATGGATGCTCTCGCGGACGGCGACCAGCTTCTGCTCGGCGCATCCAACCCTGTTCGCGACGCGGCCCTCGTGAGCTATCCCAAGCCCGCCGTACGGGTGCTGTCGAATCGCGGCGTCGCAGGTATCGACGGCACCGTCTCGGCGGCGGTCGGTGCTGCGTTGGCGTACGAGGGCGGCCGGACCGTCGCTCTCATGGGCGACCTGACCTTCCTGCACGACGCGTCCGGGCTGCTGATCGGGACCGGTGAGCCGAGGCCGAGCGACCTCACCATCGTCGTCGCCAACGACGACGGCGGCGGTATCTTCGAGCTCCTCGAACAAGGCGACCCGCAGTACGCCGGCGTCTTCGAGCGAGTGTTCGGAACACCACACGGCATGGACCTGGCTGCGCTGTGCGCGGCCTACCGCGTGCCGCACGCAGCGGTCACCGTCGACGCCCTGGCAACGACGCTGGCGCAACCGGCCAACGGCATTCGTGTGCTCGAGGTCGCGACGGATCGCAGTGGGCTGCGCGAACTCCACGCTTCCGTGCGGGCACAGCTGTGACGCAAACAGTTCTGCGTCGCCTCCGCATCGGTGTGCTGGTGGTTGCGGTCGGCATTTCCGTGCTCGCGGTGATTCTGGTTCTCGGTGCCTGGCGCAACGATCGGACCATCGAATCGAACATGGGGACCGCAACCGCCGAGGTGCTCTCGGCAGGCTCGCTACGTTCGGCGATCAGCTTCGTGACACCGGACGGCGCCAACCACAACCCTGAACTCGGCGTGCTCTACCCCACCAATCTGACTGTGGGACAACGCATCGAGGTGGAGTACTCCAAAGCCGACCCTGATTTGGTCCGGGTAGCGGGACGCAACGCGACGGTGGCGCTGATCCCGGCAGGATCGGTGATCGTCGTGACGTGGCTCCTGGCTGGACCGTCGATCTGGTACCTGCGCAAGCGGGAAGCGCAGGCGGCAAGTTCGGCGCCGGTCGCCTCGAGTTAGTTCGCGCTTCGCCCGAACTTCACACGAACATGACGTGGACTTTTCCTGGCCCTGTCACCGTTCTCGGTGTGAGAGTAGCCATCGTTGCGGAGTCATTCCTGCCCAACATGAACGGCGTCACCAACTCGGTACTACGCGTGCTCGAACACCTCGATCGCACTGGCCACGACGCCATGGTCATTGCGCCGGACACCGTCGGATCCGACACCTCTGCCGCCACCGAACACGAAGGCGTTCAGGTGGTTCGGGTGCCAGCCGTCATGGTGCCCAAAGTCAGTTCACTTCCCGTCGGCCTGCCGCAACCACGATTGACCACGGCCGTGCGGACCTTCGCGCCCGACGTCGTCCATCTGGCGTCACCGTTCCTGCTCGGCGCCGGGGGAGTGGCCGTCGCCAAGCGGCTCGGGATCCCGACCGTCGCGGTCTACCAGACCGACGTCGCCGGATTTGCCGAAAGCTACGGTCTCGGCGTCACCAGCCGCGCCGCATGGGCGTGGACCCGTCGAATCCACAAGAGCTGCAACAGGACACTCGCGCCCTCCACGTCGGCAGTCGACGCCCTCGAAGAGCACGGCATTCCGCGCGTGCACCGATGGGCCCGCGGCGTCGACGCACAACGATTCGCGCCTTCGCGTCGTAGCTCGGTGTTGCGGCAGTCCTGGATCGGCGACAGCGACCGGTTGGTGGTCGGCTTCGTCGGTCGCCTCGCGCCCGAAAAGCACGTCGAACGATTGGCGGCCCTGGCCGGCGATCCCAGTGTGCAGATCGTCGTCGTCGGAGACGGCCCGGACCGCGAGAACCTACGACGACTGATGCCGGACGCGATCTTCACCGGACAACTCGGCGGTACCGCGCTGGCCGACGCCTATGCGAGCCTGGACGTATTCGTTCACCCCGGCGAGCACGAGACCTTCTGCCAGGCGGTTCAGGAAGCCCTCGCGAGTGGTGTGCCTGTCGTCGGACCGGACGCCGGCGGACCGCGTGACCTGATCTCGCATTGCCGCAACGGCTACCTCCTGCCGACGGACCGGTTCACCGAACTCCTGCCAAGCGCCGTCGACGCACTTCGTCAGCGTGATCTGCGGGTGCAGTTCGGCTCCGCGGCGAGGCGCTCGGTGCTGCACCGGACCTGGCCGGCAATCTGCGAAGAGTTGCTCCGTCACTACGAGGACGTGCAGGGCCTCGGGCGGCGAACGGGTGCCAGAGCAGCCTGAACGCCCTCGCTGCCCGAGGGTTGGTAGCGTTTCGGGTGTGGCCACTACACACGGAACCCGAGCAACTCTCGAGAAGCAACCGCACGAAGTCGCGTCGATGTTCGACGACGTCGCGGAGCGATACGACCTCACCAACACCGTGCTGTCCTTCGGCCAGGACAAGGGTTGGCGCAAGGCCACCCGCGAAGCCCTCGACCTCAAGCCGGGCGAGAAGGTACTCGACCTCGCCGCCGGAACCGGAGTCTCGACCGTCGAACTGGGGCGCTCCGGTGCCTGGTGCGTCGCCACCGACTTCTCCAAGGGCATGCTCAAGGCCGGAATCTCGCGCAAAGTTCCGATGGTCGCCGGTGACGCGATGTACCTGCCCTATGCCGACAACGTGTTCGACGCCGCGACGATTTCCTTCGGCCTGCGCAACGTCTCCGACTTCGAAGCCGGACTGCGTGAGATCGCCCGCGTCACCAAGCCGGGCGGACGTCTCGTCGTCAGCGAGTTCTCGACGCCCGTCTTCGGGCCCTTCCGCACGGTCTACATGGAGTACCTGATGAAGGCGCTCCCGCAGGTCGCACGCACCGTCAGCAGCAACCCCGACGCCTACGTCTACCTCGCCGAATCGATCCGCGCCTGGCCGACCCAGGAAGAGTTGGCCCGCAAGATCGAGGCTGCCGGCTGGAAGAACGTCAAGTGGCGCAACCTCACCGGCGGCATCGTGGCGCTGCATTACGCCACTGCCTGAACTGCTGTGCGCCTTTATCAACCCCCGGCGGTTAATAAAGGCGCACAGCACTTGCTCAACCGAACAGCGGTCGGGAGTCGATCTTTCTCGACGCGGCCCCCGACGCACGCCATGCCTTCGCCGTCAGATCGACGTCGGCGTCGGTGACGAGGTTCCCCATCACCCGAACGGCGACCGTCATCAGTGCCCGTGAGCGCATCGCAATCGGGCCCGAGGCGGGCAGGAACTGCGGAACCGTCAGCAGGCCTGCGAGCCGGCGCGCGACCGAGAACGCCTGCCCGTAATGCTCCCGAAGCACGGTCGGCCACAGCTCCGTCAGATCGTCGGCGCCGAGCTGTTCGACCACCAGACGTCCGCCTTCGAGGCCGTAGTCGATGCCCTCACCGTTGAGCGGGTTCACGCACGCTGCGGCGTCGCCGATCACGGCCCAGTTGCGTCCGGCGATGTTGGAAACTGCTCCACCCATGGGTAGCAAAGCCGAAGCGACGGAATGTATTTCGCTGCTCCACTGCCACTCGCTTCGGCGCTGATCGGTGTAGAGGTCGAGCAAGGGTCGCAGGGCACCTGGAGCCGGGCGCTTGGACGTCGCCAGTGTCCCGACGCCGATGTTCACCTCGCCGGTGCCGAGCGGGAAGATCCAGCCGTACCCCGCCTGCAACGTGCCCTCGGTGTCCCGCAGTTCCAGATGCGAGGTGATCCACGGGTCGGCGCTGCGCGGCGTCGCGACATACGTGCGTGCCGCGACGCCGTACGCGGTGTCCCGGTGCCACTGCCGTCCCAGCTTCTTGCCGAGCGTCGAGCGAACGCCGTCGGCGATGATCAGCGTCCGACAACGAAGGGTGCTTCGTCCCGAGGGGCCGGCGAGTACGACGGCGGCTACTCGATCACCGTCGAGTTCGACGTCGACGGCCTTGGTGCCCTCGACCATGACCGCGCCCGATTCGACGGCGCACCGGCGAATGGCGTCGTCGAGTTCGGTGCGGGGGATCGCACTGCCGATCGGCGGGAACGACGTCCCTGGCCACTCGAGTTCGAGTTCTTGTCCGAAGCCGGACAACCGTAGTCCCTTGTTCGTCGTGTGTGACCGAACCCACTCGCCGAGGCCGAGGAGATCCAGTTCGGCCACGGCGCGCGGAGTGAGTCCATCACCACAAGTCTTGTCTCGCGGGAACACGGCAGCGTCCACCAGCACGACGTCTCGGCCGCTGCGGGCGGCCCATGCCGCGGCCGAAGAACCCGCGGGACCTGCGCCGATGACCACAATGTCGGTTTCGGTCGGAAGCGTATCGACGACGGGGGACTGCTCTTCTACGGACACACTCACATCTTCCCAGGCTCGCGATCGCCACCGTGGCGAGGCCGTCCCGAGTGCGAACCGCTAGGTTCACTACCGTGGGAACCGAGCCGTCACTGACGACAGGAATGGGTACTGACATCGTGAGCACCGAAAAGACTGCTGCCGACGCAACCGCATCGAGCACCGTCGTTGCAGGCATCGACCTGGGCGACGAACAGCTCGCCGCAGTAGTGCGTGGTGGACTCTCCGATGTCGAGGAGTTGTTGGTCAGCGAGCTGTCCGACGGAGAAGACTTCCTCACCGAGGCCGCGCTGCATCTCGCGCGAGCTGGTGGAAAGCGCTTCCGTCCGTTGTTCACGATCCTGACCGCGCAACTCGGACCGGTGCCGAACGATCCGTCGATCATCACCGCAGCGACTGTCACCGAACTCGTTCACCTGGCGACGCTCTATCACGACGACGTCATGGACGAGGCGTCCATGCGGCGCGGAGCACCCAGCGCCAACGCCCGCTGGGGAAACAGTGTGGCGATCCTGGCCGGCGACTATCTGTTCGCGCACGCATCACGACTGGTGTCGACGCTCGGACCCGAGGCCGTTCGGATCATCGCCGAAACATTCGCCGAACTGGTCACCGGCCAGATGCGCGAGACGATCGGTGTCAAGAAGGAGCAGGATCCGGTCGAGCACTACCTCAAGGTCGTGTGGGAGAAGACCGGTTCGCTGATCGCTGCTTCGGGACGCTTCGGCGGCACCTTCTCCGGCGCCGACGCAGCTCACATCGAGCGCCTCGAGCGCCTGGGTGACGCCGTCGGCACCGCGTTCCAGATCTCCGACGACATCATCGACATCTCGTCCGTATCGGCGCAGTCCGGCAAGACGCCCGGCACCGACCTGCGCGAGGGTGTCCACACCCTGCCCGTCCTGTACGCGTTCCGCGAAGAAGGGGCCGACGCAGATCGCCTGCGGGAGCTGCTCGCGGGCCCGGTTACCGAAGATGCCCTGGTAGAAGAGGCCCTCGAACTGCTCGAGCGTTCGCCGGGCATGGTCAAGGCGAAGGCAAAGCTGGGCGAGTATGCCGTCGCGGCGAAAGCTCAGTTGGCTGAGCTCCCGCAGGGACCGGCCAACGAAGCGCTCGTGCGTCTCGTCGATTACACGATCGAACGAGTCGGCTGACACCTCGGCGAATCGGGGCTACCGGGTGGAAACCCCGACAGTCACTGGGTGGGAACCCTGATGCCCCTGTCCTTCGTTGACTGAACAGAACCGGTGCATACACCGGGGAGTTCGGGTGAGCCTTCGGCTCCAGCGAGGCAAGAGGTGAGCGGTTTGCACGGCTACGCGAACGGTGCGAAGACATTCGGCTTGTTGGTGGGGATGTCGGCGCTGATCGTCTTCATCGGCTCGCTGTTCAACAGCCCGTTCCTTCTGTGGGGATCCGTTCTGTTTGCCGTCGGCATGAATGCCTACGTGTACTTCAACAGCGACAAGCTGGCGCTTCGATCGATGCGCGCCCAGCCCATCACCGAGGTCGAGGCACCGGCGATCTACCGGATCGTGCGCGAACTCGCCACGACGGCGCACCAACCGATGCCCAGGCTGTACGTCAGCCCCACGAACGCCCCGAACGCGTTTGCCACCGGTCGTAGCCCTCGGCATGCCGCGGTGTGCGTGACCAGCGGCATCATGCAGATCCTGAACGAACGCGAACTGCGTGCCGTGCTCGGGCACGAACTCTCCCACGTCTACAACCGGGACATTTTGATCTCGTCCGTGGCCGGCGCGATGGCCAGCGTCATCTCTGGCCTGGCCAACTTCGCGATGTACGCGAGCATCTTCGGCGGCCGAGGGAACGGGCAGGGAAGCAATCCGATCGCGCTGCTGCTCGTCTCCCTACTGGGACCGATCGCGGCAACCGTGGTCAAGCTGGCCGTCTCGCGCTCTCGCGAGTACCAGGCGGATCAATCAGGAGCCGAGCTCACCGGTGACCCGCTGGCGTTGGCGTCGGCGCTGCGCAAGCTCGAGTCGGGCGTCGCAGCCGCGCCGTTGCCGCCTGAGCCCAAGCTCGCGGCGCAGTCCCACCTGATGATCGCCAACCCCTTCAGAGCGGGCGACAAGGTCAGCAAGCTGTTCTCGACGCATCCGCCCATGGCGGACCGGATCGAGCGTTTGGAGAAGATGGCGGGGATGTAGGGGCCTTCGGCCCCTGTGAGCCTTTCTGGTCGTCGGAACTACCAAAAAGGCGCACAGGGGCACAGCCCCTACTACCGGTAGTTCACGAACTGCAGGGCGATCCCGAAGTCCTCACCCTTGAGCAGGGAGATGACGCCCTGGAGGTCGTCGCGCTTCTTGCTGCTCACACGAAGTTCCTCACCCTGGATCTGCGCCTTGACGCCCTTGGGGCCCTCGTCGCGAATCTTCTTGGTGATCTTCTTCGCGTTCTCGCTGCTGATGCCCTGGACCAAGGTTCCGGACAGCTTGTAGATCTTTCCGGACTGCGCCGGCTCGCCGGCATCGAATGCCTTCAGCGAGATGTCACGACGGATCAACTTCTCCTTGAACACGTCGAGGGCGGCCAGCAGTCGCTCCTCGGTGTCGGCGTTCAACGTGATCGTCTCTTCACCAGACCACTCGATCGACGCTCCCGTGTTTCGGAAGTCGAAACGCGTGGTCAACTCCTTGGCAGCCTGATGCAGGGCGTTGTCCACCTCTTGACGGTCAACCTTGCTCACCACGTCGAAGGACGAATCAGCCACTTCACACTCCCGCTTTCCGGTAGTTCACGAACATCGAGTTCCGCCCACCTTCCATACCGGTGGACACCTCGACGTTATCGGGTCGGCACCGCCCGTTACCACCCGGTTTGCAAAATGGGGGTGTGTTCGTTGTATTCTTCTCACCGCACCGAGGAAGCCGTTTTCGGCCGCCGCACGTCGCGATATACTTGCGAATGCGCCGGATCGAAGCCTGGTGCAAGCACGGCAGATTGCCCGAGCGGCCAATGGGAGCGGACTGTAAATCCGTCGGCTTATGCCTACGTAGGTTCGAATCCTACATCTGCCACACCAAGTCAGCCCCGATTCTCTTCGCGAGAGTCGGGGCTGACTTTTTTTGTGCGTGTACCGAGGTCGAGCGCGCGTTGGCGACGCAGGCGCCGGCTTCGGCTCAGGGGTGTCGGGGGTGTCGGGGGCTCAGGGGCCTCGGGATGGGCACCGGGGGATGGTTTCAGGGGGAGTGCAGGGTCGAGACTGGTTCCCGCAAAGCCCTCGCCAGCGGCCCCGATCGGTGCAACAATGGGCTCCGGCACCATTTTTGCCCCGATGACCAGCGGATTTGGTGCTGGCGCTCGTTCGTGTGTAATCTTTCGGAGGCTTCAAGAGAGCGGCAACGCGCTCCTGAGCCACGCCCCCTTAGCTCAGTCGGTAGAGCGTTTCCATGGTAAGGAAAAGGTCAACGGTTCGATTCCGTTAGGGGGCTCGCTGGATTGTGGTGCCGTGCTTTCCGCGCGACACTCGACACCGAGGCGGTGTAGCTCAGTTGGTAGAGCAAACGACTCATAATCGTTGCGTCGCCGGTTCAAGTCCGGTCACCGCTACACAATATGCATGATCCACCCTGATTGCTCGTAATCAGATACACCCGAAAGAAGGCATCCCGTGGCCTCCTCGACCGACGTTCGGCCCAAGATCACCTTGGCCTGCGAGGTATGCAAGCACCGCAACTACATCACCAAGAAGAATCGGCGCAACGACCCCGATCGCCTGGAGCTCAAGAAGTTCTGCCCCAACTGCGGAACCCACCAGTCGCATCGCGAGTCGAAGTAGTAAGTCCTTAACAGGACGACGATTTTCGCGGAAGACCCTCTCTGGGCCTGCGTCTTCGGGTCCTAGCTAGAAGAGAGTCTCACCGCGTGACAGATTTGCAAGAGAACCAGGCAGCGGCCGAGGTCCCTACGGACCCGGCCGCTCATGCCGTCCAGATGGTCGGTCACCACTATCGTGTCGAAGACTTCTACGAGGTCGGACGCGAGAAGGTGCGCGAGTTCGCTCGCGCCGTCCAGGACGCCCATCCCGCGCACTACGACGAGTCGGCAGCCAAGGGCCTCGGATACGACGGCCTGATCGCTCCCATCACGTTCGTCGCCATCGTGGGTGCCATCGCTCAGCGACGTCTGTTCGAAGAGATCGTCACAGGCTACGACCTGAGTCAGATTCTTCAGACCGATCAGCGCTTGGTGCTGCACAAGCCCATGCAGGTCGGTGACCGACTCTTCTGCGACGTCTTCCTGGATTCGTTCAGGCAGGCCGCAGGTAGCGACATCATCGTGACCAAGAACATCATCACCGATCAGAACGACGAAGCAGTCGTCACCACGTGGACGACGCTTGTTGCTCGAACGGGTGGGGAAGTGGACGAGAACATCGCCCACGCAGTCAAGGACGTGATGATGCATGTCGCTTCGTAAATTTTCCGACGTGAGTGTCGGCGAACTTCTCCCCGAGAAGTCCGTCACCCTGACGCGTGGAAACCTCGCCAACTACGCAGGTGTTTCGGGAGATCCCAATCCGATTCACTTCAGTGACGAGGTCGCACGACTTGCCGGCTTGCCGGACGTCGTCGCGCACGGCATGCTCTCCATGGGCATCGGTGCCGGCTACGTCACTGAATGGCTGGGAGATCCGGGCGCAGTGACCGAGTACAACGTACGGTTCACGAGCCCGGTGATCGTGGCAGCCGACAAGGCTGCCGAGATCGAGTTCACCGCCAAGGTGAAGTCGATCGACGAAGAAAGCAAGACCGCAGTACTGGCAATTGTGGCCAAGTCCGAAGGTAAGAAGATCTTCGGTCGTGCCACTGCCACGGTCCGTCTAGCCTGATCGCAGGGCGGATTGTGTTTGTTCCGGGGCTTTGAAGTACACTGAGATTTCTGGGATTCCTCAGCGCTGCGCGCTGCCCTGAATGTTGCAAGACATTCACCTCGGGTAGCGCGTATGTTGTGTGATCGCAGAACGGTTGATTCAGGCAGGGTCTACCTGTCGAGGTCAACCAAAGGGGCGTAGCTCAACTGGCAGAGCAGCGGTCTCCAAAACCGCAGGTTGCAGGTTCAAGTCCTGTCGCCCCTGCCCCCGGATGCCAGCGACTGAGAGGAACGACGTGAGCGAGGAGCGCGCCAAGCGCGACGCCGACACTTCGGATGCGGAGACTTCACTGTCTGCCGATTCGACCGGTGTCGACGACACTGCAGCTGACGCGACTACGCGTTCCGATCTTTCGTTGGACAAGCACGGTGCCGAGAAGGCTCCCTCCGCATCCAGTGGGGTTTCCAACAAGCCGACCGGCAAGCGCGCTGCACGCGGCGCCTCGGTCAGCGCGTCCACCGTGAAGACTCCGGCCCGGACGGCATCCCGGACATCTTCGGCCAAGCCGACTGCAACGAACCCCGGCAAGAAGCCCAAGGCGAAGAAGGACAACATCTTCAAGCGCCTGCGCAAATTCTTCCGCGAGGTCATCGCAGAACTCCGTAAGGTCATCTGGCCGAACCGCAAGCAGATGATCACCTACACCAGCGTCGTGCTGACGTTCGTGGTCTTCATGGTCGCTTTCATCAGCGGCGTCGATATCGCTGTGATCAAGGGTGTCACCTGGCTGTTCGGCTGATCGCCGTAGCAGTCGGGCGTCTTTGCCTGCGAGCGCGACAAGACCCGACCCGGGTCCGAGTAACGAGAGGAAGCGAGTGCCCCAGTGAGCACCCCCGAGAACGACACGAATGAGGCTTTGGCCGAAGAGCGTGTTTCTGCCGAGGCGGCAGCCGAAGTAGACGTCGTGGTTGCCGAAGGCACCGATGCAGACGTTGCCGAAGGCACTGATGCAGACGCTGCAGCGACCGAGGACGTCATCTCCGACGATGCCGAGAACTCCGACGAGGCCGCTCCCGCCGCCGAGCTCGAGGTCGAGGATCCCGTTGCCGAACTCAAGGCTGCGCTGCGCCGCGCCCCGGGTGACTGGTACGTCATCCACTCGTACGCCGGTTACGAGAACAAGGTCAAGACCAACCTCGAGACTCGCGTTCAGAACCTCGATGTCGGCGACTACATCTTCCAGGTGGAAGTTCCCACCGAAGAGGTCACCGAGATCAAGAACGGCCAGCGCAAGCAGGTCAACCGCAAGGTTCTGCCCGGATACATCCTCGTTCGCATGGAGCTCAACGACGAGTCGTGGGGCGCCGTGCGCAACACGCCTGGTGTCACCGGTTTTGTCGGTGCCACGTCGCGTCCCTCGCCGCTGACCCTCAACGAGGTCGTCAAGTTCCTGCTCCCGCAGCAGGAGCAGAAGAAGCAGCAGGCTGCAGCGGCCGCCGTCGCAGCAGGCGAGGCACCGTCCGAGTCCTTCGGCAAGCCCCTCATCGAGGTCGACTTCGAGGTCGGCGAGTCGGTCACCGTCATGGACGGCCCGTTCGCAACCCTTCCGGCCAGCATCAGCGAGGTCAACGGCGAGCAGCAGAAGCTCAAGGTTCTCGTGTCGATCTTCGGTCGTGAAACCCCGGTTGAGCTCAACTTCAACCAGGTCGCGAAGATCTGACCACCCCAAAACTTGCAATTTGTTCGACGCAAGACACACACCCAAGCTAGAAACTAGGAACTAGAGATGCCCCCAAAGAAGAAGAAGCTCGCCGGGCTCATCAAGCTGCAGATCCAGGCAGGTCAGGCTAACCCTGCACCTCCCGTGGGTCCCGCGCTCGGTCAGCACGGCGTGAACATCATGGAGTTCTGCAAGGCCTACAACGCGGCGACTGAGTCCCAGCGCGGCAACGTTGTGCCGGTCGAGATCTCGGTCTACGAAGACCGGACCTTCGATTTCAAGCTGAAGACCCCTCCCGCCGCCAAGCTGCTCCTCAAGGCAGCCGGCGTCGCCAAGGGCTCCGGCGAACCGCACAAGACCAAGGTTGCTTCGGTGACCATGGATCAGGTGCGCGAAATCGCGAAGACCAAGGCTGAAGACCTCAATGCCAATGACATCGAGCAGGCCGCGAAGATCATCGCCGGCACCGCTCGTTCCATGGGCATCACGGTCCAGGGCTGATAGTCCGCTCCACAGCATTACGTGGGAGGGCCGGCCAGGCCCCGACCACAACTGAACCATTCACCACTGCACAGGTAATTCGCTGCAGTGACAAGTAAGGACAGAACAAATGGCAAAGCGCAGCAAGGCGTACCTCGCCGCCGCTGAGAAGATCGACGCAGACAAGCTCTACAGCCCGCTTCAGGCTGCAAAGCTCGCCAAGGAGACGTCGTCCACCAAGATGGATGCAACCGTTGAGGTTGCAGTTCGTCTGGGCGTCGACCCCCGTAAGGCTGACCAGATGGTCCGCGGAACGGTCAACCTGCCCCACGGCACCGGTAAGACCGCTCGCGTCATCGTGTTCGCTGTTGGCGAGAAGGCAGCAGAAGCCGAGGCTGCAGGCGCTGACGTAGTCGGTGCAGAAGACCTGATCGAGCGCATCCAGGGTGGATGGGTCGATTTCGACGCCGCAATCGCGACTCCTGATCAGATGGCCAAGGTCGGCCGCATCGCCCGTGTCCTCGGACCGCGTGGCCTGATGCCGAACCCGAAGACGGGCACCGTCACGGCGGATGTCACCAAGGCTGTCAACGACATCAAGGGCGGAAAGATCAACTTCCGCGTCGACAAGCAGGCCAACCTGCACTTCGTCATCGGCAAGGCATCGTTCGACGATGAGAAGCTGGTGGAGAACTACGGCGCAGCCCTGGACGAGATCCTGCGTGCGAAGCCCTCGTCGGCCAAGGGTCGCTACGTGAAGAAGATCACGGTCTCGACCACCACCGGTCCGGGCATCCCGGTGGATCCGAACCGTACTCGCAACCTCCTCGAGGATGCTGCAGACGCGTAAGCAGTCCGCATACGAACAAGAAGGCCGGCAGGGATCACTCCCTGCCGGCCTTCTTGTCGTTTCGGGAGAGGGTGATCCCTGCCGGTGGTATCGGTCCAACGGTGGTATCGGTCCAACGGTGGTATCGATCTAACGGTGGCATCATCGGGGTATGCACGAAGCGTTCCAGTTCCTCGGAAACTTTTGGTGGCTGATCTTCGTTTTCGGCGGCACCATCGGTGGGGCGCTGAAAGGTGTCGCGGTTGCCAACGAAAGGCGGATCGAGCGCCGGCAAGAGCGCTTCCGGCTCAAGCAGCAGACCAAGGTGGCCATCGCGCAAGCCAACGCACAACATCACGCCGACGAAGAAACACAGCGCCGAGAGCTGGCCAAGGCAATCGAGCAGCACGATGCGGTCGACGCCCGATGGTTCTCGTACGAGCTCGATCCGGTCACACTGCTCGACACCCCGATGATGACGGACATGCGCGAGCCTTTGACGGCCGATTTTCATCGAGCCAAATATCGTGCCGATCTGCTTCGCCCAGGCAATCCGGAGACGATGATCGGCAACCAGCAGGCACAAACCGAGTACCGCGAGGCGGTGCACGCTTACTCGATCGCCTTCGAAATCGCGGAAGCTGAGGCGAAGCGCCGCCGACGGAGCGGATTCACCCTCGACGAACAAGAACGCCTGGTAAGGGCGCAACGTCTGCTGCGACTGGCCATGGACGAGGGCGCGACGCCACAGGAACGTCAGAGTGCGTACCGGAAGGCGCACAAGGAACTCGATGGATTGCTGGTGTTGCCGGACCGAGCTCGGGCAGCAATCGAACACAAGATCGCCAGGGCTATCGGTGCTTGAAGGAATCGGGTGCGTGACGAACCCGATTTGGTTGTGCAGCGAGCAGTCAGGTAGTCTTCGAGGCGGAGTTCAGTGCTGGATATGAACTTCACCCCAAAATCATGTTCTACCCAAGACCGTTGGTGATTGCACTCAGTGATGGGTGTGGTTGAAAGTCCGGGAGTGCCCGGCGGCCCACGTAGGTGAACGAGGTAGGGGGATAGCTTGATGTAGTGGTTCTACAGTTTGCCTGGTTATGCACTGCCTCGCTTTGCATCGTTACGCTGATTCGTAAGCCTCTTCTTCATGTTTCCTCTGTACGCCCCGTGCGCTTGCGCCGGGGCGTTTTGCATGTCGCGGACTGTGTCTTCTCGGGTTCACCCCGATGAGGTGCAGCGGTTCCTGAGTGGGACAACGACTGTCACGAGAGGAGGCGAAGTATGGCAAAGCCTGAGAAGGTTTCCGCAGTTGCGGAAATCACCGAGCAGTTCAAGGGTTCGACCGCCGCTGTGGTCACGGAATACCGTGGCCTTTCGGTTGGCAACATCACGACACTGCGACGCGCTCTCGGAGAAGGTGCCACCTACTCCGTCGCCAAGAACACCCTGGTCAAGCGTGCCGCCGCAGAGGCTGGCATCGAGGGCCTTGATGACCTGTTCGTTGGTCCGACCGCCATTGCATTCATCAAGGGCGAACCGGTCGACGCTGCGAAGGCTCTGAAGAACTTCGCTAAGGACAACAAGGCGCTCATCATCAAGGGCGGCTACATGGACGGCGCTGCGCTGTCCGTGGAAGAGGTCAACAAGATCGCGGATCTCGAATCCCGCGAAATCCTGTTGGCAAAGCTTGCCGGCGCGATGAAGGGCAACTTGGCAAAGGCCGCAGGCCTGTTCAATGCTCCCGCTTCGCAGATGGCCCGTCTGGCCGCTGCCCTGCAGGAGAAGAAGGCTGCAGAAGGCGGAGCCGCAGAGGCCCCCGCAGAGGCTGCCAACGAGGCTCCGGCCGAGGCCGAAGCCGAAAGCTGATCCGCACCCGCGCATCACTGCTATAACCCCGCCCGGTCGCGGATCAGCGACATGGGACTTACAGGAAGGACCGCCACAATGGCGAAGCTCAGCACCGAAGAGTTGTTGGACCAGTTCAAGGAGCTCACCCTCCTCGAGCTCTCGGAGTTCGTTAAGGCATTCGAGGAGACCTTCGAGGTCACCGCTGCTGCTCCCGTCGCCGTCGCCGCTGCAGGCGCACCGGCTGCCGGCGCAGAAGCTGCTGAAGAGCAGGACGAGTTCGACGTCGTCCTCGAGTCGGCTGGCGACAAGAAGATCCAGGTCATCAAGGTCGTCCGTGAGGTCGTTTCCGGCCTCGGCCTGAAGGAAGCCAAGGATCTCGTCGAGAGCGCTCCGAAGGCCATCCTCGAGAAGGTTGCCAAGGACGCCGCAGAGGCTGCCAAGGAAAAGCTCGAAGCTGCCGGCGCAAAGATCGTCATCAAGTAAGACGGTTTTCCCGCTGCTCTTCGCGAGTAGTAACGAAGAGGGCCACTCCCCACGGGGAGTGGCCCTCTTTTTTTGAACTTTTTTCGCGGGTGATATGCCGGAATTCATGCAGGTGGGAGGGGTGTCCGAACTAGGCTGTGATCTGAATTATGCTTCTTCCCTACTCGTTGGTAGTATTCGCAGTCACGGGTACCACTCCCATGCGATAGAGTGACCCAACCCACACGGGTGCATGCATGCAACGGACGTCGCGGAGGTAATGGTGGGAGTCGAGGTAGCGGTACAAGGACTGACAAAGTCTTTCGGGTCGCAGAGGATTTGGCAGGACGTGTCGTTGACACTTCCCGCGGGTGAGGTCAGCGCACTGCTCGGGCCTTCGGGTACCGGTAAGTCGGTGTTCCTGAAGTCCCTGATCGGACTGCTCCGCCCTGAACAAGGCTCCATCGTCATCGACGGCACGGACATCCTGCAGTGCTCCTCCAAGGAGCTCTACGAGATCCGCAAACTGTTCGGCGTTCTCTTCCAGGACGGCGCACTGTTCGGCTCGATGAACTTGTACGACAACATCGCCTTCCCGCTTCGTGAGCACACCAAGAAGTCGGAATCCGATATCCGCAAGATCGTGATGGAGAAGTTGGACCTCACGGGTCTGGTCGGCGCCGAGGACAAGCTTCCCGGTGAGATCTCCGGCGGTATGCGCAAGCGTGCCGGTCTGGCGCGTGCACTCGTTCTCGATCCCGAGATCATCCTCGTCGACGAGCCCGACTCCGGTCTGGATCCGGTGCGTACGACGTACATCAGCCAAACGCTGATCGACATCAACGCCCAGTCGGACGCGACGATTCTGATCGTCTCGCACAACATCAACCTCGCACGCACGGTGCCGGACAACATCGGCATGCTCTTCCGTCGTCAGTTGGTGATGTTCGGTCCTCGTGAGGTGCTGCTCACCTCGGACGAGCCCGTCGTCAAGCAGTTCCTCAACGGAACGATGATCGGTCCGATCGGTATGTCGGAGGAGAAGGACGAGGCTCAGATGGCGCACGAGCAGGCGCTCGTCGACGCCGGTCACCACGCCGGTGGTGTCGACGACGTCGAGGGCATCGTGCCGCAGATGAAGGCCACCCCCGGAAACCCGGAGCGTCAGGCTGTTCGTCGTCGCCAGGAGCGCGTCCGCCAGATCATGCACACCCTCCCAGCTAACGCTCAGGCGGCAATTCAGGACAGCCTTGACGAGGTTGACGGAACTGGGCAGTACGCTCCCCAGTACGCCGACGCGAGCGGCTATCAGGGGGAGTGGAACGACAACTCGCAAGACACGCAGGTCATTCCTGCATACGAGGGCGATCCCTACGGAAACACGACACACGGGCAAGGGTAGGCATATCGGATGGGGGTTACCCGCAACTCGGTTCTGAGTCCGGTCAACGGAGCATTAACTCAGGCCGGAAACATCGTCGAACTGTTTGTCGACGTCGTCAGGAATACGTTCCGGCGTCCATTTCAGTTCCGTGAGTTCATCGAGCAGGCCTGGTTCATCGCCAGCGTGACAATTTTGCCGACGGCATTGGTAGCCATTCCTTTCGGCGCCGTCGTCTCACTGCAGACCGGTTCGCTGATCAAGCAGTTGGGCGCAGAATCGTTCACCGGCGCTGCCAGCGTCCTGGCGGTGATCCAGCAGGGTAGCCCTCTGGTGACAGCATTGTTGGTCGCCGGTGCGGCCGGATCGGCCGTGACGGCCGACCTCGGTTCTCGAACCATTCGCGAAGAGATCGACGCGATGGAAGTCCTCGGAATCAATCCGATTCAGCGCCTGGTGGTTCCGCGTGTACTCGCGATGGTGCTGATCGCTGTTCTGCTCAACGGACTGGTGTCCGTCGTCGGTATCGCGGGTGGTTACTTCTTCAACGTGATCCTGCAGGGCGGTAACCCCGGCGCCTACATCTCGTCGTTCTCAGCTTTTGCGCAGCTACCGGACATTTGGAGCGGTGAGATCAAAGCCGCGGTGTTCGGTGTCATCGCTGGTGTGATCTCCGCGTACAAGGGACTCCACCCGTCCGGTGGCCCGAAGGGCGTCGGTGAGGCGGTGAACCAGGCCGTCGTCATCACGTTCCTGCTGTTGTTCTTCGCCAATCTGATTCTGACGATGGTGTACCTCCAGATCGTGCCGGCGAAGGGATCTTGACCTAAATGACCATCGCACGAGGCCGCGGCGATCAGTTCCTGCTGAAGAGTCGCAAAGTAGCCAGAATTCCAGTGAACGCGTTGGACCGCGCGGGCGAGCAGATGTCGTTCTACGCGCGCGCCATCGCGTGGACCCCGCGCACCCTGCATCGGTATCGGAAGGAGACGCTTCGACTACTCGCCGAAGTGACCTTCGGTAGCGGTGCGCTCGCAGTGATCGGCGGAACCATCGGCGTCATCGCGATGATGTCCGGATTCACCGGTGTCGTCGTCGGCCTCCAGGGCTTCGCCGCTCTGGAGCAGTTGGGTAGCTCGGTCCTGACCGGCTTCCTCTCCGCATACGCCAACACCCGTGAGATCGCTCCGATCGTTGCGGCTCTTGCGCTCTCGGCCACGGTTGGTTGTGGCTTCACCGCCCAACTCGGTGCCATGCGTATCTCCGAAGAGATCGACGCGCTCGAGGTCATGGCAGTTCCGTCGGTGCCGTTCCTGGTCACGACGCGCATGATCGCCGGCTTCGTCGCCGTCATCCCGCTGTACATCGTGGGTCTGCTTGCGGCGTACCTCGCCTCGAGAGTGATCAGCACGGTCTTCAACGGGCAGTCGACGGGTTCCTACGACCACTACTTCAACCTGTTCCTGCCACCGCAGGACGTGCTGTATTCGTTTGCGAAAGTCCTGGTATTCGCCTTCGTGCTGATCCTGATCCACTGCTACTACGGGTTCCATGCCTCAGGTGGTCCCGCAGGTGTCGGCGTGGCCGTCGGCCGCGCTGTTCGCGCCGCAATCGTGACGATCGCCGTTCTCGACTTCTTCCTCAGCCTCGCAATCTGGGGCACCACGACGACAGTGAGGGTGGCCGGATGATCGAGGCTCCGTCAGTCCTGCGCCGCCGTGTGCTCGGACTCGTGTTCTTCGTGGTGTTGGCATTGTTCCTGGCCTTCACCATCGGAACCTTCAACAAGACGTTCAAGGACGTCGTGAAGATCGACCTCGTGACCGACACAGTCGGAAATGCGTTGCCACCCAACGCGGACGTCAAGGTCCGTGGGCTGCTGGTCGGCGAGGTGCGATCCGCGTCGACGAAAGACGGCCAGGTCACCTCGGTCCTCGCGATCGAGCCGGACAAGGCTGATCTCATTCCGTCCAACGTCACGGCGCGTCTGCTCCCGAAGACGCTTTTCGGTGAGCGCTACGTCTCCCTGATCATTCCGGAGGGAACCACCGCGACCCCGATTTCCGCGGGAACGGTGATCCACCAGGACAAGAGCGGCAATGCTGTCGAGGTCGGCGACGTTCTGGACGGACTGCTCCCACTTCTGCAGGCGATTCCGCCGCAGGATCTGGCGAACACTCTCGGTTCTCTCGCGCAGGGTCTGACGGGACGCGGCGCCGAGCTCGGTCTGACGGTCGATCGTCTCGAGGAGATCTTCCGCGGCGTCAATACCGAACTGCCCGCGGTGCAAGAGGATCTGCGCAAGTTCGCGGACTTCTCCCAGACGTACTCGGACGCTGCGCCCGATCTGATCAACGCTCTCGACAATCTGCGGACCACGGGTAACACGGTGGTGCAGAAGCAGGACCAGTTGCGGACACTGCTGGCGTCGCTCACCGTGACATCGTCGGACACCGCAGCCTTCCTCGAAGCGAACTCGTCCTCGATCATCACGCTCGCTGCGGATTCGAAGGAAGCTCTCCAGCTTCTGGCCCAGTACTCTCCGACCTTCGGGTGCACGTTCAAGGGCTTCTCGGACACCGCTCCGGAAGCTGCCAAGATCCTGTCCACCGACGCGCCCAATCCTGGTGTGCGTGCGAGTATTCAGATCGTGAACCCCAAGGGTCGCTACCTGCCCAACCAAGACGAGCCACGGCTCGTCGACAACCGCGGCCCGGTTTGCTACGACAACGTCACCGAGCCCGGCCGTCCGTTCCCGCAGTACCCCGGCGGTTCGTACGGTGACGGTTCCTACCAGGTTCCTTCCCGCAATCCAGGTCCCGCCACCATGGAATTCCTGCCTGCACCCGAGGGCTCCGGACCTCAGTTGTTCTCGACCAACAACAGCGGTCCGGCTCAGCAGGCCGGCTACGCGGGCTCGAAACTCGAAGAGGATACGTTGAAGGTGATCTACGGACAGGCCAACGGTGTTGCGCCGGACGATGTTCCGGCGTGGACCACGATGGTCAGCGCTCCGGCATTCGCAGGTGCGGAGGTGAGCGTCCAATGAGAGGACTCGCAGCTCCGCTGACAAAGCTCATCATCTTCGTTGTGGTGACGGTCCTGGCGACAGGACTGCTGGCAGCCAGTATCGCCAACCTCGGCGGCGGTGGCGGCACCAAGTTCAACGCAGTCTTCTCCGACGTCACTTCGTTGAACGAGGGCGACGAGGTTCGCATTGCCGGTGTTCGTGTCGGCCAGGTCGAGAAGATTGCCATCGTCAACGACAACCAGGCCGAGGTCCAGTTCTCGGTATCCGACCGTGATTGGTTGCCGGCCAGTTCCATCGCCACCATCCGGTTCCGCAACCTGGTGGGGCAGCGGTACATCTCGCTCTCGCAAGGTGAAGGCAGCCAAGGCAAGAAGATCACCGGCGGCGATACCCTGCCGCTGTCTCAGACGCGCCCGGCAGTCAACCTCACGACACTCTTCAACGGCTTCAAGCCGCTGTTCACCACCCTGAGCGCGGACGACGTCAACAAGCTGTCGTACCAGATCATCCAGGTCTTCCAAGGCGAATCGGGCACCATCAGTGAGCTCGTGCGCAACACCGCGAGCCTGACCAACACCGTCGCGGACAAGGACGCGGTCATCGGCGCGGTGATCAAGAACCTCAACGACGTTCTCGACACCGTCAACGCGAACGACAAGAACCTCGATTCACTGATCGTCAACACCCAGCAACTCGTCACCGGGTTGGCCAACGAGCGTGGGGTGGTCGGTTCGGCCGTCACCTCACTCGCAGGCCTGACCGACGCGACGGCAGACTTGCTCGAGCCGACGCGGCCGTCGATTCAGGGCTCGATCACGGCACTCAACACGCTGGCGACCACACTCAATCGTCGGAGTGACGACGTCAACGCGGTGCTCGAGACCTTGCCGGTCAAGCTCGAGAAGCTCGCACGCGTAGCGAGCTACGGTTCCTGGATCCAGTTCTATCTGTGCGGAATCGACATCGTTGCCGGTCCAGGACAGTCTGCGTCGCTGAATCTGCCCACCGGCCTGCCGACGGTCAATCAGCCGATTTACACCAACGCGGCCACGCGATGCACTCAAGACGGTATGAGGGAGTTGCAAGGTCGATGAGTAAACGTCGCAGTCCGGCAATGGCCGGAGCCATCGGTATCTTCGTGGTGCTGCTGGCCACTTTGTCCGCGTTCTTCCTCGATTCGCTTCCGTTCGTGGGAGCAGGCTCGTCCTACTCCGCCGAGTTCTCCGAAGCCGCGGGTCTCAAGCCTGGTAACGAGGTTCGTATCGCCGGCGTGAAGGTCGGCAAGGTCACTTCCGTCGATCTCGACGGTGACCGTGTTCTCGTCGACTTCAAGGTCAGTGACGCGTGGGTGGGAGATCAAACCTCTGCGTCCATTCAGATCAAGACCATTCTGGGACAGAAGTACCTCGCCCTAGATCCGCGCGGAACCGACAACCTCGATCCCAAGGATCGGATTCCGCTCGAGCGCACCACCTCTCCGTACGACGTCGTTCAGGCCTTCTCGGCCGCGGCGGACACCGTCGGCGACATCGACACCGACCAGTTGGCGAAGAGCATGGAGACGTTGTCCCAGGCATTCTCCGAGACACCTGGCGATGTCCGCGCTTCGCTCGACGGCGTCAGTCGGCTGTCGCAGACGATCGCGAGCCGCGATCAGGACTTGCAGAAGCTCTTCGCCGCCACCGGGAAGACGTCGCAGATTCTTGCTGACCGCAACAAGGAATTCACCCAGCTGATCCGTGACGGCGGACTTTTGGTGCAGGAACTCAACAATCGCCAGCAAGCGATTTCGCAGCTGCTCACCGGAACTCAGCGCGTCTCTCAGCAGCTCACCGGTCTCGTTCGTGACAACGAGGCGGCAATCGGGCCGGCGCTGACGCAGCTCAACGGCGTCATCGACATCTTGAAGGCCAACAACGAGAACTTAGACAAGGCACTGAAGCTCTACGAACCCTTCATTCGCTTGTACGCCAACGTGGTCGGCAACGGCCGTTGGTTCGACCAGGTCGTCGTGAACCTCCTTCCGCCGGGTCTGCCGGACATTCCGGGCTACCGTGACCCCGTTCGTACGTTGGGAGGCAACTGATGGCTGATACTGCCGAAGCCGGAAGCGGCTCCAAGAAGCGCTCGGTCGCGATCATCGCCGCTGTTCTGATCGGGTTACTCGTAATCGGTGGCGCGCTGTGGTGGGTGTTCACTCGCGCCGGTACCACCAAGATCACCGCCTACTTCGACAAGTCGGTGGGTATCTACGACGGTTCCGACGTTCGTGTCCTCGGTGTCAAGGTCGGCACCGTCGAATCCGTCGAACCCCAGGGAGATCAGGTCAAGGTCGAGCTGCGTGTCGATCGTGGGATCGACATTCCCGCGGGTGCCAGTGCCGCTCAGATCACGCCGTCGGTGGTTGCCGACCGCTACATCCAGCTGACACCGGTCTTCACCGGCGGCGACAAGATGGCCAGCGGTGCAGTAATTCCGATCGAGAAGACGGCGACGCCTGTCGAGGTCGACCAGTTGTACTCCAGCATCGACGAACTCGCGTCGGCTCTCGGTCCTGAAGGTGCCAACAAGAACGGAGCACTGTCCGATTTCGTCGAGACAGGTGCGGCCAACCTCGAGGGCAACGGTGAAGCGTTGGGAGACAGCATCACCAACCTCTCGGATGCCGCACGGACGCTCAACGATTCGCGTGACAACATCTCGCTCACCATCAAGAACCTGGATACTTTTGTGGGCGCTCTCGCGGCCAACGATCAGCAGGTGCGCCAGTTCAACACGCAGTTGTCGGACCTGACCGGATTCCTGGCAGGTGAGCGCGACGATCTCGGTGCCGCTCTGAACCAGCTCTCGATTGCGCTCGGCGACGTCGCGAAGTTCGTGGCCGACAACCGCGATCAACTGGTCCAGACAACCGAAGGTCTCGTCGAACCGACACAGACATTGGCGAACAACAAGGAAGCACTGGCCAACACGCTCACCATGCTTCCGCTGGCGATCTCCAACTTGGTCAACTCGTACGACGCCGAATCAGGTGTGCTGGCTTCACGTCTGGCGTTCCCTGATCTTCAGAACCCGGCCGGCGTGCTCTGCAAGTTGATGGACCTCGGCAAGCTGTTGCCCGGTGATCCGCGGTTCGAGGCATTGGGAAGGCAGATGCAACCGGCTATCGACCAGTGCGCAAACGTCGCAGCGATGACCGACGCAGCCAATCGGGCTGCAGGCCTGAACCTTCCCTTCGGCATCCTTGCCGGTTCCGAACGACAGATGCAGGTAGTTCCGGGCACTGTGCCCGGCGTCGTGTCACCGCGACTGACCAGTGGAAACGGGGAGGGCGAGTGAAGCGTTCATTGATAGTCGGCGCCGGATTGTGCGCCGTCCTGATCTCGGCAACCGCCTGCTCGTCCGAGGGGATCTACGCTGTCCCGCTTCCCGGCGGTCCTGATGTGGGTTCCGATCCGATGCACTTGACCATTCAGTTCGACGACGTGCTCGACTTGGTTCCGCACTCCGCTGTGAAGGTCGACGGCGTTCCCGTCGGTCGCGTCGACGACGTGTCGGTCGGACCGGACGGATGGACCGCGGATGTCGGCATTATCCTCGACTCGTCGGTTGATCTGCCCGCCAACGCAATTGCCGCGGTCGAGCAGACCAACCTGCTCGGCGAGAAGTTCATCCAGCTGTCGGCCCCGCCGTCCGGACCGGACTCTACGAAGCTGGCCGACGGTGATCTCATTCCGCTGGATCGCACTCGCCACGCCACGGAGATCGAGCAGGTTCTCGGCGCATTGTCGCTGCTGCTCAATGGCGGCGGTGTGGGCCAGTTGCAGCCCATCGTCGAAGAACTCGGTGCCGCGTTCGACGGTCGCGAAGGCAAGACGAGAAGTCTTCTGGAGCAGGCGAACACACTCATCGGTGGACTCAACGAGCAGCGTGACGACATCACACGCGCGCTCGACGGCCTGGATGTGCTCTCGACTCGCGTCAACGATCAGAACGAGAAGATCGGGAAGATTCTCGAGGAACTCCCCGTTGCGACACAGGTTCTCAACGAGCAGCGTCCGCAGCTGACGCAGATGCTCGCTCAGGTGGATCGACTCGGAACAGTGGGAACCGACGTCCTCACACAGTCCAAGGACGATCTGATCGCTGATCTTCAGGCTCTGCGTCCGACGCTGCAGGCGCTCGCAGACTCCGGTGACGACTTCGTGGGGGCACTTCCGTTCCTTCCGACGTTCCCGTTCCCGGACGGTGTCGAGAAGATTGCACAGGGTGGTTCCGTCAACCTCTTCCTGAGTGTCGACCTGCAGATCGGCAATACACTCTCGGGTCTCGGTGTCGGGCAGGGAGAACCGGAATACCGCCAGCCCAAGTTCGGCAATCCCAAGCCGGTGGTCGACCCCTCCAACCCGTACTACAACGGCAACGGACCGCGACCGGGCTGGCCGACAGTGTCACTGCTGCCGATCGCTCCGATCCTGCCGCAGGTTCCCGTTGTCGCCGGCCTTCCCGCCACAACAGCGGGTGACCCGGCAACGCCGGCGCCCGCGGCGAACCCACTCAACCCCATCCAGGGAATGCTGGAACAGTTCGGAATCGGCGGTGATGGACAGTGAGATCAGCTCTGGTCAGATGGCAGCTCGTCGGCTTTGTCGTGGTTGCGCTCCTGGGTCTCATCTACGTCGGCGCCAAGTACGTGCGCCTGGACAACCTCATGGGGTTCGGTCAGTACACGGTCAAGACCGAATTGGCCACGTCCGGTGGAATTTTCACCAACGCCGAGGTGACGTATCGCGGCGTGCCGGTCGGGCGAGTGGGCGACATGTCGTTGACCGAGGACGGAATTCAGGTCGACCTGAAGATCGACAACAGTGCTCCGGAGATTCCCGCGTCGGCCCGTGCCGTCGTGGCCAACCGCTCCGCCATCGGTGAGCAGTACGTCGACCTTCAGCCCGATACCGACCAGGGACCGTTTCTCGAGGACGGCTCGGTGATCGCGGTGGGGGACACCACAACTCCGATCCCGATCGAGGATGTGCTGACCAGTGCCAACGGCTTGGTCAAGTCCGTGCCCGTCGACGCGCTCCACACCGTCGCCGTCGAACTCGGTGCAGCGTTCAACGGCAAGGGCGAGGACATTCAGGTCCTGGCCGATTCGCTGTCCGGTCTCTCGCAGTCCGGGCTCGACACTCTGCCTCAGACGCTCGCGCTGATTCGGAACAGTGAGACGGTACTGACGACGCAGTCGGATCAGTCCTCCGCGATCAAGCAGTTCAGTACCGATCTCGATGCTGTCACGGCGCAGTTGAGGACCAGCGATCCGGACATCCGTCGCTTGATCGACAACGGCATCCCGGCCAGCGATCAGATCGGTGCCCTCATCAACGAGGCGGGCCCGAGCCTGACGACTGACCTGACCAATCTTGCCGCGACCACCAAGACGCTTGCACCCCGAACGATCGCGCTGCAGCCGTTCCTGATCTTCCTTCCCGGCCTGGCCGCTGCCGCACCGACGGTTGCTCCCGGCGACGGAACGGTCCATCAGGGCTTGGTGCTCGAGACCAACAATCCGCTCTCGTGCACGGTGGGTTACGAAGGCACCATGGCGATCCTGGACGAGATGAAGCGTCAGAATCCCAACTTCGACGACACCCAGCAGGATTTCCCGCTCAACACCGCGGCCTCGTGTGAGACGCCGCTGGGCAGCGAGACGGGCGTCCGCAGTGCCAACCGCGTGGTGTACGCCGATCCCGACACGATCCAGCCTTGGGACTTCAAGCCGAAGGTCGATCCGGACAAGTTGAACCTCAACCCGATCGCGACGCAGTTGGCGCCGTTGCTCGGAGTGACACCGAAGTAGACCGATCCGAATGTGGTCGAGTTTGTGCAGTTCAGGCTACTGAGTTGTGGCAGTTGACGATTCGCGGCCAGAGGCTGGGCAAAACAGGTAAGTAGGGTAGTGAGTGTGATTCAGAGAAACAGTTCCCCGCAGTCCGGCGGGCCCGAGCAAGTCGAATCGGGAGCGCCGACAACCGGTAGACCGAAGGGGCTGACAGCGTCTCTGATTGCGGTCGGTGTCTTGCTTCTGGCGGCAGTGGTTGCGCTCGGTGTGTTCGGCGTCCCGTACGTTCGGGCGCTCACCACCGACCGCACCACCGCCGAGATGCGTGACGACGCGTTGATCGGTGCGCAGCAAGTCGCGATCAACCTCAACAACGCGGATTCGGCCAATCTCGACCAGTCGATCGAGAACATGCGTTCTTCGGTGACCGGTGACGAGATGACGACGTATCTGCAGACCGTTCAGGATTCCATCACAGACGAGTTGCGTAACTCGGGCTCGAAGGCTGACACCGAAGTCGTTCAGTCCGCGCTGACCGAGCTCAATACCGATGACCGGACCGCCACGGCACTGGTCGTCGTTCGAGTCACCACGACCCAGGGCAACCAGTTCGTCAAGAATCAGCTCGGCATGCGGCTGGGCATGGTCGAGGTCGACGGGGTCTGGAAGGCTCAGTCGGCTGATCCGATCGGCTCTCGGCTCGATCTCGGCTCCGGCACCCTGCCGGCCACCGACGGCTCCACGCCTGCTCCTGACGCAACGCCCGCACCCGGTTCGGGGACCGAGGCACCTGCCTCCGGTGCTCCCGCACCGACAACCGAGGGTGGTGATTCCGGTGGCCAGTAGTTCGTCGAACCTGCACACCGACATCCCTCGAAGGAGAAGCGCGTAATGCCACCCAAACGTCGTACCGGCGGACCGTCCTCCCCGCAGAACCGTCGGCCGAAGATCGCGGGAAGCGCTCGCTCGCTCAACGTCCCCGCGGGGACGTCCGATTCGGATCCGGTCGAGCCCACGATCGAACAGCCGGAAGAAGAAACACAGGAGGCTGTGAAGCCGGAGGTTGCGAAGCCGACGCTCACGAAGGCCGAGTCCGGAGAAATCGAGCCGCCGAAGACGGAAACCGACGCTCCGGAATCCACACCGGGCCCCGATCTGACCAAACCGGCGAAAACCGTCGCAGACGAGCCCAAGGCCCCTGCTACCCCGGAGACGGGCGCGGGGGAGTCGGCGACAACACCTACACAATCCAAGGCCGGTTGGCGCCTGGTCGCGATCCTGGGGGCCGCAGCGGTCATCGTCGCGATCCTCGCCGGCATCGCCTTCTTCAAAGTCGGCGCGAAGACGGACGACATCGCCTGGGTGGACGAAGGCGCCACGGCTGAAGTTCTTCGTGTGACGCCGTCGGCGTTGGCTGCAGTCTTCACGTTTTCTCCCGACACCTTCGACGCCGATTTCGACAAGGGTGTCCAGGGCCTGAACCAGTCGATGCGCGATCAGCTGACGCAGTACAAGGACACGCAGAAGGCCGGCGTCGAACAAACCCAGACGGCAACGACCGCTGATGTCCCGCTGATCGGGATCACACGGCTAGAGAAGGACCGGGCGCAGTTGCTCGCCCAACTGAACGTCAGCTCGACGCAGAACGGCGTGGCGGCAGACTCTCGCTCCGGAATGGTCATCGTGAGTCTGGAGAAGCAGGACGGAAACTGGCTGATCTCGGAGATTCGCGACCAGTAGCTCGGAGATTCGCGACCAGTAGCTCGGAGATTCGCGACCAGTAGCACCTGCGCACCAGCGCGAAGATCTGGATCGACGCACGATGTCGGTCCAGATTTTTCGTATGTGACGCCGTTGCTGGCTACACTCCCGGTGGCAGTGTTCGAATGCGCGTCACGAATGTTCGAATGCTGCGACACGCGCTCTCGCCCTTGACGGAGCGGTCCGCAAGGTCCACTCTGATCGGTGAACATGCACGGACGAGTGATCGGCAGTCTCACGTCAGTATCTGAATTCGACCCTCAGTTACACCCGACTCGACATTTCCAGAGTAAGGGTGTACTTTTGGACGTTGCGCTGGCTGCCTCCTGTCCACCCCTCGTCTCAACCGCTGCGAAGTCAAGTACTTCTTGCTTTCTGCGACGGGTTTCGTTCGGGTTGTAACCAGCGAAATTCGAAGCAGATACAGCGGCGGTCGCAACAGCACGGAGCGGCCCGCGTGAGGTGCTGGAAGGACGCATCTTGGCAGTCTCTAGCCAGACCAAGGCAGTTTCCGGAATCCCCGGAGCCCCGAAGAGGGTTTCGTTCGCGAAAGTTCGCGAACCCCTCGAAGTTCCCGGGCTTCTTGACGTACAGACAGATTCGTTCGAGTGGCTGATCGGCGCGCAGAGTTGGCGTGAACGAGCAGCGGCACTCGGCGACAATGCAGTGTCCGGTGGTCTCGAGGACATCCTCGCGGAGCTTTCTCCGATCGAGGATTTCAACGGCACTATGTCGCTGTCCTTCTCCGACCCTCGATTCGACGAGGTCAAGGCCTCGACGGACGAGTGCAAAGACAAGGACATGACCTACGCGGCGCCGTTGTTCGTCACCGCGGAGTTCATCAACAACAACACTGGTGAGATCAAGAGCCAGACGGTCTTCATGGGAGATTTCCCGATGATGACCGACAAGGGCACCTTCATCATCAACGGCACCGAGCGTGTGGTCGTCTCGCAGCTCGTGCGTTCCCCCGGTGTGTACTTCGACATGAGCGTCGACAAGAGCACCGAGAAGGATCTGCACAGCGTCAAGGTGATCCCGGGTCGCGGCGCATGGCTCGAGTTCGACGTCGACAAGCGCGACACCGTTGGTGTCCGTATCGACCGCAAGCGTCGTCAGCCTGTCACCGTCCTGCTCAAGGCACTCGGCTGGACCACCGAGCAGATCACGGAGCGCTTCGGCTTCTCCGAGATCCTCATGGCCACGCTGGAGAAGGACAACACCGCCGGCACCGATGAGGCGTTGCTCGACATCTACCGCAAGCTGCGTCCGGGCGAGCCCCCCACCAAGGAGAGCGCGCAGACCCTGCTGGAGAACCTGTTCTTCAAGGACAAGCGCTACGACCTCGCTCGCGTGGGTCGTTACAAGATCAACAAGAAGCTCGGCCTGAACGCGGGTCAGCCGATCGTTGCATCCACGCTCACCGAAGAAGACATCGTCGCCACCGTCGAGTACCTCGTGCGTCTGCACGCAGGTGACACCTCGATGACGGCTCCGGGCGGCGTCGAGGTTCCCGTCGAGGTCGACGACATCGACCACTTCGGCAACCGTCGTCTGCGTACCGTCGGCGAGCTCATCCAGAACCAGATCCGCGTGGGCCTGTCCCGCATGGAGCGTGTGGTTCGTGAGCGCATGACCACACAGGACGTCGAGGCAATCACGCCTCAGACGCTGATCAACATCCGTCCCGTCGTCGCTGCGATCAGGGAGTTCTTCGGAACCTCCCAGCTGTCGCAGTTCATGGACCAGAACAACCCGCTGTCGGGGCTGACGCACAAGCGTCGTCTGTCCGCCCTCGGCCCGGGTGGTCTGTCCCGTGAGCGCGCCGGCCTCGAGGTTCGCGACGTTCACCCGTCGCACTACGGCCGCATGTGCCCGATCGAGACCCCGGAAGGCCCGAACATCGGCCTGATCGGTTCGCTGTCGGTCTACGCCCGCGTCAACCCGTTCGGTTTCATCGAGACCCCGTACCGTCGCGTCGTCGACGGACAGGTGACCGACGAGGTCGACTACCTGACCGCTGACGAAGAAGACCGCCACGTAGTCGCGCAGGCCAACTCGGCCATCGACCGCGAGGGTCGCTTCACCGACTCGAAGATTCTCGTCCGCCGTAAGGGTGGCGAGGTCGAGTTCGTCGCGTCCTCCGACATCGACTACATGGACGTTTCGCCGCGTCAGATGGTGTCCGTCGCAACCGCGATGATTCCGTTCCTCGAGCACGACGATGCAAACCGTGCCCTGATGGGCGCGAACATGCAGCGTCAGGCTGTCCCGCTGGTTCGCAGCGAGGCACCTCTCGTCGGTACCGGCATGGAGCTGCGTGCAGCTGTGGATGCCGGCGACGTCATCATCACCGAGAAGACCGGTGTCGTGGAGGAGATCTCCGCGGACTACGTCACGGTGATGGCTGACGACGGAAGCCGCAAGACGTACCGGATGCGCAAGTTCGCGCGTTCCAACCAGGGCACGTGCGCCAACCAGCGTCCGATCGTGGACGAGGGACAGCGTGTCGAGGCCGGCCAGGTTCTGGCCGACGGTCCTTGCACCGAGAACGGTGAGATGGCGCTGGGCAAGAACTTGCTCGTCGCGATCATGCCGTGGGAAGGCCACAACTACGAGGACGCGATCATTCTGTCGCAGCGTCTCGTGGAAGAGGACGTCCTGACCTCGATTCACATCGAGGAGCACGAGATCGATGCCCGCGACACCAAGCTCGGTGCCGAGGAAATCACTCGCGACATCCCGAACGTCTCCGACGAGGTCCTCGCCGACCTCGACGAGCGCGGCATCATCCGTATCGGTGCCGAGGTTCGTGACGGCGACGTGCTGGTCGGAAAGGTCACGCCGAAGGGCGAGACCGAGCTGACCCCCGAAGAGCGCCTCCTTCGCGCCATCTTCGGTGAGAAGGCTCGCGAGGTTCGTGACACGTCCCTCAAGGTTCCTCACGGTGAGACCGGCAAGGTCATCGGAATCCGCGTGTTCTCGCGTGACGAAGACGACGATCTGCCTCCCGGTGTCAACGAGCTGGTCCGCGTCTACGTGGCACAGAAGCGCAAGATCCAGGACGGTGACAAGCTCGCCGGCCGCCACGGTAACAAGGGCGTCATCGGCAAGATCCTGCCGCAGGAAGACATGCCGTTCCTCTCGGACGGCACGCCTGTCGACATCATCTTGAACACGCACGGCGTCCCGCGTCGTATGAACATCGGTCAGGTCTTGGAGACCCACCTCGGGTGGATCGGCAAGACCGGCTGGAACGTTCAGATCGCGTCCGACGGCTCTCGTCCCGACTGGGCTGCGACCCTGCCGGAAGAGATGCTGTCCGCTCCGGCCGACTCGAACATCGCCACCCCGGTGTTCGACGGTGCGAAGGAAGACGAGCTCACCGGTCTCCTCGGCGCGACGCTGCCGAACCGTGACGGCGAGCAGATGGTCGGACCCGACGGAAAGGCCACCTTGTTCGACGGCCGCTCCGGCGAGCCGTTCCCGTACCCGGTCTCGGTCGGTTACATGTACATCATCAAGCTGCACCACTTGGTCGACGACAAGATCCACGCTCGTTCGACCGGTCCGTACTCGATGATCACGCAGCAGCCTCTCGGTGGTAAGGCCCAGTTCGGTGGCCAGCGCTTCGGTGAGATGGAGTGCTGGGCGATGCAGGCCTACGGCGCGGCTTACACGCTGCAGGAACTGCTGACCATCAAGTCTGACGACGTGGTCGGTCGAGTCAAGGTGTACGAAGCCATCGTCAAGGGCGAGAACATCCCCGAACCCGGCATCCCCGAGTCGTTCAAGGTGCTCCTCAAGGAGCTCCAGTCGCTCTGCCTCAACGTGGAGGTGCTGTCCTCGGACGGCGCGGCCATCACGATGGCGGACGGCGACGACGAGGACTTGGAGCGGGCCGCAGCGAACCTGGGCATCAACCTGTCCAGGAACGAAGCTGCGACGGTCGACGACCTCGCGAACTAGGTTTCGGTCCCCGGGTTGCTCTTGAAAGAGCGGCCCGGGGGCGTAGTTCACATTTGAATTGGCAGTCAGGTTGCCGGGTGACCGGCAACCGTAACCCCAACGGGGAAAGGAAGTTACGTGCTCGACGTCAACTTCTTCGATGAACTCCGCATTGGCTTGGCCAGTGCAGAGGACATCCGCAATTGGTCCTACGGCGAGGTCAAGAAGCCGGAGACCATCAACTACCGCACGCTCAAGCCCGAGAAGGACGGCCTCTTCTGCGAGAAGATCTTCGGCCCCACTCGGGACTGGGAGTGCTACTGCGGTAAGTACAAGCGTGTCCGCTTCAAGGGCATCATCTGTGAGCGCTGTGGCGTCGAGGTCACTCGCGCCAAGGTTCGTCGTGAGCGCATGGGTCACATCGAACTGGCCGCACCGGTCACGCACATCTGGTACTTCAAGGGTGTTCCGAGCCGTCTCGGTTACCTGCTCGACCTGGCTCCGAAGGATCTCGAAAAGATCATCTACTTCGCTGCCTACGTCATCGTCGGTGTCGACGAGGAGCTCCGTCACAACGAGCTGTCCACCCTCGAAGCCGAGATGCAGGTCGAGAAGAAGACCGTCGCAGATCAGCGCGACGCCGATCTCGAGGCACGTGCGCAGAAGCTCGAAGCCGACATCGCCGAGCTCGAGGCAGAGGGCGCGAAGTCCGATGTCCGCCGCAAGGTCAAGGACGGCGGCGAGCGCGAAATGCGTCAGCTCCGTGACCGCGCGCAGCGTGAGCTGGATCGTCTCGACGAGATCTGGACCACCTTCACCAAGCTGAGCGTCAAGCAGCTCATCATCGACGAGCTCCTGTACCGCGAGCTGGTCGACCGTTACGGCGAGTACTTCACGGGTGCGATGGGCGCAGAGTCCATCCAGATCCTGATGCAGAACTTCGACCTCGACGCCGAGGCAGAGTCTCTCCGCGAGACCATCCGCAGCGGCAAGGGCCAGAAGAAGCTGCGTGCACTCAAGCGCCTCAAGGTGGTTGCGGCATTCCAGACCAACGGCAACTCGCCGATGGGCATGGTCCTCAACGCTGTTCCGGTGATCCCGCCGGAGCTTCGCCCGATGGTTCAGCTCGACGGTGGACGTTTCGCGACGTCCGACCTCAACGACCTGTACCGCCGCGTCATCAACCGCAACAACCGCCTCAAGCGACTGATCGACCTCGGTGCTCCCGAGATCATCGTCAACAACGAGAAGCGGATGCTGCAGGAGTCGGTCGACGCCCTGTTCGACAACGGTCGTCGTGGACGTCCGGTCACCGGACCGGGTAACCGCCCGCTGAAGTCCCTGAGCGATCTGCTCAAGGGCAAGCAGGGTCGCTTCCGTCAGAACCTGCTCGGTAAGCGCGTCGACTACTCGGGTCGTTCCGTCATCGTCGTCGGTCCTCAGCTCAAGCTGCACCAGTGTGGTCTGCCCAAGCTGATGGCTCTCGAGCTGTTCAAGCCGTTCGTGATGAAGCGTCTGGTCGATCTGAACCACGCGCAGAACATCAAGTCGGCAAAGCGCATGGTCGAGCGCAAGCGCGTCCAGGTGTGGGACGTCCTCGAAGAGGTCATCGCCGAGCACCCCGTGCTGCTCAACCGTGCACCTACGCTGCACCGTCTGGGTATCCAGGCATTCGAGCCGCAGCTCGTCGAGGGCAAGGCCATTCAGCTCCACCCGCTGGTGTGTGAGGCCTTCAACGCCGACTTCGACGGTGACCAGATGGCTGTTCACCTCCCGCTGTCGGCAGAGGCACAGGCCGAGGCACGCATCCTGATGCTGTCCTCGAACAACATCCTCTCGCCTGCTTCGGGTCGCCCGCTCGCCATGCCGCGTCTGGACATGGTCACGGGTCTGTTCCACCTGACCCGTCTCGACGAGGGTGTCACCGGTGAGCTCGTTGCTCCGACCAACGACGAGGCAGAGCAGGGCGTGTACTCCTCGCCCGCCGAGGCTCAGATGGCAGTCGACCGCGGCGCGCTCTCGGTTCAGGCTCAGATCAAGGTGCGTCTGACGCAGCAGCGTCCGCCGCGCGACCTCGAGAACGAACTGTTCCCCGAGGGCTGGAACTACGGTGACGGCTGGACCGCCACCACGACACTCGGCCGTGTGCTCTTCAACGAGCTGCTTCCGGCGGACTACCCGTTCGTCAACGAGCAGATGCCGAAGAAGCGCCAGGCGACGATCATCAACGATCTCGCCGAGCGGTACCCGATGATCGTGGTTGCTCAGACCGTCGACAAGCTCAAGGACGTCGGGTTCTACTGGGCCACCCGTTCGGGTGTCACGGTCTCGATCTCCGACGTGCTCGTGCCGCCGGAGAAGCCTGCCATCATCGAGGACTTCGAGGCTCAGGCCGACAAGATCGAGAAGCAGTACCAGCGTGGTGCTCTGGACAAGAAGGAGCGCAACAGCGCTCTGGTCACCATTTGGCAGGAAGCGACCGACAAGGTCGGCAAGGCCATGGAGGCTCACTTCCCCGACAGCAACCCGATCCCGATGATCGTGAAGTCCGGCGCAGCCGGCAACATGACTCAGGTTCGCTCGCTCGCCGGTATGAAGGGCCTGGTGACAAACCCGAAGGGTGAGTTCATCCCGCGTCCGATCAAGTCTTCCTTCAAGGAAGGCCTGACCGTGCTCGAGTACTTCATCAACACGCACGGTGCTCGTAAGGGTCTGGCCGATACCGCACTCCGCACCGCCGACTCGGGTTACCTGACCCGTCGTCTGGTGGACGTTTCGCAGGACGTCATCGTCCGCGAGGTCGACTGTGGAACAGAGCGCGGCATCGTCACCACGATCGCCGAGAAGCAGGCCGACGGCACGATGATCCGCGATGCTCACGTGGAGACCAGCACGTACGCCCGTACCTTGGCGGCCGATGCAGTCGACGCGAACGGCACCGTCATCGTCGAGCGTGGCCACGATCTCGGTGACCCCGCGATCGATGCTCTGCTCGAAGCCGGCATCACGACGGTCAAGGTCCGCTCGGTCCTGACCTGCACCACCGGCACCGGCGTTTGCGCCACTTGCTACGGCCGCTCGATGGCCACCGGCAAGCTGGTCGACATCGGTGAGGCTGTCGGTATCGTCGCCGCACAGTCGATCGGTGAGCCCGGTACCCAGCTGACCATGCGTACCTTCCACCAGGGTGGTGTCGCAGGAGATGACATCACCGGCGGTCTGCCGCGTGTCCAGGAGCTGTTCGAGGCACGTGTGCCCAAGGGCAAGGCTCCTATCGCGGACGTCACCGGTCGGGTACAGCTCGAAGACGGCGATCGTTTCTACAAGATCACCATCGTTCCGGACGACGGCGGCGAAGAGGTTGTCTACGACAAGCTCAGCAAGCGTCAGCGTCTGCGTGTCTTCAAGCACGCCGACGGTCGCGAAAGCCTCTTGGCTGACGGTGACCACGTCGAGGTCGGACAGCAGCTCATGGAAGGTGCTGCCGATCCCCACGAGGTCCTGCGAGTCATGGGTCCGCGTCAGGTTCAGATCCACTTGGTCAACGAGGTCCAGGAGGTGTACCGGAGCCAGGGTGTGTCGATCCACGACAAGCACATCGAGGTCATCGTGCGCCAGATGCTTCGTCGCGTGACGATCATCGATTCCGGTGCCACCGAGTTCCTGCCCGGTTCGCTCACCGAGCGCGCCGAGTTCGAGTCGGCAAACCGCCGCGTTGTCGCCGAGGGTGGCGAGCCCGCAGCCGGCCGTCCGGTGCTCATGGGTATCACGAAGGCGTCGCTCGCGACGGATTCGTGGCTGTCCGCGGCATCGTTCCAGGAGACCACTCGTGTCTTGACCGACGCGGCTATCAACTGCCGCTCGGACAAGCTGATCGGTCTGAAGGAAAATGTCATCATCGGCAAGCTGATCCCTGCCGGTACCGGTATCAACCGTTACCGCAACATCCAGGTTCAGCCCACCGAAGAGGCACGCGCCGCTGCTTACGCAGTGCCGTCGTACGACGACCAGTACTACAGCCCGGACGGCTTCGGCCAGAACACCGGTGCTGCAGTTCCGCTGGACGACTACGGCTTCAGCAACGACTACCGCTAAGCGTTAGTTCGTAGAAAATCCCCCCACTTCGAAAGAGGTGGGGGGATTTTTCATGTCAGGAGTGGGACGTTTTCAGGAGTTGCTGCCGCTGAGGTCCGGGATGACGATCTCCTGGACGGCCCACTTGTTCCCGTCGGGGTCGGCGAAGTAGATGAACCGCCCCCAGGCCTGGTCGTCGATCGGGCTGATGTCGATGCCGCGGCTCTTGAACTCGCGCTCAGCCTCTTCGATGTCCTTGACCACTACCTGCATGCCGACGACCGAGCCGGGCTCGGCGTCGGTGATTCCCTTGCCGATGCAGATCGAGCAGGCCGAACCGGGAGGGGTCAGCTGGACGAATCGCAGGTCTTCGCTGACCGTGTGATCGTGGTCGGCATTGAATCCGAGGCGGACGTAGAAGTCCTTGGCGCGGTCGATGTCGGTGACGGGAATGGCGACCAGTTCGAGCTTGATGTCCATGACGTGCCCTTCATGTGATGGTGAATTCCGGCGACAGGTCCAGTGTTGCGGGTATTGCGGTCAGAAACGGTCCTCATTAGGCGTCCGGATGAAACTTTCCGAATTCCTTGTTGCTCCGAGGGTGCTTCTCTCACTGCTCGACCGATCCCGAACCCGGAGCGGATACCCCGACTCCGCAGCTCTGACGCATTCCGTCGAACGTGCCGCGCACGCCGACGCTCTCGGCTACCACCGGTTCTGGGTCGCCGAGCATCACGCGGTGCCCGGGATCGGGAGCGGGTCGCCGGCAGTACTGCTTGCCGCGATCGGCGCGCATACGCGCGATATCAGACTCGGCAGCGGTGGGGTCATGCTGCCGAATCACCAACCGCTGATCGTCGCCGAGCAGTTCCTGATGCTGGAGGCTCTCTACCCGGGGCGAATCGATCTCGGCCTCGGCCGATCGCTGGGATTCACGGAGCCCGTACGTCAGGCACTACGACGCAGCAAGGACGCTCCGGACACGTTTGTGTCGGACCTGGACGAGGTGAGGCGTTATCTGGACGGATCCGCGGCAGTGACGGCACGGCCGGCGTCGCAGACTGGAGTCCCGATCTTCGTGCTGGCGACGCGCACAGGTCTGAAAGTGGCAGCGCAACTGGGGCTTCCGGTGGTCGTGGGTGGGCCGATACTCGGAATTGGGAGCACCGACCGGGTGGAGGCATTGGACGAGTACCGCCGAGCTTTCCGGGCCACCGACGCTCATCCCGAACCCTATGTGGTGGTTTCTCTCGAAGTGGCGGTTGCCGATTCCACCGACGCGGCGCGTGAGTTGCTGATCCCGGAGGCATACGCGCTCGCAGAATCGTCACGGACAGGGGAGTTTCCGCCGCTCGCGTCGCTGGACGAGATCAGGCGTGCTCCGCGCAGTGATCGAAACGCCAGGCGGATCGAGTCGTTCATGGCGTCGGCGCTGCACGGCACACCCGTCGAGGTGAAACAGCAACTTCACGATCTCGCCGAACGGACCGGTGCCGACGAAGTGTTGGCGTCGACATCGACGTACGACCGTGACGCGCTTGCACTTTCGGACCGCCTACTGCGTGAGGTGGTTTAGCAGTGTGGTTGATCTAACGAGGCACGTGAAACTCGAGCAGAGTGGCGACGGAGTCGTCGAGTTCGGTCCACGGCACCGGTACGGAGAGGACGGCGATCGCCGAAGTCGGGAACTTGTCGCGGATACGTTGGGCCGCTTCGGAGTTTTCGTTCGATGCGAGATCGAGTGCAGTCCAGGGAATTCCGGGTTCGTGTCCGACGATCAGGAGCGTCTTGACGTGGTCGGACGTGGTTCGCGCAGCTGCAATGACGTCTGCGGGTGAGCCGCCGTAGATGGACTTCTCGAACCCGGCGGGAGCTTCGATTCCCGTCGAGGCAAGGGTTTCGACGGTCCGCCGGGAGGTGGAGCACAGAACGGCGTCGACGGGCGGGACGTTTTTACGGATCCATTCGCCGCCGATGCGGGCCTCGCGCAGGCCCCGTTCGGCGAGCGGACGCTCGTGATCACGGATGCCCTCGGGGTAGCTGGACTTGCCGTGTCGCATGAGGACGAGGGTGCGGTGGTCGGCCATGCGTTCACGGTATCCGCTTTGTGCCCGTCAGTCCGGTTACTCTGGATGGTCAGGACCTTGAAGGAGGTTTTCGATGGCCGGTAAGAAGCTCGATCGAACTAATGCCCGAACTGCACTCGAGGTGGTACGAGAAAGCCCCACCATCGCTTTCATCACTGTTGCCCCGGCAGTGGTCGTGTTCGGCGTGGTGTGGTGGCTCTTCGGTTTCTGGGCCGCGATTCTTCTTGCGTTGGTGTTCGGTGTCGCGGCTGTCGCGACCCAGAAACTGCGTTAGAGGGCGCTCACCTGCGCAACTGCGCGGAGCGCTTCGCCGACCAGGAACCAGACCGTGACGGTCTTGTCGTCGACGCGGCTGCGCAGGACGACGTCGTCGCTGGAGACGATGGGGGAGAGGTACTCGATCAGTGCTCGATGCGGAACTGTCCGTAGTTCGGTGCGAGCGCTGAGGACCTCTTCGACTGCCTGCCAGTAGACGGCGTTGTTGACGTGGTCGAACGGGTCGATATCCGTGGCGCGCAGAGCGAACGGCGTGTCCAGAACACCGGCGTCGTCCGCCTCCGGTGCGTTCTCGGCGAGGACTCGCTTCCACTTCAGGCGATGCTCGTCGGTGGATTCCTCCAGTGGCCGCATGAAGTCGTCACTCATCCGCGTGGGCATGCCCGACTCGGCGCTGATGTTGATCCAGAAGCCTTCGGTTTCCATCAGCGCGCCGTTGCTGCCGTCGAAGCGCACACGCATGTTCGCCCATCTCGTGGAGAAGCCGGAGCACCAGCGAGTCATCGTCAACTCTTCCGGCCAGATCGCCGGGCGTACGACGTCGACGACCGTACGACGCACTATCCAGAGCGGATGGGTGTCGATGGCTCCCGCGGCCTCGATGTTGTCGTTGCCGATGTCCTGCAGGTAGCGGGCGACGGCGTCGAGCCTGACCTGCTTGGCGACGTCGATGTCGCCGGTGCGGACCGGGCGGGACTTGACGAAGATCGGTCCTCGGTCCGGCTGTTGCGCGAGCGTGAGATCTGGGTTCACGTGAGATTCCTGTTCGCTGGAGTGAGCCGATTCTGTCAGGCTTTTCAGCGAGTGGCGATTATCTGCTTTCCGCAGCCGGAGCCGTCGACCATTCGTGCCACGGCGACGGCGGTGTCGGCAAGGGGATGAACGGAGTCGATCACCGGGGTGATGTCACCTGCGTCGATCATCTGCGTCAGGACCTCCAGATCGTCGGCGTTCTCCGAAGCGATGAAGGTGCCCATTTTCTGAGATATGAACGGAGACAAGCACTGTGCGCGTATTTGGCGATCGGTTCCGCCGAGCCACCGTCCGCCGTTCTCGCCGCCGACGATCACCAGCGTTCCAGTGCGTGTGAGCGCCCGTCGAAGATCTCGCAGTCGGCGGTTGCCGCCGGTGTCGATGATGACGTCGTACCGATGCGATCCGTCGGTGGCGTCGTCGACGCGGTAGTCGAGAACCTCGTCGGCACCGATGGAGCGGACGGTATCGGTTTTCGAGGTGCTGCACACGCCGGTGACGTGAGCGCCCATGGCTTTTGCCACCTGCACCGCGTAAATCCCGACGCCACCGGATGCGCCGAGTACGAGGACGGATTGGCCCGCCTGCACGCGGCCGTGGTCGCGCACGGCTTGCAACGCTGTGAGGGCGGAGACCGGCACCGCTGCTGCTTGTGCGAACGACAACCGGGCAGGTTTTGCGGCAATCTTCGTCTCGAGTGCGCGTGCGTACTCCGCGAACGAACCGACCGCGATCCCGTATACCTCCTGGCCGACTGCCACGCGGGTCACCGAACTGCCGACGGCCTCGACTCGGCCGGATACGTCCAGTCCGCGTACCCGGTTCCTAGGTCTGCGCAGCCCGAAACCCGCGAGGCGCAACGGATATGGCAGTCCGGCCATGAGATGCCATGCCCCGCGGTCGACGGACGCGGCCTCGACGCGTATCAGCACTTCGTTGTCGGCGACAGTGGGGCGCGGAATGTGGTCGACGTAGAGAACGTCGGCCTCGCCGTAGCGATCCTGTACGACGGCGGTCATCAGTTCCTTCGGCATGCGAGTCTCCGTTCGTCGAATACTTACAGCGTAAGTATTGCACTTACGGTGTAAGTTCTGTCAACGTGGAGAAGCGCGCAAGATTGACCCGAGACGACGTCGTACACGCTGCTGTCGCGCTTGCCGATTCCGTCGGAATCGATTCGATGACCATGCGGAAGCTGGGCACCGAACTGGGCGTCGAAGCGATGTCTCTGTACAACCATGTTTCGGACAAAGGGGATCTGCTCGACGGAATGGTCGATGCGGTCTTCGCGGAGATCGATCTGCCGACGCCGGGACGCCCGTGGCGCACGGAACTTCACGTGCGAGCGGTATCGACAAGGGAAGTGTTGGGGAGGCACCCGTGGGCAACTCCGTTGATGGAGTCCCGAACGACGCCTGGTCCCGCGACCCTGCGCCACCACGATGCCGTCATCGGAACGCTACGCGCCGCCGACTTTCCCGTCGCCCTTGCTGCGCATGCCTTTTCGATCATGGATGCGTACATCTACGGCTTCGTGCTGCAAGAAGTGAGCTTGCCGTTCGAAACAGCGCAGGAAACGACGGAACTGGCGAAGGCGATCATGGGCTCGTTCGAGAGCGGTCAGTATCCGCACCTGGCCGAGTTGACCACCAAGCACGTCCTTGCTCCGGGATACAGCTACGCCGCCGAATTCGCTTTCGGTCTCGATCTGATTCTCGACGGACTCGAACGTCTGCACATCGGGAGCGAACGATGATCTGACGTGAGTACCGGGTTAAAGTCGAGAAAACCGGGTTACCGGTCCAGACTTCAGATGTCCCGAAGAGGAGCTTTCTGTGCGCGCCATGGTGGTTACGGAACTGTCCGGTCCCGAAGGAATTGTCGCGCAGGAGGTTCCCGAGCCCGCAGCCGAAGGTCTTGTTCTCATCGATGTGAAGGCAAGTGGCGTCTGCTTTCCGGACCTGCTCATCACCTACGGCAAGTATCAGATCCGCCCGGAACCGCCGTTCATTCCCGGCGCGGAGATCTCGGGCGTCGTGGTCTCCGCGCCGGAAGGGTCGGGTTTCGCTCCGGGCGATCGTGTTCTCGCGGCCGCGTATCTGGGTGGGTATGCAGAGCGGATTGCCGTCAACCCGGCGCAGGTACTCCGAATTCCGGACGGACTCGCCTTCGACGAGGCGGCCTCGCTGATCATCAACTATCAGACGATGGAGTTCGCGCTCGCTCGTCGCGCGAAGATCGTCGCGGGGGAGACTGTCGTCGTGCTGGGCGCTGCAGGCGGAGTCGGAACGGCAACCATCCAGCTGGCCAAGGCGCACGGTGCCCGGGTGATCGCCGTGGTACGACGCGAGGGCGTCGATGACTTCTTGCGTGAGCTCGGTGCCGACGAGGTGGTCGCGCTGGCTCCGGGATGGGGAGAGCGGATTCGGGAACTGACCGACGGCGTCGGCGCTCAGATCGTGGTGGATCCGGTGGGCGGCGATGCGTTCGACGACGCGGTCCGGGTTCTGGCACCAGAAGGACGACTCGTGGTGATCGGATTCGCCGGCGGCGGTATTCCCGAGGTAAAGGTGAACCGGGTGCTGTTTCGCAATATCAGCATTGTCGGCGCGGCATGGGGTGAGTTCACGCGTACCAATCCCGAGGCGGTAGCCGAGGTACACGCATCGCTGGTAGAACACGTCCTAAACGGCTTGCGTCCGCTGGTCAAGGCACGGTATCCGCTTGCCGACGCAGCAGTTGCCCTGGCTGATCTCGAAAGCGGCAAAGTTCTCGGAAAGGCCATCTTGCTGCAGGAATGATTCTTCGCAACGTGATGGTGGTCACCAAATAATAAGTTGCAACATGTTTTCATTTGGGCAATAGTTGCAACCGCACTACCATTTGCCAGGTGATCGCTTCCGATTCTGATGACCTGTATGGAGCACTCGACGAGTTGTTCACTCGCCTGATGAGCGCCGGTGATTCGGAGTCGATCGATGCGTTGATCGAACTGGATCTCTCGTTCTCTCAGGTGCGTGTGCTGTTCGTACTTGCACAACGTGATGCGGCGATCCCGATCAACGAGGTTGCCGACGAGCTTCGGCTCTCGGTGGCAGCTACGGGGCGGAACATCGATCAGCTCGTGAATATGGGTCTGGTCGATCGCCGTGAAGACGAGCGGGACCGACGCGTCAAGCGGGTTTCCTTGTCGGAGGCCGGTCGTAAGGTGACGACCAACCACATCGAGTGCAAGCGCGGCCAGCTTCGCGAATTCGCGTCGCGTGTTCCTGAGCCAGAGCGGATTCGTTTGTTCGAGGCTCTCAAGCCCATTCTCGCGGGTGACTATCTGCGAGCACTTAACCAGGAGACTTCGCGATGACATCGCCGAACGCGCCGGCACCGGCGTCCGACAAACTTGACGGGGCGGTCCTCAAGATCGCTTCCGTGGTGGTGCTCGGCGCCATCATGTCGATTCTCGACGTAACCGTGGTGAGCGTCGCGCTCACCACCTTTGCCGAGGACTTCGAAACTTCGTACGCCACCGTCGCGTGGACGATGACGGCCTACACCCTCGCTTTGGCGACGGTCATTCCGGTTACCGGTTGGGCTGCCGACCGTTTCGGCACCAAGCGCCTGTACATGACGGCCCTGGTGCTGTTCGTACTCGGTTCGGTCGCTTGTGCGATGGCGTGGGACATCACCTCGCTCATCGGCTTCCGCGTGCTCCAGGGTCTCGGCGGCGGCATGTTGATGCCGCTCGGTATGACGATCATGACCCGGGCCGCCGGTCCGGACCGCGTCGGTCGCGTCATGGCAGTTCTCGGTATCCCGATGCTGCTCGGCCCCATCGGTGGCCCGATCCTCGGTGGTTGGCTGATCGAGGCCGCGAGCTGGCACTGGATCTTCCTGATCAACCTGCCGATCGGCATCATCGCGTTGGCAGCAGCATTCATCATTCTGCCGTCCGACAAGGCGAAGCCTTCGGAGTCGTTCGACTTCCTCGGCATGATCCTGCTGTCGCCCGGCCTGGCGCTGTTCCTGTTCGGTGTGTCGTCCATCCCTGAGGTGGGAACCGTCGCGTCCGCTCGGGTTCTGGTGTCGGCCGGTATCGGTCTGGCGCTGATCATCGCCTTCGTGTTCCACGCGCTCAACAAGGATCACCCGCTGATCGACCTGCACCTGTTCAAGAACCGTCAGTTGACCACCGCCGTCATCACGACGTCGCTGTTCATCGTCGCCTTCATGGGCGCCGGGTTGCTGTTCCCGAGCTACTTCATCCAGGTCGGCGGTCACACCACGCTCGCGGCCGGATTGTTGATGGCTCCGCAGGGTCTGGGCGCTATGGTCACCATGCCGATCGCTGGTCGACTGGTCGACAAGATCGGCCCGGGCAAGATCGTCCTGACCGGTTTGCCGCTGATTCTCATCGGTTTGGGTGTGTTCACACAGGTTGCCTCGGATTCCCCGACGTGGCTGCTGATGGGCGCCTTGTTCGTCATGGGCCTCGGTATGGGTTGCACCATGATGCCGCTGATGACCGCAGCTATCGTGACGCTCTCCAACGAGCAGATTGCTCGCGGCTCCACCCTGATGAACATCGTTCAGCAGACCGCAGGTTCGATCGGTACCGCCGTGATGTCGGTGGTCTTGACCAACCAGCTTCTCGATCGTGGCCTCGACACGACGATGGTCGGTGCGGCCTCGCACATTCCGACCGAACCGGGAAGTCCGCAGGAGTCTGCTGCGAATTCGATTCTCAGTGCGGCGTCGGATGCCTTCGGTAACACCTTCCTCGTTGCCACTGTGCTTATCGTCCTGACCCTCATCCCGGCGTTCTTCCTGCCGCGGAGCAAGACCACCAGGCCGGTGGCCGAGGGCGAGACGGCAACGCCGATCGTTATGCACTGACCGCTTTTCGGTAGATCGTTCGTCCAGGTGAGGGCGGCACACATCTTGTGTGCCGCCCTCACCTTTTTGCCGTGGAATACAGCTGGATGGTTGAATGTTTGATCAGTTACATGCAAACGCATGGATCTAGTTCGCGGAGGAGCAACCATGCAGTTCGGAATCTTCACGGTCGGTGACGTCACCACTGATCCCACGACGGGTAAGACCCCGACAGAGCACGAGCGCATCAAGGCCATGACGACCATCGCCAAGCACGCCGAGGAAGTCGGTCTCGACGTCTTCGCGACCGGCGAGCATCACAACAAGCCGTTCGTGCCGTCATCTCCGACCACGATGCTCGGATACATCGCGGCCCAGACCGAGAAGATCACGCTCTCCACGTCCACGACGCTGATCACCACCAACGACCCGGTGAAGATCGCCGAGGATTACGCGATGCTTCAACACCTCGCCGAGGGGCGCGTCGACCTGATGATGGGACGCGGAAACACCGCGCCTGTGTACCCGTGGTTCGGCAAGGACATTCGCGCCGGTATCCCGTTGGCGCTCGAGAACTATCAACTTCTTCGCCGGCTCTGGGACGAGGAGGTCGTGAACTGGCAAGGGGAGTACCGCACTCCACTCCAGGGATTCACGTCCACCCCGCGCCCGCTGGACGGCGTCGCGCCGTTCGTGTGGCACGGCTCGATCCGCAGCCCCGAGATCGCGGAGATCGCGGCGTATCACGGCGACGGATTCTTCGCGAACAACATCTTCTGGCCGAAAGAGCACTACATCGAGCTGATCAATCTTTACCGCCGGCGTTACGAGCATTACGGCCACGGGTCCGCGGATCAGGCGATCGTCGGTCTCGGTGGTCAGGTCTTCATGCGCAAGAACAGTCAGGACGCGGTCAAGGAATTCCGTCCGTATTTCGACAATGCTCCGGTGTACGGCCACGGGCCCTCACTCGAAGAGTTCACCGAGCAGACGCCGCTGACCGTCGGTTCCCCTGAACAGGTCATCGAGAAGACGTTGGCGTTTGCCGATTTCTTCGGTGACTACCAGCGCCAGCTGTTCCTGATGGATCACGCCGGACTGCCGCTGAAGACGGTGCTCGAGCAGCTCGATCTGCTCGGTGAGGAAGTTGTTCCGGTTCTGCGCCGTGAGTTCGCGGCCAGGCGGCCAGCACATGTGCCGGACAACCCGCCCACTCACGCGTCGATGAAGGCGGCTCGTGAGGCAAGCAGTGTCACTGCCTGACGAGCAACCGCCTGAGGTTCCGGTCAGCACCACCGAACTCGCCACCGACGCCTGGGAAGCCTTGTTTCGCGCCCAGGTGTCGGTGATGCGGCGGCTCTCTGCCGACGACGTCTGGGATCAGGTGTCGATGCGCGAGTACGACGTGCTGTTCACGCTGAGTCTTGCGCCGAGTAGTTCCCTTCGCCTGCATGACCTGAATCGGGAGATATTGCTGAGCCAGCCTTCGCTCAGTCGCCTGGTGGAACGGTTGGAGGGCGAAGGTCTGGTAACGAGAAGTGTTGATCCACAGGATCGCCGCGGGACGATCGTGCAACTCACCGAAACGGGTGCAGCGCTGCAGAAATCAGTGGGTCGCCGTCATGCGGCGAGCATTCGCCGCCACGTCGGACCGGCCCTGGACGCGGATGAACTTCGACTGTTGGCCGAATTGTGCACGCGTCTGCGTCTCGCGCAGTCATGACTGGAGGCAGGATGGACGATATGAGCAACCTCGAAGCGCAGCCCGTCGAGCAGGAATGCGAAGGCCATCCGGCGGAGAGCGAGATTCAGATCCTCACCCCGCGCGACGTACCGCTCGGTGGCCCGCGGGCCATGCGAGTGCGACGCACCCTCCCGCAACGCGAGCGTTCGCTGATCGGGGGATGGTGTTTTGCAGATCATTACGGTCCGGATGACGTCGGCTCAGGACCGGGCATGCATGTGCCGCCGCATCCGCATACCGGTTTGCAGACGGTGAGTTGGCTGTTCACCGGAGAGATCGAGCACCGTGACAGCATCGGTTCCCATGCGATGGTACGGCCGGGTGAACTGAATCTGATGACGGCCGGGAGTGGGATCGCGCACTCCGAGGTGTCGACGCCGAATACGAAGGTTCTGCACGGGATGCAGTTGTGGGTGGCGCTGCCGGATGCGGCGCGCGATACCGCACCCGCGTTCGTTCACTATCGACCGGAGCCGGTGACCACCGATGGTGTCACGCTCAGTGTGTTCCTCGGTTCGCTCGCCGGTGAAACGTCTCCGGTGTCTACCTTCACCGAATTACTCGGTGCCGAGGTGATTCTCGATCCTGGGGCCGAGATCGCCCTCGATGTCGATCGTTCACATGAGCACGGCGTGATCGTCGATCAAGGATCGGTTGTTCTGCGTGGTACCACTGTCGGCTGGGCCGAGTTGGGTTATCAAGCACCGGGTTTCGGAAAACTGACTTTGCGCAATCCGGGATCCGAACCGGCTCGACTGCTACTTCTCGGCGGGAAACCGTTGGGCGAGCAGGTCATCATGTGGTGGAACTTCATGGGCCGTACACACGAAGAGATCGTCGAGTATCGACGCAAGTGGCAGGCCGAGCTTGCCTCCGGATTCGACGGCAGCGTCCCGGACCGGCGTTTCGGCGTCGTGCCGGGATACGACGGTCCGGCGCTCCCGGCACCCGAGTTGCCGAACAGCACGTTGCGGCCCCGAGGCTAGTCGTTGCTCTTGCTGCTACCGGCCGCGAGCGTCGTTTCGATCAGGCTTGTTCGATGTCCTGGTGAGCCTTCGCGAGCATGATGTAGCCGGCGCCGTTGGCGGTGATACCGGCCTTTTCGCCTTCGGAGAGTTCACGTTTGACCTTGGCGGGCACGCCGGCGACCAGTGATCCAGGCGGGATTTGCATCCCCTGAGACACGACGGCGCCGGCTGCAATCAGTGACCCCGAGCCGATGTGTGCGCCGTTGAGCACCACGGCACCCATGCCGACGAGAACGTCGTCTTCGACGGTGCACCCGTGCAGCACTGCGTTGTGGCCGACCGAGATTCGTTCGCCCAGCACTGCGGGGAACGTCGGGTCGGCGTGCACGGTGCAGTTGTCCTGAATGTTGGTGTCAGCGCCGATGGAGATCGATTCTGCGTCGCCGCGGATGACCGCGCCGTACCAGATGCTGGCTCCCGCAGCGATGGTCACCGCGCCGACAACGGTGGCGTTGGGTGCGATGAACGCACTTTCGTCGATCTGCGGGGTGTTACCGAGAACGGTGGCGATTATCGGGTTGGTCATGGTTCTCCTGTGCGTTGGAATGACGTGCTCTGACGGTACCTGGACTACTTCGCTGTGGGTTTTCGATTCATGACGACTGTGCCGACGCCCGCGGCCACCACCAGTGCGATGGCCACGAGTGCGAACGCGTCGAGCGTTTGCCCGATCACGAGGACTCCGGCCAGTGCGGCCGCTGCGGGTTCGAGGGCGATGAGGACGGCAAAGACTTTCTTGGCTAGAGAGCGCAGCGCCCACATTTCCAAGCTGTACGGGATGACGGACGAGAGGACGGCGACGGCTGCGCCTGCGGCGAGCATCGTCGGATCCAGCAGTTCACTTCCGCCCGAGACGACGCCGAAGGGCAGCGTCAATACGGCCGCGACGATGCTTGCGCCTGCCAACCCGTCGGCGCTCGGGAGCGTCGCGGCCAGGTGGGAACCGGCCACGATGTATCCGGCCCACGCAGTAGCGGCGATCAACGCGAACATCACCCCGATCGGGTCCAAACCGGATTCGCCGTGATCGCCCAACCCGAGCAGCAACACTCCGCCGAAGGCGAGCAGCACCCATGCTCCGTCGGCCCACCGACGAGACAGAACTGCGGCCAGGGTGAGCGGTCCGAGGAACTCGATGGTGACGGCCGTTCCGATGGGCACCGTGTCGAGGGCGAGGTAGAAGGCGCCGTTCATCACGGCGAGGGCGATGCCCAGCGCGAAGATGCCTTTGCGCTGCCGGTTCGACCATCTGCTCCATCGCGGGCGGACGATGACGCCGAGGATGATCGCGGCGATCGTCAGCCGCAGCGTCGTGGCTCCGGCCGGCCCGATCTGCGAGAACAGTGTCGTCGCGAATGCCGCTCCGAACTGGAGCGACAGTATCGACGTGAGGACTGCTCCGACCGGCAGTAGTTGACTGCCGGCCTTCATTCTCCGGTGAACTCGGGACTTCGACGCTCGAGCATCGCGGCGACGGCTTCGTGGTGATCTCGGGTGTGGTGGGCGATCGACTGCATGGCGGCCGAGAGTTCGAGCAAGCTCTCGAGGCTCTGGTGCTGGCCCTCGCGGAGGAGCTTTTTGGTCATGCGGAGTACCTGCGGGGGATTGGCGGCTACTCGAGCTGCCAAAGCGTGCGCAGCGGAAAGCAATTCTTCGGGCTCGGTCACCTGCGAGACCAGACCCCAGTCGAGTGCCTTCGCAGCATCGATCGGTTCACCGGTGAACGCCATCTCGGCCGCGCGGGCGTTGCCGATCGCGCGGGGGAGCAGCCACGCTCCGCCGTCGCCGGGAATGAGTCCTACCTTGACGAAACTCTCGGCGAAGACTGCGGCGGTCGAGGCGATGCGGAGGTCGCACATGAGTGAGAGGTCGCAGCCCGCTCCGATGGCCGGGCCGTTGACCGCCGCGATGGTCGGCACCTCACACGTGTACAGCGCGAGCGGGATGCGTTGGATGCCGTGCCGGTAGCCCTGGCGGATCTCGCCGGGTGCGCCACCGAACATGCCCTCCTTGTCTCGCATGTGCTTGACGTTGCCGCCGGAGGAGAAGGCCGATCCGGCCCCCGTCAGAATGACCGTGCGCACACTCTGATCTCGGTTGACCGCGGTGACTGCGTCTTCGAGGGCCTCGATCATGTCGATCTCGGAGATCGCATTGCGGGTGTCCGGGCGATTGAGGGTCCACGTGACCACATCGCCGGTTCGCGAGATCAGTACGGCGTCGCTCATGGGTGCTCCTGGTTGTCGATGGCAGTTGAGCTCAGTCTCTCACCACAGGATTTCGCAATAACAATCATTCGTGCTTGATTTTTATGGATGTGAGTGTGATGCTGGTCGCATGGCCGAACTTCAGACGTTCATCGATGACTTGCGGGCCGAAGGCGAGAGCCTCGACGCCCTGGTTGCGGATCTGCCCGAGGAGAAGTGGGCGACAATGACGCCTGCGGAAGGGTGGACCATCGCACATCAGATCGGGCACCTGCACTGGACGGACAGTGCAGCGATCCTGGCGATCACCGACCCGGACGGGTTCGCGGAGCAGTTGAAGGCGGCGTTCGTGAACCCGGCAGGGTTTGTCGACGACGGTGCTGCCGAACAGGCGGCCCGCCAGCCGGCGGAGTTGCTCGCCGATTGGCGAGCGGGGCGCACCGCTCTCGTCGAGGCGCTCACCGCCGCCCCGGCCGGAACCAAGTTCCCCTGGTACGGCCCGCCCATGGGCGGTGTCTCCATGGCTACCGCGCGACTGATGGAGACGTGGGCGCACGGGCAGGACGTTGCCGACGCACTCGGCGTCGAACGCGCTCCGACGGCGCGCATCAAGAACATCGCTCACCTGGGTGTGCGGACGCGAAACTTCGCGTACTCGGTCAACGAGAAGACGCCGCCCGCCGACGATTTCCGGGTTGAGTTGACCGCGCCGGACGGGTCGCTCTGGACCTGGGGGCCGGAAGATGCGCCGCAGAAGGTCACCGGGCCGGCGTTGGACTTCTGCTTGCTGGTCACCCAGCGTGCCAATCGCGCCGATCTCGATCTGGTCGCCGTGGGTGCCGATGCGGACGAGTGGCTCGGGTTCGCGCAGGCCTTTGCCGGACCCAGCGGTGAGGGACGAGCCGCCGTCGGATCCAGCGGTGAGGGACGAGCATCGAAGGTGGGCAAATGAGTTCGGTACGGATCGGTAACTGCTCCGGGTTCTACGGCGACCGCGTCTCGGCGATGCGCGAGATGCTCGAGGGCGGCGAACTCGACTACCTGACCGGCGACTACCTGGCCGAACTGACGATGTTGATCCTCGGGCGGGATCGGATGAAGGACCCGTCGCTCGGCTACGCGAAGACGTTCCTGCGGCAGGTGGAGGACACGCTCGGCCTTGCGCTCGACAAGGGGGTGAAGATCGTCGCGAATGCAGGCGGTCTCAATCCCGCCGGACTGGCCGACGCGTTGCGCGAGGTCAACACCAAGCTGGGGTTGAACGCGAAGATCGCCCACGTCGAGGGCGACGATTTGATCTCTCGGGCAGACGAACTCGGACTCGGCTCCCCACTGACGGCCAATGCGTACCTCGGCGCCTGGGGCATCGTCGAAGCATTGTCGGCCGACGCCGATGTCGTGGTCACCGGACGGGTCACCGATGCGTCGGTGATCGTCGGTCCGGCCGCTCACCATTTCGGTTGGAAGCGAGATGATTTCGATCAGCTTGCCGGTGCTGTCGCGGCGGGCCACGTCATCGAGTGCGGAACCCAGGCCACCGGCGGCAACTACGCGTTCTTCACAGAGATTCCCAATCTGGGCCGGCCTGGCTTCCCGATCGCCGAGATCAACGCGGACGGAACCTCGGTCATCACCAAGCACGCCGGAACGGACGGCGAGGTGAGCGTCGGCACGGTGACGGCGCAGCTGCTGTACGAGATCACCGGTGGACGCTATGCAGGCCCGGACGTGACGACCCGCATCGACAACGCAGTGCTCACCCAGGAAGGCCCGGACCGGGTGTTGATCAGCGGCGTCACGGGCGAGGCTCCGCCGCCGCAGTACAAGGTCTCCCTGAACACGCTGGCCGGGTTCCGTAACGAGGCCACCTTCATCCTCACGGGTCTCGACATCGAGGCCAAGGCCGATCTGGCGAAGACTCAGCTCGAATCCTGGCTGACGAAGAAGCCCGCCGAACTGGTCTGGACTCTCGCTCGCACGGATCATCCGGATTCCGACACCGAGGAAACCGCGAGTGCGTTGCTGCGCTGCGTGGTTCGCGATTCCGACCCCAAGGTGATCGGTCGCCCTTTCTCCGCGGTTGCGGTGGAAATGGCACTTGCCAGCTACCCCGGCTTCTCGCTGACGGCTCCGCCGAGCAACGGCCAACCGTACGGAGTGTTCACCCCCGGCTACGTCGACGCGGGATCGGTGCCGCACGTGGCCGTACTGCCGGACGGCACGCGCGTGGACATCGCTCCGTCCACGTTGACGCAGGACCTCGAACCCGTCGGCGAACCGGAGCGTCCGGAGCCGTTGCCGCCACAGACGTCGCTTTCAGTACCACTCGGCACGATCGCCGGTGCCCGTAGCGGCGACAAGGGCGGAAATGCCAACGTCGGCGTCTGGGTTCGCACGGACGATCAGTGGAAGTGGTTGGCGCACACACTGACCGTCGAGATGCTCAAGGAACTGCTACCGGAAGCAGCAGACCTGAACGTCACTCGCTACCAGCTTCCGCACCTTCGTGCCGTCAACTTCGTGATCGAGGGAATTCTCGGTCAGGGCGTCGCCTCGCAGGCGCGGTTCGATCCGCAGGCCAAGGGAATTGGTGAATGGCTGCGTTCGCGCCACATCGACATCCCGATTTCGCTACTCCCCGTAACTGACGAGAAAGAGGATTCACGGTGACCGTGTGGACCACACCGGAAAGGCTTGCGCTTCGCGAGACCGTACGCGGATTCGTGAACCAGGAGATTCTGCCGCATCTGACGCAGTGGGAGCGAGACGGCGAGATTCCGCGCGAATTGCACCGCAAGGCAGGCGCTCTCGGACTCCTCGGGGCCAGCGCACCCGAATCGGCCGGTGGTGAGGGCGGCGACGCCGTCGACTCCATCGTGATCTGTGAGGAGATGCATCAGGCAGGTGCATCGGGCGGGCTGTTCGCATCGCTCTTCACCTGCGGCATCGCGGTGCCGCACCTGATCGCGGCCGGCGACGAGGCGCAGATCGAGAAGTGGGTCAAGCCGACCCTGCGCGGCGACAAGATCGGCTCGCTCGCCATCACCGAACCCGGCGGTGGCAGCGACGTCGGCCACCTGACGACAACGGCCAAGCGCGACGGTGATCACTACGTCGTAAACGGGGCCAAGACGTTCATCACCTCTGGTGTTCGCGCCGACTTCGTTGTCACCGCCGTCCGCACCGGTGGCCCTGGTGCGGGTGGTGTCTCACTGCTCGTGATCGAGAAGGGCACACCGGGATTCACCGTCTCGCGCAAACTCGAGAAGATGGGCTGGCGCGCATCCGATACCGCGGAACTGTCCTTTGTCGACGCTCGGGTTCCGGTGGAGAATCTGGTTGGCGCAGAGAACAGCGGCTTCGCACAGATCGCCCAGGCATTTGTTTCCGAACGTGTCGCTCTCGCCGCGCAGGCGTATGCCAGTGCAGAGCGTTGCCTGGAGCTGACCCTCGAATGGTGTCGCGCCCGCGAGACTTTCGGTCGCCCCCTGATCAGCCGGCAGGCCGTGCAGAACACCGTCACCGAGATGGCCCGCAAGATCGACGTCGCCAAGGTGTACACGCACTCGGTGATCGAACGGCACATGGCCGGTGACGGCGATCTGATCGCCGAGGTGTGCTTCGCCAAGAACACGGCAGTCGAGACGGGCGAATGGGTTGCGAACCAAGCCGTTCAGCTGTTCGGCGGCCTCGGATACATGCAGGAAAGCGAAGTGGAGAGGCAGTACCGGGACATGCGAATTCTGGGAATCGGTGGCGGAACCACCGAAATCCTCACCGGCCTCGCGGCCAAGCGATTGGGGTATCAGTCATGAGTGTCATCCGGTCAACACTGGACACCAATTCCGAGGTGTACAAGACCGCAACTTCGACCATGAACACCAAGCTCGCCGAGATCGAGGTCGAGCACGCCAAGGCGTTGGCGGGTGGCGGCGAGAAGTACACCGAGCGGCACCACAAGCGGGGAAAGCTCCTGGCACGCGAGCGGATCGAACTCCTGCTCGATCAGGATTCACCGTTCCTCGAACTGTGTCCCCTCGCTGCGTGGGGGAGTGACTTCCCGGTCGGCGCCAGCACTGTGGTCGGTATCGGCGTCGTCGAAGGTGTCGAATGCCTGATCGTCGCCAACGATCCCACCGTGCGCGGCGGCACCAGCAATCCGTGGACGCTGCGTAAGGGATTCCGGGCCAACGACATCGCCATGCAGAACCGCCTCCCGGTGATCTCCCTCGTAGAGTCCGGTGGCGCAGACTTGCCGACGCAGAAAGAGGTGTTCATCCCGGGCGGGCGTATGTTCCGTGACCTCACTCAGCTGTCCGCAGCCGGAATCCCCACCATTGCACTGGTCTTCGGTAACTCGACGGCCGGCGGTGCGTACATCCCGGGCATGTCCGACCACGTCGTGATGATCAAGGAACGCTCCAAGGTGTTCCTCGCAGGCCCGCCGCTGGTCAAGATGGCCACCGGTGAGGAATCCGACGACGAGGCACTCGGCGGCGCCGAAATGCACGCTCGCAAGTCCGGGTTGGCCGACTACTTCGCCGCCGACGAGCAGGACGCGATCCGCATCGGGCGCTCGATCGTCAAGCGGCTCAACTGGACCAAGAAGGGGCCGGCGCCGCGCGCGGAGATCATCGAACCGCTCGAGGATCCGGAAGAGTTGCTCGGCATCGTTCCGGCCGACCTTAAGATCCCGTTCGATCCGCGTGAGGTCATCGCCCGTATCGTCGACGGTTCCGACTTCGACGAGTTCAAGCCGCTCTACGGTTCCTCCCTCGTGACCGGGTGGGCCGAGCTCAACGGCTACCCGATCGGCATCCTGGCGAACGCACGTGGAGTGCTCTTCAGTGAGGAATCACAGAAGGCCACGCAGTTCATCCAGCTCGCCAATCGTTCCAACACGCCGTTGCTGTTCCTGCACAACACCACCGGGTACATGGTGGGTAAGGAATACGAGGAGGGCGGCATGATCAAGCACGGATCGATGATGATCAATGCGGTTGCCAACTCCAAGGTTCCGCACATCTCGATCCTGCTCGGAGCGTCCTACGGCGCCGGTCACTACGGTATGTGCGGACGCGCGTTCGATCCGCGGTTCCTCTTTGCGTGGCCCAGTTCCAAGTCCGCCGTCATGGGCGGTGCGCAGCTCGCCGGCGTCATCTCCATCGTGGGACGCGCTGCTGCCGAGGCGCGCGGCCAGGTATTCGACGAGCAGGCCGATGCCGGCATGCGCGCGATGATCGAGAACCAGATCGAGGCCGAGTCACTCCCGATGTTCCTGTCGGGTCGTCTGTACGACGACGGCGTCATCGATCCCCGAGACACCCGCACCGTGGTGGGAATGTGCCTGTCGGCCATCGCCACCGCCCCGATCGAAGGCACCGACAACTTCGGCGTCTTCCGTATGTGAGGCACGCCGTGACAATCACTTCAGTACTGGTCGCCAATCGTGGCGAAATCGCCCGCCGTGTCTTTGCAACCTGCCGCAAGAACGGAATCGGCACGGTCGCGGTATTTTCCGACGCAGATGCCGACAGCCCGCACGTCGCCGAAGCCGATGCTTCGGTTCGCCTGCCGGGTAACACGCCCGCCGAGACCTACTTGCGGGGTGAGCTCGTCATCGCCGCCGCCAAGGCTTCGGGCGCCGACGCGATTCACCCCGGATACGGATTCCTCTCCGAGAACGCGGAGTTCGCGCGCAGCGTCATCGACGCGGGACTGACGTGGATCGGCCCGCCCGTCGAATCCATCGAGCTCATGGGGTCGAAGGTCGAGTCCAAGAAGATCATGGACGCCGCCGGAGTGCCGGTGCTCTCCGAACTCGATCCCGCCGCGGTGACCGAGGCTCATCTGCCGGTGCTGATCAAGGCGTCGGCGGGCGGCGGCGGACGCGGAATGCGTGTCGTTCGTGAATTGTCGGCGCTGGACGGCGAACTGGAAGCGGCGCGGCGTGAGGCGCAGTCCGCTTTCGGCGACCCGACAGTCTTCTGTGAGCGGTACCTCGAGACCGGTCGGCACATCGAGGTTCAGGTCATGGCCGACCGCCACGGTGCGGTGTGGGCGGTGGGGGAGCGCGAGTGCTCGATCCAGCGTCGGCATCAGAAGGTGGTCGAAGAGGCACCGTCGCCGCTCGTGCAACGCATCCCCGCCATGCGCGACAAGCTGTTCGACGCCTCGCGGCTCGCCGCCAACGCCATCGGTTACGAAGGCGCAGGAACCGTTGAATTCCTGGCTGACGAAAAAGGCGACTTCTTCTTCCTGGAAATGAACACGCGTTTGCAGGTGGAGCATCCGGTCACCGAGTGCACCACTGGACTCGATCTGGTGGAACTCCAATTGCAGGTCGCTTCAGGTGAAGCACTTCCGGACGAACAGCCGGAGATCCGGGGGCATTCGATCGAAGTGCGCCTGTACGCCGAGGACCCCGCCAAGAACTGGCAGCCGCAGAGCGGAACCGTCCACCACATCGAGTTGCCCGGTGACCCGCAAGAATTCAGTGTTCTGCGTGAGCAGGGCGTTCGCCTCGACTCCGGCGTCGTCGACGGCAGTGTTGTCGGCGTCCACTACGACCCGATGTTGGCCAAGGTCATCTCGTACGCGCCGACGCGGACCGCAGCTGCCCGGCTGCTCGCATCGACGCTGGCGCGCACCAGGATTCACGGCCTGCGCACCAACCGCGACCTGCTCGTCAACGTCCTGGCCCACCCCGCCTTCATTGCCGGAGACACCGACACTGCCTTCTTCGAGACTCACGACCTCGAGAAGCTGTCTACGCCCTTGGCCGATACCGCCGCCGAAAGACTCTCGGCGCTGGCGGCGGCACTTGCCGATGCCGCGCACAACCGGGCGTCGGCCCGCGTCATCGGCCGCTTGCCCAGCGGGTGGCGCAACCTCCCGTCGCAGCCGCAGAGCAAGAGCTATTCCACTGCGTCGGGCGACTACGACGTCCGCTACTCCCTGAGCCGAAGCGGCGTGCTGAGTGCAGAAGGCTTCGACGACGTGCGCCTGGTATCGGCAACTGCGACCCGGGTAGTGCTCGAGCAGAGCGGAGTACAGCGCTCGTTCGACGTTGCGGCCTACGGGAGTGAGATTTTTGTCGACTCCTCGCTCGGACCCGTCGCGTTGACGGCAGCACCGCGCTTCGTGGATCCGTCGGCAGAAGTCGCCGCCGGTTCGTTGCTCGCTCCGATGCCGGGATCGGTCATCCGCCTCGGTGCCGCACTCGGTGACACCGTCACCGCCGGCCAGCCGATTCTGTGGCTGGAGGCCATGAAGATGGAACACACCGTCACCGCGCCGACTGCCGGTGTCCTGGTGGAACTTCCGGTCGCCGTCGGCCAGCAGGTCGAGGTCGGATCGGTACTCGCACGTGTGGAAGAACCCGCTACAGAAGAGGAAGCATGATGAGTTTCATCGAAACCGAAGAGCAGAAGGAACTGCGGGCATCCGTTTCCAAACTGGGTGAGCGCTTCAACTACGTCGACTACGTGCTGCCCAAGGCGCGAAAGGGGGAGCCGCTCACCGAATTGTGGAACGAGGCGGGCAAACTCGGATTCCTGGGCGTCAACCTGCCTGAGGAATACGGCGGCGGCGGTGCAGGCATCTACGAACTCGCGCTGGTGCAGGAGGAATTGGCGGCGCAGGGTGCCGGTCTGCTCCTGGTTGTCGTATCCCCGGCCATCTGCGGCACCATCATCGGCAAGTACGGCACGGCGGAGCAGAAGCAGCAGTGGCTACCCAGCCTCGCCGACGGCTCCAAGATCATGGCGTTCGGAATCACCGAGGCCGACGCTGGTTCCAACTCTCATCAGATCACCACGACGGCACGCAGGGATGGCGACGACTGGATCCTGAGCGGCAACAAGATCTACATCTCGGGTGTCGATCAGGCTGACGCGGTCCTCGTCGTTGCGCGGACCGAGGACTCCAAGACGGGCAAGCTCAAGCCTGCTCTGTTCATCGTCCCCACGGATTCTCCCGGATTCGTGAAGACGCAGATGGAGATGGACATCATCGAGCCGGACCACCAGTTCATCCTCTTCCTCGACGACGTCCGTCTGCCGGCCGACGCTCTGGTCGGCGAAGCCGATGCCGCCTTGATGCAGTTGTTCGCCGGCCTCAACCCCGAGCGCATCCTGGGTGCGTCGATGGCCATCGGCATGGGCCGTTACGCCCTGAACGCCGCAGTGAAGTTCGCCAACGAGCGCACGGTGTGGAAGACGCCGATCGGTGCGCACCAAGGTATTTCGCATCCACTCGCGCAGGTGAAGATCGAACTCGAGCTCGCCAAGCTGATGATGCAGAAGGCCGCGGTGCTCTACGACAGCGGTGACGATTTCGGTGCTGCCGAAGCCGCGAACATGGCAAAGTACGCCGCCGCCGAAGCCAGCATCAAGGCGCTCGATCAGGCGATCCAGACGCATGGCGGCGCAGGACTGACGAAGGAATACGGACTGGCCGCCATGCTCGGTGCGGCTCGTATCGCCCGCGTCGCGCCGGTGAGCCGCGAGATGATCCTCAACTTCGTCTCACAGCATTCCCTCGGTCTGCCACGGTCCTACTAGGAAGAGGCGACTCATGACGGATCAGGACAAGCCATACGTACGGTACGAAGTATCGGGCGGTGCTGCCACGATCACTCTCGACTCACCCCACAACCGCAACGCGATTTCGACGCGGTTGGTCACGGAGTTGCAGGCTGGGTTGACGTCGGCTGCCGCCGATCCGGCAGTTCGAGCGGTGGTACTCACCCACACCGGTGGAACATTCTGTGCGGGAGCCGATCTCAGTGAGGCCTCCGGTTCGTCCGCATCACCGGAGGACGCCGTCAAGGAGCGAGGACGGGGGATGCTGACACTCTTGCGCAGCATTCTCGAGCTTCCCAAGCCGGTGATCGGGCGGATCGACGGTCACGTCCGGGCCGGAGGCATGGGTCTTGTCGGGGCGTGCGACATCGTCGTCGCCGGACCGGCGAGCACCTTCGCGGTGACGGAATCACGGTTGGGTTTGGCGGCGTCCATCATCTCGCTCACGGTCCTACCGAGGCTCGACCAGCGATCTGCGAGCCGCTATCTGCTCACCGGCGAGAAGTTCGGCCAGCACGAGGCCGAATCCATCGGACTCGTCACCTCCGCGTCGCAGGACACGGAGGAGTCGATCACCGAACTGCTCGGCACCTTGCGCCAATGTTCACCGCAGGGACTTGCCGAATCGAAGTGGATCACGACGCGTTCGGTCCTGGCTGGATTCGACCGGGACGGCGAGGAGATGATCGCGCAGTCGGCTCGGCTGTTTTCCTCTGACGAGGCTCGTGAGGGCATGATGTCTTTCTTGCAGAAGCGTCCAGCGGCCTGGGCGCAGTAGAAACTGCGCAGCTGGGACACAGAAGCGCTGGAACACAGAAGTAGAAGGGATGGCGGCGCGATGACTCGAGAGCCCAAGCAGGACCGAAGTCGAGTCACGCGCTCCCACCTGCTCGAAGTGACTGTGGAGTGTCTCGCCGAACTCGGGTGGAGCGCAACGACGATGAGCGTCGTCGCGCAGCGTGCCGGGGTGTCCAGAGGCGCCATGCAGCATCACTTCCCGACCCGCGAGGACCTCATCACCGCGGCGCTCGAGGTGATGTTCGACGCCCGGATGGATCAGGCACGAAAGGAATCGACCGACCTTCCGGTGGGTGCCGGACGAACCGAGGCGATCATTTCGCGGTTGGTGGAGTACTACACCGGGACTCTGTTCAAAGCAGCGCTGCAGGTGTGGACGGCCGCTGCCTCCGACCCCGACCTGCGTGCCCGCGTACTGCCCCTCGAGGAACGATTCGGGCGCATCGCGCACCGCATGGCCGTCGAGAGTCTGGGTGTCGACGACTCCGACCCGGTGACGCACCGCTTGGTACAGGCGACCCTGGACCTGGCCCGCGGGCTGGGGCTGGCTGATGTCTTGACAGACGACTCGCGCCGACGCACCGAGGTGGTCAAACAGTGGGCGGCGCAATTGGATTCCACGCTTGTTCGGGTACCGGTGGCAACTCCCTGAATCGGTAGCGGCGGGGCCGGCGCCGGTGCTCTCGACGCGCACGTGGCGTGTGTCGGGGGCCACCGAGAAGTACAGTCGGCTCCATGGCCGCACGCACTCTCACTTCGATCGGGACTTCGGTATTGGTCTCGGCTGCCGTGCTCTCGGCCGTGGTCGGCTGCAGCTCCGGCGACGGGTCCGTCGATCAGCCGGGCGACGGTGCGGGTTCGCAGGCACTCGCACCTACGGATCCGGGCCCGATGTTCGCCGAATGCGGCTCGGTGACCGACGAGGAAGTTGTCAACGCCTTCAATCTCGGCGCTTTTGCGACGACGACGCGCAACGGCGTCGGTTGCCAGTGGGAAGTCGCCGGTTCGAACGGCCCGAGCGTCAGTTTCTCCTGGTACCGCGGTAGCCCGATCGGCCGCGAACGGGCCGGGTCCGACCTGCTCGGACGTCCTGCCGACGACATCACGATCGGTGGACACCAGGGCTTCATCGCGTCCACGGCAGGTTCGTTGTGCGAGTTGGGTATCGCGTTCGGCGGAGACTTCGTGCACTGGTCGATCACCTACGGTTTGCTGCCACCGACCGCGGATCCATGCACGGTGGCGCGGGATCTGATGGAAAAAACAGTTTCGAGGGCACAGTGAAGTTCGAGGGCGCCGTGAAGCGCGTAAGGATCGGGCTCGCCTTGGCGGGGTCGCTGGTTCTACTCACGGGGTGCGGCTCCGTGGTCACCGGGACTCCTCGTGCGGAGGGCAGCTACGGCGGTAGTGACAGCCAGGAATTCGCGAACGTCCTCCAAGAATGCGAAGCCGTCACCGACGAGCAGATCGCCGGCGCAGTGGGTGCCGACGCCGTCGGGCGTGGGTTCTTCGGCGCTATCTGCCGTTGGGACGGCATCGGAGCCGCGGGTCCGATCAAGATCACCTTCAACTGGTTCGAGACGGGCACCCTCGATCACGAGCGCGCTGCATTCGAGCACCTGGGATACGTGGTGGCGAAAATCGACATCAACGGCAGTGGCGGGTACCAGGTTCGCCAGCCGGCCGATCCGCAGAGCTGCGGGGTGAGCGCGAGCGCACCGGCCGGGGGAGTGTTCGGTTGGTGGGTCACCGAGCCGCAAGGCGGCGCGGATCCGTGCGAGGCTGCGGCAAAGCTCGGCGCGTTGACGTTGAACCGCAGCATCTGATCGCGACCGGTCCGGCTGCGTGGTCTGAGTGTGCAGCCAGAGTCTCTGGTCAGAGCGTGAGGTCACTATCACCGTGGCCTCGCTTTGACCTCGTGGCGCGCCGACAGGTATCGTTATGGGTCGTGTCCGGCATGCCCGGGCCGATCTGTGTGCCTAGCTAGGTATTGCCGTGCGCGCGTTCGAGCAGAAACTGCTGATGAACGAGCATCCGGCTGCCTGTGTGGGGGTATGCGACACGCCCGACCTCGGGGGCAGTGCGCGGCATGAAAGTGCTGAGTACAGACTCTGAGGTGGGTGAGGAGCAGCAGCTCTCTTGCTCCAACTGCTAGATCCCTAATTTCAGAACAGCCACGTTTTCGAACGGCCCGAGTTCGCTCGAGCAGTCTGTTCGTCACAAGAAAGCCGGTAAATGCCAACCATCAACCAGCTGGTCCGCAAGGGTCGCCGCGACAAGACCGCCAAGGTCAAGACGGCAGCCCTCAAGGGCAGCCCGCAGCGTCGTGGCGTGTGCACTCGCGTGTACACCACCACCCCCAAGAAGCCGAACTCCGCGCTCCGTAAGGTCGCACGTGTTCGCCTCACGACTTCGGTCGAGGTCACCGCGTACATCCCCGGTGAAGGTCACAACCTTCAGGAGCACTCCATGGTGCTCGTCCGTGGCGGTCGTGTGAAGGACCTCCCGGGTGTCCGTTACAAGATCATCCGCGGCTCCCTCGACACCCAGGGTGTCAAGGGTCGCAAGCAGGCACGCAGCCGCTACGGCGCCAAGAAGGAGAAGAGCTAATGCCACGTAAGGGCCCCGCTCCGAAGCGCCCGCTCATCAACGACCCGGTTTACGGTTCCCCGTTGGTGACGCAGCTCGTCAACAAGATCCTGCTGGACGGCAAGAAGTCCACCGCAGAGCGAATCGTGTACCAGGCTCTCGAGCAGGCACGCGAGAAGACCGGCACCGATCCGGTCGTCACCCTCAAGCGCGCCCTGGACAACGTCAAGCCTGCACTCGAGGTTCGTAGCCGCCGCGTCGGTGGCGCTACCTACCAGGTGCCGGTCGAGGTTCGCCCCGGTCGTTCCACCACGCTGGCACTGCGCTGGCTGGTCACCTTCTCGCGTGCACGTCGTGAGAAGACCATGGTCGAGCGTCTCGCCAACGAGCTCCTCGATGCCAGCAATGGCCTCGGTGCAGCTGTGAAGCGTCGCGAAGACACTCACAAGATGGCCGAAGCCAACAAGGCATTCGCCCACTACCGCTGGTGATGTAAAGCGTCGGAGCAACTGCCATCGGGTGGGGCTCCGACGCTTGTCGCCGTTGGCGGCCTGATCATCGCGACGGATTCCGGACGCAGGTGGCCAGGTTCGCCTCGGCAGAGACATAATTGAAAGACCATGGCCCTGACGGTGGAACACACCGATAAGGCCGACACCCGAAAACCAAGCAACGAGCGGGGAAGAAACCTGTGGCACAGGAAGTGCTGACTGACCTGAACAAGGTCCGCAACATCGGCATCATGGCGCACATCGATGCCGGCAAGACCACCACCACCGAGCGCATCCTGTTCTACACCGGTGTCAATTACAAGATCGGTGAGACGCACGACGGTGCGTCGACGACGGACTGGATGGAGCAGGAGAAGGAACGCGGCATCACGATCACGTCTGCCGCCGTGACTTGCTTCTGGAACAACAACCAGATCAACATCATCGACACCCCCGGCCACGTCGACTTCACGGTCGAGGTGGAGCGGTCGCTGCGCGTGCTCGACGGCGCAGTTGCTGTCTTCGACGGTAAAGAGGGTGTCGAGCCGCAGTCCGAGCAGGTTTGGCGTCAGGCTGCCAAGTACGACGTTCCGCGCATCTGCTTCGTCAACAAGATGGACAAGATGGGCGCGGACTTCTACTTCACAGTCCAGACCATCATCGACCGCTTGGGCGCGAAGCCGCTCGTTCTCCAGCTGCCCATCGGCGCTGAGGACGACTTCGACGGCGTCGTCGACCTGGTCGAGATGAAGGCCATCACCTGGCGCGGCGTGGTCCCGACGGGAACCGCTCCGACCATCGAGGAGATCCCCGCGGATCTCGTCGAGAAGGCTGCCGAGTACCGCGAGAAGCTGCTCGAGACGGTTGCAGAGTCCGACGAAGCTCTCATGGAGAAGTACTTCGGCGGCGAAGAGCTCACCATCGAGGAGATCAAGGGCGCCATCCGCAAGATGACGGTCGCCTCCGAGCTGTACCCGGTTCTCTGTGGCTCCGCGTTCAAGAACAAGGGCGTTCAGCCCATGCTCGACGCTGTCATCGACTACCTTCCGAACCCGCTGGACATCGGCGAGGTCATCGGCCACAAGCTCGGTGACGAAGAAGTAGAGATCACTCGCAAGCCGAGCAAGGACGAGCCGTTCTCGGCTCTCGCCTTCAAGATCGCTGCTCACCCGTTCTTCGGCAAGCTGACCTTCGTCCGCGTGTACTCGGGTCGTATCGATCCGGGTGCTCAGGTGCTCAACGCAACCAAGGGCAAGAAGGAGCGCATCGGAAAGCTCTTCCAGATGCACGCCAACAAGGAGAACCCGGTAGACGAGGCCGTAGCCGGCCACATCTACGCAATGATCGGCCTCAAGGACACCACCACCGGTGACACCTTGTGCGATCAGGCGAGCCCCATCGTCCTCGAGTCGATGTCGTTCCCCGCGCCGGTCATCCAGGTCTCCATCGAGCCCAAGACCAAGTCCGACCAGGAAAAGCTGGGCGTCGCGATCCAGAAGCTCGCCGAAGAGGACCCGACCTTCTCGGTCGAACTCGACGAAGAGACCGGTCAGACCGTCATCGGCGGTATGGGCGAGCTCCACCTCGACATCCTCGTCGACCGCATGCGTCGCGAGTTCAAGGTCGAGGCGAACGTCGGTAAGCCGCAGGTTGCGTACCGCGAGACCATCACCAAGAAGGTCGAGAAGCACGACTACACCCACAAGAAGCAGACGGGTGGCTCGGGCCAGTTCGCAAAGGTCATCATCGCTCTGGAGCCTTTCGTGGGCGAAGACGGTGCTACCTACGAGTTCGAGAACAAGGTCTCCGGCGGACGTATCCCGCGCGAGTACATCCCCTCCGTGGATGCCGGTGCGCAGGACGCGATGCAGTACGGTGTTCTCGCCGGCTACCCGCTCGTGAACCTGAAGCTGTCGCTGCTCGATGGTGCTTACCACGACGTCGACTCCTCGGAAATGGCGTTCAAGGTTGCCGGTTCGCAGGCACTGAAGGAAGCCGCCCGCAAGGCCGGCCCCGTCATTCTCGAGCCGCTCATGGCTGTCGAGGTCACAACGCCCGAGGAGTACATGGGCGACGTGATCGGCGACCTCAACTCCCGCCGTGGCCAGATCCAGGCCATGGAGGAACGCAGTGGTGCCCGTGTCGTGAAGGCGCTGGTTCCGCTCTCGGAGATGTTCGGTTACATCGGTGACCTGCGGTCGAAGACCCAGGGCCGAGCGAACTTCTCCATGGTGTTCGATTCCTACGCAGAGGTTCCCGCGAACGTCTCGAAGGAAATCATCGCCAAGGCGACGGGCGAGTAAGCACAGCGAGCTCCCCAGCCCGCGCCGGCAAGTAACCTCGGTTTCTTCCGGCACGAAGCACGACCTAGTAACAACCAACCGCACTGCTGCATACGGCAAGCAACAACAGTCCAGGAGGACACAAAGTGGCGAAGGCGAAGTTCGAGCGGACGAAGCCGCACGTGAACATCGGCACCATTGGTCACGTCGACCACGGCAAGACCACGACGACGGCGGCCATCACCAAGGTTCTCGCGGATGCATTCCCCGACCTGAACGAGGCTTCGGCCTTCGATCAGATCGACAAGGCTCCCGAGGAAAAGGCTCGTGGCATCACGATCAACATCTCGCATGTTGAGTACCAGACGGAAAAGCGCCACTACGCGCACGTCGATGCACCGGGTCACGCCGACTACATCAAGAACATGATCACCGGCGCAGCTCAGATGGACGGCGCTATCCTCGTCGTCGCAGCTACCGACGGCCCGATGCCCCAGACGCGCGAGCATGTCCTGCTCGCTCGCCAGGTTGGCGTTCCTTACATCCTCGTCGCCCTGAACAAGGCCGACATGGTTGACGACGACGAGATCCTCGAGCTCGTCGAGATGGAGGTCCGCGAACTGCTGGCCGCTCAGGAATTCGACGAGGAAGCCCCCGTCATTCCGATCTCGGCACTCAAGGCACTCGAGGGTGACCCGAAGTGGACGCAGTCCATTCTCGACCTGATGGCTGCTGTCGACGAGTCCATCCCGGACCCGATTCGTGAGACCGAGAAGCCCTTCCTCATGCCCGTCGAGGACGTCTTCACGATCACCGGCCGTGGCACCGTTGTCACCGGTCGTATCGAGCGTGGCGTTGTCAACGTCAACGAAGAGGTCGAGATCGTCGGCATCAAGGAAACCTCGACCAAGACCACGGTCACGGGTATCGAGATGTTCCGCAAGCTGCTCGACTCGGGCCAGGCCGGCGACAACGTCGGACTGCTCGTTCGTGGCATCAAGCGCGAAGATGTCGAGCGTGGACAGGTTGTCGTCAAGCCGGGCACCACGACTCCCCACACGGAGTTCGAGGGCCAGGCATACATCCTGTCGAAGGACGAGGGCGGCCGCCACACCCCGTTCTTCAACAACTACCGCCCGCAGTTCTACTTCCGTACCACGGACGTTACGGGCGTCGTGACGCTGCCTGAGGGCACCGAGATGGTCATGCCCGGTGACAACACCGAGATGTCCGTCAAGCTGATCCAGCCTGTCGCCATGGACGAGGGCCTGCGCTTCGCAATTCGCGAAGGCGGCCGTACGGTCGGCGCCGGCAAGGTTGCCAAGATCATCAAGTGAGACTCTTGTCTCGCTAGCTGATTCACAGCACTGAAAAAGGCGCTCATTCCCTTCGGGGAGTGAGCGCCTTTTCTGTGTCTTCCATCGGTTGGCCTGTGATCGAGTGTTCGGTGATCGGGTGCCTGCGTGGTTCTTGCTTACTTGTTGGCTTCCACCCGGTCGAGGTGCAGCAGAACCTGTACTGCGACGGTTGAGCCGTCGAGGCTGCGCCTGGTTGCGCCGGCGATACGTTCGGCCGAAGCGGTGAATCCGGCGACGTCGATCGACGGATCTGCAGTGACGACAATCGACAGCGTCGGCAATCCGCGATCGACCGTCGCTTTGCTCTTGGTGCTCCGCACGCCGGTCAGCTGAGCGAGCTCGGCCGCTACGCCGTCTGCGACGGGTCCGAGATCCACGCTGACGTCGGTACCGGATTCGTTGTGCCGCAATGTGACTGCGCTTGTACGGCGCCGGCGAAGGTTCAGGTACAACAGCCCGAAACCGGCGAAGACACAGAGGACGAAGGTGCCCGACAGTACCCAGTGCCACCACGGCTCCTCCGGAAGGCCGAAGAGGACCTCCCGATCGAGGCGTGACACCCAGGTTCGAATCAGCGACGCGCCCGCGTCCCACGCGATGGCGTATGCGCCCGCCGCGAGGAGTGCGATTCCGACGATGAGGACGATGATCCGATCGACCACGGAGATCCAACGGTTCACGAGGCGTCCTTTCGTCGTACTACAGTTTCTCGCACGACAACCGAAAGTTGCAGTGGCCGCTGCAGTATCGCGAGATGAGGCCGAACCGCCGCGTCGACGGCTGCGGCAAGTTCAGCTCGATCGCCACCGGTCGATTCGATGTGGACCTTGACGTGTTTACGGTCGACGCTGGTGTGAGCCGAGCCGACGCCGGGAACGACCGCTGCGTGGCTACTGCACAGACGTGCAATGTCAGTCGGCCGCATCCACACCGTCGATGCGCTCGGGTTCCCGAGTGGGACATGGGTTTTCGCACGGCGTTTGATCGCCGACATTATCAGGACAACACCCGCGACAACGGCAGCGATTGCCACCGGAAGTAGCCACGGTTGCCAGTGCAGACGAGACGTCCACTCCACGGAGTTTCGGATCCAGGGTGCCGATTCGAAAGTTCCACGGTTGATGAACCATTCGCGCGAGACGACGAAGGCGAGTGCGAGTAGACCACACGCGATGACGACGGCCGAAACTGCGGCCGCCGGGTTCGCAGAGGGGACACGCGGCGGAATCGGATCCGAGAGTGCCTGCTGTGCCGGGCCCTCCGCGATCTCGACGCCGGAAACACAGGAGTCGTCAGAACCCTCGGTTGCCGCGATCATCACGTTCATGTCGTGGAGTGGAAGCCCGGTCAGCGATTCGACGCTGCGTCCGACTTCCGTTCGCACCCGGCCGGTCAACTCGGTGACCGAACACGGCCAGGACACGGCGAGGAAGAGATTGATGGCGACGGCGTCGCTACCCATCGAGATGTCGGCTCGCGGAAGGTCGCGTCCTGTCAGGCGAGTCAAGCCACCGGACTGGCGGACCACCCCCGGGACGTTCACCGCTGCGGCCGTGGCGATCTTGGCCATCGCACGGTCCTTGATGACCAAGGAGCCGCGTAGACCAGGATCGTCCGCTGCGCTGGGATCGGACGGCTCAGCCACGGCCACGGCTTCGGAGGATCGCGCCGAGGTCGAGATGTCCGTCGCGGTGTGCTCCGATCGCCATACCGGCGGCGCCGAGCAGGACTGCGAAGACGAAACCGCTGAACCCACCCATGATTCCGGCGAGTGCGAGGAGCAGACCGACCAGCAGTCCGACGGTGGTGCTGTTCATGTCAGTTCCCTTCTCGAATGTTCGGTGCAATGTCTGTGACGGTGGCAGGCTCGGTGACTGCATTTTCGGCATCAACGGGTAGATATCCCGCTGTCGACAGGTCGCCGACGGTCACGTTCACCGGTACGTCGACCAATCTCGCCACCACCGCTCGTACGCGTTCGGCGACGCTGCGAACGTCTGCCGGATAGTGAACGGAAATGTGTACAGCACAGGAGTTTTCGTCGACGACGACGCCGGTGATGCGGCGTCCGGGGAGGTAGGTTCCCACTTCGCCGAACTGTCCTCCGTGCAGATCTGCCACTTCCGGGATGGCAAGAACCGCGTCGGCGACTACCTCGGCCGCGTCGATCTCGCGGCCGGCGTCGGCGGTACTCACTGAACCCTCGGCTTGGCTTCCGGATCGGTACTGCCGCCGCTCTCTGCATCCTCGAAGAGCATGACGTCGAAGACGGTGATGTTGACCTCGGTGACCTCGAGACCCGTCATGCTTTCCACTGCGGCAATGACGTTGCGGCGGATACCTACCGCCAGTTCGTGGAGTGCGACGCCGTACTCGGCGACAATGCCGATGTCGATGGCGGCTTGTTTCTCGCCTACCTCCACCGCCACGCCCTGGGCATGGTTGACGCGGGCGCCCGGTATGCGGTCGCGAAGTGCCCCCACCGCACGCGCTGTGCCCCCGCCGACGTCGTACACGCCGTTGATCTCGCGGGTCGCGATACCGGCGATCTTGGCGACCACGGCGTCGGCGATGATCGTCTTACCCTGGGTGCTGACTAGTTCCGCGCCACCGTCGGCGCCGAATCGGACGCTGTTCTTTTCACTGGAATCGCTGGTCATGGGGGCTCCCTGCTCATGTGTCAGTGCGTGCGTCTGAAGTACCTCCAACTGTAGTGACTGGTAGGTGACCATGCGGGATGCACCACACCTACTCCGGCATTTGGTATGGCAGAGTCGGAGGCAAATAGTGACGGCGTTCATAGTGAGCGCTGCAAGTGACGTGGGTCGGACAGGGTGGTACGTGGTGGCACGGATAGTGATCGTGGGTGCGGGTTTGTCGGGACTGCGGACCGTCGAGGAACTGCGACGAGCGGGTTTCGAAGGTGAATTGACGCTCGCGGGTGGGGAAACGCATCTGCCCTACGACAGGCCTCCGTTGTCGAAGGAAGTGATCCGCGGCGACAAGGACGAGACGACCTTGCGTCCGGCCGAGTTCTACGTCGAGAACAAGGTCGATCTCAAGCTCGGTTCGCCGGCAACCTCGGTGGACACGGTCGCCAAGTCGGTGGCGTTCGCCGACGGATCCACCCTGGACTACGACGAGTTGGTCATCGCGACCGGACTGACTCCGCGCCGCATCGCCGGCCTTCCGGAGTTGTCCGGAGTGCACGTTCTGCGCTCCATCGAGGAAGCGTTGGCCCTCCGCGCCGACCTTGCTCCCGGTAAGCGTGCGCTGATCGTCGGGGCCGGCTTCATCGGCTGCGAACTGGCCGCGAGCATGAAGTCTCACGGCGTCGACGTCGTGTTGCTCGAACCCCAGCCGACGCCGCTGGCGTCGGTGCTCGGCCCCACCGTCGGCGCCCTCGTCGAACGTCTGCATCGGAACGAGGGCATCGACGTCCGAGTCGGTACGGGCTTGACCTCGTTGTCCGGCGACGGAGCGGTTGCCGCTGCGACCTTGAGTGACGGTTCGGAAATCCCGGTCGACGTGGTCGCGATCGGAGTCGGTTCGGTGCCGGTCACGGAATGGCTCGACGGTTCGGGGATCGAACTCGACAACGGAGTGCTCTGCGACGGCGTCGGCCGCACCAGCACCGAACACGTCTGGGCGGTCGGCGACGTCGCGTCCTGGCAGATCGGAGATCGACGCAAGCGTGTCGAACACTGGACCAATGCTGGGGACCAGGCCAAGATCCTGGCGGGAGCGATCACCGGAACGGGTGATCCGGATGCGCCGGCGCAGGTTCCGTACTTCTGGAGCGATCAGTACGACGTCAAGATCCAGGCATTGGGGACCGTCGCACCCACGGACACCGTTCACATCGTGAAGGACGACGGCCGAAAGTTCGTCGCCTACTACGAGCGCGACGGTGTGCTGGCAGCTGTCGTCGGCGGCGGTAGCGCGGGAGCTGTGATGAAGATGCGCGCGAAGATCGCAGCCGGCACGCCCATCTCGGACGTGTTGGAGTCCACACCGGCCTGAACGGATGAGGCAGGACCGGTTCCGAGACGATAGATTTGTGCGGTGATCGTTGCACTCATCGACTCGGGACTGGGCCTGCTCCCTACCTCTGCGTGGCTCAGACGCCTGCGCCCGGATCTCGATCTTGTGCTGTCCCTCGATCCGGACGGCGCCCCCTGGGGGCCCAAGCCCGAGGAGTGGGTCGTCGACCGGGTACTCGGTGCGGTGCGCCGGAGCCTCGATCGTGGGGCTCAGGTCATCGTTCTTCCATGCAATACCGCGAGCGTCACCGCTCTCCCACACGTCCGTGAACTGGTCGGACCGGGTGTGCCGGTCATCGGAACGGTGCCCGCGATCAAGCCCGCGGCCGCCGCGTGCGATTCAGTGGCGATCTGGGCTACCGCCGCGACGACTGCCAGCCGGTACCAAGCCGATCTGATCGAACAGTTCGGCAACGGCGCCAAAGTCGTCGGGGTGCCGTGCCACGGCCTGGCCGATTCGATAGACCTCGGTGATCGTGCAGCCGCACTTGCAGCCATCGAATCCGCAGTGGCCCGGACGCCGGACGACGTCAACGGCGTTGTCCTCGGCTGCACGCACTACCCACTGCTCGCGGACGAAATCGCAGCGCGGCTACCCGCCGGCGTCACACTCTTCGACAGTGCCGAAGCCGTTGCACGACAGACCCTGCGGCGGATCGACGGGCTCGGTGACGCGGGTGAAGGATCGGGAACCGTCGAGGTTTTCGTGAGTGGTCGTCCGGGCGCGCTACCGCCCAGCGCCGAAGCCTTCGACGCCGGGCGGTTGTTGGGCGCGATCAAAGCCTGATCCAACCTGTATTCAGCCATTCATCAACGGGCAGCTACTCCGCTCTGTCAATGGGCGGCTACGCCGCTCCGTCAATGTGCGGCTACGCCGCTCCGTCAATGTGCGGCTACGCCGCCGTGACCCCCGTGATGCATCCGCGCACTCATCACCGGCATCGCACTCACCGCGACCACAACGGTCAGGACCCCGACCACCCAGGCCGTCCACGACGCACCGCGTAGAGCGTCGAAGCTCATGACCCAGGGTGAAATGAACATCAAGACGCCGAAAACGCCCATCGCGTAATCCGCCATGGCCATGTCCGGACGTGCCATGTGCGCCAGACCCGACAGTGCAACCAGGACACCCAGGACGACGAGTGACCACATTGCCCGATCGGTGGTGTCGAGCCACATCGGCGAGAGAGCCGCAAAGACGCCGAGAACCACCGCGACGGCATCTTGCATTCGATTCCACGACTTCATGACGAGACCTCCAAAGACGAGAGTGTGTCCACCTGTAGTACACGCCCGCGGCAGATCGAGATCAACTCTCCGCCAATTGCATTCGCGTTGCAGTTAGAGGCGATGTGGCGGCTCGAATATCAAGATTTGTGACTATTCGTCCGGATTGCCACGAGCCCGCGCGGAGCGCTGGCCGCGATATGTCCCGAGAGTGCCATGAGGGTGAGAGTGGTGAATGCGATAGCGGCGGTGATCATGGGTGGTCCTTTCACTGACTGTCCTCGAGTGTCGTCTGCCGACCTGTGGCCGAGCAGGGCACACGGTGTGAGGACGCTGAGAGAATCGAAGAGTCCGCACAGACGACCCGTGAGAAGGTTCTGGGGTGACGCAATCGAGTGCCCAGGACGTGATCGAACAGTTGGCCGACCTCGCGGATCCCGCGGATGCCGTCCAGCTACAGAAGTTCTTCAAGACAGCGCCGGGGGAGTACGGAGAGGGTGACGTCTTCATCGGCGTGCGAGTACCGAAGACGCGTTCGGTGGTGAAGAAGCATGTCGGTCTCGAGTTGCCTCAGGTACGCCTCCTTCTCGACAGCGACGTCCACGAGCATCGCTTGGCCGGTCTGTTGATCCTTGTTGCTCGATTCGAAAAGGTCAGTCGCCCAAAATTTTTCGACGACGAGAGTCGCTCCCGCATCGCCGACTTCTATCTCAGCGCTGTCGAGGACGGGCGGGTGAACAATTGGGATCTCGTGGATTCGTCCGCCGGACAGATCCTCGGCGGCTGGCTGTACGACCGAGATCGCCGGCTGATCTTCGAGCTTTCCGATTCGGGTGACCTGTGGCGACGACGGGTGGCGCTGCTGACGACGTACGGATTCATCACTCGCGGCGACGGGTCGACCACGCTCGAGCTTGCCGCGCGGGTGCTGGGTGATCGACGAGACCTGACCCAGAAAGCGATGGGCTGGATGCTCCGCGAGGTGGGCAAGCGGGTGGACCGGGATTTGTTGACCGGTTTCCTCGCGACGAATGCAGCAGACATGGGACGCACGGCACTGAGCTACGCGTGCGAACACCTGACCGCAGACGAGCGAGCGCACTTCCGGGCGGCCCGCTAGCGAAGTACCGCTCGGTAGGTTGTGGGACGATTCTCGGTATGCCCGCCACCCGTGTCGAGGCGTCTCGAATTGTGACGATCGGTTCACTGATCGCTGCCGGCGTCGCAGCTCTGTGTTATCTCGTGTACTCCGTTCGAGCCGTCGAACCCGTTGATTTTCTCGTCTACCGCTACGCTGCCCAGGCGTTCGCAGCGGGATCGAACATCTACGAGGGCAATCTGTCCGGCCCGTTGATCGTCGACGAGGGTATGCCGTTCACCTACACCCCGTTCGCGGTGATCTTCCTCTGGCCGACTGTCCTCTTCGACTGGTGGACTGCCTATCTGCTGTGGTCGGGATTGTGCATCGCGGCGTTGGTGTGGACGGTTGCGAGGTTCACTCCCGCTCGCGTCCCCAAGCGGCCGCTCGTCATGGCGGCATTGGTCCTGGCCGTGTCGGTGACTCCCATCGTCAGTGCGCACATCTCATTCGGCCAGGTGAACTTGGTGCTGATGGCGCTCGTACTGCTCGATGTGACTCGCCGAGAGGATTCGAGATTCGGCCGGTGGTTTCCGCGAGGACTGCTGATCGGCGTCGCGGCCGCGATCAAGCTGACTCCGGCTCTCTTCATCGTCTACTTCGTCGTCACGAAGCAGTGGCGACTCGCGATCTGGAGTTCGATCGGATTTGCCGCGGCGACCGCCGTCGCAGCAGTGGTGGACCCGGCCGTCAGCTGGACCTTCTGGTCGGACGTAGTCTGGAACCTCAGCGACCGGGTGGATTTGAGCGGGCAGGCGATCGCGAGTGCCGGCAACAGTTCGCTGCAGGGCGGACTTGCCGCGCTGGGCCCATGGACAGCGTCTCTGGCGATGCCGTCGACCGTGCTGTGCGCGGGGGTAGCGCTATGGATCGCCCGAGATGTCTATCGCGTCGGGCGAGCGGTCGATGCGGCGTTGGTGATCGGATTGAGCGCGCCGATTCTTTCGCCGATCAGCTGGATTCACCACTGGGTGTATCTCGTGCCTGCTGCCGTCACGGTTCTCTTTCGGCTTCGATCGCCGCTGCAGTTCGGTGCGGCCGCTCTGGGGTTGGCCATCGTCTACTGCGGGCCGAGTATGGGACAGCAGTTCATCGAGACGTCACCGCTCCTGCTGCCGTTCGGGTTGGTCCTTCGTGAGGGTTTCCTGATCGTGACCCTCGTACTGATTCTTGCCCTGTGGCGGTTGCCCACAACGGCGCCTGCGTGGGTTTCGCGGCGGGACTCGGGAGACTCCGAACATGACGAAGCCCCCGATTCCGCAGGGAATCAGGGGCCGTCATGCATCGAAGCAGGGTTCAGAACTCGATCTTCAGGTGATCGGTGATCGGCTTCGCCTGGCAACCGAGGATGTAGCCGTTCGCCACGTCCTCGGCGTCGAGGATTTCGGAGTTGTCCATCTGAACTTCGCCTTCGGTGACGGTGCAGGCACACGACCCGCACTCGCCTTCCTGGCAGGAGTACGGCACGTCGAGGCCCTTGGCGAGCATGATGTCGACGAGCGTCTGCTTGCGCGGCCAGACGAGGGTGTGGGTTTCACCGTCCAGTTCGACCTCGACGGTTGCGGCGTCGGCTGCTTCCTCGTCGGAGACCTCGGCTACCTCGACGTCACGGAACGGGTCACCCGCGAGTGAATTGAAGACCTCGGCGTGAACCTGCGTGCGGGGCATGCCGGCCTCTGCCAGTGCCTTGTGGACGGCGTCCATGAAGGGGCCTGGACCGCACATGAAGGCCTCGTACGCGACAAATGGCTTGGCCAGTGTCGCCAACTGTGAGACGGCGGGGAGTCCCTGCACGGTTTCGATCCAGTGGACAACGGTGAGGCGGCCGGGGTGTTGCGCTGCCAATTCGCGAAGTTCGGCGCCGAAGATGACGGACTTCTCGTCGCGGTTCGCGTAGATCAGCACGACGTTGCCGCTGCCCTGCGTGAGGGCGGACTTGAGGATCGAGATCACCGGAGTGATTCCGCTGCCTGCACCGAAGAGCAGGAAGTCGTGATCGAGCGACTTGGGCGTGAAGACACCTGACGGCGGCAGCACTTCGATGGTGTCGCCGACCTGGAGCTTGTCGCACAACCAGTTGGAGCCGTAGCCGTCGACGGTTCGCTTGACGGTCACCTTGGGGGCGTCGTCGGTGAAGGGTGAACTGGCCAGCGAGTAGCAGCGTGCGACCGAGCCGGTCTGATCACTCGGGATGCGCAGGGTCAGGAATTGACCTGGCTTGTAGTCGAACTTGTCCTTCAGTTCTGCGGGAATCTCGAACACCAGCGACCGGGCGTCGGAAGTCTCTTCGATGACTCCGGACACGGTGAGTACCGCCGATCGCGAGCTGTGCGGTACCTCGACTGTCGTCATCGCGAAGCTAGTCCTCTCGTGAAGCTGGGTAAAGCGCAGGTCAGTGAAGTGCAACATCTAGAACGTGTTCTAGTTCAATGTTAGCAGTGATGAAAAGCTACTGGGGATCGTAGTCGCCGAGCAACACGTTCCCGATCAGCGGGAACCACGGCGGTCTGATCCAGCCGTCCTGGCAGTCCGGGGTGGCGTCGACCTGCCCGAACGGGCGGTTCGTGAGTGGCGTCCGGGCGGTTGAGCTGCCGAAGTCTGTGCACGGGCTGTTTGTCGGTACACAGTGGGAACCAGGTGAGACGCCGGTCACAAAGATTCGGCTCGAATCCCTCCCGCAGTCACATTCGTGCACATCCCTGAGGAGATACCGATGGCTATCGAGCTCAACCAGATCTGGGACTTTCCCATCAAGGAGTTCCACCCCTTCCCTCGCGCCCTGATGGGTGTGGGCGCTCACGACATCATCGGGGTGGAGGCCAAGAACCTCGGCTTCAAGCGCACCCTTCTGATGACGACCGGTCTGCGCGGTTCGGGCATCATCGAGGAACTCGTCGGCAAGATCGAGTACCAGGGTGTCGAGGTCGTGCTCTACGACAAGGTCGAGTCGAATCCCAAGGACTACAACGTCATGGAGGCCGCGGCTCTCTACCAGAAGGAGAAGTGCGACTCGATCATCTCGATCGGCGGTGGTTCGAGCCACGACGCCGCCAAGGGCGCTCGCGTCGTGATCGCACACGACGGTCGCAACATCAACGAGTTCGAGGGCTTCGCCAAGTCCACCAACAAGGAGAACCCGCCCCATATCGCCGTATCCACCACGGCCGGAACGGGTTCCGAGACGTCGTGGGCGTACGTCATCACCGACACGTCGGACATGAACAACCCGCACAAGTGGGTGGGCTTCGACGAGGCGACCATCGTCACCCTGGCGATCGACGATCCGCTGCTCTACTACACCTGCCCTCAGCATTTCACCGCGTACTGCGGCTTCGACGTACTCGCGCACGGCAGTGAGCCTTTCGTGTCTCGTCTCGATTTCGCGCCTTCGCTCGGTAACGCGATCTACTCGGTCGAGTTGGTCGCGAAGAACCTGCGCGAGGCCGTCTTCGAGCCTCGCAACCTCAAGGCCCGCGAGGGAATGATGAACGCGCAGTACATTGCCGGGCAGGCCTTCAACTCCGGTGGCCTCGGCATCGTTCACTCGATCTCGCACGCGGTCAGTGCCTTCTTCGACAGCCACCACGGTCTGAACAACGCCATCGCGTTGCCGCGTGTGTGGGAGTACAACCTGCCTTCGCGCTACGAGCGCTACGCCCAGTTGGCCGGCGCACTCGGTGTCGACACTCGCAACCTCACCACGGTTCAGGCCGCAGATGCTGCCGTCGAGGCTGCCATCCGTCTGGCCAAGGACGTCGGTATCCCCGACAACTTCGGTCAGGTTCGCACCGACTCGTACGCGAAGAACCAGATGAACACCAAGAAGTACGAGGGCCGTGGTGATGTCATCAAGGGTGACGAGAAGACTGTGCGCGCCATCTCCGAGCACATTCAGGACGACTGGTGCACCCCGGGCAATCCCCGTGAGGTCACCGTGGAGTCGATGATCCCGGTTGTCGATCACGCGATCAACAAGTCGTACTTCTAGCAGGGCCTTCGGCCCCGTGCGCCTTTTTGGTAGCCCGCACTACCAAAAAGGCGCACAGGGGCTTGCCCCCCATGAAAGGTGTTCCATGTCCGGTCGCAGTTTCTCCAGCGGAATCGAAGTGAAAGATGCTCTGCGAGAGCAGGACTACATTGCCGATGACGAGTTCGCGGTAGTCGTTCATCTGGCGACGGCGCTGGGGCGCCCGCTCCTGCTCGAAGGTCCGGCCGGTGTCGGCAAGACGGAACTGGCGAAGTCTCTGGCTGCGATCGGGGGCCGCAAACTGGTGCGATTGCAGTGCTACGAAGGGCTGGACGACAATCGCGCCCTGTACGAATGGGACTACGCGAAGCAACTCCTGCACGTGCAGATGCTCCGCGACCGGATCAGCGATCAGGTTTCCGAATTCGACAGCGTCGCCGAAGCGTCCAAGTTTCTGGCCGATCAGGATTTCGGTTTGTACTCCGAGAACTTCCTGTCCGTACGACCGCTGCTCGAAGCAATCCTCTCACCCGATCCGGTAGTGCTTCTGGTCGACGAGGTAGATCGCACCGAGGAATCGATGGAAGCACTGCTCCTCGAGATTCTCGCCGAACAGCAGATCACCATTCCCGAGGTCGGTACGTTCGTTGCCCGCTCGCAGCCCTGGGTCATCCTGACGTCCAACGACACCCGCGAGCTCTCACCCGCGCTCAAGCGTCGTTGTCTGCATTACCATCTCGGCTATCCGACATCGGAGCGTGAACGCGAGATCGTCACGGCCCGAGCGCCTGAGGTGGATACGGCTACGGCCACCGAGGTTGTCGAATTGGCTCGCATCTTGCGTGATCTCCCGCTGCGCAAGAGCCCGTCCATCTCGGAGGTCATCGACGCGGCCAGAGCGGCAACAGTGCTCGCGGCCGGCGGATTCGACACCGCTTCCGACGCCAAGGTGCGCGACATCCTGCTCACGGCGTTGCTCAAGTACTCGTCCGATGTGACGCTGGCCAAGGAACGATTCGACGGAAAGCGTTTCGAATCATCGTCGCGTGACGGTGGCGAGCCGATCGAGCGGGCCACGGTGGCAAGCAAACCCGCCAACACGACGACGGCCGTGTTCCGGGGCACGGGTGGACGTGACCCTCATCAACAGGGAATCCGCGGCGGCAGCGGAATCCGTTCGACGCGATGACGACGCTCGGTGGCCTTGCCGTGTGGCAACCGTCGTTTGTTCTCGACGTGGTGTCCGCGAGTTTCGGCCGATTGCTGAGGGCGGCCGGAGTTTCCGCGTCACCGGCCGAGGTCATCGAGGTTCGGCGTGTTCTCGCGATGGTCGGCGCTTCGGATCGTGAGACGTTGCGAGCATGTCTTCGGGCAGTGTGCGCCAAGTACTCTCACGAGCAGGCCGGTTTCGATCGGGCGTTCGACGCGCTGTTCCGGCCAGCCGCAGGCAAAGCGCACGCCGAGCGGATGGCTTCGCGCGCCGAGGTGGCGGACGGTCTGCCCACCGCGCTGGGGATCGACGAGGATCAAGAAGTAGGCCGGTATGCCGAGTACAACGAGCGTGCAGCCGAGGTCGGCGACTACTTCGATACTCCGGAAGCGGAGAAGGGGTTCAACCCGCACAAGGACGACGACGATGTGTCGATGACGTCCAGCGATGCGGAACTGTCGGTGGATACCGGTTCGGAGACCGGTCGACGGGGAGTCAGCTACACGGTCGACGTGGACCGTGCCGCATCGGCAGTGGTCGGCGACTTGAGCACCAGTGTTGCTGCAGCAGTGGTCGGTTCGTTGTCCTGGGACGATCCGACGTCGATCCTCGCCTGGCTGGATGCATACGACCCGAGCAAAGCGTATGCGGACGTCTCCGACGACGGGCCGCTGACGCAGGCGCAACTGAACCGGCTCGTCGAGGCGGTCGAAGCGTTCGTGCAAGCACTCTCGGCCGCTGCACTCGCCGAAAGCGCTCCCGATGCGCCCGACAGCGAATCTGCTGCGGGCGCAACGCACAACGACATCGAACTCGCGTGCCACGAAGTGCTTCGGCGGATGAGAGGACCGTCCAGACCGCGGCCCCGAGAGCGCTCTCGTGGGCATCTCGACATGCGGCGCACGGTGCGTTCGAGCCTGCGCACCGACGGGATACCCTTCCATCTCGTCGTGAAAGCTCCTCGCCCCGATCGTGTTCGACTACTTCTCATCGCCGACGTGTCGCTGTCCGTGCGCCCCATCACCGCGTTCACTCTGCGCTTGGCTCAGGCAATGCATCGCCGAGCAGATCGTTGTGAAGTCCTCGCCTTCGTCGATCGTCCGGTCGACGTGACCGACACCCTTCTCGCCAGTAGTGGTGACGGCGCACTGGCCGCGGTACTCGCGCACCCGGGTCTGGATCTGGAAGCCAGCAGCGATTACGGGCGGGTGCTCACAGAATTGTTGGACGAGCACGGAAACACCTTGAACTCACGGACGTCTGTCATCATCGTGGGCGACGGTCGGTGCAACGGGTTGCCCCCGCAGGCGGACAAGCTCGAGGAACTCCGCCGAAAGGTCCACCGTCTGGCCTGGATTACGCCTGAACCACAGCGTTACTGGAACCAGGCATCGTGCGCGATGCCGGAGTATTCGGAGATCTGCGACGAGGTTGTTGTTGCCCGAGATGCCGCGCAACTGATGGCAAAGGCCGCCGAGCTGGGGCACGCACTTCGCTGATGTCAGTGCACTTCACCGATGTCACTGCGCGATCTGTCGTGAACTAGTTTGATCTCATGTCCGAAATCAGGGGATCGATCTGGCGACCGATCGCGGCGCTGACAGTGCTCGGCGCCGTGTGTGGGGTTGTGGCGCTCGGCGTGTTTCAGTGGTGGTGGAAGTCGTTGGCGTCACCGCACATTCTCACCGGAGGATCCTATCGGGAGCCGTTTTCCGAACCGACATACACCGGACCCGGATTCATGGACCTCTTTCCGGCAGAACCTGCCCCGTGGCTGTACTCGGGACTGGTCCTCGGACCGACGGCGGTGGGCTTGCTCGCCGGGATCGTGTTCGTGGTGTTCGTCCGGTGTAATCGTGCGCAGAACCGCACGATTGCACCGGACGAATCATCAGAGCGCTAGCAACGCGCGCGAGCGCAGGCGAGGGTCTGCCAACGGACGTAGCGCCAAGCGCAGCAGGACCAAGACGTTGTCGTCGCCGGCAATCCTGTTGACTTTCAACGTATTGCACTCGACACACTGGTGAACGAGCATCCATTCACCGTCTTGCCGGACCGACAGGCAGAGCGCCGCCATGGCACCTCGGCACTGTTGTGCTCGGTCGCCCGGAACGCGACCGTCCACGTGGCGGCTGGCCAGACAGTTCGGGCAGTGGTTCCGATGAGCGGTACCCGGCGCCGCAGTGGAGATGTCCAAACGGCATGTGAGACAACGGAAGCTCGATCCTTGTTCTCCGCCGATTCCGTGCAGTACGTGCTTGGCCCGTTGCGGTGCCCGCCGCGGGCGGGTGCTGGGATTCCTACGTGGCATCTGATTCCTCCTCACAAGTCGCCGAAGGCTTCGAGCGGGAAGGGCGGTTGCGCGAGCGGCCGCACTGCCATTCTCATCAACAACAACTGGTTGTCGTCTCGGCTGACGGGGTTGGAGGTGAGCTCGAGGCACTGTGCGCAGCGGTGGATGATCATCCAATCGCCACTGCGCAGTACTGCGATCGAAATGGGAGCCATCCGCATTCCGCAGTCCGACGGTCCACCTTCCACCTGGTCGAACAAGTGTCGGGAATGCAGGCAACTGGGGCAGTGGTTTCGGCGATCACCATCGGGGCCGTACGTCATGACTGTGAGTCCGCACTGAATGCACGAGAAGGTGTCGGTTTTCGAGATGGAATTGTGTGATTGAGGCACTGGAGAACTCCTAGCTGAGTGAACAAAGCAGTAGGAGCAGGCCGAGGGGGCCTCGCGGCTGTCAGTCCGACGTTTCGAGGATCAGCATGTGACCCTCGAGGTTGCCGGCAGTGCAGGGGCGGGAGGCGCGCTCGGCGCGGGCTGGGTCATAAACACCTTCTGAATCGGTTCTACGGGCCACTCTGGCCGCAAGCGAAAGTACAGCGGGACCTTCTCGCCGCGCCATTCATTTTCCCGAGACGCCTTACCTGCCCGAACGGGTAGGTAAGCGCCTCTCCTTCGGTGGGTGTGCCCCGACTGCTGTCCGCGTAGGCTCGGGGCCAGCGATTGTAAGGTGGATCACACCAGTTTGTGCACGTGGGAGTTGATGCGCTGAGAGCGACGGATGCGAAATCCCGACCGGAGATCTCAGAGCAGCGAGAGGAGAGTGGGGTCGTGTCCGTGGCATACCCGGATGCTGTGAACCACGGTGTTCATCGCCGCGGCACTGCTGCTCGACTGGTCAAATTTCACGCCCCCGAGATCGTCTTCGGTATCGGTTCCCTGGTCGAGGCAGCACACGCGACTCTGAGGTTCGGCGGGTTCCGACCATTCCTGGTCACCGATCCCGGTCTGATCGACGCGGGATGGGTCAGCGAACTCGAAGACCATCTCACGGAGCAGGGATTGACGGCGACGGTGTGGTCAGGGCTGACGCCCAATCCCAAGGACTTCGAGATCGCGGCCGGTTTCGAGGTGTACCAGGAAGGCGAGTGTGACGTCATCATCGCGCTCGGCGGCGGTTCGGTCATCGACGCGGCTAAAGGTGTAGCCGTCCTCGCTGCCAACGGTGGCAACATACTCGACTACGAGGGGGTAGATCAGGCGACCAAACCGATCCCGCCGTTGGTGATGGTTCCCACCACGTCCGGCACGGGCGCGGACGTGTCGCAGTTCTGCATCGTCACGGACACGACCCGCGGCACCAAGATCACCATCATCGGCCGGGCGCTGGTTCCAGATGTGACGGTCATCGATCCGCGGTTGCTCACGACGATGCCCGAGTGGCTCAATGCGGCAACAGGATTGGACGCACTGACGCACGGAATCGAAGCCTTCGTCTCACTGGCGCACAATCCGTTGACCGATCATCACGCGCTCCGCGCTGTCGGCCTCGTGACCGAGAATCTGGTGCACACGATCCAGGACCCGATGGAGATGGAAGCTCGATCGGTGATGGCGCAGGCGAGCCTCGAGGCCGGGTTGGCGTTCACCAACGCGATACTCGGAGCCGCGCACGCCATGAGCCATCAGGTGGGCGGCATGCTCGACCTTCCGCACGGCGTCATCAACGGAATTCTCTTGCCCCACGTCATCCGGTTCAATTCCACCACGGACGCCGCCCCCTTTGTCGCCATCGCTGCGGCACTGAGTCTTCCCGAGCAGCGCGGCACCCCGGAGGAAGCAGCGCTGGCGGTGGCCGACCGTGTCGAACGTCTCGCCCGGGAGGTCGGTGTGCCGAAGGGGCTGGGGGAGTTGGGTGTTCGCGAGGAAGACCTGAGTAGGCTCGCCAGCTTCGCGTTGCTCGACGCCTGCATGTCCACCAATCCCAGGGAAGCGACGCAGGAACAGATGGTGGCGTTGTTCCGAGGTGCCTTGTGAAGATGGACGCTGTGAAGAGGGCCGCTGTGAATTGGTGCAGGCGATGACCGCGGACCTGTCCCGGCTCACCGGATTACGATCGGGTAAGAGTTCGTTCTACCCGCAGTATCGCGGTGCGGCCGAGCGCCTCGAACGCGTCGTGCATGCCTTGGAGTTGATCTCGCGGGCTTTGGTGCGCACCGTCGAGGGGCCGGAAACCCTCGTCTGCGCGGTCGCGGAAGCTGCCCGTGCGCATCTGAGTGCCAACTGGATAGTCTTCGCCTTGGCTGACGGAACTTTGCCCGACGCCGGACCACGGCGACTGGTTCTCGGCCCGGACGCCACCCCTTTTCTGGTCGACAATGTGGAGGGGCCGCCACTTCCGGAGGATGTCGTCGAATGCCTCGACGACATCCGGTACGGAAGAATCGAATCCAGCTCGGTGATCGACGCGCACTACGCGTTTGTGCCGATCGTGCTCGGTGGCGGCGTGGTAGGTGCCTTTGCAGCCTGGACGCCGGCCAACCGAACCCTCGACACGACGGACGGAGCCGTGCTCAGCATTCTGGCCAGCCAGACTGCTGTGGCTCTGCAGAATTCGGCGCTCTATCAGCGCGGACAACTGCTGCTCGAGCGTGCCGAAGATGCGTATGCGGAGGCCAATCGTACTGCAGCCGACCTTGCGGTGCGCAACAGCGAATTGGAGTCCACCCAGCGTCAACTCGGAGTGGCGCACCGGCACCAAGTGGTCGACGACGAACGTCACCGGATCGCCCGCGAACTGCACGACAGTGTGACACAGGCGGTGTTGTCGGCCGGCATGCAGATCGAGGTCTGCCGGAGTGACATCCCGGAGGCTGAACGCAGTGAAAGACTGGACTTGGCAAAGGATTTGACCAGGAGGGCGGTCGAGCAGCTTCGTTCGGCGATCTACGCGCTCAATCATTCGTCGGACGCGGACCGGACGTCGTTGCCCGAGATGCTCGAGCAACTCGGCGTGGTTCACATGCCGGACGAGTTGGCGGTGAGCGTTCGCGTCGGCGGTACCCCGACCGAACTTCCGGGCGATGCCGAACACGCTCTTCTCCGGATCGCGGGGGAAGCTCTCTTCAATGCAGCGGTCCATGCTCACGCGAATCGGGCGGTGCTACGTCTGACCTATCGGGCGGACTCCGTGTTGCTGTCGGTCTCCGACGACGGTGACGGCGACCCTGCGCGAATGCGTCTGATCCTCAAACTCGCAGCCACCAACGACGTCGACGGCCGCCATCGCGGTCTCGCGAACATGCAGGCGCGAACACTCGAGTTGGGTGGTGCGCTCGAAGTACGGCGCGCGCGGATCGGTGGGATTCAGATTCTCGTGCGACTACCACTGCCGTTCGACTCGGGCATGGAAAACCTTTGCTCCACCACTGAAATCGAGAGCGAGGAATCATGACCACTGCGCGTCCCGTCATCACCCGCGGAGCATCGCCGGTTCAGGGATTGGTTCGAATCGTCCTGGTCGACGACCATGCAATTCTGCGGCAAGGGCTCCGCTCGGTTCTCGAGCGCGAAAGCGATCTCGAGATCGTGGGGGAGGCGTCGTCCCTCGCCGAGGCACTCGCCGTGGTCGACAAGGTCGGCCCGGACATCGTCCTGATGGATCTCAAACTCTCCGCCAGTTCCGACTACGAGGGACTGACCCTGTGTGGCCAGCTGTCCTCGGCGCATCCCGGCCTCGGACTGTTGGTTCTCACCACGTTTCTCGACGATCAACTGGTGGTGCGAGCGGTGCACGCGGGTGCTCGCGGCTATGTCGTCAAAGACGTCGACACCACCGAATTGGTGCGTGCGATCAGGGCGGTCTCGCGGGGTGAGAGTGCGTTCGATTCGCGCAGCGCGTCAGCTGTCGTGCGATCGCTCAACGGGCAGTCGTCGTCGAAAGAACGATTGACCGATCGCGAACTCGAAGTGCTCAGACTCCTCGCAAACGGCTTGTCCAACATCAAGATCGGTGAGAGATTGTTCATCTCACCGACCACCGTCAAGTTTCACGTCAGCAACATCATGCGCAAACTCGAGGTTAGCCGTCGAGCAGAGGCCGTCTACGCCGCGAGTAAGCAAGGTCTGATCTAGCTCTGCTCGGAGACCGTCCAGGCGCGCAGCGCTTGATGCTGTAGGAGGAGCACGCTCGAACGAGTTGTGCGCAGAGTCGACGCGGTCATCTCGGCAGTCAGACCCACTGCGATTCGTAGTACCAGAACCTCACGTTGGTCGTCGGTCAGGCGACGCGGGCGTTTGAATTGTCCGTCGATGTTGCGTGACTGGGGAATTGACGCAATTCGTCGAGAGGCCAACTCGTACGCGAAGGTCTCGATGCGTGTGTCGGCCGAGATCGTGTCGGACATTCGTGTGACGACGTCCAGGGTGCATTGGTGGGCGAGATCGTCGGCGAACGTCGCGACGGGCGTCCCGAGGAGTCTGGCGCGATAGTAGAGAACGACGCGAGGGTGCAACCGGGCCAGTAGTTTCGACAGTGCATGGTGATCACCGGCGAATGCCTCGGCGGCGGTGCGATTCAGGGAAATCGATCGTTCACAGGTTTCGGGTGAAGCGGTACGCGCGAAGGGTGGAGTCGGTGAAGTGTTCGCGCCCCTGATCGACAGCTTCATCAGCAACTCCTCGATTACACCGCACCTGACCATGCTGGAACGAGAATTGAGGTACCCCGCCGAAATTGCGGGTAAACCTGAAGTTACCTGCCAGGTGTCCGGTCTTTTCGCCGGGAGCGCCAGTCCGCGAGCATTCGCGGCATTTCCGCGGCCATGAAGTCGAAGAAGTCGCGCAGATCTGCCATTCGATCGCCGGCTGTTGTTCCTTCACCGAGGACTCGTATGCCCTCGTCCGCAACTGCCGAGACCTGGTAGAGCGAGGACTGTTTCGTGACAAACGCGTCGGCCCACATGTCGACGCTGACGCAGTAGTGCTGACGCCGCGATCCGGGGACGGCCACACGCTCGATCAATCCGACTTGCTGGAGGTATCTGACGGCTCCGGAAATGGCGGCGGGGCTCACTCCCAACCGAGATCCGAGATCTCCTGGCGTGGACGAGGGTGCCTCGCTGGTCATCAACGCGGCCCAGACGCGGGCGGGCATCGGCGGAAAACCCATGTTGCTCAGTACGAGTGAGAGTCGCTCGACATAGTGTCGGCTCTCGTCCGGTGCAACGGTGTGGCTGGTGTCGGTCATCGGAACCCTTCGATCTTTCCGTCTTTTCTATCTTCACACATTTGTGAAATCGGCGTACGGTCAAATTCATGGGTGCGGCAATTTCAGTGAAAAGCCTCGTCAAGACCTTCGGTACCACCCGCGCGCTGGACGGCCTCGACCTCGACGTCTCGACGGGTGAAGTGCACGGATTCCTGGGGCCGAACGGTTCCGGAAAGTCCACCACTATTCGGGTGCTCCTCGGCCTGCTCCGCTCGGACTCCGGAGACGCAACCGTTCTCGGCGGCGATCCGTGGCGAGACGCTGTCACTTTGCATCGACGTCTCGCCTATGTGCCTGGCGACGTGAATCTGTGGCCCAACCTCACCGGCGGTGAGGCTATCGATCTGTTGGCGGGCCTGCGCGGTGGCCTGGACCGAAAACGCCGCAGCGAGTTGCTCGATCGCTTCGAATTGGACCCGACCAAGAAGGCGCGCACGTACTCGAAAGGTAACCGGCAGAAGGTTGCACTCGTGGCCGCGTTCTCGTCCGACGTCGACCTTTACGTCCTCGACGAACCCACATCGGGGCTCGACCCGTTGATGGAGGCGGTATTCCAGGACTGCGTCGAGGAGGTGGCTCACGCCGGAAAGACGGTACTGCTGTCGAGCCATATCCTCGCCGAGGTCGAAGCGCTGTGCGATCGTGTGAGCATCATCCGCGACGGGCGGACGGTGGAAGAGGGAACACTGTCCGAACTCAGGCATCTCACGCGCACGTCCGTCGCGGCGGAGACGCAGCGTCCGATCGGTGGACTCGACGGACTCGGCGGTGTCCACGACGCGGTGATCGACGGTAACCACGTCACCTGCGAAGTCGACAGCGCGCAACTCGGACCACTCATGACGTACTTGGTCGGATTCGGAATCGTGGCGCTCACTTCCACTCCGCCGACTCTCGAAGAACTTTTCTTGCGGCATTACGGTGACGAACGGGCTAGGGAGACTTCGGTACACCTGCGAGCCGAGACCGGAGTACGGCCGTGACCGTTGTTGTCGAGGCCGCTCCACCGGTACCGGCCTCGGCAAGTCAATTCACCGGCACACGCCGACTGGTTCGGCTGGCTTTGCGGCGGGACCGAATTCAGCTCTCCGTGTGGGTTATCTCCATCGTCTTGTTCATGCTGCTGGTTGTCGCCAGTGTGACCGGGCTGTACTCGACACCCGAGGAATTACGAAACATCGCAGTCAGTTCCGCGGTATCGCCGGTCGCGCTGGCGACCAACGGGATCGTGTCCGGTGATTCGCAGGGCGCGATAGTCGCCAGTCAGTCGGTGCTCGTGTTCGCGTTGGTGGCCGCATTGATGAGCACCCTTGCGGTGGTTCGCCATACGCGACAGAACGAGGAGACCGGCCGAGCCGAGATGATCGGTGCAGCGGTGGTAGGTCGACGAGCGCTCCTGACCTCCGCACTGATCGTAACGGTCGGTGCGAACGTCGTTCTTGCACTGGGAATTGCACTGGGATCGATCGCCGTCGGTTTGCCTGTCGTCGGTTCGTTCGCGTTGGGCGCCTCGATAGGTGGGACCGGAATCGCGTTTGCCGGAGTGGCAGCCGTGACGGCGCAGATCACCGATGGTGCTCGTACGGCCAACGGCCTGGCGGGTGCCGCGATCGGCGTTGCCTTCATGCTGCGCGCGATCGGCGACGTGAACAGTACGGTCGTCGACGTCGGAACTCGCGTGGTCAGTGGCTGGTTGTCGTGGCTCTCGCCGATCGGATGGGCACAACAGATCCGGCCCTTCGACGACGACGCCTGGTGGATCCTGTTGTTGCTGATCGGATTTGCGGCTGTGCACGTGGTGGTGGCTTTTGTTCTCATCGGCCATCGCGATCAGGGAGCGGGACTCGTTCAGCCCCGACCCGGCCCGCCAGTCGCGGCATCGTGGCTACCGTCGGCCTGGGGCCTGGCGTGGCGCATGCAGCGAATGACGATGTTCTGGTGGATCTTTGCCGTTGTCATACTCGGGTTCGCGTACGGCGCTGTGGGCAACGAGATCGACGCGATGGTGGGATCGTCGCAGCAGACCGCGGAGATGTTCGAGAAACTTGGCGGCGGCGGATCGGATCTGGTGGATTCCTACTTGGCCACTGCTCTGGGGCTCACGTCGATAGTCATCGCGGCGTATTCGGTCCAGAGTCTTCTCCGGATGCGGGGCGAGGAAACATCGGGACGGCTCGAACCGTTGCTGGCAACGTCTTTGTCGCGGTGGAGGTGGATGCTTTCCCACCTGGGTGTGGTTGTGGGCGGCGTGATCCTCGCGCACGTCTTGATGGGTGCCTTCACCGGTTTTGCCTTCGGGCTCGTCACGGACGACATCGGCGGCAACACACTTCGTATGACTGGCGCCGCGTTGGCCTATCTGCCTGCGGTGCTCGTAGTCGTGGGGTTGGTGTCGTTGGCTTTCGGACTGTTTCCGACGTACGCGTCGGCGCTCTCCTGGGGAATCTTGGCGGCATGCATCGTGCTCGGGCAACTCGGCACGTTGCTGAAGCTTCCGCAGGTAGTGCTGGATCTGTCGCCCTACACTCACGTGCCGGGTGCCCCTGCCGAGCCGGTGACAGTTCTGCCACTGCTGGCAATGATCGTTGTGGCAGTGGTGCTTTCGACAGCATCGCTTGTTGCGTTCCGTCGTCGCGACCTCCAGGTGTAGGAGAGCTGAAACTCAACTCAGAATTCGACGAAGCTGGCGAGCCCGAGCAGCAAGTCGTCCGGTCGAGTCGAATAGTTCGGATTCGTCAACACAGAGAGTGTCCGTCGCCCAGGCAGTCCCGTGGCGTAGGCGATACCACGGTGACAGCGTTCGGGGATCTGCCGTGAGGTGCTCCGGGGTGAAATGCGCGGTGAACTCGATGGTCGGTATGGCCACGGGCATCGTCAGTGTCGCGAACAGTCCGGGCGGAAGCGCGTCGAGAAGGACCGCGGCGCGCTCTTGGGCCGTGAAATCGAGGTCTGTGAGCAGGCGGATCCAGACGTCGAATTCAGGGGAGTCGCCACCGGCGAACGGCCTCGCGGAATTGATCGGCCGGATGTCGAGGTGCTGGGCGAACGGCACAAAATCCACCGGGATCTCCAGCGGCGGCAGGGTTGACGGGTCGGCCGGAGCCGGTTCGGCGACAGGGGCGGACATTGTTGTAGCTCCTATGTCGCGGGCCAACCGAACGAGAGCGGATCCCGAACCGGTCAGCGTGACGTGGCAACTGACGGTCCGCCCGCCCCGCATCTCGCCGACAGTCAACTCGGCCGGCCCAGGAGGAACGGGGCGGTCCAGATGCGCCGTGACTGCCAGCGGTTCGGCTCCGGACGCGTCGGCCGCCACCCGCAGCATCCGTGCAATTGCGAGTCCGCCCTGGATGCCGTCGAAACTCCGCCAACTGGAGTCGAATTCGGTGTGATGACGCGCTGCGTCGGTCGACGGCGCGGCCGCCACTGATGCCTGACTAGTAATTGCCATAGTCAGCACCCTAGGTGCTGACTATGGCTATGGCAAGCTAGGGTCTATTCGGGAGTGCTGGACGACCCACCGAAGAGCATGTAGATGAGGATCTGAAGAATGCCGAGAGGATTGATCTCGCCGAGGCTGCTCATGTGTGAGGAACTCCTGATTGCAGGGATGGGTATTGTTGCGTCGCAACGTCACTGAAAGTACGGCAATTCGAACAGTGTGGTGCGAAATTTACCGATAATTCACTGTCCGCGAGTCGAGCGGCAGTGCAGGTAGGCGTCAGTGACCACGTCGAGAACGCGATTGCCGTGTGCATCGACCAATTTCGCTGTGATGGTCACCAATCCTCGCGCGCGATTGTCGAACACGACGTTGTCGACGGTGACCTTTCCGCTCAGGGTGTCACCGGGGCGAAGCGGACGGAGGAAGCTCACGTCGCGCATGGTTTTCCCGGCGATCACGTTCCACTGGTCGTAGAGACTGGCGACCACCAACTTCTGGCAGATCGACAGGGTGTGCAGCCCGCTGGCGATCAACCCGCCGAAGACGCCGGACTCGGCGGCTTCCTTGTCGATGTGAAACCACTGGGGATCCCACTGAGTTGCGAACTCGACGATTTCCTCTTCGGTCACCGAATACGAACCCAATGGGATCACTTGGCCGATCTCGAGATCCTCGGCGAACACTGCGCGTTTGTGAAGGGCGGCCGAATCGTTCATGGTTGTGAAAATCTCCTGCGTGTTCCGGGTGTACTCGGAACATACTCTCGCAGTGTGTTCGAGTCGGTCTCCGGTGTCGTCGGGCAATGCAGGGTCACTAGAATCGCCACATGGTCGACGACGCGAAAATCGAGCCGAGGGCGCTGGTAGGAAAGTGGCACTTCGAGCGGGACATCGTCGACCGCCTTTCCGGTTCCACCAAGCATGTATTCGGCGAGACCACTATCTCCGACGCCGGTGACGGTCGGATGCGCTGGTACGAGAGCGGCACGCTGCGTGACGGCGACCTGGAATTACCCGTGTTCCGAACTCTGTTCATTGCCGAGCGCGGCCTCGAGTGGGCCGTGACATTCGAAGACGGCAGAGAGTTCCACGACTGGGCGCCGGGGGAGGAAGTCGAGCACCTGTGCGGTGCGGATACCTACCGCGGGCGAATCGACGTCACTGCCGGAGATCGATCGACCTGGACTGTCGTCTGGACCGTGACGGGGCCGAGCAAGGACTACACGATGACCACGCATCTCACCCGGCCCTGATCACATCGCTCGCCAGTTACTCGACGCCGATCGTCACCTCGGTGGACTTCACGAATACCGTTGCGGCTTGGCCTGGTTCAAGATCGAGATCCAGTGCGGCATCGCGGGTGATCGACGAGGTCACAATCTGATTCCCGCCGTCCAACTTCACCTTGACCGTCGCCATGACGGTGCCGAGGTTGACCTCGGTGATGGTGCCGGTGAGTTGATTTCGTGTGGACAGTCGCATCGCTGAACTCCTGTGCTCTCGGGTGGGTGTTCTTCGACCATAATGCGATGGTCGCGTGTCTACCCAGCGATTCCGCAGGTGCGGACATGCGGGCGCCGCCGGTGCGCGAATATTGTCGGGCGGTGGAGGTAGATTCCGGTCATGACTGAACCCGTGAAAGGCCCGGCGTCGTATTTTCCGTCGATCGAGAAGAAGTACGGTCGGCCGATCGGTGAATGGCAAGAGCTGATCAGAAGCTCAGACCTCACGAAGCACATGGAATTGGTCAACTGGTTGAAGTCGGAGCACGGTATGGGTCATGGGCACGCGAATGCGCTTGTCGCCCATACGCTGAAAGAAGGCTAGTTCTTTTCAGGCGGCCGATGCGTCCAGCACCAACCAGCCGCCGTGATGCTCGAATACCTCGAAGGGCACACGGCTCTGCCGGCCGACCGCACGCAGTGACTCGAGATCGAAAGTGCGGATGTGGCCGTGGCACGCGGTGGCTTCGTCTTCGAAGGGGACTGCAATGACGACCCGTTGACGCGCGATCCGGAGTGCTTGCGCGATCACGGCCTCGCCGACTGCGTCGTCGACGTGTTCGAGGAGATGAATCGCGGTGACGGTGTCGGCGCTGTTGTCCGGTGCCGGTACTTCACCCGCGTCGCAGATCACCGTGTCGATCGTGATGCCGAGTTCGGGGGCGACCGCGTCGAGCAGGATCATCGTTCCGGGCAGGATGTCCGTGGCGGTCACGTCCATTCCGGCGCGCGCGAGCCGCAGGGGCAGGAAACCGAAGCAGGAACCCAGATCGAGTACGGAACCGCGAACCAGTTCTTCGGCTTTGTCGTGAATCGGCGCGAAATCTGCAGTGCCGTCCAATAGTTCGGCAAGGGAGTTCCGGTAGTAGGTGGTCCAGGATTCGAGAGCGCCGTCCACGGTGGACCGAACCAGTCCGACCATCGTCAACTCGAATTCGTCCTGACCGAACTCCGCGTCCTGGATCGACGAGGTGACTCCGGCTACGAGTCGCTCGCTCAGATCGGCGGGAGTGAGGGAGTGCCTGACGTGGAGTCGGCCGCCTCGACGATCGAGCGAGATCGGACCGGAATCGACACGTTCGACGGTGACATGCCCGAACGACCACAAGCCCGGCGTCGACGGTGCCAGCGAATCCAGGACGGGTTCGTTCGTGATGGTGGACATGATCGCCTTTCTCAGGTGGTGATGCTTTCTCAGGTGCTGATACCGGTCCGCAGGGACTGCGTACCTGTTTTCAAGAGTTCCGGTAGCTCGAGTGAATCGTCGGTGAGCCACTGCTCGTACGCCGACATCGCGACCCCGAGCAGAAGATAGCCGACCGTGCGTGGGCCGTGATCGGTCGGCTCGAGATTCATTCGGCGTGCGACGTAGTCGGCGACCACCTGCCGCCAACCTTCGTACATCACCACAGAGTATGCCTGAAGCGTCGGAACTTCGAGGATCAATTCCATCCGTTTGCGATGTACCGCAGTCTCTTCCGGTGGGAAGGTGTTGAACGTCAACAATGCGGATTCGAGTGCGTCGACCAACGGAATATCAGCGGGCAGTGAATCCAGGTGCTCGCGCATCTCGTCGAGATGTCCGTCGAAGTCTCCCCAGGGGACGGCGTTCTTGGACGGGAAGTAGCGAAAGAAGGTCCGACGCGCGATGCCGGCGGCATCGGCTATCTGGTCGACGCTCACCTCGTTGAAGCCGACTGTCGAGAACAGTTCGATCCCGATCGTGCTGATTCCCTCCTTCGTTGTGGAGGGGCGACGACCTATCCGAGCGGACGGTTTCTTGCGGCTACGCATACTTTTTTCGCTCCATGTGTGTCATTCTGCACTCGATGCCATTACAGTGGTGAACCGAGTCACAGTGAAGTCCCACTAGTGACCACCAACTCCCAGGTTGGAAGTCTGATCTACAGACTTCCAGACGGAGTGCGACCGCAGGAGGAATCCATGTCAGATCGTGACAACAAGGCGCTCGAGAACGACCTCGTCGAGGAGTCCCTCGTGGAGGAAGTTTCCATCGACGGCATGTGCGGCGTGTACTGACCGTGTCTGCTTTGGATCTCGATGCGGGGTGGAAACTCCACCCGCAGGTAGCGCTTCGCCCCGAACCTTTCGGGGCGTTGCTCTACCACTTCGGAACACGCAAGCTGTCGTTCCTGAAGAACACGACCATCGTTGCGGTGGTCAAGGCGTTGCCAGACCATCCTGATGTCCGGTCCGCACTACGTGCGCAAGGCATCGAAGATGACGCGGCTCCCCAATATGCCCGCGCGCTGAGCACTCTCGCCGACTCGCACATGATCGTGCCTGTCTGAGCCAGACGCTCGCCCCCACGTGCGGAACAGCCCTTCCGCACGTTCGCCCGCTTCATTTCTTCGCGAGGACACAGCCATGACCTCAGTTCTTGAACAGCCCTCCCCGCCCGCCAAGGTGGGTCGCCTCGTCGATCAGTTCGAACTCGGACTCGACGCCCCCATCTGCCTGACGTGGGAACTCACCTACGCCTGCAACCTGTCCTGCGTGCACTGCCTTTCGTCGTCGGGTCGTCGTGACCCCAACGAGCTGAGCACCGAACAGTGCAAGTCCATCATCGACGAGCTGCAGCGTATGCAGGTTTTCTACGTCAACATCGGTGGCGGCGAGCCGACGGTACGCTCCGACTTCTGGGAGCTCGTCGACTACGCGACCGACCACCAGGTTGGTGTGAAGTTCTCCACCAACGGCGTGAAGATCGACAAGAAGGTCGCGGCGCGCCTCGCAGCCAGTGACTACGTCGACGTGCAGATTTCCATCGACGGTGCCACCGCTGAGGTCAATGACGCTGTGCGCGGGCCTGGTTCGTTCGCGATGGCCGAGCGCGCTCTCGCGAACCTGAAGGAAGCCGGCTTCAAGGACGCCAAGATTTCGGTGGTCGTCACGCGGCACAACGTCAGTCAGCTCGACGAGTTCAAGGCTCTCGCGGACAAGTACGACGCGACCCTGCGCATCACTCGACTGCGTCCTTCGGGCCGCGGCGCCGACGTGTGGGACGACCTGCACCCGCGTCCGGAGCAGCAGCGTGAGCTCTACAACTGGCTGGTCGCCAATGGCGAAGGCGTCCTGACGGGCGACTCGTTCTTCCACCTCTCCGCCTTCGGCGATGCACTGCCCGGTCTCAATCTCTGTGGCGCGGGCCGCGTCGTGTGCCTGATCGACCCGGTCGGTGACGTGTACGCATGCCCCTTCGCGATTCACGAGCAGTTCCTCGCCGGAAACATCGTGAAAGACGGTGGATTCCAGGAAGTCTGGCAGCACTCGGACCTGTTCGAGGAGCTGCGCTCGCCCCAAACCGGTGGCGCCTGCAGCAAGTGCAACCACTACGACTCCTGCCGCGGAGGCTGCATGGCGGCCAAGTTCTTCACCGGACTGCCGATGGACGGACCTGACCCCGAGTGCGTCATCGGCAACGGTGAAATGGCACTGGCGTCGGCGGGAGAGGTCCCGAAGTCCAGCGTCGACCACTCCCGTTCCGGTCAACGTAAGACCCCACGTGCATCGGTGCCACTGACACTGATGATGCGTCCGCCCGCCAAGATTTGTGACGAAAACCCGCTTGCGGGAATGCAGTAACTACTGCGCGATACCGACAGTGCGGCGAAAGCTGCACCCCAGAGAGGTCAGTTCAATGGCTAAGAATGCTTTCTTCGAGACGGTGGCAGAAGCACAGCGCCGTGCGAAGAAGAGGTTGCCCAAGTCCGTGTACGCGGCGTTGGTAGCGGGATCCGAGAAAGGGCTGACGGTCGACGACAACGTCGCGGCATTCAGCGAATTGGGTTTCGCTCCCCACGCTGCCGGGCTGTCGGACAAGCGCGAGATGTCCACCACCATTATGGGTCAGGACATTTCGTTGCCCGTCATGATTTCACCGACCGGTGTGCAGGCAGTGCACCCCGACGGTGAAGTAGCGGTAGCCCGTGCGGCTGCAGCACGGGGAACAGCCATCGGACTGAGTTCTTTTGCCAGCAAGTCCATCGAAGAAGTTGCCGCGGCCAACCCGCAGGTCTTCTTCCAGATGTATTGGGTCGGCAGCCGCGACGTGCTCCTGCAGCGTATGGAGCGCGCTCGCGCTGCCGGTGCCAAGGGCCTGATCATCACCACCGACTGGTCCTTCTCGTACGGTCGCGACTGGGGCAGCCCGTCCATCCCCGAAAAGATGGACCTCAAGGCGATGTTCCAGTTCGCACCCGAGGGAATCATGCGCCCGAAGTGGTTGCTCGAGTTCGCCAAGACCGGCAAGATCCCGGACCTGACCACCCCCAACCTCGCGGCTCCCGGCCAGCCTGCACCGACGTTCTTCGGCGCATACGGCGAGTGGATGCAGACTCCGCTTCCGACGTGGGAAGACATCGCCTGGCTTCGTGAGCAGTGGGGTGGACCGTTCATGCTCAAGGGCATCATGCGCATCGACGACGCCAAGCGAGCTGTCGACGCCGGTGTCTCCGCTATCTCGGTCTCCAACCACGGTGGTAACAACCTCGACGGCACCCCGGCGCCGATCCGTGTGCTCCCGGGCATTGCCGAGGCCGTGGGCGATCAGGTGGAAGTTGTTCTCGACGGCGGCATTCGACGCGGCGGCGACGTCGTCAAGGCGCTCGCACTCGGAGCCAAGGCCGTCATGCTCGGGCGCGCCTACCTGTGGGGCCTCTCGGCCAACGGCCAGGCCGGTGTCGAGAACGTGCTCGACCTCATGCGGATGGGCATCGACTCGGGGCTGATGGGCCTCGGCCACTCGTCCATCACCGAACTGAGCCCGGCGGACCTGGTGATTCCGGAAGGCTTCACACGCACATTGGGTGCCAGCTGAGATTACGGCTCCGATAGAGCTGTGAGTTGACACTCGACGAACACACGACCCTGGCCGGACGCCTCGTCCGGTCCAGGGTTGTTTTCGGTCCGCACGAGACCAATCTTGCTGTGGGACGCTCGCTTTCCGATCGGCACCGTGCGTACTACCAGCGCCGCGCCGAGGGCGGAACCGGGATCGTCGTCACCGAAGTGGCCTCGGTATCGGAGAACGACTGGCCGTACGAGCGGGCGCCGTTGGCGTCGCAATGTGGCCCGGGGTGGCAGTCGATCGCGGCTGCATGTGCTCCGTACGGAACGCTGGTTCTGGCCGGGCTCGGTCATACCGGCATGCAGGGATCGAGCGCATACTCCCAGTCGGTGCTGTGGGGACCGTCAAGAGTGGCCGACCCGGCGACGCGTGAGTTGCCGATGGCAATGGGGCAGCCGGAAATCGACCAGCTGATAGTCGGCTTCCGTGAGGCGTCGGCGCTGGCCGTCGCTTCGGGAATGGACGGAGTGGAACTCGATGCCGGTCCTCGAAGCATTCTGCGACAATTCCTTTCGGGTCTGACCAACACTCGGCAAGACCGATACGGTAGCGATCGCGTTGCTCTTGTTCGCGAGGTCATCTCGGCAGTGCGCGAGGAAGTCGGGTCGGATCACGTTGTCTCCCTGCGGTTGTCCTGTGACGAGGAAGCTCCATGGGCGGGCCTGACGCCCGATCTTGCCATCGGTATCGCGCGTGAAGTGTCTCCGTTCCTCGATCTCCTTGTCGTCGTTCGTGGCGGACTCTATTCGTCTGACCGGTACCGCCCCGATTTTCACTGCCCGCCGAACTTCAACCTCGATCTGTGCCGTGAGATCAAGGCCGCTCTGTCGATTCCTGTTGTCGTGCAGGGGAGCGTCGTGGACATCGCCGACGCTCACGCGGCGCTGGAAGTAGGTGAGTTCGTCGAGATGACCCGGGCCCAGATCGCAGACCCGGACCTGGTTGTGAAAGCCGCGCGCGGCGATCGTCCCCGGCCGTGTGTGCTCTGCAATCAGGCGTGCCTCGTGCGTGATCCTCGCAATCCTGTCGTGACGTGCGTCGGGAATCCGAGCGCGGGTTTCGAGACGGTGGACCCCGATGAGCGAGAGCAGATTTCGACACCGGGAGCCGTGCTGGTCGTGGGGGGTGGCCCCGCTGGGATGGAAGCCGCACGGATCTCGGCGGTGGTGGGGCACTCGGTCACACTCGTCGAGAGTTCATCGCAGTTCGGCGGCATGATCCGAACTTTTGCGCGAGGTGACGGCCGTAGCCGGTTCGCACTCCTCGCGCAGTGGTTGGAGGACGAATGCCGTCGTAGCGGCGTGACGATGCGGACCGGGGCGGCGCTCGACGCCCAAGACCTGGGTGACGCACGCAGCCGGGGCGAGTTTGTTGTCGTTGCCACCGGTAGTGCTGCGAGGCCGCCGACGTATCCGGTCGACGATTCGGTTCGATGGTTGGATGCGTCGGAAGCCTTCGAGAAGTTGAGCACCGTGGGGCCGGGTCCGGTCGCGCTGATCGATCCCCTCGGTGGACCGATCGCGGTGGCGCTCGCAGAAGCACTCGCGGCCCATGGCATCTCCGTCTCGATTGTGACTCCCGACAGCATCGTCGGTTCGAGGCTCGGTGCGAGTGGGGATCTGGTCGGCGCCAACACGCGCATCCAGCAGGCCGGGGTCACCAGGGTGCTCGCGTCACGTGTCACCGAAATCGCTCGAGGGGCCGTCTGCGTCGAACACGTCCATACCGGCGAGCGGTCACAGCTCGAGTGCGAAGTGGTGATCGACTGCTCGCCTCGTCTGCCGAACGAAACGCTGAAGGAAGAGGCCGACATTCAGGTGGGCGACTCGGTTGCCCCGAGAACTGTTCTCGAATCCATCCGCGAAGGGCGCTTTGCAGGGTTTACTACTAGAACGAGTTTCAATTCTGCAGAGAGGGCTATCTCATGACACAGGGTTCAGTTCGTTCGCTCGAAGGTCGCGTTGCTTTCATCACCGGCGCAGCGCGCGGTCAAGGACGTGCGCACGCGGTCAAGATGGCGCGCGAGGGAGCAGCGATCATCGCGGTCGACGTATGCGCGTCGGTGGCGTCGGACAATTCCTACGACGCAGCAACTTCCGAGGACTTTGCCGAGACGATACGTCTGGTGGAAGCGGAGGGCGGGAAGATCCTCGCCCGCGAGGTCGATGTCCGTGACGGCGCAGCGCTCACCGCGGTGGTCAAGGACGGCGTCGAACAGTTCGGACGTCTCGACATCGTGGTCGCCAACGCCGGGGTCTGCAACTGGAATCGATTCTGGGAAATGTCGGACGAGCAGTGGGAAACTCTGATCGACATCAACCTGACCGGAGTCTGGAAAACCCTCAAGGCCTCGGTGCCGGCGATCATCGAGGGTGGGCGCGGTGGATCGATCATCGTGGTCAGTTCGGTGGCCGGACTCAAGGCGCTGCCCGGACAGGCGCACTACGCGAGCGCCAAGTTCGGTCTCGTCGGTCTGACGCAGGCCGCGGCAAAGGAACTGGGGGAGTACAAGATCAGGGTCAACTCGATCCATCCTTACGGAGTGAATACGCCGATGGGGGTCGACCAGGGCGCTCTCGAGGTATTTGCAAAGTTTCCGCAGTACCTTCCCAACTTCACTCCGATCCTCTCGGACATCGCGTTCGCCGAACCCGACGAGATCGCCGATACCGTTCTGTGGCTCGCGGGTGACGGTTCACGCACCGTCACGGCAAGTCATATCGCTCTCGATCAAGGAAACTCCAAGGTCTGATGACGCCGTACCCGCGCCTCTTCGCGCCACTGCGCCTGGGCAACCTGACACTCCGCAATCGGGTCGTGTTCTCCGCACACCTGACCAATTACGCGGAGAACGGGTTGCCGACGGAGCAGCACGCGAGCTACTACGAGGCGCGGGCACGCGGCGGTGCGGGTCTGATCATCACCGAGGAGCACTCGACGCATCCTTCGGATCGACCGTACGAGAAGATGATTGCGGGCTATCGGCCGGAAGCGATCGAGGGATACCGGCGGATCACCGACGCCGTTCATGCGCATGGTTCGTCGATTCTCGCGCAGATCAACCACAATGGGGGTCAGGGCGCTGGAACCTATTCGCGATCGCCGCTGTTGGCGCCGAGCGCCGTTGCGGATCCGTTGTTCCGCGAGGTGCCCAAGGCTGTCGACGCCGCGGACATTGCCGAGATTCTCGCAGGGTTCGCCCTTGTTGCGCGCAACTGCGTTGCCGGTGGCTTCGACGGGGTGGAATTGCAGGCGTCGCAGTCGTCCATCGTGCGCGCGTTTCTCGCACCCTCGACCAACCTGCGCACCGATCGCTACGGCGGGTGCGTGGCACATCGTGCACGGTTCCTTCTCGAAGTGCTCGGGGTACTGCGTAAGGCCATCGGCCCGGATCGTGTCCTCGGTGTGCGCCTGAGTGGACACGAAGGAACGCGGGGTGGCATCGAACTGTCCGACGCAGTAGCCACCGCTCAACTCATCGAAGCTGACGGTCACGTCGACTACATCAATACCACCGTCGGAATGGCCACGGAAACACTGCATCTGGTCGAAGCATCGATGGCTGTACCCACCGGCTACGCCAACTTCGTCCCGTCTGCGATCAGGGAGGTCATCGATCTTCCAGTCGTCGGAGTCGGCCGTTTCAAGACGCCGGAGCAAGCCGAAGCCGCACTCGAGGACGGTGTATGCGATCTGGTGGGCGTAGTTCGCGGGCAGATCGCCGATCCGGATTTTGTGAACAAGGCGCGTGCCGGTCAATCGTCACAGGTGCGAACCTGCCTGTCCTGCAACCAGGAATGCGTCGGGCGGATGGGTCTGGGGCGTTGGTTGGGGTGCACCGAAAATCCGCGCGCCGGTCGGGAATCGGTACCGCTGCCGATGCCGCGGCGACGGGGCCGCACGGTGGTGGTGGTCGGTGGCGGCCCGGCCGGCCTGCAAGCTGCGGCTACAGCGGCCCAGCGAGGTCATGCGGTGACGCTGTTCGAGCGTGAACGAAGACTTGGGGGACAGATTCTTACCGCCTCGGTGGTACCGGCTCGCCGTGAGCTCGCCGACCTCGTCCGGAATCTCGAATCTGAGTGTCGCCGAAGCGGCGTGACGATCGAGTTGGATGCTGGAGCTGATCTCGCGATCATGAAGGAGCGCGCGCCCGAGGTGGTCGTGATTGCAACCGGAGCGCGGCCTGTGCGACCGGCGTGGGCGGGTGGATCAGAGCGTGTGGTGGGTGTTCGAGACGTTCTCGACGGCAAGATTCTGCCGAGTGGAACGGTGCTCGTCTACGACGAACTGGGATTCCATCAAGGTACGTCGGTGGCGGAGTTCCTCGCTGATCGAGGCTGTGCCGTCACGATCGCGACCAACGGCATGGTGGTCGCGCAGGACCTGAGCATCACCCTGGATTTCGAGGGGTGGAACCGCCGAGCGTTCGAGAAGTCGATCGGTCAACGGACAGATCTGATGGTGACTTCGGTGAGCGCTGGGGCCTCGCCGCTCGTGAGCTTGGTTCACCTTCCGACGGGTGTGACCGAGGAAGTTGCAGTCGACTGGGTGGTCTTCGCGACACAGCAGGAACCTGTCGACGAGTTGTGGAACACCTTGCAGGGAAGCTGTTTCGAGAAATTTCGCATCGGTGACGCCTTGTCTCCGAGGCGTTCGCACGCGGCCGTCATCGAGGGGCATCGGGCCGCGTTGGCGATATAAGTCGTCCGTTTTGTCTCTGGTTCTCGAAAGTATGTTCGATTAAACTTTGAGCATGGACAGTCGGGATGCGTGGCAGCTGGATGGTGAGGGCCTCAAGAGTGAGGTTCTCGATCTGGTGCGCGCCCGGCACGAGTTGCAGTCGCGGATGGTGTTGCTGATCGTGGAGATGTTTTCCCGGGAGACTGTGGTCGGGAAGGGTTTTCGGGCGATCGCGCAGTGGTTGCACGGGTCGACGAATCTGGAGATCGGTGAGTGCAGTCTGCTGGTCGGGTTGGCGCGGTTGTTGATGCTCGAACCTGTTGTCGCGGATGCATTCCATCGCGGTGACGTTGATGCGTTGAAGGCGCGGCAGGTGGCGTCGTTTTGTCAGCATCCGCCGAAGAACATGACCCTGGCGGATGTGGACAAGGCTCGCGGGATTCTGTTGGGGTTGGCGTCGAAGAACATTGCGGATTGTGATGCGGTGCGGGCGGCGATTCGGCGGATCGAGAAGCAGTACGGCAAGCGTGAGGACGGTGTCCCGGTGGGTGAGGATTCGGAGCGTAACGAGTTCTATGCCTCGAAAGGTTTGTACGGGCGGGTCACTGTGAAGGGTGATCTGGATGCTGTAAACGGGGCGCGGTTGATCACGTTGCTGTCGAGCCTGTCGGCGCCGACGCCGGAGAAGGACGGCGTGAAGGACACTCGCACTCCGGCATTACGGCGGGCGGATGGGTTCTGCGAATTGTTGCGGCGGTACGAGCGGGCGGGGTTGGGTCCGGTCGAGGGCGGGGTGAAACCACACATCACCGTTACCGCCAGTGCGAAAGACGTGACCGACCTGAAAGCGTTGAAGGATTTGTTGCCGTCGACAGAAGAGCTCGGGTTTGCGTGGACGGATTGGGTGGGCCCGATCAGTATCGACACTGCGCGGATGTTGGCGTGCGACTGCACCGTGACGCGGATCTTGTTGGACGAGAATGGTGTTCCGCTCGACTGCGGCAAGGAAGTGAGAACGGCGACGGCGCCGCAGCGGCGGGTGTTGGCGGTTCGTGATGGTGGGTGTGCGTTTCCCGGGTGCGGAACTCCGTCGGGGTGGTGCGATGCCCATCATATTGTTCACTGGTGATGGTGGCCCAACGGATCTCGACAATCTGATTCTGTTGTGCGGTCATCATCACCAGACGCTGCATCACACGGAGTGGCGGGTGGAGATCGGTCCGGATCGTAAATCGGTGTTCTATCCGCCGATGTCGGTGGATCCGTATCAACAGCCGATCGGCGGGAACAGCCCACCGACAGCGGCGTGAACCGCGACAACTGACGAATACGCCGGGGCACAACAAAATGCCCCGGTGTATCCGCATGCAGTGTTGCGGTGGGAGGGGCCCACACCAATACGATCGGGGGATGAGTTCTCCGCGTGACCTTGCTGCCATCCCGAGTCCTGCGCTCGAGGGCACTGCGCTCACCGTCGTGGTCCCGGTCGGTTCTTTCGAACAACACGGACCGCACCTGCCTCTCGATACCGACACTCGGATCGCGAGAGCAGTCGCACAGGCTCTGCCCGACGTCGTCGTGGCCCCGGCCATCGAATACGGGGCGAGCGGCGAACACGAAGGGTTTGCCGGCACGATTTCGATCGGTGCCGAGGCTATGGAAACCGTCGTCGTCGAATACGGAAGGTCGGCGTTCCGATGGACGAAGCGGGTGCTGTTCGTCAACGGCCACGGCGGAAATGGTCCCGCATTGGCCAAAGCGGTGGCACTTCTGCGGTATGAGGGGCGTGATGCTGCTTGGGTGCCGTGCGCTGTTGCGGGTGCCGACGCTCATGCCGGACACACTGAAACGAGCCTATTGCTGCACCTTTCGCCCGATTTGGTGCACATGAGCCTTGCTGAGACAGGAAATTTGTCTCCTATCGCGGACCTGATGCCAGGAATGCGTTCGGGCGGTATGGTCGCTGTGTCGCAAAACGGCGTTCTCGGCAATCCAGTCGGGGCTACCGCCGAAGACGGCGCATACATCTTCGGTGAGTTGGTAGGACGCGTGACGGATGGACTGGCCCGGTGGGAGCCTGGTCCAGATGGGAGGCTTCGGTGACGACCACGACCGAGTGGGGGCGGACGGTCCACCTGCGACGGCTTTCGAGGCTGCGACGAGTTGCAGCACGACGGGCTACGTCCCTTACGATCATCTGATGCGACCAGCAAGACTCCCCGACGGCTTCGGCATTCGGTTGGACCCCAAGGTGCGCACGTACTCGGGTGGCCGGGTACTCATCGGCGGATCTCCGACGCGGATGCTCAAGCTGGCGCCGACGGCTGCGGCGATGATCGGTGACGGCTTCCTCGAGGTGGTCGATCAGCAGAGCGCTGCGGTTGCGCGACACCTTCTCGATTCAGGTGTCGCGAATCCTCGTCCGATGTCGACGCCGTCCGCTGCCGATGTCACGGTCGTGATTCCGGTCAAGGACAACCAGGCCGGCGTCGAACGCCTATTGCCCGTTCTCAAGGATCTGACCGTCATCGTTGTCGACGACGGTTCGGAAGTGCCGGTGGAGCCCCGTCGCGCCTGCCCGGGCACCGGCACCATCACAGTGGTCCGGCACGAGAGTGCCCGCGGACCCTCGGCAGCGAGAAACTCGGGATTGCGTTCGGCCCAAACATGTTTCGTAGCTTTTCTGGACTCCGACGTCATACCGCGTGCCGGTTGGCTCGAGTTGATGTTGGGCCACTTCAGCGATCCGGGGGTTGCCCTTGTTGCACCCCGCATCGTGGCCCTCGATCCGTACGGGACGGCGCTGGCGCGGTACGAGAACATGCGATCGTCTCTCGACCTCGGACGCAAGGAAGCTGCGGTGAAGTCGGGCAGTCCGGTCGCCTATGTCCCCAGCGCCGCCGTGATCGTCCGGCGCGACGTGGCACTCGAATGCAACGGTTTCGACGAGAGTCTCCAAGTAGCCGAGGACGTCGATTTCTGCTGGCGACTGCAGGCTGCGGGTTGGCGACTGAGGTACGAACCGGTTGCGCATGTCGCCCACGATCATCGAGTTCAGTTCGACAAGTGGTTCGCCAGGAGAGCGTTCTACGGCACGGGTGCGGCGCCGTTGGCTGCAAGACACGAGGGTTCGGTTCCGCCGATGGCGATGTCGTTCTCGACGCTCTTCGCGTGTATCGCCGCTGCAACACTGACCCGTTCCGGTCTTGCCGGCGCACTCGGCGCTTTGCTGTTTACCGTTTACCGGCTGCGAAAGATGTTCACCGGCCTGAGTCAACCCACCCGGATCGCGGCGATCCTCACCGCGCAGGGAGTTGTCGGCGGATTCTGGCAACTCGCCTCGGCAATGTGTCGTCACTACTGGCCCGTGACGCTCCTGGCGGTGATCGCCTCCAGGCGAATTCGGCGGCTGGCCGTCGCTGCAGCAGTCACCGAAGGTTTGGTGGACTGGTATCGCCACCGTGAGCCAGGCGGGCTGGGACCGGTTCGGTACGTCTTCTTCAAACGAGCCGACGACATCGCGTATGGGGCCGGACTCTGGCGTGGCGCATTCGACGCCCGCGACTGGGCGGCGCTGAAACCTCGAATCACCAAGTGACAGAAGCCGACTACGCAGATTTCCTGGTTGTCGGTGGTGGCACGTGTGGTTGCGTGGTCGCAGCCAGGCTCAGTGAAGATCCATCCGCCACGGTGATGCTCCTCGAATCGGGAAGCGGATATCGATCGGCGCTCGAACTCCCGGACGTCCTGGGTGATCCGTACCGACTGCCGGTCGGACCTGCGAGCGAATACACGTGGACCTATCCGGTCGAACTGACGCCGCGTCGGGCGTCCACAATTGCGCGGGGGCGGACACTCGGTGGATCCGGAGCCGTCAACGGTGCGTACTTCACCCGCGCGACCCGTGCTGATTTCGAGAATTGGCCGAGTTCATGGCGATACGACGACGTCTTGCCGTACTTCAAGAAGTCCGAAACGGATCGTGATTTCGAGAGCGAGTTCCACGGGACCGCCGGACCGATCCCGGTCGAGCGTCGAGCGTGGGACCAACTGCATCCACTGAGCGGCGAGTTTCATGCGGCAGCGCTCGGAGCAGGCTTTCCCGACGACGTCGACAAGAATGCGCCGGACTCGTTCGGGGTGGGCCGAGTGCCACTGAACGTGTCGGATCATCGTCGGATCAGTACGGCGATCGGGTATCTGATGCCGGCGTTGCACCGGCCGAATCTGCGGGTGGAATCCGGAGTGAACGTCATTCGTATCGCGTTCTCGGGTACCCGTGCGATCGGCGTCGACGTTCTCGGCGACGGCAATGTCCGACGCATTCGTGCCGACCATGTGGTCGTGTGTTCGGGTGCGGTGGCGACACCGCACATTCTCCTCAATTCCGGTGTTGGTCCAGCGGAACAACTTGTAGGGCAGGGAGTTTCCGTCGTTCTCGATCGACCGGGCGTCGGACAGAACTTCGTCGACCACCCGGAAGTGCTGCTGCCGTACCATTTTTCGAAGCCCCGCACGATTCGATCGCAGACTCCGGTGCTGGAGACGGCCCTCAACCTCGCTGAGATCGAAATCCGTCCGTACACCGCATCTTTCACCGAACTGGTTCCCGGTGTGCCTCGCATGGACCACGGCGTCGGAGTGGTCCTCATGGCGCCGCACAGCCGGGGAAGCATCGAACTGGCATCGCGGGATCCCGCTGGGGCGCCGCGTATTCGGTACAACTACGTCGCGTCGGCGCACGATCGAGCTGCCATTCGGGAAGGGATGCGGATCGCCGAGAATCTTCTCGAGTCGATCGCCGAGACGGGGTTGATCGATCGCCCCGTTGTGGAGTACACCGATGAGTGGGTCGAATCCCGCCTGGGAACGTCGCTGCATATGTCCGGTAGTTGCGTGATGGGTGCCGAGGCGGACCCGTTCGCAGTCGTCGACGGTCGGTGCCGTGTGATCGGCGCGCAAGGACTCAGTATTGTTGACACGTCAATCCTGCCGACGATCCCGACCCGCGGCCCGCATGCGACCGCGGTGATGGTCGCGGAACGAGCAAGCGCCATTCTGCTCGGCGACGAGTGACCGCGAGGGGCAGCAGGCTGGGTCGGCAGTCATACCGAATGGTCGTTCTCGCCTATGGGCTGTGATCGGCGTTACAGTGGTCCACGGAGCGGAGGAACGCAAAATATGGCACGTGAACAGGCTGTGCCCGGCAACCCGTGGGTGGCGGTCAGGCCAGGCGATGACGTCGCGTTACTCGCGCGGCGACTTTCGTCTGCCCATCAGTCGTTCATCGATGCCCGCGGCGTGCCCGGCCAGGGGCTGACCGACGACTCCCATGTCCGCTCGGTCGTACTCGAGTCCTGGATGCGTAGCCGCAACAAGGGGGTAAATCCCGATGTGGTCGGCAACCCTGAGATGCTCGAAGGGTTGGAGCTCGAAAAATATCGCTCCGCGCATCCCATGTCACTGATCCGTCCGGTGATTCGGAAACTCCTGGTGGAAGATGCTGCCGAGACCGGACTGCTGATCGCGATCAGTGACGCACACGGTCGATTGCTCTGGGTGGAGGGTGACAACTCGGCCAAGGACAAGGCGTTGTCCATGAACTTCGTCGAAGGCGCCGATTGGAGCGAAGATCGTGTCGGCACCAATGCGCCGGGAACGGCGCTTGCTCTCGATCACTCCGTACAGATTTTCGGATCCGAGCATTTCAACCGAACCGTGCACGACTGGAGTTGTTCGGCCGCACCCGTCCACGATCCCACCACTGGGCAAATCCTTGGTGCCATCGACATCACCGGTGGTCCCAGGGTTGCGGTTCCCGAAGTGCTGTCACTGATCCGTGCAACTGTCGCGGCCGCCGAATCGGAATTGCGATTCCATCTCTTGAACTCGCCCATCCCACTCAGTGCCACGGCTCCGCGCCTCGAAACATTCGGTGCCGGCCGGCCGACGCTGGTTCGCGGCGGTGACCGCATCCCGATTTCGCAGCGTCACGCCGAGATTCTCCTTCTGCTTTCCGAACACCCGGAGGGTCTCAGCTCCGACCACCTTGCGGTCCTGCTCGACGAGGGCGAACTCGACGCAGTGACCATTCGCGCGGAAATGTCGCGGCTTCGTAAGGTTTTCGGTGCCGACCGGCTGGCTTCGCGCCCCTATCGGATCATCACGGAGTTCACGACAGATGTCGGCGAGGTGCGGGCAGCGTTGGATCGAGGCGACGCAGCGACGGCGATGAAACTGTATTCGGGCCCGGTGCTGGCGGGCTCGGCGTCTCCCGGCATCGAAGAGGTGCGGGAAGAACTACGCACCAGGGTCCAGGCAGCTCTGCTGCGTGGAGGTGACGCTAACCTTCTGGCCCGGTGGACCACGTCGGTACACGGCCGCGAAGACTCAGTCGTGTGGGAGGCCTACCTGTCCACGTTGGATCCTCAATCTCCGCTGTATTCGCAGGTCCAGGCAAGAATTGATCTCCTCGACCGCCAATTGGGCATCTGAGAATCATCCGCGTTTCTCGCACGCAACGTACTTGCAACGTTGCAACTCCTAGTGTTGTGAATCACACCCCACCGGGGGGTGGGATTGCAGTCACCGATTTGGTGGGTGCGCCCAGGAAGAACACGTTTACATAGGAGCTTGCAATGACCGTGTACGCCCGCCCAGGTACCGCCGACGCGATCATGTCCTTCCAGTCTCGATACGACAACTGGATCGGCAACGAATGGGTTGCTCCGGTCAAGGGTCAGTACTTCGAGAACCCGACACCGGTGACCGGACAGAATTTCTGTGATGTGGCTCGTAGCACCGCAGAAGACATCGAACTCGCTCTCGACGCAGCGCACGCAGCAGCTCCGGCCTGGGGCAAGACCTCGGTCGCCGAGCGCGCGATCATCTTGAACAAGATCGCTGATCGTATGGAGGAGAACCTCGAATCCATCGCACTCGCCGAGTCGTGGGACAACGGCAAGCCGATCCGCGAGACCCTCAACGCCGACATTCCGCTCGCCATCGATCACTTCCGATACTTCGCGGGAGCTATTCGCGCACAGGAAGGTTCGCTCTCGGAGATCAACTCCGACACCGTGGCGTACCACTTTCACGAGCCGCTCGGCGTAGTCGGCCAGATCATTCCGTGGAACTTCCCGATCCTCATGGCCGTGTGGAAGCTTGCCCCCGCCCTCGCTGCCGGTAATGCCATCGTGCTCAAGCCTGCCGAGCAGACGCCAGTCTCGATCCTGCACCTCATCGGCATCATCGGTGACCTGCTGCCTGCCGGTGTTCTCAACATCGTCAACGGCTTCGGCGTCGAGGCCGGAAAGCCGCTCGCGTCCAGCCCGCGTATCAAGAAGATCGCGTTCACCGGTGAGACCACCACCGGTCGCCTGATCATGCAGTACGCGTCGCAGAACCTTATCCCCGTCACCCTCGAACTCGGTGGCAAGAGCCCCAACATCTTCTTCTCCGACGTCCTTGCCTCCAACGACGACTACCAGGACAAGGCACTCGAGGGCTTCACGATGTTCGCCCTCAATCAGGGCGAGGTCTGCACCTGCCCGTCACGTTCGCTGATCCAGGAAGACATCTTCGACGAGTTCCTGGCGATGGCAGCCATCCGCACGAAGGCTGTGCGCCAAGGGGATCCGCTCGACACCGACACCATGATCGGTGCCCAGGCCAGCAACGATCAGCTCGAGAAGATCCTCTCGTACATCGAGATCGGCAAGGCCGAAGGCGCCAAGGTCATCACCGGTGGTGAGCGAGCCGAACTCGGCGGAGACCTGTCCGGCGGTTACTACGTCCAGCCGACGGTGTTCACCGGCAACAACAAGATGCGCATCTTCCAGGAAGAGATCTTCGGACCCGTCGTCTCGGTCACCTCGTTCAAGGACTACGACGAGGCCATCGAAATCGCCAACGACACGCTCTACGGTTTGGGCGCCGGTGTCTGGTCCCGCGACGGCGGAGTTGCTTACCGCGCAGGCCGCGACATCCAAGCCGGTCGCGTCTGGACCAACACGTACCACCAGTACCCGGCACACGCCGCTTTCGGTGGATACAAGCAGTCCGGCATCGGCCGCGAGAACCACCTGATGATGCTCTCGCACTACCAGCAGACCAAGAACCTCCTGGTCAGCTACGCCCAGAAGGCTCAGGGCTTCTTCTGATCGACCCACCGGTACCCGTGAGCCCCTCGCTGCGGGTGCCGGTGAGCAAGACTGCAACACGCGAAACCTGCACAAACACACGGAGGTTGGAATGAGCGCCACGGACACACCCGATACCGGCGCCGTTCCACCCCGGTTGGTGACCACCGCTGGGGCGGCTGACCTCCTGCGCCGCCTCAGCGGGACTCACGGCGAACTGATGATGCATCAATCCGGCGGATGCTGCGACGGCTCGGCCCCGATGTGTTATCCCTCAGGCGAATTCATCGTCGGGGACCGTGACGTACTACTCGGAATCGTCGATCTCCGACTTGCTGTCGGAGAGACTCCCGAAGACCTTCCCACCGGAACCGACGCTGTACAGGTCTGGATTTCCGGATCACAGTTCGAAGCCTGGAAGCACACCCAGTTGGTGCTGGACGTCGTGCCCGGCCGCGGCAGTGGATTCAGCCTGGAGTCTCCTGAAGGATTCAGATTCCTCAGTCGAGCAAGGGCATTCACACCGGACGAAAACGAAGCACTCGGCGCGTCGAGCATTCTCGTGGGCGCTGATTGGGAAGCGGGCGTGCGTCCTTTGCCCCCGACGGTTCCCCAGGTGGTCGCCGAGGCCGTCGATGCCTGCCCGGTGCCGGGCGCGGCCGCCCGATCCTGAGAACGGCAGCCTGAAGAAGATCTGAACAGACTCGGGGCCGCTCACATGACAGCCAGTTAACAGCACGGTCATCTCCAGGCGACCTTCTCCGTACATCGCCCACATACCGTTCATTTCACGCGACGCATCCACCGTGCGTCGTCTCATTCTTGACCGATTCAGAGGATGGACATGTCTCTTTCCGACCACGCAACCGGCAAAAACGCCGGTGCCGCGGGTGCACACCACGACGGCGCAGACTTCCATGCGGAAGACAATTCGTACCTGGAGAAACGAACACTCCGAAAGGGAACAGCAGGGTGGGTGCTGCTTGCGGGGTTGGGTGTCAGCTATGTGATTTCCGGTGACTACGCCGGCTGGAACAACGGTCTGGCCGAAGGTGGTTTCGGTGGCCTTCTCATCGCGGCGGTTGTCATCGCGGGTATGTACCTGGCGATGGTGCTCGGTATGGCCGAGATGTCGTCGGCACTTCCGGCTGCGGGCGGGGGGTACACGTTCGCCCGACGGGCCATGGGGCCCTGGGGTGGATTTGCCACCGGCACAGCGATTCTCATCGAGTACTCGATAGCGCCCGCAGCGATCGCGACCTTCATCGGTGCGTACGTCGAGTCGCTGAACCTGTTCGGGATCACCGACGGCTGGTGGGTGTACCTCGCGGTGTACGCGATCTTCATCGGCATTCACCTCACCGGCGCCGGTGAGGCACTCAAGGCGATGTTCATCATCACCGCCATTGCACTCGTCGGCCTGGTCGTGTTCGCGGTTTCGGCTGTCGGCCTTTTCGATTCGTCCAACCTCACCGATATCGCCGTCGACACCAGCGCAGTCGGATCGTCGTCGTTCCTGCCATTCGGTCTGCTCGGAATCTGGGCCGCCGTGCCCTTCGCGATCTGGTTCTTCCTTGCCGTCGAAGGTGTACCGCTGGCCGCCGAGGAAGCACGTGAGCCGGAGAAGAACGTCCCCCGCGGCATCATCATCAGCATGTTGATCCTGATCGTCACAGGCGCAACGGTTCTCTTCCTCGCCACCGGTGCGCTCGGCGCAGACGCCCTGTCCACCTCCGGAAATCCGCTCGTCGAGGCGCTGGGGGACAGCGGAGCGGCAAAGGCCGTCAACTACATCGGACTTGCCGGTCTGGTCGCGAGCTTCTTCTCGATCATGTACGCCTACTCACGCCAGACATTTGCGCTCTCGCGTGCCGGTTACCTGCCGAAGAACCTGTCGGTGACCAACAAGCGTAAGGCCCCCACTCTCGCTCTCGTCGTACCCGGAGTCATCGGCTTCGCGCTCTCACTCACCGGTGAAGGTGCAATGTTGCTCAACATGGCGGTGTTCGGCGCGGCAGTAAGCTACGTCCTGATGATGGTGAGTCACATCGTTCTTCGTAAGCGTGAGCCGAACATGCCGCGCCCGTACCGCACGCCCGGCGGTATCGCCACCACCTCGTTTGCGCTCGTGATCGCGGCAGTGTCGGTGGTGGCCACCTTCCTGGTCGATCCCGTTGCGGCATTGCTGACGTTGGTTGCCTTCGGAGTTCTGATGGCGTACTTCGGTCTCTACAGTCGTCACCACCTTGTTGCCAACTCGCCGGACGAGGAGTTTGCTGTACTTGCACAGGCGGAAGAAGAATTGGGATGAGTCGCGGGATGGCCAAGTATCACCAGCAGGTATCCGGAACCAACTACTCGTTCGACGGTCTCGTCGATCTGATGGCAAAAGCGACACCACTGCGGTCGGGTGACGAACTAGCCGGTTGCGCGGCAAGCTCCGACGCCGAACGTGCTGCTGCTCAATGGGTTCTGGCTGATCTTCCGTTGACGGTGTTCCTCGAAGATCTGGTGGTTCCGTACGAGGACGACGAGGTGACCAGGCTCATCATCGACAGCCACGATCGCCTGGCCTTTGCGCCGGTGGCGCACCTGACTGTCGGCGGACTACGAGACTGGTTGCTCGAGACCGCGTCGGCGCCGGAAGCTTCAGCACGCTTGTCCGCCGTAAGTCCCGGGCTCACCCCCGAGATGGTTGCGGCGGTCAGCAAGATCATGCGCAATCAGGACCTGATCGCCGTCGCGAAGGCCATCACCGTGACCGCGGGGTTCCGTACGACCATCGGACTGCCCGGCCGGCTGAGCACCCGACTCCAGCCAAACCACCCGACAGACGATCCACGCGGCATCGCGGCGGCCACATTGGACGGTCTCCTGATGGGATGTGGCGACGCCGTCATCGGTATCAACCCCGCGACGGATTCACCCCAGGCCACCTCGGATCTGCTCCACCTGCTCGACGACATCCGTCAGCGATTCGAGATCCCGACTCAGTCGTGCGTGCTCTCGCACGTGACCACCACGATCGGGCTGATCGAATCGGGGGTGCCGGTCGATCTTGTCTTCCAGTCGATTGCCGGTACCGAAGGCGCCAATTCCGGTTTCGGAGTGAACATTCCGCTCCTGCGTGAGGGCAACGAGGCCGGGCGCTCCTTGAACCGCGGAACGGTCGGCAACAATGTCATGTACCTGGAGACGGGGCAGGGGTCCGCCCTCAGCTCAGGTGCCCACTACGGCACCGGCGGAGCCCCGGTCGATCAGCAGACACTCGAGACCAGGGCATACGCAGTGGCACGTGATCTCGAACCGCTGCTGGTCAACACGGTGGTCGGCTTCATCGGTCCCGAGTATCTCTACGACGGCAAGCAGATCATTCGCGCGGGCTTGGAGGATCACTTCTGCGGAAAACTCCTCGGGTTGCCGATGGGAGTGGACGTCTGCTACACCAACCACGCCGAAGCCGATCAAGACGACATGGACAACCTGCTCACCTTGCTGGGCGTCGCCGGCGCGGCGTTCGTGATCGCGGTGCCCGGCGCCGACGACGTGATGCTCGGCTATCAAAGTCTGGCGTTCCACGACGCGCTGTACGTGCGTAAGGTTCTCGGTTTGCAGCCCGCCCCGGAATTCGAGACCTGGCTCCACAATTTGGGGATGACCGACGCAAACGGTCGGGTTCTTCCGATCGATGCCGAAATGTCGCCGCTGCGGGCTTTGACGGTGAACTCATGACCGAAGATCAGGCACCGATCCTCGATTTCTGGGGTCCACTGCGCAAGACCACACAATCGCGTATCGGGTTGGGCCGCGCCGGTGATTCGTTGCCCACCAAGCGGGTTCTCGAATTCAAGGCAGCGCACGCTGCAGCTCGCGACGCGGTCCACGAGCCACTCGACTCCGAGACGCTTGCCAGTCGGGTCGAAGGGGTGGGCATCGGGGCGCCGGTGGTGGTCGCGAGCAGCGTCTCCACCCGCAGTGAGTATCTCCGGAGACCCGACCTGGGGCGCCAACCGGCTGACCTGGGTGCGATCTCGAGTTCCGACAAGGAAATCGGGTTCATCCTCGCCGACGGACTCTCGCCGCGCGCACTGATGGACCACGGTGAGCAATTGCTGTCCGCGTTGGTCACGGTGTTGGGGGAGCGGTACTCGATCGCGCCGCCCGTGATCGCCACGAATGCCCGTGTGGCACTGGGTGATCACATCGCTGCCGCGATGGGAGTGCAGACGGCGATCGTCCTGATCGGCGAACGTCCAGGGCTCTCCGTTGCGGACAGTGTCGGGATCTATCTGACTCACCTTCCGCGCGTGGGTCGTACCGACGCAGATCGAAACTGCATTTCCAATGTCCACCCACCCGAGGGACTCGGATACGAGCAGGCTGCTCGTGTCGTCCTGGGATTGGTGGCGGGAGCGCGCCAGTTGGGCCGCTCCGGCGTCGACCTCAAGGACACCTCTCGCGCCGACGCCGTTGCGTCGGGAGAAGTGCTGACGCTCGATTAATTGACAACTGCACGGCATACCCGGGTCGATCGACACTCGGGTATGCCGTCGTACCCGAATCACGACGAAAACGAGGGAATCGATGTTCCGTTCGCTGCATGCCCGCGCCCTGTGTGCGTTGGCGGTAGGTAGTGTCCTGTTGAGTGCAACTGCATGTAGTTCGGCCGAGAGCGCCCCGAAAGAAGATGTGGCGCAAAGTGGTTCATCCTGCGCGGCGTTGGATCCCAGTCTTGCGTGGTACGGCGACAACCGTGTGACGTTGGATGCCATGATGACGGAGTTCGGAACGTGTGGAGCTGCAGGTGATGTCGATGACGGAGCTCCGTTGGCGCTCTTCGACTGGGACAACACAGTTGTCAAGAACGACATCGGAAGCGCCACCGCATTCTGGATGATCAAGAACAACAAGGTGTTACAGCCTGCCGGAGGGGACTGGGCAACTACCAGCCGCTTCATGACGCCAGCCGGCGCTGCCGCACTTTCCGCCGCGTGCGGCTCCGAGACCGCGCCGGGGCAACCGTTGGCAACCAGCACCGACTTGGACTGCGCCGACGAGATCATTGCGGTACTCGAAGAGAAGACTCGCGACGGCCAGGCCGCATTCGACGGTTACGATCACCGCCGGACAAAAGCCGCATACGCGTGGGCCGTGCAGTTGATGGCAGGGCACACCGAGGACGAGATCACCGAGTACGCCCGCGCAGCGCGTGCCGAGAATCTCGCTGCTGCAGAAGGATCCGATCAGACCGTCGGTACGACGGAAGTCGACGGCTCGGTGCGGTACTACGCGCAAATCGAAGATTTGGTGAAATCCCTCGGCGCTCATGGATTCGACGTGCGGATCATCTCCGCCTCGGCCGAACCGGTCGTTCGAGTCTGGGCGGAACAGCTGGGATTGGACGCCGATCACGTGATGGGAGTTCGGCCCATCGTCGAGGGCGGGGTTCTCACCGGGCGCCTGCGTGGGTGTGGTGGCGTTGCGGACGGCGACGACTCGGTCATTCCGTACATCGACGGCAAGCGGTGCCAGGTCAACGAGGTTGTCTACGGGGTTCAAGGGCCTACGGCGTTCGAGCAGTTGGCCGCCGATCGACGTCAGGTATTTGCTGCCGGTGATTCTGTCACCGACGTGACGTTCCTCGGAGATGCGACCGGCGCGCGCCTGGTGATCAACCGCAACAATCCCGAACTGATGTGCAATGCCTACGACAACAGTGACGGGAAATGGCTGGTCAACCCCATGTTCATCGAGCCGAAGTCCCGGGCGGACGCTCTCTATCACTGCTCGACCGATGCTTACACCGACGCGGCCGGGGCAAAAGGTGCCGTGACTCGCGCAGACGGCAGCGTGATCCCCGATCAGGCCGATTCCGTCGCGTGACGGTCGACTTGTCGCGGTGACTTCACAACGATCGATCGGGGTGTGATCTGATTCTGTCGAGCCCTTTGTCGGGCTGCGGAAACCCACGGGTGTCCGCTGTGATGCTGGAGCCGCAGAGGCGGCACGTGAGTAGGAGAAATCGATGGCCTTCGCTGGCAATGTGGACGAGTTGGCACTGCTCCAAGCAGTACGTCTCAAGGAGCGGGTCGGAGCGGTCGTCCTGGCCGAGCACCTGGGCGTCAGCGCGGCTTCCGGTCAAGCTGCGTACGACGCACTTGTCGCGCAGGGCAAAGCGGTCGAAGCGGAAAACGCCATCAGCCTGACCGAGAAAGGTTTGGCAGAACTCGAAGATCAGTTGGACGCCGAGCGCGTCTCGATCGACGAGGACTCCATCGGTGAGGTGTACGAGGCGTTCCTTCCCTTGGACGAGGAGTTCGCCGCGCTCATCGACGACGCAGATGCGGATTCCCTTGCAGAGCTGGATCGCCGGGCTGCAAACCTGTTCGATGATCTGTCGGCATTCGTTCCGCGGTTGTCTCGCTATCAGGATCTCTTCTCGGATGCTCTCGCGAAAGTGCAAGCGGGGGAGTCTAAGTGGATTTCGGAACCGATCATCGACTCCTACGCCACGGTGTGGGGCGAGATCCGTCAGGAGCTTTTCGGGGCTGCCGGTAAGGCTTGATCCGTAGCGTTGCACCGTGACGCAGTTTCTCGAGGGCCGTCCGATTCGTGTGAACGAATCGGACGGCCTGCGGCATGTCGAGGGTCGTGAAACTCGTTACCATTGCATACAAGTGGTGACTGAGATCACTCCTACCCCCTTTCGGGGGTAGTGCGGGGGTGAGCCACATCACTACCTTTCCTCCTATCGACGGTGATGCCCACAGGGCGACACCACGGGACCACGGAGGAATCGAGTGACCACAGTCTCTCCCACAGGCGGCACCAGTGCCGCCGGCGCCGGGGGTGCGAGTGCCGCAGGTGCGACGCAGCCCCCGCAGAACACCACCAGTGTGCGGCGCGTCGCAATCGCGAGTTGTATCGGCACGACTATCGAGTTCTACGACTTCTTCATCTACGGAACCGCTGCGGCACTTGTCTTTCCGACGGTGTTCTTCCCCGCGCTCGGTGCCACTGCGGGAACTGTCGCATCGTTTGCGACTTTCGCAGTCGCATTCATCGCCCGGCCCGTCGGCGCAATGTTGTTCGGACACTTCGGTGATCGCATCGGTCGCAAGAAGACGCTGATCTCGACGCTCCTGCTCATGGGTATCTCGACGCTCCTGATCGGCTTGCTGCCGGGTGCTGCAACCATCGGTGTCGCGGCCCCGATCATCTTGGTGCTCTTGCGATTCGGCCAAGGTTTCGCGGTCGGTGGTGAGTGGGCAGGCGCAACCTTGCTCACCGCGGAATACGCTCCACCGGGCAAACGTGGTCTGTATGCGATGTTCCCGCAGCTCGGCCCTGCAATCGCCTTCGTTCTCTCGAGCAGTACCTTCCTCATCACCGGCGCAGTTCTCGGCGACACCAACCAGGCTTTCCTCGATTACGGCTGGCGTATCCCGTTCCTGTTCTCCATCGTGTTGGTCGGCATCGGCCTCTACATGCGACTCGCTATCGAGGAGACTCCCGTCTTCAAGGCGGAGCAGGCAGAGCGCGTCGCGGAGCAGAAGAACGAAGCACCGCGCACCCTTCCGTTCCTGGATGCTTGGCGGTTCCAGACCAAGGAGATCCTGCTCTCGGCAGGCGCCCTGGCTTGCCTGTTCGCGTTCTTCTACATGGGCACGGCTTTCCTGACGAGCTACGGAACAAAGACCCTCGGCTTCTCCCGTCCGTTCGTCCTGTCTGTCGGTATCGCTTCCGCGGTTGTCTTCGGTGCGGCGATCGTCGTTTCCGCTCTGTACTCGGACCGCATCGGGCGCCGCAAGGTCATCATGATCTCGTGTGGTCTGGCCGTCGTCTGGGCGCTGGTGCTGTTCCCGCTCCTCGACACGGGATCGCCGATCGCGTTCATCATCGGAATGTTCGGCACGCTCATGATCTTCGGAATCGCCTACGGCCCCTGCGGTGCGCTGCTTCCGGAAATGTTCCAGACCCGCTACCGCTACACCGGTGCCGGCCTCGGCTACAACCTCGCCGGAGTGCTCGGTGGGGCAGTGCCGCCGCTGATCGCCGCACCGCTGGCCTCGGCCTACGGGAGCATGGCCATCGGAGTCATGCTGGCGATCCTGGGTGTGTTGAGCCTGATCTGCACCTGGGCACTCGTCGAGACCAAGGATCACGCGCTGTAACCACTGTGCGCCTTTATTAACCGCCGGCGGTTAATAAAGGCGCACAGCAGGCGGGTGGGGTGTCCGGACTCTGAACAGTTACGGCCACCCCGCACCGGGAAGTATGTCGTGCATCACACCGAATCGAGTAAATTCGTAGATGAGAGGGTCCGCTGCGGCGGCCCCTCTCATAGGTGCCTGAACAGGTAACCGGAGAGGACAGAACACATGAGTACGCCGCTGCCCAGCTATACGTCCGGAGTATGGGACGGTCCGATGCTGGGCGACACCATCGGAGACAACCTCGATCGCACGGTTGCCGCACACGGCGACCGCGATGCGTTGATCGACCACGCCAGCGGTCGACGATGGACGTACCGGGAGTTCGCCGAGCAGGTGAACGGGCTCGCTGCCGGACTACTTTCCCGTGGTGTGGGGAAGGGCGATCGGGTAGGAATCTGGGCTCCCAACTGTCCGGAATGGACGTTCACGCAATACGCGACGGCAAAGGTCGGCGCGATCCTGGTCAACATCAATCCGGCGTACCGCTCGCACGAGTTGCAGTACGTACTCGAGCAGGCCGGGATCTCGACGCTGGTGTCTGCGGCCAGCTTCAAGACCTCGGACTACGCGTCGATGATCGAGACGGTGCGGCCGCAGTGCCCGGATCTGACGTCGGTGCTCCTGCTCGGTTCACCCGAGTGGGACGCGGTGCTTGCAGACGGCTTGGCGGCGCAGGCAAGCGATCCGGCTCCGCTCGCCGCAGCCCAGGCCGCGTTGTCGGCCGACGACGCGATCAACATCCAATATACCTCGGGTACTACCGGTTTCCCGAAGGGCGCGACGCTCAGTCACCACAACATCCTCAACAACGGCTATTTCGTCGGCGAGTTGTGCCACTACAGCGAGGTCGATCGGGTGTGCATCCCGGTGCCGTTCTACCACTGCTTCGGCATGGTGATGGGCAACCTTGCGTGCACCAGTCATGGTGCTGCCATGGTCATTCCGGGTCCGGCTTTCGATCCGCGTGCTTCGCTCGAAGCCGTTCAGGCTGAAAAGTGCACGTCCCTCTACGGCGTTCCGACGATGTTCATCGCGGAGTTGGCGTTGCCGGACTTCGACAGCTTCGATCTGTCGTCCCTTCGCACCGGCATCATGGCGGGCTCGCCCTGCCCGGTTGAGGTGATGAAGCAGGTCATCGATCGCATGGGCATGTCGGAGGTGTCCATCTGCTACGGCATGACGGAGACCTCGCCGGTGTCGTTGCAGACCCGCTCGGACGATTCGATCGAGCAGCGCACCGAAACGGTCGGACGGGTAGGGCCGCATCTCGAGATCAAGATCGTCGATCCGGCAACCGGATTGACGGTGCCCCGTGGCGAGCCGGGTGAACTGTGCACGCGTGGTTACTCGGTCATGCTCGGATACTGGGAGAACCCGGAGAAGACCGCCGAGGCGATCGACGCTGCCCGGTGGATGCACACCGGAGACATCGGAGTCATGGACGAGGCCGGATACGTCGCCATCACGGGACGCATCAAGGACATGGTCATCCGCGGTGGCGAGAACGTCTATCCGCGTGAGATCGAGGAGTTCCTCTACACCCACCCCGACATTCTCGATGCGCAGGTCATCGGTGTACCCGACGCAAAGTACGGCGAGGAATTGATGGTGTGGGTCCAGATGCGCGAAGGTGCAGACGATCTCGACGCCGATTCGGTCCGCGCGTTCTGCACCGGCAAGCTCGCGCACTACAAGATTCCGCGGTACGTCCATGTCGTCGACGAGTTCCCGATGACAGTCACGGGCAAGGTCCGCAAGATCGCGATGCGAGAACAGGCGATCGAATTGATCGGTCAGGCCTGAGAGTATGTCCGCGAACCCAGGGGAGCGTGAGCCGGTACGCCCCGAGATCGCGCTCTCCTGGAAGCGTTCTCGACTCAGTGGCCTCGACCCGTCGTCGGCCATCGCCGTGGACACCGAGGAGCAGGACGGTGAGTCTCGTCTGCTCCGGGCCGCCGCACCCGTGCTCGACGAAGTTTCGCAACAGATCGCGGGCACCGGTTTCTGCGTGCTGCTTGCTGATCGCGAATGCCGCGTGGTCGCTTCGGTGTACTCCGACAGTCGCGTCGAGCGAACGATCGAGCGGTTGGGTGTCGTCAACGGTTCACGCTTCGGTGAAGAGCACGCCGGCACCAACGCGCTCGGTACGCCCCTCGAGGTCGGACGAAGCGTGGTGATCCACGGTGACGAGCATTTCCTCGACAGCCTCAAGGGTTTGAGCTGCTACGGACAGCCGATCCTGCATCCCGTCACACGTCGTGTCGAAGGCATTCTCGACATGACCGGCGTTGTCTCGCAGGCCAACCCACTGTTCGCGCCCTTCCTTGCGCGTGCTGCAGCGGACATCGAGAAACGGCTGCTCGAAGGCTCGAAAGCATCGGAGCAGCGGCTGGTCGACGCATTCCAGCGAGTTTCACATCAGCGCCACATTGCCGTCGCGGCCATCGGCGACGACATCCTGCTGAGCAACCGAACCGCTTTGGATCTGCTCGACACCGCAGACCATGTATCGCTCCGTTCCTTGATCGCCGACCTCAATCCGGACCAATCACGATTGGTGACAGTCGAATTGGCGTCCGGCGCGCTGGCGCGAGTTCAAGCCGACCGGATTTCCGGGGCTGACGGTGGTGCGCTCTTCCTGGTCGAACCACTCCAACGGGAACGGGCACCGATCCGCAGAACGCACGAGCGGGCACCGTCTCCGGGCGAACGACTGCGGCGCGACCTGATGCGGGCGCGGGCAACCTCTGCCGCCGTGGCGATCTCTGGTGAAGCGGGATCCGGCCGAACCTCGGCAGCATCGGATGTCGTCGGCAGTGTCGATGCGAGTTGGCTCGATGCCACGCGAATCGCGTTCGACGGCCGTGAGCAGTGGGTCACCGATCTCGTGCGAGCAGCCCGTAAGCGTTCGGGCGTGGTCGTGATCGAACAGGTACAACTCCTTCCTGACTCGGTGTTGCCGCTGGTCGCAGACCTGATCGACGCCAGCGCCGAGGGGCCGAAAATCGTACTGACCAGCGGAGCGGCAGTTGATCTTCCGCCGACCATCGCCGCGCTGCTCTCACGATGCGCCTCCCGGGTTGTCATCACCCCACTGCGCGAGCGACAGGCTGAGATCGCCGAGTTGGCACAAGTCATGTTGGAGGGGATCTCGCCAGAACTGAGGTTGACCGCCAGCGCTGCCGAAGCACTCGCGGCGGCCAACTGGCCGGGCAACCTGGCCGAATTGCGCGTCGTGTTGAATCGCGCCTCGGATGAACGCTCGAGCAATCGCATCGACGTCGCTGATCTGCCCGAGGACTATCGCACCACGACCAAGGTGTCGCGGTTGGCAGGGCGGGAGAAAGCCGAGCGCCAGGCGATCATCGGAGCGTTGAAAGACTGCGGCGGCAACAAGGTTCACGCGTCGGCGCAACTCGGAATCAGCCGAAGCACTCTCTACACACGGATGCGGGCGCTCGACATCACTGTGTAGTTTGCTGTCCGACTTCAGTTGTACAAAGTTCGGACAGTTAGCACCCCCGGAAGCGCGGAAGTATGGCGTGCATCACATTCGCACCTCACTACTTCAGGGGAGTTTCCGATGACGGCAGTAGCCGAACACACCATCAGTTCCGCGGTACAGGGTTTCCTGAACGGACCGAAGAAGCTCTACATCGGCGGCGAATTCGTCGACGCCGCTTCGGGTCAGACCTTCGCGACGTACAACCCGGCTGACGGACAGAAGCTCGCAGACGTGGCACACGGTCAGGCCGAAGACATCGACCGCGCGGTACGTGCCGCTCGAACGGCTTTCGAGGACGGCCCCTGGTCACGTATGAAGGCAAACGAGCGCGAGCGGATGATCTGGCGCGTCGGCGACATTCTCAGTGCTCGTGCCGAGGAATTCGGTCAGCTCGAAGCTCTCGACAACGGCAAGTCCGTTGCCATCGCCACCGCCGTCGACGTGGCTTGGGCCGCAGACGTTTTCCGCTACTACGCGGGTTGGGCCACCAAGATCGAAGGCAGCACTGTCAACGTGTCGATGCCCTTCTCTCCGGGCGGCGAGTTCCACGCCTACACCCTGCGTGAGGCAATCGGCGTCTGTGGACTGATCGTGCCGTGGAACTTCCCGCTGCTGATGTCGTCGTGGAAGCTCGCCCCCGCGCTCGCCGCCGGCAACACGGTGATCCTCAAGCCCGCTGAGCAGACCCCGCTCACCGCACTGCTTCTCGCGGAGGTCTTCGAAGAAGCAGGCTTCCCGCCCGGCGTCGTCAACATCGTTCCCGGCTTCGGCGATGCAGGTGCTGCTCTGTCCGGCCACGACGACGTGGACAAGGTTGCGTTCACCGGTTCCACCGAGGTGGGTAAGAAGATCGTCGACGCCGCCAAGGGCAATCTGAAGAAGGTTACGCTCGAGCTCGGTGGCAAGAGCCCCAATATCGTGTTCGCCGACGCCGATTTCGATTCCGCGGTGGAGGGTTCGCTCAACGCGTGGCTGTTCAACCACGGACAGTGCTGCGTTGCGGGTACTCGTCTGTACGTCGAGGACACCATCTTCGAGAAGTTCACCGAGGCCGTCGCGCACGCAGCGAGCCAGGTCAAGATCGGACCCGGCCTCGATCCCACCACCCAGCTCGGACCGCTGGTCTCGCAGGAGCAGTTCGACAAGGTGACCGGCTACCTGCGTGAGGGAATCGCCGACGGAGCACGTGCACTGACGGGCGGCAACCGCTGGGGCGATCAGGGCTACTTCGTCGAGCCGACCGTCTTCGTTGACGTCAAGCCCGAATTCTCCATCGTTCAGGAGGAGATCTTCGGACCCGTCGTGGCGGCGCTGCCGTTCAACGCGGACGACGGACCGATCACTGCCGCAAACGATTCCATCTACGGCTTGGCCGCCGGCATCTGGACCCGGGACATTTCCAAGGCTCACCGCACGGCGAAGCGCTTGAAGGCCGGCTCGGTGTGGATCAACCAGTACAACGGCTTCGACACTGCAATGCCCTTCGGTGGATACAAGCAGTCCGGCTGGGGCCGCGAGCTCGGCGCTTCGGCTATCGATCTCTACACCCAGACGAAGGCCGTCAACATCGCTCTCTGACCGACCCCATCGCTCATTCTCGTCCGACAATCAAGGAGATCACCAGTGAAGACCAAAGCTGCTGTACTGCTCGAGCCCGGAAAGCCTTTCGAGATCATGGAACTCGACCTCGACGGCCCGGGTGTGGGTGAGGTACTGATCAAGTACACCGCTGCCGGACTGTGCCATTCGGATCTGCACCTGACCGACGGTGATCTCCCGCCGCGTTACCCGATCGTCGGCGGACACGAAGGCTCGGGCATCATCGAAGAGGTCGGCCCAGGCGTCACGAAGGTCAAGCCGGGCGACCATGTCGTGTGTAGCTTCATCCCCAACTGCGGCACCTGTCGCTACTGCTCGACCGGTCGCCAGAACCTCTGCGACATGGGTGCCACCATCCTCGAAGGCTCGATGCCCGACGGTTCCTTCCGTTTCCACGGCAACGGAATGGATTTCGGCGGAATGTGCATGTTGGGAACGTTCTCCGAGCGCGCCACCATTTCTCAGCACTCGGTAGTCAAGATCGACGATTGGCTTCCCTTAGAGACGGCAGTGGTCGTCGGCTGCGGCGTGCCGTCGGGTTGGGGAACGGCCGTCAACGCAGGCAACCTCCGCGCCGGTGACACCGCGGTGATCTACGGCATTGGTGGCCTCGGCATCAATGCCGTTCAGGGTGCGGTTTCGGCCGGCTGCAAGTACGTCGTTGTGGTCGATCCGGTTGCTCTCAAGCGTGAGACCGCACTGAAGTTCGGTGCTACGCATGCCTTTGCAGACGCCGAGAGCGCCGCTGCCAAGGTCAACGAGCTGACGTGGGGACAGGGTGCCGACGCGGCGCTCATCCTTGTTGGCACCGTCGACGAGGACGTGGTCAGTGCAGCGACGGCAGTGATCGGCAAGGGTGGCACCGTGGTGATCACGGGACTCGCCGACCCCGCCAAGCTGACCGTTCACGTGTCGGGTACTGACCTGACGCTGAATCAGAAGACGATCAAGGGCACGCTGTTCGGGTCCATGAATCCGCAGTACGACATCGTGCGACTGCTGCGTCTCTACGATGCCGGTCAGCTCAAGCTCGACGAACTGATCACCAACACCTACAGCCTCGAAGACGTCAACAAGGGCTACCAGGATCTACGTGACGGCAAGAACATCCGTGGCGTGATCATTCACGACAAGTAACCCCAAGTGCTGTGCGCCTTTATTAACCGCCCGCGGTTAATAAAGGCGCACAGCACTATTTCTTGGCTTTCGACAAAATCTGCATCAACTGAAGTAGCGCCGAGAACTTCGCGAACACCGAGCGCGAGACCACCGGACCGAAAGCCGCGGTGTCGGTTGCGTCGAAGGCGTCGAGCAGATCCCGAAAGCTTTCGATCTGCTTGATCATCGCGTCCAGGTCGACGTGCGTGACGGCGTCGGCTTCGCGCAGAGCGAGCAGGTACTGCGGCGCCGTCACCAAGGCGACCGCCGGGATCTTCCGCTCGAACAGTGGTTCGCCCTCACCGAAATGAATGACCGGTCCTGGCGCCACGATTCGGCGATCGCCCGCTCCAATGTCGCGCCACAGCGGTGCAACGATGTCGTGCACTTCCCGACTCGTCGCGTAGAGCAGTTCCGGTTCCGGAGTGGTCTCCAAGGCATAGCCGCCGGTCGAGTTGTCCTCGGTATCACCCAGTGCGCCGAGGTGCTCGATGGCGATCCCCGCTACGGCGCGCGCCTGACCGGCTTCGCCCTTCCACATCTCGGGGTGCGCTTCGAGCCAGGTGGACGTTGCCTGTCCGTGCTTGGACACCGCTGGAATACGAAGGTGGCCAGTCGTCAGGACAAAAACGTACGACCGTCGATGCGGCTGCGCCACGGCGTGCCGCGCCAACGCCAACATTCCCAGATGGCCGTTCTCCTCGACACCGTTGGTTCCGTCGCTGTGAGTGATGAGCAGAATCGTCTCTTCGGGTGAGGTTCCGGGGAACACCGCCCACACCGTGTCGGTCCGGGTGTCCGGATGCAGAGTCGCATCCAGTACCAGAGTCGCCAGCTGACCGGAGCGAGCTGCAGCGACAACCTTCGCGCCCTCGTCGCCGGCCACCCAGACGGCGGGGATGTCGTGATATGGCTGCGTGAACGGAAGATATTGTCCCAGTGCGTTGTCCGGAGCGATGTCACGCCACACCGCGATCACGCCGAGGACACCGGCCTTGCGGGCCTTGTCGAGCTTCGGGCCCAGAAGTGTTGCGGAGAGAACCGGATTTCGAAGTGTCTCGTCGGTGGCGATCGGGCCCCACTCGCTGACGAGTAGCTTGCGGGGGAGATCGATGTGCGGGACCTCGATCACTGCGATCGCGCCCTTGGCCGCCGACCACTTGGGGCGTCGCGCGCTGACGTAGACCAGGGGAGCGGAGATTCCCTGTGGCCCGGTCAATCCGGAGTAGGGGAATGCGGACGAAACTCTGATCGGTCCCGTCGGCAATTCGATGCGAAGTCCGTCAGGTGTCGCCGGCAGATCCCAGCGTTCGAAAGTGTGTGAATCACGCCGGACGTCGAGGCCCAGTTCGGTCAGTTCGTTCGCGACTTCTTCCACCACCTCGTGGTGTGCAGGAGAGCCCGTCAATCGTGGGCCCAGCGCGTCGAGTCGCTGTTGGCCGGCAAGGAGGAGATCGCGATCGACGGCCTGGCCGTGATTCATGGGATTGCCTTTCGTACTACGTGGCGTCTGCTCTGGCGAGGCGCCTGCCCGTGTCGTGTCCACGGTACCGAGCGGTCTGAAAACGGGACGAAGGCGCGTCGGATATGCCGTTTTCGCAGATATACCGGGTGCCAACAGGCCGATCGGTCCGTACCGTATGTCCCTGGCACCGAAAGACTCCGTGTTCTTCGGACAGACCAGTCCACGGCGAGAGAGGCCTACGTTGGCTACGTATCTTTACAGGTTGGGGAAGTTTGCTTTCCGCCACAAGTATCTTGTGGTGGCCGCGTGGATTATCGTGATCGCGGTGGTGGGGGGCGCAATCAGCGCCACAAATCCGACGTTCTCCAAAGAATTCAATCTTCCGGGCACTGATTCCCAACGTGCGACCGAGTTGATGAACGAGAACTTTGCAGCGGCAGCAGAGCAACAAACTCAGGCGTCGACCAGCATTCTCATCGCGGCAGACGACGGACTTGCCGCACACAGCGATCAGATCGACCAGTTGATCGCGCAGGCGAAGACGTTGCCGGATATCGTCGATCCCGAGAAGATCGTCAATCCGGTGACCCTCGCGGAGGCAAATCCGGCGGTGGCGTCGGCCGTTCTCGGCGACAACGGCAAGGTCGGGCTGATCCAGCTCAATCAGTCGATTCGTATCGAGGATCAGACACAGGCCAACAAGACGGCGTTCCTCGACTTGATGGCAAAATTCCGCACCGGTGGCCTGCAAGTCGAAGGCACCGGTTCGATGATGCAGGTACAGGCCGCAGGTGGTCTGTCGGAGATGCTCGGCTTCGCGGTGGCGTTCATCGTGATGATCGTGGCGTTCGGCGCGCTCATTGCGGCCTTTATTCCGCTGTTCACCGCAATTCTGGGAATTGCGCTGGCCACTTTGACGGTCACACTCGGTTCGGGCTTCTTCGACATCAACGAAGGCGTCACGGGAATCGTCACGATGATCGGCATCGCAGTCTCGATCGACTACGCGTTGTTCATCGTTTCGCGTTACCGCAGTGAGCTCAATTTGGGCGGAACGAGGGAAGCCGCTGCCGGGCGCGCAGTGGGTACTGCCGGTTCGTCCGTCGTCTTCGCCGGCCTGACGGTTGTGGTCGCGCTGGCAGCCCTGGCGGTGGTCGGGGTTCCGATGATCACCCAGATGGGAATCTCTGCAGCGGTTGCCGTCATCATCGCCGTCCTCGGCGCAATCACGTTGATCCCGGCTGTCCTGGGTATCTTCGGCAGATTCGCGTTCTCGCCTCGTATCCCCGGGCTTCGCCACGGTGACGAGCCCGAGACGATGGAATCCAACGGACATCGCTGGGCCAAGATAGTCACCAAGTACCCGTGGCCGATCGCGGGTGCTGCGCTGGTGCTTCTGGTGATCGCGGCTATTCCGATGACGAAGCTCGAACTCGGACTCTCGTTCACTCAGGACGAAGAGCGGCCGGCACTTGCCCTGCTGCAACGTGGGTTCGGTGAAGGCGTCAATGGCGAATTGTTCGTCGTGCTCGACGCGCCTGACGGCACCGATATCACCGCGATTGCCGAAGGCACTGTCGCGCACATCAAGGGCCTCGACAACGTCGCAACTCCGGATCAGTTGATGTGGGTCGGAAACGGACCCGACGCGGCAAACCCGATGGCGGGCGCCAACTCTGCGCTCATCGCGGTCACCCCGCAGATGTCACCGAGCGGCCCCGAAACTCACGAGCTGATGAATCAGATCCGGGATTACGGATCGACGGTGAAATCGGAAGGCGCAGAACTCGGTGTAGCGGGGCAAACCGCGATCGTAGCCGACATGTCGTCGAAGCTCAGTTCCGCGCTCATCCCGTATCTCATCGTGGTTGTGGGGCTGGCGTTCATCATCATGATGGTCGTCTTCCGCTCGATCCTGGTGCCGCTGACCGCAACTCTCGGATTCCTGTTTTCCGTCTGTGCGACCTTCGGCGCCACGGTGGCCATCTTCCAGGAGGGCGACTTCGGGCTGATCGAGCACACACAACCCATCATCTCGTTCCTGCCGATCTTCATGATCGGTGTGGTCTTCGGGTTGGCGATGGACTATCAAGTGTTCCTCGTGACGCGAATGCGCGAGGAATACGTGCACGGATTGTCGGCCAAGGACGCCATCATCTCCGGCTACACCCATGGTGCTCGCGTGGTCGCGTCGGCGGCCATCATCATGATCTCCGTGTTCGGCGCATTCATGCTGTCCTCGGAGACGACAAGCAAGATGATGGGCTTCGGCCTCGCGGCTGCAGTCTTCTTCGACGCCTTCATCATCCGCATGATCGTGATCCCTGCGGTCATGTCGATTCTCGGTGATTCGGCATGGAAGTTGCCGGCGTGGCTCGACAAGATCCTGCCGAACGTCGACATCGAGGGTGAAGCGATTCGACGGATTCCGATCGAGCAGGATCCGGATTCCGATCCAGACCCGAATCAGGTGCCTGTGAGGGTGTAAGCACTCAGGCAGTCAGAACGGGGTGCCGGTTGCACAGCAACTGGCACCCCGTTCTTCTGTGTTCATACGGAGCCCGCGCGATAGGAAACCATCCGGTTGGTAACAAAAATCGCTGTGATCGCGACAGGACTTCCAGAGGCGACGCGCATCGGGAGCGAGCCGTGACAGTGACTGCGAGGGTACGTGTCGAAGGAGCAAACCGATTCGAAGCGGGCCGAGAAGTGGACCTTCGCGCTGACGGTCGTCTCCCTGATCGCCGGTGGGACAGTGGTTGCCGGGCTGGTAGATCGGTGGAGCAGCTCGCCGTCCGATGACATCTCTGTAGCTGCGTCATCTTCGATCACCATGACGTCTACACCGGACGAGATTCCGGCGGAGGACGTGCCTGAATTCTCGTACGTCACGCCGAGCGCGGTGTACCCGACAACGATTCCGGGTTGTGAAAGCGTCGAAGCGCCGGAGGAGGATTCGTTCTTCTCCTATATTCTCGACGGATCTGATACGTACGACGATCCACGCTTTCCGTGGTTCTCGAGTGCCAAGGCCGCCGCGATGTCGGAAGCGGTCAAGCAGGCGCTCCCGAAAGATGTCGAGCTGAAGTTCGCCAGCCCGGGTAATTCGCTGCAGTTCGGGCCGATCTCTGCACCTTCGAACACAGATGGGCTGCCCGAGGGTTTCTCGCTCGAGGAGTTGGCGTCCACCACTGCGTCCGGGACGCTGATTCGGGACGGGAAGATCGGCGCGCTCAGCCTGATGCTGCACTCGAGTTCTGATCCGATCCCATCGTGTGTTGCGGGGTCGCTCGTCGAACGTCGGGTGCTGGCTGACCAGTCGGTAGTGGATCTGCAGGATACGTGGAGCGAAACCAATGGTGTACGCACCCTTGGTCGGTCGGCGATGTTGTACGGAGTCGACGGGACCCGTATTCAGGCGTATGTCAACGACACTAACAACGACGGAGGTCGGAACGCCGAGAGTTCCGGCGTGGTACCACTGACTCTCGACGACCTTGTAACCCTTGTCGAAATGCCACAGCTGCGAATCACTACTCCAGTTCCCCCGGGTACGGCACCCCTTTCGCCCGGGTGCCACGGGATCCCTCGAGACTCTAGCGACGTGGCTGAACTCGATCGCGCGACGATCGAACGTCTCAACGCGGTACTCGAGATCAGATGGCGCGCTGTATCTCCGGGTTTTCCGATTCTTGATACCGGACCGGGCACTCTGACGGTGGCGGAGAATGACAAGTCCACTGCATGTCAGAGACTTCTCACCCGGACGGGAGACAGCGAGTCGACGCTCAACATGACAATTACCGGCGGACAACCACTCCCTACGGAGCCCAACAAATACGACCCTTCCTACGACGGGCACCCCTTGGAGTTCGTGACGCGACCGGATGGATCCGTGATCGAGCGAGACGAACGGGATTACTCGACCGTACCCATGACAAATGACGGCTCGAAAGCAGAATCGACGCAGGAAACGAGCAGGTCGGTGGTCGTCACCCGACCGAATGGGACCCAAGTCTCGGTTTCGTCGTCGGCTGCGATCCCGAACGTGCCGATGACGTTCGAGCAGTTGGAGTTTCTCGCGACGACCGAAGGCCTGGAGATTCGATGACCACCAGATTCTCCCCGAAATCGCGACTTCGGATCGCGGCCGCCGCAGCCGTAGTCACCGTCACTGCCGCCATCGCCACGGTGGTCACGTCGACGAGTTCCGAACCGACAGCGATCTCGTCGCCGCTATGGAGCGTCGAGGCCTCCGAGATTCTCGGGCGCGAGTTCGCGATCTTCCGGAGCCCACTTGTTGGCACCGAATTCAACATGGACATGGGCGGATTCATCGACGCCGGATCACTCGTGGTCACGATGATCGGTATGCCGGATCGTCAGGCGTATTCGTTGGACGACGCAGAATTGGTCGGATTGGACGCCGAAGATGGCACAGTTCGTTGGCGCACGTCGGCGGTCGACATCGGTGGTTGCTCCGAGACTCTGCTCGGCAGTTCGGTGCTGTGTTTCTCCGGGCCGTACGTATCCGGTGGTTCGTACTCGCTGTTCGACATCGAGACGGGAGAGCGGCGAGACATCAAGACACCGTGGGCACCGATCATCGCGGTTGTCTCGGGTGACACGGTCCTCGCGCTCGAGGGTGATATCGAGAGCAACGACGTTCGCGTGCACAGCGGAACCGTCGACGATCCGGAAGCGAACTGGTCCAAAGCGTTCGACGTCGGTGGATCGTGGGAAGCCGGATACGTCGATCCGGTGATGTCGGTGCACGGCGATCTGGGTGTGATCGCTCTCGACGAGTCTCTGGGATTCGATCTGAAGACGGGCGAACAGCGGTGGGTACACGGTTACTCCACCTGTTCGACCGCGCATACATCGTCGGACGGCGTGACATTGGTGTCGGATGGCGGTTGCGAAGGCAATGGCCGTCCGACAAGTGAGTACGCGCTCGATCAGAACGGGCGCGAGTTCGCCAGGACGGACGAACTGCCCTCGGAGTCCTCGTACTACGGCGGGCGATACAGCCGAGATGATCCCGCGGGAAGATCGACTCCGATCATTCTGGGACACAGCGGATTCGACCGGACTTCCGGCGAGAAATTGTGGTCCAACAGTGAACTCTTCGACACCGCACAGTCGTTGGCGGTGATCGGCAACGTGGTTGCCGTGACCCGTTCCGGTTCCGAACCCGAGGTCCAGTTCGTGGACCTCTTCACCGGTGAGGTCCTGTGGCGATCGAACGCCGAGCGCGCCGGGGAGGTTGTCTGGCACGGCGATGTCGTTATCGACGAGGGAAACGTCTACGGAACGGATGTCCGTACAGGCCAACGTAGTTGGGAGGTTCGGGTGGACCAGGACGGGGACGAAGAGTTCACCCCCTGGGCGATGCCGCGGGAGCTGTGGGCGGGGGAGAAGGTGCTGTTGCGTTCCAGTGAAGACCGCGTCACGGCGTTGAAACTGTCGTGAAATTCGGTGGCTGCGAACCTTCGGTGATTAGCGAAATTCGATGGGTTACTGGTGAACTGGCATGATTCGACCTTTCGACATGCCGAACAAGCGCCTGAACTCCAGGCGCTCCTGCTCGAAGTTGTAGATGCGGTAGACGGGCCACACGAGCGCGTGGAGCATCGAGTCGCCCCAGATGGTCAGTTTGAGGCGCCAATTCATGATGTTGTGAAGGTGCAGAACCGATTCGGATGCTTGGTTGTACTTCAAGTACTCCAACGGAGGGGTTTCGCCGCGTCGGCCGGACGTTTCCGCTCGCATGTCCGCGATCTGTCCGATCGTCATTCCACCCTCCCGAAGGCACAGTGAAAGGTCGATATCTTCGTGGATGTCCGGCCGGTCACTGACTTGCTCGCGGACCGACAACCATGCGCTTTTTCTGATCGCCATGTTCGCTCCGGCGACAGCGAGTACTTGACGTTCGCAATCGAACTTCCCCTGCTTCACCTGCCTGTCCAGTGCGTAGCGGTGGATTCGAGCAAACGGCGATTCGAAGAGGTAGGTGAGTCCGGCAACTGCTGAGTGAGCGGTGCTGCGTTGGAAGAAACCCTTGACCGCATCTGCCCATCCCGGTTGTACCCGTGTGTCCGCGTCGATACGACCGATGATGTTGCCGGTCGAGGCGTCGAAGCCCGCGTTCCGGGCGTGTACGACGCCTTGGCGGGCCTCGAAGACATATCTGACTTTGTCGTACTTCTCGGCGAACTCCTGGATGATCGATGCAGTACCGTCGGTCGAGTTGTTGTCGACAATCAGAATCTCATCGATTTCCGACTCGGTCAGTAGACGCTCGATGCAGCCGGAAACCGCGTTCTCTTCGTTGAATACCGGAACAACCACCGAAAGTCGATTAGTGGACAAGTGTTCAATATCCTGCATGGATGCGGTCACTGTATTCCTTTGCTGGGCAATTGGGTCCAGTCCTTCGCAAAGGTTACGATAGCAATAGGTGACCATTCGGACAATTTGAACCGAGGGCCATATGATCAATCCCGCAACAGCTTATTGCGGGAAACTATCAGCATAAGTGCAGCTGGCACGGCATAAATGCATGCAGAATAAGGCTTTCGGAACTGATTGATTTTTACCCACTCAAGTCTATTCGTCGGTCGAACACCGGACTTTAGTCCTTCTAATTCCGGCAAATATAATGCTGCCCGTTCGCTGAATTGTGAATCGCCACTGCGGCAACCGTCGGGCAATATCTAGATGTAGCAATTTGCTTTTCAGTGAAGTGGAGTCGGTGCAGCGCAAGTGCCATATTTGTAGATTCAACGGACCCTTGACGGCAAGGTTGCCGCCATCTGCAAATATTTGCTTTTGTAGCTGTCGGTCTGGATTTTCCAGTGAAGTCTGCCCCCCGCGACTTTTCAGCACCGATTTCCGATGTGCAATCGGTAGCCGGCCCTACCTATCGGGTCAGGATGCCTTCGGTTTCGGGTGCCGGAACGGTTTTCCCCGTGATCGGATCGACTTCCTCGAGCGGTGGAACGTCTTCTCCGTCGAGCACTCGGCGCATGCGCTCCTTGTCGAGCTGCCCCTCCCAATTGGCGACCACGAAGGTTGCGACACAGTTCCCGAGCAGGTTCACCGACACCCGCATCGAGTCCATGATTCGATCCGCGCCCAGTAGGAGTGCGACTGCGGCAACCGGAATTGCGCCGTGACCGATTGCGGCCACGGTGGCGGACAGTGCCAGGAATGACGATCCCGGCACGCCGGCCATTCCCTTTGAGGTGAGCATCAGAACCAGGACGGCAGTGATCTGTTCACCGAGTGTCAGGTCCACGCCGAGTGCCTGCGCCAGAAACAGCATGCAGATCGACAGGTACAGCGTCGCGCCGTCGAGATTGAACGAGTAGCCGGTAGGCACCACCAATCCTGTTGTAGTGCGCGAGCATCCGGCGTTGGTGAGCTTGACCATGATTCGGGGCAGAACTACTTCGGTCGACGCTGTTCCCAAAGCGAGGAAGAGTTCGTCCTTGATGTACTTGACGAATTTCCACAGGTTCACGCCCGCGAAGTACCTGACTATCGCGGCCAGGATGAGGATGAACAGGACGGCGGCGAGATAGCATGCGGCGATCAGCTTTCCGTAACTTCCGAGCGAAGCGATCCCGTACTGACCGACGATGTACGCCATCGCGCCCAAAGCGCCCAACGGCGCCAGTCTCATGATCCAGCCGATGATCGTGAAGAACAGATGGCTCAGACGATCGACGAGTTCGAACACGATCGGTGGTCCACTCTCACCCGCCTTGGCCAATGCGAGCCCGAACAGTACGGCGAAGAAGAGGACTTGGAGGAGTGCGTTCTCGGCGAAGGCCGAAACTATCGACACCGGAATGATATTGAGCAGGAATTCGACGGTGTGGGGAAGTTCGCCACTTCCGGTCTTGGCTGCCACGGCGTCCGCACCGTTCGCAAGCGTCTCCGGATCGATGTCGAATCCCGCACCCGGCTTCATCAGATTTCCGATGAGCAGCCCGAACAACAGGGCGAAGGTGGTCACGACCTCGAAGTAGATGAGTGCTTTGACGCCGATACGCCCCACGGCCTTCAGATCCCCGACGTGGGCGATCCCGATCACAACGGTGCAGAAGATGATCGGCGCGATCAGCATTTTGATCAGCTTGATGAACCCGTCGGCGAGGGGCTTGAGGTTCGCGCCGAATTCCGGCCACAACCAGCCGATGAGAACACCGATGACGATAGCGGCGATCAATTGCACGAACAGTGATCGGTACCAGGGCGGCTTGTTGGCGAGTCGCGCGAGCTCGCTGTTCGGCAGTTTTACGGAAGTTGGCATGGATGGGAACGGTAGGTCCGCTTGATTGCGAAAAAATAACTCGCGAATGTCGTGGATGTAACGCGTCGAGGTTGCATCTCGGACAACAATTCGGTCAACAAGCGACAGTTGTGTGTGACTGTGGTTATTGTTTCCCTGAGCGGTGATCTTCCGTCCGCGTGCATGCACGACGTGTGAGAGGGGCTGTCATGGGGCAAATTATCGGAACCATCATTTTCGGCGCAGTCATCGGAATCCTGGCTCGTCTCGTACTGCCAGGTAAGCAGCAGTACGGCATGATCGTGACCGTCGTGCTGGGTATCGCCGGAGCGCTTATCGGGTACTGGGTCTGGGGAGCGATCTCGGACAAGGGCGACACGGGTGGAATCGACTGGATCCGCTGGATCATCAGCATCGCCGCGGCGGCCGTGCTCTCGATCGGCTACAGCGCCGTCACGGGCAAGAAATAGCAAGCCGACCCAATTCGAGAAGTGGGGGGGGGGGGGGGGGGGGGGGGGGGGGCGGCGGGGGGGTGGTGTGGGGGGGGTGTGTGGGGGGTGGGGGGGGGGGGGGGGGGGGGGCGGGGGGGTGG